>JAKLGV010000009.1 GCA_022710585.1 Deltaproteobacteria bacterium | reverse complement strand
GCAGCACATCACCGCCGACTCCGCAGCCGAAGCAGTACCAGCCCTGCTTGTCGAGCATCACGTGCAGCGACAGACGCGACTGGCTCTGATGGTTGGGGCAGTCGCACATCAAGCGCTGGCCGGTCTCTTGGGTGATCCGTCCCGGCAGGAGTGCCCGGGCCACGTCACCGATGTCCATCTCGGTGACGAGCCGGTAATACTCCCTGACGTTATCCGTTCCGCCCATACTCATTCGGCCTCCGCGACACGGGCGAAATCGGCTTCCGCGTGTTGGGCGGCGTCCAGGAACAGGGGCATAAAGGTCCGGCGGTCATCCACCTGGCACCGCTTGGCGCAGTTCTGGATGCCCCAGTGGTCACCCAGGACAATGGCGGTGCGCCGGGCGCGGGTCACTCCGGTGTAGAGCAGATTGCGGTGGTGCATGAAGGAATGCGCCTTGTGGACCACCACCACGGCGCAGGGGAACTCGGAACCCTGGGTTTTGTGGATGGTGAGCGCATAGGCGAGCTGCAGATCCTGCAGGTCGGGCGAACCCTTCTCCAGCTCCACCGGCATGCCGTCGAAGTCGATGACCAGGGTGCCGTTCGCGAGGACATCGACCACATAGCCGATGGCACCGTTCATCACGTTCAGGTCGTAGTTGTTCCGGGTCTGGATGACCTTGTCATGCTTGAGAAACGGAGCGCGGCGGCCCATGGCGACCGGCGGCACTTCGGTGCTCCAGAGCTTGCGCTGGATGAGCCGCTGCAGTTCCTCGTTTAGTTCCTTGGTGCCGAGCGGCCCCTTGTGGGTCGGCGTCAGCACCTGCACGTCCTTGATGATGTCGAAACCCAGGGCGTCGAGCCGCTCCTGAAGCAGGTCCAGCAGGAACGAGCGTGCCGCCATCGGATCGGTGAACTGATCCACCAGGTACCAATCCCGGCATCCGGCCACCGACGCCTCGCTGGTCTTGCGCACTTCGCCCTTGAGAACGGCGGTGCAGTTCTCCTTGAGGACGCCAGCCTGACGCACGACCTTATCGAGGATGACCGTGGGGATGGCGCGTGTCTGGATCAGATCGCGCAGGATGTTTCCGGGTCCCACCGGCGGAAGCTGGTTGTGGTCACCGACCAGCAGCACCGTGGTCCGCGACAGGTCGACTGCCTCGAACAAGTGCCAGGCCAGCGGCACGTCGACCATCGAAAACTCATCGACCACCAAGACGTCGGCATCGATGGGGCTCTCCTTGCTACGCGAGAAACCCTTGCCGTCATAGCCGAGCAGACGGTGGATGGTGGTGCCGCTACGGCCGCTGACTTCCTCCAGGCGCTTGGCGGCCTTGCCGGTCGGCGCGGCGAGCACGACCTCCAGGTCGCTCTCCTCGCAGATGGTGTTGATGACCGAAATGGTGTAGCTCTTGCCCGAACCGGCTCCACCCGAAATCAGGCTGATGCTGTGCTGGAGGGCCGAGCGCACCGCTTCGAGCTGCTTCTCGTTCAGCGTTGATGCGCAGCGCCGAATCAGGGCATCGAGTTTCTTGACGGACTGGAAATGCGGGTTGGGTGTTTCGGCCTGGCCGAACAGCGAGGCCAGCTCCCGCTCCATGCGGACGATCTCCGGCAGAGCGACCACGAAACGTCCACCGTGGGAATCGCAGGAAAGCGCCTGTTCTTCGATAAGAGCGTCGAGGGCGCTCTCGATGCGGACCCGGCTGTCCAGGGCATCCATGACCAGTAGCAGATTGGTCTGGTCCACCAGATCCTCGTATTCGATCCAGCAGTGGCCATTGTCCAGGGCATCACGGACGCAAAACAGCAGACCGGCCCGGATACGGGGAACGTGGTCCTTGGGGGTGCCCAGCTTGCGGGCGATCTTGTCGACCTTCTTGAAGCCGAATCCCCGGATCTCCCGAATGAGGATGTACGGGTCTTCCTTTAGAATATCGAGGCAGTTGCCGCCGAGTCTTTCGACCAGGGTGGTGACCTGATGATGGGTCAGGCCGAATGCCGACAGCCAGGCCATGACGGTGTTGACGCTGCGGTTCTTCAACCACTCGTCACGCAGCCGCCGGGCCGCGTCCAGCGGCAGCCGAGCCTTGAGCGCGATGCGTTCGGGATCATTCAGAAGGGTTTCTTCAAAGGCGTCACCGAAGCTCTCGACGATCAATCTGGCCTTGGCCGGACCAATGCCCTTGATCTCCGGATGGTTGGCCAGATAGTGGATCAGCCCCTCCGGATCGAGTTCGAGGTCGTGCTCCATCCCGTCGACCTTGAACTGACGGCCGTATTTGGGATGGGTGGCCCACGACCCGAGCAGGACCACAGGCTGATTTTCCCGGGCGAACAAATTGCCCGCGAACTGGACTTCCTCACCGGTCGGGGTGAGCAGTCGGCCTGCGGAGAACTTGGGTCCGGCATAGTAAACGCGCTCTATTCTTCCCCGGAGTCGCGCCGGGTTACTCTCATTTCTTTTTGGCATCTCGCGATCCTCCGGTGAAAACGTGTCAGGTACTCCTCGACAAAACGGCAGGCGGCCTGCCGGTCCGAGCAGAAGTAGACGGGGACACCGAAGTCGACGACGATTGAGGCGACCGTTCCGATCAGCGCGTGCGGGTGGGCATCGCTGCGGTAGCGGCCATCGACCAGATCGCGAAAGTTGCACTCGACAACCACACAGGCGGATTCGTAGGCGGAGAGCTTTTCCAGCTCGCGGTGAAACCGCTTGCGCCCCCGGATGACGGTGGAGACGAAATCCGTCAGGGATTTGCGCTCCACCGCCACCCGTTCTTCGAGGCCGACCAGTGAGTAATCACCGGCGGGCAGCGCCTTGCGAACCGCCGAAACCTTGTCGCTATCGAAGCTGTAGGGCTCCTGTTCGCGGGTGTCGACGACAACGGTGATCCGGTCCATCATCAGAACGGGATCATGTCGTCCATCGCCGCGCCGGGAGCCCCGGTATCGTCGGCCATGACAATGCGACGGTTGAAGTAGATGTTCTCGTTTTCACCGCGAGTGCGCTTGGTCACCTCCAGCTTGATGTTGAGAAGCTGCTCGAGGTGGCCCGGCAGGTCGGAGAGCTTCTGAAGCTGCAGCCCGCAGGTGTAGAGGTCCTGCTTGAGCCACTTGATGTTCTCGTTGCTGGCCATGACGTTGTTGCGCCAGAGCAGACGGCCCTTGTGGGTCGGCGCGATAATGCGCAGGGTCCACTTGAGCATCGGGTTGCCCGAGGTCTGGGCGCGGGTCAGTTCGACCCGGTCGACGTTGACCTGGTACTTACCGTCGGGGACGGTCTCGAACTCACGTTCCTCTACTTCGGCGGTTTCGAAGGCGTCATCGAACTGCGCCAGGTCGAGGTTGCTGTTGGATTGGTTTTCGTAGTGTTCCATGGTCGGATCTCCTTACTGTTGAGGTTTCGCCGCCGCACTCGCGGTCGGCTCCGGCTTCGGCCGGGCGGCACTCGCCGCAGCTCCGGTTGCCGTGTTGTTGAACGCTTTCATGAAGCTCGAAAAATCGAGGGGGATGACTTCGGGGAGTCGGCCGGTGCGGTCACCGGCGTCGTAGTTGGGACTGGGCTTGGTGCGCATCACACGCTGCCAGACCGGCTTGCCGTCCTCGCCGGTTTTCATGTCCAGATCGCAGAACAGGATCAGGTCCACCAGGCCGGTGACCAGCTTCCGCGCCTTTTCCGGCAGCGTCGGCACGATGCGGGTGTGTTTGCCGGTCCGGGTCTCGATGTCCCGTTCCTGAGAGTGGGAGATCAGGATCAGCCCATAGGGCAGGAAGGCGAGCTTGTTGATGACGCGCTGGAACTCGTTGTTGATCAGTGCGTAGCCCTTGCCATAGCCAAGGTCTGATTCGTGCTCGATCTTGAATTTTTTACAGACGTAGTCCGAGCACATCTTGTATGCGTTATCCACCGTGTCGACGACGATGGTCTTGAACTCGTGCTTGCCCTCGGCGATCTCCGCGCAGGCCTGCAGAAGGTCGTCCCAGCAGGTGATCGGGGTCTGGAAAACCTCTAGGGCGTTCAGGCCCGGCTCGGTCGCCAGGAACAGTGCGTCATCGGCCTTGGAGCACCAGGTGCTCTTGCCGATCTTGCTCGGGCCGTACACCAGAGCGGTGAGGTCCGAGAGCGTGTGTTTGGGTTTGCTTTTGGTCTTGGGAAGCATGGCTTCGTCTCCTTATGGTTGGGATTTCAAAACACCGGAGCGGCGTCTTCACCGGCTCCGTCCCGCAGCTCTTCGTGCGGGGCGATCCGTTGGAAATGGTTTTCGATGACGTTGGGGTTGCCGCCCGAGCGGCAGAGCTGGAAGTAGGCGCAGGGCCTTCCGTACTGGAAGCAGTAGCTGGTGTTGCGGTAGAAGGTGTCGCGCCGACGGGCGTCGAGCATGGCCTTGGAGAGTTCCCACAGCTCCGCCCGCAGTTCCTCGAACTGGTCGCGGGAGATGTAGAGCACCTCGCGATGGAACATGCCCGGCTCGAGGTACTTCTCCTGAAGCCGCTGCTGGAAGGTGTCGTCGTCCTCCGGCAGCTTGCGCTTGGCGCTGCTTTTGCCGGTTTTCGACTTGGCGATCAGTTCGTCTCGGCGGGCTTCGTATTCAGCTTCGGTTTCACCCTTGCCCTGGCGCAGCCGGGCTTTAACCAGGACGTTATAGATGATGCCGCTGACCGTGATGCCGAGGGTCTGCTCCAGGTACCAGGCGTAGAGGATGATCTGGAAATCAGTCCACAGCCGCTCCAGATAGCTGGCGTCGATCTGCGCGGCGGTTTTGTGTTCCAGCAGAAAATACTGGCCATCCTGACGGACGATGCCGTCCACCTTCCCGGCGAGAATGAAACTGCGCGAGGTCGCCCCGGTCGCCGGGTTGACGATGGGACCTTCGAAGGTCTTCTCGAGCGCGACGACCTCGAACTCTTCGGCCGGGTAGTGTTTCGCATAGGCGCTCATCATGGCCCGGGCGAGATGCCAGTCGGCCTGTTGATGGTCGTCCTGCGCCCTGTTCGGATAGGTCCGGTCGATGTGGTCGAGGACCTTGGCCAGATCCCGCTCGCCGTGCCAGCACTCCAGGCAGTCGTGAATGACCGAGCCGAAGGCCAGATTGGGGTCGCGCTCGAGTGGCACCAGCTCGTCGATATAGCGCCACTTGCAGGCCATGCGGCAGTTGCGGAACAGCCGCCACATGGAATAGGTGGTGGTCATCAGCTCGCTCATACCGCCACCCCCGCTGTCGCGGCGGCGGGCGCTGCCCGATGCTTGGAGGCACAGGCGCAAC
Organism: Deltaproteobacteria bacterium; assembly: GCA_022710585.1. Classification (GTDB taxonomy): domain Bacteria; phylum Desulfobacterota; class Syntrophia; order Syntrophales; family Smithellaceae; genus Smithella. Next base: position 98,511 of record JAKLGV010000009.1, on the reverse strand, counting down.
CCGACGGCTGGGATCGTTCGATCAGGACCGAGCGTTCGCCGTATTCCTTGGTGGCGAAGCCGGTGAAGATGCGGGCGAGGTCGCTGCCGACATCGGTGGAGGCGTCGATCACGCAGGTGCGTCGGGCCTTGTCCAGATTGAACCGGCTCTCCATCCGCACACGGGAACGGCCATGCAGGCTTTCGACGGCCAGCATCGCCAGCATGAAAGTGTCTTCCAGTTCCTGGGCCGGGACCGACTCGTCAAAACGGTACTTGTAGGTGTCGTGAGTCATGGTTGAACTCCTCTTTTGTTCAGGTTCTGATTTCCGAGGCCCCGGATAGCCGCACCATGCGGCACGGTGCTTACTTACCGGAGCCAGAGCTGATGCGTCGGAGATCACAGGTAGTCCTCGAGCCCGGCCTCGCGGAACGCGTCCCGGAGCTTGCTCAGCCGGTCGTAGAGGGTGGTTCTGGGAATGCCCATCTCCCGGGCGACTTCGGCCATGGTGCTGTCGTGCAGGCGCACGCACAGATCCCGGAGCTCTTCCGGCAGCGAGGCGATGGCCTGGCCGAGATCCATGCGGATCTCATGGGCGAGGCGCTCCCTTGTCTCGCGGGTGCCGCCTCCCAGAGAACCTTCGCTGTCCAGGAACTCGATCCGCTCGGTGGTGTCGCCTTCGCCGTTGTCGAGGGGTTCGTTGAGTGAGGTTTGGCAGAGCCGCCAGTCCCGGCATTGGGCGAACCGGGCCTCCAGGATGGTGGAGATGTGACGTTCGACGATCCGGGCCATGAAGGTGGTCTTCTTGGCCTTGGCGGGATTGAAATGCCGCATCCGCTGCAGCAGATCGATCATCAGTTCCTGTTCGAGGTCGGGTCTGTCGTCCTCGGTGAATCCGGCCTTGCCTACGAGTTGACGTGCTTTGTGCCGAATGAGGTCGGCGGCATACTTGTCGATGCCGTCGTAAGAATTCTGTGAAACCATCGGGGCCTCCTCGGAGCGAGGAGGAGGTCCGCGTGGGTGTCGGCACGGGCCAGATCACAGGACAAAGCTGTCGCGTGGGCGAAGGGGTCGCAGGTACGCCGCCAATTGCCGTATTCGGCTCGGCGACACCCACAACAGCCTCCGCCATGCGTCCAGCTTGTTGTCCAGTGTCTAAGGGTTCAGGTCGTTACGTGTTCAGGCTGCCCGTTCCTCGATGCGCATCAGGAACGGGAGACCGTGTTTGATCTCGAGCAGGCAGACTTTTCCGCTGCCCATCTGCGCGAGGTGCTCCAGTAGCGCCACGACCTCTTGCTTGAGGATGAAGTCATCTTGGTCGCGCTCGGGCCGGGGACCGCTTTGTCCGCCCAGCTTGATCTCGCGCTCGATGACTGTGTCAGGGGTGAGTTCCGGCTCGCCGTCGCGGACCGGAATGTTGGTGATGCGGCCGAAGTTGATGTCCTGCATCAGCTCGATGAGCCGCCGCTTCGGTGGGGTGAGATGTGCTTTACTTGTCTGGTTCATGCCGAACCTCCTTCATTTCTGGACCGACCGGGAGACAGGTCCGGCATGAATTTCCCGGGTGGCGGTCGTGAACTCTTTGTGTTCACCAGACCTGTCACCCTGCTTTGGCGAATTTTCGTTGCGACCCCGAAAAACGCCCTGGCTCAAGGAGGAGGAAAGCCCGTAAGGCTCTGATTGGTGGTGGGTTTACAGAGGAAAAATTTTTTAACTTTTTTTGCCCGGCCCCAGTGAAATTTCACCGGGCGGGCCTCCAAGACGCAAAAAGCCCCGATCCAGAATCCTGAATCGGGGCTTTAATTTCGCTTGGATATTAAGGGTGGTCAGTAGACCTCGGCACCTTCCGGGAGGATGCGGAACTTGCATCGGTAGGTCTTTGTATCCTTGACCCATTCGATGGGATCATCATCGAGCCGGAAGAATTCACGCAGGTGCTTCGACAACTCTTGCTTTTGTTTCTTCAGTTTGTCCGAGGCGTATCGGCTGTGCCAGTCGATCTCGCCACTGGAGTTGGCAAACCCCTCAAGCAATTTCCATTGCTCGGTTGGATTGCCATTCTTCCTGCTCGCCATTCCCATTTGCGTATAGGTGTATCGACCGCTCTGGTCTCCCGCCCATATTGTGACGGTATGGCCATCGCGGAACTGAATCTTGATTTGTGGCCATGTGGTGCCCGGCGGTGTCATGAAAAACACTGTGCCGCCTGAATCCGGCCCAGGCACCTGATCGATAAGGGGAGCGAATATCTCAGTCTTGTCCCGACAGGTCAGGAGTCGTGGCGCATCACCCAGGTACAGATCTTCGTTCAGCGCGACGAAAAGGCTGTCTTTCTGCGCCAGCAGTGTTTCAACTGCAGGACTCAGATGAAGGCGCGTGGGCGCTATTACAACAAAGGGTTTGGGGGTCGAAAGGCATAATGATCGGACGACCTCTACCAGCGTGTCCTTGCTGTCCTGCATTGTCAGCACAACAGGGAAGTCCATCCCGGCCGTGGGTATGAAATCGCCCAGTCTCCATGTGTGGGGCAGGCCATCGAGTTTTGCCTCTCGGTGTTCAATTCCCATGGCCGTGCAGATAGCGCCATTGATGGCTGACTGCTTGAGCCGGTAGATCAGCGTCTGCCGTGGAGAGAGTTGGATGGCCGCGTGTTCTTTTTCGATGCAGACGGCTCGGATGTCGGTCTTCGCATGGGTGATCACACTACGTGGGCATCCCAGGCCACATTCCGTCGGGCAATCCACAGCGGTCGCGTGATTCTTGGTCAGTTGAAGAAAATTGTCCCGAAACAATGGATACCGGTCCCAACCGGAGAGCGCCTTATCCCAATCGAACAGCGCCGCCGACTTTCCAGGCAATGTCTCCAGGTATGCCCAGAAGGGGTCACTCATCCGAGGCCCCTCCGGCTCCGACAATAAAGCCCCTGAGTCCGAGCCAGCGCTCGATAACCTCGGCATCACCATCCCGCTTGAATTGCGCTCGGTTACCTGAACTCAAGGTGACCGACCTGGGCGTCTTGGAACCGTCGAATTTGATCTGGAAGCTCGCCTTGACGATCTTGCCTCCAGCGGGAAGGGTCTTATCCCGATCTCGGAGAGAAGCGAACATGTCCTCGGATCGCCGGATTTCTATATCCTTGTGTGCGCCACCCCAAAAAAACTGAACCTCTTTCAGTCTGACGTATTCAATGCCTTCCACGTCGTCACAAAGAAGCGCTTCTTCCCCGATCTGCCGTAGTGGCTCGAGGTCGAATCGGCTACGCTCGCTAAAGAACTCTTCGTTGCCGAACAGATGCAGCCCGAATTTCTTCCGGTAGAGCTCCTTCTCGCCCTTGGTTTCGGCGTTCATGCGGATCTCCCCAATGACGGGGTTGTAGGCAAGCACGTCGAATTTTTCAGGGCGGAAGTACTGACTGGTGGACTCACCGGCCTCAATGACCGCCTCACGAGCATAGGGCTTCCCGTGGCGCACGAGGAACCATGTGTGGCCTTCTTTCGGATAAACGAACACCTTGGAATACTTGCCCCGACGCTTCTTAGAAAACCATTCGTCAAGATCGGCTTCAAGGGCCGCGAGGGTTTCCTCCGATGGCAGCACGAAATCTGGCAGCGGGTTTTTCTTGGTCTTGAAATACTCGAAGGACCTGACGTTCATGAAGAACTGTTCGGCGTGTACCTTCTCGATGATTTCCCGATCAGCCATCCAGACCTGTATAGCCAAGTCTGCCGGTGCGGCGTTCTCCCCAATTTCCACGTCGATGTCCGTTCCAGCGATCTCATCCTGAATGGAGTCGAATCCTTCAGGAGTCGAAACTTCATTTACATAGAACAAGGCCTCTGCAAGGTCGTCTGGAGTTGAGCCGTCCGGGGTCAGCAAAATGTGACTGAGCGCGTTGTAGTCCAGGCCATCTTCCTGCTGGACTGGTGGCAACTCTACGCCGCGAGCTGAAAAATAGGCGGCATGAGGCTCCAGAAAGGCAATGAGATGCTTCCTGTCGATTCGCCGGAGCATTTCCGGCTTCGAAAAGCGGCGTAGGTTGAAAGTTGCCATTAGTTACTCCTCTCGTTTTGTCGTTACTTTTCCATATCTGTCTCGATCAATTCCGTTTCCACCCAACGACCTTGCCCAACACGCGAAGGTCATCCTCCGGCCTGATTCGGATCTTCCGTACCTCCGGGTTCTCGGGCACCAATTCGATGAGCTCGTCTTTGATTCTCAACCGCTTAACAGTCGCTTCGTCGTTGAACAGCGCCACAACGATGTCACCGTCCTCGGCGATGGGCTGCTGCCGCACAATGATCAAATCGCCATCGTTAATACCGGCACCGACCATGCTGTCCCCCACCGCACGGAGTGCGAAGTGCTGTCCGGAACGAACGACGTCCGACTCGACCAGCACCTGGCCTGTGATGTTCTCTTCGGCCAGGATGGGGCGGCCAGCGGCCACCATACCCACAACAGGAACTGAAACCAGAGAGGCAGCCATCTCACTGGGGCGGCGGGCAACAGCTATGCCTCGCGACTTTCCGTCCTCTCGCTTCAGGTATCCCTTGCGCACCAGTTGATTGATTCGGTCGTGGGCGCTGGCCGGGCTGATCTCAAAGATCTCACTCAGTTCTTTCACCGTTGGAGGAAAACCCTTGGCATCGACGAAACGACATATCTCTTCGAGCGTTTTTCGCTGCAACGGCGTTATCTCATCCGTTTTCGCTTTGCCCATGGAGTCTCCATTTCTGTTGAAAGACAAAAAGGCGCAATGCGCCAACAAACCCTAATAATATAAACCTGATGCACATCAGGTCAAGAAATAATCTCACACCTGATTTCCGACACTTCCATGAGCCCCTCGGTAGGTAATGCCTGAAGAAAGCCGGTTTGAAACCGGACGAACAGTTAGAAACCAGATAACCGACCAGAGGCGGAGCTGAGGCGGTTGTGGGTGCCATCGAACGCGCATCCCGACCGCCGCCGTTTTCTGGCATCCACGCCATCCAGCCCCCCGGTCCAACCGGAGGTGTTCGATGTTGGATGTACAGGAAATGAATGATGGGCCAGGGACGGATGACCTTGGCAAAAACGGCAAACCCGGCCGCCTGTCGGGTGAGGCGAGGCTCCAGTCAGCCGCCTCCATTCTGGCCACGGCGATCCTGCGCCGATTGGCAAAAAACGCATGTGTGGGCAATGAGTTAGAGGTTTTCGAAGATTCTTCCCCTGTGCTCGGAGAAGGACTTGATTCATTGCCGGAACAGAGCATTCATTCATGACAACTCGTCCAGAAACCAAATTAAGGAGTTGAAAATGAATGAGTTACAGAACGCCGCCACCGGCGGCAAGATCCAGGACCGAACCCGAAACTCAGTCCTTCGGCAGATGGCCCTGCTGCAATCCATGTCCCTGGAGCAGCTCCGGGAAAAATGGCTCGACCTCTACGGCGAAGAGCCGCCCCAGTACAAAAAGCAATTCCTCATCAAGCGGCTGGCTTATCGCATCCAGGAGCTTTTCTACGGCGGGCTGTCCGAGCAGGCCAAGGTCCATCTCCAGCAGGCCGCCAAGGAGGACCCGGTCGCCACTGTCAATCGACGCATCCCAGAAGAGCGGAAATCGAACGAGGCGATCCTGCCCGGGACCAGACTGGTGCGGGTCTGGAACGACCGTCGCTATGAGGTGATCGTCCTTGCCGATTGCTACGAATTCGAAGGTCGCACCTTCCGGTCGCTCAGCGCGGTGGCCAGGGAGATCACCGGGACGCGCTGGAACGGCAAAGTCTTTTTCGGGCTGAAAAAGGTTTACGGCAGAAAAGCCGAGGGAGGTTCGGATGCTTGATAACAGCAATGTCGCGCCGGGCAAGAACAAGACCCTGCGCTGTGCCATCTACACCCGCAAGAGTCACGAGGAAGGGCTCGAACAGGAGTTCAACTCGTTGGATGCCCAACGGGAGTCGGCGGAACACTATATCGAAGCCCAGAGGATGCGTGGCTGGACGGCTCTGCCGGATCGCTACGACGATGGTGGTTTCTCGGGTGGGAACATGGAGCGCCCGGGGCTGCGCCGCCTGCTGGCGGACATCGACGCCGGGAAGATTGATGTGATCGTGGTCTACAAGGTCGACCGGCTGTCCCGCTCGCTGCTGGACTTTATGAAGATGATCGACCTCTTCAATGAGAAGGGCGTCAGCTTCGTCTCGGTCACCCAGCACTTCAGCACCACCGATCCCACCGGCCGGATGTTTCTCGGCATCCTGATTACCTTCGCCCAGTACGAGCGGGAGGTCATCGCCGAACGTATCCGGGACAAGGTGGCGGCAGCCAAGCGCCGGGGAAAATACTGCGGTGGCGTGCCCATCCTCGGATACGACGTCGACCGGGATAACAAGAAGCTGCTGGTCAACCCGGATGAAGCCAGGACGGTACAGTACATCTTCCGCCGCTTCATCCAGATCGGCTCGGCCAAGAAGCTGGGCCAGGAATTGAACGAACAGGGGTACCGCACCAAGGCCTGGACCACCAAGAAAGGCAAGGTGCGCGAGGGCTCAGAATGGAATACAGGCCACATCTACCGGCTGCTGAACAACCGGATCTATATCGGCGAGATCGCCCACAAGGACCGCAGCTACCCTGGTGAGCACGAAGGGATCATCGACCGGGCGACCTGGGACAAGGTTAAGGCTATTCTGGAGGACAACAAACCGGTCAAGGTTTCCATGGCCAGAACCAAAATGGTCGCCCCGCTGAAAGGCGTCATCCGCTGCGGCCACTGCGGATGCGCGATGGGACCGACCTACGCCCGCAAGAACGGCCGCCACTACACCTATTACATCTGCCAGAAGGACAGCAAGCGGACCGTGAGCCGGTGCCCGCTCAAACGGATTCCCGCCGGGGACATCGAGCAGGCCGTGATTGAGCAGTTGAGCGCGGTGTTTCGCACGCCGACGCTGATGGCCAAAACCTTCTTCGCGGCCCGGGACATAGAGCAGGCGGAGCGGGAGCGGCTGTTCAAGCAGAAAGCCCAACTCGAGATGGAGCTTTCGCAGGCGAGGGAGCAGGCACTCGAACTGATGAAACCCGGCAGCGATCAGCCGGGCAAGGCCGAGATGCTGACGACCGTCAACCGCCAGGCGGTCGAGCTCTCGAAACAACTGACTCACGTGAGCGAGCGATGCAAAGCCTACCAGGGGAACAGCATCACGGAGCTGGATGTCTCGGAGGCCTTCCAGAATGTCGAGGGCTTCTGGGAGGACCTTTTTCCGATAGAGCGGAACCGGCTCATCCGCCTCCTGGTGGATAAGGTGGAGATCCGGGAGACCGGAATCGACATGGAGCTGCGCACCAACGGACTGACGACACTCATCGCCGAGCTTGCTGGCCTGGCATGCGAAGTCACCGAACGGAGGGCAAGCCGATGAAAATGAAGCCGACCATTACCGTGGCTGACAACGGTAACCTGCAGATCCACATCCCGATGCTGATCCGGCGCATGCGCGGCCGCAAGACGGTGATCGCTCCCCAGGCCCTGGATGGAGAGATCCCCGGGGCGCAGGAGCCGGTGCAGTCCGCCATCCTCCAGGCGCTGGCAAGAGCCTTTTCCTGGGCCGACATCCTCGAATCCGGCCAGATCAAGTCCATCAGCGAGCTTGCCCGTACCCTCGACGTCGATGGCTCGTATGTGGCCCGCATCCTCAAGCTGACGACCCTGGCCCCAGACATCGTGGAAGCCCTGATCAACGGCGAGGAACCCAACGGGCTCTCGCTGGCCAAGCTGACCCAGACCTTCCCCGAGGACTGGGCCGAGCAGCGCCGCCAGTTCGGCTTTGTTACCGACTGACGACCGGACCGGAGACCACCCCCAGAGAGCCGACCATCAGCGTCGGCTTTTCTTCTTCGGGGGCAGGAAACCGGAGTTGACCACGCTTCTTTTCACGGCCGAAGCGGGCGATTTCGAAAAAAACGTCCGGTTGCGGCATCGAGCGATGACCTAAGACAACCGCCCAAAACGGCAACCAGCCGCAAACCCATATCAATCAAGGATGTAGCTTTCCGGACGAGCTTCGGACTTGGTCCGGAGAAAACAGAGAATCAGGGGCCAAACAGAGAAAGAAAGGCTGGAGGATGGGGAGAATCGATGGTGCGGAGAGGTGCTTTGGAAAGATGTGAAACGGGCGCAAACCCTTTAGAAACAAGGAGAAAAAGAAAACCCGTCACCCCGGAGAATGACCCCAGAGAGACGGGTTTGTCTTTTTTAAATGGTGGAGGTGGCGGGAGTCGAACCCGCGTCCGAAAACCTTCCGCTGGAGCTTCTACGTGCGTAGCCTTCGTTTTAGAGACTTCGCGCTGGATTGCTCCCTAAGGCCGGATCTTTCCGCGCTATCCTGTAAGAGTTCGCCGCCCTCCCCCAGGCAAGAAGTTTGGCTATCCTGTCTGAATGACGTTCCATTCCGGTCAACAGGAGAACCGGGTGGAACGTTAGCCGACTAAGCGGCTAAAGCGTAATCGTAGTTGTCTGCGATTATATGTTTCCTACCTGTTTAACGAGGCCTGTAGGAACCTCGGCACGCTTCTACAACTTCAAATGTCCCCGTCGAAACCGTGACACCCCCTTCTTTGATTTGTTTGTAATATAGACACTTAGACCTATTTTGTCAATTTAAACATTAATGCCGGTTTGAATTATTTTCGATGCAGAACGGATGTTTCTCTGACGCATGCCGCTTATAAAGTTGATTTTTCTTTCGTTTTTTCAGCCATCCGGATTTGTTTTCTCTGTTCCGCTTCAGCATGGCGATGCCTGTCTTCATCGGTTTCCAATATCAGAGTCGGCAGCTCTGTCGGTTTATGATGATCGTCCAGAGCGACATAAGTCAAATAAGCCGATGCGGTATGACGTCTCGTGCCCTTAATCGGATCTTCGGACTCAACCCGGACGCCCACTTCCATGGATCTTTTGCCGACATAGTTGACGGACGCATAGAGCGTCAGGAAATCGCCGACATAAACCGGCGACAAAAAATCAAGCCTGTCGATGGAAGCGGTAACCGTATGTCTGCGCGCGTGGCGGGTGGCCGCAACCCATCCGACGGTGTCAATGAGTTTCATGATATTGCCGCCGTGAACATTGCCCGCGGGATTGGCGCATTCGGGATCCATCACCTGCGCCATAATGACTCTGCTTTCGCTGACTTTCTTGCCTTGCATAATTTGCCCCCTCTTCCGACCTAAACCTTGAGCTGTCTCGATTTGAAATCGCGGGATAGCGAACGGCGCTCTTCACGCTGTTTGATGTCCTGACGGCGGTCATAGAGTTTTTTGCCCTTGCCGACACCGATTTCCACCTTCACCTTGCCGTTTTTGAAATAGAGCTTCAGCGGAATCAGTGCCAGACCTTTTTCGCGGGACTTGCCGTAAAGTTTTTTGATTTCTCTTTTATGCAGAAGCAGTTTGCGCGTTCTCAGCGGATTATGATTGGCGCGGTTGCCGAAATCGTAGGGGCTGATGTGCATTTCTTTGATAAAGACTTCCCCGTCTTTGACAAAGGCATAGCTGTCTTTGAGGTTGGCTTTGCCGGCACGCAGGGCTTTGACTTCCGTCCCGGAGAGAACCAGGCCGGCTTCGTAAATATCGCCGATTTCGTAATTGACGCGCGCCACTTTGTTGGACGCAATCAGTTTTTGTGCTGTGTTATCTTTAGCCATGATTTCTTTTTACACGAATTAAGAAGTATTTCTATATTTTTTTCTTTATAGATTCCTCACCCGATAAATCGGGATTCGGAATGACATTTTTGATTTTCGCATCTCTGGTCAGTAAATAGTCCGGTTTGACGTGGCTCATGGCCTTGTAGATGTTGTCGCGGATTTCCTTGTTGTCTTTCTCCAGTTCGTCCAGGAGCTTCTTGATATAGATTCTTTTTGATGTCCGGCTTGTCGGACAGTCATTTTTCAGGACGGGAAACTGCCGCTCCCGGCTGTATTTCTTGACCAGCTCTTCACGAAGATAAACCAATGGCCGGATGATATGCAGTTTGCCGCCGAAGATGCTCTGATTGGGCATCATCGTACTGATTTCCCGGCCGTAAAATAAATTGATCAGCAGCGTTTCAATAATGTCGTCGCGATGATGGGCAAAGGCGATTTTGTTACAGCCTTCAGCGTCGGCAATTTCAAAAATTCTCTTGCGCCTCAGCTTAGAGCATAAGAAGCAGGGATTCTTTTTATTGAAATCGGAATGCGCCAGATTGCCGATATCGGTTTTCTCCATCACGTAACGATAGTTGTTGTCCTGAAAATATTTTTCCAACTCGTCGTAGGCCTGATAAGATGGATCAAACCCCATGTCGATATTGACGACGATGAAGGAAAATTTCGGAATGAAGAGCATCGGGGAATCCAGCAAATCAAGCAGCGCCAGGCTGTCAGCTCCGCCGGAAACTCCGATTAGCAGGCGGTCGCCTTCTTCAATCATGCTGTAATCCAGCACCGCTTTTTCCAGCCATTTTTTCAAATGCAGAAATAGTTTGGTCTTCTTATCTTTTCGTACTTCTTCCATTTTTAAGAAATTCAACTCGGGAAATTACAGGAGTCTGAAGAGACGGCGGCGTAGGACTTCCATTTCCGCGCGGTTTTCGGTCAGCGCGTAAAAGGTTTCTTTCTTGTCGCTTTTTTCATCTTTGGTAGCTGTGATCAATCCGGCATCTTCCAGACAGAGAATGACATTGGAATAATTGGGCTGAGAAAGGGCTTCGCGCCTTAAAACCTCACCCTTCTTATACATTCTTTCACCCAGCGCCATGATTTTCTTGAGCCAGTCTCTGTTGTTCAGCGGCGCTTTCTTGAGATACAGACAGCCGCGCACCACGATCCAGAACGACTCCAGATAATTGTGAATCAGATCAGCATAGGGTTTGAGCTTTCGGCTGCCCTTGCCCTTGATTTCGATAAACACCTCGCCGTCCCGCTCCACCGAGGTCACCATTTTCTTTTCGTGCAAATAGGCCATGACCTCATTGATTTCTTCTTCATCATTCTTGTTCTTGTCAAAAATAAACTCATTCCATAAAAGGTTTTTGATAAATTTATACTGGGTGATGATGCGGCTCAGCGAAATCACATCTTCATTGCCTTTCACAATGGCCGTGGCCACAAAACTCAGTGAGATAAAGAAATGGAGAAAATTGTTTTTGTAATATTCCAGGTTGAGCCTTTTTTCTTCTCTTAACGAATAAACAATGTCCTGGATATCTTCGACATCCTTTTCTTCCTCTTCTGCTTCTATTTTTTCAATGAATCCCAACTGCACAAAGATGTTCAGAGCATCCATGATTGCTTTCTCCCGGTTGGCAAAGGTCTCCGCAAATTTCACGTTTCGGACACTCAGGTAATCATAGAATTCATTGACAATATCCAGCAGCTCATTTTGCGCGATGCCTCTACGGTCATGGCTCAGGATCGCCGCGGCCACCAGCGAAAAGGGCGTCACAACGGCGACTTTATTGATTTCCAGAACGATTTCATAGCCGATTTTTCTGTAAAGGCTCTGTCGCTCTTCCACAGACATTTGCTCCATCGGCTTTTTCTGAACCGCTAGATAGTCCTGCATAACCATCGGCTCGCCGATATTGACGTAAACGCGTCCAAATCTTTTGGTCAATATCTTACTGGTCTTGATGATATCGGTCGTCTTTTCCGGCGTTTTGGCTCCGCCGGACAACTCTTTCAGATAGGATTTTTCCTCAATCACGCGGTCGTATCCGATATAGACTGGGACGATGGCAATGTTATCGCAATATTTTTCCTGATAAGCCTGAAGAATCATAGAAAGCATGCCGTATTTGGGCATCACCATTTTGCCCGTCCGGCTGCGCCCTCCTTCAATAAAAAATTCCAAAGGCAGGCCTTCTTTCAGAAGCGTCGCCAGATACTTGGTGAAAACTTCGGGATAAACTCTATTGCCCTTAAAGCTTCTCCGCAGAGAAAAAGCGCCGGACTTGCGGAAAATATATCCCATAGGACCGAAGAACATATTTTTCCCGGCGGCAATGAAAGGGAGTTGAATATTGTTGGTGTAAAAAACGTAATGGATCAAAAGATAATCAATATGGCTGCGATGGCAGGGCACAATCACAAAAGGCATTCTCTTGGAAATATTTCTGATTTTGGTCAGGCCCTCTTTATCAATCGACAAACCGTCGTAAATGTCGTTGAACAGCCAGCTCAGCACTTTTTTCCAGACGGCAATCATCGTATCGCTGTAGTCAGCGGCAATTTCATGGAGATAGCGGCGAGCTTCCCTGATCACTTTGATCTTATCTTTATTTTCATTTTCCGAATAATCGTCGATGAATTTTTGTAGCGAATCATCGCTCATCACCATTCCGATCAGCTCTTCCTTGGATTTGAGCGCCGGTCCGACGATCGCCGATTTCTCATTATCAATGCGCTCGATCAGATCGCCGCGCAGATCACGAATCGCCATGTCCTCAGAAACGGTTTGAGTCGATTTGATATAATCGGCCAGATTCAATGGTTCCGCGGGAATGACAAAAACATTGCCGGAATAGCGCGCGAACGTGAGCAGACGGCGCAATGATCCGGTATGTTCGGTCTGTCCGAAAAGAATATTAAAAATATCTTCGTCTTCTTTTTCACGCCGGCGTCCGTAGGATACCAGCACCGGAACGACCAGAATCGGGAAATCAACTTTTTTCTGGACATCCAGCAGCGTGGTGATGGCGCTTTCCGCAGAGCGGCTTTCGATATACTCCGATTCGCCGAGATGGATGACCATGCTCTTTTTTTCCCGGATGGTCTGCTCAATATAAGCCAGTTTGCCCTGCCACACCTTCTGTTCTTTACCCAGCCGGCGCCGAAAAGCCGACCAGAAGAATTGCAGCATCTTCGGCAGGGGATACAGCAACGACATATTCATCCCGTGGCAATACACGGGAACCGGAAGCCCCTTGCGCTTGCACAGCTCATAAAGAATCATGCTGTTGAATTCGCTTTTCTGGTTCAGCGCATAAACCACGACGCCTTCAGCGGAATATTTTCTGATGGCGTCCACATATTCATCGGCTATGGAAACCCGCGAAAGAAAAATATCGGCCAACTTGTCTTGCAGAATATTCTGTTCATCATAAAGACGTCCGGAATAGAATTCTTCGGTCTGATTTGACGTTACTGAATTATGATCTTCGTTCATGACTGATTTTCTCCGCAGAAAAAAAATGGCTCAACGATTAATCTTCTTCGGCGATAAATTCTTCGGGGAAACGATTGACCATGTAATCCTGAACATAAGAGCGGACTTCGGGCGCGGTGCTAAAGGAAAGGGCTTTGTTCAGCACCGTTTCTGCTTCTTCCATTGTGGTCTCCCGGATGATTTTCTTGATGCGCGGGATGGCCAGATGATTCATACTCAACTCATCGAGCTTCATCCCCAGCAGAATCAGAATGCAAAGCGGATCGCCGGCCATTTCACCGCACATGGCCACTTCAATACCGGCCTGATGCGCGGCCTCCACCACGTTCTGGATCAGTCTTAAGACAGCCGGGTGCAACGGCTCGTACATATAGGTCAAACGCTCGTTGGCCCTGTCAATTGCCAGGGAGTATTGAATCAAGTCGTTCGTGCCGATGCTGAAAAAATCGACTTCCTGTGCCAGCTTGTCGGCAATGACAACAGCGGAAGGCACTTCCATCATGATGCCGATGTCAATTTTTTCGGGAATGTTGTTCACACCTTCCTCAATGAGCTCCTGACGGGCTTCTTCCAGTATTTTCTTGGCTTCCCTGATTTCTTCCACGCTGGAAATCATCGGAAAAAGAATTTTTGTTTTTCCCAGCGCGCTGACGCGCCAGATGGCTCTGAGCTGGGTTTTGAAGATCTCCACTTCCTTCAGGCAGAAGCGAATCGCTCTCATGCCCATCTGGGGATTGAGTTCCTTGCTCTGTTTCTGATAATTGGCAAATTTGTCGCCGCCCAGATCAAACGTCCGGATGGTGGAAGAGGACAGATTCGGGTTGGTCACCACCTGTCGGTAATTGTTGAAATGATCCTCTTCCGTCGGCAAGTCTTCGCGGTAGATATAAAGAAATTCCGTCCGATACAGGCCAATACTTTCCGCGCCGTGGGCGATCGCGGAAGGAATCTCTTCGATAAATTCAATATTGCAGCCGATCTGCACCTCGTAGTTATCCAATGTGACGGCGGGCAGTTTGCCGAATTTCAGATATTCGTCATTGGCCACGTCGTAATGGCGCTTCTTTTCTTCATATCGCTTGAGCATGTCTGGATAGGGATTAATCACAACCATGCCGGCCGTGCCATCCACAATCACTTCGTCATCGGTGCGGACGTAGTGAGTAATGTCATCCAGACCGACGACCGCGGGCAGTTCCAGCGAGCGGGCCACAATGGCCGTATGCGAGGTGCGTCCGCCGCTGTCCGTGGCAAACCCGAGAATCTTGTCCAGCTTCATCTGAGCCGTATCGGCCGGAGAGATGTCGTGGGACACCACGATCACACCGTTATTGCCGACCTCCCAGACGATTTCATGTTTTTCGCCGGTGAGATTGCGCAGAATTCTCTGCACCACGTACTGGACATCACTGATCCGGCTGCTGATGTAATCGTCCTGCACCCCTTCAAAAATCTGCTTGTAATGATCCAGCGTCATGCGCAGCGCCCATTCGGCGTTGATGCCCTGATCCCGGATGTATTTGACGGTACGGTTGGAAAACATTTTATCTTTCAGAATCAGAATGTGCACATCAATGACATAAACGGGCTCGGTGATTTTTGCCTTCCTGAGATTTTTTTGAATGTCCAGCAGTTGCTCTTCGGATTCTTTCAGCGCTTTTCGGAAGCGCTGCACCTCTTTCGGAACCAGCGATTCGTCTTTGAGTTTGTAGAATGATATCTGACTGCCCAACGGATCGAAGCGGTAGCAGCGGCCAATGGCAATGCCCGGCGAAACGCCCACGCCCTTGAGAACAAATGTTTTGGTTGATTGATCAGCGCTCATATTCTTATTTACTCTTCTCCAAATTTATTTTCGATCAGCTTTTCCAGCTCTTTGATGGCCACAGCCGCATCCGTTCCTTCCGCCGTAATGGTCAGTTTCCCGCCATAGGGACAGGCCAGCGTGAGAATATCCAGAATACTGTTTCCATCAACGGTCTGGCCATCGCGCTCAATGTAGATTTTCGAATCAAACTGCTGTGCCACTTTCACGAAGGATGCCGCCGCCCGCGCGTGCATCCCCAACTTATTTTTTAATGCCAATGTTTTTGTCTGCGTCAATTCATCAATCCCGTCCAAGAAATAACAACAAATACCGCCACCGCACCGTAAAGCAGTTGAAGCTGCGTAAGGCCTTTGTGCATCAAGAACATACAAAGCAAAACGACGGCCACTGCGGCAAGTCGAATGACAATGTTGTACGTCTGCATAAAAGGCCAGTACCCGCCGGAGCGCGAAAGCCAGAGGAGCAAAGCGATCAGCACCCCGAGCGACATCCAGCGAATTTTCACAGCCAGACCGGGAAGGTTCAGGGAACGAATAAATTCAAATCCCCTTTTCCCCCGATAGTATCCTTCGATGAATCCTTTCAGCCGCACCCAGACATGAACCGGCGTATAGATCAAGAGGTAAATGACCGGCGCAAAGGCCAACCCCAGATACATCAAAAGAATACTGACAAAAGCGGCAAAGGGCCGGAACGCTCCCCAGAAAAACGTATCGCCAATCGCCGCGTATGATGCCATAAAACTCTGTTTAATTGCATTCGCGTCAAAAAGCTCATCCTTTTGGGAAGCATGTTCTTCTTCCAGACCAACAATGGATCCGACGATCGGTCCCGTAAAGTACGGATGCGTATTAAACATCTGCAGGTGTTTCGTCAAAAACGCTTCCGATTCCTTCTCGTTGAGCTTCAGTTCCCGGATCAGGGGAATGATCGCCATCGTAAAACCCAGATTCTGCATTCGCCTGAAATTCAGCGTCGCGTGAATCAGCAAAGACCTTAAAAAAATATTTACCAACGTCGTCTTTCTCACGCGCTTCAGACCCTCAAAGACAAATAATTTCAAATTTTTATTGACGCTTATTGTCGCGGGTTGATTAGCATAAAAGCCTTATGAAGTCAATTTATCGCCATATCGCGCCCGTCCGCTGATTGCATCAATCCCGGATCACCAGTCCGGAAGGCGAAAGCCTCCCCATCGATAATTTTGTAAATATTGACCCGTTATGATAAACAGGCGCCGATGAGCAAGAAGATTCTTTTAGTCAATCCATGGATTCACGACTTCGCAGCCTACGATTTCTGGATCAAACCTCTCGGCCTTTTATACCTGGGTGGACTGCTGAGGCAGAACAATCATCAGGTTCATCTGATGGATTGCCTTGACCCGTATCATCCGGCCATGGCCCGACAGGGTCTGAAGAAGCCCCGGCGTTATGCCTCCGGCAGCGGCAAATTTTACCGGCAGACGATTCCCGCGCCTCCCGCACTGAAAATGTTTTCCAGAAACTACTGCCGCTACGGTATTCTGCCGGAGATTTTCGCCGCCGAACTGAAAAAACATCAGGATGCCGATCTGATTCTGATGACATCCATGATGACCTACTGGTATCCCGGTGTTTTTGAAGCCATCCGCATCATCAAAGATATCCTGCCGCAGGTTCCGGTGGTTCTGGGCGGCAAATACGCGACGCTCTGCTATGACCACGCCGTCAAATTCTCCGGCGCCGATTATATCATTTCCGGCGCGGGGGAAAGACAAATTCTTGACTTGATCGAAAAAAACTTCGGCGAAAATCATTCATTCATGCCGGAGGTCAGCGATCTCGATTCGCACCCCTACCCTGTTTTCGATTTGATTCAGAAAATAGAACACCTGCCTGTGATCACGTCCCGCGGCTGCCCCTACCGCTGCAGCTACTGCGCGTCACCTTTGTTTAACAGCAAGTTCCGGCGACGCAACCCGATCAAGGTCGCCGATGAAATGGAATACTGGCAGAACCAATCCGGCGTCACGCATTTCTGTTTTTATGACGACGCCCTGCTCGTCAATCCGGAAGAAATGATTGTTCCCCTGCTGCAGGAGATTAGGAAAAGAAAGTTGACATGCCGGTTCCACTGCCCCAACGGGCTGCACCTGCGGGAAGTCACGAAAGAGCTGGCTGAATTGCTTTTCGCTTCCGGCTTTAAGACCATCCGGTTTGGTTTTGAAACGTCCGACTTCAACAGGCAGATTCAGACCGGCGGAAAAGTCAAAAATGAAGAATTGCGTCAGGCGGTGCGCCATTTAAAAAATGCCGGTTATCAAACCCGGGAAATCGGCATCTATCTTCTCTGCGGCATGCCCGACCAGAAAGCTCAGGAAGTGATCGACAGTGTTGCCTTCGTTCAGGAATGCGGCGCGAGACCCATGCTGGCCGAATACTCTCCGATTCCCGGTACAAAAATGTGGGAGGAAGCCGTGGCGTGTTCATCCTTTGACATTCTGAATGAACCCCTGTATCATAATAACTCGCTGCTGCCCTGCCGGAACAATGATTTCAGTTTTGAGGTTTATGCGGGCTTGAAAAAGAAGATTCAAGGTATCTGAAAAAGGTGTTTGAGCGTGAACATTTTAATATGGATAAAAAATATACTCGTTCTGGTGTTGTCTCTTTTTTTTCTGCTCATCGGCGTCAACACGTTAATGGGCTCTTACCGGCTCAACAATCCGATGGAATTCTTGATGTATTTTTTCTCGGCGTCGCTGCTTATTTTAGTTTGCCTTGTCGGCATCATTTATTTTTTCTTCCGGTTCAAGCACCGGAAACAGGATGAAACGCATGAAGAAGAAACCGAATAATCTTTACAGAGCCATCCTGGTCTTTGCTCTTATTTTCCTTGTTTGCCATCCTTCGTATGGCTTTGATTTAAAAAGCAGGGTCATTAAGACCAAGCTGTCCAATGGCATTACCGTCCTGATGCTGGAGCGGCATTTGAGCCCGACGGTTGCTCTATACATCAGTTATCGCGTCGGGGCGGTTGATGAAGAAAAGAGTGAAAGCGGCGCGGCTCATTTTCTGGAGCACATGATGTTCAAAGGCACACCGTCCATCGGCACGAAAGATTACAAAGCCGAAAAAGCCATCCTGGCGCAGATCGAAAAAACCGGCCGTCTTCTGGACAAAGAAAAAAACAAAGCGGGAAAAGCCGACGCCAAATTAATAGAAAAACTTTCCGCCCGCCTTAAAAAGCTGCAGACCGGGCACAAACAATATTTCATTCCCAATGAAATCGACCGGCTTTACACGGAAAACGGCGGGCTGGATATGAACGCCGGCACCGGCCAGGATACCACAACCTATCATGTCAGTCTGCCCGCCAACAAGATCGAACTCTGGGCAAGAATCGAATCGGACCGCCTGCTCAATCCCATCTTTCGCGACTTTTACACGGAGCGCGACGTGGTGATGGAAGAAAGACGGCAGCGGATTGAAGCCGACCCGGACGGAAAATTATACGAACAGTTTATGAAAACCGCCTACAAGACGCATCCCTACGGAAGACCGGTCATCGGCTGGGCTGAAGATTTGGCGCGTTTGAGCCCGGACGCTCTGAGGAAAATTTCGAAAAGGTACACGGCACCGGAAAGCATTGTCATTGCGGTGGTCGGCGATATCAAACCCGACACGACCCTCAAAATCATTGAAAAATACTTCGGCAGAATCCCCGCACATAAAGCACTCAAGAGCGCAATTCCCGCGGAAGCGCCGCAGCAATCAGAAAGACGGACGGACATCATCTTCGATGCCAATCCCATGATGATTATCGGTTACCATAAACCCAATGCGCCCCACGCCGATGATTATGTGTTCGATGTCATGGAGACCATTTTAAGCAAAGGCCGAACCAGCCGGCTCTACAACAGACTGGTCACCCAACAGCAGATTGCCAAAAGCGTTAGCGCAATCAACGGCATCCCGGCATCCCGATACCCGAACCTCTTCACCATCTTTGCCCAACCCCGCCATCCTCATACGAATGCCGAACTGGAGGAGGCCATATTAAAGGAAATCGAGCAGCTCAAAACCGGTCTCGTTTCCGACGAGGAACTGGTTAAAGCGAAAAATAATATCAAGATGGCTTTTATCCAGAGTCTCGATTCCAACGGGGAAATTGCCTCCACCCTGTCCTATTACGAAGTCCTGCTGGGCGATTATCAATATTTTGCCGATTATCCAGAAAACATTGACAGGGTAACGGCGGAGGATATTCGCCGGGCAGCCATCACATATTTGAACAGCAACAACCGGACAACAGCCGTCTTAAACAAAAAAATGGAAAGTTTAACGGGAAAAGACAAATGATAAAAAAACTTGCCGCTGTTTTAGCGTTCCTGCTGATCGGGCTGCCTCTTTTTCATGGAAAGGCGCTGGCTTCCGAAGTAAACGCCTCACAGCCCGCTCCCGACAAAATTCAATACGAAGCACTACGTTTTGAACTGCCGCAGGCCGAGCGGGTGGTTCTGGACAACGGCATGGTTCTCTACATTCTGGAAAACCACGAACTGCCCCTGGTCAATATTGGAGCGCTGATCAAAACGGGAACGATGTATGACCCGACCCAAAAAGAAGGCACGGGGGAATTAACCGCTTACGTGATGAGAACAGGCGGAACGGCAAAAATGAAGAGCGCGGACATTGACCGGCAACTGGATCAGCTTGCGGCATCCGTGTCCGTTTCGATAGCCCGGGAATCGGCGCAGATCGGCTTTTCCATTTTAAATACGCATCTTGAACAGGGACTGAATCTGCTCTCTCAAATCATCATCAGTCCGGCTTTTGAACCGGAAAAATTCGAGCTGGCCCGGCAGTTGAAAAACGAGGAAATCAGGAGACTGAAAGATGATCCCCAGGGACTGGCCTTTCAGGAATTCAATCGCCTGATTTATCAGGGCGATCCGCGCGGACGCTTCCCGTCTCTGAAATCGCTGGCCCGCATTCAGCGCGACGACCTGGTTCAATTCCACAATCGCTTCTTTCTGCCCAATAACGCGATGTTCGCTGTCAGCGGAGATATCAGCCGGGACGACGTCCTGAAATTATTCGGGCAATATTTCGGCTCCTGGAAAAAAGGGAATCTGCCCGAAGCTATCACCGCGCCGGTCCAGCAATCAAAGCCGGGAATTTATCTGATCGACAAAGATATTCCCCAATCGACCGTCATCAGCGGCCTTTATACGATCGACAAGAATCATCCTGATTTTTACGCCTTCTCCGTGCTGGATTTCATACTCGGCAGCGGCGGCTTTCCCTCCCGGATCGTGAATGTCGTGCGCAACAGCGAGGGGCTGGCCTACAGCGCCGGAAGCTTCTATCGCGCCCGAACCGATTACGGTATTTTCGGCAGCTACGCGTTTACAAAAACATCCTCGACGATGAAAGCACTGGCGCTGATGGATGACGAGCTGGCCAAACTGCTCACCCATCCCATTACGGAAAAGGAATTGAACTGGGCGAAAAAATCGATCATCGACGGCTTCATCTTCTCCTTTGCCACGCCCGAACAAATTGTATGGCAGCAGATGAATGTCGACTATGAAAAGCTGCCCGCCGATTATCTGCGGACATATCGCGATAAAATTGAAAAAGTCAGTGTGGAAAAAATCAACCGGACCGCCGTTAAATATCTGGACAAAAACAAAAATGTTGTTTTAATTCTGGGCGACAGGAAAAAGATGGATCAACCCGCGCCCGGGAAAGAATTTGTTTTGATAACGCCCGAAGAGTAATTTTTTAAGGATTGTTTATGATGGATGAAACACTATTTGGTAAGGTATCGCAAAGAATAGATTCCTACCGCGATGCCATAATCGAATTGCAGAAAGACCTCACGGCTCATCCGGCCGTTGGACCCGAAAACGGCGGCGACGGGGAATGGCTCAAAGCCCATTTTCTCCAGGAGCGCCTGGCGCAAATGGGCTTTAAAAATTTTCAGCATTACGACGCACAGGATTCCAGAGTTTCTTCCGGCATCCGCCCCAATTTCGTGACCACCCTCGAAGGGAAAAACAAAAACCGGTTTATCTGGATTATTACCCATATGGATATTGTTCCCCCCGGCGAATTGCGTCTCTGGAGTCAAGACCCTTACAAGGCGTATGTGAAAGACGGCCATATTTTCGGCCGCGGCGTGGAAGATAATCAACAGGACATGGTCGCCTCTATTTTCGCCGCGAAAGCTTTAATGGACGAGGGGATTATACCGGAAACATCCATCAAGCTCGCTTTCGTCTCCGATGAAGAGACGTCCAGCAATAAAGGTTTGCATTTCATGATGGATACGACGGAAAACCTTTTCAACCCTGATGATCTGATCGTGGTGCCCGATTCGGGAAATCCCGAGGGCTCCTTAATCGAAGTCGCCGAGAAGAGCATGCTCTGGCTGTGCTTCAAAACCAAAGGGAAACAATGCCACGGATCCAATCCGCATCTCGGCAATAACGCTTTCACCGCGGCATCGTATCTGGTCACTAAATTAATTAAGTTGAGAAAAATATTCTCTAACACCGATCCGCTCTTTGATCCGCCGCAAAGCACGTTTGAGCCGACCAAAAAGGAAGCCAATGTGGGCAATATCAATACCATCCCGGGCGAGGATGTTTTCTGCATGGATTGCCGGGTGCTGCCGGAATATGACTTAAAGGATGTCATGGATGAAATTCAACACATCGTCCGCAAGGTGGAAAAGAAATTCAAGGTGCAGATCGAGATATCCACCGCACAATACGTGCAGTCGGCCCGGCCGACCCCGTCCGACGCGCCCGTTGTGTTAGCCCTTCAGGAAGCCATTCAAAAAGTTTACAACGTGCGGTCTTTCGCCGGGGGCGTCGGCGCGGGAACTGTCGCCTCCTATATCCGCAAAAAGAGTTACCCGGTCGCCGTCTGGTCGAAAACCAACCAGAACGCCCATCAGCCGGATGAAAACTGCCCGATCGACAACATAACGGGCAACGCCAAAGTCTTTGCCTATTTATTTCTTCAAAATCAGATACTTGCCAGATGATCAATATGTATTGCATTGGTTAAATCGACGTGATAAAAGGTCCGAAATTATAAAATTTATCTCCAACAAGAGGTAGATCCATATTTTGACAAAAGAAATGAAAAGCGCCGACTCGGAAAAGATTTTCTTCGCGGATCACAACTTGCTGAAAAATCTCTGCGGCGAACATGATAAACATTTAAAATTCATCGAAAAGCTGGAGCCCGTCAAAGTCAAGGCGTGGGGAAACTCTATTACCGTATCCGGCCATAACGGCAATGTGCACAAAATCAGCACCATGCTGCAGCAGCTCTACGCCATCATGGAAAAAGGCTGGCACATTCAATCTGCCGATATTGACTACGCTCACCGCATCCTTTCCGAAGATATCACCTTCGATCTGGCAAGCATCTTTTTGGATACCGTTTTTATTTCCTCCCAGAAACGGGTGATTACCCCCAAAAGCATCGCCCAGCGGCTCTACATCGACTATATGCGGAATTTTGACATGGTCTTCGCCATCGGCCCCGCCGGAACCGGCAAAACCTATCTGGCGATGGCGATGGCCGTCTCGTATCTTGTGGAGAAAAAGGTTCAGAGAATTATTCTGGCGCGCCCGGCTGTGGAAGCCGGTGAAAGACTGGGTTTCCTACCCGGCGACCTGGCAGAAAAAGTCAATCCCTACCTTCGTCCCCTGTATGACGCGCTTTACGATATGCTCGAAATGGAAAGGGCGTCCGCGCTCATTAATAAGGGGTTGATCGAGGTAGCTCCGCTGGCATTTATGCGGGGCCGGACGCTGAATGATTCTTTTATCATTCTGGATGAAGCGCAAAACACGACATCGGAGCAGATGAAAATGTTTTTAACCCGGCTGGGATTCGGCTCCAAGGCCATTATCACCGGCGATGTCACCCAGGTGGATTTGCCGACGGAGAAAGTTTCCGGTCTGGTGGAAGCCGAAAAGATCCTGAAAAAATATTCCAGCATCCGCTTTGTTCACTTTTCGGAAGTGGATGTCATCCGGCACCCGCTGGTCCAGGATATCATCAAAGCCTACTCTGTTCTGGATAAAGACAAAACAATACGTCAGCATAAACAATGATATGAGTTATCTTGACCGTTTCAAAAATAAATTTTTTGATTTTTTGCTGCCCTATTGGACAAAGATCGCCCCGCATTTGAGCTTTGTCCAGAACAGCCTCTTCCAGCGATGGGCCATTGCTTTCACGCTCTGCATCATCCTCGCCCTGTTGATGGCGCCCGGTCTTCATTTATCGGAACCCAAATTCAATCTGGGAACGATTGCCCCCAAAAATATCAAAGCGGATTACGCTTTCCTGGTTGAAGACCGGGAAGCCGCCGAACAGAAGAAATTCGAGGACGCCGAAAACATACTGCCTGTTTATGACTTCAACAGCAGCATCGCTGAAAATATCAGCGCGAAACTTCTTAAATCACTTTCCATGGCCGCGGAAAGACAGGCATCCCTTGCGAAAGAAAAAACCGCCCCCGACAAATCGGATGTCCGGCCGACACAGGACGAAAAGAAATTTCTGGAATCAAGGCTGGGCACTTATCTGACGCCGGACGAGTATTACTTTCTGAACGAGCACAAGTATTCTGACGAAATTCAGCAAAAACTCTCCAATACGATTATTTCTTTTTATGAAAGCAAGTTCATCACCAGTGAGGTTTTCGGCCAATCGGAGAAACAAAAAGGTATTGTCGTCCGGAATTTAAAAACGCAGATTTCAGAAGAAATCAAGGACACCTCCGTCCTGATCAATATCAACGAAATAGACGCCCCGCTTTTAAAATCCGTGGAAATGATCTTCCGGGAGGAAGAGCCGTCTGTGAAAAATGCCGCCTTCTCCGTCATCCGGAAGCTGATTGAGCCCAACCTGACTTTCAACAAGGACGCCACGGAACGGAAAAAAATCGCCATGATGGGCGACGCCAATCCGACCTTCTTTCAGGTGCAGAAAAATGAAATGATCGTCCGCGAAGGCGAAAAAATCGGCTATCTGGAACTTGCCAAATTAAACGCCTATTATAAAGCTGCCGCGGAAAACAAATTTGCGGGATTTGCCACCATGCTGGGATTCTTCCTGACCGCGATGTTTCTGTCGATTGTCCTTTATCTGTGGCGCACCCGAAACTGGACCAAAACATCGGAGCGCTCCAACATGGATTTGCTGGTGTTCGGCATCATCGCGCTCATGCAAATCATGTTCATCAAGGCGGGAATTTTTATTGCCATGGCCGTCAACCGGTCCTTCCCTCAGATACCGGTGGATGCCTGCTATTTTGCCATTCCCTTCGCTTTCGGCGCCATGACGATTGCTATTTTAATCAATCGAAACGTGGCCTTGATTATCAGCGCCCTGACCTCTTTCCTCATCGGATTTATTTTTGATGAAAAGGTCCTTTTCCCGCTCTTCTCTTTTCTGGGATCCATCGCCGCTTCCTATCAGATTGTGCGCATCCGTCAACGTTCCGTTTTTATAAAAATAGGTCTGTTTTTGGGCATCATTAATATGGTCGCGATCATTTGCCTGAATCTGATCACGGGAAATCTTTTCAGCGATCTCTGGCCGAGATTAATCATGGGATTCATCGGCGGCATTATTACCGGAGTTCTGGTCGCCGGCATTACGCCGCTTTTTGAAAGCGCTTTCGATTTTATTACGGATATAAAACTCCTGGAGCTGGCGAATCTCAATCAGCCTCTCTTTCAGAGGATGATTATTGAATCTCCCGGAACGTATCATCACAGCATCATCGTTTCGTCTCTGGCGGAAGCCGCGGCTGAGGCCATCGGCGCTAATTCCCTGCTGGTGAAAGTCAGCGCCTACTATCACGACATCGGCAAGCTGAAAAAACCTCTCTATTTTATCGAAAACCAACAAAGCTCCGATAACCGACACGACAAATTATCGCCCAAAATGAGCGGTCGGATTATTATTTCTCACGTAAAAGACGGGTGCGAGCTGGCTGCGCAGGCCAAACTCGGCCGTCAGATTATTAACATTATCAGGCAGCACCATGGAACCAGCATTGTCAGTTATTTCTACAGTAAGGCTAAAACGGACAGGGATGAATCCATCCGCTCGCTGTCGGAGAGTGACTTCCGCTATCCCGGCCCCAAGCCGCAGACTAAGGAAGCCGGGTTGATTATGCTTGGCGACGTCATTGAAGCGTCATCACGCACACTGACCAACCCGACACCGGCCAGAATCAGGTCTCTGGTCAGGGAGAGAATCGAAGGTGTTTACATGGACGGCCAGCTGGATGAATGCGAGCTGACCTTGAGCAACCTGAACACGATCGCCGAAACGTTTACCAAAATTCTTACGGGCATTTTCCATCACCGCGTGGATTACCCGGAGACCCCGGCCAAAGAAAGCGAAAGCAAAAAAGAAACCTATGAAAATCCAAATCGAAAACAGGCAAGCCAGATTTAAAATTGACAAACGGAAAATCCGCGGCACCGTTGCCATGATTTTTAAAATCCTGGACTGCGCGGACAGAGAAATCAGCATCGTTTTTACCGATGATGAGACGATCAGAGAACTGAATAAACAATATCTGGGGAGAGATAAAACAACCAATGTCATTTCTTTTCCCCTACAGGAAGGAGAGTATGCCAACATCAATCCTCTTTTGCTGGGCGATGTGGTCATCTCCGTGGATACCGCTCAAAAAGACGCCTTGAAAGGAAATCTCCGTCCGGAAGAGGAGATTGATTTTCTCCTAATCCATGGCATCCTTCATCTATTGGGCTATAATCACGAAGGAACCTCGAGAAAAGAAGCCTTGAAAATGAAACGGAAAGAAAAAGAAATCTTCGGCAAACTCAACCGTGACAATGTGGTCATCTGAATGAAACAGCTCACAGGAGGAAACATCAAATGAATTTATCTATGGAAAATAAAGTGGCGCTGGTCACCGGCGGCAGCCGGGGCATCGGTCGGGCAATAGCGCTGGGTCTGGCCCGGTCCGGCTCGGACGTAATTGTCGCCAGCCGGAAAATAGATGATCTGGAAAAAGTGGCGGCAGAAATCAAAGCCCTGGGGAGAAAGTCTCTGGCGGTGGCCACGCACATCGGCCGGCTGGATGAAATTAAAAATCTTGTTGAAAAAGCCGAATCTCAATTCGGCCGGATTGATATCCTGGTGAATAACGCCGCCACCAATCCTTCGATGGCCGCGGCTATCGATATCGACGACCGTGCCTGGGATTCCATTATGAACCTGAATCTCAAAGGTTTGTTTTTCTTAAGCCAGGCTGTGGCCCGTCTGATGAAGCAAAAGGGGGGCGGCCAAATTATCAATATTGCTTCCGTCGCCGGCATTTCGCCCGATATCCTGCCGGTGTATTCCATCAGCAAGGCGGGGGTGATTATGGCCACTAAAGTGATGGCGCAGCAATGGGCGATTTATAACATTCGGGTGAACGCCATCGCGCCCAGTCTGACCAAAACCAAATTCAGCGAACCGCTCTGGTCCAATCAGGATATTCTGAACTTTGCTATGAGCAAAACGCCCCTGGGACGTCCGGCCGAACCGGAAGACATGGTCGGCGCCGTTGTTTTTATGGCATCGGATGCTTCCAGCTATGTGACTGGACAGGTCCTCGCCGTTGATGGCGGCATCACGATATAAGGTTTATGATCAGGCGGTGTCTTGAAATAATTGTTTTATAAATTTCTGCACTTACTCAATTGCAGGTTAAAAAATATTGAATTTTCCATTTCTATAAAGTAATATAAATACATGAGAAATAAATCGGTTATATGCATATTGGTCGCGATTTTCATCATCGCCGCATGCAGCATCGCCCATGCTGATATTTACAAGCATGTGGATAATGATGGAGTCCTGCATCTGACGAATGTCCCTTCAGATCCTAAAGTCAAGTACGTGATGGTGATGAGGGAGAAAAGGATTCTCTTTAGTCCCCGTCTGGACGTCGCCAAATATGATCATCTGATTACCAGAGCCGCCAACAAGTTTAACCTTGATTCCGCTTTAATCAAGGCAGTCATCAAGGCGGAATCCAATTTCAATCACATGGCCGTTTCACCGGTGGGAGCGCAGGGCCTGATGCAGTTGATGCCCAAGACGGCATCCTATCTCAATGTGGACGACAGCTTCCATCCGGAAAAGAATATTGAAGGCGGCGCCCGCTATCTGCGTTATCTTCTGAATGTCTATAAAGGTGATTTGTCGCTGGCGCTCGCGGCCTATAACGCCGGAGAAAAGGCGGTCGCTAAATATAATTACAACATTCCCCCCTACCGTGAAACCCAAAACTACGTCCGTCGCGTTCTCAGTTTCTACCGGGAATACAGCAATTCCTAACGATATTCTTTACTGTCGTTTTCCGACATATAAATAATTTTTTATTTCCTTCAATTTCTTTTCTTTAATCCCTTCGATGAGCATCAATTGTTTGATATCTTGAAAGCCTTTTAACTTCTGTCGCAAATCCATAATCCTTTTTGCGGTTGACGGGCCGATGCCTTTGACCAGAATCAAATCTTCTTCGGTAGCCTTGTTGATGTCGATCGGCAAACCAATCGATAATTTCGTGGAGTCTGACATTTCACCGGCGACAACATTCTTTAATCCCGATTCATCAATGCTCAGCCTCATACCGTTTTTGAGCGGCATATCATTTTGGGATGTCTTTTGCCGACCGGCTGATTGCAAGAATTGATTGAGTCGCATCCCCGACGGGACAAAATAAATCCCCGCGCTCTGATGATTTTCGACAATCTCGACCGCCAGGCAATCCGGACACTGATCGGCAAAGACCGGGATTTCATCCCGATGCAGCGAACGTGAAATCAAAATAATAAAGGGAATAACCGCCAGCACAAGACTCAAGACCGTTATTCCCTTCAGTTTGTTTTCGGAAATGATCATTACATTATTTTTTCTTTTCCAGTTCAAAAGCGTCGTGCAAAACCGATACCGCCAGTTCCATATATTTTCTCTGGATAATACAGGATATCTTGATTTCCGACGTGCTGATCATCATAATGTTCACGCCTTCTTTGGCGAGCGTTTTGAACATCTTCGCGGCAACGCCGGAATGGCTGGCCATCCCCACGCCGATGATGGATACCTTGGCGACCTGATCATCCACTTCCACCTTTTTGGCGCCGACTTTTTTGGCCGTGGCCTCCACGATCTTCTGCGCGTCCTTTAAATCTTTTTTGGACACGGTAAAGGTCATGTCAGTATAGCCTTCCAAGCTGGCGTTCTGAATAATCATATCCACAAAGATATTTTTAGCCGACAGCGGCGAAAACAAATCGGCGGCAACGCCCGGTTGATCGGGAACATGCACTACCGTAATCTTAACCTGATCGCGGTCATACGTTACGCCTGATATTATTTCTCGTTCCATATCTTTATCTTCTTTCGTCACAAGAGTTCCTCCTTTATCGGTAAATGTTGATTTAACATAAACGGGTACATCATATTTCTTGGCCATTTCCACTGAACGCGGCTGCAGCACCTTGGCGCCGGTCATGGCCATTTCCAGCATTTCGTCGTAGGAGATCTTATCGAGCCTCCGCGCTTTGTTACACACATTGGGATCAGTTGTATAGACGCCATCCACATCCGTAAATATATCGCACTGATCGGCTTTCAGAGCGGCGGCCAGAGCGACAGCGCTGGTGTCGGAGCCTCCCCGACCCAAGGTAGTGATATTGTTATCCTTATCCACGCCCTGAAAACCGGCCACGATAATGATGGTGCCCTTCTTCAGCTCCTTTTTGATGACATCCGTGTGAATCAGCGAAATTCTGGCTTTCTTATGGGCCTGATCTGTCATTATTTTAACCTGAAATCCCAGGAAAGATCTCGCCCGATACCCCATGGCATTTAAAACGATGGCCAGCAACGTCACAGTCACCTGCTCTCCCGTAGAAATCAGAGAATCGTATTCTCTTTCATCGGGTGAATCGGTCGCCGCGTGTGCCAGGTTGATCAGTCTGTCTGTTTCTCCAGCCATCGCGGACAGAACCACCACCACCTGATTGCCGGCTTTCTTCACTGCCGCAACTTTTCCGGCGACGTTTTTAATCTTTTCAATGTCCGCAACCGATGTACCGCCGAATTTCTGAACAATTAACGCCATATTAAACAACCTCCATTTTGGTGTCTTTCATCAGTTCTTTGAGCCTGTGTGCCGGTCCTTCCATTACAATCTTTCTTTTGTTCTCGTCCAGATATTCGAAAGTGATCATGAAAGAATCGTCGGGCAGGATTTCCGCAATTTTTTCCGCCCATTCAATAACCACCACACCGTCTCCGTTAAAATATTCTTCATAACCCAAGTCTTCAAAATCCGTATAATCCTTTATCCGGTAAATATCAAAATGATAAAGTTTAATTTTTGCCGGATATTCATTAATCAGCGTGAAGGTGGGGCTGGTGATGCGATATTTTTCACCGATTCCCAGACCCAGCGCCAATCCTCCGGTAAAACACGTCTTCCCCGAACCCAGTTCACCTGATAACGCCAGAATATCACCGTTCTGCAATCTTGCGCCGATAATGCCTGCCAACGCCTTTGTCTGTTCGGCGCTTGACGAGATGATCTGAGCCTTCAGGCGATCCTGATTCTTTTCTGCCATTATTCATGCTCCAGCAGAACAACTGCCGTGGAATAATTTCGGGTGTGCGTTAAACTTAAATGAACCTTTGTTATTTTTTTCTCCCTGAGCCGTTTTTCAGCTTCGCCGTCAAGAACCAGCATAGGCTTTCCGTTCTCCGCGTTGATTACCGCGATCTCATTTAATTTAACGCCCTCTCCCAGACCGATACCCAGGGCTTTCAAGAAAGACTCTTTGGCCGCAAATCGGACGCCGTAGTGCGTTGCCGGATGGGCATGCCTTCCGCAATATTCTATTTCAGCGGCGGCGAAGATTCTGTTGACGAACTTCGGGCCCCATTTCTCAATGATCTTTTCAATCCGGCTGTTTTCCACCAGATCAATACCGATGCCGTAAATCATCGCGTTCCCTCATCGGCATGCACAATCGCGTCGGTGACCAGTGCGACTTTTTTCATCGTCGCCACATCATGCACCCGGACCATATGGCAGCCGTTCATAATCGCCGCCGCGACGGTCGCCGCTGTCCCTTCCATCCTATCGCCTGGATTGCCGCCGGTTATTTTACCGATAAACGATTTGCGGGAGGTTCCAACCATCACCGGATAATTCAGCGCTTTGAGCGAAGAAAGATTTTTCATAATTCTGTAATTGTCTTCAGCCGTTTTTCCAAATCCGATTCCGGGATCAACAATGATGCTTTCTCTGGCCACGCCGGCTTTTATAGCCTTTCCACTGCTTTTTTTCAAATAGTCTATTATATCTTCCATCAGATCATGATAGGCCAGATCGCCCTGCTGCATATTGGCGGGAGCGCCCCGCATATGCATCAGAATAACGGCGGCCTCGCTGTCAGCAACTGTCCCCGCCATCGCCCGATCCGCGTTAAGGGCGCTGACGTCATTGACAATTTCGGCGCCGGCGGCCACAGCTTCCGCTGCCACGCGCGCCTTTTTCGTGTCAATCGACAGGGGGATTTTAACTTTTTTGCTGAGCGCCTCGATCACGGGAATGACTCTTTTGAGTTCGATGTTGACCGGCACCGAACGGGACCCCGGCCGGGTCGATTCACCGCCGATGTCAATCATATCGGCTCCCTCATCGGCCATGCGCCATCCGTGATCAACAGCTTTCTCCACGGAATTAAAAATGCCGCCGTCAGAAAATGAATCGGGCGTCACATTTAAAATGCCCATCACCAGTGTTTTTTGGCCCAGGATAATTTTCCGCCGGGACGTTTTCAAAACAAATTCACAAACGCCTGTATTGTTCAGAAATTCCGATATTTTTCTGGCGATTTGATTTAAGCCAAACGGCTGCTTCTCGATTTTCGCAGCCAGAGCGGCAAGTTGTTTGCGTGTCCCCATCAATAAAACATCCGTCTCGGGGATGCTGCAGGCTACGCTGCCCCTGGCCACCGCCGCGTCACCTCCCAGGGAAAGCATTTCCTGCTTCAGGATATTGGCGACTTTGCACGGCTGCTTTTCCAGCAGTATATTCAGATGAATTGCTTTTCCGGCCATCGCGCCGATGCCGTAAGGATCGACGCCGACGCGCTTCAACACATCAACCGCTTCGTGAATGCTTTCAATGTCGATAATTTTCACCGGAAGACACCCATGTGGCCCGCGCGATTTCTCTCGTCAGAAAATAAATGAAAATTAATTTTCTCAGGCTGTCCCATGAAGCTCGACATGATTATCTTTGGGCAGGGCATCGCCGATCAGCGCGTCGATTTCACTGCCGTTCAGAACTTCTTTTTCGAGAAGCTCCCCCGACAGCCGATGGAGGATATCAATGTGATCGCTGAGAATCTTCTTCGCCCGCTCATAGTTTCGTGAGACGATGGCCATCACTTCCTCATCGATTTTTTTCGCTGTATCCTCGCTGTAGTCTTTATGCGTGGCAAATTCCCGGCCCAGGAAGATCTGTTCCTCTTTCTTGCCGTAGCTCAGCGGCCCCATCTTCTCGCTCATGCCCCACTCGCAAACCATTTTTCTGGATAAATTGGTCGCCCGTTCAATGTCGTTGCCGGCGCCGGTCGTAAAATCATGCAGGACCAGCTCTTCAGCCGCCCGACCGCCCAGCAGAATGGAGATGCTGCTTTCCAGATATTTCTTCGGATACGTGTGCTTTTCATCAATCGGCAACTGCTGGGTCAGTCCCAGAGCTCTGCCGCGGGGAATGATCGTGACTTTATGAATGGGATCCGTGCCCGGCAGCATTCTGGCCACCAGCGCATGTCCTATTTCATGGTAAGAAGTATTCTTCTTCTCTTCATCACTGATGACCATCGTTTTTCTTTCGGCACCCATCAGAATCTTATCTTTGGCAAACTCGAAGTCGCTCATGTGTATTTTGTCTTTATTGGACCGGGCAGCATTGAGCACTGCTTCATTAATGAGGTTTTCGATGTCCGCACCGGATGTTCCGGGCGTGCCCCGGGCCAGAACGGCAAAGTTCACATCCTCCGCCACCGGCGTCTTGCGGGCGTGCACTTCAAAGATTTTCTCCCTGCCCTTGACATCCGGCAATGGCACGACTACCTGACGGTCGAAGCGCCCCGGCCTGAGCAGCGCGGGATCCAGAACATCGGGACGGTTCGTGGCGGAAATCAGAATCACCCCTTCATTGGATTCAAATCCGTCCATCTCCACCAACAACTGATTGAGCGTCTGTTCCCTTTCATCATGGCCGCCGCCGAGACCCGCGCCGCGATGGCGCCCCACCGCGTCAATTTCATCAATGAAAATGATGCAGGGGGCGTTCTTCTTGGCCTGGCTGAACAGATCGCGCACGCGCGACGCGCCGACGCCGACAAACATTTCCACGAAATCGGACCCGCTGATGGTCAGAAAGGGGACTTCCGCTTCACCGGCAATCGCCCGCGCCAGCAGGGTTTTGCCCGTTCCGGGAGGCCCGACCAGCAGCAATCCCTTGGGAATGCGGCCGCCCAGTTTGGTGTATTTTTTGGGATCCTTCAGGAAATCAATCACCTCTTCCAGTTCGGATTTCGCCTCATCAATTCCGGCCACATCGGCAAACGTGACCCGCTTGGATTTATCGGTAATCAGACGCGCCCTGCTTTTGCCGAAGGACATGGCCTTTCCGCCGCCGGCCTGCATCTGACGCATGAAAAATATCCAGATCCCGATCAGCAGGATCATCGGCGCCCAGGAAATTAAAATCGTCAGCCAGGGAGACTCTTCATCCGGTTTGGCGGTAATCTTGATGCCCTTTTCCCTGAGCTGCGCGACGAGCTTATCGTCTTTCGGCGCGTAGGTTTTAAAGAGATTGCCGTTGGTCAGCTTCCCGCTGATATTGTCGCCCTGCACCGTGACTTCACTGATTTCTCCCTTCTCCAGATGGGCAACCATTTCGCTGTAGATGATATCCTTCGTCCCCGACTTCGGCTGATTATAAAGTTGCCAGACCAGCAAAAAAACCAGCACAACGGTCAGGACAAGCGCTATATTCTTTTGAAACTGATTCAATATTTTTCTCCTTAAAATTAGATGTTTTAACCTTTATAATAATATTTCATAGAACTCAAATATTTTCTATCAAAACCGGTATATTGTATGGACGCACCATGACCCTTACAACCGCGTAATTTTCAGCTGCAAAACTTTTTTGGTTTCCCCGGTTATCTTGACCCGCTCGTTGACATGCGTGTTTTCGATGGCGACAACCGACAGGCTGTCAACCACCAGCATAACATCGTCGCGTTTGCCTGCCGGTATTTTATGATCGATCAAGAAATCCTTGATCTTCTGGCGGCCGGACATCCCCAGCGGCTGAAACCAGTCCCCGTTTCTCCGGCTGCGGATGGTTAAAGGCCTCGTGATTTTATCCCAATCCAGATAAACCGTGTCCTGATTGTCGAAATCGACATTTCTTTTCTTAACCAGTTGTGCCTCGACCGTCAGATTTTTTTCCAGAAGGCTGACCGTTCCCGGCACGTCCACCGAATACGCAAATGTCATCCGCCGTCGCGGCAACGGCTTTTTTTCCACAATCAAATCATCGTATTCCCGCCGGGCTTCAATTTTCGAGGGAAAAGCGATTCTTTTGCCGGTTTCGCTTTTCTGAACCAGTTCATTGAGTGACGTTACGTGGCGAAAAGTGATGCCGTTTCCCTTCGGCGTTAAATCTTCCAAAACCGTCTTCAACAGCCGCCACCGGACCGCCGGCGGCACATTCAGCAAATAATCCATTTTGATTAAGAACCGGTTTTGAGCGCGCTGCACAAACCGGGACTGTAGAGCCGCGGCAACCTGCTCCCGGATGAATTCATCCTCCATCCGCAATATCTCCGCCGTGCGGGCCAGATTTTCGACGATTTTCGGATTGAACTTTTCCTGTAGATAAGGAATCAGGTCGGCCCGGATTTGATTGCGCAGATACCTCCGGTTTTCGTTGGATCTGTCCTGACGGTAGGCCGTGCCGGATTGGTTCAGAAAAGCAATAATTTCCTCCCGCGAAGTTTCCATTAAAGGACGAATGAACCGGCCGTCCCGTTTCGGCAAAAATCCTTTCAGCCCCTCTGGACCGCTGCCGCGCAACAGATTCAGCAAAACCGTTTCCGCCTGATCCTGTAAGTTATGCCCCAGCACGATTTTTTGCGCCCGACATTTCCGGGCTGTCTTATCCAGAAACGTATATCGCTGCTGCCGGTAAAAATCCTCCGGCGAGATCCCCTTTTTGACTTTGGTCTGATTCATGTTCGCCGAGAAGAAAGGCAATCCCAGCTTTTTCGCCAGATTGCGCGAGATTTTTTCATCCGCGTTCGATTCCCGCCCCCGCAATCCATGATTGAAATGAGCGACGCACAGGGTCAGGTTCCACTCCGGGGCGATTTCTGCCAATGCCATCAGCAGCGCCGTGGAATCGGGACCGCCGGAAAGCGCCGCCAGTACCCGTTCGCCCCTTTCCAGAAGATGATATTTTTCGATCGTTCGCAGAACTTTTTTAATCATCGTCTATTCAAACAAATCCTTCAGCTCCAGGATATCCTCACAGTAATAATCGGCCCGGAGCTTGAGCAACTCGTCCCGATTCCCCAATCCGTTCAACAGAGCGCAGCTCAGAACACCTGTTTTTCTGGCAATGAGGACATCATTAACGCCGTCACCAATTACCACAGCGCTTCCTTTTGCGGACGGATACTTGCTGAAGATGTGATCCATCACCCGCTGATCCGGCTTCATAAACGGCATGGAATCGGCGCCGATGATGTCGGCAAAATACTTTTCAATCTTTAACGACTCGGCAATCCGCATCGTAAAGCGATGCCGTTTGTTGGTCAGAATCATCTTTGTTTTATTTCGATAATTTTCCAGTATTTCTCTCACGCCCGGATAAAGGACCGTGTGATCCATCAAATGTTCCGCGTAGTAATCCGTAAAGATCTTCATTGCGTCCGCGTGCCGTCCGGCGTGATCCTTTCCCAGAGATTTTTCCATCAATTTATTGACGCCGTCACCGACAAAACTGATGATTTCATGCGCCGGTCTTTCCGGAAGACCGAGCGTGCCGAGCGTGTAATTGATGCTCTTCACCAGATCCGCGCCGGTATCCACCAGCGTGCCGTCAAAATCAAATATCATAAAATCAATTTTCTTCATGGGACCTCCCGTTTTCTTATAGCGAAGTGCCCCTATAAAAACAAGCTGGTTTCTAAGGCAATCCCCGCATAAAAAGTGCTCAAAAAGTGTTTGACTAAGCGCCGGGCCGGTGCTAAAAAGAACCAAACCGCTTGGATCACTTTAATCGACTGAGACGGTAGCAGAACATGTCGAACAAAGGTCTTCCATGCGTGGAAGGCCTTTTATTTTTTATGAAGAACCGACATGCGCATAAATTTGCCATCATCGGCACCGGAATGGTGGGAACCGCCATCGGATATCTTTTGAAAAAATCCGGCTATACCATTGCCTCCCTTTACGACCAGTCGCCGGCCGCGCTCAAAAGAGCCCTCCCCTACACAGGCGGAAAAATCGCTCTGTCCCCCCGGGAAGTCTTGCGGCATGCCGACTACATCTTAATCACCACGCCCGATGACACCATCGCGTCCGCCTGCTCGGAGATCGCGCTGGAACCGGAAATCAAAAAAAAATTTGTTTTGCATATGAGCGGTGCGGGCGGACTGGATCTTCTGGAGCCGGCCAGACAAGCCGGCGCTTCTGTGGCCAGCATTCATCCCCTGCAAAGCTTTTCATCAATTGAGCAGGCCATCCGGAACATTCCCGGAAGCTATTTCGGCATCACGGCGGACAAGAAAGCCTTATCGCGGGCCAGGAAAATCGTCCGTAATCTGAAAGGCATTCCCATCGTGATTTCGCCGGACCAGAAGCCGCTCTATCATGCCGCCGCGTGCTTTGCCTCCAATTACCTGGTCACGTTAATGAACATTGTGGAATCCATCTCCAAATCCATCGGTATCAGCGATAAAGACGCCCGCCAGGCCTATCTGCCGCTGGTTTACGGCAGCCTGAAAAATATTGAAAAGTCAGGATCGATCTTATCGTTAACCGGCCCCATTGCCCGCGGCGATGCGGGGACCGTCAGGAAACATATCCAGTCTCTTCATCAAAGCCTGCCCGAGTATGCTTCTGTTTATTCGGAGCTTGGATTTCTCGCCGCTAAAATCGCTCAGCAAAAAGGCACGTTGAACGCCGGACAGACCAAAAAAATGAAAGCCCTTCTGAAAGGAGTAAAATCATGAGTACGCAGACAAAAATAATCCGCAAAACCATTACGGACATCAAAAAAATGAAAGCCTCGGGCGAAAAGATTAGCATGCTGACGGCTTACGATTACGCCATGGCGTCCATTATGGATGAATGCAGCATCGATATCATTCTGGTTGGCGACTCGCTGGGAAATGTCGTTCTGGGTTACGACACGACGCTGCCCGTCACCATGGACGATATGCTGCACCATACCAAAGCCGTCGCCCGTGGCGCGAACAACGCTCTGATTGTCGCCGATATGCCTTTCTTATCCTATCAGGTGTCCGTAGAGGAAGCGGTCAGAAATGCCGGACGTTTTCTGAAAGAAGCCAACGCCCAATCGGTCAAGCTGGAAGGCGGAAGAGAATTTTCAGAAACGGTGCGCAGAATTACCGACTCCGGCATCCCGGTGATGGCACATCTGGGGCTGACGCCACAATCCATTCATCAGCTTGGCGGCTACAAGGTGCAGGGAAAAAAGGAAGATGCCGCCCGGAAAATAATTGAGGACGCCATCATGCTGGAAGAAGCGGGAGCGTTTTCCGTTGTTCTGGAGTGCATTCCGGAAGGACTGGCGGAAGAAATCACGCAGTCCCTGACCATCCCAACCATCGGCATCGGCGCCGGCGTTCACTGCGACGGACAGGTGCTGGTCATTAACGACTTGCTGGGCATCAATGAAAGATTCACGCCCAAATTTGTGAAAAAATACGCGAATCTGAATTCAGAAATCAAGAAAGCCGTTAAAAATTATATCGGGGAAGTCAAACACGGCAACTTCCCCGATAGTGAACACAGTTTCAAATAAATTTATGAAATAATGGATGCGGTTTAATTAATAACGACCTTGGCCTCATCCCGAATTTTCTTCACGATGGCTTTGAACGCTTCCATCTTTTTGGTCTGTTCCAGGTGCTTGGAAATCTTGTCTTTGACTTCGTTGAGCGCAACTTTTTTCTCCGGTTGCTTATCCAGAACCTGAACAATATGATACCCGTACTGAGTTGTAATGACGGGACCGATCGCATTTTTTTCCTGCGAAAAAGCCGCAGCCTCAAATTCTTTGACCATCTGGCCTTTCTTGACATCGCCCAAATCGCCGCCCATTTCCTTGCTGGGACAATCGGAGTTTTTGCGCGCCAGTTCCGCGAAATCTCCGCCGCTGAGCAGTTGCTTGCGTAAATCCTCTATTTTGGCTTTCTTTTGCGCTTTTGTTTTTGCATCATCTTCTTTTTTCACCGCGATCAGGATGTGGCGGACATGCACGCCGGCCGGCTGGCTGAAGAATTTTTCACGATTGTCGTTGTAGAATTTGGTAATTTCTTTATCCGTCGGCTTCCCTTTCTGGCCGACTTCCATATTCTGGAATTTCTCGATCTTCACGGCCAGAGCAATATCTTCATTGGTGATCTTGTTTTCTTTCATAAACTCATCCACCGATTTGTTCGGGGCCACCTGGGCCTTGATCTTTTCAACGGCTTTAGCGATTTCTTCTTTGCTGGCCGTTATTTTCCTTTTCTCTACTTCCCTGGACAACAGGGTTCTCATAATGAACACGTCAATGATCTGTTTCCGGAGCTGCTCTTTCATTTCCTTCTGCTTATCAGCGGGAACCTTGTTTTTGTACATATTAAATGCCGCCTGCAGGTCTTTCTCCAGATCAGCTTTTTTCAACACGACGCCGTCAACACTCACCGCGATATCACCGGATAACGCATTCCCCGCTTCTACAGCAGCCGCGTTGGTGCCTGCCGGCACTGCTGTGTTTGAACTCTGAATCGCGTTCGCGCCTGGCGCGGATTCTTTTTTCCCGCTCTCGCAGCCTCCAATGATTAAAACAAAAAACAAAACAAAAATAATTGGCCAGCTTTTTCTTAATTGATTATTCATTCATTTCCTCCCGAAAATATTTGAAAGTATTTCACTTTTTTTGTGGCTTATATGTAAAATAACTACGAACGTCAAGACAATTTTCCTGATATTTTCAAACCATAGCAGCATCAGGTGATCCCCCGCAAACGGCGCAAAATTGCCAATTGTTCCGGCAATGGCGGGACATCCCGCTCCCTGCTGAAATTCAGTCCGGCAAAGCCCGGATGATCCGCCATTTTTTCCAGAGCGTCAAACATATTGATTTGCGGATATACATCCCGGGTCAAATCATGAATCATTTTTAACGTCTTGAAGCCGTCAAACCAGTCATGGAAATGCCGGGCAAGCGTTTTTTTATCCTTCGCCGTGCGATGAATCTTCGACCAGAAGATGAGAAAATTATTCTCCATCAGAAAAGCATTTAATCGCGGATGAATCTGTCCGGCTTTTTCAAGCACTTCCTCCCCGCGGCCGAAAAACATATTGCCGGCAAGCTGAAGCCACTCCCCCAGAACGGAAAACACGCGCGGATCATACAGGCAATATTCATCCGGACAACCGCCGTCCAGAAATCGCTGAATCCGTTTGCCGGTTCCAAATGGCACACGCAATGAAGCGCGGGCTGACGGATAAACACGGGTTTCCTGCAGGCAGTCAATGCTGCCGATTTTGGCCAGCTTGTTGAGAAAATAAAAGTCTTCGCCCGCTTCCCTCTTATTCATTCCCCTGACCTGCAGATAGGCGTCGGGGGAAACGGCAATGGTTGATCCGATGGTATGAAACGCCCACGGCGACCGGGCAAACTTCAACCCCAGAATCCAGTAGCGCAAAAATATTTCATAGCAGATGATCGCCGCCTGATGCCGCGGATCCTGAGGAAGCTGATGTTCATAGGCAACAATAGCGGTTCGGGCATCCGACTGAAAATGATGGCGGATGACCGATAAATAATTTTCCCGCACCAGCGTATCGGCATCAAGACTGACAATGACTTTCGCTACCCCTTCCATGTCACGCAAAAGAGTGAGCGCGATGTCCATGCCGATTTTTCTGGCCATCCCCACACCTCCGGTGCTGGCCGGCATTTCACGCCCCGGTGAGGAAGCGTCAACGTATCCGAGCTTCATTCCTGCATCGGCAACAATCGCCAGGAGCGGATGAAGTGCCCGATCGCCGGCAAAACCGCTGATGGATTTTTGACCGACCAGCGCCCCCAGACATTCCATCGTTTGCCGGTTATTCTCTTTGACGTCCCCGGACGCATCCACCCTGTTATTCACAACACAGAGAATCAGCGACTGTTCACGGTCTGACGGATTATTTTTCGCCAACGACGCCAGCGTGTGAAAAAGATATTCCTTCTCCGCGTAAGCCGGTATCACAACGACTTGAGAAATATCTCCGACACCGTTGGCCCTGAATTCCCAATTTTTACCCACGGAATAATTTTTCAGATAGTCGTCGATCAGCGATTTTTTTTTCATCATAGAGCTTCCATAACGCTATTCTTCAGCAGGTGATAATCATCGCCGGGAATCCAGCGAATCACCACACCCTTTTTCTCCATCCGCCGAAACCAGGTTTCCTGTCTTTTCGCGAACTGATGGATGGCGGTGTTCAGTCTGTTTTTCATTTCATCATACGGGATTTGATTCCGGAGATATTGAGAGACAAAGCGGTATTCCAGGCCGAAACGATCAAGCCGATCCCAGCCCAATCCCGCGGCATGAAGACCGGAGACCTCCTCCACCATGCCCTGATCAAGCCGCTCTTCCAGCCTGCGGGTGATGCTTTCTCTGAGCGCGGCTCTTTCCCATTTGATTCCGAAAACCGCCGCGTCAATTTCAGGCTTTCCCTCCCGCGTCTTTGCGGCTCCCATGCGCGCCCGTTCAATTTCGATGGCTCTGATCAATCGATCCGGATCATCCAGATCGGTTCTGTTGTGCATTTGCGGCTTTAATTCCCAAAGGAGTTTTTGAAGCTCATCCTTTGTTTTGCCACTCAAAGTTTCCCTTTGGTTTTTATGGATCGGCGCGGCGGGAAGATCGTAGCCGCAAAGAACGGATTCCAGATAAAGACCGGTCCCCCCGACCAGAACCGGCAGGGCGCCTTTGTTTTGAAGCGCATTAAAGATGGAATAAAATCTATTTTGAAACTCAAACAGATTGAATTCATCCTCCGGCTCAACCAGATCAATCATGTGATAAGGAATTTCCCGGCCGTCGATGATGAATTCGTTTAAATCCTTGCCGGTGCCGATATTCATATGCCGATAGACCTGACGGGAATCGGCGGAAATGATTTCGCCATTCAAATCACAGGCAAGCCTAGCCGCCAGACGGGTCTTCCCCGAAGCGGTAGGGCCGAGAATAACGATAAGATTTTTGGACATGAAAAGAACCTTGATCGCAGCAAGCTACTGTGTATTGTCAGGTTAACGAATATGCAATAGACGTCTCAGAAAATTAAAGTTGTCATTTCGAGGAGTCCCGACTTTTTGGGACGACGAGAAATCTTATTGATGGTGAGATTTCTCCCTTCGGTCGAAATGACAAGAATAAATTCATAACGTTTTAATTTCTTTCATTGTATGATCCGCATTAAAAAAAATGCCCCGTAAAACGAGGCATTTCTGGTTTAATAATCTGGATTAGTTAAGACGATTATAGTGGCGTAACATTTGTTGCGCTGGGACCTTTGTTTCCCTGCTCAATATCGAAACGAATTTTCTGACCTTCGTAAAGCGTCTTGAATCCTGTTCCGCTGATAGCACTATAATGAACAAAAACATCTCCACCTTCATCATTTTCAATAAAACCAAACCCCTTCTTCTCGTTGAACCACTTTACTTTTCCTTCTGCCAAAGCTAAAAACCCTCCTTTTAAAAATTCGCTTCCTGCCGGATAAGAATTTGCGGGAAGCATAAAAAAAACCGCATCAATTCTTTAAATCAAGAATTTTCTGCGGTTATTTTATTTTTTATAAAGCCTGACACTAAAAATTTTCCTGACAACAAAACACCTGAATCTTAGCCAAAACAACTTTAATCAATGTAATTTTGTGAAGTTGCGTAATTGTTTATCATCTTGAATTTTGGAAATCAAGCATTTTTTATCAATTAATTATGTTTTGTTTAACCCATTTTTTTTGAGAATCTCCGCAATATCTTCTTCTTTTCCAAAATAAAAATGATCAGCGCCGCGAATCACTTCCAGCGGAACACCGATGTTCCCGGCTTCCCGCTTCAAAACATTCAGGGAACAGAACTGATCGGAATCGCCGGCAATGATTAAATCGACTTTCCCTTTCAGCTTCCTCCATTCAAAATCAAAATAATCCAGCGGCGGCGCCACAAAGAGAGAAAAAGAAAAGGAAGAATCTCCTTCCTGAATCATTTTGGATCCCACCCAGGAACCGAACGAATAGCCGGCAAAGACCAGTTCTGAAAATCCTCGCTGACGCAAATAGTCACATACGGCGATGATATCGCGCTGCTCGCCTCTACCTTCATCATAATTTCCCGTGCTGGCGCCGACTCCCCGGAAGTTGAATCTCAGCGTTGAATAATTGAGAGCGGCAAAAGCATCCTGCAGCGCTTCGACGACATTATTATGCATCGAACCGCCCATCTGCGAATGCGGATGGCAGATCACCGCGGCTTTTTCCGCGCTCGCCTGATGCAAAAGGCCTTCGATCACCAACGGGCCGTTGTGAATGAATATTCGTTCTTCACTCATATCAACCTCTCAAGTCAATTGTGAAGCTCCCGCTCTGTCGACCGCAGGGAGAAATCTTTAAGATTCCTCACCCCGACAAGTCGGGGATTCGGAATGACATTTATTAAACGCCTAAATTGTTCCCGCCCGGTGGCAGGCGCAATGGCTCTGTTCATCGTATTTTTTCAAAGGAGGCGCTTCTTTTTCGCAAATCTCTACCCTGTGCTCGCAGCGGTTTTGAAAAGCACAGCCCTCGCCGTTTTGGGGTCTTGCCTCGCCTTTAATTTTCATTTTCCGCTCCTTCTGCTGCGGATCGCAGGAAGGCACGGCATCCAGCAACATCCGGGTGTAGGGATGCAGCGGCCGGCCATAAATATTTTCATTGGTTGTCAACTCGACGATTCTGCCCAGATACATCACGGCAATGCGATCGGAAATGAACCGGATAACATTGAGGTCATGGGAAATAAACAGATACGTCAGATGAAAATCGTTTTTCAGATCCAGAAGCAGGTTCAGGATCTGTGCCTGAATGGAAACATCCAGTGAAGAAACCGGCTCATCGGCAATCATCAGCTCCGGATTCAACACCAGCGCCCGCGCGATGCCGATGCGCTGCCGCTGTCCGCCGCTGAACTCGTGGGGATAACGATTCGCGTGTTCCTTCTTCAAGCCGACCCTGTTCATGATTTCCAGCGCCTTCTCCTCGCGCTCCCTGGCGCTGCCCAGACGATGAATGGTGAGCGGCTCCTGAATCATACTCAAAGCCGTTTTGCGCGGATTGAGCGACGAATACGTATCCTGAAAAATGATCTGGACGCCGCGGCGATAAGACTTCAGCGCCCCCTTCGTATAGGAAAAAATATTTTCGCCTTTGAAGCTGATTGAACCGCCGGT
The DNA here is from genome assembly GCA_022710585.1 of Deltaproteobacteria bacterium. Lineage (GTDB taxonomy): Bacteria > Desulfobacterota > Syntrophia > Syntrophales > Smithellaceae > Smithella. The sequence continues at coordinate 55,640 of JAKLGV010000009.1, read as the reverse complement.
AGGTTTTTCCAGTCTGGTCATCAGGCGCGCCAGCGTTGATTTCCCACAGCCGGACTCCCCGACCACACCCAGCGTCTCGCCTCTGAAAACCTGCAGGTTGACGTCATTGACGGCATGAACGATTCTTTTCTGAGGGCTCAGAAACCCGCCGCTCAAAGCATACTTTTTATTTAATCCGCTGATTTCGACAAGCGCGTCGGACATGATTCCATCATCCAATTAATTTTTTCCGTCGTATTTCCAGCAGGAAACAAAATGACCCGCTTGAACTTCCTGAAGCGTTGGCTCTTTCGATTTACAATCGGCAAAAGTGTCCGGGCAGCGGTCGCAAAAACGGCAGCCCGCGGTTAAATCATACAGGCCGGGCACCGTGCCGGGAATCGTTTTCAGATGCTCCCCTTTCCGGCCGGACGCCGCGCAAACGGCGGGGATGGATTCCAGAAGCCCGCGGGTATAAGGATGCAGCGGCGCGGCAAACAAAGCTTCCACCGGCGCGCTTTCCACAATCTTGCCCGCGTACATCACCGCGACGGTTTGGGCATTCTGCGCAATGACGCCCAGATCGTGCGTGATAAAAATCACCGCCATATTATTCTTTTCTTTCAGACCGGAAATCAGATCCAGAATCTGCGCCTGAATGGTGACATCGAGCGCCGTCGTGGGCTCATCGGCCAGCAGCAACTGCGGATGGCAGGACATCGCCATCGCGATCATCACGCGCTGCCGCATACCGCCGCTGAGATGATGCGGATAGTCGCGAATCCTTTTTTGCGGATCGGGAATGCCCACGTCGCGCAGAAGTTCAACGCTCAACTCCAGCGCCTTTTTGGCCGGCAGATTCTGGTGCAGACGGATGGCCTCGGCGATTTGTTCACCGATGCGCAGCACGGGATTGAGCGACGTCATCGGCTCCTGAAAAATCATCGAGATCTCACTGCCGCGGCGGGCGCGCATCTCGTCTTCGGATAATTTCAGCAAATCATGGCCGGAAAAGATGATTTCGCCGTTCGCGATGCGGCCGTTGCCGGGTACCAGTCGCATAATGGAAAGCGCCAGCATGGTTTTGCCGCAGCCGGACTCCCCGACCACACCCAGCGTTTCGCCGGATTGAACCCGCAGGGAAACGCCGTCCACGGCTTTGATGCTGCCCCGAGCCGTATCAAAAACCGTCTCCAGGTTTTTTATTTCCAGAAGAGGCGTCCGCATGAACTATTTTTTAGCGCGATGGGTCAGGAATTCCACCAGCAGCCGGACACCGACGCCCGCCGCTCCTTTGGGAATGTAGGGTTTGTCTTTGGTGGTCCAGGCAGGACCGGCGATATCCAGATGCACCCACGGATGATCCCCGACAAACTTGCTCAGGAAAGCGGCCGCCGTAATCGTGCCGGCAGGGCGTCCGCCGGTATTCTTATAATCGGCGATATCGCTTTTGATCTGTTCGTGATACTGTTCCCACAGCGGCAGCTCCCAGACCAGTTCGCCGGTCGTTTGCGCCGCGCTATTGATTTCTTTTTTCAGTTTGTCGTCCGTTCCCAGCAGACCGATGACATCATCGCCCAGCGCAATAATGCAGGCGCCGGTGAGAGTCGCCAGGTCGATCACCGCTTCCGGCTTGAACTCGGAGGCGTAAGCCAGAGCGTCCGCCAGAATCAGGCGGCCTTCGGCATCGGTATTGAGAACCTCGATAGTTTTTCCGGAATAGGATTTGATAATGTCGCCCGGTTTATAGGCTGAGCCGCCGGGCAGATTTTCCGTGGCAGGAATGAGCCCCGTAATATTCAAAGGGAGCTGCAGATCCGCAGCCGCCCGGATCGCGCCGATCACCGCCGCGCCGCCGGACATATCCGTTTTCATCTCATCCATTTTCTCCGCCGGCTTGATGGAAATTCCGCCGCTGTCGAACGTCAGCCCCTTCCCCACCAGAACAATCGGCGCGTCTTTCTTTTTGCCTCCCGCGTATTCCAGGACAATCAGCTTCGGCTCTTCATGGCTTCCCGAAGCTACGGCCAGAAGCGCGTTCATGCCCATTTCTTTCAATTTGCTTTTATCCAGAACCCGGCAGGAAACATTTTTTCTGTCCGTCAGCTCACCGGCCTTCTGGGCCAGAATAGTGGGCGTCATTTCATTGGACGGAGCGGAAATAAGATCACGCACGAAGCAAACAGCGTCTGCAATCAGACGCGCTTTTTTGACATTCGATTCAATGACAGAAAAATCCTTCACGTCGGCAATCACCGTCAATTCATCCATCTCCTTCAAATCTTCACGGCCGACGGTCTTGTAAGGCGTGTACTGATAAAGCCCCAGCAGTGCTCCCTCTGCCACGGCCTGCGCGGTCTGCTCTTTTTTACCCGGCAGGAGATTGACATTGATGGCCGTCGCAGCTTCTTTAACGCCCAGGCCACGCAGATGGCGCATCACCGAGGCATAAGCCCCTCTGATTTTTTCCAGATTGCATTCCTGATGTTTGCCCAGACCGACCAGCGCCAGCCGCTTTGCCGGCATTGCGCCTCTGGTATAGACGACTGATATTTGAGAAGGTTTGCCCGCGAAATCGCCGCTGCCGATTAAATCGCTGATTAATCCCCCACTGATTTTATCAATTTCCAGCGCGACTCCGGTCAGTTTTTTGCTGTCTTCAAACAGCGCCAGAATAATCGCCTGGCTTTCCGCGTCCGCCAGCATGCCTTTTTTGACAATAATTTTCACTACTCTCCCCCTCCTGTTCAGAAATCAATTTTATTTGTTGATTGGCCACGGAAGATAACACATAAGAGAAAAAAGTCAAATATTAACGCAAGGATTATTTCACAAAAGAAGAAGGCCGGCATCTTGCGTGAAGATGCCGGCCTTTGTTGATTCGCAGCAAAATTTTAATGCTGAATGGGCGGGTATAACGAAGTCCCCTTTTTTAAATCCATTCTAATCCACCAGTCATCATAGGAAATGTACTTCCCAGTCTCACCGATGGTCAGCAGGCCGAATGTATCACCGGCATTATTGATGCCGAATTCAAAATCTGACGCCCCGCAGGTAAACGAAGTATTCGTTAGGCAGGTATTTGGACTTGGACTTGTTAGATCTGAATCCCTGATGACGGCTTTCTGTGACCCTAACGCACCATTAATAAAGGGGGTTACTGTAACAGAATAAATGGTGGCACTGGTCGGTTCATCCGGACGGAATCGAATTGAAATGTCTTTGCTGGTACCACCAAGATCTGCAACAGTCGGCCTGAATTGTACCTTAAAATGTTTGGCAGCCATGCCGTGCTGCAAGGGAATGTAAGCTCGCTGGCACCCGAAATAAACATGCATCCCGGCATCTAGAGAGGCAAGGCCAAGAACAACATCCACTTCATAGGTCACGCCGGCGTTAACCGTAAAGGTTGGGGATGTGGCAAATTCTTCAAGGTTTCCTGCGGCAACAAACATATTACCCAATATGTGACTCCAGTTGCTATAGGGAATGCCAAAGAAACTATGCTTTTTCTCAAATGACCAACCTGATGAACAATCTGAATAGAATACGGTATCAGCTTTTGTATCATTTGCCGTTCCTGCCCATTGGACCAGCGTAAAGTAATCATTGCCGGCGGCAAGATCGGACGGATTATCAGGCGGCCAGTTATGCTGGCCAATTTGATTGGCATGTCTGTTGTTGTCTGTTACCACGTTATTGGGTGTGCCCTGGTCAGCCGGTCCCGGATGGCTGAAATAAGCACTGATGTAATTTCTCTTGTTCTGATCAAAGTTGGTAGCATTGGCCACCTGCGTGCCGCCTTTATTAATCGCCCCGCTGAATGTGCCGGATCCATTGCGAACATTACTAACAACCAGGGTACCGGCGGCGTTACCATCGGCCCAGGATCCGCTGTCCAGAATCGCCGCCACAACCTGGGCTCTTCTGGTATTGCCTGCATTGGTGATGATATCATTCTTTTTAATCTCTGAAGTGCCATTATTAAAAGTTATGGCGTATCCCTCGGCAACGCGAACCATCAGCGTGGAATAATTCGGATTCAGTCGCCATGCATTCGTGGAAGAGTCGTAAGAAACGATGCCGTCGGCCGCAGATAGAATCCGGTAAGCAATCATCTGCGGTTTGCCCCCAACAATTTTCCAGAGGATGATTGCAGGCAGGCTATATTCAAATTCAGGACGGTCCGGACCGGCACTACACACGTCGGGGTCACCTTCCTTCTCCAAGCCGGCAGAAGGAGCAACAGGACATGAACCGATCGGACCATATCGCCATAGTGGTGTATCTTCCACCGGGCCAAACAAGGGACCGAATTGGTCAACTGCGTAGCAGGCAGTACAGCCTCCTAAATCACCCGGGTGTGAATAACGTTTTGCCCTGGCAAAAGAAACACCGTACGAAGCAAATCGCCCCGACGCGTCATTTCTTCCCCGGAAGGTCGGCCCGGCAAAGAAGTGTTTTTGACCCTCTGCTTCAACTTTCACCTGAATGTCGTAGGACAGGAAACCCTGGCCATCCACCCATGCCTGGGCAGGGTCATAAGTCAATTGGGTTGGATTGGCTGCAATAAAGTTTAACGCAGGATTAAAACTGTCGCAATCGCTAAATACCCAATCATGCACTAGATCGAAAAATCCAAATATGGCTTCGACAATACTCAGTATCCATCCCACAAAGCCCGGAAATAATGAGCTAAGTGCAGGTATGTCCTTCATCTGTGCGACATTAATCGTATTAGTAACGGTAACGGTATTTGGCGGAAAGATTAAATCGGATTCTTTTTCGCCAATTTGATCCTCCACAGGCACTTTTCCGCCTGCTCCCGAAAGCCATGTAAGCGATGTGTCATAACTCACCTGACGGGTAGCCCCGCCTTTCGTTGTACCGGTTGAGGTGATGCGTAGGAACTTTTCAAGAATCAATTTAGTATTTGAAGGCACAATCACGTTAGACCACGGCCTGGACTTGTCACCAAGAGTAATATTATAAAGTACTGTGCCCTTTCGGTATATGTAGTTAAATGTTGTTCCCGGCATAAAATCAAAAGTAAAAATACCGTTATACTCCGGAAACTGTTCGGCACCGTAAGAACTCAAATTCAGTTTTCCTTTATTCGTGAGGGTCTGCGTGGCAGTGGCATTGGAAGTTTGCGCCACAGGCAAAACTGTCTGGCCGGATGAAATAGTTGACGATGAGGAACTGTAAAGACCGCCGAAAGTAATGCCATTTGAGGCGACAGTGCGGACATTGTATGAATAGGTATTGCCGTCTCCCACTTTAAGATATCCGCAAGGCGAAGAAGGTGTACCTCCGCTGCAACTACTGTTAAACTCCGTGGGAATCTTGCCCAGGGCATTTGTAACAAGACTATTGGAACCTGCGGTGAATGAATTCACATTGAACCAGAAGGGCTGTATCTGTGTCCTGAATGAGCCGGCATTGTTGAGCAGATTGACGATTTTCCCCGCGTTCGCTGCGCCGTTCAAGTCCAGTATGACAGCATCTCGCGCTGGATCAGTGCCGGCCCAGAGAAAACGGCCGGCCGCGTATCGGTAACCGGATTCCGCGAGAAAATAAGCTTTGCGGCCCTGGTCGGCATGGAACTGATTCATATAAGAAGAGGAAAACATAGGAAGCATGGCCGCCGCCAGCAAAGCCATAACAACCATCGTGATGATTAGGGCAATCAGGATACTACCCCGTGATCGTACAATAGCGGCACTGAGAACGGTTTTCCGACGGTAAACTGAAAACACTGCCAATGTAATAAAGACAGACACTAAAAACATAAAAGGAATTGCCATCGGCGCGTACATCAAGCAAAAGGCAAAGTAAACAATGGGTGCCAGCAGACATCGAACAGCCCACATGGCCGCCGGATGGTTGCGAATCATATCGGCCACCTTCGGGCCGTTTTGATAGTACAAATGAATAAAGGCCTTCCCGCCCGGCCAGTGAATCAGTTCTCTGTCCCGAAAATCCCGTAATATCTGTACCATGGGATGTGTTGCATCACCATAAGCGGCGGTAGCTACAAAGCAATTAACATTCCACTGTGCCGGTGTGCCGGGGGGCACCGCCGAGGGGACATTTGCACCCCCCATATTCCCATTGTTTCGAGGATCGATAAGGCTCTGGAAACTGATTGCCTTACCATCAGACCTGTTAACAGTCATGTTAACACCAATACCTGTGAGATTTACATCATTCCCGGGCGCCCATGAAGTACTGCTCACATTGCCGCTGTAATAGGTAAACTGAAAATTGGTGACGTTGTCTATCAGAGTATCCCCGTCTCTTATAGGATTGGAACCGAAAACAATTTTTACCGTATTTCGAACATTAATGGGATTAGAGGAAGCGGGACGCCCCAATCTCCGAACGCAGTTGTCATCAGTCAGGCAGTTGGCTGTACCAACTATGCGCAGAACCTCACTATCTCCTCCGGCAGTGCCGGATTCCATACTAATCATTTCCTGGATTTCCCGTGTGATCCGTGACATGGCCAATTGCGCTTTTTGGGTTATCGCTGCGTTTTCTTTGACTGCAAGATATCCTTTAACCGCCTGAACGATACCCATTCCGCCCAGCGCTGCCATTACACCAACAATCAGCAGCACGGCGATAACTTCTATCAGCGTAAAACCTTTTTTTGATTCGATGACTTTTCTCTTACCGATCTCTGAAAATCTTTTCATCAACATAGTTTTAGCCCCCAAAAATTTCGGTCACTGTCAGACCCTTGTAAGTAACACTAACCTGAAGATTGTTATTGGCATTGGCATTATAAGAAGAACTTGAGACAGTGACATTGGCGCCAGTAGCGGGAATCGAAACATAGGTAGCTGTTGCGGTATAGCCGCTGCCATATAGATTTGCTGTTTTAACTCTTCCTTCAAATGTTTGCAGGCCGGCAGGTCCCGGACTTGTAATTTGCAGACGTGTATAGTCGGCTACCATTTTTTCCATAATCTGATTGAGATAAGCCCCGTTTTTCGCGAGAATCACCGGATCCCCGCTATGCATCATTTGGGATCCCATAAAGGCTACAAGCATGGCACCGAGGATACCTGCCACAATAAGTGAAACAATAACCTCTATCAACGTGAAGCCCCGGTCGCTTCGTGTTTGATATTTTTGTCTAGATCGCATAAAATTCCTCCTGCTAAGCTTCAGGGAATAAATCCTGTATTCTTTGTTATGGTAATATTGCCGCCATTCGTCGTCAGAACAATATTTGCTGTGCCGGGACTGCCGTAGGCATTAAAGGTCACCCTGTTACCGCTGGGCGGGTCGATGCGCAATGCAGAGTTCTTGTCTTGTTGAAGGTCGACCTCTGCGTTTTTTTCACCTAAAAGCAAAACCTTCGTTGTATTAGCTGCATCGTCAAACAGGTAATATCTTTTTTTATTGCTATGAAAAAAGATGCCCCATGGTCTGCCGGAACTCATCGCTCGCGCTTGTGCCTGACGCAGATGCGTCTTAACAACTTCAATCTGCGAGGCAAGATCAATATCTTGCGTGCTGGTCATTCGCGTGATCGCAAAGACTCCAATAATACCTACGATCACTAGAATACAAATGATTTCAATCATTGTAAAACCGTGTTTATTTTTTAACTTCCCGAGAACATGATGCATCAGTTAACCTCCGAACAAATATTCTCCGTATCGTAATGCGCAACCGCTAATCCCAACAAAACAGCCAGGACTAAGCCGGTCATAGAAAAAACCCCTATAAATAATAAAGCTGTGGCAGGTTGAATATAAAAGGCACCTATCCAACAATTAAGAATGATCAAAGCCGCGTATAAAACAGTCCCCAAACGAGCGAACAGTACTGCTGAATCGCCTTTTTTGTATATTATAATACCGAGGAGTGTAAGTTCCGCGGCAAGTAAAAGACCAAAGACAGGCTGAAAAGATAACCATTCATTGTTTTGCATAATGATCGGAAGTGGAAGGCCGATCATCATAATGAGACCGAGAACAAAATAGAAAAAACCTGTAATTAAAAAGTAGAAAGCGCATTCCGCGCGGGTCACGGCTGCGTTAAATCCAAAATCAAATTTTGTAGCAAATGAATTCCTCAATGATAATGACTTATCGGTTTCTTTTACTTCAGAAATCCTAGCCATGATATGGGGTGTAAAATTTTCCGGCGCCTGTTTTTGTCCGGAATTTTCAATGATTTCGATTAGATCACTGAATTGAGACCAGTTTTCATCCTGTTTTCCAAACATACTTCAAAATCTCCCTTATGTTTTATATACAATCTCAAACGCTCAAAGTCACATTTCTTGAATTATTTTTTTCAGGGTTTCCAATCCCCGATAGATGCGCATCTTGCCGCGCTTGGCGAATCGCCCGTGATGGCGGACACTTCTTCAAAGGTAAGCGCTATTAACTCATTCCCGTTGAATTCGGACTAAATTTAAAGTCTGAAAATCAGAAACAAAAAGAAGGGAGGCAATTTAATGCCGCCCTCCTTTTTAATCTCGGTTACCCGTAGAGTTTTCTAATTCTTATTACGGCCAATACCTTACAAGGGCAAAATCATCGTTGCTGCCATTGTTGAAATATCCTACTACCACTATTCTGCCGTCGGCAGGCTGAATGGTAATGTCATAGGCCACATCCCAACCGCTCCCAATTGGTGTCATTACTTTACCATCAACTCCACCAAAAGTTGTATCAATAATGCCATCTATATTGTATCTAACCAATGCAAAATCAAAATTGCTAACATTCTGAGAAACACCTGCCATTACTATATTCCCTTGTTGGATAGTGAGCGCAGCGGCAATGTCTATCCCACTGCCAATGGGTGTGATCACAATACCGTCCCCACCCCCAAAGGTTGTATCCAAATTGCCACCTGAGTCATATCTAATTAACGCAAAATCATAATCGCTGCATCCCCCGACCACGATCTTGTTATCAGGCTGAACAGCAACTGCACGCGCATAATCATCCCCACCCAACGATGTGACGACTATGCCGTCGTTTCCGCCAAAGGTTGTATCAAGATTGCCATCCGTATTATACCTAGCTGCAGCAAAATCGTTGTCACTGCCATTACTTGACTGTCCCGCTACTATAATCTTTCCGTCAGATTGAATGACCATCGCATAAGCTTGATCATCACCGCTCCCGATCGGTGTGATTATCTTGCCATCTGAATCAAATGTTGTATCCAGACTGCCGCCTGTATTGTATCTCACTACGGCAAAATCATAATCGCTGCCATTCCATGAATATCCCGCCACCACAATCTTGCCATCTGATTGAATGGCCACGGCGTTGGCCTGGTCATCTCCAATGCCAACCGGTGTGGTTACCTTGCCATCTGAATCAAATGTTGTATCCAGATTGCCAACTGTATTGTATCTCACTACGGCAAAATCATAATCACTGCCATTCCATGAATATCCCGCCACAACAATGTTGCCGTCTGACTGGATGCCAATGGCAGTGGCATAATCATCACTGCTGCCAACCGGAGTCGTGACGATGCCGTCACCTCCACCAAAAGTTGCGTCCGGACTGCCGTCTGTATTATACCTTACCACAGCAAAATCATTGTTGCTGCCATTACTGGAATAGCCCGCTACGACAATTTTGCCATCTGTCTGGATGGCAACAGCATTGGCTTGTTCATTCCCGCTGCCTAATGCTGTGGTGACAATGCCGTCTCCGCCAAACGTCGTGTCCAGACTGCCGGAGGCGGGAGTCGAGGATGGTAATGGTAAAGGTACTATGGTCTGATTCATATCGGTCATGAGTGTTTTATAGCTTAACCTTGTGCCGTCATTTTTCATAAACCATAAAGTCACTTTGCCGGTGGACGCCTGCCGCCAGAAAATATCGGTTATGGAATCGGCGTTGATATTGCCGGTGCCCGCTACCGTCCAACTGGCATCGGTAATCAACGTCTTGGCGCTTGCTCTTGTGCCATCAGCGTTCATCAACCATAAAGTCACTTTGCCGGTGGACGCTTGTCGCCAAAGAATATCCGATACATTGTCAGAATTAAAATAACCCGTTCCCGCTACCGTCCAACTGGCATCGGTAATCAGCGTCCTGGCGCTTGCTCTTGTGCCATCAGCGTTCATCAACCATAAAGTCACTTTGCCGGTGGACGCCTGTCGCCAGAGAATATCGGTTATGGCATCCGTGTTGAATTTACAGGTCCCCGCTACTGTCCAGCTTGCGTCCGTAATAAGCGTTTTAGCACTGGCTCTGCTTCCATCGGCATTCAGAAACCACAAAGTTACTTTGCCGGTGGACGCCTGTCGCCAGAGAACATCACTTTTTCCGTCAGCGTTGAAATCACCGGTTCCCGCAACCGTCCAACTGGGATCGGTAATCAACGTTCTGGCGCTTGCCCTGCTTCCATCGACATTCATAAACCATAAATTCACTTTTCCGGTGGAGGCCTGTCGCCAGAATATATCGGCTATACCATTATTGTTTACATCGCCTGTTTCTGCAACAGTCCAACTGATATCCGTAAGAAGAGTCTTGGAACTGCTTCTGGTTCCGTCAGCATTCATAAACCAGAGGTTCACCTGGCCGGTGGATGTATTTCGCCAGAGAATATCTGTGATGGAATCGGCATTAAAATCACCTGACCCTGCAAAAAGTATTTCGACATGAAGCAAAATACAAAGCAATGTCACGATTATAGTTATAAACTTTTTCATAAGGGATTCCTCCTTCATTGTTATTGAGCATTCTTTATGGTTGATGTACTTTTATGACACCTTGTATAATATATGTCAAAGAGCAATTCTATTCAACATATTCCAGCATTTTCTTTAATTTCTCCAAACCCCGATAAACGCGCATCTTCACAGCGCTTTGCGAATCGCCCGTGATGACGGATACTTCTTCAAAGGTAAGCCCCTGATAATATTTCAAAACGATTGCTTCGCGCAAATCGACAGGCAGTTTTTGCAGCGATTTTTCAAGTTGCAGCATTTTTTCTTCGGCCGGAATATTTTCTTCTGTGGTTTGTTTTTCCCGCGCCCGGGAGGCGGACGCGATATGCGCATCCGTCAAGGGCTCGCTACGCCGGTCATTTTTTTTCAAATGGTTGCGGATGAGATTGATGCCGATGGTATAAAGCCAGGTGAAGAATATTCTGTTCTGGTCATATCGGGAGAGGTTCTGATAGGCGCGGATAAAGGTTTCCTGCGCCAGGTCTTCGGCATCGTGCAAATTATTGGTCATCCGGTAAGCCAAATTGTAAATGGGATTTTTGTATTCGTCGACAAGCAGCGCGTACGCCTGCCTGTCTCCCTTTAAAACCCTGATAACGATTTCAGCTTCGGTTTTTTGATCCACGGATACCTTTTTTAGGATCTTTTTTATAACAGTTAATATTTTCAAGCACCAACCGGCGCGCTCGGGGATCGCGCCCTACATTCATTACACACGGTTTATCCGGGTGCGAACCCCATCCTGTCTCATAAACGGCGCGTTCGGGGAACGTACCCTACATCCGATTTTTCAGATGGCTTGCTCGGGAGCTCATCCCGATTTCTGCAATACTATAAAGATGTTTCATAATATTACCGGGGAAACTTAATATCAAGTAAATTCAACAGAATATTAATTTATAAAATGACTTTGCGGCTAAATATTTTTGGACAAATCAAATAAAAAATAGTACGTTTTTCTCAAAGAAAGGATGTCCAATGAACCATCAACCCGAAGTCAGCATTATTATACCGACGTATAATGAAGGCAGAATTATTACCGATGTCATCGGTAGTATTCATAAAATCATGGGCACACTGAAGCGATCATACGAGATTCTGGTGATTGACGACGGATCAAGAGATGATACGTATGAAAAAGCGCACAATGCCGGCGCGGTGGTGATCTCTCACCCCTATAACATCGGCAACGGCGCCGCGGTGAAGACAGGAATCCGTAACGCAAAAGGCGATGTTCTGGTGATGATGGACGGCGACGGTCAACATAATCCGGAATACATTCCTCAACTGCTGGACAAGATCGGACAGTTTGACATGGTTGTGGGAGCGCGCACCGGGGATTCTGAATCGTATCTTCACCGCGACATTGCCAACGGGGTATACAATCTTTTCGCGTCTTACATCTGCAATAAAAAAATACAGGATTTAACATCCGGCTTCCGGGCGATTAAAGCGGTGATTGCCCGCCAGTTTGTTTCGCTATTGCCCAATACTTTTTCCTATCCGACCACAATTACGATGGCCGTGCTGCGCTCCGGATTCAGCCTCGCCTATGTGCCGATCAAAACAAACCGCCGCACGGGAAAGAGCAAAATAAGACTGCTGCGCGACGGCTCACGCTTCTTTTTAATCATCGTCAAGATAGCCACGCTTTTCTCGCCTTTGCGGGTGTTTCTCCCTGTAAGCTTTTCTGTTTTTCTTATCGGATTGCTCTATGGTCTTTATAAAATCTTCTTCCTGGATGTGCGATATGGCCCGACTTCCGCCATGCTTATCAGCATGGCTGTCTTAATCTTTATGGTGGGTCTTGTCTCTGAACAGATCGCTCAGCTCCATTACGACAGACGCGAAAGAAGGGATTGACGCCCTTCATCTGAAATTTTTCCTTTACATTTTAATCCGACTGTCTCGTATCCGAAAAAAATATTGACAATTATCACAAATGTGTTATGAGTAGATTAACTACTCATAAAGGATAAGTTATGACAGACCTTTTTGCGGGACTAATTTCCTCAAAAACAAGAATCAGCCTGCTGACGCGCTTTTTCTTTAATCCCGGCACAAAGTCCTATCTGCGCGAATTATCAAAGGATCTTAATGTATCTTCCAACGCCGTCCGGGAAGAACTGAACCAACTGACCAAAACAAAACTGCTTACATCTGAAAAAGAAGGTCGCAATGTTTTTTACTCAGCCAATAACGATCATCCCCTCTTCCCGGAATTGAAATCCATGGTCAGCAAAGTCATCGGGCTGGATCAGGTTGTCGACAGCATCCTGATCCGGCTGGGAGACCTGGAAAAAGCCTATATCATCGATGACTACGCTGAAGGAAAAGACAACGGAATTATTGATTTAGTGCTGGTGGGAAACATTGACCAGTATCATCTGAATGACTTGAGCAGAAAAACTGAACGATATATCAAACGCAAGATCCGTTCTCTGGTCATGACCAGAGAAGAGTTTAAAGATTTTATCCCGAAGCTGGAAAACCGCCCTAATTTTCTGGTCTGGCAGCGGCAGGCGAAGAAATAATAATTCGTTGTCTGCGTTAAAATATTGATTTTATACATTTTCCTCTTGGGTAACATTCCCGCAATGTAACTCACGGGGCGAAGCTGAATTAAGAATAATTCAATAAATGCAAAATTTTAAAAGTTAAGAAAAATGAATCAAGCATACAATATTGGATTAATGAAAGTGGGCAAAGATGTTATGATTTGGCCACAGGCAAAGATTACATCTCCCGGATCAATATCTATCGGTGATTCAGTCATTATTGATGATTTTGTATTTATCATGGGTGGGGGAAAAATCAGCATAGGTAGCTTTGTTCATATAGCGTCATTTACATCCGTCACAGGCGGTGGCGAACTTGTCATGGAGGACTTTTCGGGACTTTCCGGCGGTGTCAGAATATACACGGGTAATGAAGACTACTCGGGTTCATACATGACAAATCCAGCCGTACCCCACCCATATCGCATACCAAATCGCTCTTTCGTTTACATTAAAAAGCATGCTATCATCGGTGCAAATTCCGTTATTCTCCCAGGCGTTACAATAGGCGAAGGTGTAGCTATTGGCGCAAATTCGCTGATTACACAAGACTGCAAACCGTGGACAATTTATGTTGGCTCACCCGCTAAACCTGTGCGAGAGAGACCACGAAAACGTATCTTGGAGCTGGAAACTCAATTATGTCATAAATTATATGATTCACACGGAAATTACATACCCGTAAAGGAGAGAGGGAATTATGGGAACACAGAAGAAAGCAATTCATGATCTGGCAATTTGGGGCAATGCGCCTTCTTTTAAAGAACCTCTCCACGTCGGACGACCCAACATCGGCAACCGGCAACACTTTCTTCAGCTTATCAATGACATGCTCGATAGAAAATGGCTTACTAATGATGGACCTTACGTAACGGCATTTGAAAAAAAAATCTCCGAATATACCGGTGCAAAACATTGTATTGCCATGTGTAATGGAACAATCGCCCTTGAAATCGTCATTCGGGCGTTGGAATTAAAAGGTGAGGTTATTGTTCCATCCTTTACCTTTATTGCGACAGCTCATTCACTGCAGTGGCAGGAAATTACACCAGTGTTCTGCGACATTGATTCACGTACTCATCTTATAGATGTAAATAAAATCGAAAAGATGATCACTCCCCGCACAACTGGCATCCTGGGAGTGCATACCTGGGGCCGCCCATGCGATATCACAACATTGGAAAGCCTTGCTTTGAAGTACAAGCTGAAACTGATTTTTGATGCCGCACATGCTTTTGGATGTTCATATAATGGTAAAATGATCGGTAATTTCGGCAGTGCGGAAGTCTTCAGCTTTCATGCAACAAAATGTTTCAATACATTTGAGGGCGGAGCGGTTTTAACTAATAATGATGCTCTGGCTGAGAAAATAAGATTAATGAAAAACTTCGGATTTGCCGGATATGACAATGTCATTTATATCGGAACCAACGGGAAAATAACAGAAGTATGCGCCGCAATGGGACTGACCAATCTGGAAGGCTTTGAGGACATCGTTGCTGTAAATTGCAATAATTATGAATGCTACAAGGCTGAGCTTAGAAACATTCCGGGAATTAGTCTTCTTCCCTATAATAAGAATGAAAAACAAAATTATCAGTATATCGTTCTGGAAATTGATGAGACAAAAGCAGGTTTGAATCGTGATGATATTCTGAAAGTGCTCCACTCCGAAAATGTGCTGGCAAGGCGCTACTTTTATCCGGGATGTCATTGTATGGCGCCTTATAATGCTTACTTTCCTCATGCGGGTCTTCTCCTTGAAGAAACTGACAGGGTTGCACACCGTGTTCTTGTTATGCCCACCGGAACTTCCATCGATGATACACAAATCAAGACTATTTGTTCCATTATAAGAGTTGCCATAGATAACTCTTCTTTCATAAAGAACAAATTGATGGATATTTCTTAAAATAAATTTATTCATGACTAGACAATTTTTAATAAACAGCTTTATGTGGTCTGCGGTCCATCGCCTCATTCCTCAAATTATACAATTTGGCATTTCTATAATCATCGCACGTCTTTTATTGCCGGCTGAGTACGGATTAATGGCGATGCTGGCGATTTTTTTTGCATTGGCGACGGCCTTTGCCGATGCTGGTTTTAGTTATGGTTTAATTCAACGAAAGGAAATCAGTATAGACGAAGAAACGTCTGTCTTCATTCTTAACATCGTTGCCGGACTAATTTTAATGATTTTCTTGTGTGTTTTATCGCCTCTCGTGGCAATATTTTTCAAACAACCATTACTGACGATGATTCTCTGTGTTTCATCTTTACAGATATTCTTTTCATCTTTCGTTATAGTTCAAAACGCCCTGCTAACCAGAAATCTAGATTTCAAGAAACAAGCTATCATCAGTACGATAGTAAACTTATTTTCCGGAACAGTGGGTATTTTTATGGCTTTTCAAGGTTTTGGTGTCTGGAGCTTGGTTGGGCTTAACCTTTCCAGCAGTATAATGAATGTTGTTCTTGTTTGGTCTGTTTATTCATGGCGGCCTGTCGGTCGTTTCCGATGGTCATGCATAAAATCACTCTGGCCGTTCAGCTCCAGTTTGCTTGCATCTGATTTACTTAATACTCTATTCCTCAATATGTATTCAATTGTTATTGGTCGATTATATAGACCCGCAGATTTGGGATTTTTTTCACGAGCATCCAGCATCAGCCAAATGCCGGCAAACGTCATAGGAGGAATTGTCGGCCGATTTACATTACCTTTTTTTTCCAGGTTGCAGGATAATGAATGTCTTCTTAAGGCCACTTTCCGCAAGTCTCTACGAGCACTGGCAGTGGTCCACTTTCCTTTTATGATCTGTCTAGCTGCTGCATCCGAACCATTGGTAAGATTTCTGCTGACCGAAAAATGGCTGCCATGTGTCCCTTATTTACAGATTCTCTGTTTTTCAGGACTGCTACATCCTTTACATGCCATGCATTTGAATGTACTTATGGCACTAGGACGAAGTGATTTATTTTTTAAATTAGAAATTGCAAAAAAAATATTGACGGTTATTTTACTTAGTGTGACATATCGGTACGGCGTTATGGCCATTGTCTGGGGTTTTCTCATTTTATCGATTCTTTGTTACGGTATTAATGGATATTATTCAAATAAGCTTCTTCATTATAAATGGTTGGAACAGGGGAAAGATTTGCTTCCCATTTTTTTAGTAAGCCTTTTAACCGGCAGCACTGTATGGATGGTTTTAAAGATCAATTATCTAAATGACTGGTTGTTAATCATACTGCAATGCATCGTCGGTGTAACAGTTTATGGATTAATCGTATTCATCGGTCGTAAATCCATATATGCAGATTCATTAATACTGGCCAAAGATTTTCAAAAAACACTTTTGAATCAAGGAAACCCATAGATAGAATTATGCTTTTACACCTCATACAGGATGATCTTGTTTTTACAGACTTTGTGATCGAAATTTTCAATACTGTTGCACCAAATCAAAATATCTATCTTCTCTCTAATGAGACACATGATCATAATATCAAATACATCAGAAACATCAGTCAGATTAAGTATGCTCCGTGTGGAACAAATGAATTTTTGTCATTCTTTGATAAAACTAAAATTAAAGCAGTGATTATTCACGGCATGACTAAACAAGCCGCAGAAGCAATTATCAAATTTGGTGATGACATTCATTTTCATTGGATGTGTACGGGTTACGACCTTTATGGTACATATGACGAACTTAATTCTTGTTTGCTTCAACCGGAAACGAAAAAAGTGTTTCGAAATAATCATAGTTTGGGATTATTAACAGATTTTTTAAAGAGAACTATTCATAAGACTACAGGAATAGAAATGGGGCATAAGCAACTTTTTAAATCGGCCATGAATAAAGTTAAATCATGTTCCATGATCATTGATGAAGATTTTAATTTATTTAAAATGCTTTCCGGATCAAAGGCAAAACACGTTCCATTCAATTACGATTACTTGGAAAACTTGGTTCCGATAAACTTGGAACCCTATAATCAGGGACAACATATTTTGTTGGGAAATTCAAGTTCTTGGACAAACAATCATCTGGACGCATTTCCATTATTGAAAGATTTGCATTTATATAGGGCGGACATAAAAGTTTATACCCCACTCAGTTATGGAGATGAAGCATATAAAAAAATAATCGCCATAAAAGGTAAAACGATTCTGGGAGACCAATTTGTTCCCATGGCAGAATTTCTTCCGCTAAATGAATACACCGAAATCCTGAAAAAATGCTCTGTGGCCATTATGAACCATAATCGGCAGCAGGCACTGGGCAATATAGTTTTATTAATATGGTTGGGCATGAGACTGTACTTACAGGAGTCAAATCCTGTTGCCCAATTTCTAAAGAGGTTGGGTATTATTTATTTCAAACTTAATGAAGACTTTGACCTCACAAAACCTCAAACTTTACAACCTTTATCCAATAATGAAGTCCTGGCAAACAGGAAAGCCCTTAAAAATCATTATGGGAAAGATGTTGTCTTTCAAAGAATTAAACATTTGTGCGAATACTTGATGCATTAATAATGCAAATCATTCATTTTATCAAAATACTTTTATTATCCGTTCATTAAACTCCAAGGCGTATTAAATGATTATCATCATTGACTATGGTTTAGGTAATCTGGGATCCATGCTTAACATGTTAAAGAAAGTCGGTGCTGAAGCCAAGGTTTCCTCAGATCAGGAGTGTATTAAAAAAGCAGACAAATTAATTCTGCCGGGTGTTGGTTCATTTGATGCTGGAATGGAAAGATTGAAATCCCGTAATTTAATATCGATAATTGAAAAACGTGTTATCAATGAGAGAATACCCATTTTGGGGGTGTGTCTTGGCATGCAGTTATTAAGCAAGAGAAGTGAGGAAGGACAATTACCCGGTTTGGGATGGTTGGATGCAGAGACGATTAAATTCAAATTTGACGGTGAAGACTCAGATTTGAAAATACCACATATGGGATGGAATCAAATTACTTTCAAACAGAATCACCGTTTACTTGCTGATTTGAAGGAGACCAGTCGTTTCTATTTCGTCCACTCCTATCATGTTGTTTGTGCAAATCCCAAAAATATTTTGGCAACAACACATTACGGCTTCAATTTCGCTTCGGCAGTTGCGAAAAATAATATATTGGGCGTTCAGTTTCATCCGGAAAAAAGTCACAAGTTTGGCATGCAGCTGTTAAAAAATTTTGCAGAGCAAGAGTTATGCTGATCCCTCGCGTCATTCCCTGTCTTTTACTGCGTAATAACGGCTTGGTTAAGACGATTAAATTCGGGGATGAAAAATATCTCGGCGATCCAATGAATATTGTCAAAATATTCAATGATAAAGAGGTTGATGAATTGGTAATCTTAGACATAACTGCAACCGTTGAAAACAAACGACCGCCTTTTGAACTCATTGAGAAACTGGCCAGTGAAGCATTTATGCCTTTGGGATACGGCGGGGGCGTGCGGAATATAGATGATGTCAAGACCATACTTGGACTTGGGATCGAAAAGATCATCGTCAATACGCGCGCAATTGAAGATCCAACATTCATCCGCGCTATTGCCAATTTTGCAGGCAATCAGAGCACCGTTGTATCCATTGATGTTAAGAAAAACTTGCTCGGCAAATATGAGGTGCGATTACACAGGGGAAAGAAATCTACAGGTTTGAATCCTGTTGAATTCGCAAAAATCATGGAAAAGCAAGGCGCTGGTGAGCTGATTCTTTGTTCGATTGATCAAGACGGCAGGATGAAAGGATATGACATTGATATAATAAAGCGCATCACCTCCGTTATAAAGATTCCCGTAGTAGCTTGCGGAGGCGCTGGGACAATATTGGATTTGAATGCAGCAGTTCACCAGGGTGGTGCATCCGCTGCAGGCGCTGGGAGTATGTTTGTTTTTCAAGGACCGCATCGTGCGGTTTTAATCAGCTATCCATCGGAAGCGGAGCTAAAGGATATGGCAAGGTGAATTTAATGGAACAAATTATAGACGACAAAAATAATAAGATGTGCACCCGATGTGTTATGGACACCACGGACCCCGATATTTTTTTTGATGAGAACGGAATTTGTAATCATTGTCACACATATGAGCATATGACATCAAGAAAGATTCCGACTGGAGAGGAAGGTAAAAATAAATTAGCTGAAATCGCTAACAGAATCAAAGAGAATAATCAAAACAAACCGTATGACTGCGTCATCGGTGTCAGTGGCGGGGTGGACAGCACTTTTGTCGCCTATAAAGTTAAAGAAATGGGACTTCGCCCTCTAGCTGTTCACCTCGATAATGGTTGGGATTCAGAACTTGCAATAAAGAACATCGAAAATATCTGTCGCAAACTTCAGATTGATCTGCATACTATTGTGCTGGATTGGAACGAATTCAAAGACCTCCAGCTATCATTTCTGAAGGCATCTACGCCTGATTCGGAAATCCCCAGTGATCATGCCATCGTAGCAGCCATGGTCAATACGGCTATGATGATTGGAGTCAAAAAAATAATCACGGGTTATAATGCAAGAACAGAATCTCATCTTCCTACCACGTGGTCACAAGGTCATTTTGATTGGGGGTACATAAAAAATATTCAAAAATGCTTCGGATCTGTTCAATTGAAGAGCTTTCCTCATTTAAGTTTCATTGATTTTCTTTTACAAACATATAATAAAAGGTTTATTAACCTGCTTGATTACATCGACTATTCAAAAAAAGATGCTATACCGGTACTCGAAAAAGAATTGTCTTGGAAATATTATGGCGGTAAGCATTACGAATCAATATATACGCGTTGGTACCAGGGTTACTGGTTGCCGCTTAAGTTCGGTTATGACAAACGTAAATCTCATTTTTCCAGCCTCATCTGTGCGGGTGAAATGATAAGGAGCGTGGCATTAGAAGAATTGACTAAACCATCCTACCCTCTTGAATTGCAGAAGGAAGACACTACCTATGTACTAAAAAAATTAGATTTGTCTCAAGATCAGTTAGATACTCTTCTTCATTTGCCTAAAAAGACCTATTGGGACTACGCACCTTATGGTCGGGTAAAGAAGACATTGTTATTTCACGGTTTACGTAAGGTCTATCGTTTTCTCAACAAAAAGATTGTTTGATATTTTTTAATATCTAAAAAATGATGATTTATGGGTTTTCATATTTCCAGCCTCGGTTTTAAACTTATGAGCTTGATTCGGAAGAACCATACTATCCGAATGGTCAGCCGTTTTATCCGAAGTCGAGGACGGTATCGCAGTTGCTATTGCTGCATATGCAAGTCAAGCGGACTTCATGCAGTTCATCTGGGTGGCGAAAAACTCGTTTGCATTCGATGTGGCAGCGTTGGTCGCCAGCGAGCGCTTGTCAGCATCATGAACGACCAATTTCCCGGATGGGAACGAATGTCCATCCATGAATCATCACCATCCGGAGCCAGCTTCCAAATGTTCGCTAATGTATGTAAGAACTATATTCCGACATTTTACTGGCCTGACGTACCAACCGGAATAGAAAAAGATGGTTTCAGATGCGAGGATCTTCAGAACCAGACTTTTGGAAATGACACCTTTGACTTGGTGCTGACCCAGGACGTATTTGAGCACATCCCTGACCCGGGAAGAGCATTTAAAGAGGTTGTGCGCACACTGAAGCCGGGCGGCGCCCATATATTTACCGTTCCTATCGCCGGACGAATACACAGTGTGACTAGAACAAAATACATCGAGGGGGAAATCATTCATATCATTGAACCGCATTATCATGGCAATCCCATAGACCCAGAAGGTTCACTTGTATTCACAGATTGGGGCACAGATATCATGGACTTGATTAAAAGCGCCACTGGACTTGAGACGACATATCATCGTATCCGTAATGTATGCGCAGGAATCGAGGGACGCGATCAAACGGAAACACATTCAGAATTATTTATCACACGAAAACCCGCGGTATAAAAGTAATATTGCTCGACGAAGGTATGCTAATAATGTCAAAAATGTTTTCAGCTTGAATTTGGATAAACTTTGAAAATTCTTATTATAACAAAAGCTTTTCCTCCGCAAAATTCCATAGCATCACATCGGCCTTATTCATGGGCAAAATATTGGTCAAGGTCAGGTCACGATGTGACTGTCCTTACCGTACCCAAAATTGTTGGTCCTCAAGATGCGCCACAACCTATCAATGGCTTTCAAGTTTTAGAAGTACCAATACCTATCTGGTCAATTTTATCATCTATATTCGGCAAAAGAAAACCTTCAGATACACATTCGTCCCATAGGAAAGCCAACAAAATTCGTCATGGATCAATGTCGATGAAAGATTTGATTTACAAAATATTGATTGAGTTTTTACACCGCTACGGTATTTTTTCGGGTTGCCGTATGCCAGACGTTCTAGATTTATGGGGTAGAGTCGCTTACAAGGCAGTCAGGCATCAACATTGGGATCTGGTCGTCAGCACAGCGTGGCCTTACGGTGTGCATCGCCCGGGTTATAAATTAAAGAAATCTGGCAGGGCTTCCTATTGGATCACAGATTGGCGAGATTTGTGGACAGATAATCATATGTATCCAGGTATTCCCGGTTTTCGATCATTAGAAAGGATGATGGAAAATCAATGGTCGCGCTTAGCAGATGCCATTACAACAGTTTCTGAACCTCTTGCCGAAATTTTACGTGAGAAATACGGAAATAAAGTTCACGTAATTTATAACGGCTTTGATCCAGAGGATTACGCAAGCCTTCCTAAAGAAAATATTTTCCCCCAAGATAATGTTTTTCGTATTGTTTATACGGGGTCTATTTATCCAGGCCAAAGGGATCCAACACCGCTTTTTAAAGCAGTGCATAAACTCCATATGCAGAAGCAAGTTCGTCCAGAATTTTTGAAGATTATTTTTTGTGGCAGTAATTCTGATGTCAAGCAACTTGCACATATAAATCAAGTGGAAGATTTTGTAGAATATGCTGGTTTTTTACCGCGGCAACAGGCATTACAAATGCAGAGAGATGCCAATATGTTGCTCTTTTTAGAGTCTGAATCAAAAGAAGTCAAAGGTATTCTGACAGGAAAACTTTTCGAATATCTGTTCGCCGGTCCTCCGATTATTGGTATTGGAATCGATGAAAACTCTTCAGTGGGTGTTATATGCAAAAGCACGGGCAGAGGAAAATGCCTTGGATCAGATTTAGAAAAAATTGCTGAAGAATTGAAAATCATTAGTTCTGCCAAATACAACAATTCTTGCTTAAGCAAGAAAATAATCATAGAAAATATAAGTGAGTTTTCCAGAAAATTACAAAGTGAAAAATTGCTTAATATTCTAAAATGACCAACAGTAATTGAAACTTAAATTTAAAATGCTCACAGTTTGTGCAATAATTCTTGATTATTTTGGAAGCAGCAAGACAATGACCTGCCTTGCCTCTCTGATGGATCAGGGGCTTGATACCGTCATGATCGTCGATAATTCAGGCGATCAGAATGCCAATGCGCAGTTAAAAGCAGCGCTGGATAATTTTAGCCAAAGACATGCGCCATTGACTGTACATCGAATCATCAACCAACATAATCTTGGTTTTGCAAAAGGCGTCAACGACGCCTTACGCTGGTTGGAGAAAAATCAACCGCACCGTTACTATCTTCTAATTAATAACGATGCGGAAGCAACGCCTGGGATGCTTTCGCAATTGCTTAAATTCATGCAAGAAAATAAAAGAGTGGCACTAGCTGCGCCAGTGATTGACGTTGGTTATCAACAGTTGAAAGGCTTTTGGTATCATCGCCTAACTGGTCTGATGTTTTTCCGTCCTGTAATCGGGTCATTTCATTATCTGACTGGCTGCTGCCTCCTCGTTGATCAAAGAATCATTGGAGATGCCTTATTTAATGAGGAATTTTTTATGTACGGGGAGGATGTTGAGCTTAACTGGCGCATACGATCATCAGATTGGAAGATTGCCTGTGTAAACGAAGCCACAGTTCAACATGAAGGAGTAGGTTCCAGTCGTCAGGGCGGTTATTTTTATGAATACCATATGACATACGGTCATCTTTTATTGGTGCGCAAACTTGCCAGAAAACAATGGGAGATACCTCTTTTCTATTTCGGAAGAATCGTGACATTTACCACACGCGCCATTGTACGAATAGCTAGATACCGGTCCTTAGTTCCCATAAAGGCATGGGGACAGTCGTTGCGAAAGCATTTTCTTCTGCATCATTATAATCGTAATTAATAATGCGCATTCTCATTCTTACCAAGCGTCAATATACAAATCTGGATCTGATCGATGATCGTTTCGGCCGTCTTCGGGAACTGCCGCTTTCGCTGGCTGCTGCTGGACATGACGTTACGGGAATCTGTCTCAGTTACCGGTCTCGTGATGAAGGCAGACGCGATGATGTCGTGGAAAACGCGCAGGTTGCCTGGCATACGTTGAACTTTAAAAGGCTATTGTCCTGGGGTTCAAAAAGCTATTGGCACACGATCGATAATATCACTGAAGATTTCCATCCTGATTTGGTTTGGGCCTGTTCGGATGCGCTGCATGCGATCCTGGGAACACGTATCGCCAAAAGATTAGGAGCATCTCTGGTCATCGATTTGTACGACAATTTCGAAAGTTTCCCGGTCACAAAACTTCCTGGAATGACGCAGGCTTTTCGTCACGCACTGCGTTGCGCCGATGGCATTACCTGTGTCAGTCATCCACTGGCACGTTATGTTCGTGAAACTAGCAACTGTACTTGTCCGATCGAAGTTATTGAAAATGCCGTTCCCAAAGGCCAATTTCATCCTATGGATCAAGAAAGTTGTCGCAGTGACTTAGGACTTCCGCGTGACGGTATTTTAATCGGCACCGCAGGTGCTATTTCAAAATCTCGCGGGATTGAGACACTCTTCAAGGCTTTTGAAATAATTTCAAAAGAACGTTTGGACGTTCACCTTGCATTGGCCGGCTTCTGCGATAAAGGACTTGCTCTTCCCAAAAACAGTCGAATTCATTATCTGGGAATGTTGCCGTCTGAAAAGGTTCCTATTTTTCTATCCGCTCTCAATATTTCAGTAATATGTAATCGCGAGTCGTCTTTCGGCAAATATTGCTTCCCTCAGAAATTCTATGAAAGCGTTGCTTGCTGCGTACCTGTCGTAGCCGCAGCAACCGGTTCAATGCTGGAATTGTTAAAAGATAAGCCGGAAAATCTGTTTGAACCTGAAAATGCCGAAGAGCTTGCGGCAGTTTTAAGTCGACAAATTGATAACCCTGTTGAGTTGACCTTGGAAGTGCCGACATGGATTAAGCAAGGGAAAAAACTTGAAGATTTTTTTGGCACTTGTATTAAAAAATCAAGATTTTAAATACTTTCTCTTGAAATAAACAATATAGTTTTATGATAAATTATTGAGCTTTTCTTAGATAAATTAAATATTGAACACAGATTACGCCATACTCTGAGCATAATGTTTCGCTAAATACTCGACTATCTGCTTGGAAGGTTTCGGTAATTCCTCTTCAGGATAATTAACATTTTGTATTTTTTCCAGAAATGCATTTAACATTTCCGTTTTAAACTCCCACAGCATCGCGTTCTTTCCCAGGCCATCGGGCCTTTCAGTTTTATTCCGCAATATCAGGCATGGTTTGTTAAGGTATCTGCATTCCTCCTGAATGCTCCCACCATCCGCAAGAACCATTTTTGCATTCCGCATCAGTGCCGTAAAATTCATGTAATCCTGCATTCCGAAAACATCCACCCTGGATGAAATTTTATTTTTCAAATCGAATTTTTCCAGATACTGCTGAGTCGGTTTATGGGTTACAAATATGACCTTCATCTCACTTGATACGCGATTCAAGAGGTCAACAATCTTTTCCAATCGCTGGCGATTGGTTATCGTTTCGAGACGATGACATGCAGCAAGGGCATACGGTTCCGACGGTATTTTAACCGTTACTTTCGCTTTTTCAACAAGACGCAACGCATCGACAACCGTGTTACCGTCCACCGGCACAATCTCTCCGGCAATCCTCATTTTACAAAGGTTCTGCAAGGCTTCTTGAGAAGGAGCAAATAAAACATCGCAGCGCTTCATGCAGTACAATCTTATCAGTTCTTCGGGAAACGGATTAAAATAATTATAACTCCGTAAACCGGCTTCAACATGCCCTACCGCAAGTCCCGCCGCTTTGGCCATCTTCAGCCCCAGTAAAGTACTCAGGGTGTCGCCATGAACCAGACAGATCCCTCCATCGGAAAATACATTTTCGCGTAACCATTTCTTGTTAAAAATACAATAGCTCCAAAGCCGGAACGTCCATTTTACCGCGGCACTCATGGTCGTAATATCACGGCCATCTTTACTTAAATTCACATCAGGTTCTTTTATGCCAAAAATCTGACGCAACGAACGCGTCAATTCACCATGCTGCCCGCTGTCTATATACCGGTAAGCGATGCCGCGTTTCTGCATCTCGACCATTACCGTCGCCATCTTGATGAACTGCGCTTTCGTTCCTATGAAAAAATGTACCATCTATCATTTCCTTTGAATACATCACATGATATCAGGGGATCAACTTCCAATCTCCCCTGCTTCTTACAACATGGAGATTCAGGAGAAAGAACCTTCATATCAAATTCAGAACGCAAATGGATATGTCAAGCATTCATGACTCATTGGCAGCATTCACCCATCTCGGAGAGTAATTTTTTAATGATCGGTTTCAATACTTTCCCGTCAATCGCATAAACATGATCGTAAGTATTTTTCTGAGCAAGCAGGTTTTGCAAATTCCCATTCTCCAGAGCAAGCAAATAATTCAGTCTGATTTTTGCTTGATCGGATTCGTTGGTTAAATGATACAACTCTATTAAAGCTAGAATGGCCCGGCGGTCGTTGGGGGCACTTTGAAGGTAATCATTCCAGTATAAAATCGCTTTCCCATATAATTTTTGCTGCCGCATTATTTCAGCAATTACCATTTTAGAGTCGGAAGTCTTATTATTTAAGGTCAGAGCTTTACGTGCTTCTGTGAGGGCTTTTTTATACTTGCCTTGATGAAACAGAATTAATGCGTATTTTCCATGCAGTCCGTTGTCCTCGGGTGACAATAAAAGTGCTTGTGAGATATAAATGGCGGCCGACTTCAGATCTCTCTTCTGCATCATTAATATTGCTGCAGCGGCATGACCGTAGTCATAATAAGGGTGTATCGACAGAGCATAACGAACATTTTTCAACGCCGCTTCTCGATCATTGGCCTGAATTTGATAAACACTTAAATTTGTGAGCATTCTGGCTTTTGATAAACCATTTGGATGTTTATTTGCAGTGACTGCTTTCCCTGCTTCGGCTAATGCTTTTTTATTATCGCCTTCCAATGAATATATATATGCCAGATTGGTATGCGGACGGCTCAGGCCCGGTGATTTCAAGGAACTGTCGATCCAAACAAGTTTCTCAGAGAAAAATAATGTATTTCTTCGATAGGTTGTATCAGACTGAGCAATAAGAAGAAAGACAATGCAACCTACTATCATAAAAAATATTACCTTTTTTTTCTGGAAGAACTGAAATGCCCATATTATAAACAGAACCACCAGAATAAAAAAAGATAACGAGGGAACGTAATTTCTATATTCCCAGACAATTTCAATAGGAATGATGGAACTTTCAATCACATGATTAATGAAAAAAAACAGGATACAGAATGCGACCAATGGTCTCTTTCGCATACAGCTCAATGAATATCCGATTAATCCCAATATTACTAAAATGGCAATTACTGTTGTCCAGGGATTCAAGAGAGACGTAGAAAGCACGTAATCGTGATCAAGCGTCAATCGAGACGGCATCGGATAAAGGAGGAGCGACAGATAAAGAAGGATAACCCGAGGTTCCGTAAGAAGCCTTTCCTTCATCGTAAAGTTATATGCTGAGTAGTCCAGCGGAAAGCCGGTTGTCGTCAGATAAAGGATCCCGATAATCAGCAATCCCGACAAAGGCCAGATAGCTATTTTCAGGTCTTGACGCACATTCTCCCGACTTGCGCCCCTGATAAGCAATAAATCATACAAATAAATGGTGACAGGTATCATGGCCGCATTTTCTTTGGAGAAAAATGCCAAGGTTGTTGAGATGAAACAAAAGATGTATTGCCGGATCGCCGCAGACTTCGTGCCGGCAGTCCTTCCCTGGACGAAAAAAAACAAAGCCATAAAATAAAACATTCCGGCAAGGCTTGTATATCTTTGGGTAATGTACGTTACGACCGTTACATGAACAGGAGATGTGCACCAGAACGCAGCCGTTAATAGCGCAATGGAGTATGCGTAAGCACGATATTGGACAGCAAGTGATGGAAGCAACATCGTTTTATAAACGAACAGGAAAATAAAAATGGCAGAGACATAATGAACGGCAAAATTAAAAAGGTGGTAGCTATAAATGTCATAACCGCCGAGACGGTAATTCAAAACAAAACTCAGAACAACTACAGGTCTGGAAAGATTTTTGATGACATTTTGTTGCAGGAAATCAGGCCAGGTAAAGGAAGACACGATCTTGTTCTGCAGGATATCGTGATGGTCGTCAAATATCCACACGCCATCCAAACTGTTTCCGTAGGCAAGACAAAGCAGAATAAACAGCGATGAAAAAGCAAAGATGTATCGTTTTGTTTTTTGGTTTAAGGAATAAGCGCATTCAAATTCTTCCTTTTGATCAATACGGTGCATGAAGTTTTCCAATACATTCCCTCTAATAAATTGCTGTTGACATGTCTACCAAATTTAATCTGTATAAATTGCTTAAATAATAAATCGAAAATTTTTTATTAACGTTATTTTTTTGAATTTATCGAAGTTTATCTTTGATTTTGATAAACAGAAAAAACAAGTTGAGTCTATAAAAAAGAGAAAGCTGATCTATGTTATGATCAGCTTTCTCTCTTATCTGATATGGTCTATCTTCCCATTAAATCATGGCCTCAACCAATTTTTCGAAACCGGATCGACGCCACTTTTTCCACCAGCCGTCCAATTTACAGTTACGTCGATAGAACTACCCGCACCTGCAACAAAAGTATAAGTAAAATCATTTGATTGTGGTTTACTATTGTTTGCTGCAGTCACGATATCAGAAACAGTCGGCACTCCACCAGTGGACAGAGCGAGTCTCCCAAACTGCATTGACAGCGTTGATAATCCTTCCGCTGCTGCACCTTGTAATGCTTTTTGGTTAGCCTGAACTTGCAGATCCATATACTTGGGTATCGCTACTGCCGCCAATATACCCAAAATAACAAGAACCGCAATGATTTCAATTAACGTAAAACCTTTCTGATTTCTTAACATAAATTTTCTCCTTTCTTAAAAAAAATTTTTAATATAAACACATTTTTAGTGCTTTTTATTGCTTAAATAAAAAGCAAGTATCGTGCCACTTAAAAATACCTCTGTTTTTTTGTCATTTATGACTAATATGTTTGATCTTTGTTAGCTAATTAACTCATTTTTTC
The DNA here is from genome assembly GCA_022710585.1 of Deltaproteobacteria bacterium. Taxonomy (GTDB): domain Bacteria; phylum Desulfobacterota; class Syntrophia; order Syntrophales; family Smithellaceae; genus Smithella. The sequence goes on along the minus strand of JAKLGV010000009.1, from coordinate 26,827 downwards.
TTTCTTTTCAAGATAATTCTTTTTTCAAACTTCTTTTTTATTATCCACTAATTTAATCACTTTTTGTTGCCTTATCTACAATTAATGTAGATTTTTTATTGTATTGACATCTATCTGCAGCTTTTTGATTCTGTGCCAAAGACTTCTTTGATTGATTCCAAGCATATTTGCCGCCTTCACCTGAACTCCACCGGTTTTCCTCAAGGCCTCAAGGATTATCTCCCTTTCCATTAAATTCAACTTATCATCAAGCGGCATATCTGTGTCCTGTGAATTGACGGGGCTGAAATCTTTTAAATCAATCATGGATGCCGGCAGGTGTTTCGGCTCAATTAAATTATCGTCACAGAGTATGGCGGCATGTTCCATAACATTTTTCAGTTCACGAACATTGCCCGGCCAGTAGTAACTGATAATTTTCTGCAAGGTTGCATTGGAAATCCTGGCCTGGGATCCCTGAGATTTCAGAAAATGATTGGCCAGAAAAATAATATCTTCTTTCCTGTCTCTGAGAGCCGGAATATTAATAGGAAAAACATTTAAGCGAAAATAAAGGTCTTCGCGGAATTTTCCCTGGTTAATCATTTCCGGCAGATTTTTATTGGTGGCGGCTAAAAAACGGGTGTTGACTTTGATCGGCTTGATGCCGCCAACCCGTTCGAATTCTTTTTCCTGTAAAACTCTGAGAAGTTTGGCTTGAGTGTTGAGCGGCATATCGCCTATTTCATCCAGAAAAACAGTGCCTCCGTCGGCTATTTCAAACTTACCTTTTTTCTGCTCAATGGCGCCGGTAAATGCCCCCTTTTCATGCCCGAACAATTCACTTTCCAGCAATCCTTCCGGTATGGCTACGCAGTTGATTTTGATGAAAGGCCTGCCTTTTCTCATACTGTGCTGATAAATGCTGGAGGCAATTAATTCTTTTCCTGTTCCGCTTTCACCGCAAATTAATACTGTGGAATCGGTAGCGGCTACTTTCATAATTTGTGTAAAAATATGGCGCATGGCTGCACTGGATCCGACAATTTCCGGAAATAATTCTTTAGCTTCAATATTGCTCAAGATATTGGTCACATTGTCGAAAATTTCGTTAAGCTGGTTTAAATCGCTCGTGATATTTTTTTGTTTCGTTGACTGCGTCTGAGAAATAATAGTCATTTTTTCCGTTTTGTTGATGAATTTAATTAACGGCTGGAAAAATAATCTCACGATTAAAATACTGGTAATTACCGTGATGAAGGTTATGACCGCAATGACATAAAAAAAATCCAGGACGCTTATTTGTGCCGCGCTTCCTTTCTGTTTAAATAATTCATAGGTGATAATAATTCCGATAATTGATATGCCAGAATAAATTAGAGGAACTAATATATACAGGCTTACATGTATATTTTTTTTCTTCATTATTAATTCATAAATGAAATCATTAAGTTTTCGTGAAACTTCTTATTTGACTATCTTTGTAAGATCCCACATCGGCAAAAATATGGCCATGGCAAAAAAGCCGACAATCGCGGCCAGTCCGACAATGAGGATCGGCGTCAGAGAATCCGAAAGACCTTTCACCGCGTATTCTACTTCGCTGTCATAGTGAGTTGCGACCGCGCGCATCATTTCGTCAATTTTGCCTGATTCCTCACCAATCGCGATCATGTCGATGACCATGGGAGTAAAATATTTTACGGATTTTAAAGGCGTCGCGATCCCGGCACCCTCTTTAATGCGCTCGCGAACATTATCAAAAGAACGGGTCAGCGCTTCATTGCCCATCGTTGCGGAAAGAACTGTCAGGGACTGCATAATCGGAATTCCGCTGGACTGCAGAATTGCAAAGATGCTGGCAAACCGTGACAGCGCAGATTTCTTAAAAAGCGGCCCTAAGATGGGAATTTCCAGCATGAATGAATCCCGGACAAATCGTCCGTTACTTGTTTTAAAGTAGTAATAGAGACTGACAGTGACTGCAACCATTGCTCCGACAATGAAATACCAGTAATTATGAATAAAATCGTATAACATCATCGCCACCTTGGTCGGCCAGGGCAAGTCTATGCCGGCACCAATAAAAACTTTGGCAAATGTCGGAATGACGAACGTCAGAAGAAGTACAAAAGCCGCGACCAGAGCAATAAGAACCATAATGGGATATCTTAACGCCGATTTAATATCCTCCTTGATTTTTGCCTCGTGTTCAATAATATAAATCAATCGTTCCAGAACGCTGGGCAGATTTCCACTGGTTTCGCCAGCTCTGACCATGTCACAGTAAAGCGGGTCAAATATTTTGGGGAATTTCTGCAGGGCATCTGAAAGTGACGAACCTTGGTTGATATCCTTGACAACATTTGATGTTGCGTTCTTTAAGGCAGCATTTTCTGTCTGGCCTTCGATAATTGCCAAAATCCTCAAGATCGGTATACCGGCAACCAGCATCGAATGAAATTGCTTGGTAAACATGACCAGATCAGTAATTTTGATGCCGCCGGAGCCCATCAAATTCTTCAGCCAATTCATTTCCCCTGATTGCTCTTCTTTAATCTGTAAGGGCATCAGTTCCCGTGCAGCCAGTATCAAATTGGCATTTTCAATGGATTCCGCCTCAATTTTTCCGGAAACATTTTCTCCCTGCTGATTAATGGCCTTATAAGCATAATTTGATTTGGGCATATTCTATCCTTTGACTTAAGACATAATGACTGTCACAGCTTCTTCAAGCGATGTAATTCCCCGCATAACTTTTTGCGCCGCGTCTTTCTGCAGCGTTTTTAATTTTCCAGCGGCGACCGCGGCTCTTGTAATTTCGGGGCTGGGCCTTTGACTGACGATCATATCCTGCACCATTTCGTCAACCGCCAGCACCTCAAAAACACCGGTTCTTCCTTTATAGCCCGTATTGTTGCATTGCGTACACCCCTTGCCGCGCTGAAAATCGGCGTTTTGCGCTTCCTCCGCCGTAATTCCAAAAGCGTTCAGAGCCTTCATCGGGGGACGATAAGACTCTTTGCAATAGGGACAAACCCGGCGCAACAATCTCTGGGCAAATGATACCATCAAAACCGAAGCAATGAGAAAAGGCTCAATCCCCATATCAATAAATCGCGTAATCACACCGGCGGCATCATTGGTATGCACGGTGCTCAAGACCCGATGCCCGGTTTGCGCCGCCTGAACCGATATCGCCGCTGTTTCCGCATCCCGGATTTCACCGACCATAATGACGTCGGGATCCTGACGAAGAATGGAGCGCAACCCGCTGGCAAAGGTCATACCCGCTTTGGTATTTAACTGGACCTGACGAATATCATTTATTCTGTATTCCACGGGATCTTCCAGCGTGATGATATTGATATCCGGCTGATTGATGGCATTCAAGATCGAATAAAGACTGGTGCTTTTGCCACTGCCGGTCGGACCGGTGCTTAAAATCATGCCGTAAGGTTTGTTGCTCATAGTCTCAATTTTAGCCATATCATCCGCGTCCATCCCCAAATGGTCCAGCGTATAAATGCCGGCGCTCATATCCAACAAACGCATGACAATATTTTCGCCGTATATGGTTGGTATGGACGATACTCGGACGTTGATCTCCTTGTTTTCTGTTTTCAGCGTAAACCGGCCGTCCTGAGGAACCCTGGAAACGGTAATATCCATATTGGCGATGATCTTAATGCGGGCAATCACGGACAGAAATATGGCCTTCGGAGGCGAAGGCATCTCAATCAGCCGGCCGTCTATACGGAAACGTAGCTGCACGTTGTTTTGCCGGGGGCTGACATGAATATCGCTGGCTTTATTGCGAACGGCCTGAGCGAAAATAGAATTCGTCAGGCGCATCACCAGCGCTTCACCAGCCTGATCCTGAGTCGATGTGATATGGATAGAATCCGGCGTCTCCGCCTCCTCTTCCGATTTGGATTCTATTTCCATGTTATCCATTAAATCGCCCAGTTCCGACTGCGCTCCATACAAGCTGTTAATGAGCTGATTGATCTCCATCTCGGAACAAATTACCGGCTCAACTTCCAGATTGGTCAGTTTTTCAATATAATCGAGTGACTTAACCGCCAAAGGATCGGCAATACCAACCTCCAGTAGCTTGCCTTTGATTCTTAAGGGAACGATCTGATATTTCTGGACGACATCAATGGGGATATAGCGCACGATTTCCAGATCCAGCGGATAGTCCTGAACATGGTATTTTTTTAAGTTCAACTGCTTGCTCAATAAAGAAATGATCTGAGCTTCATTAACAATACCCTGGCGTATTAAATGCTGCCCCAATTTCAAATTTGTTTTCTTTTGTTCAATTAAAAGTTTGTCCAGCGTTTCCTCGGTTAAAATACCCTCGTTCACCAGTATTTCACCCAGGCGTTTTTTTTGTTTCATCGATCCTCCACTTCAACTCAATTCGGCAATGTCCGGCGGCTGAAAAAAACTGTTTCATCATCCCAATGCGATAGAATCGTCGCCCTGCCCGCAATCCCGGAAGGGAGCGCCCGCCTTGCTTCTTCGGCGGAACGCATATTGCTGAAACATTTATCGATTACCACGGCAAATCCAAATCCCCTGTTTTTATTCCAGGAGGCCAGAAAGGCCAATGCAGGCAGAATTTGCGAGTCGGGATGATTGCGAAAAACATTATACATTTTTTCCAGATCTTGTCCACTGTCTAAAACGACAATGACATCGCCCGCCTTGACAGGACTGGTGTCGGCGGGAATGGCCGGAAGCGTGACTGTCGTTCCCACGGTCACGTAATCCTTATTTTTTAAATGGAGATTGGCTGCAAAAAATTTCTTAATGATTTCCGGATTCGTATTGTCGCCATAAATATTATAAAGTGTCCACCAGATTGTTCTTTTAGGGGTCATGGATATTGTGCCGATATGATCGGGCATTTTCAAATCGTGAACGCCGCCGGTGCTGCCGACAGGAACATTGGACGCATGATTCATGACTGGAATCTGAGAAACGGGAACGGCAGACGGTTTGGCCAGTGCTACAGTTTTTTGCTGATCGGCGTCTTTGCTGATCCGGTTGAGCGCGATGGAGCTGACCGCCAATCCACCAATAAGAATCAACAGGATGCCAGCCAGCGTCCACGTTAATTTTCTGAACAGAGGCGCTTCCTTTTCGGTTAAACAACTTCTGACCAGAAACCATCCGGCCCTCTCCTTCCCCCGGATAATCATTTTCAAGATCACCTGGTGGCAAAGAAAAACCGCTTTTCTTGGATAGCCGCCGGTGTGCAGATACAGGGCGAGAAAACCCGGAGTGCTAAATACCGGTGACACATTTTCAAAATTCCTGGCGACGTTTAAACGATAATTGATCATCTCCCGCATCTGGCTGAAGCTCAACGGCTGAAGATGATAGAGAAGGTTGACCCGATCCAGCAGATTGGCCTTTTTGTCAAGCGTTGATTGAAATTCCTGTTGAGCAAAAATGATGATCTGCAGCAGCTTAAATGTATTGGTTTCGTAGTTCAGGAATTCACGCAATATTTCCAGACACTGCTCGGAGATTTTCTGTCCTTCATCAATAATCAGGACAACAATTCTTTTTTCATCCACGCCTTTCCGGAAAAGGTAATCCTTGATTTTTTCTTTTAAGTGCCATTCGCCTTTATCGTCGTCATCCGGATCTTTGATACCCAGCATAAACGTAACCGTCTGGAGAAAATCCAGAGGACTGTTGAAGGCGGGATCAAGCAAAAGATGGGTTTCGATGTGGGTGGAATCCGGTGAAGTTGAAGAAAAATTCTGGATGAGCTTGCGGCATAAAGTTGTTTTGCCCGTTCCGATGTCTCCGATGACAACATTCAGCCCCCGGCGGAGACGTACGGCCAGTTCCAGTTTCTGCAGACAATCGCTGTATTGGGGCAGTTGAAAAAGAAATTCCGGTTCCGGTGAATTCGAGAATGGCTCCTTTTTAAAATTGAGAAGGCTGTAATAATTCATTTCTAAATGCCATCTTGCTCTTTGACATTTTTATTCTCGGAGTCAGTTTAAGTTTGGTTTCTTATTCCGGAAATCTTAGCTTTAAAGCGCTTTTATTTTTTTTGATATTTTCGAACGCCCGCACTAACTTCCTATTGGCAAAATGTGCGGCGTGATAAATATCAGCACTTCTTCCATACTGTCGCTCTTGCTATCCAGCTTGAAAGCCCATCCCAGAAAAGGAATATCCTTCAGCCACGGCACACCACTTTGCCCAATCGAGTTCGTTTGCTTGGTCAATCCCGAAATAACAATCGTCTCACCGTCTTTAACAATTAATTCTGTTTGAGTTTGTTTCTTAACAATATAGGGATCGCCAATTGCGGATTTTCTGGACATATCTACTTCATCTTTTTTCACTAAAATAGTCATCTTTAAATTTTTACCATCTATTACATGCGGTGTTATTTCCAGACGCAGTACAACGTCTTCAAATTTGGTCGTTTGAGTTGTTGTGCCACCGCTTGTTTCCGTTGTCACATAGGGAACCTTCTCTCCATTTTCTGTAAATGCTTTCTGGTTATCCAATGTCGTTATGGAAGGACTGGACAAGATGTTCAATTTATTGTCATTCTGCAGGGCCTGCAACTGAACTTCCAGAAAATTCCCATCTATTTTTCCAAAAACCAACCCCAAAGATGCTGCCGCGGCATCTGAGATATTTTTTGCCGGGAAAACCACACCCAGACCTTTCCCCCCTATTCCAATCGCATTACCGGTTGGATTAAGATCGCCATCGGATGTCGCGCGGGTGCCGCCGCTTCTAATAATCAGATCATTATTACCTTGTGTGGCGTTCCTATAGCCACCCCACATAATTCCCAGATCACGGGCTACACCTTTGCTTGTTTCAATGATATTAGCTTTTATGAGAATTTGAGATGTCGGCTTGTCCAGTTTTTCAATAATCGGCAATATTTTGGTCAGATCATCGCGCATAGCAGAAAGAATCAGAGAATTCGTATGGTCATCAACTTTCACAGTACCTCTCGGTTTTCCGTCCTTATCTTTCGTTAAAAGATCTTTAATCATCTCCGCCAATTTATTGGCATCGGCATAATCAATTTTTATAACAACAGGTTCCAAGAGCGGCTCCACCCATTGAATGTCGCGCAGTTGAACCTTCCGTTTTAATTCCTGATCCACATCCTCGACGGTCATCACCCGGATGATGTTATCTTCCCAGATATAAGACAAACCGTAGGTGCGCAGCAAGCCGGTAAAGGCCTTATCCCAGGCAACCCCTCGAAAATCGACACTGATTTCACCCTTCAGTTCGTTTTTGACCAGAAGGTTGACGCCAACGGACTTGGCCATTGCCCGTAAAACGGATTTTAAATCAGCCTGACGCATCGTCAGCGTAATGGGCCCGTGAGGCAGTTTACTGTCATTTGTTTCACCCAAGGGAGATGTTGTAATTTTTTTCTTGTTTAACACCGACATATCAATGGCTTTCGATTGCGCGGACGGAGAATGGCCTTGAGAATTTTCCGCGAGTGTTGTCCACTTATCAAAAAAAGCATCTTTCTTCTCGTTTTTGAGTCCTTGAGCGCATCCCACAAAACAAATCAGCGCAAGAAAACAAAAAACGGCCCTTGTATTTTTTTTATGGACTATAGAGTATTTCAAGGCGATATCCTCCAGTTACAAATTTTATTCCTGAATGGGAATTTCTACAGTATTTCCCGATCGTTTATCTAAAATGACTACCTTGGAAGGCGTAATCTGTTTGACGACATAGCCCTCTTCTATCAGCTCTTCATCAACGCGGTATTCCACATTGTTGATAATCGCCATTCTTCTTTTGCCGGAATCGACATAGCCGGAATAATTAAGTTTCAAAGCATTGGCGGCGGCCGCGATATCTTTGGAGATCCAGGCCCGGTACAAATCTTTGTTTAAGAAAGGATTGCTTCCCCAGTCCACTCCGGCCTGTTTAATAATATAATTCTCAGAATCGGATAATTTATTTTTGTTCAGTTCATCAGCGATGGAGCCGGTTAAGGTTGCGGTTGTTTGGGATTCAGTACTTATTGGAACTTTTTTACCGAACAGACGATCCGCGAGGAAATATTCATAAACACCGTACAGCACGGCTAATCCCGCCAGTGCCAGAATGATTATCTCTCTTTTCTTTAAGTTCGCCATAATTTTTTATCGCCTATTTGAGCGCTATCCAAATCTTCATTCTAAATTCCATGAATCCGGTACCCTGCTGCATTACGACTTCTTCAATTTTATCCAGATACGGAAGTCCTCCCAATTCTATCAGCAGTTTTCGCAAATCATTCCACTCCCCGTTCAGAACCGCATGATGTAAAAAAGATGTTGAAGGGGCGGCCGATGTATTCACATCGGGCGTCAATGAAACCACTTTAATGCCTGATTTTTGAGCGATCATCTGAAAATCGGACTGGAATTTTCCGGACTCGGAACGGGCCAATGCTTTTTTTTCGGGATGGGACAGCACCAATAATGTTTTTTCCTTGCCGGCGTTGAGGACTGTGGCATAAACAGGGGCCAGTTCTTTTTGTTCTTTGATCTGAGCTTTTAATTTATCATTTTCCTGCACCCGGTTGACAGTCTTCAGGTAAAGCGGCAGCATACCCAATAAAATAATGCCCAGGATCACGGCGCCGTAAATGACGATATAGATAAAACTTTTGGGGTTAATATTAAGATTAAGCTTTTTCATGGCCTCTAACCTACTTTTGCGCCCAAGATAAAGTGAAGCACTTCATCTTTTTTGAATTTAACCATATCTTTTTTCTTTACGGTCACTTTATTGAAGATGGGAGAACCGTCCAACTTCGCCGTATACTGCGTCAGGCTTGATTCCAGAGTGTCCCTGCCGCCCAAGATAATTCCTTCAATGATCACGTTGTCAGGCTCCGCTGCCGGCGCTTGCGCGGCGCCTTCTTTTGGCGCTTGTGGAGCGTTTTCCTTCGCCTGCTTATTGGTATCATCCGGATTTGCCGCGTTGACATCCGACATTCTTAATTTTATTAAACGTATATTTTGCGGCGTCAGTTGAGAAATCTCGCCGATCGCCGCAACTTCCAGATACTTCTGAGCGTATTGACGGGCGCCGATTTGTTTTGTCTTAACTTCCTCAACGGCACTGAGCACTTTATCTTTGGACAAGAGGGGACGAAAACCAGACAACTCTTTTTCCAGAGCCAGTCCTTCTTTCTTGAACGAACTTAAGTTTGTCCCCTGATAAAATAAAGTGCCGAGTCCGAGCACTAAAGCTGCCAGGAAGGCCATCAAAACATACCGGTCAATTTTCCTGGAGACGATTTCCTTATTTTTTTCCTGGTACGTGTAAATCGCGTTGGGCGTTCGGCTGTTGTCTGACAAAGAAAACCCCAAGGCCGGAGACAGCAGCATTCTGTCGTACAAACTGAGCGAAGCGGCGGAAGCCGACAGCATGTTCTGTTTAAACGGATCAAAAAATTCTGTATGGGTGCTTAGTTGATCGCTGATGAAATCAATAAAGGATTTATCGATATTCACCGATGACAAAATATACAATTTTTCGATTTTCTGATTCCCGCTCAAAGATGTTTTTAACGTCAGATCCACCTGGCGCGCCAGTCTTTCCCAAACGGGGAAAATCATTTTGATGATGTCTTCTTTTGTAAAACACTTGCTGATGTCGGGATCTTTCAATTTTTCCGATTCCGAATCCATGCTGGAAAGGATTTTCCTCGCTTCATTGTATTCCAATTTATTTCCGCCGGCCTTATCGGAGACGCACGAAATAATGGCCTCCACCATGCTGTTGCCGCTGCCGGTTTTGATGCCCCGGGTCATCACCAGGTTTTCTTTATTATAAACATCAATGCGGGAATAATTGTCGCCGATAAACAAACTGGCGAAGGTCTCTTCAGTGGCGGGTATCAATTTCGCCCGAAAGATATTCTGCACCGCAAAGGGAACAATGGTCACGCCGGCAAGCGCGATGCCCATATCGGCGAAAAGCGACTTGATGTTTTGAACTTCTGCTTTCTGAGCTGTGTAAAACATCAATGCATATTTTGTGTTTCCCTGCTCAACGACCTCTCCCTGCATCTCGAAATCAAAAATATGTTTGTCTTCATCAATCAGCCCCTCTTTTTTAGCCGTCCAAAAGATGACCTTCTCCAATTGATTCTTGGGAACGCGGGGAATTCTCAAGAAATTGACACTGACATCTTCAGTCGATATTTTCGTCCATATGTCGCAATCGGCGAGGGTGCCGCAGAAGTTTACAATAGCAGATTTTAGAAAATTCTTAAATTCGACAGAACCGAGGGACGTCGATGAATCAAGCTTAATGATTTTTTTATCAACCAATAAATATTCATTGTTGGACTGTCGGGTTGATTTGACCAGGCAAACATATTCCCCGTTGATGTCAACGCCGACCGTGTATTTTGCTTTACGGGATTTAAAATAATTTTGCTTCCGATCAGGCGCAAAAGCATTTCTCTGTTTCCCGGGAACGTTGAAAGATTCCTCATTTTTGCCGCGAATAACATTGAGAAGCTTTTCAGTTGAATTGATGTCTTTCTTTATGTTGGACAAGAAAATCTCCCGAGTCTGTTGCTGTTATTTATTTTTTAAATATTAAAATAAAAGATTTCGATTCTTATAATTTAATTTTAACGACTTGTAAACATTTTTTTTCATAATTTACATATTTACAGAGAAGGAATGGATCGTGTATCGTCTATCATTAAAAAAAAATTTTAATGATAGATCTTGAATCATCACAGATTTTTTGTTAGTGAAGACCATTAAAAAAATTGATCTTATACGGCTTATGAATATCAAAAAAAATATTTACTATTATATTCCTCTTGCTCTGATTGTTGTTTTTTTTCTGATTAAGATTTCTTATTCGGTTCCTGAAGCTCCCGAATCATCCCACTCAGCAGATTCAGCCAAGACCGCCCTCATCCCCGATTCGATCGTCGCGCTTTCTTCCGGCTACGTCATGGTCGTCGACAAAAAGTTCCAGAAAATTTATGTCTTCCAAAAGTCCGATCATTTTTCCAAAGTGTTTGAAGCGCCCTGTTCCACCGGCCAGAACTCCGGTTCCAAGCAAATCGCCGGTGACAAGAAAACACCCAATGGAGTCTTTTTCACGACCAGAATCCTTCGCAATCCCGGTCCGCCTGATGTTTACGGATCAATGGCCTTCCCGCTGGATTACCCCACGCTTGCCGACAAGAGAGCGGGGCGCGACGGCAGCAACATCTGGATTCACGGCACAACCGCATCGCTGCTGCCCAAACAATCACAGGGCTGTGTCGTTCTGCGAGACAACGATCTCAAACGGCTTGCCGAATTCATCTTTTTGAACAGAACCCCAGTGATCATTTCCGAATCCATCAACTGGGTACCCCAACATCAAGCGTCACCTGCAAAAAAAGATCTGGAAAATATATTAACAGCCTGGAATAAGGCCTTTATTGAAAAGGATCTCCGGAAAATGGATTCTCTGTACAGACAGGGAACGGAAATCAAGGGCAAAAGAAGAGAAGAGCTCAACGAGAAAATCAGGAATTTGGATTTTATCAACAAACATTTCGTTCTGGAGCCTCGGGATATCTCCATTCTTCAGGAAGGCAATAATGCGGTTATTATTTTTGATCAGATTTTCTCCGTCGCCGGCAACAACACATTCCAGGGTTTTTATAATAAATTAATTTTAGAAAAAGTGAAGGATGGGTGGTTGATTGTCGACGATGTCACATCATCCGATCAGGCTCTGGCCCTGGCGGAACACAAACAAAAAGAAGTCAAAACACCTGTCGTCAACATCCATAAGGACATTCAGAGCGTCATAAAAAAATGGGCGACCAGTTGGGAATCAGGCAATGTGACAGCATACCGCAATTGTTACACCCATGATTTTAAATCAAGGGAAATGGATCTGGACGCATGGATAGCTCATAAATCAAACGTGCGCCAGAAAAGTAAAAAAATCAAAATCAGTATTGATGATTTGAAGATATCCGCCAACGGAGAAAACGCAACCGCCACATTTATTCAGCATTACAGTTCGTCCGTTCTGAAAAGCAAAGGAAAGAAGACTCTGAACCTGAAGAAAACAGGTCATGAATGGAAAATATATCGAGAGATCATGGAACCTTAACCAATTGGAATACTCTGAGATTTCATGACATACAAATCACTGACCGCCGGGCTGTTCATGAAAGGCCGGAACAACAATTAACTTGACAATATTTATAATATTTGTTTTATTCTGCAAACTTTCCAGAACAATAAATCCAAATTAAAGGAAGGCAATAATTATGAAAAAATTATTAATTACCTTATCGCTGATTTTCCTATTTTTCATTCCATCTGTATTCGCTGAAATGGTGCCCGATATACCGGCCGGCACAGCGGAAGATTATTACAACCGCGGCAACCAGTACCGGGAGCAGGGCAACCTCGATCAGGCGATTGCCGATTACGGCAAAGCGATCGGGGTGTATTCAAAACATGTCAAAGCTTATTACAACCGCGCCAACGCCTACAGCAAGCAGGGCAAACTCGCTGAAGCCATTGCCGACTACAGCAAAGCCGTCGAAATTAATCCTCAGTACACGGAAGCTTATTACAATATGGGCAATGCCTATGAGAAACATGGCAAAATGGATGAGGCGATTGCCGGTTATACCAAAGCGATCGCGACGAACCCTCAGTACGCGGCAGCCTATTGCAACAGAGGCAATGTTTACCAGGCCCAGGGCAATCTCCGGCAGGCCCTCGATGATTACAACAAGGCCATCGAAATCAATCCCGATTTTGCCGGCGCTTATTCCAACCGGGGAAATGTTTATCAGACCCAGGGAAACGCCCAGGCAGCCATAGCCGACTACAACAAAGCAATAGAGCTGAATCCCAAATTTGCCGGATTCTACGCCAACCGGGGAATCATATACCAGAATCAGGGCAACCTGCAGCAGGCTATCGCCGACTACAACAGCGCCATCGAGAAAAATCCTGATGATAATGCATCGATTTACAACAGGGGACTGGCTTATTACGGTATGGATGCATACGATAAATCCCTTGCCGATTATAAAACGGCCATTGGTCAAAATCCCAGCAAAGAAAGTTACGATAATTTCATGAAATATTTTCCCGCGAAGAGAGACTCCGACACAGGAAATATCCGGGGTGAAATTGTCAAAATATTCGAAGATAGATTAAATATCGCAGCCGCGCCCGTTGCCGTGGCTGCGGCTGCCGCGGCCGTCGCAGCGCCGTCAGTACCTGAAGCAGCACCGGTTGCCGCCGCCCCCACAACCACGATTGCACCCGCAGCAGCAGAAACAACACCGACACCCGTAGCAAAAACCGAACCGGCCGCAGCTGTAGAAGCCAAACCCGCTGCAACAGAACAGGCTGCTACGGAGGTTAGCATTGACAAAGATGTACGAATTTTATTTAAAAAATGGTGGAAGAGCTGGCAAACCGGAGATATGGAAACCTACCGGAGCTGCTACGATGAAAGTTTCACATCCAAAAACATGAATCTCAATGATTGGGTTGCCTACAAAACAAACGTGCGCGACAAGAGCAAAAACATCAACATCAGTGTCAGCAACCTGAAAATAACTGTCGAAGGGGACGCAGCCAAAGCGATCTTCATTCAAACTTACAAATCCTCTATCTTCCAGGACAAAGGAAAGAAAACGCTGGAGTTCAAAAAAGTTGGCAACGAATGGAAAATATTTAAAGAGATCATGTAATCCGACAAACGGCATTTAAGAATCTTGACTGCGCGTATTATAATGGCAATTGTTCAATAAGACAATTGCCATTTTTATTAGTGCGCAAACCAGAAACGGACGGACTCGACCATGGAAATCAACAAAGCAAAAATTGATCAGGTAAAGGGCTTCCTGGATGAACGTGAAGCCCACTGCCTTTATGAACTGGCCTTGCTCGCGGGACGCAAAGGCCCCTGCCTGGAAATCGGCAGCTACTGCGGCAAGTCCGCTGTTTATCTGGGTATGGCCTGCAAAAACAATTCCACCCTTCTTTTCTCTATTGATCATCACACCGGATCGGAAGAACAGCAGCCGGGCGAGGAATATTTTGATCCGGATCTGCTGAATCCGGAAACCGGTAGGATAGATACGCTCCGACACTTCCGCAAAACACTTTTTGATTTTGATCTGGAAGATACGGTGATTCCTCTGATCGGCCGTTCGTCAACCATCGGCCGGGTATGGGAAACACCTCTCAGCCTGATTTTTATTGACGGCAGCCACGCGTATGAAGCGGTGTTAAGCGATTATGATATCTGGGGTGGAAAACTCATCAAGGGAGGCTATCTGCTATTTCATGATATATTCTCCGATCCGGCGAAAGGCGGACAGGCGCCTTATCGGGTTTATCAGAAGGCACTCTTTTCCGGACTCTATGAAGAAAAGCCGATGTGTGAATCTCTGGGCATTTTGATTCGCAAGTAATCTTATCCAATACAAATTCTAAATCAAAGATGATATAGAGGCGGCTAGGAGGAGGTAACGAGGCGTATTATACATACTTTGAGGATGCTGACAACGACGCCAACAAAGATAGCGCTTTGATTTAAAATTTGTATCAAACTGACCAGGACCACTGACAGCCCTTATCGGAAATATCGGTCCTAAAATAGCCGCGTCCCGCAAAATCACGAATGGTCTGTTTCACCACACCGGTATCGGCGCTTGTACACCCGATGACCCTGCGACAAAGCTCTTCCTGAGCGTTTTCCTGAGAACCCTTAAAAATATCCGGCTCGATTAACCCGTGCTTTTCGATGATATCTTTTTTTAAAAGCTGATAGGTTAATCTCATCCGCTTGTCGCCTTCCACCTGCATGATATCTTCAACAGAACCCGTCCCCTGATCATATCTTTGCAGTATTTTGTTCCAGTCCGCTTCCATTTCTTTATCATAATCTGCGCCGAATGCTTTCATCTCCTGCGGAAGCAAAGAAGACGTTTTCACGATGGCATCATTGGCATCATAGAGATTCCAGTTGTCAGTTAAAATTTCCAGATCGTAATCCTGAATCTTTTCCCGAACTGTTGTCCCGGGAAAGGGCGCCAGAAAATGATAACCGTAAAGCGCCTGCATGCTTTTCGCGAATTGGTCCGTTTCCCGCAAGGTTTCTATTGTCTCTCCCGGCAAACCGATGATGAAAGAAGCATGAGCGATCAATCCGGCCTCCTGGCACATTTTGACCGCGGCATGAACCTGTTCCAGTTTAATTCCCTTTTTGATTCTCTTAAGCATTTCGGCATTGCCGGTTTCCACGCCAAAGCTGACACTGTCGCAGCCGGCGTCAGCCATCAGATCAAAGACCTCCCGGCTGACCGTGTCCACACGGGCAAAAGCGCTCCACGGAAACTTCAGGGAACGTTCTTTGATGCCCGTGCAGATTTCTTTTACACGCTCTTTATCGGTGGTGAACAGATCGTCGGCAATGTTAATGCGGTCAAAACCGTAGTCGAGAATTTGTTCGATTTCGTCCACGACAAGTTTGGGATTTCTCTTGCGTACTTTGGAGCCGACCATTTTGCGCCCCAGACAAAAGATGCAGGAATAGGGACAGCCCCGGCCCGTGATCATGCTCACGGGAAACCCCAAGGCGCGGTAGCGGGAAATCGGCAGCAAATGGCGAGCCGGTAATGGAATGCGATCGATATCGACGATAAAATCTCTCTTGCCGGTGATGACGATTTCACCGTCTCTGCGAAAAGCGATGCCGCGAATGTCATGCCATTTATCCGGCTGTTTCAGGAGGGGCGTCAGTTCGGCAATCGTATCCTCTCCTTCTCCAATCACAATCAAATCGATTTCCGGGTACTGTCTCAGCGTGTCCGCTGCCGTAAAAGAAACATGCGGACCGCCCATCATCGTGATGATGTCCGGATTGATATTTTTGACATCGCGAAGAATTTGCTGAGCTCCATAGAAATTCATCGTCACGGATGTCGTCCCGACGGCATCGGGCTGAAAAGCCGCCAGTTCTTGTTCTATTTTCTCCCGGGAGTAGGCGGAAACAATATAATCGAATATTTTCACTTCCGCGCCGGCGGCGGCAAACGCTGCCGCGACATAAGTCACCCCCAGCGGTGGGGACGGCATTTCTTCCAGCGGATAAGGCGGTGCGATAACAGCGATACGCATTTTAATCTCCTTTTCGGGGAAAGAGCAATGACCTGAACCATCCAATCATTGTATTGTTCTTCATCAGGTCACGATCAATGATTTCAAAATCTCTGGCCAGTTTGGCCGGATCGGAAAGCCAGTCTTTCCTGGTTCTCATGGGTCTGTCCGGATCCAGATATTTGATGACAGAAGCCGGATTGCCGGCCGCGATCGCGTTGGCGGGAATGTCCTTCACGACAATGGAACCGGCGCCGATCACGGCGTTATCACCGATAGTCACGCCCTTGCAGACGATGGCGCTGTCGCCGATCCAGACATTGTTGCCGATAGTCACTGCCTGGGTACTGCCGACAGGCTTGCTGCGATCATAGATATCGTGCCAATCCGAATCAGAAATGCTGACGCTTTGCGCGGTCATGCAGCCTTCCCCCATCGTGACAGAGGTGGCGGACATGATTCGTGTGCCCGGACAGATCAGACAGTAATTGCCGATTTCGATTCTACCCTGCCCCATCCAGACCGGCCAGATGGTAAACCGGACATTCCGGTCCGACGTGGCAATCACGGTTGTGTAATCTCCGAGATAGACAGGGCCGCCGAAAACCTCAACGTGCCAGGGTTTCATAAAGGTTAGCCCCCGGCCGAAATATTCAAATTGCGGGGCGAGAAAATACCGCGCGTACCATTTCTGGTATTGGTTATACCAACGCTTCACGTAATATGGACGATGATCTTTTCTCAATTTCCTGCCTTAATAAATTAGGATGACTGCGCAGATAATTTTCCGTTAATAATTAATGGAGAACAAAATGAGGAACGGTCTGTTAACAGAAGATTTTCATTCACTCAACGACGCCCAGAATTTATGATGAAACAATTTCGCCGCCGGCGTGATGTCGTTAAGGGCATCGAAAGCCATCATCGCCGCCGCCGCCGTCCAGCCCGTCTTTTCCTCCGGCCAGATGACGCCGTCCGGAAACGTCACTCCCATCCAGAAAGAGCCGTCGGAAAATCTTTTATCGTTGAGCCAGCTGAAGATGGCTTTCGCCCGCGGCACATCATCAATCGCCGCCAGCGTTAAAATAAACTCCGCTGTTTCCGCCATGGTCACCCATGGGCGATCGCTGACGCAGCGCACTCCCCAATCGGGAACAACGAACTTCTCCCACGAATGAGCAATCCTTTTTTTAGCCTCTGCGCCGGAGACGGCTCCGCATAAAACCGGATAATACCAGTCCATCGAATAGCGCGATTTGATCATATTGAACAGATCCGGCCTGTTTCTGATCGCCGCGCCGAGGGCGTCCTTGGCTTTATGCCATTTCGGACGTTTTTTCCCCAGGATATCGGCAATCGCCAGACCACATTTCATGCTCATATAAATCGAGCTGGAACCGGTAAGGAGCGCCATTTTATCAATGGCGTCATGCTTGTTTCTGGCCCAGTAAATCTCGCCGTCCGGCGCCTGCAAATTAACGGCAAACTGAACGCCCTGCGATATAGTCGGCCACATGGTTTTTAAAAACATTATGTCTCGCGTAATCAGGTAATGGTGAAAAACACCCACGGCGATATAGGCGGAAAAATTTGACTCTTTGCTGGAATTAATAATCTTGCCGTCCTGAATTTCCGACCACCAGCTTCCATCCGGAAGCTGCGTTTGCGCCAGCCAGTCATAAGCTCTCCGGGCTTCTGTCCAGCAGCCGCCGATGCTCAGTCCCATCGCGCTTTCCACATGATCCCACGGATCCGTCTTTCCGCCGGCCGACCAGGGAATTTCGCCATTTTCCTTCTGAAGAGACAGGATGAACGAGGCAATTTTATCCAGTGAAATCGGCGCCAATTCTTCCGTGATGGAAAGTTTGCATTCCATTCCAATCAACCTTTTTTAAGATAATAAACGATGCTTTTGCCCATAAGCGGATTGAGCAAGTCTTCCAGCATCCGGACCGGCCGCGGCTTTTTCATAATATCCCATTCCAGAAATTTCCGGTAAGCCCTGACCAGCGGATGTTCCTCATTCTTAATCCCCACCATACATTTGAGCCACCAGTAGGGAGAGTGAAGCGCGTGCTTGTAATTGATCTTCCAGCATTGGAATCCCTGCCCGGTCAGCATCCGATAGAGCTGTTTTTTTCTGTAGATACGGATATGGCCGCCCTCTTCATTATGATAGGCGTGCGAAATCAGCCAGCAGATTCTCTCGGCAAAAAAGCGCGGCACACTCACCACCAGGGTGCCGTTCGGCTTCAATATTCTGTCGAGTTCCCGGATGGCATTTTGATGATCGGGAATATGCTCCAGAACCTCCGAACAAATAATGCAGTCAAACGACGCGTCCGCGAAGGGCAGTTTATTGATATCGGCAACGGACATCAGATAATCTTTTGAGACCGCGTCCGGCTGCGACTCCATTGATTTTGACGTTTCCGTCAAAGCCCACGTGTTGCGATCAATCCCGTAAATTTTCAAACCCGGAAGCCTGGCCAGATGACGCAGATGCCTGCCCAATCCACAGCCGGCATCCAGCACAACATCGTCGGGCTTCAGATTCAGTTTGCTAATTTCCACGGTAATCATGAATCGCCTCTCTGTAAACATCCACCATGTCACCGGCGGCTTTTGACCAGTTGAAAATAGAATCCACTCTTTCGATCCCGGCCTTCGCCAGTTTCTTGCGCTGTTCCGGATGATTGAACAGGAATGTGATCTCCCTGGCCAGGGACGCGGCATCGGCTGGGGGAACGATAATGCCGGCATCGCCGACCACTTCCGGCAGCGCGCCGCCGCTGGTGCTGATCAGCGGTACACCGCAGGCCATGGCTTCCGCAGCCGGCAAACCAAACCCTTCATACAGGGACGGCACGACCGCGATCGTCGCGTTGGAATAATAACCGGCAAACTCTTCATTCGCGATGCGTCCGGTAAAACGGACAATATCTTCAATGGCCAGATCTGCCACCAGTTTTTTAATGATTCCATTTTTCTTGGGCTCACCGATCACAGTTAATTTCAACGGCTGTGTTTTTCGGATCAGCGCGACAGCCTCCAGCAGATAGCGCAACCCCTTCAGCGGCGTGTCTGCGCTGTTGGTTACGATAATAGAATTCTCCGGGCGTGACGCGTTGTGTACAGGATAAAAGAATTCTTTGTTGATGCCGTTGGGAACGACACGGAATCGGGACGAAGGAATGGAAAACTCCTCGGCAATATCGACTTTGGAGCATTCCGACACGGTCACAATATGCGACAGCTGACGGGCCACTTCTTTCTGCATCCGGATGAAGGAATACCATCGCTTTACCTTTCTGATGCCCTTTCTGGTCGTCGCCGATTTGAATTCCTCCTGCCGGTCAACGGTGATGGGGTGGTGAATGGTGGCTATCGTGGGAACGATATGCTGAGCTATCTTGCCGATGCCGTAAGCGAGGCACTGATTGTCATGAACAATATCATATTTATTTTTATGTCTCTGCAGATAATTGTAGGCGCGAACGCCAAACGTGTAGGGCTCGGGAAATCTTCCCGTGCACATGCTCAGAAATTCATACGCATTAAGCGGATTGGCCAGCGCGCTGACTTTCTTGACGCGAAAGGGATGTTCCGAATTATAAAGATCGAGACTGGGCAGCCGGTGCAGATGCACCTTGGCATCGAGATGAGGATACGGCGGTCCAGAGAGCACATCCACTTCATGACCGAGATCACTCAGCGCCTTGCTCAGATGCTTGATATAAACGCCCTGCCCGCCGCACGTCGGGTTGCCCCGGTAGGTCAACAGGCAAATTTTCAAAGGCTGTGATTTGGATTTTCTTTTCATACCGACAATTTTTTGACCATCCTTTGTGAATTTTCCAGCATCTCGGATATTTCGTCATCATTCAGTCCTGCGCCGCGAGCAATGCTGGTCGCTCTTGTACGGCCTACGAAATCAGATGGGGAGTGAGCATCATTATTAAGAATCAGACCGGCGTTGAACCGCTTCGCCATCTGCGCCACAAGTCCGTTTGTGAAGCCATGCCCCCGGCGTGTGGTGATCTCCAGATAAATTCCCCTTTCCGCGGCCAGACACGCTTCTTCTTCAGTCAGCAATCCGGGATGCGCCAGAATGTCGATGTCTGAGTGGAGTGCGGCCAGATTAGTGCCCGCGGGAACCGGCTCCACAATGGTTTCCCCGTGAACAATGACAACTTTCGCGCCCAGTTTCCTGGCTTCATCAGCCAGATCGGCTATTTGATCGGGAGCGACATGGGTGATTTCCACACCGGGGAATGTCTGAATTTTTCCGGCGTCAGTGATCTGTGCACAGACCCTGACCATCCGGGGAATGACAAAATCAATATTGGAATGATCGACATGATCCGTAATGGCTACAAATTTATAACCGGCGGCCAGGGCGCGCTGCGCCAGTTCCGCCGGCACCAATTCCCCATCACTGAAAATAGAATGAGTATGCAGATCAATCAATTAAAAACATCCTGACGATAAATTGTACCGGTTTACAAAAAATCATAAACTTGACGTTGACTTAGCAAATTTAAAACCGTGAGTCAACAAGGATATGCGGATTCGGAAATATCGGATTATTCTTGTTTTTTCTTCAAAAGCAGGAAAGTCGCCGAAACACGGCAGATCTTTCTCTCCCGTTGATCGGTCACCAGGCAGTCACCGATGACCAGACTCTGCCCCTTTTTAAACACGGTGGCGGCGGCAATCAGTTCACCTTCGCTGACGCCCGCGAGAAAATTGCTTTTCAGCTCGATGGTGGTCAGTCCCTCTTCAGGCGTTAACTGCGTCATCATCGCGTGAGCAATGGCCTCATCGGCCAGCGCGACGATCAGACCTCCCTGCATGGCCCCTGCCCCCTGCAGATATTCCGGACGCACCGGCATCCGGAAGCGGGCGTAGCCGTCTTTCAGTTCATCCAGCGTCACTCCAAAAAAATCAAGATAGGGATTTAATCCCTTCCTGCCGTTTTTCAATTTTTCCAGGTAAAGATCGTAATGAAAAATAATTTCCGTCCTCCTTCAAAAGCGTGGCGTTTTATATCATTTTTTTTGATCCATTATCCAATCTTTTTCACGGCCCGCGAAAAGATGCCGCTTCCGTGCAGTTCCAGCCCGTGAAGGATCGCTTCGGCAATCACCCGATGTCCGTGTTCATTCGGGTATCGGCAATCATCCTGCACCAGATCCCTGACGCCTAAATGATATTCGTCCAGATAGCCCGCCCAGTAGCTGTGCACCGGTATCAAACAGCATGCCAGGTCCGAAGCCACAATACGCAGAGATCTGTAGAAGATGTGGACGGCATCCATATCATAAGGATTTTCAAACGTCTGGGCGGTCGCCAGAAAAATAACCGGATTGAATTTAAGACGCGCCAGCCGGATGAGCTGCACGATGTTTTCCTGAAATTCAGAACGGTAGACATATCCGAAAGCATCATCGACGCCGAACTGGATAAGAAGAATATCCGGTCGAAAACACCCGATATCTTCATTGAATGTTTCGATACCTTCAAAAGAGGTTTCCCGGAAACGGGAGCGGTTGATGATCTCAATACCCTGATTGCTCAGGGAATCCTGAAGAATATCCACGTAACTTTTTGTCACGCCATAGCCGGCGGCAATACTTCCGCCTCGGATCAGCAGTTTCATTTCATAGCGCTCTCAGGATCCGGCCAAAAATTTTTTAATGGCCCAGGAATTTTTTAATCTGTCTGATTTCTTCCATCAGTTTTTCGAATCCGGGAATCGTCAGGGACTGAGGTCCATCGGAAAGAGCCTTTTCCGGATCGGGGTGAACCTCAATCATAACGCCGTGAGCCCCGGCCACCAGTGCCGCTTTCGCCATCGGCGGCACCAGGCTGCGCTTGCCGGTAGCATGCGACGGATCGACGACAATGGGCAGATGAGACAACTCTTTGATAATGGGCACAACGGACAGATCCAGTGTATTGCGCGTGGCTGTTTCATAGGTTCGAATGCCCCGTTCGCAAAGAATCACCTGCGAATTGCCCTCCGCGAGAATGTATTCGGCTGCCGCCAGAAATTCCTCAATGGTGGCGCTCAGACCTCTTTTCAGAAAAACCGGTTTCCCGGCACGCCCCACTTCGCGCAGCAAATCGAAATTCTGCATATTTCTGGCGCCGATCTGCAGCACATCCACATAACCGGCCACCAGGGCCACGTTTTCAGAGGCCATGACCTCCGAAACAATCGGCAGGCCGGTTTCCTTTTTGGCCATCGCCAACAGTTTCAGCCCTTCTTCCTTCAATCCCTGAAAGGTATAGGGACCGGTGCGGGGCTTGAAAGCGCCGCCCCGCAGCATCTCGGCGCCGGCTGACTTGACCGCCCGGGCCGTCCTGATAATCTGATGTTCGCTTTCCACGGCACACGGACCGGCAATGACAACCGGGCTTTTTCCCTCTCCGATTTCCACCTGGCCGATTTTGATAATCGTCGGACGCGGGTGAAAATCCCGGGAGACCATTTTGTAGGGTTTGGAAACATGAATCACATCCTTCACGCCGGAAAGATCACGGATGGAAAGATCATCCACATACCCTTTATTGCCCAGAACGCCGATCGCCGTCCTTTCACTTCCGGGAATGGAGGACGCCTGCAAACCCATTTTCTCCACCGCTGTAATCACCGCACTGATTTGTTTGGACGTGGCATTGCGATGCATGACAATCAACATAAAATTATATTCTCCTTGCTGCCGGCTGCTTGTTTAAGCTTTCATATTAAAATCTCCAAAATGGAAGAAGTATAATTTTTACCACATCTTCAATCAGAGTTCAGCTATTTTTTACGATCGGCAAATTATTTGCTTTGCGGAATGATATGAACAGACGTCGCTTTAAAGGAAGCGATCACTGATGATCCCTGACGAATGCCCAGATCCTCACAGGACGGTACGGTAATATAGGCGACGATGGGGAAACCGCCGTCCAGAAACAGCTTATTGAAGAATCCCTGACGGATGATTTTGGTCACTTTGGCTTCAAAAACATTGCGGGCACTGATTTTTTCCGGCATTTGAGCGGATAAAATGACATTCTCCGGCCTCAGGCAGCAGAAGACTTTCTGCCCGATATTGCAACTGCCGATCGCTTCAATCTCTCTGCCGCTGACAGTAACAATGATATTTCCTTCGGAACAGCTTTGCACCGTCCCTTCCAAGATCGTTTCCGTGCCGACAAAATTGGCGACAAATTCGGAATCCGGATGATTGTATACTGCGGACGTCGTCCCGGTCTGGACGATGGTTCCGCTGTTCATCACGCTGACATCCTGCGCCAGACGCAGCGTCTCTTCACGGTCATGCAAAACCAGAACCGCCGTCATCTTCGTCTCCTCGAGGATTCTCTTCAGATCTTCGATGATGGTTTCCCGGGAAGGCGGATCGAGTGAATTAAAAGCCTCGTCCAACAGCAGCATTTTGGGTTCGATGGCGAACGCGCGCGCCAGCGAAACTCTTTTGGCTTCCCCTCCAGAAAGAGCCCGTGCCGAACGCTTGGCCAGATGCGTGATCCCGAAATACTCCAGCGCCTCCTGGACTTTAGATTTTAATTCGTCATTCTTGAATTTCCGGAACTTCAATCCCAGAGCGACGTTATCAAAAACATTGCTGTTTAAAAGCAGCGGTTCCTGGAAAACCACCGACACGTGGCGACGCAGCATGGCCAGTTCCGACCTTGTTTGCACCGGCTGCCCCTGAAAATAGATTCTCCCTTCTTGAGGTTTTAAAAGGCCTGCCATCATCAGCAGTAATGTCGATTTCCCCGCGCCATTGGGCCCGATCAGCGCCAGAATCCTCCCCTGC
This sequence comes from Deltaproteobacteria bacterium, assembly GCA_022710585.1. Lineage (GTDB taxonomy): Bacteria > Desulfobacterota > Syntrophia > Syntrophales > Smithellaceae > Smithella. The sequence goes on along the minus strand of JAKLGV010000009.1, from coordinate 2,826 downwards.
TGCACCCGTAACTCCGGAATATTCAGCACGGTAACGCCGCCGCGGTTTAAAACGATATTCTCCGCTTTCATCATGATGTCTGATTTCATCGGAGATGCTGCCTTTGCTGGATTTGGGTAAGCAGGGCATTGATCATGAAAGCGAGGATTAAAAGAATGATGCCCAGCGCGATGGCGATGTCAAAATTTCCCTTTCCGGTTTCCATCACAGTTGCGGTGGTGAGAACACGGGAGTAGCCTTTGATATTACCACCGACCATAATGGAAGCGCCGACTTCGGAAATCACGCCGCCGAAGCCTGCCATAACCGCCGCCAGAAGCGGGAGTTTCGCTTCCTTAATCAGAATCCACACCATCTGCAGGCGGCTCGCACCCAGAGACAGGATTTGCAAACGCAGATTCGGCGGCAGATTCTGGATGGATGCCAGAGAAATACCCATGACAATCGGCGTGGCGATGATGGCTTGGGCGATAATCATGGCGTAGGGTGTATAGAGTATTTCCAGAAACCCGAACGGACCGCTGCGCCAGATCAGCATGGTGACAAACAAACCGACGACCACCGGCGGCAGTCCCATACCCGTATTGATTAAACTGATGACAAATCTTTTCCCGAAAAAATTGTTTAACGCAACAGCTGTGCCGATGGAAACGCCGATAAAAAGACTGATAAACGTGGCTGTCCCTGATATTTTCAAAGACAGCCACGTGATGCCCAATACTTCGGGATCAAAAGTAACGATTAACTCAAAAGCCTTGATGATCCCCTGAACAATTAATTCCATATTGTTTTATTTTCCTAAATCTTCCACTTTCTTGCCGGCATCCGGGAAGAATAAAGGAGAACCGTATTTGTCAACACCGAATGTCTTGATAATTTCCTGTGTCTTTTTCGAAACGATGAAGTCGGCAAAAGCTTTGGCACCGGCGGCATTGGCTTTAGGCCATTTGGCGCTGTTGACTTCAATCACGTGGTAAATATTGAGCAGGGCTGCGTCGCCTTCCACCAGAATATCCAATCCCAGATTTTTCTTCAGAGACAGATAGGTTCCGCGGTCCGCCAGGGTGTAACCTTTTTTCTCCGCGGCGACACTTAACGTCTGTCCCATGCCCAATCCGGTTTCCTGATACCATTTCTGCCCGGCAGGTGTTATGGCCGCTTTCTTCCATAAGGTTTTTTCCTTGGCATGCGTTCCCGAATTATCGCCGCGGGATAAAAACAAACTTTCCGTCTGGGCGATCATTTTCATAGCACCAGCTGATGATTTTGTTCCTTTGATTTTGGCTGGATCAGCGCCGGGGCCAACGATGATAAAATCATTGTGCATAACCAACTGGCGATTGATGCCATAGCCGTCTTCTATGAACTTCTTTTCCGCGTCCGGGGAATGAACCAGCATAACATCCGCCTCGCCTTTTTCACCCATCTTCATCGCCTGGCCGGAACCCACAGCGATGGTTTTCACAAAATATCCGGTCTGTTTTTCAAATATGGGAATCAGTTTATCGAGCAGGCCTGTATCCTGTGTGCTGGTGGTCGTCGCCAGAATAATATTCTTCTGTTTGGGCGCTGCCTTCGCTGCGAATACACTTGTTGTTCCAAATGCTACAAGCAACGCGGCTATCATCAATGTGATTATGACTTTGCTGTTTCTAAAAATTTTCATGATTTTTCTCCTTTATATACTAAATATTGATTATTTCTTCTTTGCTTTCTGCCATTCTGTGGAATTGGGGAAGAAAAGCGGTGAACCGTATTTATCCTTGCCGAAATCCCTGATCATCACCTGGCCTTTCTTGGGAGAGGTCAGCCATTTGATAAACGCTTTTGTGTCTTTGGTGTTGACTTTCGGGCATTTTGCCTTGTTCACAGGAATCAGGGAAATATAATTCAAAAGGGCCTCGTCGCCTTCCACCAGGATGGCCAGTTTGATTTTGTCTTTGAGCGAAAGATAAGTTGCCCGATCGATCACGGTGTAGGCTTCTTTTTCATCCGTATATTTCAGTGTCGGAGCATTACCCTCGGAACCTTTTTCGTAAACGACGTACCAGGGACCTTCCGGTTTGCTTACCCCGGCCTTGCTCCAGAGCTCCAGTTCCGCCACATGCGTTCCGGATTTATCCCCGCGGCTGATAAATAGAGCCTTACTGAACATAATTTTATTTAACGCCTCCGCGGCTGATTTCATTCCCTTAATACCCGCCGGATCGGCCGCCGGTCCGACAATCACAAAATCATTATACATCAGAGGAATTCTTTCGGTACCGAAACCGTCGGCAACAAATTTTTCTTCCAGAGATTTGGCATGGACCAAAACCAGATCAATTTCACATTTGCGAGCGATATCCAGCGCCGCTCCGGTGCCCGCGCCCACATGACGAACACGGATGCCCGTTTCCTTTTCAAACTGATCTTCCAGAGCGCTGACAATGCCCGCATCAATCGGCCCGATGGTGCTGGATAAAAAGATAAACTTGCTTCCATCGGCGGCCATTGCCAGAGACGACCAGACCAGCATCAGTAAAACCGTTAATCTCCCGACCCATACTTTCATTTTCATACCTCCTTGTTTTTATGGATTGTGCTGCAATGATTTGAATGACAATTACGTTGAACACCTTTCATCCGGATATATTCCACACCCAAATGTCAGTAAAGACATAAACGATATGGCGCAAAATTTCAAGGTAATAATCCTGATCGAATTGCCTCAAATAAAATGTTACCGAAGGGATGAATAAAAAGGATACGTTGACTCATAAACCGATGTTACCGAGAAAGATTCGGAAACGGAGGTTAAATTATGAGTCCCAAGTCGAAGGAAGA
>JAKLGV010000008.1 GCA_022710585.1 Deltaproteobacteria bacterium | reverse complement strand
TCATGAACACCTCCAAATTGTTTTAGATGTTCATGAAATGTCGTAATAGCTATTCGATTGTCAAAGAACTTTGTCCACGACCTCTTGGCACTTTTTTTGTCCACGATGTCCTGGCACTCAACACATACTTTATTAACAGATCATTCTTTCCGGCAGAAAGACTCCTTACAATCGTTTCGGTTGATTTCCTGCCGAATATTTTAAGAACTTGTCTATAGTATGCTGTAATAAAACCTTCATAGTATTGATTTTTAACGGGAAAGTCAGTAATATTAATCAATACGGAATTATTCTCCAGCCGCGCGGTAACAAAACCTCCGTCAAAATGGATCGACCAGATCTTTGGCAGGTTAGTTTCGACAAATGTTTTTAAATCTTTTGTCTGCATCAGATAATGATAAAAACCGCCCTCTGAAAGGGCAAATTTAGCGGCAATCCTTCCAAACAACACATAAGAATTCTTTTTGTCACCGTTAAAGAATTCATCAATCACCCCGTCAAGGAGCAGGATAGATTTTTCCACAGGAACAAGCGTGACGGTCACGATAACATTGTCTTTGAAATATTTGTCCTTCTCCACCATTTTAACCATAAAATTGTTCCATTTTTCCAAACCGAAAGCCGCTATGACAGTCGATTTGGTTATGGTTAAAAATGTGCCTTTTATGTTCATATCAAAACCTCCTTTTTCCGAGCGGCTGTTTAACAGTTTTTTTGATTATTTCCAATTAAAAAAAAATCTGAGGACTGGTGAATTGATAATGAGGGTCAAAGATTGCATTTTTTTTATTGTAGCTATATATATCAAACCATGCTTTTGAAAAGAATAAATAAAACCTATAATATTTACAAAGAGACTGTTAGTGAATAGAAATGGATTTGTTGGAAGAACTCAAGAAGATAGCTAAGAAATTACATCAAGCTGGCATTGATTACGCTTTGTGCGGAGGGTTGGCTATCGCCATTTATGCAAGACCCCGCGCAACCCTAGATATTGATGTGATGGTTCAGTTGGATTATTTTTCTGTGGCCAAAAAGATAGCTCACGAACTTGGTTATACGATGACTTCCGCGATGATGGAATTTAACGATGGCGCCGTCAAGCTTCAAAGGTTGAGCAAGGTTGATAAAGTTTCCGGTGAATATTTTATTTTGGATTTTCTTATTGTAACGCCGGCAACGCAAGAAGCGTGGGATAATCGTAAGACGATAGAATGGGAAGGATGTCCTTTGAAAGTACTGTCTCCTCAGGGACTGATTTTACTGAAATCTTTACGCAACAGCGGTCAGGATAGGGATGATATTGAATATCTGAGGAGCTTGGAAAATGAAAATTGATATGAGTCCCGATGCTGTTGCAAAAAGATTGAAGCTGGTAAATGAATTGAGGAAAGTATGTCTTTCTCTGGCAAAATCCAGCGCAGGAAGGGAAATAATTGAAAGGAATCCAAAAAACAACACGGTGCAAAGAACATTGGCTGCTCTTGGAAATAAAAAATAATGCAAAAGGAAATGTATGAATCAGTTATTTGATAAAAATGAATCGTTAGAACAGAAGAAAAGAAAAAAAAAGCAGGATAAGGCGCTGGTGGAGATGGTGAAGCTTGGTTACGAGAAATCGGCTCGCCTGAAGAAGATGCTTGATGATGCCGGTATCAATCCCGCTGAAATAAAATCACGTGAAGATCTGGAGAGTCTGCCGGTTACATCGCGCGAGAAATTGGTAGACATGGAGATGCAGCAGCCGCCTTATGCGGGGTTGGAAAATCCGGATATTAACGTTGACCGGATTTTTACTTCTCCCGGACCGGTTTACGAGCCGCATCTTTCCGAAACCGATTATTTATGGGCACGGGCGTTTTTTGCCGCTGGTATTGGCCCAAAGGATATAGCACTCTGTGCCTTTTCGTATCACCTGGTTGCGGCCGGCTTGACATTTCATAATGGCCTGCGCAGGGTCGGCGCAACGGTTGTACCGTCGGGAGCATCATCATCTCAAATTCAGGTTCAATTAATCAAAGATTTGAAAGTCACCGCTTATGTCGGAACGCCCAGTTTCTTAAAAGCCATCATTGAAAAATCAAAAGAAATGGGCTTCGATTTCAAAAATGATTTTCTGATCAGGAAAGCCTGCTTTGCCGCCGAGCCGCTGCTGCCTGCTTTGCGCCGGAGTTTTGAAAATGATTACGGTATTGATACGTATCAGATGTACGGCGCGACGGAAGTCGGCGATGTGGCGTATGAGTGTCCGGAGAAAAAGGGCTGGCATATCTGTGAAGAAACAATCGTCGAAATCGTTGATCCGGCAACCGGCAAGAATGTTCCAGACGGAGAACTTGGTGAAATCGTGGTGACCAGACTCAACGATATTTTCTTTTTGCTGCGCTTCGGAACGGGTGACTTGTCGCGTTTGATTAACGAACCTTGTCCCTGTGGACGGACATCATACCGTCTGGCCGGAATTGCGGGCAGGGTGGGGGACGCGGTAAAGGTTCGCGGATTATTTGTGGCGCCCAGCCAGATCAAAATGCTTCAGGCGAAATTCAATAATTTGCCGTTGCAGGTTGTGGTCAGTCGAAGCGGTCATGAGGATGTCTTAAAATTGCGGATTGAAAAAATATCGCCGGAAATCGGCAGCGCCTCATGGGAGGAGAATTTTAAAAAAGTATTCCGCGAAATCTGCACGGTGGGAATCAATAATCTCGAATATTTGAATACCGGCGAAATCAAACCGGAGGAGAAGCTGATTGTTGATCAGCGGGCGTATTAATATTTGACATTTTCTTCCTGCCAATCAAATAAGCATCGATGATGGATAGAATCCACAGGAATATTATTAAAAACGTTACCGGCACGATCTGAGAATAATTTGCCGATTGTAAAGTTTTCATCGTTAATTCGATAATCAGAGCCGGATTAACGGTCCCTTTTGGCACAGGTGTCTTTTTTAAAATTTCAAGAGTGGCTTGAGATATTGACCAAACAATAGATAAAAGACCGGCCAAGATTCCCACGATGATAAAAATACCTCTCCAGTATTTTCGCAGATAAATATGTCCCCATCCCGGGAACAGCAGGGCGTTCAACATGGCCGCTCTGGTGGACAAGTTCATATCTTTTTGTCTCCTCATAAACTCAAGAGATTATGTTAATATCTTTGATTTTAAGTTGTACATCCTGAGAACCGTTCCAGTTGTTGATTTGCGGCGTGAAAACCAGGTCAAAGGCGGTGCCGTTGAGCGTGTGGATATATTTGCCCATATTAAACCAGATGGAATCGCGGGACGCGCCATTGCTGTTGAGCGACATCTTCAAATGATTATTGCCGACAATAAATAAAGAGGAGGCTCTAACATCACGGGCGTACAGTAACGGTTCGGGATTTTTGCTGCCGAACGGCGCCAGCAGTTCAAACTGGGTGATCCAATCGGCGCGGGTGTTGGCGATCGGACATTCCGCGTCGATGTTCGTTTGAACGGACACATCCGAAATCTGAGCGTTGTCCAGGGTGATCTGATCCAGCAGAGCGGCAAATTCGGCAATGTTCTCTTTTTTAATCGAGATGCCGGCGGCGTGATAATGGCCGCCGTAAGACGCAAGAAGATGCGCGCACTGCTGAATTCCCTTGTAGATATTGAACCCGGAGATGCTTCGTCCGGAACCCTTGCCCATTCCGTTTTGCAGACTGATGACAAAGGCGGGACGGTTGAAAAGCTCCACGAGGCGGGAGGCAACGATGCCGATGATGCCCGGATGCCACTGGTCGGACGAGAAGACCAGTGAATTCATTTTATCCATCGTGTCGCTGCGGTTGATCATTTCGAGAATATCACTGAGGATTTTCTTTTCCATGGCTTGACGGTTGCGGTTGTAGGAATCGAGCTTCTCAGCCAGGACGCGGGCTTCCGAAAGATCATCGGTCAGCAGCAACTGGACGGCATCGGACGGCGACGCAATGCGTCCGGCGGCGTTGATTCTGGGGATGAGAGAAAAAGACGCCTTGAACGAATCGATCGGCTGATTATCAACGCCGCTGACTTCTTTCAGCGCTTTGATGCCGGGTCGTTTGCCTTCGGTAATCAATTCCAGCCCGATCTTTGTAAAGATCCGGTTTTCATCGATCAGGGGCGCAATGTCGCCGATGGTTCCCAGAGAGACGATGTCCAGATATTCTTTCAGGTTGGGATAATTTTTATCTTTCCAGAAGCCTTCCTTGTTTAAGGAGCCGCGCAGGGCGATGAGAAAATTATAGGCAATACCCACGCCGGCCAGTCCCTTAAAAGGAAAGGGGCAATCTTCCCGGTTGGGATTAATGGCCGCGACGGCCGGAGGAAGCTCGCCCGAAATTTCGTGATGATCCAGAACAATCGTATCAATCCCGATGGATTGCGCATAAGCGATTTGTTCCACGTCGGAAATGCCGCAATCAACGGTGATGATCAGACTGACGTTACCCTTTTTGAATTTATCAATAGCCGGTATTCTCAGACCGTAGCCTTCCTGAATTCTGTCGGGAATATAGTAGTCAATCAGGGGCGTAACCTGTCTGATGAATTTTAAAAGAATCACAACGGACGTAATGCCGTCCGCGTCATAATCGCCGTAGATGACAATTTTTTCCTTGTCATGGATGGCTTTCATTAAACGCGCGATGCCCTTTTTGATATCTTTCATCAGAAAAGGGCTGTGCAGATCATTCAGTGACGGGTGAAGAAAACGGCGGGCGGATTCAATATCCCGGAATCCTCTGTTCATGAGAATTTGTGAAATGATAGGATGAACGCCAAACTCCCTGCTTAACAATTCCTCTGTATGTTTATCGTCTGCTTCATTTATGTTCCACTTGGACAGCGGCAACGGATTATTTATGGTCATTACAATGCTTTCTTATATTCTTTTTTGCTATCATATCAATGCTTATCTCTGTGTCAAGCATTTGCTATTTTTTCTCAAAAATAATATTTTTGACCGATGATTCATGCTTCTGCAATTCCTCGGCATATTTCTTGAATTCATTAATATTATCAACAGGTACGGTATGGTCTTCATTTTTTGATTCCACGGAAACCTGAAAGCTAGAACCGTCAAAGCTGTATTTTTCGCTTCTGAACCGGAAAGGCTTTTTAAACGTATAGTTCCGGGGCAGCCTCTTGATTTTAAAGCCGGCGGGAAATTTATAGGAATTGTTTTCAATCGAATAGACTGATTGAGTCAGACTGATGGGATACTGTCTGTTGTTGGCCGCCGTAATATCCTTATATGCGTCAAACGCTATAATATTGGATAAAACCATTGTTTCTTCATCCAGCACCTGGGCAAGGTTTTTCATCGTGCCGGTTAGTTTAATATTGAAAGGATTTCTTGTCTCCGTGAAACTCCCCAGTTGGAGTTCCCGGACCTCAATACCGCTGTTTTCAAAAAACTTTTTTCGCTGCTCCGGTGGCGCGTATTTAAAGGAATATCGGATGGATTCGGCCGCCTTCCCGAAAAAATGATAGTCGTAGTCAATATCGGCATTGCCCTCGCTGTTGATCGTGAAACCGATATTCAATCGATAATAATCCTTTTTGTCATTTAATGGCGGGGTGGTTACAAAACAATACGAGCCGTCTTCATGAATCAGAAAAACTTTTGTTGGGAGGGTAAACGGCGGCGAATCAAAAGAAGCCGCTTCATTGGTCGCATCCAGCCAGTAATATTGATCGCTGATGGGAACGGCGGCAATAACGTGATTGAACGCGCCAATCGTCGGAATGGAATCGTCAAAATATTTGCCGTTGGTGGGGACGAGCGCTGGCATGCCCTGAATGCCGGCGATTTTCAGCATCGTCAGCAGGAGGACGGTCTTGTCTTTGCAGTCGCCGTATCTTTTCTGAAAAATCTGATAGGCCTCATGAGGCTTGTGGGTGTGAGGTCCCAGCAAAACGGCAATATAGCGGATATTCTGGGAGACGAAATTGAAAATGGCGTTGATTTTATCCTCATCGGTCTTCTGGTCGGCGACCAGTTTTTTCGTGAAAAGCTCCAGCTCTGCGCTGGTTTTCATCTGCTCCCGGAAAATCTTTGTATACCACCGGGAAATGGTGTCCCAGCGATCCAGCGTCCAGAAGGTAAGTTGGGGAAACGTTTCACGATCCTGAAGCGAGGGCATTCTCGATTCCGGGATGATTTCCTTTTGGGATTTGTTCACGAAGACATATTTTGTTTTATTGCCGTCCTTGCGGATTTCCGGCGTAATGTCCGTTTGGAATTTTTTGTATTTCAATTCGGTGTCTGCCGGCAAAACGACTTCGGCGATATCCTCTTCGATCGGGAAGAGATTCCGGCAGAAAAAAGTGTCCGCGTAATCCATGCCCAGGATCGGCTGGAGATTTTTAATTTCATAGGCGACCTCTATAACGCAGTCATTTTCAATAGCCGGCATGGTGAATTTTTTGACTTTGATATCGGTGTAGAATTCATATCCGGCGTGTTGAGAGGCATCGATGATATCCTTTTCATCCAGGGAGATCATCGTTCCATCCGGTTTGATCGTGTTGGCGAAGATGATTTTAACCTCCTGATAGCCTTCGCGATAAGGAATGGATTTAGAGGCAAAGCTACGTCCGCGCTCGTTGAATATTTTATACCGCTCCAGGACTCTGGTCGTGCTGGTGCCGTCTTCAGAAAATTCGACATTACTGTAGGAATACAAAAGATTGGCGCCGGCGTTGGGGTGTTCTTCGGATTTGGGAGTTTTATCCAGAAAAGAACGGACATCTCCCCCGGAGATGCTTCTGATATTCGGGTTGCCGGTGGAGCATGATAAAATAAAAATCGATAATAAAATTAATAATTTTCTATAAAAGCGCATAAATTATCCTTGCTTTTTTCGCGATCATACAGTCTTTATCTGGCGGCGTCAAACGTTAACTGATAAAATAATAAAATGATGATCCATACATTTTTTCAGATAGAAAGGAAACATATCGTCGCGGTGCAGTTTATTATCGAAGGCTACGATGGCATGGCGACGGTTTCCACGATGGATGCTCAAAAAGCAATTCTTCGTATCTCCATCATGCCCGATTTCCTGCCGGCAATGAATGGATTGATCGATGAGCTTCAACGACAATACGGACTCAAAGAAATATCGGACGATCGGGAAACTTAACCATGTTCATGCTCACCCATACTTATTTTTTACAGCAGGTCTTGACCGCTGCCGGTTTACGGGATGTGGAACCGGATATTTATATTTATAATGTCGCTCCGGATCTGCTGGCTATTCATCCCCGGATCAGCTCCGCCCGAACGCATAACCTGCGGCGGTCTTTGCAGGCGCCCGGCCAATATCCCAAGTCGGATTATGTGATGTATCATCTGCTGATCGATGATCTTTCTCACTACGGCTACATCTGTGCCGATTGTCAGGAAGAATTCGACGTCAATTCCCGGGGATATTCCTATCTCAAAGGCAACCGTCTTGTAAAAGCCATCATGGCCGTCCACGAAATCATCGGTAAGGACATTTCTTTAAACGATGCCGTTTATCAGTCCCATCTCATTATCGAGATGATTTATGATCTGGTCATTTTAAAGCATATCCACGCGTATAAAACCATTGATGTGCTGGTGGAGGCCGTCCACTACACGGCGGAGAAGAAAATGGATGAGTTTGTGGCAACGATGAACTGGCTCTATGGCCTGCCGGAACAGGAGATTATCGATGTGATGAATAGCGCTCAGTATTTTATCACGAAGGAATCCATGAACAGTCTGATGAATATGGAAGGCCGGATCAATCTTTATAAAGATAAATTCGGCCTTCGCAGGGATGAACCATTATGTGATGATGGTTTGAAAGATTTGTTTCAGCGGGCGATGGATCTGATTGATGACGAGGAGCTGTTTTTTGCCGAAACGGTAAAAGCGATCAAAGAATACAACACGCTGGCTTTATTTAAATAGCCTTCTGCACAAATCCGGAGCGGATGCAGCGCGTGCAGACCTTGACTCTCTTCACGGATCCTGTTTTTTTATCAACACAGCGCAGGCTTTGCAGATTGGGATGCCATATCGCTTTTTTTCTGTTGTTTGCGTGGCTGACTGTGTTACCGATGGACGGCTTCTTTCCGCATACTTCACAAATACGAGACATTTTTTCATTCCTCCTGAAAATGTGCGTCGTTACTAAACTATAAGGCAGCATTTTGCAAGCATTTTTTCGCTCAAATTCCATTTTTCATGATTTTGGGACGGATGTTGTCTGATGCGCGAAGAATAAAGCGTACAAATATTGTAAATATCTGATATTATAAATTATCAGTCCAAGACGACTTAATTTTTCATGGATGCGGGCTGCCCGGTTGTCTCCAGTACCCTGAACCAGATATCGCTTTGAGGATCAATTTTTCTGCCGGATTCGACGGCCTGCAGCGGCAGATGAACATATTCGTCCCTCATCAGGGCCACCAGAATTCCCGTTTTTCCGGCCATTCCGGCATGCACGGCGTATTGCCCGAGCATATTGCAGTAAATATCGTCCGAAGCATTCGAGGGAACAGAGCGGATCAGATAGCTGGGCTCGATATATTTCAGGTTTATTTCGATTCCGATTTTTTTGAAGTAGCCGGTGATGGAATTTTTCAGCAGCAATCCAATGTCCTGAAGGCGGATGTTGCCGGACGGATCTTTTTCGACAGAGCCGGCGCCACTCGTAAAAAGATTTTGTCCCGCGCCTTCCGCGACCAGGATGACGGCGTGTCCTCTCGTTTGCATGCGTTTTCTCAGCGCCGCTAAAAAGCCGTTTTTCCCTTCCAGATCGAAAGAGACTTCCGGAATTAATACAAAATTGGCATCGTTTTGCGCCAGGGCGGCGTAAGCGGCAATATGGCCGGAATGCCGTCCCATGATTTTAATGAGGCCGATGCCGTTGAATGCTCCCAGCGCTTCTACATGCGCGCTTTTAATGGCGTCCGCGGCCTTTTCGATGGCCGTGTCAAAACCGAATGATTTTTGAATCAGGTTGAGATCATTGTCGATGGTTTTGGGTATGCAGACAATGGCGATTTTCAGATTTCTTTTCTTTGCTTCAGCGGTGATTTTTTCGGCCGCCCGGATCGTGCCATCGCCCCCGATGCAAAAGAGAAGATCAATCTTCATCTTCACCAGATAATCGATCACCACTTCCGCATCCTGTGGTCCGCGGGAGGTGGAAAGGATGCTACCACCGACGCTGCTGATATCATTTACCGTGTCCGGATTAAGTTTGATCAGCTTGTGTCCGAATTGCGGATTCAAGCCCCGCAGCCCGTATCGGACGCCGACAATATTTTTCGCATGATAATTGTGATAAAGAGCATTGGTAATGGAGCGGACGACATCGTTGATGCCGGGGCAGAGTCCGCCGCAGGTGACGATGGCCGCCTTTGTTTTGGAAGGCTGGAAGAATATTTTTTCGCGCGGTCCGGCCAGTTCCACGGAAAGAGGCTGGCCTTTTTTATCTTTCATTGAAGCAAAATCATCGGCGTGAGCCCGAAACAATAATCTCTTGCGGTCCTCCGTGAAATTGCTGATTTTCAAAGGCGACAAAACGGTTCGCCTGCCGAGGTTGGCGATGGAAAAATCGTATTTCATATTCACTTCCTTTGTTCTGATAATTGCCTGACGGCATTAATGCCCGAAAGAATTTCCCCGGCGAAACCGGCGTCCGCGAGCCGTGACGCGCCGGTCAGGTAGATATTGCTGAATCTTGTTTTGTTGGTTTTGGCGGCAAAACCGGAGAGCAAAGCGTTCCGGATCCTGTATTTCGGATTGACGACGCTGCGCTGTTTATGAGAGATGCTGATGGACTCCTGGATGTCGAAAAATTTGATATTTTCCCTCAGGAAGGGCAGGAAATCGTCCAGATGATCGATGATGGCGTCACCCCTTTTTGCCAGATTGTTTTCGGACCAGACATCCGAATGATCCGGCAGGAAAACCGTGGCCGAGAGCGGAATCTGGGACGTGTCCGCCGCACCGGTATTTTGAGCCACGCCGGATTCCAGAAGAATTAGGTTGTTGTCGTCGTAGAGATCTCTGCCGACATCGGAGACAACCGCGATGTGCCGTGCCATTTTTTCGGGAAGACACTGAGGGGTGATTCCCAGATGAATGGTAAAGGGATAGTACGCGATTTGTGCCGGCCTGAAAAAATCACTCCAGTGGAATTTCCTGCCGCGGTCCATGATGTGATGCATATTCTGCCACTTGTCGCTGACGATCAGCTTTTCAGATTCCATTTTTGCAGCAATGCTGTTTGCGTCTTTGTAGGCAACTTCAATGATCCGGCCTTTTTTGACGGACAGGATTTCATGGTTTTTAAGATACAGTCCGCCGGCCGCTTCCAGCTTTCTGATCAGGTCATTGAAAAAGATGTATTTGCCGTCCGGAAAAGTATAAACGCCGCGCAGCGCCGTGCCGTAAATGAAATCAGAGAAAAGGCAGTCCTTCGCATTGAGCTGAAAGGAAAGCAGCGCCTGCTGCGCCTCCATCGCTTTCTGAAAGCATGGATATTGCGAAACAATCTTTTTAAATTTAAGCCGTTCCGAAACGCGTTTAATGAAATAGGGGGTAAGCTTGAGAAAATCAAGAAAGTCGCTGAAGCTTTTCGGTTGAATACCGGGATGTCTGGCCAGCCAATCTTCCGTGATGACCGAGTTTATTTCCAGCGCGTCATAATAGGCTTTGATCTCGTTGGCCAGCTCCGGAAATTCCCTGATCAGCTCTTTGGTGAGGTCGTCCTTGTCATTGAAAAAGTCGATTCTTTTTTCAGGAAGAATGACCTGGTAAGCGGGATTCAGTGAAGCCGTTTTCGGCAAAATGCCCAGTTCGTTGAAGAATGAAACCAGAAATTTATTGTCGCTGATGCCGGTAAACGGCGTCGGGTCGGCATTGAACGAAAGATCGCCGACGCTGATGTTGGCCCCCATGCCCGTCTCTGAAATCAACGCTGTCGCGATCCCTTGAGCGGAAGCGGTGGCGGCGGCAACAAGGGAAGAAAGATCATCGCCTATGATAATAAGTCCGTACATCGAATCAATGATTTCCTGGTCAATAATTGTAAAGATGATGCCCGACGAGAATTACCGGTTTATAATTTTTACTTTGCGTCCATTTATTTCAAGCTGACCGTCGGCAAAAAGCTGAATGGCCCGGGGATAAATTTTGTGTTCTTCCTTTAATATTCTGGCGCCCAGCGTATCTTCCGTATCGTCATCCATCACCGGAACCGCGGCTTGAATGATGATCGGTCCCGTATCCACGCCCTCATCAACAAAATGAACGGTGCAGCCGGAAAATTTCACGCCATAATCTACGGCCTGTTTTTGTCCATGCAATCCGGGAAAAGAGGGCAGAAGCGCCGGATGAATATTCATGATTCTGCCGGGAAAGGCTCTGAGCAGGGTCGGCGTGATAATGCGCATGAAACCGGCCAGAGTCACCAACTCCACGTCACAATCTTTCAGGATTTTCACCAGCGCCGCGTCAAAATCGTCTTTGCTTCGATAGTCACCGTTTTTCAGAATCGCAAAGGGAATGCCGTGCTTTTTTGCCCGGGCAATTCCGAAGGCATCAGGGTTGTTGCTGACCACAATTTTAATCACCGCTTTCAGCGACCCGTTTTCAATATTGTCGATGATGGATTGCAGGTTGGAGCCGTTTCCGGAAATCAGGACGCCCAGTTTCAACAAATCAGCCATAAGCTTCCTATCCTTCAGCAATCAAGACCTGATCCGCCTGATCATCTTTCTTTTCCAAAAACCCGATGGTGTAAGCCTTTTCACCCAACACGTGCAGACGTTCCAGCACCGCGTCGCATTCTTTTTCCGGCACGATGATCATCATGCCGATACCCATATTGAAAACCCGGAACATCTCTTTTCCCTCGACGTTGCCGATTTCCCTGATCGCGTTGAAGATGGGCGGAATAGGCCAGGTGCCTTTCTTAATCACCGCCCGGCAAACTTGAGGAATGATTCTCGGAATGTTGTCGTAGAAGCCCCCGCCGGTAATATGGACAAGCCCTTTGATGTTAAAGTTTTTAAAAAGATTGAGCAGAGGCTTGACATAAATTCTGGTCGGCTCCAAAAGCTCCAGCCCGACTGTTTTTTCCAGCCCGGGGATTTTATCATGAACGCCCAGCTTTCCTTTTTCCAGAAGAACTTTGCGCGCCAGGGAATAGCCGTTGCTGTGCAGACCGCTCGAAGCAATGCCGATGATGCGGTCATTGACGCTGATGGTTGAGCCGGTAATGAGCTTTTCCGATTCCACAACTCCGACACAGAAGCCCGCCAGATCGTATTCGCCCGGCTGGTAGAATCCCGGCATTTCCGCCGTTTCCCCTCCCAGCAGCGTGCAGCCGGCCTGACGGCAGCCTTCCGTAATGCCTTCAACAATCTGGACGCTCTTTTCCAGTTCGATTTTCCCCGTGGCCAGATAATCCAGAAAGAACAGAGGCTCGGCGCCCTGCACGACCACGTCATTCACCGACATGGCGACCAGATCAATCCCGATGGTGTCATGTTTATCCATCATATGCGCGACGCGCAGTTTGGTGCCGACACCGTCTGTTGAGGAAACCAGCACAGGATTTTTTAAATCCACCGTGTTCAAGCGGAATAATCCGCCAAATCCGCCGATTCCCGAGACGACCTCTTTGCGGGCCGTTGTTTTGATCGAGGTCTTGATGCGCTCCACAAATTCATTGGCAGTGTCAATATCGACGCCGGCATCTTTGTATGTCAAATTATCTGTCATTTTTCACCTGTATGTTAAATTGAAACTTGGAATTTCAGCGCTGCCTGTGTAACGTAAATTAAAATTTAAGTCAATCATTCCTTGCGTGAATAAAATATATTTGTTAACAAAATCATCAGATTCACTCATGAAATTAATGTTTGCCGGATTGCGAGCACGGAGGCCGCAATGGATTCGAGAAAAGACATTCTGCAGAAAATTGAAAGTCCGCTGACCTTTGCTTTCCGTGATCACTTCAAAAATCTTCCCCAGATCAAAGATCTGGGCAAATCGCTTCTCCATCTGCTGCAGAAGCTCAAAGATTTGCCGTCACCCGAACCTCCAGAGGACGTCCGCCACAGTATCGATGAGCTGATGGAAATATTTGCCGATTTTGATCAGCAGGATCCGGAGTCAAAAAAAATTAAAATTGAGCGGGCCATCGGGCTCACCGGAAAAATAAAATCGGCCGTGGAGGCGTCAGCGGCCTCAACGCAGGCCCGTCCTGAGGATCCGAAAATTGTCGAAAGGCTGTCGGAATTAAAGGATGACGAGGCCAAACTCAACGTGCCAGTGCAATACCTCAAAGGCGTCGGACCGAAAATGGCGGCCCGGTTTGCCGCCAAGAAAATCGCCACTGTGGAGGACTTGCTTTTCTTTCTGCCCCGGGCCTATGAGGACCGCCGGGAAATCCGGAAAATCAACCGGCTGGAGGAGGGAAAAAATCAGACGGCGGTCGGCGTTGTCGTCAATACACGCTTTCGCAATTACGGACGCAAGAGGATTCTGGAAGCCATCATCAGCGACGGCACGGCCAATATGACGGCCAAATGGTTCAAGGGGCAGATGGCTTATCTTCTCGATACTTTCCAGAAAGGAACCAGAGTGATCTATACCGGCGAAGTCAGGCCGGACTACGGCGGCAAACAGATGATTCATCCGGATTATGAAATTCTGGATGAGAAAGACGAGGACAATCTTCTAAACTTTAAAAGAATCGTGCCGCTGTATTCGGAAACGGAAGGCCTGCATCAGAAGTATTTCCGCAGGGTCATGAATTTCGCGCTGGAAAATTACTCCCGCTATGTCGCCTCTCCCATACCGGAGAGCCTCTGCGAGAAAAGAGCCCTGATGAACATTCACGAAGCGCTGTGGGCGGTTCATTTTCCCGACCCTGACGGCGACATGGAAAAGCTTTTATCCTTCCGCTCTGAAGCGCACCGACGGCTCATTTACGACGAGTTTTTCTTTTTCCAGCTGGGGCTGGCGATTAAGAAATCGGGCAGAGTCCTGGATCAGGGCATTGCTTTTGCGCCGGCCGGTCCGCTGCTTGAAAAATTTTATTCGATTTTGCGTTTTGAGCTGACATCCGCCCAGAAAAGAGTCATTGAAGAAATTCAAAAAGATATGGCCCGGGAAACCGTGATGAACCGTCTGCTGCAGGGGGATGTGGGCAGCGGCAAGACCATTGTCTCGATGACGGCCATGATCACCGCCTGCGAAAATGCCTTTCAGGCGGCCATCATGGCGCCGACCGAAATCCTCGCCAAACAGCATTATGAAAATATCCAATCCTGGGCTGATCAACTGGGATTAAAAGCGGTTCTGCTGATGGGCAGTATGAACAGCGCCTCTCGAAGCGACGCGCTCAACCAGATACAAAGCGGCGAGGCCCATATCGTCGTCGGCACCCACGCGCTGATTCAGGACGATGTCCGTTTTCATCGATTGGGGCTCGTCGTGATTGATGAGCAGCACCGCTTCGGTGTGATGCAGCGGGCCACGCTACGTGGGAAGGGCATCAACGCGGATGTGCTCGTGATGACGGCGACGCCGATTCCGCGGACGCTGGCGATGACCGTTTACGGGGATCTGGACGTTTCCGTGATCGATGAAATGCCCCCCGGAAAAAAGCCGGTCCGGACCATTCTGATGTCGGAGAGCCGCCGGGACAGGGCGTATCAGATGATCCGCGCGGAGCTGATGAATGGCCATCAGGCTTTTATCGTTTATCCCCTGGTGGAGCAGTCTGAAGTGCTTGATCTGAAGGACGCGACCAACATGGCTAGACATCTGCAGGAAGATATTTTCCCGGATTACCGGATCGGTCTTGTTCACGGCAAGATTAAGGAAAAAGAAAAAGATGAAGTCATGAAAGAATTTATGGAGAACAAAATCCATATTCTTGTCGCCACAACGGTCATTGAGGTCGGTATTGATGTGCCGAGAGCTTCTCTGATGGTGATTGAGCATGCGGAACGTTTCGGCCTTTCGCAGTTGCATCAATTGCGTGGCAGAGTGGGGCGGCGGGATATTCCGTCCAGCTGTATATTAATGGCGGATTACAAATGCTCAGCCGATGCACGCAAACGGTTAAAGGTCATGGAAAAGACAACGGACGGTTTCGTCATTGCCGAAGAAGACCTGGCCATCCGCGGTCCGGGAGATTTTCTGGGAACGAGGCAATCCGGGCTTCCCGATTTCCGCATTGCCAGCATCATCCGCGACGCAAGAATAATGAACGATGCCCGGGAAGACGCGTTCGCGCTGGCGTCGCGCGATCCGTTTCTGAAACATCCCGATCACCGGATATTAAAGGAAACCCTGCTTGCGAAATGGCACGGCCGGCTTGACTTGGCCAGAACAGGATGATAGATAGGCTTCAAGCAGGAATCAGTTAATAGACTACAATTTTCCAAGGAGAATACATATGGAAGAATTGAAGATGAAAATCATGGCGTTAGGAAGCATATTGAGCGGGACAATCATCATCTCCCTTTTTGCCGCCATCGTCGTAGGCATTCCGTATTGGGTCATCAAGGCCATTTTATAGATATTAGCCTGACAACATCCTGAATGAACATCAGGCTTCGCAGCAGATCCTGTTTCTGCCTTCGTTTTTCGCCCGATACATAAACTGGTCCGCCCGGTTCACAAACAATTTCATGTCTTCATCCGGCCGGTACTGTGCGACGCCGACACTCATCGTCAAAAAGATCTCCCGGTCGGGAACCGGCGTGAAAACCTCCCGGCTCAGCTCATCCTTGATGCGCTCCGCCGTTACAAAGCCTTCCTTGCTTGTGGTCATCGGAAGCATCACGGTGAATTCCTCGCCGCCATAACGGTAGGCCGAATCGGAATCGCGCAGACACCGTTTAATGACGAGGCCAAGCCGCGCCAGAACATGGTCGCCTTCAATGTGGCCGAAGGTATCGTTGAAATCCTTGAATTTGTCGAGGTCCAAAAGCAGAAGCGTCAGGGGCTGCTCATAGCGTTTTGACCGCTCAATTTCTTTTTGCAGCTGCATGTAAAAATGCCGGGAATTGTAAAGCTGCGTCAGGTCATCCATGATGCTCAACTCCAGGTACCGCTGCTCGCTTTTCTTGAGCGCTTCTTCCGCAATTTTTCGCTCGGTGATGTCTCTGTAATTAAGAATGACCGCTTCTACAGCATCATCCTTGACCAGATTGCTTTGCACCACTTCCAGTGTGCGATAGGTTCCATTCTTGTGGCGCAGCCGCACTTCACCTCGAATAGGAGGAGTACCGGCATCGCCGATGAGCGCAATGAAAGATGAGACCAGAAAATGAGCGTCATCCGGATGGACAATTTCCAATCCCTGCCTGCCGATTCTTTCTTCAGGATGATAGCCCAGCACCTTTTCTACGGCCGGATTTTCATAGATAATGAGTCCTTCCGGATTAACGACCACGATGATGTCTGACGCGTGCTCCACAAGATTACGGAATCTTTTTTCTTCAAACCTTAATTTTTCTTCCATCTCTATACGTTTGCTGACATCATTCACAATCCCTAAAAAGCCTGTTTTGTTGCCGGACGAATCTTTGAGCAGCGATATGGAGCCTTCAATGTGCCTTTTTGATCCGTCTCTCGACTTAACCTGCCAGTTAAATGCCGTGATGGGGCTCTCCGTTGCATAGACCTGGTGATAAGCTTGAAAGACTTTCTTTGCATTGATCGTATCTGTATAATTCCGATAATTCATTCCCATCAGTTCTTCACGGGAATATCCGAGAACACGGCAAACCGAGGCGTTAAAAAAAGTGAAATTTCCGGCCAGATCAACCTCAAAGTATCCATCGTTTATCATTTCAATAATATTCGGATGCATATCATTTACTCCTGCTGTCCCTGTTCGGGGTCAGGATCCTCTCCGCTGATTGTTGTTTATTTTTTTACAGAACTGTCGGAAAATTTTCTAATGATGCCCGGCAGTTCTGCCGCCGTATCTTCATGGGAGACTTAGGCCGTTAACTTTGCGCCCCGCTTTTTCAATGCGGTTTACCTTTTTCAAGCTTGGTTGAATAATGCCTGATGATCAAGCGCTTGTCAATCCCTCTAAAGGGGGATTTTTCAGTTTTTTAAAGACAATGATTTGCATATTATAAATTAAAAATAACAGGAGCTTAGGATAAAAATAGATTAATTGCTTGTTTTTATAATGAATCTGTGAGCGTAAGAAGACCATTATTTTTTTAGGATGATAGGAATGAAAATCAAAACTCAGGAGCTGTTTAATTTCTATTCACATTTTGCCGGCATGATTGCCGCTGTCGTGGGCACTGTCGTTCTGGCCATTGTCGCCAGTTTTTCAACATCGGGTCTGATCACCGCCCTCATTTACGGAATTTCCCTGGTGTTTCTTTTTTCGGCAAGTTCACTCTATCACGCGTTTAAAAAGCAGGAAAATGAGCTTTCCTTCTGGAGAAGAATGGATCGTCTGGCCATATTTTTCATGATCGCGGGAACCTTTACCCCCGTATGCTATTTCTGTCTGGAGGGCACGGCCAGATGGGCGATGATTGCCTTCCAGTGGAGTCTGGTCGGCGTTGGTGTGATTTCCCAGATTTTTTTCCCCAGAGCGCCCCGAACGTTCTACGCGATTATCTACCTGTTTATGGGGTGGTCAGGTCTTTTCACCATCAAACAGTTCCTTGACAAGATGTCCGTTTCTCAGACAGTGCTTCTTTTCACCGGCGCCATTGCGTTTACGCTGGGCGGTATTATCTATGCCGTCAAAAAACCGAAATTGGTTCCGGGCATTTTCAGCTTTCATGAGCTTTTCCACATTATGGTTCTGATCGGCGGCGTTCTGCATTACGCCATGATTTTCGGGGTCTATTCCCGGTTCGGCGTCTAAATGATGCGGAAAGTTGAATTCACAAAAAAAGACGACACCCTGGATGGCCTTCTTGCTGCTGAAGCATCGCTATTCCTTCAGGAGTATGAAAAGCATTTTTCGACAGGCGAGAGCAAACCCACCGCCATTGGAATGCCTTTTTTTCTTCAATCACCCGGATCCGAAACCGGCGTTCTGCTCATTCACGGGTTGATGGCCGCGCCGGAAGAAGTCAGGGAGTGGGCGGAGTTTTTGCACCAAAAAGGTCTGACCGTTTATGCCCCAAGGCTTTCCGGCCATGGAACCTCTTCCAGCGATCTCGCGGCCCGCAACTATTATGACTGGTTGGATTCGGTTGATCGCGGCCACGCTATTCTAAAAAAATGCTGCAAAAAAATCATCGTTGCCGGCTTTTCTACCGGAGCAGGCCTCGCGCTGCAGACGGTTATTTCCAAACCCCGCGATTTTGAAGCGGTGATCTCCGTCAGCGCGCCGCTGCATTTCAAAAGATTTTCATCGAAGTTTGCCGAGACGCTCAATGCGTTTAACCGTCTTTGCCTTCGCCGGGGATTGGAGGGCATGGCAAAAGAGTTTATGAAAAACAACGCGGATAACCCCCATATCAATTACCTGCTCTGTCCAGTCAGCGCGTTTGTCCAAGTAAAAAAACTGATGAAGAAGGTCCACCGGTCGCTTAACAAAATCAGAATTCCCGCGCTGGTGATTCAGGCCAATCGTGATCCGAAAGTCGCGCCGCAAAGCGGCCCAGCCATCTTTAAGCATCTGGGATCTGAACAGAAGCATTTTGCCTGGGTGGATTATCACATGCATGGCGTTGTTCGCGGCCAGGTTGCAAAAGAGGTATTTCAGGAAGTGGATATGTTTCTGGCGCGTTGCGGCCTGCTTCAGCCCGAAAAATAATTTTATAAATAAAGCTTGACTATTATCCGATGTTAGCATAGGGTCGCTCCAACTTCGGATCTGGAAAAAAAGATACGGAGGAGAGAGTTGAATTTAGACATTTTGAAGCACAAAGGTTTACCGCCGGGCTTTGGAGTCTTGGCGGTTTTTTTAGTTCTGTCATTGTGCTGGTTCGACTTTTGAAAATTTATGAAAGGAGGATTAGAACTATGTCAGAAGGTACAGTCAAGTGGTTCAACGAAAGCAAAGGCTTCGGCTTCATCCAGAATGAAGAGGGCGGCGATGTTTTCGTGCATTTCAGCGCGATCCAGGGCGATGGATTCAAGACATTGCAGGAAGGCCAGCGCGTAAGCTTTGATGTTACTCAGGGCAAAAAAGGTCCGTCGGCTGAAAACGTCAGAGCTCTTTAATTTGAGCTGACAATTGAAAAATTAGCGCTCCGGCTATGAGCAATCATGTCGGAGCGTTTTTTTTGGCCAATCCCGGTTTTATCGAGGCAGCAGCGTCAGGGTTTTCGTGTAGTGCTCTTTTACATTTTTCTCCTGAAACGGAAAATTCTGATACTTGCCTTCCCGGAAAGCGGCGATGCCGTCGTCATAAAACGGGCTGGAAGGATTATCCGACTGCCCGGTGCTGTTGATGCCGATAATGGGCTCATCACTGCCGAAATCCACGATGACGCGCATAGCCGGAATCAGCCAGGTTTCAAAGTTTTTGCCCGTCTGATATCCGGCAACATTCAGCGTTGTGTGGTCGCCGGGCGCCGGGTAGGGGCCTCTGTCAAAATATCCGGAGAGAAATTTAATTCCCGTCTTTTCCATCAAATCCATGTAATCAGAAAATAATGTGGCATCGGTTTTCCAGTGATAGGTGTGCAGCTTCCCCCACTGCCATTTTTCAGGATCTTTGCCGCATTGATTCTCCAGAATGTCAATCGCGTCCAGCACAGTTCTGGCCAAAATCTGATTGCGCGTTTCAATGAGAGGCGTTGTTACATCATCCCAGAAAGGGCTCTGTTTACCGCGCTCGGTCAGGTGATCATGAAGGGCGGAATAGGACGTTAAAGTTGATTCCAGAAGAGACTGATAGGGCAGGGAGTCTGTGCCGCCAAGTTCATCGGCAAATAGATTTTTACTCAGTGAAGACAGAAAAGCGCCGCAGAAAGCCGCTCCCCCCGAATCAACGCGCATATCCCCGTCAAAATCGCGCAGCAGGATGATGGCTTTTTGAGCGATCTCGGCCCGGGGTTTATTCTGCCAGACAGATGCCATATCCTTCAGTGCGTTTTCCTCCAGGAGCGCCGCTTTAATGGTTCCAACAAAAGGGGAATGCACATCAAGCTGCATGGCCCTGGCGTTTTCCACCGTATAATTTTTTACGCCTTGCATCATCTGATCAATGCGCTGGGCTCTGTCGGGATAGTACCAGGAGGACGTAAGGATATGGGGAAAATCCGCCGGCACTGTTCTGTGATTGGCTGTGCCAAAGTATCCCTGTCCGGGATTTTTTAAAGATGGATGCAGTGAGGGATCGAGAAATCCTTGCCAGTCATATTCGCCTGTCCATCCCGGAGAGGGACAAAGACCGCGTCCTTTCTTGCGCAGCGGGTATCGTCCGGTAACCTGCCAGGCAATATCTTTTTCGTCCGCCATAACCAGATTCAGCGGCATCGAAGATGTGTGGCTGCCGGTTATTTTAAGGATTTCATCAACTGACTGCGAACGCATGATAGCAAAGAACGTATCCATTGTCCTGTCTGGTTCCTTCCCGGCCCAACTCAGCGCGATGCCCAGCGTTTGATTGACCGGTTGGGGAACAAGTTCATGGCGTGGATCATCAGTCAAAATGCTATTCAAAAGCACACCGTGTCTGGTTTCAAAGTAAGTCCGCGTAACATCCTTCCGGCCTTTGACGCGAAAGGTTTCCGTTCGGCTGTCCGCTTTGAGCCACTGATCTTTGTAGAGATAATATAGTCCGTCTGATTGTTGTTTTAGTTTTTCCAGAAAGAGATCCTGATCATCGGACATCACCATCGTCATGCCCACAGCCGTTCTCCCGTTATAGCCGGCAATAATACCCGGCACTCCGGCAATCGCAATGCCGGCGCCTTCAATTTCGGGACATTTTACATGAATCATGTGCCAGATGGAAGGCATGGTCAGAGGCAGGTGCGTGTCGTTGGCCAGAATCGGCTTGCCGGATTGGGTCAGTTTGCCGGAGACCACCCAGTTGTTCGATGCCGCCGTTTCACGGATCAGAAGACGGTTGGCCACGGAAACAATTTTCCCGAGATGTTCAATATCCGCTGACGCTTTTTTTAAATCCAGACCGGAAAGTTTTTTCATTTCCTCAAAGGGGAGCGGCTCGTCGGGATAGATGGGAAATAGCCAGGCCATTTTTTCCGGTTCAACCGCCTGAGCAATATTGAGCATGTTGATTTCTTCATGAAGATTTTGTCCAAGCCCCAGTGTCAGAACAAGAAACACATAGACGGAATCAATCGGTTTCCACGGCTCCGGCTTGTGGCCGGCCATTTTGAGCGTCATTGGAAGAGGGGCGTAGGCCAGATACGCGTTGACCCCGTCACTGTAATTTCTCAGCAATCGATGAACTTCCGGAGAGGCCGATATGTAAAGCGTTTGAGCCGCCTGATTAAGATTTAACGCCCGGAGATAGATATCCATTTCCAGTGTGGCGCTGCCCAGCAGTTCGGAGAGTCTTCCTTTGCCCACCAGCCTGAATCCCTCCATCTGCGTGAAGCGGTCATAGGCGCTGACGCAGCCCATCGCAAAAACAAGGTCATCCATATTGTCTGCTTCAATCATCGGGATGCCCATGTTGTCCCGACTGACGGTGACTTTTTCTTTGAGGCCGGGGACAGTCTGTTGACCTTCCAGCGGAGGACGAGAGTCATTGAAAACGGTATTAAGAACAGGAGCGCAGCCGCCGATGACCAGGCAAAGCGTAGCGGCTAAAGCGAAAGAAACCTTGAGATGAAAAAACCGAACCAGGACATTGAATTTCATGGAGATCTCCTTGATTTAAGAAATGAATTTGTTGACCTGTGCAACCTTATAGTAACATACGCTTATGACCGTCAAGAAAAAAGTTCGGTCATACAGTGCTCTGATAATAGAATTTTATTGAACGCTTGACTTACTGAACAAGGAGAGATAATTTCTCCGAAAATATTTATTCGGGGAAAGAGATTGAGAATAGGCATCATCGGCATCGGCGGAGTCGGAGGGTATTTCGGCGGAAAACTGGCTCGCGAATATGAAAAATCTGAAGAGCATGAAATCATCTTTATCGCTCGCGGTGAGCATTTAAAAACCATACAGCATGACGGCCTGCAAGTATTCACAACACAGGAAAATTATATTGCCCGGCCCAAAATCGCGACCGATCATCCCGGTGAAGCTGGAACGTTCGATCTGGTCTTCTTTTGCACCAAAAGCTATTCTCTGGAAGATTCCGCGAAGGAATTCAGCGCCTCCATTCATTCAAACACTGTGGTGATACCGCTGCTCAATGGCGTCAACAGCGCGGAGAGGCTGCGCAAGATTTTCCCGCAGGCAACGGTTCTGGGGGGCAGCGTCTATATCATTTCCCACATCGAAAAGCCGGGTGTCATCAAACAGGAAGGCGGTTCCTGCAAGCTGACCTTCGGGACGGATGATTCAGAGTCAGCCCAAAATTACGCATATATTCTGGATATTTTATTGAAGGCAAAAATCAATGCCTCGTTGACGGATCGGATTTCGGAAGTTTTGTGGACAAAATATCTTCTAATGTGCCCGATTGGTTCACTGACATCCGCCACCGGCAAAACCTATGGCGGATTATTGGAAGATCCTTTGCTTCAAAAAAAGGCGAGGGGCATGATGATGGAAGTTCTTGCGGTTGCCAAAGCTCATCATGTGTATCTTACGGAAGATGCCGTTGATAAATCCATGAAAATGATTGCCGGCTTTGATTATCATTCAAAGACCTCCATGCAGATTGACCGGGAAAAGGGTAGAAAAACCGAAATCGACACCCTGACGGAATATCTCTGCAAGGCGGGCAGGGAATCAGGCGTTCCCACACCGCTACACGATGAGATTTACGAAAAACTGAAATAAAATTGGAGAAAACAAAATGAAAAAAGTTGTATTAGGATCTTTTGTTGTATCATTATTATTCATCACCGCCTGTGCGGGAAATCATATTGAAGTGAAGCAGTTGGCAAAATCGACAAAAAGCTGGGATGGAAACTATTTGCCGGCCTATTCTCAAGGGCAGCCGGAGGTAACCATCCTCCGAATCAAGATTCCCGCCGGTGCGGAATTGGATATGCATTATCATCCGGTTATCAACGCCGGTGTTCTGGTTAAGGGAGAGCTGACTGTCATAACGGAAGATCGTAAAACCCTCAATCTCAAAGCCGGTGATTCTATTGTGGAACTGGTCAACAAGAAACACTATGGAAAAAATGAAGGCAAAGAGACGGCGGAAATCGTCGTTTTTTACGCGGGCATTGAAAATAAGCCGATAACGGTCAAGTAGAGCGTTTCTTTTTGATTCTTCCCGTTTTCTTCTCTTCATTCCGGAAATTTAATTTATATTTGTTTGACAAAAAGGCTGTTTTTGTTATAGGGAATACGCCGTAAAGAAACAAACAGAAATTCAAAATTATTAAATAATATCGGGTGTATGTAATGAAAGAAATCCATATCGGGCTCATCGGATTCGGCACCATCGGAACCGGAGTCGTCAAACTGTTGAGGCAAAATGAAGAGCTGATTACAAAAAAGCTGGGTGCCCGGCTTAATTTAAAGAAAATCGCCGATATCGATATCACGACGCCTCGCGGCGTCAAGGTCGCCAAGGGTCTGTTGACGAAAGACGCACAAGAAATCATTCATGATGACGACATTTCAATCGTTATCGAACTGATGGGCGGCTATGAACCGGCGCGCACGTTTGTTCTGGAAGCCATTGCCGAAGGCAAGCACGTAGTGACCGCGAATAAGGCGCTTCTCGCAACGCACGGCAATGAAATTTTCCCGGCGGCTCAGAAAAACAAAACGCATATTGGCTTTGAAGCCAGTGTCGGGGGAACCATTCCGATCATCAAGACTTTAAAGGAAAGCCTGGTCGCCAATAGAATCAATTCGGTGATGGGGATTATGAATGGAACCTGCAATTTCATCCTGACCAAAATGACCGACGAAGATAAGCCCTTTGACGTCGTTTTAAAGGAGGCGCAGCGGCTTGGGTTTGCCGAAGCCGATCCGACTTTCGATATTGAAGGAATTGATACAGCGCATAAAATGGCGATCATTCTGTCGCTGGCTTACGGCAAAAAAGTCAACTGGAAAGATGTTTATCTGGAAGGAATCACGAAAATCAGCCGCGAAGATATCGCTTTTGCCCGGGAGCTGGGTTACCGGATCAAACTGCTGGCCATCGCTATGCTCAGAAACGGCTCGGTGGAGGCAAGAATTCATCCGACGATGATTCCCTCCGGCCATCTACTGGCCAACGTGAATCAGAACTACAACGCTTTTCATATTGTCGGCGACGCCTCAGGCCCCGTGTTTCTTTTCGGGCAGGGAGCGGGCATGATGCCGACCGCCAGCGCCGTGTTCAGCGACATCATTGACTGCGCGCGTGATGTCATCAACCAGACCAACAGTCGGGGACCGTTGCGCTCCATCAATGAGGGCACGATGACACCGATTAAGCTGGTTCCAATGGATAACATTGAAACGAAATATTTCTTCAGGTTCGCCGCCCTGGATCGTCCCGGCGTTCTGTCCAAAATCGCCGGAATTCTCGGCAAGCACAACATCAGCATTGCCGCCTGTATTCAAAAGGCCAGGGGAAAGAAGGGGGCCGTTCCGATTGTCATGACGACCTATAAGGCCCGGGAAAAAGACGTACGGAAAGCGCTGCAGAAGATAGACAAGCTGGATGTGGTTCAGGATAAGACTATCCTGATCCGGGTGGAAGATGATCTAAACTGAAAGAAGACGATAGCCCTATGAAATACGTTATATTGCTCGGCGATGGCATGGCCGATTATCCGACTGATAAACTGGGCGGCAAAACGCCTCTCCAGGTTGCCTTTACGCCTTTTATGGATCAGATGGCAGCCGAAGGAACCATCGGTCTGGTGGACACTATACCTCCCGGCGTCAATCCGGGCAGCGATGTCGCCACGTTGAGCGTTCTCGGGTATGATCCCCGGGAAACCTATACCGGTCGCGGGCCCCTGGAAGCGGCCAGCATGGGCATTGAGCTTGGCCCTAATGATATGGTTTACCGATGTAATCTGGTCAACATCGGCGATATGGATACGCCCGATGCTTTTATGGACGATTTCACTGCCGGACATATTTCCAGCACGGAAGCCGCAGAGATTATATATGATTTAAATAAAGAATTGGGAAAACCGCCCTATGAGTTTTTCCCCGGCGTCGGTTACCGTCATTTGTTTGTCTGGCGCGAATCTCCCGCCGCTCCGGAAACCACACCGCCGCATGACATCACCGGCAAAGCGATTGCCGGCTATCTGCCGCGGGGAAATTCGTTTGAGGAAATCAATTCCATTATGCGGCGCGCGGCGGACATTTTAAAGAATCATCCGATCAATGCCAAAAGGAATGAGGCCGGCAAGAAACAGGCTAATTCCATCTGGCTATGGGGGCAGGGCAGAAAGCCGCAGATTGTTCCGCTCACTCAGAAGTATTCCATCACCGGCGGAATGGTTTCGGCCGTGGATCTGCTCAAAGGCATCGGCGTCATTGCCGGATTAAAAGTCTGTCCGGTGGAAGGCGCGACCGGCTATATCGACACCAATTATGAGGGCAAGGCGAATATGGCTCTGGACATCCTGAATTTTATGGATTTCGTCTTCGTTCATCTGGAAGCGCCCGATGAAATGGGCCATGAAGGAAACGCCGAAGGAAAGATCAAATCCATTGAACTTTTTGACGAGAAAATTGTCGGACCGATCTTGAATAGGATCGGCTCATTCGGCGATTACCGGGTGATTGTTTTAAGTGATCATCCCACGCCGCTGGATGTCCGGACGCATGTCAGCGATCCCAGTCCCTTTGCGGTTCTGTCTTCCCGCAAAGAGGAAAACATGGCTTCCGGCGTGTCTTTTAATGAGATCAACGCCAGAGAAAGCAAACGGATCATTTCACCGGGACATCTGCTGATGGAAAAATTCATCAATGACTGGAGGGCTGTTGCCGGTTCATAATCTGACAAAGGCACGGGTGCTTTTTGCCGATACCGATGCCATGGGGGTCGTTTACCATACAAATTATATCAGATGGTTTGAGCTCGGACGCGCTGAACTGATGCGCCAGTTGGGCGTTCCCTACAATGAACTGAGAAAACTCCATCTGAATATGCCGCTGATCAAGGTCAGTTGCAATTATTTGAAACCGGCAACCTATGATCAGATCTTGACCATCGAAACAGGATTTGATTACATTAAAAAAGCGACCGTGAAATTCAATTCGCGGATATGGGATGAAAACAGGGAAAATCTGCTGGCGGAAGGTTACACGATTCACGTCTGCACGAATGATGAAGGCAAGATCAGAAGAATACCCGGGCTGCTTCTGGGGCTGATTGATCAATATAATATTCATAAAGGGGATTAAAATATGTCGACAAAATTAACAAAAGAAGAATTGCAGGGACCGGATGCGTTTCAATCCACTGTAGAATTAATAACCGATTATATTTCTGAAAATAAAAAGCGGTTTTATTCGATTGTGTCCGCGGTCGTTGTGGCGATTGTCATCGCTTTCGGCATTTACATGTACTGGGATAATTATCAGACCGCGGCCAGAGACATTTACGCGAAAGCTCAGAAGGAAATCGCCATGGGCGCGGAGACGCCGGATATGGTTCAGAAGAAAATCAAAACCTATCAGGAGCTGATTGAGAAATATCCCCATAGCTGGAGCGCCAGAATGTCGCATTACCATCTGGGAAATATTTATTTCAACGCGGGCGACTACGAAAAAGCGATTGCCGATTACAAAAAGTTTGTCGCTTCCCGCATCTCCGATCAGGGCGGAATCAAATTCCTCGCGCTGACGTCCATCGGCTACAGTTATGAAGCCAAAAAAGACTACAAATCCGCGCTGGAGTATTTTGAGAAAGCGCAAAAAGGAAACAATATCGGTTTTGAATCGGTCGGGTACAGCAATATTGCCCGTATTTATGAACAGATGAACGATAAGAAAAACGCTCTGGAGAATTACAAGAAAGCCCTGGAGAAATCCGCGGACTCTTCCAAAGCTATAATGCTCAAGTACAAAATATCGTCGCTCAGTTAATACCGGAGGTTCAATCAGTTGAAAGCTTTAATGTCGGGAAACGAAGCGATCGCCCGTGGCGCCTATGAAGCAGGGGTCAGGTTCGCTGCTGCCTATCCGGGCACGCCCAGCACGGAAATTATGGAACAATTCTGCAAATATGAAGGTGTTTACGCGGAATGGTCAACCAATGAAAAAGTTGCCGTTGAAGTCGCCATCGGTGCCGCGCTGGCCGGCGAAAAGGCGATGGCGGTGATGAAACACGTCGGTGTCAATGTCGCCGCCGATCCGATTTTTACCGTCAGCTACACGGGAATCAACGGCGCACTGGTGATCGTGAGCGCCGATGATCCTTCGATGCACAGTTCTCAAAACGAGCAGGACAACCGCAACTACGCCCGCTTCGCGAAGATTCCAATGCTGGAGCCGGCTGATGCTGACGAAGCCAAACAGTACATCAAACTGGCTTTTGAGATCAGCGCGCGGTTCGACACGCCGGTCTTCCTGCGTTCAACCACCCGCGTTTCACATTCCAAATCCGTCGTCCATCTTGACGAGCCGGGAAAATATGAGGACAAAACCGGATTTGTCTATAATGCCCAGAAGTATGTCATGGTGCCGGTGAACGCCCGTACGCAGCGGGTGGAAGTGGAGAAGCGCGAACGCCTTTTAAATGATTTCGTGGAGACTTTTCCGGAAAATAAAATGGAAATCAATAATCCGGAAGTCGGCATCATTACCGCCGGAATGCCCTACAATTATTCCAAGGAGGTTTTTCCCGATTATTCCTATCTGAAACTGGGAATGGTTTATCCTTTGCCGGAAAAGATGATTCGTGATTTCGCGTCCAAAGTGAAGAAAATTTATGTGGTCGAGGAGCTTGATCCCTACCTGGAAGAACAGATTAAAGCGTTGGGGGTCAAAGTGATCGGCAAGGAAATTTTCCCCTACACAAACGAATTTGATCCCGGTGTGATCAAGGACGCGATTGAGGGGAATCTTCAGAGGGCTGCTTCCCCTTATAAGGAAAGCCTTGCCGCCCGTCCGCCCAATCTTTGTCCCGGCTGCCCGCATCGCGGATTGTTTTACGCTTTGAGCAAACACAAGGCTTATGTCCATGGCGATATCGGCTGCTACACGCTTTCCTATATGAAACCGCTGCAGGGATTGCATTCGTGCATCTGCATGGGCGCCAGTATCGGTATGGCACACGGCATGAGCAAAGCGATGAAGGCAAAAGGGAAGGGCAAGGTCGTCGGCGTTATCGGCGATTCCACTTTCCTTCATTCCGGCATTACGTCTCTTTTGAATCTGGCTTATAACAACAGCGACGCCTTAATTATTATTCTGGACAACAGCACAACCGCCATGACGGGGATGCAGGAGCATCCGGGAACAGGATATACCCTGATGGGGAAAGAGGCCAAGAAAGTTAATCTGAAGGATTTGGTTTCTGTTTTAGGTATTGAAAATATAGAGGTTATTGATCCGCTTGACTATAAAGCCACAAGAAGTGCGATCAAGGAAGAACTGGCCAAAGACGGCCCATCCGTCATCATTGCCCAAAGACCGTGCGCCTTGTTTAAGAGAGGCGGTATTAAACCCAAACCGGCGCTTAAAGTTGACACGGATAAATGCGAAGGCTGCCGGTCATGCATCGGTTTAAACTGTCCGCCCATAGCTTGGAAAAAGGGCGTGACAAAAGAAGGATCGAAAAGAAAGGGCGTATCCTACATTGATGCTGCGCTGTGCAATGGGTGCGGTTTATGCGCGCAGATCTGCAAATTCGGCGCTATCAGTTAAGTTAGAGGAATGGAATAAATGTCTGATCGTGAAGTAAAAAGCATATTGTTTGCCGGTGTCGGAGGGCAGGGAATTTTACGGGCCAGTGACATTACCTGTGAAGTGATTATGGAAGCCGGTTTTGATGTGAAAAAAAGCGAAGTCCACGGGATGGCTCAGCGCGGCGGCTGTGTGACCAGCCACGTCCGCTACGGGAAAAAAGTCTATTCGCCGCTAGCGAAGACAGGCAGCATCCAAACGCTCGTTTCCTTTGAAAAAATGGAGTCTTTGCGCTATCTGCAGTTTCTCCGCAAGGATGCGGCTATTATTGTCAATACCGAGGAAATTAATCCGCCGGCCGTCAACATGGGTGATGATCCGTATCCTGAAGATATTATTGGATTTTTAAAAAACCATTACGGGAAAGTCATCGGTTTGAACGCCGCCGAACTGGCGCAAAAAGCCGGCAATATTAAAACAGCCAATGTTGTTCTTTTAGGCGCCCTGTCCAATCTCATGAATATCGACAAGTCTGTCTGGCAGGATGTGATTAAGAAATCATTTCCGGAAAAGCTGGTAAAAATGAATTTAGCCGCTTTTCAAATGGGAATTGATGCTTAAATTAAGGCTCGAATGTTCAATGAGAACATTACGATAATTAAAGGTTAACATATGGCAGAAGACTACTATCAGGTTTTAGGCGTCGATAAGAAAGCGTCGGCGGATGATATTAAAAAGGCATACCGCAAGCTCGCTCTCAAGTGGCATCCCGACAAGAATCCCAATAATAAAACGGCTGAAGAAAAATTCAAAAAAATAAGCGAAGCTTATGCCGTACTGAGTGATACGGAAAAGCGCCAGCGTTACGATCAGTTTGGGTCAGCCGATCAATTCCGTCAGCAGTACTCCCAGGAAGACATATTCCGCAACTTCGACTTGGATGAAATATTGAAAAGCTTCGGATTTGGAGGCTCGAGAGGCGGAGGCCGGACAACTTTCCGGACTTCCAGAAGGGGGGGCGGCGGCCGCGAAGATTATGAAGACCCTTTTGCCGGAATTTTCGGCGGCGGAATGAGGGGAGGCCGTCAGCAGTATGCCAATATGCCCCAAAAAGGCCAGGATGCTGAATACAACCTATCGATTACACTGGAAGAATCTGTATTCGGCGCCGAAAAAAAGATTTCTTTTCAATTGGAAAACCACATTGAAGATATTAATGTAAAAATTCCGGCTGGAATGAGCAGCGGCAAGAAGCTCAGACTGCCCGGTAAGGGTCTGTCCGGCTATAACGGAGGTCCCAACGGCGATTTATATCTAAATATTAATGTTCTCCCTCATCCGATCTTTGCCCGCGACGGTAATGATCTCTATATTGAAAAAACGATCAGATTCACGCAGGCGGCTCTCGGAACGACCATTGACGTACCGACTCTGGATGGGGCAACAAAACGGTTGAAGATTGCTCCCGGCACGCAAAACAACACGAAGATCCGTATGAAAGGTTTCGGCGTTCCGGCTTTAAGAGGTTCATCCATCAAAGGAGATCAATACGTAAAAATAAATGTTGAAGTACCCCGAAGATTATCCGATCGTCAGATGAAACTTATTCAGCAGCTTGCCGACGACGGAATCTAAATAATCGATTCTTGATCTCTTAAACGTTTAGACAGTCAGTCATTTCTTTTTAATACTTATGAAAAAGACCTCAGCCCCGACGAATCTAAATTTCAATTCAAGGTCTCATAATATATGTTATGTAAACATAGAAGGGATTTTAAATTAAAATTACCGGACGAGCTCGATTTTTCCAATAACCCCCATTTCATTGCCTAGAATGATAATGATTCCTGAAACGCCCGGAATATTCATTCCATATTCCAGTGCCGTCCGGATGTCCTTTTTGTTTTTGACTCTGTTGCCGATGGCCGAGGCTACGGCATCAGCCAGTGTCGCTGACGGTGAGATGACACAAATCGCGTCAGCCTTCCCGAAGCTCAACGATGGCCCTACCGTCGCCGATGAGGTGCAAATTCCCAAAGGCGTGTCCTTCGCTTTAACGATGAAATTGACTTTATAGCTCAAGGGAGATTCGCCGGCAAAAACAGACACGGTGACATCATATTTCGTTCTTAAAAAAATATCTCCTCCGTTTTCAATAATCAGGTTGTCGGTAAGCTGCAGAAGATCCCTGGCGACAAATTCAGAGACGGCGCCGGCAACACCTGCCATCGGACCGACGCCGCAGGTTTTCGATTTGGACAGCATGTCCCGGACAATCGGTGGAGCCAGAGAATCCTCATCAAGAGGAACAAGAGACTCTTTGAATTCAGGATGCTTTTTAATATAGACTTCGAGAGAATGACGATGTCCGGCAAGCGATTTGAAGGCTTCATCCGATAAGTTCATCTCTGAACTGATGAGCAAATCGCTTTCTTCAATTTTTACATTGCGCGAAAGAAGACGAGACTTATCAATAATTGACCGGTAGGTTCTTTCTTCATATTTATTCATATAAAGAAGTAGAAAGGTATCCTTTAATCGTAAGTTGTGGCGCCCTGCCCCAATATCGCTTCGGCTTCTCTCTTCATCCGGTCATTGATGTCCAGACGGAATTCATCGCCGAGATAGACGACGGTTTCGCTTTTGCCGTTTCGGATATGCATGTAGCTGTCATATTTACCGCGGTGTTTCTTCATCGAAGTAATCCAGGACGCGATATTTTCAGCGGACACCCTACCGGCATCAACCATAAAATGAATATTTTTATATGGAAATTCCATGGCCTTCGACAGAGTCGTCACTTCCTGCACGATGACGTTGATTTTCTGGCTCTCTTCGCCTCCGCCGATGTCAACAGATCCCTTGATGACCAGAGGCTCTTCCTCATGCAGCAAAGCGTAGTTTTTCTGATAGAGTTCGGGGAAGAAAACCGTATTGATGGAACCCGTCAGGTCTTCAAGGGTAACGTAGCACATCGTATCGTTTTTCTTTGTTTTTTTCTCACTCAACCCGCTGACGATGCCGGCGATGGTCACAACGTCCTTATCGTTTTTAGTGTTTAAATTGGACGAATTGGCGTTGGTGACGAATTTCAGGCTATCCGCATAACGAAGCAGAGGATGGCCGGAAATGTAGAAGCCCAGAGTCTCTTTTTCAATGGACAGGATTTTCTTTGGGTCCCATTCGGGAACATTATCCGGTATTTCGTAGGCATTTAAGCCGTTTTCTCCCAATGGCGCTCCGGATGTGAGCTGATCAAAGAAGCTTGATTGATTGCTCTGCTTCGCCTTCTGACTGCGCTGCGCTTCTTCCATCGCCTTCTCATAATGCTCAGTCAGCTGGCTTCGTTTATAGCCGAGCGAATCAAAAGCGCCGCATTTAATCAGGCTTTCGATGACCTTCTTGTTGACCTTGCGCAGGTCAACACGCGTCAGAAAATCCATAAAGGATGTAAACTTCGCTTCTTTCCGCACGGCGATGACCGATTCAATCGCCGCCTCCCCCACATTTTTCACAGCGGTTAAACCGAAACGGATATGTTCTCCGGCAGTGCTGAAATCTTTGTCCGATTCATGGATGTCCGGCGGCAGAATGTTGATGCCCATTTCCTTGCAGTTCGACATATGCTTGATAATCTTGTCACGGTTATCTTTTTCACTGGTGAGCAGCGCGGCCATGAACTCAACCGGATAATGCGCTTTGAGATAGGCGGTCTGGTAGGTGATGATCGCGTAAGCGGCGCTGTGCGATTTATTAAACCCGTATTCGGCGAACTTTTCCATCTGATCCCAGATGATTTTGGCCTTGCTGTCGGGGATTTTATTTTTCTTGGCGCCTTCCAGAAATTTCGGCTTCTCCTTTTCCATATCGGCGACCTGCTTCTTGCCCATCATCTTGCGCAACGTATCGGCCTGAGCCATGGTATATCCGCCGATGACATTGGCAATCTGCATGACCTGTTCCTGATAGAGAATAATGCCGTAGGTTTCCTTGAGAATCGGTTCGAGCTGAGGCAAGTCATAGGTGATTTTCTTGGTCCCCTGTTTGCCGGCGATGAAATCCGGAATCATTTTCATAGGACCGGGTCGATAGGCGGCGATCAGCGCGATGATATCTTCAATGCGGTCGGGTTTGAAATTAATCAGCAGATCCTTCATACCCTGGCTTTCCAGCTGGAAAACGCCGTCCGTTTCTCCCTTCATCAGAAGCTTGTAGGTATCCGGATCATCCAGCGGCAGATTATCGATGTCAACTTCTATGCCTTTATTTTCGCGAATAAACTGAATAGTGTTCTTGATGACCGTCAGTGTTTTAAGGCCCAGGAAATCGAATTTGGTCATCCCCACCGCCTCAATGTCCTTCATGGAATATTGAGACACGATATTCTCATCCTTCGGCGCGAAGAGCGGCACCCGTTCGACCAGCGGAACATCCGAAATCACGACGCCCGCCGCGTGCACGGACGAGTGGCGGTTCAATCCTTCCAGGATAAGGGATAATCTTAACAGCTTATCGATCTGCGGATTTTTTTTGCGCTCTTCTTCAAAGCGGGGCTCCGTTTTGAACGCTTCCGTCAGGGTGATGTTGGGCGGTACACTAGGGACCAGTTTGGCGATGCGGTCAGCGTCACCGTAGGGAATATTCAGGGCGCGGCCGACATCCCGGATGACGCCCTTGGCGAGCATTTTCCCAAATGTGCATATCTGGGTGACTTTTTCCTTGCCGTATTTTTCCGTCACGTACTTGATTACCTCACCGCGTCGTTCCTGACAGAAATCGATATCGATATCCGGCATGCTGATGCGGTCAGGATTCAGGAATCGCTCAAAAAACAGACCGTAGCGCAGCGGATCGATGTCGGTAATGCGAATGGCAAACGCGACCAGCGACCCCGCGGCCGATCCGCGGCCGGGGCCGACCGGAATGTCGTTATGTTTGGCATGCTTGATAAAATCGGAAACAATCAGAAAGTAGCCGGCAAAGCCCATTTTTTTGATGATCGCGAGCTCTTCGTGCAGCCGTTTGCTGTATTGTTTGCGGACGGCCGCCTCATCTTCTCCGGCGTATTTGAGAATTCCCGGCATGCGCTTTTCCAGACCGTTGACGGCTTTTCGGTCCAGGTAGTCTTCCAGCGTTTCTTCCGGATGCTTGAGTTCATATTTCGGAAAATGAAACTGGCCGAACTCAAAAGTCATATTGCAGCGCTCGGCAATCCTGACCGTGTTTTGAATCGCTTCCGGCGTGGCGGCAAAGAGTTCGTGCATCTCCCGGGGCGATCGCACATAGAATTGATCCGTTTGCATGCCCATGCGGTCTTTATCTTCAATGGTTTTACCGGTCTGAATACACAGAAGGACGTTGTGAGCTTCCGCGTGGTCGGCGTTGAGATAATGGCAGTCGTTCGTGGCAATCAGCGGAATGGAAAGTTCTTTGCTCAGCTCGATGAGGCCCTGATTGGCAATCTTCTGATCGGGAATGCCGTTTTCCATAATTTCCAGAAAAAAATTGTCCTCACCGAAAATTTCCAGATATTCGCGCGCCGCCCTTCTGGCTTCATCCATATTGCCCCGGACTATCCAGGAGGCGATTTCGCCATGCAGACAGGCGCTGGACGCGATCAATCCTTCGGAACATTCCCGCAGCAGGGCCTTATCGACGCGGGGGCGGTAATAAAATCCTTCAAGATGCGCCAGAGAGCTTAATTTCATCAGATTCTTATAGCCCTGTCTGTTTTTCACCAGAACCACAAGATGCCGGGTGGCCTCCCCTATCGTGGCCGGCGTTCTATCTTGGCGTTTTTTGGGCGCGACATAAAGTTCGCTGCCGATAATGGGTTTGACGCCGTTCTTGAAAGCCTGCTTGTAGAAATCCACGGCACCGAACATATTGCCATGGTCCGTGATGGCAACGGCCGGCATCGCGTATTCCTTGACCTTTTTAAAAAGCTCGTCCAGACGGATCATGCCGTCGAGCAGGCTGTACTGGGTATGGAGATGCAGATGCACGAAATCAGAGTGTTGTTTCATAAACTCACTTCAATGAAGGAAAAATTTAATCAACGGAGGTTGGGAATTTAATCCAGCCAGTAATTGGGCGCTTCCTTGGTAATAATCACGTCATGGACATGGCTTTCTTTCAGGCCCGCCTGTGTGATGCGCACAAAGCGCGCTTTTTCAATCATGTCCGGAATGGTCTTGCAGCCGACGTAGCCCATGCCGGCTTTGAGTCCGCCGATCAGTTGAAGAATGCTGGCCGACAGCGAGCCTCGGAAAGGCACGCGCCCTTCGATGCCTTCGGGAACGACTTTGGCCGGCCCCTCGATATCGTCCTGATAATAGCGGTCACGGCTGCCCATTTTCATGGCTTCGAGGGATCCCATGCCGCGGTATACTTTATAGCTCCGCCCTTGAAATAATATGGTTTCTCCCGGACTTTCTTCGGTTCCGGCAAACAACCCGCCGATCATCACACAGCTGGCGCCCGCGCCGATGGCCTTAACGATATCGCCGGAATATTTGATGCCGCCGTCGGCAATCACGGGAATGCCTTTTTTGGAAGCGATCTTATACGTGTCGCGGATTGCTGACATCTGGGGAACGCCGACGCCGGCAATAATGCGGGTGGTGCAGATCGAGCCCGGCCCTACCCCGACTTTCACGGCATCCACACCGGCATGGATCAGCGCCTTGGCGCCTTCTGACGTCGCCACATTGCCCGCAATCAATTCACATTTCGGAAAATTTGCTTTGGTTGCTTTGATCGCTTTTAAAACGCCTTCCGAATGTCCATGAGAGGTATCAATGGAAATGACATCCGCTCCGGCCGCCAGCAGCGCCTCGACACGCGCTTCCCTGTCGATGATGCCCACGGCCGCTCCGACGCGCAGCCTGCCCAGGGAATCCTTGCAGGCGTTGGGATAGCGGCGTATTTTTTCAATATCCTTGATGGTAATTAAACCCTTCAGCCGGTACTCGTCATCAACCACAAGCAGCTTCTCAATCCGATGCTGATGGAGCAGTTTTTTGGAGTCTTCCAGAGAAATATTGGAGGAAACCGTCACCAGATTTTTCTTGGTCATCACATTGGACACCGGCTGGTCCAGATTTTCTTCAAAGCGTAAATCGCGATTGGTGAGAATGCCGACCAGTTTGCCTTTCTTGACCACCGGCACGCCGGAGATGGAATACTGATTCATCAGGGCCAGGGCGTCGCTGACTTTCCGATCCGGATCAATCGTGATCGGATCAACGATCATCCCACTTTCCGATTTTTTGACTTTATCGACTTCAATCGCCTGCTGTTCAATGCTCATATTTCGGTGAATGATGCCGATGCCGCCTTCCTGCGCCATGCAGATCGCCGTCCGTGATTCGGTCACCGTGTCCATAGCCGCGGAGACGATGGGAATTTTCAGCGATATATTTTGGGTTAACAGCGTGGCCGTGTCGACGTCCCGCGGCAGAACATTGGAAGCCGCCGGAACAAGAAGAACGTCATCAAACGTTAAAGATTCTTTTACATTGTCATCAAGCATTTTTCCCTCCGTATCTAATCAGCCTGATCGTGATCAATAAAAAATTGTTCACCGTTTAAAGCGATAAAAAAGCCGTTTCCGTTTTCCGCCTGCTCAATGAATTCGGCAATCTGATAATAGCTCTTGCGCGAGAAGCGGGCTGGATATTTCCCCTCCTTGACGCGGCAGTACAAAACATTCTCTTTGCCTACATAGAGAGATTGAACGTTCAGGATTTCCGAAAAATCATCGTTCAGAACAATTTCCAACTGTTCCCTGTTATCCTGACAATTATTGGTCTTATAAACAGCCACCACAACAAACGCGGTGTCTTCCACGTCCAGGTAACAGCGCTCCGGTCCCAGTTCGATCAGGTACCGGCCGTTTTCATCCAGAGTCAGGTGTTCAAAAAAAACGCCGAGAATTTCTTTGCGGAACATATGGGCGCCTTTATAGAACCAGACCCCTTCCCTGTCTATTTTAATATCACAATCGTCCATTTAAGAAATCTTTCTGCTGTCCAGCAGGATGGTCACCGGTCCGTCATTGACCAGTTCAATTTTCATCATTTCCTGGAATTTTCCGGTTGCCACATGCCTAACTTTTTCCCTGGCTTTACTCACAAAATATTCATAGAGCTGATTGGCTTTCAGCGGTTCTTCCGCCGCCGTGAAGGAAGGACGCCTTCCTTTAATGCAGTTGCCCAGCAGCGTGAACTGCGAAACCACCATCATGGCGCCCTGAATATCATGCAGCGACCGGTTCATTTTATCGTGGTCATCTTCGAAAATGCGTAGATGAATTGATTTTTCCAGGATGTAGTCCGAATCCGCCTCTGTATCGTCCTTTTCCACGCCCAACAATATCAGTATTCCCTTGGGGATGGAGGATATTTCGTAATGGTTAATCCTGACACTGGCACGGTCAACTCTCTGAATTACTGCGCGCATGGGTCATTCCGTCAAAAATTTTGCTTACGTCTAGCAACAAATTGTTGCGCATTCAAGTTATTTCTCAAAAAAATGAAAAACTGCTTTTATTTTCAAAGGTTCAATTTTGCTTGACAGGTCCTGTTTTTGTTGTTAAGGACACGCCGGTTTTCCTGGAGGAAAAAGGGGGGACGTTTCCGTTTTTTTCTCTTCAACGCCTATAAAAAACAGAAATGACAAGGGAGGTTCTTCAATGATTTGTAAAACGGTTAAAGCGGGATTTGAATGCGCTTTTATGACTAAAAACGGATGCGGTTTTGTCAACGGCAAATGCCAGACGATCAGTGAACAATGCGAAGGCTGCGGCAAAGTATTCGAGTTCGAGTCTGAAAAATACTGCAAGGTTTATCCCGAACCTTCCGCCAAGTGGATGACCGGAAGATGCCCGACGGCGACCCACGTAAAACTGGAAATCAAGGAAGCGCAGAAAATCAATCCGCTGAAAGCTTCCAAACGGGCCAGCAAAAAAGCCTAAACCAGATAAAATCATGAAAAATAAAAAAGCCGGCTTTCCAAAGCCGGCTTTTTTTAACTCATCATATCTTTAATCTGCTGCAGCTCCCTTTTAATGCGCATTAAAAATAACTTCTGTTTTTCATCATCCTTGATGGCCGGTTCTTCATTGCTTCGGAGCTTTTGCAGCTGCTTCTTGGCGCCGTCAATGGTAAACCGTTGAGCGTAGAGCAGGTTTTTAATCGTTAGCAGCTCCTGAACATCTTTTTTTCTGTATAGGCGCTGAGCCGTCTTTGTCCGGACGGGGCTGACGGTTTTGAATTCGGTTTCCCAGTACCGGATGACATAAGGCTCGACATCAAGAATCTTGCTGACTTCACCAATTCTGAAATATGCCTTGTCGGGAATAATTGTTTCCATAGATTTCCCTGCAAACTGATGGCTCTATAAAAGGCAAACTTGAATTTATTCTAATGCAAGCCTGATAGCGCCGCTGGCGCAGGAAGCCTAATTCAAAGCCTTGCGCAGAACCTGTGAAGATTTAAATGTCAGCACTCGCCTTGCTGTAATGGAGATTTCCTGCCCGGTCTGGGGATTGCGGCCGCGGCGGGCTCTTTTTTCCTTCACCGTGAAATTACCGAAGCCGGAGATTTTCACCAATTCGCCTTTCGCCAGAGAATCCTTAATCAGGTCAAAAACAGATTCGACGATATCGGATGAATCTTTTTTGGAGAAACCGAGCTTTTCATGAACGTTCTGAATAATATCAATCTTCGTCATATTTTTACCTCCATTGAACTTTATATGAATTTACGATCTTATTTTTGCACCCGTCGAAGCGACGGTTTTCTGCACTATTTTTTCGTGAATGGCGCCGGCTTCGGCGTCCGTCAGAGTTCTGTCGGCGGCCCGGTAAGAAAAACGCAATCCCAGACTTTTGGTGCCTTCCGGAAGTCCTTTGCCTTTATATACATCAAAAATGCTTATAGTTTCAAGCAAATCTTCTTTTTGCTGCCGGATCGCGTCGAGCATGGCGTCCGCTTCCGTCTGCTCGGGAATGACAAATGCCGCGTCCCGCGTGACCGCCGGGAATTTGGAAAGCTCCTGAAAGAAAATCCGGCTATTGAGAGCCAGCGCGCTTAAAAGGTCCAGATTGATTTCAAATACGTAAGCGCAATTTTTTAAATCAAATTTTTCCTTGATATCGGGATGCACTTCACCCGCCCAGCCCAGCTGTTTTTCGTCGAGCATGATTTTACAGGCTTTGCCCGGATGTAGAAACGTTTCTTCCGCCGAGGGAACATAGCGGGAATGGTTGATCTTTAAGTCGCGGAAAATATTCTCCAGACATCCCTTCATATGATAAAAATCAATCGGATTGGCGGCATCCCAGAAATCTTCGGTCACTTTTCCGGTCAGCAGTCCGGCTAGAATATTTTTCTCCCGGGGCAGTTCCCCCGCTTGGCCGGCGATAAATATCCTGCCGATTTCAAAGATTCTCAAATCAAAGGAGCCGTTGTTGGCGTTTCGTCTGGCCGTATCAAGCAAACCGAAAATCATGGTGGTTCGCATGGCGGAGAGTTCTTCGCCCAGGGGATTCTTGATTTTCACAACGTTCCGTCTCTCATCGCCATCGCGCAAAGACAGCGTGTCAGCCGCCACGGGCGTCCCGAAACTGTAATTGACGACTTCGGTAAAGCCGCCGCTGATCATCAATTGTCTGATTCTCTCCTCCAGATCCAGACGGGCAATAGGTTCCTGCTCCGAGACGGAAACGTTCGGCAGCGTCATCGGCACCAGATCATAACCATAAAGCCGGATCACTTCTTCGATCAGATCGATTTCTCTGGTAATATCCACCCGGCAGGTCGGAGGCGTGACAAGGTAAGATCCCCTTCCCTGATCCTGCACCCCCATGCTGATGGCCTTTAATATTTTCAGGACATCTTCAGCCTTGATGTCTGCGCCGATGATCTGATGGATTCGCTCCAGACGCAGCGGAATATTCTGCGCGGCAGGAACTTGGCGGGGATAGACGTCAATATAATTTTTGCACACGGAGCCGTCGGAAAGATCGGCCATAAGCTGCGCCGCCCGATTCAGGGCTTTGACAACACCCTCCGGATCAATGCCTCTTTCAAAACGAAAAGCCGCGTCCGTCGGCATTCCCAACTTGCGCGCCGACCGGCGGATGGACGTGGGATGAAAGTAGGCGCTTTCCAGAAGAATGGTCCCGGTGTCTTCTTTGACTTCGGAATTCAGGCCGCCCATAATGCCGCCGATGGCCACCGGCTTGACGCCGTCGCAGATCAGCAGGGTATCGGGGGGCAGCACTCTTTGCTTTTCGTCCAGAGAGGTGAACGTTTCATTGTCTCTGGATTTGCGCACGACTATTCTCCCCTCTTCCAGAAAACGGAAATCAAAGGCGTGCAGAGGCTGTCCCATTTCCAGCATGACAAAATTGGTCACGTCCACGATGTTGTTGATCGAGCGCAGACCGGCTGCTTCCAGGCGGCTTTTCATCCAGACCGGCGAAGGCCGGATCTCCACATTCTTGATGATTCTGGCCGTGTAGCGGGGGCACGCGTCGTCGTCGATGATCTGCACGGACGTCAGAGTGTTGATGTCTTCCGAAGTTTCCGTCATCTTTATGGCCGGCAGTTTCATGGGTTGGCCGGTGATAGCGGATACTTCCCGTGCGATGCCGATCATGCACAGGCAATCGGAGCGATTGGGTGTAACGTTGACATCGAAAACCGTATCTTCAATATGCAGCGCCTTTTCCAGAGAAATCCCCAAAGACAGTTCCGCGGGAAGATGCATAATGCCCGATTCGTCTTCACCGATTTCCAGTTCCGCTTCCGAGCAGAGCATGCCGTCCGATTTTTCTCCGCGCAAGACAGATGATTTAATCGTGTATCCGCCGGGGATCACGGCGCCCACTCTGGCCAGCGGAACAATATCGCCCGCCGCGATATTCTTCGCGCCGCAGACGATTTTATAGGTCTCAGTGCCGTCGGTTACGTCGCAAAGCGACAGCCGGTCGGCTGACGGATGAGGCCGGACGGACAAAATCTTTGCGACCACCACACCGCTGAAATTAGGGCGCACGGTCCGGACATCATCAACTTCCAGCCCCGCCATGGTGAGCCGGTGGGCCAGCTCTTCGGATGTCAACTCTATGTCCACATAATCTTTAAGCCAATTTAAACTGACCAGCATAAAGAAACGGTTCTCCTAAAATTGTTTGAGGAAGCGGATATCGTTTTCAAAAAACAACCGGATATCGGAAATGCCATATTTCAGCATGGCAATTCGCTCCAGGCCAAGGCCGAAAGCGAAGCCAGTATAGACTTCCGGATCGTAATGCACATTTTTAAAAACTTCCGGATCGACCATGCCGGA
This sequence comes from Deltaproteobacteria bacterium, assembly GCA_022710585.1. Lineage (GTDB taxonomy): Bacteria > Desulfobacterota > Syntrophia > Syntrophales > Smithellaceae > Smithella. The sequence continues at coordinate 62,890 of JAKLGV010000008.1, read as the reverse complement.
TCCCAGTATTTCCAGCCAGCCGCTCTGACCGCAGACGCGACAGCCATTGCCGCCGCACATCACGCAGTGGATATCCACTTCCGCCGAAGGCTCGGTGAAAGGGAAGAAACTGGGACGGAAACGCAGCATGGTGCCGTCTCCGAAAATTTTCTTCAGAAAAGCCGTGAGAATGCCCTTGAGATCGGCGAAGGTCACGCCCTTATCCACTAACAGTCCCTCAATCTGATGAAACATCGGCGTATGAGAAACATCGGAGTCGCGACGGTACACTTTTCCCGGCGATAAAATTCTCAGCGGGGGCTGGATTTTCTCCATAACCCTGACCTGAACGGGCGACGTATGCGTGCGCAGAACGATATTGTCTTCGATGTAAAAGGTGTCCTGCATATCCCGCGCGGGATGATCCTTGGGAATGTTCAGCGCTTCAAAATTGTAGTAATCGAGCTCTATTTCCGGACCTTCCACAATGGAAAAACCGAAAGAGGCAAACACGGAACAGATCTCTCTGCGGATTTGAACAACCGGATGAATCCGGCCGCTCGGGACGTATTTTCCCGGAAGAGTCACGTCGATTTTTTCTCTGGAGAGTATGTCTTCCCTGTTGCGGCTCGCCTGTTGCTGAAGCACTTCGTCTATTTTCGCGTTCAGAGAATTTTTCACCTCATTGCATAGCTTTCCGAACAGAGGCTTTTCTTCATCCGAAACCTGGGCGATATTCCGCAAAAGGCCGGTTAACAGGCCTTTGCGGCCGAGATATTTTGTTTTGATATTCAAAAACTGGTCTTCGGTTTTCGCCGCCGCCAATTCGGCCAGCGCGTCCTTCTCCAGTTGTTGAAGCTTGTTTATCATGCCGTTTACTGGCCTTTAGCAATGGCCACAACCTGGGCGAATGCCTGCGGATCATTGACCGCCAGATCCGCCATGATTTTGCGGTCCAGTTCAATGCCGGCCTTTTTCATTCCGTCGATTAACCGGCTGTAGGTGATGTTATTATTGCTGGCTTCCGCGCTCATGCGGGCAATCCATAACTGGCGAAATTCTCTTTTTCTCGCCCGTCGATCGCGGTAGGCGTATTTCATCGCCTTGTTGACGGCTTCGGTGGCCGTTCTGAGCAGACGGCTGCGTGCGCCAAAGAATCCCTTGGCCAGTTTCAATACTTTTCTTCTTCTTTTGCGGGCGTTGACGCTCCTCTTTATTCTGGACATTTTGAATTTTCTCCTAATTTACAAATGATGCTTGGTTCAATCCCGACTAAACGTAAGGAATGAGTTTTTTAATTTCTCTGGAATTGGCCGAATCAACCAGCGTTGATTTTCTTAAATTCCTTTTTCTCTTTGTCGTCTTCTTGGTCAGGATATGGCTGGCGAAAGCCTTGCTGCGCTTGACCTTCCCGGAGGCGGTCAGTGAAAATCGTTTGGCCGCTCCTCTGTGTGTTTTTACTTTTGGCATTTTCTTATCTTCCTTTACTTATTGTTTTTTCGGTGACAAAATCATCACCATATTGCGTCCTTCCAATCTGGGCTCCTGATCAATCACACAATCATTGGCCAGTTCGTTTCGTACCTTCTCCATCAGCTTTCGCCCGATATCGGTGAAAGCAATTTCCCTTCCCCTGAACAGCATTGAAACCTTGACTTTATCATGATTGCTTAAAAACTTCCGGATATGCTTCACCTTGACCTGCACGTCATGATCTTCCGTTTTGGGCTTCAATTTAATTTCTTTAACTTGAATGATCGTCTGGCTCTTCCGGGCATCATGCAATTTTTTATTCTGCTTGTAGCGATACTTGCCGTAATCCATGATTTTGCAGACAGGCGTATCGCCGGATGATGATACTTCCACCAGATCCAGACCAGCTTCCTCCGCCTTGGCCAGCGCTTCTTCCATGGGCAGAACGCCGAGCTGTTTTCCGTCGTCGCTGATGACTCTGACGCTGGCGGATTTTATTTCTCTGTTGATTCTCAGATCCTTTACTATGGGTCACCTCCTGAACATGATTGATTGAAATTAATTTCTACTGTTTCTTCTCACACTGGTCTTTGATCATATTGATAAACTCATCAACGGCGATGGATCCCATATTCTTGCCGTCACGGGATCGCGGCGCCACCGTGCCCGCTTCCACTTCCTTATCGCCGATCACCAGCATATAGGGAATCTTCTGCATCTGCGCCTGACGGATCTTATACCCAAGTTTTTCATTGTCGAAATATCTCTCCGAACGGATGCCGGCTTCGATCAGCCGGTCGTGAACCGTCTGGGCGTATGGGATATGCTTGTCGGTGACCGTCAGCAGGATGCACTGCGTGGGCGACAGCCAGACGGGAAAAGCTCCCGCGTAATGCTCGATCAGAACGCCGATGAAGCGTTCGATGCTTCCCAGTATAACCCGGTGCAGCATGACCGGCCGGTGTTTTTCTCCGTCCGCTCCGATGTAATGCAGATCGAATCGTTCCGGAAGCGTAAAGTCGCATTGAATGGTGGCGCACTGCCATTTACGCTTCAAAACATCCTTGAGCTTAAAATCGATTTTAGGCCCGTAAAAAGCGCCGTCGCCCTCGTTGACTTCATAAGAAATGTTGTTGTCCTTGAGAGCATTTTCCAGAGCCGAGGTGGCCAGCTCCCAATCGGCATCCGAACCGATGGAATTTTCGGGCCTCGTGCTCAATTCCACTTCATATTCAAATCCGAAGATTTTCATGGCATATTTGACGAAGTCGGCAATGGCGATGATTTCCGAATTCAACTGCTCAGGTGTGCAGAGGATGTGCGCATCATCCTGCGTAAACTGGCGCACCCTCAATAGTCCGTGCAAAACACCTGTTTTCTCGTGGCGGTGCACCGTGCCCAGTTCAAAATAGCGCAGCGGCAGGTCGCGATAACTTCTGATTTTTGATTTATAAATGAGCATATGCGACAGACAATTCATGGGCTTGATGCCGTAATCCTGTTCGTCCACTTCCGTAAAATACATATTGTCGCGATAATGATCAAAATGGCCGGATTTTTTCCAGAGGTCCGCTTTCAGAATCTGCGGTCCCATGACCATATCATAGCCGCGTTTGAGATGTTCCTTCTTCTCCCAGTCTTCAATCAGATAGCGCAGCATCATGCCTTTGGGATGAAAAATAATCAGACCCGCGCCGGCTTCCTCATTGACCTGGAAGAGATCAAGCTCCCTGCCCAACCGACGATGATCTCTCTTCTTCGCCTCTTCCAGCAGTGTGAGATAATCCTGGAGCTCATTTTCATTGGCAAAGCCGGTGCCATAAATGCGCTGCAGCATCTGATTTTTTTCATTGCCGCGCCAGTAGGCTCCGGCGACACTCAACAACTTGAAGGCTTTAATGATGCCGGTAGAAGGTATATGCGGACCCCGGCACAGATCAATGTAGCCTCCCTGTTTATAGATGCTGACCACTTTGATGTCTTCCGGGAGGTCATTAATCAGTTCGACCTTGTAATTCTCGCTTCTTTCTTCAAATAATTTTACGGCTGATGCGCGCGGCAGTTCCTCTCTGATGAAAGGATTATCGGCGGCAACAATTTCCTTCATCCGCTTCTCAATCTTGTCGAAATCATCAACGGTGAACGGCTCTTTATACTCAAAATCATAATAGAATCCGTCTTCGATGGAGGGCCCGATGCTGACTTTGGCGCCGGGGAAAACGTCCTGCACGGCCTGCGCCATTACGTGCGATATGCTGTGGCGCAGGATTGACAGGCCTTCGGTCGAAGCGATGTCTATCCCCTCCACTCGGGCATCTCCCTGAATCGGATAGGATAAATCAACAGGCTGCTTATTGATTTTTACCGCAACCCAATGAGGGAGTGTGTCCCCGCTCCACGCTTTAACGGCTTCGGCGGCCGTCGTGCCGGACGGAAAGGAGATTTCTTTGCTGTCAGGAAATAAAATTTTAATATCCATAAAACATCCATCTTAATTTTTAAAGGGCATCACTGTCTTGCTGATGCCCTTTAAGCATATAACTGGAGACTTTTCTCTAACAAAAAATGGTAGGCAAGCAGGGATTTGAACCCTGGACATCCACCGCGTCAGGATGGCGCTCTCCCCCTGAGCTACTTGCCTATGCAAACGCCAGTCAATTTAGGGTTGGCTAATTAGCAGCAAAATGCGATCGTGTCAAGCTAAATATCTTATATATTAGCTTATTTTTAAGATTGCTGATTCAGGATCTTAATGCCTTTATAGATATAAACAAGACCGGACAGAATTGTAAAGGAAGCGGTCAGCCAGGAGACAATCTTCACAACGTCGTAATAATTGATCAGCTCGGAGGTAAAAGACTTCAGAAACAGCGCCAGAAAAACGGTGCCGATTTGCAGACCCGTGGTGACTTTGCTGACGAAAACCGGTTTAATTTCATAACTTATGGACATCATGGACAATGTCATGATGCCCATCAGGATAATGATATCCCTGCTGATGACGATGACCGTCAGCCAGCCGGGAATCAAGCCGAAGATGGACAGCGTGATAAAGCTGGTCGACAAAAGGATCTTATCCGCCAGAGGATCCAGAAACGCCCCTAACTCGGTTTGCTGCTTCAGCACCCTGGCCAGCGTGCCGTCCATGGCATCCGTCAGACCCGCGGCAATAAAAGTGATTAATGCCTTGGTATATTCGTTTTGAATCAGGAATATGACGATGGCGGGGACCAGAATAATTCTTAATAAAGATAAAAAATTAGGTATATTCATGCGATTGTTTGTTTAAAATTTTATCCCGTGTGTGGATTTTCGGTTAAGCAATTTTAAAATATTTGCCGCCCCGTTACTGCTCCGTTTCAGTCTCTTTCTTAATTTTTTCAATTTCCGCCCTGATCATTTTTTCGGCTATTTCTGGAACTACCTGTCGGGCGATTCTTTCAACGACGGCCTCGGATCTTTTTAGAATCTCTTTGTATAAATTCTCTCTGGCTTGGGGATCGTCAACGACATCCAACAGGGTAAAGACTTCTTCCTGCTCAAAATTACTCTTTTCATAACCGCGGCCGTCAACGATGATGACCTCCTGAGTGTTTCCATTTTCCGCATCCGTGGACACATCGGTCAGATCATAGATTTTTTTGTTGTCTTTGATGATGGAATTTGAATCCATACGCACTTCCTTAAACAGTTGCCCTCAATCACAAATTTTAAATTTTGAAAATCCCTACCACAGAGATTCAAACACTTCAAGGGATATGTCAGAATAACAGGCCGTAAGATCATTCCGGCAAAATGATTACCGTTGACATAAGGAATATTTATCATTTTAATAGAAAAAAATTTTTAAATGTTGTAAGCAAAAAGCATATGAAACGCATACTGATTACAGGAGGAGCCGGATTTCTAGGTTCTCACCTCTGCGAAAAACTGCTGCGCGAAGGCCACGATATTATCTGTCTGGATAATTTCTTTACGGGCAACAAAAATAACATTGTCCATCTTCTGACGATACCGCGTTTTGAATTGATTCGCCACGACATCATCAATCCCATTTATCTGGAAGTTGACGAGATCTATAATCTGGCCTGTCCGGCATCGCCCGTTCATTATCAATACAACCCGATTAAAACCATCAAAACCAGCGTGATGGGCGCCATCAATGTTCTGGGCATGGCCAAAAGGACGAAGGCGAAAGTGCTTCAGGCATCCACATCGGAAATATACGGCGATCCGGAAGTGCATCCGCAAAACGAAGCCTATTGGGGAAAAGTGAATCCCATCGGCATCCGCAGCTGCTATGATGAAGGAAAAAGAGCGGCGGAATGCCTGATGATGGATTACCGCCGCCAGAATGCCGTCACCACAAAGATCGTCCGCATCTTCAATACCTACGGCCCCCGGATGGCATTAAATGACGGCCGTGTTGTCAGCAATTTTATCATTCAGGCGCTGCAGAACAAAAAGATCACCATCTACGGCGACGGCTCTCATACACGCTCTTTCTGTTACGTGGATGATTTAATTGACGGGCTCATCCGGATGATGAACGCGGAAGACGACTTCTTCGGTCCCGTGAACATCGGCAACCCGGGTGAATTTACGATTATGCAGTTGGCAAAGCTGGTCATTCAACTGACCGGCAGCCGTTCGGAAATTGAATTTCTGCCGTTGCCGTCGGATGATCCCGCTCAGAGAAGACCGGATATCCGTCTGGCGACGGAAAAACTGGGATGGCAGCCGACAACCCCTCTGGAAGACGGCTTATTAAAGACAATAGAATATTTTCGCGGCGCGCTGGAAAAATTATAAATCATGATGGAGACTAAAAATCGAATGAACTTTAAAAAGAAAATTCTTTGTATCGGCGCCGGCTATGTAGGTGGTCCTTCCATGGCCATGATCGCCTTTAAATGTCCTGATTACCGGGTGACCGTGGTGGATGTCAATTCCGAACGCATCGACGCCTGGAATTCCCCGCAGCTTCCCTTTTACGAGCCGGGGCTCGAAGACATCATAAAAAAAAGGCGGGGCAAAAATTTATTCTTCAGCACGGATATCGAAAATCAGATTCGGGAAAATGACATCATTTTTGTTTGCGTCAACACGCCGACCAAAAATTACGGAGCGGGCGCCCATATGGCTGCGGATCTGCAGTACTGGGAAAAAACCGCACGGCAGATTTTAAAGCATTCGCGATCCTCAAAAATCGTGATCGAGAAGTGCACACTGCCGGTAAAAACAGCCCTGGCGATGGAAAAAATCCTCTCATCTTCCAGAGGAAAAATAAAATTTGAAGTCCTGTCCAACCCGGAGTTTATGGCCGAAGGCTCCGCGATCAACGATCTGGAAAATCCCGACCGCGTGCTGATCGGCTCGCATGAAACAAAAAGCGGTCTGAAAGCCCGGACGGAATTAACTGAAATTTATCAGCGCTGGATTCCATCCAGTAAAATCATCACCTCCAACATCTGGAGCAGCGAACTGTCCAAACTGGTAGCCAACGCCTTTCTCGCTCAACGGGTCTCCTCCATCAATTCCATTTCCGCGCTCTGCGAAAAGACGGACGCGGACATTTCCGAAGTCGCCAGAGCCGTGGGCACAGATGACCGCATCGGCCGGAAATTTTTAAACGCCGGCATCGGCTTCGGCGGGTCCTGCTTTAAAAAGGATATCCTCAACCTGGTTTATTTATGCCGGCACTACGGCCTGGACGAAGTGGCCGCCTACTGGGAGAGCGTCGTTAAAATTAATGAATACCAGCAGCAGCGCTTTATCGCGGCGATGCTGCACAGCATGTTTCATACCCTGGCGGGCAAAAGAATCTGTATTCTGGGTTTCGCTTTCAAGGCCGACACGAGCGACACCCGCGAGAGCCCGGCTATCTACATCACCCAAAAGCTGCTGTCGGAAAAGGCTGAACTGGTGATCTCCGATCCCCGGGCCTTGAAAAACGCCGCCGCGGATCTTTCCGGCGCGGAAGGAAATGTGCAATTTATTGAAGACCCTTACGAAGCGGCCAGGGGATGCCACGCGCTGGTGGTGCTGACTGACTGGTCTTTATACCGGATGCTGGATTACAAAAAAATATACCGCTCGATGACCAAGCCGGCGTTTATCTTTGACGGCCGCAATATCGTTGACCGCGAAAAATGCTTTGCCATCGGCTTTAATGTTTACGCGATCGGAAAACCGGCCCTGACGCACCTATGAGTTTTGTTAATCCACAAAGTCGAAGGCGTTTTTAATTATCTTTACGTCGCCGGACGCTTCGGACAGCGTGACGGCAACCACATCAAAACGCGCCCGGGAGCCGCTTAAATTTTTCATTTGCAGATAAAATGAAGCCAACCGTGAAATCTTTTTCTGCTTTTTGGCGTCCACTGCCTCTTCAGGATAGCCCAGCCTCTCGGACTTTCGGGTTTTCACTTCGAGAAAAACAAGGTCTTCCCCGTCGCGCGCGATGATGTCAAGCTCCCCCAGAGGACAGCGAAAATTTGTCTCCAGAATCTCGTAGCCGTGTTTCTTCAGATAATCGGCGGCGATGGCTTCGCCTCTGCGGCCGGTCATGATCCTGACCATGTTTTTCGGTTTAAGCATGGAAATCAAAGCAGGACTGCTTCAGGTTTTTGACGTGAAAGGATTTGCGGTGAATCTTGCAGATGCCGTATTGTTGGATCGCCCGGATGTGCTCTTTCGTTCCATACCCTTTATTCTTTTGAAAATTGTAGTGTGGAAACTGGCGGTGATACATTTCCATAATGCGGTCGCGCGTCACTTTGGCAATAATGGACGCGGCGGCAATTGAAATGCTGAGGCTGTCTCCTTTCACGATGGGTTTTTGCGGCGTGATGATGGGAATGCGGTGGACGCCGTCCACCAGAAGAAAATCCGGAGACGCGGAAAGCTCCAACACGGCTTCGCGCATGGCGCCCAGGGAGGCCTGGAGGATATTGACGTTGTCAATGACATCGGCGTCAATCACCCGCAGGCCGACAGCCACCGCATCGTGCTCGATGACTGCGTAGAGCTTTTCTCTTTTTGACGCCGAAAGCTGCTTGGAATCATTGATTTCGGCATTCAGATAATCGGGCGGAAAAATCACTGCGGCGGCGACGACAGGGCCGGCCAAGGGTCCCCTGCCCGCCTCATCAACTCCGGCGACAAGCTGATAGCCGTCTTTGCGGGCGATTTTTTCAAAAGTATTCATTCTAAAAAAAGGGAAGCTTCCCGCAATTAAAAAATCTTCAGTTCCTTTAAGACTTACTGTTTGGCCGCTTCTTTAATTCTGGCTTTCTTGCCCCGCAGTTCGCGCAAATAATAAAGACGCGACTGGCGCACCTTACCTCTGGTGATGACTTCAATCTGCTCAATGATCGGTGAATGCAGCGGGAAGGTTCTTTCGACGCCGACGCCGTAGGAAACTTTTCTTACCGTGAAATTAGCGCGGCTCTGGGTACCTCTTTTGCGGATAACAACGCCTTCAAAAGCCTGAATTCTCTGTTTCTGCCCTTCAATAATGCGCACATAAACCTTAACGGTATCACCGGTTTTAAAACCCGGAATGTCACCTCTCATATGTTCTCTTTCAATCATTTCCAGAACGTTCATATATTTCCTCCTGCAAAATTGCTTATTTTTTAATTCATGCCTTTCAATCTGTCCATAATGATGGCCGCGGCCGACCGGACGGACAGGTGATTGTAATCCGTCACCCCTTTTATCGGCTCCAGCCGGTAATCGGCCCTTTCACAAATCTCCCCGGCTATGCCCGATCCCGTGCCGAAAACAAGCATGTAAGGCTCGTGACCGGTTTTCAAAATCCTTTTGAGCTCGTTAAAGCTTATGACTTCTCCCGAGAGATTCGCACCCGTAACGATCATCTTCGGCGATTGCCCCGTTGCCGAACTGATATCCACGATCACATCCCGGAGAGTTCCCCGGATGTGAATCAGTTCAAAAGCGATTCTCCGGTCTTCGTTAAATCCCGCCCCGAAGCCCTTCAGCCAGTGATGGACAATTTCCAGAGCCAGCCGGCGCTGTCCGGCTGCGGGATTAACGATATAAAATCCGTCAACCGCGTAGGTTTTTGCCAGTCTGGCGATGTCGTGAATATCCATATTGGCGATGGCAGTCGTTACAATCCTGCCTTCCCTGTTATAGACAGGGTAATGTAAAAGAACGATATACAGCACAAGCTTTCCGACTATTACAGCCTCATCAGAATATAGGGCGAAACCCATACATTAAAAATTTCTAAAAATCAAGACTTTATATCTCGTCTAATTTAGCGTCATCCAGAATTTTCTTATCCTGTGCCGAAAGCTTGACTTTTTGCAGCAGATCCGGACGCCTCCGGTAGGTTTTTTTCAAGGCCTCCGTTTTGCGCCACAGCTCAATGTCCGCGTGATGGCCGGAGAGAAGTACATCCGGAACTTTCCACCCTTTGTATTGGGCGGGCCTTGTATATTGCGGATATTCCAGAAGATCATGGGAAAAGGATTCGCTTTCCGCGGATTGGGGATTTCCCAGAACATCGGGAATCAATCGCGAAACCGCGTCAATCAAGACCATGGCCGCCATTTCTCCGCCGGTCAGAATATAGTCGCCGATGGAAATTTCCCGGTCCACAAGATGCTCCCGGATTCTCTCGTCAACGCCTTCGTAGCGGCCGCAAATGATGATAATCCTTTTTTTTGCAGAAAGCTCTTCCGCGATTTTCTGATTGAGCACCTCGCCTTGCGGCGTCATCAGAATTACCGTCGGTTTTGTTTTCCTTTTCTTTCGGAGCTCCGCCAAAGCTTTCTCCACCGGTTCCACCTTCATCACCATGCCGCATCCTCCGCCGTAGGGCGCGTCATCCGTCATCCGGTGTTTATCGTCTGCCCAATCGCGGATATCGTGGAGAGAAATCTTCACCAGCTTTTTTTTCTGAGCTTTTTTCAGCAGGCTGAAATCAAGGGGAGAAACAAACATTTCGGGGAAAATGGAGAGGATTTCAAAATGAATCACTTTTCTATAATCCTTCTGGAATGACCACCGTCATTCTTCGCTCATCCACGTCAATGCGTTTGATGAAATCAGAAACGGCCGGCAGCAGAATTTCCCGTCCCGCCGATTTGCAGACATACACATCATTGCTGCCGGTTGAAAAAATGGATTCGATGACGCCGATGAATTGGTCTTCCCCGGTATAAACATTCATGCCGACAATATCGTGGCGGTAATATTCGCCTTCCGGAAGCTTTTCCAGAATGTCTTTGGGGAAGTAGACCTTGCGGCCGATTAGAGGCTTTGCCGATTCGACGTCCTGAATGTCTTTCAGCTCTATGAAAAACGCCCGGCCGGCCAGTTCAATCTTTTTGAGTTCGTAGGGTTGCCTTTGATCCGGTCCCGATTCGATATAAATGACATTACACGGGAGAACCTTCCTGCCGGCCTCCAGGTAAGACAGGACTTTCAAACAGCCACGGAGACCGCGGGTTCTGACAATCTCTCCGGCCTCAAAAAGATCCATTTGTTGCCTATTCAATTATTTCTAAGACAGCCCTCTTATGAGCCTTGGCTGATGCGGCGCTTAAAATCATCCGGATCGCCTTGGCGGTTCTGCCCTGTTTTCCGATGACCTTACCCAAATCCTCTTTAGCCACACGCAATTCAATAACCGATGTCTGTTCGCCGACGATTTCAGTCACTTCAACCTTATCCGGATAATCTACCAAAGCCTGAGAAATATACTTGATCAATTCTTTCATCGCCATAACCTCCGCTGATTTTGATGTGTTCTGTTAGAAGTAATTTTTAACAACAAATCGCTCGCTTACAAAATTGTGGCCGTGAGTCGTTATTTAATTTTGGCTTCAATACCTTTCTTCTTCAGCAAATTAGACACTGTCAGAGTTGCCTTGGCGCCTTTGTTCAACCAGTGATTCACTCGTTCTTCCTTGATAATCACTTCCGCCGGATTCTTTTTAGGATCATAATTTCCCAAAATTTCCAGAAATCTGCCGTCTCTCGGATAATCTGTGTCAGCCGCTACAATTCGATAAAAAGGTTTGCCTTTGGCGCCCATCCGGGTCAGTCTAATTTTAACACCCATTGATTTTTAATATGACCTCCTTAAAATAATAATTTTTTTACAAAATTTTTTTATCACACTTTTTTACATTTTAAAAGGGAAATTCCTCATCAGCGATTTTATACCATCTTTTTTATTGAATTTTTTCATGATTTTTCTGATCTCCGTATAGTTTTTCAACAGGAGATTGACGTCCTGAACCGTTGTTCCGCTGCCCAGAGCGATTCGCTTTCTTCTCCGTCCGTCAATCATCAGATAGTCATAGCGCTCCTCTTTCGTCATCGAATCAATGATTGCGGTAATTTTGACCAGTTCCCTGTCATCCGGTTCCAGATCTTTCAGGGCCTTCATTTTGCCCAGGCCAGGAATCATGCCCAGAATATCTTTCATGGAGCCCATTTTCTTGATCTGCGCCAACTGGTTGCGGAAATCTTCCAGCGTAAAGCTGTTCTTGCGGATGCTCTTTTCCAGTTCCAGCGCGGCTTTCTGGTCAATATTCGCCTGTGCCTTTTCCACCAGCGTCAGAATATCGCCCATCCCCAGAATACGCGAGGCCATTCTGGCCGGATGAAAGACTTCCAGATTATCGATTTTTTCACCGATGCCGACAAATTTAATGGGCTTGCCGATGACCTTTTTCAGGGACAGGGCGCTGCCGCCTCTCGCGTCGCCGTCCATTTTCGTCATAATGACGCCGTCAATGCCGATCACTTCATTGAATTTTGAGCCGACATTCACGGCGTCCTGTCCGGTCATCGCGTCGGCGACATATAGAATTTCCGCCGGATTCACCCTGGCTTTGATCTTCTGCAATTCCTCCATTAACGGATTATCAATATGCAGCCGTCCGGCTGTATCGATAATCAGAACTTCGTATCCGTTTTTGCGGGCATCCTCCACGGCTTGCGCGCAGATATCCACCGGATCTTTTAATTTCTTATCTTCAAATACACCGGTGTTGATCTGTTTGCCGAGAACAGCCAACTGCTCGATCGCGGCGGGGCGGTAAACGTCGGCGGAAACCAGACAGACCTTTTTCTTTTCTCTGGACAGCAAAAGAGCCAGTTTGGCGGCTGTGGTCGTCTTGCCGCAGCCCTGCAGTCCGACCAGCATAATCACCGACGGGATGCGCGATCCGAACCGGATGCTGGTGCTGACGCCGCCCATCAATTCCACCAGACGGTCGTGAACAATTTTGACAATCTGCTGGCCGGGCGTGATGCTTTCCAGGACGTCTTTGCCGATGGCCAGGCCGCGCACATCTTCAATAAAATCTTTGGCGACCTTGAAATTGACGTCCGCTTCCAAAAGCGCCATGCGGATTTCTTTCAATGAGGCGTTGACGTTTTCCTCGTTAAGAACTCCCCGCCCTTTTAATTTCTTAAAAATGTTATCCAGTTTTTCTGAAAGATTTTCAAACATAATCACATAACCGTATTTTTTTTAATTTTTCTTCACTTCCGCGTCATTTTTTCTGACGATGCATTTCGTTCCCGTTTTCTGTGCGATCACACCAGCAACTTTTTGCGCTTTTGTCTGGTCATCGAAGCCTGATGCGATCACCCGAAACATCGTGCCCTTCCCTTTGATGTCGGCTTTAACGATTTGGGTGTGGTAGCCCATCGCCGCCATCTTTTTATTGATTTCAGCGGCCTTCGATTTCTCCTTCAGGGCGGCAACCTGCACAATGAATTTATCGCCGGCTTTGCCCCTGGCATTATTTTTTTCTTCTTTTTTATTGACCACAACCTCTTTCTTCTCTTCGTTTTTGGTTTTAGCCTCTTTTGTCCCTTCCTTCACGTCTTCTTTGGTGATGATTTGTTCAATCGATTGAGGCTCTTCTTTTTCAACCTTTTTATCGTTTGCCCCTGTGGTCTGGTTGTTGCTTTCAATGTTGAATTTTCCCTTATTCGCTTCTTCTTCGCTTTGAACAGGCGTTGCCGTCGGCTGTTTTTCCATTGGCGGCTCCATTTCAGATACACCTTTCTTGCTGGTCAGAGCCTTGTGATAGTTGAGATTGATATTTTCCTCCGGAACACTTTGGGCCATTTGCAGTTTCGCCGGCCGCCAGACTAGGGCGAGCGCCCTCTGCGGGAGGGATGTTATTTTTCCGGGATACGTATCGATATTTTTCCCAACGTCAATACCGAACAGAAATGACGCGCACAACAGGGCCGTCATTCCGGCAATGACGATAATGATTCCCGTTTTGCCGATCTTTAATTCAAAATTTTTTTCGTTGCCTGTGGCCATATTGTGTTCAAATCAGTTACATTTTTTCCGGCGCGCTGACGCCCAATATACTTAAAACATTTTGTAGAACGATTTTCATCATTTTAATCAGGAAAAGCCTGGCCCCGGTTAAGCGCGGATCATCGGAAATCACCTTGTTTTTGTTATAATAGCTATGAAAAACGCCAGCCAGCTCATTCAGATAAAAGGTCAGTCGATGCGGCTCCAGGGAACTGGCCGCTCCGTAAATCATTTCCGGATATCGCACCAGCATTTTAATCAGATTTTTCTCTTCGGGCTCCTGAAGCAGCGACAGATTCACATCCGCGCCAACCGGCACGGCGATGCCGCGATCCTGCGCCATTCTGATAATGCTGCAGATTCGGGCGTGAGCGTACTGAACATAATACACAGGATTTTCGTTGGATTGTTTTTTGGCGACTTCCAGGTCGAAATCCAGGTGGCTGTCGGACCGGCGCATCAGAAAATTATAGCGCGCGGCATCCTTGCCCACCTCGTCGAGAACTTCCCGAAGCGTCACAAACTCGCCCGAGCGGGTGGACATCGCGACCGGCACGCCTCCGCGAAGCAGATTCACCAGTTGGACCAGAATGATTTTTAAAGCGTCTTTTTCGTGTCCGAGGGCCTGAATGCCCGCCCACATCCGCGGCATATAACCGTGATGGTCGGCGCCCCAGATGTCGATGACCGCGTCAAAACCGCGGGCGAATTTATTCTGATGATACGCGATATCGGCGGCAAAATACGTCGGGTCGCCGTTCTGGCGAATGACCACCCGGTCCTTTTCGTCGCCGAAAGCGGTTGTTTTAAACCACAGCGTTTCCCCGTCCGAATAAATAAAACCCTGCTTCTGCAATTCATCCAGAAGTCTGCCCACACCGTTGTCTTTATAGAGTTCCTTCTCGCTGAAATATTCATCAAACGTGACGCCGAAATCTTTCAGGTCAACCTTGATTTCTTCCATAATGGCACTGCCCGCCACTTGTGTGAAATAGCTGATTGTTTTCTGCTCATCCGCATGAAGGTATTGATCCCCTTCCCTTTCAAGAATGTCGCGGGCGATGTCTTTAATATAATCGCCGCGGTAACAGGTTTCGGGAAACTCGATTTTTTCGCCACTGAGTTCCCGATAGCGGAATAAAACCGATTTGCCCAGATTGTTCATCTGGTTGCCGGCGTCGTTGATATAATACTCTTTGGAAATCTGAAATCCCGCCGTCGTCAACAGATTGGCGATGACATCGCCGACCACCGCGCCGCGGGCATGCCCGATATGCAAAGGCCCCGTGGGATTGGCGCTGACAAACTCCACCTGGACTATTTTCCCCTGTCCCAGATCGACGCGTCCGAATTGATCTTTGTCTTTTTCAATTTCTTTCAGCATTTCATGCCAGACATTATCTTTGATGAAAAAGTTAATGAAGCCCGGCCC
Source organism: Deltaproteobacteria bacterium (assembly GCA_022710585.1). Taxonomy (GTDB): domain Bacteria; phylum Desulfobacterota; class Syntrophia; order Syntrophales; family Smithellaceae; genus Smithella. Next base: position 47,675 of record JAKLGV010000008.1, on the reverse strand, counting down.
GGCAATCTGTATTTTTTCAATAATATTTTCCGGATCGGAAATATTGTCCTGAATAATTTGCGCGATCTTTCGCGGATTCTGCTTGACCTGAGAAGCCAGAATCATCGCCGCGTTGGCCGCGTAATCACCATGCTGAGGATTGGCCGGCGGCTCCACTTCCAGGTAAGGCAGTTGGAAATCGGCAAGATACCCGTTTTGCACGGTAGCCTTCAGGGCGTTTTCCATTATTTTTGCGATCTTATTTTTCATCATTGCTCTCATTGATTGGTCTCATTGGTATCATTGGTGCAACCCGTTCTTCATTATAAAAAAATGACAAGCGGCGTTTATTACCATTTGCCGCTTGTCACTGCAAGATAAACCGTTGAAAAGAAAATTATTTACTTCAATTATCTCCCGAATTTATGTTTTCACCTTCCAAAACATGAATTAATCCTTTTTGTATGTCAAGTATTATTCACTCTTTTTTAATGTAAACGCCTGTCTTTCCAGTAAAGGATATTTGTCATATTGGATTCTTTGGGCGCTTCGCCCATGGTCTGGGTCAGGGCTCCCGTACCGGCTCCCCCGCTTGTTGTCGCATAGATGTCCGCATTCGTGAATCCCGGACGGTAAGACACCAGAATGGAAGACCCTATCCCGTGCCCCATCGATCCAACCGAGCGGTCTCCGGTCATATAATTGAGTTTGTAAAGAAAAGCATCTCCCGCCTGACCGCAGGCCGCATCTCCTCCCTGATGGGGCACATAAGTTGCAAAATAAACCAGACCGCCAAATATGGTCGGATCAGAAATCATCTTTTCACCTTTCGGATTGGAAATCGTTGTTCCGTCGGAGCGTGTCAGAGGATTGGTGGCCAGATTGACATACCATCCGTGTTTGTTGTCGGCATCTGCATACGTTGTCGACGTGATGTTCTGCAGATCCGACAGGGTGTAGGTGTCCGTAAAAGCAGGATCTTTCAGGTCTTCCTTGACCGCGTAAAGTCTGTTTTTCGTCAAACCGCTTGGATCCGCGGCGAGTTCCGCATCCGTGGGCCGATAGGTGGGATCACTATTCTCCCCTGTTCCAAAAAATATCCAGAGGTTGTTGTTCGTGTCATAAGCGGCTGTTGCCATCGTAAAGATTTGCTTATGCGTATTGGTGGGCGTGGGCAGGCCTGAGCCTCTCTCGGCGTTGTTCGATACATAAAGAAGACTGCCCGTCCAGTCAGATGTTGTGCAGGAGGTACACTGAGAAGTGTTATAACTGGCCAGGCCGCAGGTAGCGCAGTTCGGATCCTTGGGGCAAAGCCGGAAACGCCACATATTGCCGCCCAGGTCACCCATATAGACCGTGTCGATAAATCCGTCGCTATCCGTATCCACGGGATAAGGAGACGCGGCGGCAGAAAAATCCATGCTGGCGTTACTGGCGTGGGTGTAACTCCAAATGATGCTGCCATCGGTCAAGTCAACAACAAAGAATCCCTTGCCGGCGCGATAGGGCGCAGAACCGTCGGCTGCCCCGGCCGTGCACAGATAAGAGGTGCCGTTCGGCGCGAGACAGGCGGAAGCGTTGTAGCCGCCGCCGACGAAACCGACAAATTTCTCGTTGTTGCCGATTTTCACCCGGCCTGTCTGGAATTTGCTCCAGGCTTCACCCAGATACGGAGCCTGCGCGGTTGTCGGGTTTAAATGCCATTTATACACAGGTCCGTTTGAGGCATTGGTCACGTCCAGAGCGTGTAATCCGCAGTAGTAACGATTCGTATCCGAATACGTGGCGCTGAAAGCGGCTGTGCTGGTGGAGTAGCAGTTTGATGAGGAGCTCCAGAGATATGCACCCGATCCCGCCCCTTCTCCGAAAACGGCGAGCGTTTTCCAGTCACTGGCCGACTTCGTTATGCCGCTTCCGGAACCGAGCCACGCATCAAAGACCTGAATGGGCCCGTCAACGAAAAAATCATGAGACGCCAGTGAGGCGCGGTCGGCATGAGAGTTATGGGCTATGGGAGAAATCTTCTGGAGAAAATTGGGAGGAATGAAGCTCCAGACTTCGTCTCCACCGCTGGTGCAATCGGTACCGGTACCGGTGCGAATTGCATGCAGTTGACCGTCGTTGGCTCCGACCAGGATTATCTGTTTGCCGTTTGCCGCAGTCCGGATGTTGTTGCTGACGAAACTGTTATGCGATGATGTTGTGCATTCCCGCGGGTCATAAAAGAACTGCAGAGGCGTTTTGATGATCGCGGGATTCGTATGAAACAAGTCTCCCAGTTTCCAGTTTTCCAGATTGTATGCCGGTTCTCCCCGGTAAAAACCCACCACCAGATTTCTGGCCGCGTCATCGGCGACAGCCAGATCCGCTGCCGTGATATACGACGTGTTAAACAAAGTCATTGCACCGTTTTTCAGCGTATACATATTCCGGTTCGCGGGATCGGCAATCTTCAATAGCTCACCGGCATCCCAGCAGTGGGGTGTAATCACCGAACCGGAGTCGCCGATCTGATATTTTTTCAGATGTCCGGTCCAGAACGGTTCTTTGAGTGTTCCCGAGTTATTTTTGGGTTCAAAGGAAGCTTCATAAATAAAGTTTTCCTCCTGAACACGCGCCGCGGCCACCGAAGCCTGGGTCGAAAACGAATACGTGGCTTCCAGAATCGACGACAGGGCGGTAGCCAGAGAAGACACCAGTTCTTCAGGGTTGCTGGCCATGAAGGCATAACCGCGGAGCGTCTTTCCCGCGGGGTCCGTTCCATTGGAGCAGGGATTGGTACCTACGGTCACCGCCGAGGTGTCGCCGCTTTGCGTCGCGTTCGGATTTCTTGTTTTTCCGTAATAAGCGGCCCAGTTCAAGGTATCCTGTAAATTGGTGGGCATGTCGGCGCCGAATCCCACCACATAAACCTTGAAATTGTTATCGGCCGCCTGTTTCGCCCAGTAAATGGGGGCTCTGCGTTGCGATATGTTCGTATCCGAGCCGTTTCCGTTGCAGGCATAGGTATCCTCGCCGTCGGTAATGAGGATGATGGATTTCTGACGGCACGTCGACGCGGCATCGATGGTCTTGTGATACGTTAAAAATTTCTTTGCTTCTTCAAGCGAGTCCCCGATGGGTGTGCCGCCGGATTTATCATAGCCGGCGATACATTCCTTGGCCGGACTGGTGACGGTACAGGCGCTGACCGTCGAGGCGCATGATGCATTATTGCAGAAAAGGCTCCCATAAGGTGTTGTCGTGGTATTGTCACTTTGCGTCATGCTCCAGGAAAGCTTAGTACACCCGTAGTTCCAGGGATCTGTGTGTGAGGTATCATTATCTTCACTGCCGCAATTATAATAACGCATGAGGCCCAGCCGTATACCCAGGGAGGTTATATCCGTTGCTGTGATATCGTCTGAATCATTGGCATCCATAAGTTGGTAGAGAGAGCGTTTGGCAATGGCAAGCTTGGAGCAGTCGCTTCTGGCGCCGCTGTTGGAAGAACTGTAGAAGGGACCATCGCAACTGGCTGTGTCACTCCACCTGTAGGTTGTTCCGGAGGGCGTGCATGATGTTGTGCAATTTTGACAGATGGTCGTATGTCCGGATCCCGATGTCTTGTAGAAAGGACCGGCGGTGCAGGTTGTTTCCGTATAAGCCGGTGACGGAGAATCGCACTGTTTAGACGTGGAACCACCGCTTCCGCAATATGTGGTATGACCGGCGCCGGATGTCTTGTAGAATGGACCGGTGGTGCAATCGGTTTCGGTGTAGCCGGTTTCAGGGGCATCGCATTGCTTGTATTTCGTGCATGTTGTGGTGTGACCGGTGCCCGATGTCCTGTAAAAAAGACCTGTTGTACAAGTCCCCGTATCGGATTTATAGACCGGAGTGGGAAGTGCAGGATATCCCTCTGATGTTACCACCCATTGCGAATCCCACTCGCAGCAGTTTCCCCACCTCCACCAACAGCCGTATCGAACACAGACATTTTGCCACTCCCCTTGTGCTGCTTCTCCGGCGACCTTGCAGGGTTTCGTATGGCCGGTACCGGAAGAAGGATAAAAAGGGCCGTCAAAACCGCAGGATTGATTCGTGTTAATATATACATAAGTTCCAAGATTCAGGGCGTCCGACGGTTTGGTGAGATAAAAAGGACCATCAATATAGCAGGTGGATCCCTCAACCCAGAGATCACTGGTCGGCATATCGGGAGTCGCCGCCGGTGGATTGACCGTGAAAGGGCCGTCAATATAGCAGCTGTCGCCTGAAACATAGAGTTTGGAGGGGACACCGCTTAACTGAGGAGTTTCATAATACGGTTCGTTACAACTGCCGCCGCAGGCGTATAACGTGGGTTGCGAACCGTGAGGAAGCCATGCCATACTGCCCGATAGGTCCAGGACGATCAGGGCATCGGGCGTTATTGTGGTCGTCCAGAGCGCATCGTCATCAGCGCTGGATATTCCGGCGGATGACATCATCAACACGACAATTATTATCATCCATAATAATTTCCTACGCATAATCATTACCTCCTTTAATTCCCTCCTATCGGTACGGGACCGAATCCGACACCGACATCTAGTTTTGTTTCTGAATTATATACTGTACTTCTTCCTACGGCTGTTGTGTCGTAGCGCATGTAACCATATGAAACCGTGCTTCCGCCTCCTCCGCCCAGGGCATAGCCCGGCGCGGGCATAGAGGGGCGAGTGCTGACCCGGGGCGCGCAAACCGCGAATTGCGTCGTTGTATCCGTTGAATTTTGAACGGGGAGCCAATTATAATTGGTAAAATTGGACGCTCCGCAATTGTTATCCACGGTGTAACCATTGGCTGCCGTCCAGTTTTCCGGGAACCCGTCATTCATGATTTTGGTGATGCCGCTTTCCGAGGCGATGATGGCTTTCTTCTGACCCACCAGCGCGGACGTTGTGAATAACTCTCCCGTGGACATGTTGATGACCAGCATGCCGATCGCCAGAAGGATCAGACAGGCAAGCAGCGCGGCCATCAGCGCAAATCCTTTTTCATTTTTAATGATATATTTTTTCACGGCCATTATCTCCTGTACTTTAATAAACCGTCGCAAAATGGTTGCGGGGAATGACGCTTGTGGAATAGACAATCCGCCGGCGAACGCCGGACCCCACGTCAGCGTCCGCGGTATCGGCAACCAGTGTAATCTGTACTCTTCTGATGGCCGGTATTCCCACCGTGAGGTCGGTCGGATTGGCCACCACATTGGCTGATATATCCGTGCCGGCGCCGTTGAAGTAGCGGAATACCGGTATTCCCGCCGAATTATTTTCCACCAGAACCGTCTTGCGATTTTGATTGGCCGTTGTATCTCCCAGAAAAGCCTGCGCATTCCCGCAATTGGTGGATCGGGATATGAACCTGTTGCCCGGATCATAAACGTATCGGATGACTTCGTTCTCATCACTGCCGGCATTGACGATGATGCCATTATCATTAATATCCATTTCAACGGTTATCGCGTTGGCTGTTGCTTCCCGAATGCCCCTGTAGTTGAGATTGGCGCCAGCGATACTGGCGCAATTTACCGACGTGTGATCAACCCAGATATTGGACAGGGAATTCGGATTGTAGGAGGCCATTTGTATCTCCGCGGACATTAATTCCAGAGCGCCGCGCACATCCTGCTGGGCGACGCTTCTTTTTTCAACGCCCGAAGCAGAACGCTGCGCCGTGTTTACCGTTGAGAATATGGCCATAAACACCAGACTGGCAATAAAAAGAGCCACGATAAGTTCCACCAATGAAACGCCTTGATTCTTTTTCATGCGTTCGGACACCCCGCTGGAAATCTGTAAATTCCCTGACGGACAACGGTCATTGTTTCGGTAAGACCTTTTGTGTTGCCCGGCCATGTCACGTTAAGCCATATGGAGTAAGTTTGCGGATCCGCATCGATCAGCGTTATATTCGCACTTAAACTATAGGTGATGTCTCCGCGTATGGCGGCGCCGCCGCTGGTTGTAACGGTTGTCACATTTTGCGCTCCCGTGGTTACAGCATTGCAGGGATTGGCGATGGTGGCTTCGTAAAACTGCATCCGGTTATACAGAATTTCTGCGGCCCGTCCCACATAATCCGCTTTGGCCATTGATCTCCATCCTGTGGGTTGGAGCGCCAGAAGCGACAACACCCCCAGAGACGTTAAGACGATGGCAATCAAGACCTCCAATATGGAAACCCCTTTTTTATCGCATATTATACGTAACATATGTTTTTCCCGTCATATTGCTTGTTATGGTTGCATTGGATCCCGTACTGCTTGATAAAACGACGCTTCCCGCTGTAATTGTTCCCCGCGTTTGAAATTCTATGTCATCACCGCCATAGGTCGTGCTGGTAATATTCAATCCATCCCTTAAACCTAATGTTGAGGGACTTTTTGTTTCCAAAACGGTAAACGCGGCTGAGGCGCAAGTTCCGGAATTGCCCCGTTCAAGCGTATATTTGTTGCCGTTTGACGCCGTATAAATGCTGATCCGATAGCATAATTCATCCCTGGCGGCATACTGTTTCAGCTTCGCGATATCGGATGTTATTTCTCTGGTCAATGTCCGCAGATCGGCGTTGCGAACATAATGATTCCAATTATAAGACGCAATGACGCCGACAATTGAAATAATCGCCAGTACGATCAACAGCTCCAGCAGTGTAAATCCTTGTTTTGTATCAACCTTCACATTTACCTCAACAAAACAGCTTATCTTTAATACTTAAAGCAATTCATATGCCATTAAACAACTTTCTTCAGTATAAATCTCGGTATTGCAACGTTCCATAATTGTTTTGAATCAATATTCTTTTCCTGAGAATGCCTGGTCCATTCTGTCTATCTTTTCACTTAAATAAATGTATTGCCTTTTTTAACCATATTTCCCTGTTATTTTCACCATTTTTTTAATCATTCATTATTGCGGAAGTAAAAATTTCATGAATGCATCTCCCGCGAAAATATAGGCCACTGCGGCTGCGGACAAAAACGGGCCGAACGGGACCGCATATTTTGTGTCCTGTTTTTTAATAATCATGGCCGCAACACCGATAATCGCTCCGGAAAAAGAACTGAACAAAAGAAGAAAAATCAAAGATTTCCATCCCAGAAATCCCCCGATCATCGCCAACAGTTTGATATCGCCGCCGCCCATGCCCTCGCGCTTTGAGATGAGTTCATAAACCAGCGCTATGGTCAGAAGCACGCCTCCGCCGATTAATAAACCCAACAATGCTTCCATCCAGGGAAGTTTGACAATAAAAACCGCGGCCAGAAAGAAAAGAGGGATTCCGGGAAGAGACAGAACATCAGGAATGATCTGATGATCCAGGTCAATGAATGTGATGACGATTAAAACAGCGGTGAAAATGAAAAAAGCCAGAAATTTTAAAGTCAGGCCGAATTTGATAAATAACAATAAAGATAATAAGCCCGTAATGAGTTCCACCAGCGGATAACGCCATGAAATTTTACCTCCGCAATCCCGGCACTTACCTCCGAGCAAAATGTAACTGATGATGGGAATGTTGTCATAATAACGAATGGGATGCCGACAATAAGGACATCTGGATGACGGCTTTACGATTGACGTTTCCGCGGGCAGGCGAAAGATGCATACATTCAGAAAACTGCCGATGACGGCGCCAAAAATAAAAGCAAAACAGTTCATTAAAAAAAGCATATTCACTTACCGGGATATTGTCTTTATTTACTTTATAAATCGGGGATGATTTCGCGGAACTGCTGGACTACTCTGATGCTGCCAGGCGGTTCTGCCACCCTATCCTCCTATTGCGAAGACTTAGGTCAGTAACTTTGCGTCCCGTCTTTTCAGAACGGTTTGCCCTTTTCAAGCTTGGTTATACTTTAAATCTTAAAGCAGCCAAAGTCAAGGGAATTTATTGAAGCAAAATCATAATGAATTTTCAGGAATTCAATGTATCCGCCCTTATCTGTCCTCCCGCAGCAGTTTTGGTATTTTCTTATCATAAACTCCCGCCGGTAAACAATAAATATCTTTGCATTTTAAAGGTAATGAGGTAAGTATTCACTTATGAATGATGAATACTACATGAAGATGGCGCTTCGGCTTGCCCGCAAAGGTCGCGGACGTGTCAGTCCCAATCCTATGGTGGGTGCTGTGATCGTCAAAAACGGCCGGGTCGTCGGTAAGGGTTACCATCAGAGTTTCGGTGGAAACCATGCCGAAATCAATGCAATCAAAGATGCAGGCGGCCATGTAACAGGGTCTACTCTGTATGTTACATTGGAACCGTGTTGCCATGAAGGCAAAACGCCTCCATGCGTGAATAGCATCATTGAAAACAAAATAAAACGGGTTGTTATCGGCGCCATTGATACCAATCCTCTGGTTTGCCGTGAGGGGGTCTGTTGTCTTCAAAACAACGGCATTGAGGTAAAAACGGGCGTTCTGGAAAATGATTGCCGACAACTCAATGAAGCATTTTTTCATTATATGGAAACAGGAATGCCCTTTGTTACGGTCAAGTACGCTCAAACTCTGGATGGCCGTATTGCGACGGCAACAGGAAATTCTCAATGGATCAGCTCGCAGGCTTCTCTCAAGTTTGCTCATCAACTCAGAACCGACCATGACGCTATTTTAGTCGGCAGGGGAACTGTGGACAAAGACAACCCTGAACTCACGGTGCGGCTAGTACGGGGAAGAAATCCACTGCGAGTGATTGTTGATTCGGAGTTAAGTCTTTCCCTGAAGGCCAAAATTTTTAATCATCAAACGTCCGCGCCGACGCTTATCGCGACGGTTAAAAAACGAAACCATCCCCAATATAAGAAGGTGGCCTCTCTGGGTGTAAAAATCATCACCGTCAAAGCGGAAAAAAACGGGAAAGTTGATCTGATCAGTTTGTTTAAAACGCTTGGGAAAAATAAAATATCATCCGTGCTGGTTGAAGGAGGATCTCAAATTATTACGTCCGTGCTAAAAAATAATCTGGCCAATCGATTGGTTACTGTTGTGGCTCCGAAAATTATCGGCAGCGGCATTGAAGCCGTGGGCGATCTGCATATCAGCAATCTGGCTTCCGCTAAGCAATTATCATTTCAGAAAATCATCAGGCGCGGAGATGATGTGATTATTGACAGTCGTTTTATGTCATGACATCGGAGAAAATCTTATTCAAACGGCCAGATGACTGATTAAATTTTGAGCGGCGCTGATGCCATCAAGCGCCGAACTGATAATGCCGCCTGCATATCCGGCGCCTTCCCCGCAGGGATATATCCCCTTGATATTGACGCTCTGTCCGTCTTTTCCGCGGCAGATCCGAACAGGAGAAGATGTCCGGGTTTCAACGCCTATTAGAAGCGATTGCTCAATAAACAATCCATGCATGTTTTTGTCGAATTCCCGAATCCCCGACTTTAAAGCATTCACTGCGAATTCAGGCAGTACATTCTGAAGATTTGCGGATTGAACTCCCGGAAGAAAACTTGTCTGTGCTGCAACATCACTTGTTTTACCGTGAAGAAAATCAACTGTCTTTTGAGCGGGGGCATGAAAATTATTTCCCCCCTCCATAAAAGCTTTCCGCTCCCATACTTTTCGAAAAGTCAATCCGGCGAGAGGGTTCTCATCCGTCATGAAATCATCAGTGCGAATATTCACGACAATGGCGCTGTTGGCATATTGTCCTGATCTTCGGGCATTGCTCATCCCGTTCGTTATGATCGTACCGGGAAAAGCAGAGCAGCCGATCACCGAACCTCCCGGACACATGCAAAAAGTATATACGGATCGATTCCATTCCGGCAAAGAGGCTTTTACGAAATATTCCGCCGGCGGTAATTGCGGGTGATGACGCCATTTCCCATATTGAATGGCATTAATCAGTTCCTGGGGATGTTCGATACGAAGCCCCATGGCAAATGGTTTGGCCTGCATGGCAACACCTCGCTCAAAAAGCTTTGCGTAGGTATCATCGGCGCTCTGGCCAATCGCCAGGATAAGATGATCGGTTTTTATTTCTTCTTTGTCATTGATGACAATGGCTTTGATTTTTTCATGCGCAATGACGAAGTCGGTCACCTGGGCATTGAATTCGATTCGGCAACCCATATGGATGAGTTTGTTTCTTAAATGAACAATTATCTGTCGTAGTTTATCCGTGCCAATATGAGGTTTAGCGTCAATGAGAATGTCGGGAGACGCCCCCATGTCGACCAAAATTTTTTTCACCCATTGCCGGCAGGGATTTTTTGAGCGGGCAGTCAATTTGCCGTCAGAGAATGTTCCGGCTCCTCCTTCACCGAAAAAAACATTGCTCCGGTTGTTGAGTAATCCTGTCCGCCAGAATTGATCAACGTCTTTGACTCTCTGTTCTATCGGTGTACCTCTTTCCAGAATTAATGACGGAATACCGCTCAGGGCAAGAAAATACGAAGCAAAAAGACCTGCCGGACCGCTACCGATAATGATAACAGGCAGACGGGGAGACGATGCCGGCGGTCTAAACTGGATTTGCTGCATGTTTTCCGTCTCGAATAACTGAACCCCTTTGTCGAATTCCCTCTGTAAATTTATTTTTTTATCGACTACGATTTTTAAGACATAAACAAATTGCGGGGGTCTGTTCCGACGGGCGTCTAATGATTTTCTTACAATTTCTACATTTTCAATATCATCTGCTTTTATCTGCAAAGCCGATGAAACCTTGGCAAACAGCAAATCCTCTGTTTCACCGAGATCTAGTTTAATGCCGCCAAGTAATAGAGCTTTCATTTATGGGACTCTGGTTGAAATAATCACACGATTATTGTGATATGTGACACATAAGTTAACGATATCGATGAACTCATTTTATTCAGGAAATATCTATCAAAGTCAAGCTGACAATGAAAGTCTTTTATCGCTGAGCCTGTCGGTAAAAAATAAAACTATAGACACCATCAAAAATAGTTGAGAAACAAAAAAATAGTTTATGGTATAATAAAAAAAGAATCATACATTAATATAATGGAGAGGATGAAGTAATGAAAATATGTCCTTTTTGCGGCGAATCGAATATCGATGAGGTTATTCAATGTCGTCATTGCCATGAATGGCTGGACCTGGAACCGACGCCCAGGAAAAAGACATCTGTTCCATCCACTGAAAAGCAACAAAGTCAGGCGGAATCTGATGAATTGCAGAAAAAAATAATAAATATTCTCAAGGAGTATAAACTGATCATCATCGCAATGGTTGTTTTCTTGTTGATTTTTATTTTACAAAGACCGGACAAAAATATGATCAGCGGGGGAAAAAAAGAAATCAATGAATCGCCCAAAGTTGATGTTCGCGCTCAATCGGCAATACCGCCTGCCCAAATGCCGGAATCCGTCAAGACATCGAATGCCGTCAATGATTTATTGAATAAGGCTTATGCCCTGTGCTCCAGCGGAAAATGTACTGATCCACAGAAAGCCATTGAATACTTGGACGAAGCCATTAAAATAAAACCTGATCTTGCAAAGGCTTATAACAACAGAGGAAATGTTTATCATGACATCGGTGATTATCAACGTGCCATAGAGGAATATAACGAAGCCATACGTTTAAAACCGGATTATGCTGATGCATATGGAAACAGAGGAGTCGTTTATGAACGCCTTGGCCAGCATAATCAAGCCATGGAGGACTACAATCAAGCAATCCTGATCAATCCGGATTTCGGCAATGCACTCCTCAATAGAGGAAATGCTTATTTGATGAAAGGTGAAAAAGAGCTTGCGTGCAGGGATTTGCAGAAAGCTTGTGACCTGGGAATTTGTTCAGGCTTGCAGAATGCAAAAAATGGAGGAAAGTGCCAATAACTTAATCAGGATGGATATGGCATTGCCCGTTTTTTTCGTTTTGTCTGAGATAAATTGTATAAATTATTTTAAAATGTTTTTAACCAGGAACCCGATAACTAAAAAAATGAGGATAAGGACCAGGATGACCATATCCCTATTCTTTTTCCATATTCCTGCCAGACCATTCTGCTGCGGTTGCGGTAACTGATCAGCATCTGCACCACAGAAAAAACACTTTGTTGTACTATCCTGAAGCTGTTTTCCGCAATTCAGACATTGTTTCATAGCGAATTCCTTTATAATGGATTTTTTTGTATTTTTGACTATAACAGATTCAGCATATGATTTCAATGTAGATTTCAATTTGATATCGTGTTAAAATTATCATAAAAAATGATTTGAGATACATTCATCCCGAATAGTCAGGTTGCCGATGTTCGTATCGCTCGCCTTGAAAAAGGTGACGTTGTTTTGATGGAAAGGAGAACAAAATGAGAAAAATAGTTTTAATGTTATTCTTTCTGTTGGCTCTAGCAAGCACTACTTTTGCCGCCACATTATATACATGCACTGACCTTGATGGTAATCCCATCATCACGAGTAATCCGCAAGATGGAATGACAAAATGTGTGCCAAAGGATTTTTCTGCTGATATGACATTTCAGAAAAAAGATCAGCAGCAAGGTTATGATTTGCAAATCAACCCAAACAGCGACAATCAACCATCACCTGATGAACATCCGGGTAATCAAGTCGGAATTTCATCATCAAGTAAAAGAGGCGCTGATAATCCTGACAATGAATTAAATGAAAGAGGCCGCAATACAGGTGATGGTTTGCCTGTCAGTTCATCACGATCGCCATCAGAACCCTATAGAAATTCAATCGCAGCGCCCGTCAATATTCCTCCTGCTTCGTCAGTGGAAACCGTCAACATTCCCGCTTCATCAGCGGAAATGCCGAAAAAAAGGAAGTCCGGCGGCTATCGTCCGCCACCGAGTGACAGCGCAAAAGATGCATCAACAAGTTCTTCTTTACATTGAAGGATAAGATTTCGATATTGGCTCCACGAAAGCGTATGTTGAATTCCACACCCCCGGTGTGAATCTATCCTGAACAAGATAATTGTTAAAATGCTTGACTTTCTCATCATTATGAGCAAAATACCTCGTTCTAAAAAAAGTTAAGATGTGAAGTTTTTATAACCAAGAATAATTTATCGTATACAGGTGATATTTTGAAGGGACGCATTATCATAAAAAAGGAGCTTTGCAAGGAATGTCTGCTCTGTGTTCATTTTTGCCCCAAGGATCACATCATCCAGTCCAAGGAATACAACGCGCAGGGATATCGGCCTGTAGACACGGATGATGAAAAGGAATGCAACGGCTGCGCCATCTGCGCCACCATGTGTCCTGAAGTAGCAATCGAGGTATACCGTGAATAAAGTATTAATGTCGGGAAATTTTGTTATCGGTGAGGCGGCGATTCGTGCCGGCTGCCGTTTTTACGCAGGCTATCCCATTACGCCGCAGAACGAACTGACGGAATATATGGCCGAGCATATCCGCAACGCCGAAGGAGGCGTTTTCATTCAGTCGGAAAGTGAAATCGCGGCGATCAATATGATTGCGGGGGCCAGCGCGGCCGGAATTAGGGTGATGACCTCTTCGTCCAGTCCGGGCATATCCCTGAAACAGGAAGGCATCTCCTCGATGGCGGCATGCGAACTGCCCGGCATCATTGTCAATATTATGCGCGGCGGTCCCGGATTGGGCAATATCCGCCCCTCTCAGGGTGATTATTTTCAGGCGACCCGCGGCGGCGGTCACGGCGATTACCGGACCATCGTTCTGGCGCCTGCGAGCGGCCAGGAATTGGCCGATTTGACGATGGACGCTTTTGATCTGGCCGACAAATACAGAACGCCGGTGATGATTCTGGCCGACGGCATGATGGGACAGATGATGGAACCGGTGATTTTTAAAAAACCCAAACCGCGCCATTACAACGAAAAATTTATGCTTCGAGGAGCCGGGGATGGCAAAAGCAAATTCATTCGCGGACTCCTTCTCGATCCGATTGACAGTGAAGAACACAATTGGAAACTGTTCCGTAAATACGAAATCATTAAGAAAAATGAGCCCCGTTTTGAGGAGCACCGGATTGCTGATGCCGAGGCGGTGATTGTGGCCTATGGAACGGCTGCCCGCATCGCCAAGGGTGCCATCAAAAGATTGCGGGAACATAATCTCAAACTCGGTCTTTTCCGCCCGATCTCTCTTTGGCCTTTCCCGGAAATGCAGTTAAGATCTCTGGCGGCGCAGGTGAAGAAATTCATTGTTTTTGAAATGAGCACCGGCCAGATGCTGGAAGATGTCCGTCTGGCTTTGCAGGGCTATGCCGATGTGGAATTTCACGGACGGCCCGGCGGCGCCGTTCCCACACCCGCGGAACTGGCCAATGTGATCAGCAAAATATGCGACAAAAGGGATTAATTAACGATCGTTTAAAGGATCAGAAAGATATGTCTAAAATTGTTTTCCAGCATCCACGCAGTCTGAAGCACAACATTTTTCATTACTGTCCCGGATGCGGCCACAGTATTGTTCACCGCATCACCTGCGAGGTGATTGATGAAATGGGGATCCGCGGCATTACCATAGGCGTTCCTCCGGCAGGATGCGCCGTTCTGGCGTATAATTACTTTGATGTGGATATGATCGAAGCGCCGCACGGCCGCGGACCGGCGATGGCTTCCGGCATCAAACGCTCTCTTCCCGACCGCGTGGTTTTTTCCTATCAGGGCGACGGCGACCTCGCGGCTATCGGCATGGCGGAAAGTTTTCACGCCGCAAACCGCGGCGAAAACATCACCATCATTTTTATCAATAACGCCGTTTACGGCATGACAGGCGGACAGATGGCGCCGACCACCATGCTCAACCAGAGAACCACAACCAGTCCCCTAGGACGCAAGCAACAACTTGATGGTTATCCCGTCAAAGTCTCTGAAATATTTTCTAAAATCGGCGGCGCGACCTATATCGAAAGATGTTCGGTCAGTTCGCCGCTGCACGTCAATAAGACGAAAAAAGCGATTAAAAAAGCGTTTCAATGTCAGATCGACGGACTGGGATTTTCCATGGTTGAAGTTCTTTCGATGTGTCCCACGAACTGGAAGATGTCATCGGTGGATTCCTGTAAGTGGATTGATGATGTTCTGGGAAAGGAATTTCCTCTGGGCGTTTATAAAGACGAAATAGCGGCACTACAGAATGAAGCGGAGGCTCCAGCGTGATTATTAAAACTTTCTTTTCCGGATTCGGCGGCCAGGGCGTGTTGATGATGGGCATCAGCCTGGCCAACAGCGCGATGAACAAAGGCTATCACGTGACGTATCTGCCGGCCTACGGGGCGGAAATGAGAGGCGGAACGGCCAACTGCACGGTGGCGATCGGCGATGAAGAAATCGCCTCTCCCGTTTCCTCGGAACCGGATTATCTGATCGTAATGAACTCCCCTTCCCTGTTTACTTTTCAGAACAAAATAACGTCCGACGGGACCATCTTTTTAAATTCGTCCATCATCAACGATCGTCCGAAGCGCCAGGATGTGAAGGTTGTCTGTGTCCCCTGCGCAGATATCGCACTTGAACTCGGCAACAGCCGCGTCGCCAATATTATTATGATGGGAGCGTTTATCAAAGTCTCTGATATCGTTACTTCTGAAATTTACTTAAAATGTCTGGAAACGATTATGGGCAGCAGAAAAAAAGCTCTCGCCGAAATCAACCGCAAAGCTTTTGCCGCCGGCTATGATTACGTCAAAGCCTGATTGAGGAAAATAATCTATGTCTGTTAAACAAATCTCTGTTTTATTAGGAAATGTACCCGGCTCCTTCGCTAAACTGACGCATACGCTTGACGCGGAAGATATCAGCACCATCGCCGTATCGGCCGCCAGCATCGAACATGACAGCCGTGTTCGCCTGGTCGTCAATGATCCGGACAGAGCGGCCGCGCTTCTGGAAACCTTTAATTTTAACTTTGAAGTAACACCCGTACTGGCGGCTGAAGTCCCTCTCCATGCGGGAGGCATTAATGCGATCCTGAAGCCTCTGGCCAAAGCGGATATCAACATTCTTTATCTCTACACCACGATTAACCGCATCGGCAAGGAAACCATCGTGATTCTCGGCGTCGATAAACTGGAAGAAGCCAAAGAAATACTGGCCGAAAACTGGATTCATTTAATTACCGACGAAATCTACTCCATCCCCTGATGTTTACTACGTTGTATGCCCGTTTCTGCTGATAAAGAGAAGATGATCGCGGCCAGAATGCTGGATCTGGGCGTGACGGAAAGCGATCTGGAAGAATCATTTGTCCGCTCTTCCGGACCGGGCGGGCAGAAGGTCAATAAAAGCTCATCGTGTGTTTTTCTGGTTCATCTTCCCACCGGTCTTTCCGTAAAATGTCAAAGAGAACGTTCGCAATCTTTGAACCGTTTTCTAGCCAGAAGACTGCTGCTGGATAAGATCGAGAAAATTCAGAAGGGTTTTATTGCTGAAGAGAAAGATAAGCTGGAAAAAATCCGTCGACAAAAAAGAAAACGCAGTAAAAGAGCAAAAGAAAAGATTCTGACGGCCAAGCATATGCAGTCAGAGAAGAAGATTTCGCGCGGAAAAATAGCTATTGACGAATGATGGGCAAAACAGTCGGCGGATGAATGCCGCCGCATTCTTTCGGCATCATTCGATGCACGCCTTAAATTTTAATTTTTCTTTTAACGGATTTTGGATAAAAAAAGGGGAAGAAGTCCTTTATTATTTGCCTCTTCCCCTTTTAATAATAGCTGAAAAACTTTTTGTTACATGCCAATAATCTTGAGCAGCGGATTGGCGAACAGGATAACCAGAGAAATAACCAGTGCGTAAATTGCAACGGATTCCGTCATAGCCATACCAACCATCATGGTTAACATTACTTTGCCCTGAGCTTCAGGATTTCTACCTACGGCATTGCTGGCTCCGCTGGTTGCCTGACCAAGACCCAAACCGGCACCGATTGCGCCCAAGCCGATGGCGAGACCTGCGGCCAGTGCGAATATACTTGCTACGATTGCTTTGGTGTAATCAACGGTTCCTGCGGGGGCTGCGGATGCCTGAGCAGCGGCTTCGGGGGAAGCAAAAACAAAAGGTGCACTCACTATTACCATTACCATCGCCATCAATACATACAGTATACTTTTTTTCATTTAAATTATTCTCCTTTTTTATTTTTTGATACAGTTGTCAAAAATCCCCGATTTTTTACACCTCCTTTCTTTAAATTTATTGCTGAATGATTTTTGACTAATAGTCATTATAATGAGTCAAAAAGAAATTGTCAAGATAAATTTTACCCAACAGATAAATTTTAATCCATCGAGCAACTTGATTTTTTTTTGAGATGCAGTATAGAATCTGTTTAATGAAAATATTAACGTCGAAGCAAAAAGAAATCGCGCACCTGATTCAAAAAGATATTTCCGTCACAGGATTCCCCTTTAAGAAAACAGGTGACATTTTGAAGCTGACCGAAAGCGAAATTCTTAGCACCATCCGTCAATTTATCGAACAAGGATATATCCGGAAATTCGGCGCAATCCTTCGTCATCAGAAAGCCGGATACAAGCTGAATGCTCTCGTTATGTGGTCTGTGCCTGCCTCTCAGACGGAAGCGACAGGCAATCTTTTTGCGGCCTTCCCCTTTATCTCTCACTGCTATGAAAGGAATCCCGCATTTCTGGGCAAATATAATCTATTTACCATGATTCATTCGGACGGGCGGAGTATTTCATCGTTGATTAAGGACATGGTCAGTGCTACAGGTATCGCAGATTATATGATTTTAAAAAGTCTCAAAGAATATAAAAAAACATCCCCGGAGTATTTTTAATGAATAAAACGACGTCCATCCATTTTTCAAAGGCAAGCCGGGTCATCTCCGGCGGTGTCAATTCCCCGGTAAGGGCATGGAAGTCTGTAGGATCGAGTCCCCTTTTTGTCGACCGGGCCCGGGGAAGCAAAATTTACGATGTGGACGGTAGGGCTTATATTGATTACGTTCTTTCATGGGGGCCGATGATTCTGGGGCACGCCCATCCGAAAGTTATTGCGGCCATCCGGGCAGCAGTGAAAGAAGGCACCAGTTTCGGCGCCCCGACGCGGCCTGAAACCTCCATGGCCGAAGTCATTGCCTCGGCCTTCCCATCGATCGAACGGCTACGCATGACGTCATCCGGTACGGAAGCGGCGATGACAGCCATTCGCCTGGCGCGGGGATATACCGGCCGCAAGCTGATTGCAAAATTCGACGGCTGTTATCACGGACACAGCGATTCCGTTCTGATTAAAGCCGGCTCGGGCCCCACGACTCTCGGTATTCCCGGTTCTCCGGGCGTCCCGGAAGATATTGCCCGTCTGACGTTGAGTTTGCCTTACAATGATCTTGACGCCCTGGAGAAAACCATCCGGCGATATGGCTCAAAGCTCGCCGCTATTATCGTTGAGCCGGTGGCCGGCAACATGGGCGTCGTTTCGCCTCAAAAAGAATTTCTGGAAAAGCTCAGAACACTGACCGCAAAGAACGGAATAGTTTTAATCTTTGACGAAGTAATTACCGGATTCCGATTTGCATTCGGCGGTTATCAGAATCTCATCGGCATCAAACCGGATTTGACATGTCTTGGCAAAATCATCGGTGGCGGACTGCCTGTCGGCGCGGTAGGCGGAAGCAAAAAAATTATGGAGAGGTTGGCGCCGACCGGAGATGTCTATCAGGCGGGAACGCTTTCCGGCAATCCCGTGGCAATGATTGCCGGCTTGACGACGCTTAATCTTCTCCAGGCAAAAAAACAATCCTTTGCGTCTCTTGATAAAAAAACCGGTCAGCTTTGCCGGGCCATGGAAGAAATGTTTTTTAAAAAAGGAATTCCTGTCTGCATCAACCGCGTTTTTTCGATGTTCACCGTTTTTTTTCAGGAAGGCCCTGTCGTCAATCTGCAAACGGCATTACAGTCGGACACGAAAATGTTTGCCCGTTTCTTTCACGGTATGTTGAAAAACGGCATCTGGCTGGCGCCTTCCCAGTATGAAGCCGGTTTTCTGTCTTTTGCCCATACCGAAAATGATCTTCAAAAAACCCTTGAGGCTTGCACAAAAACATTGAGAAATCTTTGATCGTTTCATCTTGAATCGTTTCATTGACAAGCATTCATCAATCCGGTATTAAACCGGATACAAAACTTCTGCGGTCACAGGGAGATCAGATGAAAAAAGCTTTTCTAACCGGCATCACGGGGCAGGACGGTTCTTATTTAGCGGAATTTTTACTGAACAAGGGATATGAAGTGCACGGTTTGATCCGACGGTCGAGCACATTCAATACCGAACGCATCGATCATCTCTATCACGATTTTCATGATCCCCAGGCGAAGCTGTTTCTGCATTACGGCGATTTGAGCGTGTCCGCGCAATTAATGGATTTGCTCCATTCCGTCAAACCCGATGAAATTTACAATCTGGGCGCCCAGAGTCACGTGCGCGTGAGTTTCGATATGCCCGAGTACACCGGCGACGTCACCGCGCTGGGAACTTTGAGGATTCTGGAGGCGATCCGCAAAACGGGCATTAAAACGAAATTCTACCAGGCATCGTCGAGCGAAATGTTCGGAGCCGCGCCTCCGCCTCAGAATGAACAAACTATTTTCCAGCCCCGCAGTCCGTATGCCGCGGCGAAAGTTTATTCTTATTACATTTGCCAGAATTACCGCGATGCCTACGGCATTTTTGCGGCCAACGGAATTCTTTTCAATCATGAATCTCCCCGACGCGGGGAAACTTTTGTCACCAGAAAAATCACCCGCGCGGCAACGCAAATCAAATTGGGGCTGAAGGACAAATTATTCCTGGGAAATCTGGAAGCGAAAAGAGACTGGGGATTTGCCGGCGACTACGTGGAAGCGATGTGGCTGATGCTGCAGCAGGAAAAGCCTGAAGATTTCGTCATTGCAACCGGTGAAACCCACTCGGTCCGGGAATTCGCGGAAATGGTGTTTCGGAAACTGAATCTTGACTATCAGAAATACGTGGAAATCGACAAGCGATATTTCCGCCCCACGGAAGTTGACGCGCTTCTGGGCGACGCGACCAAAGCGAAAAAGGCGCTCGGCTGGCAGCCCAAAGTTTCGTTTGAAAAACTTGTCGATATGATGATCAACGCGGATATGGAACTGGCCCAAAAAGAGAAAACGCTTCTGGACGCCGGATTTGGTTGCAACAATAAAAATAAATAAAATGAAGGATGCTTTCTTGCTGACTGAAAAACGAATCACTGTTACCGGGGGCAAAGGATTTCTGGGTCGTCATCTGCTGAAGAAATTCCAGTCTTCCGGGTGCGCCAATGTCACCATCGCCGACCTTCCCGAATATAATCTGACGGACATCAACGATATCCGGAGAATGTATGAAGAAACAAAACCGGACATCGTCATTCATCTGGCTGCTAAGGTAGGAGGCATCGGGTTCAATCAGGAAAAACCGGCGGAACTTTTTTATGACAATTTAATCATGGGATCGCAGCTCCTCCACGAAGCTTATTTGAGAAAGATTGAAAAATTTGTCGTCTTGGGGACGGTTTGCGCCTACCCGAAGTTCACCCCGGTCCCCTTTAAAGAAGATGAGATCTGGAACGGATACCCTGAAGAGACCAACGCACCCTACGGCCTGGCCAAAAAAATGATGCTGGTCCAGTCGCAGGCCTATCGGCAACAATACGGGTTTAATTCGATATTTTTACTTCCGGTCAATCTGTATGGTCCGGGAGATAATTTTGATCCCGCATCTTCTCACGTGATTCCGGCTTTAATCAAAAAATGCTTCGACGCCATGGACCAGCAGTCCAATGAGTTGGTGGTATGGGGAACCGGTTCGGCGACCAGAGAATTTTTCTATGTGCAAGACGCCGCCGAAGCCATTTATATGGCCACAGCGCTGTATAATAAAAGTGAGCCGGTAAACCTTGGCGCTGGAGCGGAAATATCGATCAAAGATCTCGTCATGTTGATTGCTGATCTGGCCGGTTTTACCGGAAAAATTGTGTGGGATAAAACCAAACCCGACGGACAGCCCAAGCGCATGCTGGATACATCCAAAGCATTGAAAGAATTCGGGTTTGTTGCAAAAACGGATATTCGAACGGGCCTGACTAAAACGATAGAATGGTATAAGAATAATCGTCATTTGTTAAAAAAATGAACGCCGGTCATTTTTTTATTGACTTTAATGGCTGCAGGTGCTAAGGAGCCACTCAGCGAATGGATCAAGAAACGCGAAAGTACGCGATGCAAATGGCTTTTGCCAGCAGCATCGGCATTGCAATGATTCTGGCAGTTTTTGGTTGTCTTCTGCTGGGAACATATTTGGATAAAAAATTCGATTCCGGTCATGTTTTTACGGTCATTTTTTTATTCATAGGGTTAGCGGCCGGTTTTCGTAATTTATATGTTTTAATTCAAAAGAATTTTACGGATGAAGAAACCATTATAAAGAGTTTAAAAAGTGAACCTCATCGTCAAAGACCCGTTCCAAAAAAGGATTGAGATTGCCAACTGGATCATTTTGGGCGTAATTTTCATTCCATCCCTGTTTTTCGCTCCATTAAAATTTTCTCTCGGTATATTGCTTGGCGGTTTTGTCAGTATTGTCAATTTTCACTGGATGGCCAAAGGATTACTAAGTATTTTTAAAAACCTGCAAGGGAATCCCAAAGGCACCGTGATGGTAAAATATTACATCCGCCTGGCCATTATGGCCGTTGTGCTGTATCTTTTGATCTCCAATCATGTCGTTGATATCATTGGACTACTTATCGGACTTTCCGTCGTGATAATCAATATTCTGGTAACGATGATTATCGCACTGGCAAAAAAAAACTTTATTGAGGAGGTTGTATAAAAATAGATGGAACCTTTAATTTTTTTCCATACCACTTGGCTTAAAGAGTATGGCGTCGACATGACCATTGTGTATAACACACTGTTTGTGCTTGTCATTCTGGCTTCGTTATCGTTCCTTGCGACAAAAAGACTGGAGGTCTATCCCGGAAAAACCCAGAACGTCATGGAAGTCATCATTGGCGGTTTCGATGGTCTGCTTAATGAAATTATGGGACATAACGGAAGAAAATTTTTCCCTCTTATCGCGACGTTGGGACTTTTTATTCTTGTCTCCAATCTCATTGGTATCGTTCCCGGATTTGAGTCCCCGACATCCAATATCAACACCAATGCGGCGATGGCGCTTATCGTGTTCTTCTCCACGCATGTTGTCGGACTGAAAGAACATGGATTCAAATATTTTAAACAATTTATGGGACCGGTATGGTGGTTGACACCCCTGATGCTGCCGATTGAAGTCATCAGCCACATTTCGCGGCCTCTGTCTTTGACATTCCGGTTATTCGGTAATATCAAAGGTGAAGACATCGTTGCGCTGGTTGTTCTTTTCCTGGTTCCCTGGTTCGTTCCTCTTCCCGTTTTTGTTCTGATGATTTTCACATCGCTGGTGCAGACGCTCGTTTTCATGCTGCTCTCCATGATGTATATCGCAGGCGCTATGGAAGAAGGACATTAATCTTCTAACTTTTCGCTTTTCGCGGCGGGAAATCGTATCTTCCAGGGTATGATTTCCCGCCTTTATTTTTGTCTTTTTCAATAAACTAAAAATCTTTTTGAAGAATTTTTAAATTTTTTTCATCTGAAACTTGACGATTACACCTAATCGTAATATTTTACCGGACAACATATGATTCATTGGAAGCTGAAATAGTTGTTTATGTTTACTTTAGGAATCAACATAGGCTCATCCAGCATCAAAGTCGTCCTTCTGGATGAAGATCGGATGGTCAAGCACAAAGTAGAGCCTCATGAGGGGGACTTCCTTTACACCTTAAAAAGCCTTTTATCCGACCTTCAGATTCCCGCCGGAACCCGGGCCCTCGTCACCGGCACGGAAGGTAGGCATTTATTAAATATCAGCAGCGTTATCGAACCGCTGTGCATTGAGGAAGCTCTGCATCATCTGGATCAGCGGGTGGACGCGCTGGTTTCGTTGGGCGGCGAAGACCTCGTGGTTTATACGATCGATGAAAACCGGAAAATCATCACCAGCTTTTCCGGAAACAAGTGCGCTTCGGGTACGGGCGAATTTTTTAAACAGCAGCTCGCCCGGATGGACATGACGCTCGATGATGTGAACGCTATTGGTGAAGACAGCAGGATCTTGAAGCTCTCTTCGCGCTGTTCCGTCTTTATGAAAAGCGACTGCACGCATCGTTTGAATAAAGGCGAAGCCTGTCGGGGCGACATCGTCTTGTCCCTGAGCGACGTTACGGCCACCAAAGTGATAGACTTCATCAAAAAGGCGAAGATCACCCGCAAAAAAGTGCTGCTCATCGGCGGCGTCACCGAAAACAAGCATCTCGTGCAGTTTATCCGGGAGCGGATGCCTGAAAATAAATTCACCATACCTGACCAGGCGATCTGTTTTGAGGCTTATGGAGCGGCGCTGCTGGCAAGAACTTCAGGCACACCCTTGCCTACTCTTGAAAAATTATTCAAACCCAACAGAGTTCAGTTTAAAACATTTCAAAGCCTGAAAACGGCGGAAGGAAAAGTCACCTACCTTGAATCCCGCAAAGCGAAGGTGACAGCCGGTAAAGAATACATTTTGGGAGTGGACGGCGGTTCAACCACCACCAAAGCCTGTCTGATTGACATGGAAACCAACGAAATCACGGCCTCTTTTTACGGACGGACCCACGGCGATCCGGTGAAGGCGCTGAAGAATTGCTTCATCGAAATGCAGAGACAGATTCAGGAAGACACGGGCGGCAACGGCATCAGGATTACGCTGGCCGCGACCACCGGATCCTCCCGGGAACTGCTAGGCGTTTTTCTGGAAACGCCTGCCGTCTATAATGAGATTATCGCGCACGCCGTCGGGACGACTTTTTACAGAGAAAACATCAATACGATCTTCGAAATCGGCGGACAGGACGCCAAATATGTTTTTCTGAAAAATAAAGTTCCGATTGATTACGCGATGAACGAGGCCTGCTCCGCCGGAACGGGCTCTTTTCTGGAAGAATCGTCTCAGGGCGACTTAAATATTCAGCATGCATGGGAAATCGGAGACATCGCGCTGCAGGCCGACACGCCCTTGAAATTCGGCGAGCACTGCTCCGCTTTTATCAATTCCGATGTCCGTAAAGCCATCCAGCAGGGCGCATCGCGTGAAGACATTACGGCGGGCATCGTTACCTCCATCGTGTCCAATTATCTCAACCGCGTTGTGGGCAACAGAACAATTGGCGAAAATATTGTTTTGCAGGGAGGCGTGGCCAAAAACAAAGCGGTTCCCCTGGCTTTCGCCATGCTTCTGAATAAGAATATTCTGGTGCCTCCCGATCCTGAACTGATGGGCTGCTTTGGCGTGGGAATGCTGGCCAAACAGAAGCTGCGTGACGGCTTGCTGGCGAAAGCGGAGTATGACCTGGAAAAAATTCTGGACACGGATATTGTGTACGAAAAGGATTTTAAATGTCAGGCCTGCGATAATTTCTGCCCGATCCGCATTTTAAAAGTCAACGATCACAAATATATGTTTGGCGGGCGCTGCAATAAATACACGAACATCCGCAAAAAGAACATTTTCAATGAAGCGGACGTGATCGATTATGTTGAAAAGCGCAACGATATTCTTTTCCGCGAGTCCGCTCCCGATCCGGCAAAACTGATCCGCAAAAAAGACTTCATCGTCGGCATTCCGAAATGCTTTTCCTTCTACACACTCTGGCCGTTTTATTCCTGGTTTTTCCACACGCTGGGCATCGAAACTCGGGTGTCCGAATCGATTTCCCATGAAGGCGTCGCACGGGTGGAAAGCGCTTACTGTTTCCCGGCGGAAATTGCCCACGGGGCGGTACAGGACATTCTGGACAGCAAAGCGGATTATATTTTCCTTCCTCACTGCAAGGATATGGAAAGCTACGAAGAAAACGCGCCGGCCAGTTTCTGTCCGATCACCCAGAGCCTGCCCTACTATATCAAAAAGGCTTTTCCCGAAATTCCGGAAGAAAAATATCTGATGCCGGTGGTCAGCTTTATGTACGGGACGGAAAAGGCAGCCGAACCGTTTATTTCTCTCGGCGAAAAACTTGGGTTCAGCCCCGCGGAAGCCCGGCAGGCCTTTGACGAGGCTCACGCCAGACAAACAGAATGTTTCAAGAAGTTTTCCGAACTGGGCCGGCAGGCGCTGGCAGAATCCCGCCAGGCCGGAAGGCCGGTCATCGCCCTTCTGGGGCGGCCCTACAATTCTTTTACCGCCGACGCGAATATGGGCATCCCACGGAAATACACGTCCCGCGGCTATACGGTCCTGCCCTTTGATATCCTGCCCTTTGAAGATCAGACGATCTATCAGAATATGTACTGGTATTACGGGCAACAGGATATGAAATCCGCCGCGCTGATCAAAGGCGAGGACAATATTTTTCTAACCTACATTTCCAATTTTTCCTGCGCCCCAGATTCGTTTATGCTGCACTATCTGAAATGGATGATGGGGATGAAGCCCTTTCTGATTCTGGAGCTCGATTCGCATACTGCCGATGCCGGCGTGGACACGCGCATTGAGGCGTTTCTGGATATCATTGAAGGCTACCGCTCTAAAATCACCGATATGCGTGAAGAGCGCTACGACAACCATCTGCGCTTTGTCAATCAGCCGGGCGAAGAAATTCACATCAGAAATAGGACGACCGGCGAAAAAATACCGATTAAAAACAACCCCCGCGTCAAAATGCTGCTGTCGAATATGGGACGGCTCTCCGCGGAGCTGGTCGGCGCGGCCATTCGCGGTTTTGGAATCAACGCGGAAACCTTGCCCGTTCCCGATATTTACACGCTGCAATTGGCGCGCAATCATGCTTCGGGCAAGGAATGTCTGCCGTCCCATCTCGTTTTGGGAAGCCTGCTCAAGTATTTCTCATCGGACAAATACCGCAAAGACGAAATCTATCTCGTTTTCGTTCCCACAACGACCGGCCCCTGCCGCACCGGACAATATTTTGTTTTTTACGAAAATCTCTTCAGGGACCTGCGCAAGGAAAATGTCGTCATTTTCACACTGGACGCCGATAATTCCTACAACGAACTTGGCAAGGATTTTGCCAGATACGCATGGTGGGCCGTTGTCATCGGCGATTATATGAAAGACATCGAAACATCGCTGAGAACCTGCGCCGAAGATCCTGAGAAAGCCATGATGGCCTATGATCAAATCTGGCAGAAGATGATTGCTGTCGCGGAGCGGGACATCACTGGGATATTGCCGGTTTTGCGGAAGATATCTTCAGAAATTGCCGCGATACCCTTAAAGAAAAACATTGAGAAATGTCCCAAGGTATTGATTGTCGGAGAGATTTACGTCCGGCGCGATGATTTTGCCGTTGATGAATTAATCAGACAATTCAGCCACCGCGGCATCATCGGCAAAGTCTCCAGTGTTGCCGAATGGATTTATTATTGTGACTTCGTGCGTCATTACGAACTCAAAAAACGCCTGGCTTTGATTCCGCGTTACCGGCAGGTTTTTGCAAGCGAGTTTAAGGAGATTGTGCAGTGGAAAATCGAGCACGCCTATAAAAAGAAAATTGAAAAAGATATCTATGAGGCACTGTCGGGCACAGGGCTGATTCCTGAATCACCTCACAATATGGAAGAAATCATGGGCAATACCGAAAAGTATTTTGTCAATCATGAGCTGTATTCCGAAATCAGCATTTCCAGCGGTGTCGCCGCCACAGCGATGATGGACGGCTATTCCGGCATCGTCAATATTTCACCTTTCGCCTGTTTGATCGGCCGCGTCATTGAAGGCGTTCTGACGCCCTGGGCCAGGGAAAGAAAATATCCAGCCATTTCCATTGAAATTGACGGAAATCTTCTGCCGCCCAATGTCATCAATAAACTGGAAATTTTCATGCTGAATGTGTCAAGATTCAGAGCCAATAAAGACAGCAACGCCATGCTTGAATGATAGAAGGTCAACGGAGTATGCAACAGAACATGACAGGCATTATTCTATCCGGCGGTAAGAATTCGCGGATGGGCGTCAATAAAGCTTTCATTGAAATCAACGGCGTGCGCCTGATCGATCGCATCCTGTCTGTTTACCGGAAAATATTTTCCGAAATCATTATTGTCACCAATGAACCTCTGGCCTACGACGAATTTTCCGATACTACGATTGTTACGGACATTTTCAAAGGGAAAGGTTCCCTGGGCGGCATTTATACCGGTTTATTTTACGCCAGGCACGATTACGCTTTTGTTGCCGCCTGCGACATGCCTTCTTTAAATCAGGCCTTTATCCTTTTCATGATGGAGCAGATCGATCGATACGAAATTGTCGTGCCGGAAGTCCCCGAGGGTTTTCAGGCCCTCCACGCGATCTACTCGCGGCGCTGCCTTCCCGCCATCAAAAAAATGATACTGGCCGACAGGCTTAAAATTGCGGGTTTATTTAAAGAGGTGCGTTCACTGAAATTAACCAGTGATAAGATCAAGCCCTTCAATCCCGACGGTCGCCTATTTCTGAACATCAACACGCCGGAAGAGCTGCGCGCGTCAACAAACGGCCTGTTGCCTGAATAATTATTTTTGATTGGATGCTATTTTTTCAGCGCAATGGGCTGAAGCCATTTACTTTTGTCGCCGTCATAATACCATTTATCCGGAAAGCCTCGGCGTTTGACATAGACGGGATGATCCGCCCAGCAAAGAAATTCTTTGTAGGCCGTGTGAATTTTTCTGAAGGTTGCCGCATGACCACCCAGATCAGGATGATGTACCTTGACCTGTTTCCGATACGCGGCCTTGATAATTTTGCTTAATTCATGAGAATGGAGATCCGCTCTGTCTATTTCCAGACAGTTCAGCCAATCCGTTTTGATCGTGGGAATGTGCGTTAATTTCGGCCGCTGTAATCCATCACCGATCGCGTGACGCGTTGCCAGTTTCAGCACATGCATCGACGCGACATAGCCTCTGTTGGTGCGGTTTGACTCCGCCCACCAGGCCTCGCCCAGCTTATTGGTCATGAGATGAAAATCCGCGGCCGGATTGCTGCCTTCTTTTCGTTTCCCGATGTAGCGAAAAATTTCCCTGCAGCCGTAAGGAACAATGTCCAGAAAAATTCTGGTGTCGGAAAAATAAAAAACGGCATAGCGCGTGTTGAGCGTCTGCAGGAGTCCGATTTTCATGTTCAGCTTCTGGCGCAAATGCTGGCGGCATTTTACTGAACAATAACGGCGGTTGTTGATATTCTTTGTCGTTCCACAGGAAAGGCAAAAATGATGTTTGATATCCTGATCAGCTAATTGAACTAACATGGTTTTGTGAAATACAGCCCGTCCGTCTTTCACTGTGGACAGGCTGTATGTTGTCCTGTTTAAAAAATATTTATTTGGCAGCGAGATAACCCTTAGCCAGCGCCTTATTCACATGCAGAACACCTTTGTTCATTTCCTTCATTGGATAGTCCGCTGTGATCACCGGCAGAGCATCCGCGTCCGCCTGTGTTTTAATGATGGATCCGGCCTGAACATAACGGCCATCCGCCACTTTCACGCCCATTAAAATCGCACCCGGTTCAATCACACAATTTTTTCCGACAAAAGATTTGAACACCAGCACCTTCATGCCAACAAAGGTATCATCCATGACCACAGCCGGTCCGTGAATCTGAACCTGATGCGCCAGAGAAATCCGCTTGCCGATATAAACCGCATATTTTTTGCCGTCGACTTCCATCTGATTTTTTTCCACCGGTTTGCCGTCCAGCTCGGTTTCCAGCGCGTGAATAACGACGCCGTCCTGCACATTGGAATCGTCTCCGACATGCAGCGGCTGGCCCTCATCTCCGCGCACACAGGCGGTCGGAGCCACCATGATGTTTTTGCCTAAAATGACGTTCCCGATCACCGCGGCCAGCGGATGCACAAAAGTGCCTTCGCCGATCACCGGTTCGCATACTTTCGAACTAAAATCTGTCTGGACATTTTTCTCAATCATTTTTTTCCTCCATGCTTATGTTTAGAAATCTTTTTTATTTTTTTGTTTTTCCAGCTTCAGCAATTGATGCCATGTTGCTTCAACGATCTTTTTCGTCTCCGAAACCGCGCCTCCGTTGTCAATGACAATGTCCGCCAGCGCTTTTTTCTTATCGATGGGCATCTGGCTTTTTAGCCTCTGTTCCGCTTCATCCCGGGTGATCTTATTTCTCCTGATCAGACGCCGGATCTGCTCTTCCGGTTCAATCACCACCAGCACAGTCACATCAAAGAGATGCTGCTTCTTGCCTTCGAATAAAAGTGGAATGTCCGCGAGCACGATCACGTGCGCGTCTTTCCTCTCGATTTTCTGCAACCGGGCTTTCCATTCGGCGTAAACAAAAGGATGCACAATTTTATTGAGCTCGGTCAGCCTGTTGTGATCTCCGAAAACAACCTTTCCCAACCTGACGCGATCGATGGTGCCGTCATCGGCGAGAATGCCGTCGCCGAAACAATCCACCACGCGCTGCCAGGCCGGCTTCCCTTTCTCCTGAACATGGTGCGCGAGCCGGTCAAAATCGATGAGATGAGCGCCCCTTTCAACAAACATCCGGGCCACGGTTGATTTGCCGCAGGCAATACCCCCTGTCAGTCCGACATTCAACATGGCTTACTTCTTGTTGAGCTCATAGATAATGCGCAGACCGTCGAGCGTCAGCATTTCTTCTATCTTCTCAATCGTTTTGGTTTCCGGCGCGATGATGTTGGCCAGGCCGCCTGTCGCGATGACCAGCGGCTTTGTTTTTACTTCGGTTTTCATTCTGGAGACGATGCCGTCCACCAGTCCGGCGTAGCCGAACATAATACCCGCCTGAATAGCGCTGACCGTATCTTTGGTCAGGACCGTTTTGGGTTTGCTGAATTCCACCCGTGGCAGCTTGGAAGCTCTTTCAAACAGCGCTTCAATCGAAATCACGATACCCGGAGCAATACAGCCGCCCATATATTCCCCTTTGGGAGAAACATAGTCGAACGTCGTGGCCGTGCCGAAATCGACAATGATGCATTCCTTGCGGTATTTATTGTAGGCCGCAACGGCGTTGACGATCCGGTCCGCTCCCACTTCCTTGGGATTATCATAAAAAATCGGCATACCCGTTTTGATGCCCGGTCCGACAATCAAAGGCTTGAGATTAAAATACTTCATACAGAGCGGCTCCAGAATGTTGAGCATCGGCGGGACCACACACGAAATAATGATGTCGGTGATCGCCTTGATTTCTTTTGCCTTCATTCGGCTGGATTGATACAAATTGTAGATCAAGACGCCGTATTCATCAACCGTATGATCGATTTCCGTCCGGATTCGCCAGTCGAGCAGCAAACGTTCATCATCGTAAAGCCCCAGCACTGTATTGGTATTGCCCACATCAATGACTAAAAGCATAGATCACCTCTTGATTGTAGCGTCTCCCGCCGAGACTGTGATTTCTGTGTTTTTTTCAGTCAGAAGGATGAGGGCGCCGTCGTCATCAAGGCCTGTCGCCTTCCCTTCCAGCCGTTCATTTTTAAATGCAACCTGAACCGTTTGTCCGATCATCGGCGTCAGGTCAAGCCATCTTTCTTTGATCGGATCGAATCCGTTTTGCAGTAGCTTTTTATACCATTTCTCAAGATTTTCATAGAGGCTAATTATCAATTCCAGGCGGGAAATTTTCAGGCCGGTTTCGATGCCAAGGGATGTGGCTATATCCCGGATTTCTGCTGAAAAATCATTTTGTTGTATGTTGACATTCATGCCAATGCCCAGAACGATGAAATCAATCTTTTGATTGTTTATTCTGGCCTGCGAGAGAATCCCGCAGACTTTTTTCTGATGAATTAACACATCGTTGGGCCATTTCAGCCGGACCGCGTCCGGGCAAAAGGCTCTTAAAGTTTCGGCAACGGCAACGCCTGCCATCAACGGAATTCGCGAGGCCTGCGCTGATGATATATCCGGTCTTAAAATGACGGACGTATAAATATTGGCTCCTGCCGGAGAATGCCATACTCTCTGAAATCGCCCTTTTCCGCCGCTCTGGCTGTCGGCCAGCACTGCCGTTCCTTCAGCGGCGCAGTCTAGCCCCAGGGCAAAGGCTTCATCATTGGTTGATCCTGTCTGTGAAAAATAATAAAGAGGATGGCCGAAAGATGTCCGTGCAAGTCCTTCTGTCAGCGTTTTTAAATTCCAGTCCATATCTTCAGACTTGCCGCAAAAAAATGATGATTCTTCGATCAAGAAACTAACGGGACATGATTTTTAATGAAATATCGGCAGCCGTCACGGAATGCGTGAGAGCGCCCACCGAGATAAAGTCAACACCGGTTTCCGCTATCGCGGCAACAGTTTGAAGAGAGACATTTCCCGATGCTTCCAGAAGCGCTCCTCCGGCCACACGTTTGACAGCCTTCTTCATGGCCGAAACAGTCATATTGTCCAGCATAATAATGTCGACACCGCAGGCCAGCGCTTCATTCACTTCCTGAATGTTTTTTGTTTCGACCTCTATTTTCATCGGACGTCGAAGATTTTTCCTGATCGCCCGCACAGCCGCCGTAATACTTCCCGAGGCCTCAATATGGTTATCTTTGATCAGGACGGCGTCATACAAACCGATGCGGTGATTCGTGCCTCCGCCCAGCCGCACGGCCATTTTATCCAGAACGCGCAGTCCGGGAGCCGTCTTGCGCGTATCCAGAATCTTCGCGTTTGTGCCCCGAACGGCCTGAATATATCGTGACGTGAGCGCGGCAATCCCGCACATACGCTGCAGCAAATTCAAAGAAACTCTCTCTGCCTGAAGGATTCCCGATAAGTTGCCGGATACTTCCGCGATGACATCGCCTTTCTTCGCCGCAGAGCCGTCGCGGATGAGTTTTTTTACTTTGATGGTCTTATCGATGGATTTAAAAGTTTCTTCAAAAACATCCATTCCGGCGACAATGAAATGATCCTTGGCTATGGCGAGCGCCCTGCCTTTCTTTCTGCCGCTGACCGTGGACAGCGTGGTAACATCACCGCTGCCGATATCTTCTTTCAGCGCGTTCGCGATTATTTTTTTAATCTCTCTTGAAACCATGAATCCCCTTAACTATTCAGCCTACACGCTTTTCAGTTTTTTCAGCGCTCCTTCCAGCGTGGTGAATTTCTTTTGAAGGTCTTTGAGCTTATCTTCTTCCTTCTGAATCACGTCCGGCGCGGCTTTGGCCCGGAAATCGCGGTTGGCCAGTTTCTTCGAGCATTGCTCCAAATCTTTATTGATCTTGCCCAGCTCTTTTTCCAGTCTCGCCATTTCCGCGGAAATATCGACCACGCCGGCCAGCGGAACATAGATCTTTGTCGAACCGGCGACGGCCGTGGCCACGCCCCGTGGTTCGACCATATTGATTTCCACTTTCAGGGCTTCGAGATTGGAGAGATTGACAACATAGCTGCTGTTATTTTCAATCATGTTCCGATTCTGTTCATCGGCCGCGGAAATCAAAACATTCAGCTTTTGCGACGGGGCGATGCGCATTTCACCGCGGATGTTGCGAATGGACGTAATGATTTCCATGATCGCCTCCATCTCTCTTTCCGCCGCGTCATTTTTCCAAGCTTCATTCACAACCGGAAAATGGCTGACCATGATGGAATCCTTGTCACTGCCATTGAGCACATGCCAGAGTTCTTCTGTCAGGAAAGGCATAAACGGATGCAGCAAATGGAGCATTTTCTGATAGACTTCATACAGCGTCTTCTGAGCCGCAAGTCTCTGCTGAGGCGTTCCCTTGCCGTAGAAGACCGGCTTGCTCAACTCCAGATACCAGTCGCAGAGTTCATGCCAGATAAACCGGTAAACGGCAGCGGCGGCATCATTGAAGCGGTAGTCGTCAAGGCTTACAGTCACTTCTTCTATCGCTTCATTGAGTTTCGTTTTAATCCATTGATCCGGCAGAGAGTCTTCAACCTCTATCGCCGCCGATTCGTCAAAGTCTTCCAGATTGGTAAACGTCAGTTTGGAGGCGTTCCAGATTTTATTTACAAAAAATTTGTATCCCTCGATGCGCTCGGGCGACAGGCGCACATCGCGTCCCTGAGCCGTGTAAGCGGCCAGCGTGAAGCGAAACGCGTCCGTGCCGTACTGATCAATCATCAACAGCGGATCGATGATGTTGCCTTTGGACTTGCTCATCTTCTCGCCCTTTTCATCGCGGACCAGCGCGTGCAGATACACATGCCGGAAAGGAACGTCTTTCATCACGTAAAGGCCCATCATCATCATGCGGGCGACCCAGAAAAAGAGAATATCGAAGCCGGTGATGAGCAACGACGTCGGGTAAAAGGTCTTCAGTGCCTCCGTGTTCTCCGGCCAGCCCATCGTGGAGAAAGGCCAGAGCGCGGAACTGAACCAGGTATCCAGCACATCTTCATCCTGCTTCAGGGAAGCGCCGCCGCAATCGGGGCATTTGTCCGGATCCACCGTGGCGACAATGACCTTCTTGCATTGGTCGCAATACCAGACGGGAATGCGGTGCCCCCACCAGAGTTGACGGGAAATACACCAGTCGCGGATGTTGTTCATCCAGTCAAAGTAAGTGGCTTCCCAGGTTTTGGGAATAATCTTTGTTTTTTCTTTGACCACGGCCGCGATCGCCTGTTTGGCAAGGGGCTTGATTTTGACAAACCATTGCTTGGACACCATCGGCTCAATGTCTGTTTTGCAGCGGTAACACTGCCCGACGTTGTGCGCGTAGGGTTCGGTTCCAACCAGATAGCCGCCCTGCTCCAGATCGGCAATAATTTTCTGGCGGGCTTCATAGCGGTCCAGGCCTTTGTAAACGCCGCCGTTTTCGTTGATAAATCCCTTGCCGTCAATGACCGTGATGATTTCCAGGTTGTGTCTCTGCGCCATGGCAAAGTCATTGGGATCGGACGCGGGCGTAATTTTGACCGCGCCGGAACCGAAATCCATCGTCACATAATCATCGGCAATCACCGGTATCTTTTTGTTCATCAGCGGCAGAATCACCTCTTTGCCGATGAGATTCGTGTATCGCTTGTCGTCGGGATGAACCGCCACGGCCGTATCGCCCAGCATGGTTTCCGGACGGGTAGTGGCCACAACGATTTCCCCCTGGCTGTCGGCAAACGGATAGCGGATATTCCAGAGGAAGCTCTGATCCTGCTTGAATTCCACTTCCAGATCGGAGATGGCCGTGTGGCAGCGCGGACACCAGTTGACAATGTAGTCGCCCTGATAAATCATGCCTTCGTTGTAGAGACGGACGAAAACTTCACGCACGGCGTGAGACAAGCCTTCATCCATCGTGAAGCGTTCCCGTTCCCAGTCGCACGAACAGCCCAGTCGCTTGAGCTGATTGATAATGACGCCTCCGTATTGTCTGCGCCATTCCCAGACGCGGGCGATGAACTTCTCACGCCCCAGTTCGTGGCGGGACGTGCCTTCCTTGAGCAATTGCTGCTCGACAACATTCTGCGTGGCAATGCCCGCGTGATCCGTGCCGGGCATCCACAGGGCGTTGCATCCCTGCATTCTTTTGAAGCGGATAATGATGTCCTGCAGCGTGTTGTTCAGCGCGTGCCCCATATGCAGCATGCCCGTGACATTCGGCGGCGGAATCACGATCGAGAAAGCCGGTGCGTTGCTTTTATCCTGCGCGTGAAAATAATTATTTTTGATCCAGTATTCGTATAATCTTTTTTCGGCATCGGCCGGTTCAAAAGCCTTGCCTAACTCTCGTTTTGCCATTTGAATTTTACACTCCTTCAATGCTTCTCAAACTTTGGTCTCACTAAAAAAGGGCTTGACGCCCCTATCGCATTTCATTTTATATTTCAATAATTTATTTATTAAATACAAACTTCTCCTTGAGCTTGCGGATGATGATCAGCGCGTCCAGTCCGGATAGCGGCTTCAAGGGAGCGAACTCCCCTGTTTTTATGTTTTTCACATTCATGATGTCGAGCGAAGTCACCGTCATAATCGCATTGTAATACGGCATATCCGCCGGCACATCCGGAAATGCCGATTTTGTTTTTAAATGTTTGGTGGCCAGATTTTTTTCGCCGGTTATTTTGATTAAAATATCTTCCAGCATCAGGGCGTATTCACCGCGGGATATGATTTCATTAGGTTTGAAATTTCCATTCGGGTCATTCTCAAGACCGCGCACGCCTGTTTTCAGAATTTCATCGATATAAGACTTGTTCGGATGATCGAAAATATCATTGGCCAGCGGAGGCACCGGCGCGCGGAGGATTCCACCGGTCACAGCCGACTCTGCCTCTTTTAGCTGAACCGGAACTTTATCCGCTGATTCTGCCTTTTTTTCTTCAGGCTTGACCCCCGGTCTGACCATCAATTCTCTGATTTTCAATTCTACGATGAAAAGAGCCGCAGCGTCCGCCCTGGTCATTTTCTCGGCGTTGGCGATTTGTTTGCCGGCCTGCGTAGTCGGTTTGGCCAGAATATACATATCGATAAACTTCAGCTGCGCTTCGGCTTCCGTCACATGATCCGAATTCAATTCAGTCACTTTGGTAAACATTTGATTGGCAAAATTGAATTCCAGCGCCTCTTTGTAAGCCAGCCCCATGTAATAATACGCCGGCGCGAATTTGGGATCGATCAGCACGGCCACGCGAAAATGATTTTTAGCCAGCTCCAGCCAGTTCTGATCGGATTTACTCATCGTGTAGTAGCGAATTTTTGCCAGATTGATAAAAAGCTTTTCATCATCCGTCTCTGCATATTTCAGACCTGACTTCAGATTATCCGCCGCGTCTTCAAATTTACCCGTATAAATATTGACCATCGCCAGGCCGGCATGAGCTTTGGAATAATTGCTGTTGAGCTGGATGGCCATCTTGAACTCGCGCTGAGCGTCGGTATATTTTCCGAGCCCCAGAAGCTTCAGACCGGCATAGGTATGATGACCGGGCGTGTCCAACTGGCTGACCGCCTCCCGTGTGGCAGTGCCGCAGGAAGCCAGAGACACAACCAGGGCGTAGATAACAATCGGGAAAATGAGTCTTTTGATTCTGTCAGGTTTCATCATGATTTCTTCCTAAAACCGGTGATATCATTATCTTTAGAACCGGTTTAAGTCAAGCAATATTGCAGGCTGCAGGACAGGCGCGTTCCAATGATTTTAATTATTGAGGCTGCTCCATCATCTTTTTCCCCGGCGAGATTTCCACCAGCCATTCCTGACCAAAATAGCCCGGTTTCGTCTTGATATGCAAGGTTTTGCCGGTTTCCACGCTGTAATACACCACCTTGCCGATGGAAACCTTCTCGGTTTCGCCGGGCGTTTTCCATGAATCAAGGACCACGTAATAGTTGTAGCTGCTTTTATTCTTTGTACAATACCGGTTCGTTATCCTTGCCTCATGCTCGCTGACCGTACCGCGGTCAAGATAGCCGTTGAAGAACATCGTCGAGGAAACTCCTCCCAGCAGAAAACCGATCAGTGAGAAAATGGCCAGAGGAATAAAGATTTTGTGGGACGATGAACGGCCTTTGACCATCTGAAACGCGACGTAGAGAAAAAGCATCACCGCGGGGATGGAGTAATTTAATGATTGCATCGTAAAGCCCATCCGCAAAGGCTTATAAAGATTTAATCCGGCTATCAGCAGGCCCACGGCGGCCATATTCAATAAAATCACTATAACGATTGCCCCGATCGACCGGGCGGGAACCTGCGCTAGCATGGTCCGCGCCGGCTGAATAGTTGACGGCGGCAATCCGGCGGCCAGAAAGGCAAGCTTTTCCAGAAACATTTCCACAGGCACCTGAGCCGTTTCATCCGATGACAATGGCGAAATAACGGCGCTGATCCTGTCGTCATAAAAGGAAACCTCTTTTACGGGCATTCTGATGGTAAAGACAGACTTGATCGCCTCCCGAACTTCGGCGTTATAGATATAATTTTGCGGCGCGGAAGAGTAGCCGTCATGATTGATGAAATAGGTTGAATCAAACGCCGGATCGCCGGTCTGAATTTCCGATGTGAGGCCGATGTTTTTGGAAAACCTCTCCACGCCCCCTTCTCTGGTCACGCTGAGCCTGAACGAGGATGTACAGAAAACGGAAATCGTAAACGACGGGGGGCTGTTTTTGGAGCCGGGAAAGTAGCGGCATTCGTAGCGGCGCCCCTGATAGTCTCCCTCCAGAGAATTATTATTGACTGTTCTGACATTATGGGTGGCACTGAGTTTCGCGGAAAGCTTCTGGAAATTTTCTTTCTGCCCCCTGTATGTCTTCCAGAGGATAAAGGCGCCAATCATAATGCCAATGAGCAGAATAATGCTCGTCTGAGTTATACACATACTGTTTTCCAGAATTCACTCACCTTGTTTTGGATTGCCTCCGTCGCTTCAGGAGCAAACCATTTGATTTCCTTATCGGCGTTAAACCAGGTCATCTGCCTACGGGCGTACTGCCAGGTGTCGCGCTTGATTAAATCAACGCAGCCCTGCCAATCATATTTTTTATTGATAAATCCGATGACCTGTTTGTAGTCGAGCGATTGCAGCGATTTCAGGTTTTCGCTGTATCCCATTGCCAGAACCTTCTTCACTTCGTCCAGCAAACCGTCGGCAATCATTTTATCCGTTCGTTGTTCGATTCTTCGCTTCAATTCTTTGCGCTCCATCTGAATGCCGATTTTGCATGTTCGGTAAGGGCTGTCCTGAAAAGCATGCTTTTTCTGCTTGACCGTAATGGATTCCCCCGTCTGGTCCAGAACTTCCAGAGCCCGGATGACCCGTACCGCATCGTTGGGATTGATTTGCGCGGCGGCCGCTGCATCCCTTTGCAGGAGCAGGTCATATAGATATGGCTTCCCGCGCGTGTCCCGCAGGCCGCGGTAATGATCGCGGATCTTTTCATCCACATCCGGCGTATCGATAATTCCTTTGAGCAGCGCACGGATATACAGCCCCGTGCCGCCGACGACAAAAACCGGCTTCCCCTGCCCGGCCAGCTCATTGATCAGCGTCCGCGCTTTTTCCGCGAACAGGGCGGCGTTAAATTCCTCATCGGGATTGACCACATCAATCATGTGATGCCGAATGCCCCCGCGCTCTTCCATCGTCGGCTTGGCCGTGCCGATATCCAGATAGCGGTAAACCTGCATGGAATCGGCGCTGATAATTTCGCCGCCGAATTCCAGCGCCAGCCTTACAGCCAGGCCCGTTTTACCCGTGGCGGTCGGCGAATTGATGATGACCAGCGGCAGCTTTTCCATGGCTGATGTTCACTTCCTTTTGAACATTCTTTCAATTTCGCTCAGGGGAAAATGGATGGTGATGGGACGTCCATGCGGACAGGTCAGATTGAAGGGCGTGGCCTCCAGCTCCCGGCAAAGCGCGAAGACTTCTTCATGGGAAAGAGCACGATTGGCTTTGATTGCCGCTTTGCAGGCCAGCGACGCCAGAATCTTTTCCCGCTTTTCCTGCAAGGACGGCGTTTGATTCTGATCGCCGAGCTGGTCGGCAAGATCGGAAATCATCTCGCTGATTTTAACTTGAGACAAAGTGGCAGGCACCGCTTTCACGGCCACAGCGTCGCGGCCGAAGATTTCCACTTCCAGACCGATCGTTTGCATAAATTCCAGATAATCAGAAAATAAAGTTATTTGTCCCGGCGTCAGGTTGACGATTTCCGGCATCAGCAACCCCTGACTGACAACTTTTCTGCTCTGTGCTTTTTTCAGCTTTTCCAGAATAATCCGCTCATGCGCCGCGTGCTGATCAAGAAGAACAAGGCCGCCCTCACCCTCAAAAATCAGATAGGTGCCGGCAAACTGCCCGATATATCGCATGCCGGTGAAAGAAATGGTTTCCTTTGCCTCAACCTGATTGCTTTCCGCGGGAATAAAGTTTTTGTCGGCAGGCGGACGCTTCAGCAAATCGTCATTAATCGCCCGCTGCAGATTCTGCCGGGAAAACATGCCAAATGGCACGGATGGCGATTTCTCCCGCAGTGGTGGCTCGGAAAAAGAAAAATTGTTTTTTTCTCTGGCCGCCAGACGGTAAATGAAATTGCCTTTGGATGTTTCGGCTTCAGCCAGATTCCGCG
Organism: Deltaproteobacteria bacterium; assembly: GCA_022710585.1. GTDB lineage: Bacteria > Desulfobacterota > Syntrophia > Syntrophales > Smithellaceae > Smithella. The sequence continues at coordinate 8,562 of JAKLGV010000008.1, read as the reverse complement.
ATATTGTTTTGGAGACGAGATCATAAACATCGTGCGCGTTTTTAAACCGGACTTCCATCTTGGCCGGATGAACATTGACATCCACATCCTCCGGAGGCATATCCAGAAACAGTACGGCGGCGGGGTAGCGTCTCGGTTCAATAATCTGGCGATAAGCCGACAACACCGCGTGGGTCACGCTGTTGTCGCGGATGAACCGTTTGTTGACAAACAGATAAACACTTTTGGAATTGGATTTGGTGTATTCCGGACGCGAAATAAATCCTGTCAGGCTCATATTGTCTCTTTGCGCGTCCACGGCAATGCAGTGCGCGGAAAACTCATCGCCCATCACCATTGAAATCCGTTTTGAGATGTCCCTGACTTCCGGCGCGGTGAAGACCTCTTTGCCGTTGGCCGAAACCCGGAAGCGGATTTCCGGATGCGCCAGCGCAAGGCGGGTAATCACATCCAGGCAGACACCGTGCTCGGTGGCCTCCGTTTTCAGAAATTTCCTGCGAGCGGGAACATTGGCGAATATTTTCGTAACCGAGATCTGCGTGCCTTCCGGCGTTCCGGCGGGCGATATCTCTTTCACTGTTCCGGCTTCCAGCGCGGCTTTCGTTCCGGACAAATCATTTTTCCGCCGGGTGAGCAATTCCACCCTTGCGATGGAAGCAATGCTGGGCATCGCCTCACCGCGGAAACCAAACGACACCACATTGAGAATGTCTTCAAAATGGTGAATCTTGCTGGTGGCATGGCGTTCAAAAACCAGCGGCACATCATCCGGTTCGATGCCCGAACCATTGTCAATTACCTTGATGGACTGGCAGCCGCCCTTCTCCAGTTCCACTCGGATATCGGTCGCGCCGGCGTCAATGGAATTTTCCAGCAGTTCCTTGACAATCGAAGCCGGCCGCTCCACTACTTCCCCGGCAGCAATCTTATTGGCAATATCTTCAGATAAAACGACAATGCGTTTAGACAAGCTTTCTTTCTCCTCATCAATTTAAACGCATCATTATTACAATATATTAAAATCTGCAACTCCGATTGCGGGGTGCTTGAATTTATTCCCGTCTTGTGTCAAAAGATTCCCGCTGTATAAATATAGAAGGCAGAGTGAGCTTGCATGGAAAAATTCTTTAATCCGAAATCTGTCGCCGTCATCGGCGCTTCCAATGCCCCTTTCAACCTCGGGGCCACCATCTGTGATGTACTAAAAAATTACCTTAAGTATCCAGGTACTGTTTACGCAGTGAATTCAAAAGGTGAAACCGTGAGCGGCTATCCGGGATATAAATCACTGCTTGATCTCCCCGAAACACCCGATCTGGCGGTCATCATCGTGTCGGCAAAAAACGTTCCCGGCATCATCAGTAATTGCGCCAATAAGGGAATCAAACGGGTGATTATTGAAAGCGCCGGCTTTTCCGAAGGCGGCGACGAAGGCCAGGCTATGCAGCGCGAGATCGATGATATTGCCAGAGCCAATGGCATTCGCATCATGGGGCCGAATTGCCTGGGAACGCTGGACACCCGCAGTAAATTCTGCAGCTTTTACGGTGTGAATCCCAGCCTGGTTGAAATGAAGCGGATATTTGAGGCGCCGGGCAACATCTCCTATATTATCCAGAGCGGCGGGGTTGTCGTCCTGGTGATTGAGTCATTTTATTACGACCTTGTCGATGTGAACAAGGTGGTCAGCATCGGCAACAAGTGTGATGTCGATGAGGCGGACCTCATCGATTATTTTCAAAACGACGAGACTCAGGTCATCGGCATCTATCTGGAAAATGTGACTGATGGCCGCAAGCTGATGGAAGCCGCCAGAAAGTCGCGCAAGCCGATTCTTATTTACAAGGTGGGACGGACGCAAGAAGGCGCTCTGGCCGCGATGTCGCACACGGCGGGAATGGCCAGCAACGATAAAATTTTCAACAGCGCCTGCAAACAGGCGGGAATCATCCGCCTCCAATCCATCGACGAACTCCATTCCCTGCCCAAGATATTCACGGAAATGCCTCTTTTAAAAGGCAGAAGAATTGCCGTCTTTACCAACTCCGGCGCTTTCGGCAGCATCAGCGCAGATCTGCTGGTAGAAGCGGATTTGCAGGTGGTGCGCCTGAATCCGGAAACGCAGGAAAGACTCAAAAAAGCGGGGCAGGTTTTCAATATCAAAAATCCCGTCGATATCGGTCCCGCTCCGCCGCAAACCTATCTCGATATTTACGAAATTCTTCTTTCCGCCGACGAAGTGGACGCTCTTCTGCCGCTTCTGAGCGTCTGGCAAACCTTCGTCATTGATACGCTGCTGGAGCTGCTGAAGATGTGCAAACATTACGGAAAACCGGCGGCCATTTACACGCCCAATGCCGTGGCCAAGTCCATTGCCATACGCGCCAAACACCGCATCCCGATCTTTGAAACCGTCGAGCAGGCCGTGCGGGCGCTTTCCGTTTCCAACTACTATTATGAATCTCTGCGGAAACGATTTGGTGATTAAATGACTTTATCCGTATTCTTTACATTCTAAATGATTGACACGGCAAAGAATCTTCTATAGGGTCTTCAAAACAACACCATATATTTTCAATCATTTTCTCTTGAGGGGGGGGACATGCAGGAAGGATTTGATTACAATACTTTGAAATCGCTGACTATTTTCAGAGAACTCACCAAAAATGAGTTTGATGCGGTGTGCAAATTTATTTTCATCCAGAAAGCGGCAAAAGACTTCTTTTTATTTTCACAGGGCATGCCGGGAGAATTGCTTTACATCATCATATCGGGACGCGTGGAGATCATCAAAAAGGCAAAAAACAACGATAAAATTGTACTGGCCACAATGGGCGCCAATGACATCGTGGGAGAATTGTCTCTGATCGATTCCGAACCTCGCAGCGCGACCGGCAGAACCACCGAGGATTCCGTTCTGCTTGGCATCACAAAAGAGTCTTTCAAAAGCATGCTGGAAACGGATCCCCGGATAGCGGCCAAAATTCTGATGTCCCTGCTGAAGATCATGAGCAAGCGCTTAAGAACGACAACAAACCAAAAAATAGAAGGATCCAATTCCTGAATAATTCTTATCAGTCTTCGCTCTGACCGTTTCAATCGTTCCACGTTTGAAACGGTTTTTTCTTTTCGTGTGCTGCGCCTTTCGAAACGCCGCCTCCTTCCCGGCGCGTTCGGCACAAGCGGGACAAGATCCGATTTATTTCTATTTTCCCGTTCTTTCTTTTGTGTTATCATAACACCAAAGTCAGATTAAAAATTGAATGCTCCATCTCTTTTGTGAACTGCCGCGATCTTTCTCCTTTTGACAGGATAGGTTCTGTTAACAATTAACCGTCTCAACAAGATTAAAAGGAGGTCTGTTATGCCATCGAAAAAAATGAAAGAGTTTCTGGACAACCAATCGGTTAAATACACAACGATCAGCCATTCAACGGCCTATACCGCGCAGGAGATTGCCCAGTCGGCGCATATCCATGGCAAGGAGATCGCCAAAACGGTCATGGTCTTCGTCGAAGGCAGGATGGCGATGGCGGTTCTGCCGGCTACGTATGCCGTCGATTTCGATTACTTCCGGAAGGAAATCGGAGCAAAGAAAATCGAACTGGCTTCCGAAGAACAATTCAAGGATATGTTTCCGGATTGCGAAACCGGCGCCATGCCTCCCTTCGGCAATCTTTACGGAATGGATGTTTATGTTGACCGGCATCTGACGGCGGATGAAGAAATCGCCTTCAACGCGGGCTCACTTTCAGAATTGGTCCGGATGTCATACAAAGACTTTGAAAGGCTGGTGAAGCCCAAAGTGGTCAAACTGACCTGATGATTCCTTATGGCAAATTCAGGCTATCAGGAAATTCAGGTGGAATGCTATAGCGGGTTTAAAACTGACGAGCGCCCGGTGGCGTTTATATGTGAGGGCAAACGCCGGGAGATCATTGAAATTATCAACCGCTGGTATGAGGACGGTCTGGATAGCAGCAAACCGGTGACCAATTATTTCAAGGTGAAGTCAGCGGACGTCGGCGTGCATCTTCTGCGCTACGATTCAGATTCTGATTCCTGGTCTATACGGCTGTAATTCAAAAAGGCAGGATCATTGCGACCCTTCTTTTTTTCACCGTCCTACAAAATGAATATTTTCAATATTAAACGGATATTGTATTTCAAGACAATTATTCCAGGAATAAACGCTCATCAAAATCCCCGTAATTCAGGGTATCGGATACAAGCTGGTTATCTCCGCAAATATCGTATCACTTTTCTCTTTTAACATAATAAAACTGGTCTTATAATACGGCATCGCCATGTGGATGATACTCCCGATATTGGAGCTGAACCCGAAAGACTCAAAATCGCTCAGATGCGTCATGTTGCTCGCGACAATATCTGTATCTATACTGGAAGCAGGGTATTTCTTATACAGGTCCGTTCTAATCTCTAACCCGTGCTTTGAAAAATAAGATATTTCTTTTGTGAAGTTTTCATTTCTAATATTTTTAATTGATTGTTTCATCCGGAAAGCAAGTTGAGGAATAGACAATGAGTCGATTTCATTTTTCGTGAATTCTATCAAATGGACAAAAACCGCATTCCCGATATATAAAGGATCAATATCAGGATTAACATCTCTGATGCTGATGGGGTGTTTTAAAAATATTTTATCTGTCTTCGGCAAAATATGTTTGTGATATTTTTTCAATAAATATGAAGTGATGATTTGGTTATTGGAAAGGATATACTCTTCGTTTTCCATTCTTGCCTGGTTCTTTATTTGATTTAGAAATTCTAATGTGAAATATTCTCTCTTAGAGTAGGTTTTGATATCACTGGCTTTAACCCTGTTTTGTATTTCCTGACTCAGTTCGGATAAAGGAGGAATCAATGCCTTATCGATCTCTTCAAATGAAACAGGTTTTCCCTTGAATAATCTTTGATTGGACGGCAGCGGAATATTTTTTCCTTCGATGATGCACATCCACGAAAACAGGAAGAGCATGATTGAAATCCCATCCGATATGGCGTGAGAACAACTGATACCGCCAAATACGCCATCTTTTATCGGTATTCCTGTGACGGCAAAAAGAGGCTCTCCCGGCAATGTTTTAACGCGCACCATCATCTTCTTGATATCTTCAATATCAATGTGATCAAATGTTTCATCAATCGATGGCAAAACATTGATGACAAATCCGTCTGTACAGTATTGTAAGGCAAATTGATGATCATCGATCATGATGAGACGGCTTGAAAAAAGATTGTAGTGCTCTATCGTTTTCAGCAGACTTTCTTTCAGTTTTGAGATGGAGGTTTCCTTCTTATAGAAAAGCAAAATCTCAGTTTGTTCTGTGCCGATCATCGATTGTTCCGCTGCCGATAATGGGATAATATTTTTTCCATAATGATCTTCCAAATACGCAGCTCTTGCTTGTTTATCCATTTTATTGATTTGCGCCATAATTATCCCATGCAGGCTTTCATTAATATCGATATTAACAGATTATACATTCATATTCAGGTTATTTTTTAACACAGATGAAGCCTGAATCCCTAACAAATTTTTCGAGCAATTTTCTTGTTGACAAATTTTAACAAAAAATTAAAATAACCTAAACTGTAACCATTTTAACCAATTTTAAGAATGAAAGGAGAAAAGGTATGAAATTTGTTCATGATTGTCCTCCATGTGGGGAGAAGTGTCCGCCAGCGTCTGGAAAGTGTCCTCCATCAAACGAATGTCCTCCAACCGCAGTGTAGAATTGGAAGGAAAGGTTAACTTTTACATCTGATTTCATTTAAAGTTACAAGATAAATAAAGCCAGGGTAACATAATCATTTACGCTGGCTTTATTGTTTGTTGATGATTGAGGTTGTGTGATTTCAAAAAGCAACGTTTTCTGATCTTATCTAATGTCTTCAAGGAGCGTCTGCCGGCAACCTTCGCCGCGAGCCAAATGTGTTCCGCCTAAATACTTCATTTTCTCGATATTGATCTGCAATGGCTTGAACAGCCCATGGGAATGTTGAGTGTGAAATACTGGAAAAAGGCGGTTTTATATACTCAAATTTGCTTTTAGAACCTTTCAGTCTCCATAGCAGAGCTTTCATAATCATAAAGGTCCAAAACACAACAGATGCTATCGGGAAAAAAAAGATCTCCTGTCTTGTGCATAGATTATTTTTTGTCAAATATCTGTAGTATTCTTTTCGTAATCGCGGATCATAAGGACGATTCGGAATCAGCCAGAATTTCCAACCGCCCTTCTTTACATATCCAAAGGCTTCTCTCGGGACTCCACTTTCTTCCAGGATTCTTCGGGGGATGGGTCTGTTATAGAGACCGCCTATGGACCATCGTTTCATTTCTTCAGAGTTGCTTATTTCCAAAAGCAAGAACCTGTATTTTTTCAACCAGGATAGAAAACAACAATGAATAAATCCTGCGTGAAGCCTGATTTCAGACAGTGAAATCGCTCCATAATCGTAATAGCTGTCATTAGGGTCGCTGCCCCACGCATAATCCCCCCCGATTCCAGTAAACAATATGGATGGCTTATTTAATCTGTCAAGATAATTGATCATCGGGAGAAAATTCGTCAATCTTGTATTGGGCATTCCCGGGAAAAGGTAAATTTCATTGGCAAGATCCTTCTTGAAGTCGTGCTGATCAAACTTGATAATTGAGATTGCCTTGCTGATATAGCGTGCTATGTCGCTTCCATCATCAACGATTTTACGCTTACTCCTTATAAATTTGGGCCCCATTTCACTGGATGAAACACACGTAAATAAATGGTTGCATCCGGTCTTAACCGCTAAGCAGGAAACCATCGCAGAATCGTATCCGGTTGAAATAGTTGAAAACGTCGATAATTTATTTCTTCTGGAGGGACATTCCCAGTTATTCCTGAATTTAAGAAATACATTAGCCATAAAAACATTCAGGCTAGCAAAGTCAGAAAAATGCTTCTTCTGAGGCTTTGCTTCAACACTTTGTTTGCCGGACAAATAAACAAGATTCTCTCCCATGATATTCAATATTTTCTCGCACCCGCTACGAACAGGGAGTTCTTTCTGATAATCCTGGCAATTATTTTCAATACTTTTGAAAAACCCCGCATAATCCAACAAGGGATCCATCGTAATATCCGTAAAAGAGACTAGGCAGGGTAGAGAATTGCTGACTAACAATCTGTTTTGATCAAATGAATAATACAGCCGATCCGCTGTAGAACTGGATGAAACAAAGACGATCCTTTCATCCAATACTTTCATGCCTGTTCCAAAGACCAGATCGGTTTCGTGGAAATCGCCGACATCAAAAGGTCCATCCCAGATGCCCTCAATAAACCAATTTTCACGGCACTCAACATATCGACCGTGATAAACGGTTATGAAGGACTGTTTTTTATCCACAACAGCCAGCCACGCCAGTTTGGGGAAGATGTTGATCATTTCATAATGAATTTGTTTCATTTTGCTTCATTTCATTATTATATGTATCGCGTTTGATAAGGCTTGAGTGGAAGTCTATTATTGTGTTTATACTATTTTAATCGAAAGCAGTTTTCGTTATCGCCTTGAGATCAATGTTTTTTTCATGATTATGCTCCGTTTTTTCTCATAAATGGATCATAATCCGTCATGATGAAAACATCTTTATTGTTATCTTTCAGGCGGAAATTTGGAGAACATACCTTCATTTAAAGAAAGTTTATTCGGTGACGGCGAATAATATCTTTATTTTTTCGCAGCCCAGTTTCCAGTCAATGTATTCTTCCAGAATCTGGATCGCGTAAATGGGCGCGTTGACGAATTCCACGCCGACCTCATAGGACTCATCTTCGATGACGACTTTAATCCATTTGACCTTGCCGATGGCGTTGATCTTGTCTTCCAGATCCTTCAATTTGAAATTCATGCTCAGCAGGGTATTGACAGGCAAAATAATATTGGTCTGAATTTTAGCGCCGGTGGCGGAAACATCTTTGGTAATGATTTTTTCTTCGGGGGGATGTGTTTTCTTAGAGATGACGCTAATGACCAGCTCATTCTCGCTTTCTTCATCTTTCAGTCTGGGCTTGACTCTCTTTTCTTTCATAATGGATTATCCTGCTTTAGGGTTATTCAAATTATCTTTCCGCTCTCCTGAAATCCGGCTGATTTTTGCTTTCATTATAATCAACGCGGTTTTATATGTCAACGGAATACAGGGCAACGAATTGCCTCAAATAAAATGTTACCCAAGGGTTGCATAAAAGGGATACGTTGACTCATAAATCGATGTTACCGAAGAAAGATTCGGAAACGGAGGTTTAGCGATGAGTCCCAAATCCAAGGAAGAGTATTTTGAAGTTCTTTATAAGCGATATAAAGAGGCATCTCGTAAAGAAAAGACCGTTATCATCGATGAATGTTGCGCTGTTTGCGGTTATCATCGGAAACACGCCATCCGGCGATTAAAAGGGTATAAGCGGTTTACCAAGCCCAAGGCCAAGAAAAGGGGAAAGCCTTCTGTTTACAATAAGGAACCTATTATCCGGCCGCTCAAACAGATCTGGC
>JAKLGV010000007.1 GCA_022710585.1 Deltaproteobacteria bacterium | reverse complement strand
TTCTTCCTTCGACTTGGGACTCATAATTTAACCTCCGTTTCCGAATCTTTCTCGGTAACATCGGTTTATGAGTCAACGTATCCTTTTTATTCATCCCTTCGGTAACATTTTATTTGAGGCAATTCGAGGGTTATTATATTCTTGACATAAAAGAGGGGACTTCTTATACTCCAGAACCTGATTACGCTCAGGATACAGGAGCTATCAGTTTATCGTGCTGAAATATTTGGAAATGCGGCCATCCGGCTGCCGGAATACATTTTGAAAAAAGAGAGGTAAGCTTATGTCGATTATGAATTGGGTAAAAGATGAAACCGTTGCCATTCTCACGCTGACCAATGGCGAGAACAGGCAGAATCTTGTATTTTCCTCGGCCTTAAACGCGATGCTGGATGAGATCATCGCGGATAAAACCATCACCGCCCTGATTATCACATCCAATGACGCGAAGAATTTTTCGCAGGGCATCGACGTGGAATGGATCATGGGGCAGATGCAGAAAAATGAGCATCAGCCGGTGACCGACTTCATCAATGAAATGGATGTCGTCTTTAAAAAACTGCTGCTTTATCCCATACCGGTCATCGCGGCCATCAACGGCCACGCCTTCGGCAACGGATCCATATTAACGTGCGCCTGCGATTTCCGCTTCATGCGCTCAGACAAAGGCTTCTTCTGCTTCCCCGAAGTCAACATCAGCATTCCTTTCCGCTGGGGCATGAACGCTTTCGTGAAAAAGGCCATTCCCATGCATCTCCTGTCGCAGATGCAGCTCACCGGGAATCGTTTCACGGCGGCCGAGCTGGAAAAGAACAACATTATCGTCAAAGCCTGCGCCAATCAGGAAGAGCTGATGGCGACTGCGATAGCATTTGCCAAGACCTTCCAGAAAAAACGCGCCATTTTCGGCGAACTAAAAAAACGGCTTTATGCCGACATTATCAAAGTCCTGGATGACGACTTTATGCCGCCGACATCGAAGATTTCTGCTCTGGTGATGATGGAATAGCGATCCAGAAAAGTTTTTTGAAGCCACGGAAAGGTAAAGAACGCATGAAAACAGCCATTACTGAAATGTTCGGAGTTCAATATCCCATTATCTGCGGAGCGATGATGTGGCTTTGCAAACCGACGCTCTGCGCGGCCGTCTCGAATGCCGGCGGGCTCGGAAATCTGACGGCGGGCAACTACGCCACCGAGGAAGAGTTCCGAGAAGCCATCCGGCAGACCCGACAATTGACCGACAGGCCGTTTATGGTGAACGTCACCATTCTGCCGTCGGTGCATATTACGGCCGAGCATCACAAAATGTATCTGAAGGTCTGCGCCGAGGAAAAGGTTGCCGGACTGGAAATATCCGGCACCCCCCTCGACAAGGCCGTGGGCAGGGAATTCATCGACATTCTGAAAAAGGCCGGTGTAAAATTATTCCACAAGGTCGGCTCGGTCCGCCACGCCGTGCACGCGGAAAAAGCCGGCTACGACGGCATCTACGCCGCCGGCATCGAGGAAGGCGGCCATCCGCTCGACGACGATGTGACCACCATGGTTCTCACGCCGCGCATTGCCGAAACCGTGAAGATTCCCGTGGTAACGGTCGGAGGGATCGCCGACGGGCGAACACTGGCGGCGGCGCTGGCGCTGGGCGCTCAGGGCGTCATGATGGCAACCCGCTTTGTCGCCACGAAAGAGTGCGAAGTCCACGACAATATCAAACAGGAAATTATTCGGCGGCAGGAATTTGAGACAGCGCTCATCTGCAAATCCATCGGCCTGCAGGGACGGGCGATCAAAAACAAGCTTGTGGAAGACGTTTTGGCTGTCGAAGCGACGGGAGGCGGGCTGGAGAAGCTCATCCCGCTCATCGCCGGCAACCGAGTCAAGGCCGCGTGGGAATCCGGCAATGTGGATGACGCGCCCATGATGATGGGACAATCCGTCGGACTGATCCGGGATATTCCCACATGTAAAGAGCTGATGGAAAGACTGGTTGCGGACGCCAAAGAGGATATCGATCGCGTGCAAGGTATTTTCTAAAGAGCCTTTGCACGATTATCCATTTGTCATTTCGCCACCCGTACACGCGGGATAGACTCCGGTAGAAATCTTTTGATAATGATATCACAGAAAGAAAAAGCCCGCCTCTCGTTTTGTTGCGAGAGGCGGGCTTGCTGTTAAGCGGCTTTAATGGGCACTTTGGTTCCCTTGGCTTTGGCGCTCTGATTCTTGGGAATCTTGATGTCCAGAATGCCGTTTTTGAATTTCGCTTCCGCTTTCGCTGCCTCTATTTCTCCTTCCAGCGGAATCACGCGGCTGAACGATCCGTAGGATCTTTCCATATAATAGTAATTCTTGTCCTTATCTTCTTTTTCTTCCTTTTTCTCGCCCCTGATGGTGACCGAGTCGCTGGTCACGGTCACATCAATGTCTTTTTCTTCGACGCCGGGAAGCTCTGCCTTGATCATATACTCTTTGTCATTTTCCTTGACATCGATAGAAGGGGAAAAGACGCCGGCGGCCAGACCGCGGGGTGCCAGGTCAAATCCCCGGAAGAAATTGTCAAACAGGCTGTTCATCTCTCTTTGCAAAGAATAGAAGGGATGATCAACCTCTCTCGTTTTCCGGGCTATGTCCGGTAAAAGGTTTCTTACTTTCATCATCATGTCCTCCTTTCTTAAATTTTAATTTTTTCTTACGCCGCATTGATGGCGATTTTTTTCGGCTTGACCTTCTCCGCTTTCGGCAATTCCAGCCTCAAAACACCCTGCCGGACTGTCGCTTTGATTTTATCCTTGTCAATTTCATCCGACAGCGTGAAGGATCTTTCGTAATCGCCGACTTCGTATTCGGAAAATACCAGGCTGTAATCCTGCACTCTTCCGTTTTCCACCCGTCCGCTAATCGTCAGAATATTTTTTTCCAGTTCCACATCAACCGTCTGCTCATCCACGCCCGGCATATCCGCAATCAGAAACAGCGCGTCTTTGGTTTCATAAATATCCACCCGCGGCAGAAAAGTCTTTACATTACGGATTCTTTCCGTTGCCGCTGTATTTTCAGTTTTCTGCAGGTCTTTCTCGGACATAAATCATGGACCTCCTTTATAAATTAATTTTAATTTTTTTGGGCAAATCTTCTTTCTGTCTCGGCAGCGTAATTTTTAAGATTCCCCTTTCATATTTCGCTTCCACCGCTTGGGCATCCACCTGATAGGGCAACTGAATGTTGCGCTGAAAATTTCCGAGCTCTCTTTCCTGGCGCAAATAGGTCTCGCCCTCTTTGATCGGATCAGACTTACTGGTTCCGGAAATGGTCAGTACGGCTCCAGTCACCGAAATATTAATATTATCGGGATCCATTCCCGGGAGCTCCGTTGTCACAACCAGCCGGTTTTCTTTTTCCCATACATTGACCGCCGGATAATCCGATGCCGCACCCTGACCGACGCTGGAAAAAAGTTTGTTGATTTCTCTCTGTAAATCAATGATTTCCGGAACGCTGTCCGCGAACCTTTTCATTCTCCATATCCCTGGACCAAACATAGACTATCCTCCTTTCAAAAAATTTAATTTACATAAGCAATTGCTATCATTGCGTATTTTGCTTACTGCAAGCTAAATATATTTACGAAATTTCTTTTGTCAAGACTTCCTCTCCCCGTGCGTGTCTCTTACGGAATCGGAGTGCCTGAACAAAATATCTATTGAATAAAAATAAGATTTTTACGGATGCCTCCCTTGACAGGCCATAGACCCGTAAATATATTAAGTCCGCTTTTAGGGATCATTTTAAAACGGACAAGAAAAGGTAAGTATGGAAGATTACATAATAAAAATCTTTAAAGAAAGCAGCCGCGTCAAGGACGCTTTCGTAAATGAAAATCTGGGCAAGCTGGTGAATGTGGTCGAAGTCATCACCGCCACTCTGAAGACCGGCAATAAAATTCTTATTTTCGGCAACGGCGGGTCGGCGGCCGACGCCCAGCATATTGCTGCGGAATTCGTGAACCGCTTCATCATCGAACGGCCTCCGCTTCCGGCAATTGCACTGACGACTGATACGTCTGTGATTACCAGCATCGGCAATGACTATGATTTTTCTGAAATCTTCAGCAAGCAGATCCGGGCAATCGGCCAGCAGGGCGATATTGCCTGGGGGATCAGCACCAGCGGCAATTCCCCGAATGTTTTGAAGGGTCTGGAAATGGCCAAGAAAAAGGGAATGACAACGATCGCGTTTACCGGCAAGGATGGAGGAGATATCGCCAAAATTGCAGATTATCCAGTCAACGTGTCTTCGAACAGTACGGCGCGCATCCAGGAAACGCATATCACAGCCTGTCATGTGATTTGCGAAATGGTGGATATTAAATTATTTCAGAAACCTGATTTTAAATAATGTGAAGAGGCAATGGTGAAATTTAAAAAAGAGCATACTGAGCATAACTCAAAAAACGCTCATTCCGACGAGCACCCGAAGGAAAAAGTTGTCGCGGAAGACCAAAACAAAGAAATTGAAGATCTGAAGAAAAAAGTTGAAGAAAAGGAAAAGGAAGCCGCGGCCCATTACGATAAATATGTCCGTTCCGTGGCTGAATTTGACAATTATAAAAAAAGGGCGGTCAAAGATAAAGCGGATGCCATCAAGTACGGCAATGAAAATATCATCAAAGATATTCTGCCCTTTATGGACAGTCTGGACAGGGCGCTGGAGCACGATACCGGCGATGTTCAGGCCTTCAAAGACGGCGTCGCGCTGATTCAGGATCAGCTTTTGTGCTGTCTGAAAAAATACGGCGTGGAAAAGATCGAGGCGGCCGGAAAGGATTTTGACCCGAATTTCCACGAAGCTTTGATGCAGGTGGAAAGCAAGGAGCACGAGAACAATAAAATTGTCAGTGAAATGGAAAAAGGATATCTGCTCAACGGTCGGCTGTTGCGGCCGTCCAGGGTCTGCGTCTGCAAAAAAACGACTCATTCAGAAACGAATAACATCAATGATGAATTTGAAATAACTGAGGATTCAGAAGAATAAGGAGGGCAAAATGGGTAAAATTATTGGAATAGATTTGGGAACCACAAATTCTTGCGTGGCGATTATGGAAGGCGGGGATCCCATCGTGATCGCCAATCAGGAGGGAAACCGCACCACACCTTCGATTGTGGCTATTTCGGACAGTGGGGAGCGGCTGGTTGGACAGGTGGCCAAAAGACAGGCGATCACCAACTCGGAGAATACGGTTTACGCCGTCAAGCGATTGATCGGCCGGAAATATTCATCGAAAGAAATTCAGTACGATCTTAAAATTATTCCTTATAAAATAACGGAGGCGTCCAACGGCGACGCGCAGGTGACCGTGCGCGGCAAGAATTATTCTCCGGCGGAAATCTCGGCGATGATTCTCACCAAAATGAAACAGACCGCCGAGGATTATCTCGGTGAAAAAGTGAAGGATGCAGTTATTACCGTTCCGGCCTACTTCAACGACTCGCAGCGTCAGGCGACCAAGGACGCGGGCAAGGTTGCCGGGCTCAATGTGCTGCGCATCATCAACGAACCGACGGCCGCCGCGCTGGCCTACGGTCTGGATAAAAAGAAGGACGAAAAGATCGCCGTGTTCGACCTCGGCGGTGGAACATTCGATATCTCGATTCTGGAACTGGGCGACGGCGTTTTTGAAGTCAAATCGACCAACGGCGATACCCATCTGGGCGGTGAAGATTTTGATCTGCGCGTGATGGATTTTCTCGTTGCCGAATTCAAGAAAGATCAGGGCATTGATTTGAGAAACGATAAAATGGCCCTGCAGCGTCTGAAAGAAGCGGCGGAAAAAGCCAAGATGGAACTTTCCACAACGATGGAAACCGACATCAATCTGCCGTTTATTACCGCGGATGCTTCCGGCCCCAAACACATGAATATGAAACTCTCCCGCGCGAAACTGGAATCGCTCGTCGAAGAGTTAATCAATAAAGTGGTCGGCCCCTGTCAGACCGCAATTAAAGACGCCGGCATGTCGGCGAAAGATATTGATGAAGTGATTCTGGTCGGCGGGATGACCCGTATGCCGCGCGTTCAGCAGAAGGTCAAAGAGATTTTCGGCAAGGAACCTAATCGGGGCGTCAATCCGGATGAAGTGGTTGCGGTCGGCGCGGCCATCCAGGGCGGCGTTCTGGCGGGTGACGTCAAGGACGTTCTGCTGCTGGATGTGACACCTCTTTCACTGGGCATTGAAACGCTGGGCGGCGTGATGACCCGGTTGATTGAAAAGAACACGACCATCCCCACCAAGAAAAGTCAGGTTTTTTCAACGGCGGCGGATAATCAGCCGGCGGTGAGCATTCATGTTCTGCAGGGCGAGCGGCAGATGGCGGGCGACAACAGAACGCTGGGACGTTTCGAACTGGTCGGCATTCCGCCGGCGCCTCGCGGCATTCCGCAGATTGAAGTGGCTTTTGATATTGACGCCAACGGCATCGTGCATGTCAATGCCAAAGACCTCGGCACCGGCAAGGAGCAGAGCATCAAGATTACGGCGTCCAGCGGACTTTCCGAATCCGAAATTGAGAAACTGGTCAAGGATGCGGAGGCGCACGCGGAAGAAGACAAGAAGCGCAAGGAACTGATTGAAGCCAGAAACCACGCGGACGCGCTGGTGTATTCCGTTGAAAAGAACATCAAGGAATTCGGCGACAAGGTGGACGCGTCCGAAAAATCCAAGATCGAAGACGCCATTGCCAAAGTAAAAAAAGCGCTTGAAGGTGATGATCTTGAAGCCATCAAGAAGGCTCAGGATGATTTGATGAATGTATCGCATAAACTCGCGGAAGCCATGTATGCCAAGACGGCCGGCGGCCCGGGAGGGCCCGGAGCGGACGGAGGCGCTCAGGGCGGCACAGAGCAGCAGTCGGCGGGTAAGAAAGGCGATGACGTTGTGGACGCTGATTTTGAAGAAGTGAAATAATTGACGAAAACACATTGATGAAAAGCCCGAAATGATGAATGGTATTTCGGGCTTTTTTTCGACATGCAATTTAGACGATTACAACGTGCCACCACAGAGGGAAAAAAATGAATATTGATTTGTTTAGAAAAAGTATTTTGATGTTGCTGATCGTCGCGATTCTGAGCGCTTCCGCTGTTTTTGTGGGGGCTGCCGAAAGACCGGGCAGCCGCTCCGGCGACAACAGTGCGGCGGTGATTCTGACCAATGAGGATTTTCTGCCGGCGCTGCTCAAAGCGATTGATGACGCGCGCGAAGAGATTTTACTGTCTCTTTTTTCCTTCAAAGCCGGGAAATATAAAGACAGCTATCCCGACCGGATCGCCGCGCACCTGGAGCGGGCGGTCAAGCGGGGCGTCAAGATCTATATTGTTCTGGAAACATCGGGGAATCTATCGGAAGAGCTGAGCATGCAGAATCGGAAAACCGGCAATTTTTTGCAGAACCGTGGAATGACCGTCTTTTATGATTCGCCGCGCAGAACCACGCACACGAAACTGATTGTCATTGACCGGAAACTGGTTTTGCTGGGCAGCCATAACTTCACGCAATCGGCGCTGAAATATAACAATGAAATTTCTGTTTTGCTCAAAAGTCCGGAGCTGGCCGGCCAGGCCCGCAACTACATCCTGAAAATCATGCAGGAAAAAAATTAAATCACGGAGAAAAAAATGCGTTTTTTACTGACCAATGATGATGGAATTTATGCCAAGGGATTAAGCGCGCTTTACCGGGAGCTTTCCAGAGAAGCGGATTGCCTGATCGTCGCGCCGGAAATCGAACAGAGCGCCGTTGGCCACGCCATTACCATTGCCCGTCCCCTGATGGTACGCCGCGCCACCAAAAACGATAAATTTCTGGGATACGCGGTTTGCGGCACTCCGGCGGATTGCGTAAAGATTGGCATTACCGAATTATCGGATCAAAAAGTTGACCTGGTCGTCTCGGGCATTAACCGCGGAGGAAATGCCGGAATTAATGTTCTTTATTCGGGAACCGTTTCCGCCGCGACGGAGGGGGCCATTCTGGGTTACCCGGCGCTGGCTGTTTCCTTGGACACGCGCCGAGAAGCCGATTTCACCTTTGCGGCCCGATTCGCCCGCAAGATGACCCGGGTCATCTTAAGCAATCAGGAGCGGCTAAAAGGCAGCGCGATCAATGTGAATATTCCCTGTGTTCCGCGGGAAAAAATCAAAGGCGTGGTTGTGGTAAAACAGGCCCAGAGCAACATTGTGGAAGCGTTTGAGAAGCGCGTCGATCCCCGGGAAAATATTTATTACTGGTTTGCCAAAGAATCTCAATCCGCCCGCAGACAGAAAGACACGGATGTCGGCGCGCTGGCGGCGGGCTTCATCACCATCACCCCGATTCAGCATGATCTGACCCGACACGATTTGCTGGACGCCCTGAAGGATGTGATGAAGGAAAAAATTTAAGGATTATTCCGAGCAGATTCTGTTTCTGCCGCTGTTTTTGGCCTGGTACATGTATTGGTCTACGCGGTGAACAAAGGCCCTCATTTCTTCCTGCTTCTGATACTGAGCCACGCCGATGCTGACCGTCATATAAATCTTCCGGCTCACCACAGGAGTAAAGGCCTCTTTCCTTAATTCAACCTGAATCCTTTCCGCCGTCACGATTCCCTCCTGATGGGTCGTCATCGGCAGAATGACCGTAAACTCCTCGCCGCCGTAACGATAGGCGGAGTCGGTCTCGCGCAGGCATTCTTTGATGACGTGGCCCAGGCGCGACAAGACAATATCGCCTTCCACATGCCCGTAGGTGTCATTGAATTCCTTAAATTTATCAAGATCAAGAAGCAAAAGGGTTAAAGGCTGTTCATACCGGTTGGCCCGGTCTATTTCTTTTTTCAGTTGTTCATAAAAATGTCGGGAATTGTATAACTGCGTGAGGTCGTCGATAATGCTCAACTCCTGGTATCGCTGTTCGCTTTGCCTGAGAATTTCTTCCGCCCTTTTGCGTTCTGTAATGTCGCGATAGTTGACGATGACCCCTTCCACAACGTCATCGATAATCAGATTGCTCCCCACCCCCTCAAAGGAATAATAGACGCCCTGCCTGTCACGGAGACGCATTTCTCCCGATATCGTGTGCCGGTCTTTGTGTTTCATTAAGGTAATGAATGATTCAGCTATAAACTGGACGTCATCTGGATGGATGAGCTCCAATCCCCGACGGCCGATTCTTTCTTCGACTTTATATCCCAGAACTTTTTCCACCGCCGGGTTAATATAGGTGATAACACCCTCTCGATTCACGACAACAATGATATCGGAAGAATACTCCACCAGAGAACGGAACCGCTGCTGCTCGGCGTGCAGTTTGTCTTCGACAAGCTTCCGCTCGGTAATGTCCCTGCCCTCTCCCAGAATGGATGAAAGCCTGCCGTCCCGGTCCCGCATCAAGGTAAACTTGCATTCCAGCCAGACCTTCCGGCTGTCTTTGCAGATAAATTCTAGAATCAGTGTGCGGTTGGCAATATAATCCGAGACGGCCTGAGCCTTGGGCATTTCAATGGTTTTGTAATTCATGGCACTCTTCAAAGAAAATGGCGTGAGCAGTTTATCCAGAGGCATCTTTTTGATTTCATCAACGGTATACCCCAATAATTTTTCCGTCGAGGGACTGATGTAAGATGCTTTAAGATTCAGATCCGTTACCCACACCGGGTCTCCCATATGCTCCGCCAGCAGACGGTATTTTTCTTCGCTTTGCCGCAGCTTTTCTTCCGTCTGCTTGTGTTCGGTTACATCCCGGAACACGGCCAGCGCGTAGTCTTTTTTGTCCAGAGAAATTCTGGAAGCGCTGATATCGGCAAAAAACATCGTTTTATCTTTTCGGACAACCGGGATGCTCCTGGCCAGATCAATCTGTCTGTTGATTAATTTTTCACTCTGATCCATCACGAAAGGAAGATCTTCACGCGGATGAATATCAGCAATGGACAGTCGAACAATTTCGTCCGGCGTATATCCCAGCATGGCGCATATTTTTTCGTTGGCATTCGAGAAATTCTCTTCATGGATATTGAACAAAATGATCCCATCGGACGCGGAATTATACAGGGTGCTGAATTTGATCTCTTTTCCTTGAAGCTCACTGAGCGTGTTGGAAATCTTGGATTTTAGCCTGGTGATGTAGCCGCCGACGAGCGAAAACCAGGGCAAAACAATGGCCAGAACCACCAGATCCAGAACTTCATTTTTCAAGGCGATGGTTTCGGGATGATTTTTATAAATCAGGAAGAGGACCGCAGCGTAACCGGCAATCGTGTAAAAAGACAAGAGAAGGAATTCCCTGATGTTCAGTTTGAAAAGGCCGAAAACAAATATGACCAGATAGAGCAGAAGCGCCGCCCCCCTGGTTGGACCGGCGTAATATAGAACCTCCATTGCCCAGAACGTGGCGATGGAAATTTGAAGAAAGGTCAGGCTTGGATCCTTGAACCGTTTGTTCCATCCGGTTCTGAACAGCACATAAACCAGAATATTGCCGGCAAGAATTCCCAACTGCGAAAAGACCAGAACACGTAAGGGCACATCGGTCAGACCCAGCAGGTAACTGAATGCGGCCAGCGCGCAAAAAATGAAATAGGACGCGAAAGCGATGAGAAAACGTTTGATCCGCAGCGTCTGTTTTTTATCATTTTCAGGAAAGAGACTGAACATATTTCACATATCCTCTATCGATGATGAATGATCTGCTCTATCTCCCGGCCATAAACCTTCATTTTTCTTTGCGACAAATACTTTTCCGGATGTCCGGCATCCTGGGCCAGCCCCAGCAAATGGCTATCCGCGAGAAACATAAAAATGGCGCGGTTCTCCTCTTTGGCCCGCTGGAAACGCCAGTTGTCCAGTTTTTTAAGCAGAATTTTCTGTTCCTGGTCCAGCTCTTCGTAGCCCTTGATTCTTTTATGGCTGTGTCGGTTGAAGGTTTTTTCCTGCCAGTCCGTTTCGGCGATTCTAACAAAAGCCCGGGCCGCCGTTTCCCGCAAATCCATGGCGGTCAGTTCCCGGGACTGCCTTTCACACAGCCGGGCCAGATAGATCACATCCTGAGCGGCATATTGAAACTGCTCTTCGGTCAGCGGTCGTTTGTCCCAGCGCGAGCGCTGTATTTTCTTGCTTTTCTTCAGTTCCACACCGACAAATTCCTTAATCATCTTTTCCAGTGATAATTCCTTAAATCCCAGAATCATCGCCGCGCGGTGTGTGCAGAAGATGTTCCGGAACTGAAACCGGTAATCTCTTTTCAGCAGACGAATATCGTTATCCGCCGCATGCAGAATCTTCAGCCAGCGCGCGTCAGCAAAATAGCGTCCCAGGAAAGACAGATTCAGGCTGTCCAGCGGATCGAATATATAAACCGTCTGGCCGGCGCAAATTTGAATAAGACAGAGTTTTTCCCGGAAATAGCGGAACGAATCATATTCCGTATCAATGCTTAAAACTTTTATCCGCTCAAAATCGTCAGCGGCGAGCTGCCATTTTTTTTGCGTATCAATGAGAATCCATGGGGTAGTCATAGGCGGCAACCTATCCGAAATGTGAATTTAATGCCACAAAAATGATAAAGAAAAATATCAACAGACCCATGACGATATAATCGGATGACGTCAGCTTCAGTTCGACCAGCGACGAACGCTCTCCACGCCGGAAGTTTCGCGCATCCATGGCCAGCGCCAGTTCGTCGGCTCGCCGGAAAACACCGGTCAGGATTTTTGATGTCAGATGCGAAAAAGATTTCAGCCTCGTCACCCAGCCCGAACGCGATGCGTCATATCCCCTGGCTTTCTGAGCCGTTTCGATTCTTTCCTTTTCCGTGAGCAGAATCGGCATCAGCTTTAAGGCCAGCAGCAGCATCACCGCCAGCTCATCCACCGGCACGCGCACTTTCTTCAAAGGTTTTAAAAAATATTTTACAGCCGCGATCATTTGAGAAGGCGCGGTGGTCATGGTCAGCAAAATCGCGGCCACCATCAGGCACAAAAAACGCCAGACAACCCAGAAGGCTTCCTGAAAGCCCGTGCGGGAAAAAGAAAGGCCATGAAACGTCTGTCCGCCCGGCGCCTCTCCACTGCCGTCGCTGAAAAAAACATGAACCATAAAAATCAGCACGATAAGAAAAAGAAGCGGTTTGATGGCCTGCACCAGGGTTCGCGGACGGATGCCGCTGATCAGCGCCGGAAAAAGCAGGATGACACCGCTTGCAAGAGCCAGCGATGGCTTCACCCAGAGAATGAAAATGCTGAAGACCAAAGCGGCGGATAATTTGACGCGCGGGTCCAGACGATGAACGAGGGACCTGCCTCTGATGAAGGATCCTGTATGATACATGCTCAACCCTGCTTTTTGCCAGTGAGAGCGATGATCTGATCCAATGCGTCTTTCATATGAACGATATCCGTCCGCACCGGCAATCCCGCTTCTTTGAGTTCCAGCAGCAATTCCGTGATCTGCGGAAGCTGCATGCCGCTTTGTTTCAGCATGGCGGCCTTCCCGAAAATTTCCGGCGGTGTCCCGTCCAGAAGAATGCGGCCTTCTCGCATCACCACGACTCTCTGTGTCAGGGCGGCTTCCGCCATGTTGTGCGTGATATGGATGATGCCCACGCCTTCGGCATGCAGCCGGTCAATCATATCCAAAACCCGTCCGGCGGCGGCGGGATCCAGGAAGGCAGTTGGCTCATCGAGCGCGATAAACCGCGGCCGCATCGCCAGCACGCCGGCAATGGCCACCAGCCTCTTTTCGCCGCCGGAAAGATTCTCGATGCCGCGTCCGGCCAGCTTGGCAATACCCGCCCGGGACATCGCTTCGGTCACCCGTTTTTTTATTTCATCTGACGGCAGCCGCAGATTTTCCGGACCGAACGCGACATCTTCCTCCACGGTCATGCCGACAATCTGATGATCGGGATTCTGAAAAACCATGCCGATCTGCGCCCTAATTTCCGCCTGATGCTTCGGATGATCCGTCTTCAGTCCATCGACCGTGACTTTGCCGCGCGCGGGCAGCAGCAGGGCGTTTAAATGCCGGATGAGCGTTGTCTTTCCGCAGCCGTTAGGTCCGATGATGGCCAGATGTTCGCCCTCCTGGATCTGGAGGGAAACGCCGCGGAGGGCCTCAATGCCCTCCGTTTCATAGGTGTAATAAACGTCTTCTAAGTGAATCAACAAATTGACTAAACCTTAACGCGTCCTTTCAATCGCGAACACACAGCGGCGGCCAGCAGAATTTTGATGACATCGCCCGGAAGAAAAGGCAGGACGCCGACCGTCAGCGCTTTGGTGAAGCTCATCTTGGCCACCAGAGCAAGCTGGAGACTTCCCAGCGTGTAAATAATCAGCATCCCGATAGTCATCGAGAAGATATTCCAGAGCGTACCGGCATTTTTTTTTATTTTATTGACCGTGCCGACGACAAAAGCCGCGATGATAAAGCCAAGCAGATAACCGCCGGTGGGTCCGAAAAGAACGCCCAATCCCGCTTTCCCACCGGCAAAAACCGGCATGCCGACGACGCCGAGCATGACATAAATGAGCTGGCTGGCGGCGCCCAGAGGTCCGCCCAGAAGAAGGGCGGCGACATTCATGAAAAAAGTCTGCGCGGTCATCGGCACCGGCGGCAAAGGAATGACGATAAAGGCTCCCGCCGCCGTCAGGGCGCCGAAAAGTGCCGCGTAAACCAATCCTCTTGTCGATATTTTGTCCGTAACCATATTTGTTTCTTCCTACTAATTTATTTTTAACTGTAATGAAATCTTTTCTATAACCAAATAATGAAATTCATCGTCAGAAATTATCCCGGATGAGTTCACAATTAATTTCTTTTGGAAATCCGGAGAATTCATAACCATGGAATGAAACTCTCCGTTTTCACCGCATAAATCCATACCGTTGACCCGGGCAATCTTTCTCAATTCAGTAAACATTTCCCTTGTTATGTTTTTTCCAATCCATGCGGCATCCAATACATTTGCGTTTGACAAGGAGAAAATAAATTCAAATTTGTTTTCAAATAATAACTCCATTATCTCCTCTCTCGATTTTTGCCAGACCGGATTAAAAATATTCAATCCGACAGCCCGGCAACGGTCTTCCATATAATTGGTGAAGAAGCCGCCGATGAAATCAATATCTCCTGTGATCAAATATTCTATGTCATATATTTGTCTTATATTATCCAGGGACTTTTCATAAAACCGTTGATAGGGTTTTTCAATAACTATTTTAATCCACGGCAGATTCAACGCCTCGGCTTGTTTTTCAATCATGATCAGAGGATGAGCCCTGAAATCCGAACCGGCAGGAATGAAAGTCACCAGTCCGGTAATCTCAAAACCGGATTGCCCGGCTATGAATAGCGCAAGAGCGCAGTCTTTCCCTCCCGTCCAGGAAACGATGGCTTTCTTTCTGGTCAACTGATTCTCTATGATGATTTGATTAGAATGTCCCGATACCAGAAAACGGCGTCTTTCTCTTTTCTAGTTCTACCAGATTTATCCGCATCAACCGTTTTTGCTTTATATGCTCTGCACTCAAGCTCGCCGTGCTCATAATGGATTTTATTTTTAAATATGGGTCCGTCAAAAACAAATGAATGAAACTCTCCATTTTCACCGCAGGGATCAACGTTTCCCGGCAGCGCGTTTAGAAAATCTTCATCAATGACCCTACCGGCGAATGAGGAATCAAGATATCGATCATTGACGCAAACAATAACCGTTTTAAAACCCAAATTCATAAACTCTTTTAATATGTCCGTACTCGATCGCTTCCATAAAGGGAACATCCCTTTCATCCGCACTTCTGCTAATCGGTCTTCCCTGTACTTTTTCAAATCTTCCAGAAAGATATCTCCGAATATGGAATATTCAATGCCCTCTTCTTTAAATCCCTCAAAAGCCTTTTTCATGATGTTGTTGTAAGTTTCCAGAGAGGCCGATTCCGGCAGATAAATCTCTTTCAATTCAACACCTATATTTTTTGCCTGTATTTGAAGCAACTCTTTCCTGACCCCGTGCATGGAAACCCTATTGTATTTTTCGCTCAATGTGGTCAGAAGATATTTTACCTCGACATCCTTATCATTCAGAGAATGATACAAGCCCAATGCGCTGTCTTTGCCGCCACTCCAATTGAATATGGATTTCTTCATTTAAAAATATTCCCCAGCGGTTATTTAATCACCATCGGAATTCCGGCGACCATCAAGATAACCCGTTGGGCAGCACCGACCAAGGTTTGATTGGCCCAGCCCAACGCATCACGGTATATCCGGCCTAGCGGATACGGCGGAACAAGTCCCATCCCGACCTCGTTGGAAATAATCAGCCACTGACCGCCGCATCTTGCATTTGTGGCGATCAGCCCGTCGATTTCTTCACGTACATCGTGCATGACAACTTCCAGCGAACTGTTTTCCGGCAACGACATCAAAACGTTATTAACCAGCAAACTGATGCAATCCACAATGGTCACGTCGGCAAGAGGCGCCGTAAAATTGCCGCCGAAGCCACGGGGCAATTCGAGCGTTTGCCATTCAACAGGCCGTGATGCCTGGTGATTGCGAATTCGTTTGGACATTTCATCATCGCCGGCGGTAGCCGTGGCAATAAAAAGAACCGTTTTCCCCGATTCACGCGCAATCTTTTCGGCAAAGGAGCTTTTACCGCTGCGGGCACCGCCCAAAATAAGCGTTATTCCATCAGTGGGAATTTCATGATTCATATGCGTTTCTCCCGAGAACAAAGGGTTGCAACCCCTTGTTCTTTCATTACGGTTTCTATAGCCGCCCATGAAGTTCGAAAATCATCTTCAGAAAATACTTCTATAGTGAGTACGCCACGATAGTCGGAGCCCAGAAGTGCATTCCATACGGCTCGTAACTGGTCCGCCGGTACATGCGCCAGCGATTGATGATCACGCCCGGCAATGCCGTGAATGTGAATAACCCTAGTACGCGGCAAAGCATTTTGCAAATACTTCACAGGATCATGATGATCAAGCCAGAGATGGCCGACATCCACGGCGCGGCTGATGTCAATTTGTTCCAGAATCGGCTCGCAGAAATCCAACGGATAGCCTTCAAGGTTTTCAACCGCCAGCTTCTCAATGCTTCCCGTCCATGCTTCGACGATTTTCAGAGATTGAACGGCATGATCCTGCCAGCGTTCCATGACATCGGGTGTTGTACCATTACGAACGGATTTCCCGTCCAAATGTAAAACATAAGCATACGGTTCCAGATCGCGAGTGCAATCAATGACGCGCTTGGCTTTTTCCAAAGAGATATGGCGAGCGGAGCCGTCATCCGCCAGCCGCAAATCCAGCGGCAGGTGCACGGTATAGGTCAGATCATGATCAGAGGCGATATTGCGCAACTCCTCAATCTGTAAGCGGTCGGGCAAATTACCTGCGCCACCTTCAACCTCAAACAGCACCAATTCCACATCCTGTACGTTTCCGGCCAGATACCGGACATTGGGTAAAATATCATCCGGAATAATATATGACGTTGTGCCCAGACGAAAAGGATATCGGTTCATTGACCTCTCAAAGTAAATGTCAACAAGACAACGGTTTCCGTGACTTCAACCAGCATGCCGAATACATCACCGCTGACGCCGTGAATACGACTTTTTGCCAGCGCCAAAACAGCTGTTGCGGCCAATACAGCAAACACCACGGCATAAACACCCCGCACGCCGAGAAGTGCGGCCATGGCCAGAGGGAAAATAGCCGTGCCGACAATAACGCCGCGTTTGAGGCCGGCTGCAAAATCGGCGCCCATGCCGCCGGGATGCACCGGCGGCAGCATAGCCGCAGATAGAATGAGCCAGCGACTGATTGTTGCCGCAAGAATAATGCTCAAGCCGGAAAAAGCTGTAAGTGCACTCAGTGCTGCAGCTTTGGAGAACAACAACAGCAGCAAACCGACGCAGCCGAATGTTCCCAGATGAGGGTCTTTCATGATTTCCAGCCGCCGCTCAGGCGTGGCCGAAGCAAACAATCCATCACAACAATCGGCCAGGCCGTCAATATGAAGTCCCCCGGTTAGGGCAATCCACACGATTAGCGTCAGCAAACCTGCTATCAGCGGCGTAAAAAGCGGCGTAAACGCCAGCCAGCAAATCCAGGTGAATCCGCCGACAACAATTCCCACCAGCGGGAACCAGGCGGCAGCGCGACCGCTATCGCCGTGATGCCAGTCTTCCGGCATTCCTAGCGGCAGTGTTGTTAATAAACCAAAGGCAATCCGTAAGTTCCGCATAGTTTCCTCAATTCCATTAGCTTGCTGTCAGCACAGATCCCTTTTCTTTATCGCTGACGCCTGCTTCGGCAAATGTTGCCATTTCCCTCAGTATGCGGGAGGCGGCTTCAATCAAATGAAATGCCAATACCGCCCCTGTCCCTTCGCCAAGACGTAAATTCATATTTATCAACGGATTCAAACCGAGATATTTATGCATTGCCTGATGACCGATTTCCACTGATTGATGCGAAGCAAACATGTAATGTCGCACATCGGGCACAAGACCCTCTGCAATCATGGCGGCAGCTGTTGAAATAAAACCGTCTACCACGACCGGTATACGGCATGATGCAGCAGCGATTATCACCCCGGCTAAGCCGGCAATTTCCAGCCCGCCGACTTTGCAAAGCACATCCAGGGCATCATTCGGCTCAGGCCGGTTCAGTGCTATGGCCTTTTCGATTACCTGAATCTTATGCGCTAAACCAGCACTATCGATTCCGGTGCCGTGCCCGGTTACTTTGGCCACCGGCAATCCGGTCATCACGGCGACAATGGCCGATGACGGTGTCGTGTTACCGATGCCCATATCGCCTGTGGCGATCAAATCAATACCATTGTCGGCAACACTCGACAAAACAGCCATTCCTTCAGCAATTGCTTTTTCAGCTTCGGCACGGGTCATGGCCGGTCCTTTCATCATATTTTGCGTTCCGCGGGCAACCTTACGATGTAGAAGCCCCGGCAGAGACGGATCAAAATCGGCAGCAACGCCAATATCCACAACGATTACGTCGGCGCCAGCCTGACGCGCCAGAACATTGATGGCGGCTCCACCGTGAAGAAAATTCAGGACCATTTGCGGCGTGACCTCGGCAGGAAAGGCGCTGATGCCTTCAAGGGCAACTCCGTGGTCGGCCGCCATGACGATCACCGCCTTGCGGGAAACACCGGGCAGGGGATCAGCCTTCATTCCGGCCAGTTGAATGGAAATTTTTTCCAGCCTGCCGAGGCTACCGGGAGGTTTGGTGAGGTTGTTTTGCCGTATCCCAGCCTGCTGCGCGGCAGCATTGTCAATCGGGGGAATCGTCGGATAATTCATAGGGTTTTCTTTCGTTTTTCGCGTGTTCTGTTCAATCGTCTGTGGCGATAACACAGCATAAAATAATTATCGAGTAAATTTTACATCCGGATGGAAAATCCG
Source organism: Deltaproteobacteria bacterium (assembly GCA_022710585.1). Taxonomy (GTDB): domain Bacteria; phylum Desulfobacterota; class Syntrophia; order Syntrophales; family Smithellaceae; genus Smithella. Next base: position 86,423 of record JAKLGV010000007.1, on the reverse strand, counting down.
TGCCATGATTTCAATAGCATCAAAAATGCGCGGCGAGGCCCTGTTAATCAAGTCGGCATCAATCGGATAAATTTTTTTGTTTTTCACTGCCGGAATGTCGCCGATAGTCTGCCAGAATTTATTGACAGCCGCGAAATTACGGTCATTCACCATCGGCGCGAAAACAATAATTTCCGGCGAGGCCGCGATGATTCCCTCCGCGCTGTAGACGGGATAACGGGCAATATCTTGACCCGCAACATTGATGCCTCCCGCTTGCTCAATCATTTCATGGATCAATGTTCCTCTTCCTACGGTAAACACCGGTTCCATCCCGAGCTGAAAAAATACGCGCGGTCTATGCTTGTTCCGTATCCGGCGAGTAATATGGCTTAATCGCTTCCGCAATCCTTCAACCAGTTTGCCTGCTTCCTTTTCTCTGTCTGTTATCCCCCCGATATTTACAATGCTGTTCAGAAAGCCCGTGATGCCGGAAGGATTGATCACATAGACGGAAAGGCCCAATCTTTCGAGCTGCCGAACGGTATCTTTTCTGTTGCCGTCGGCAGTGGCAATGATTAAATCCGGTTTCAGGCCAACGATCTTCTCCAGGGAAGGATTGCTGAATCCGCCGATGCGCGGTTTTTTGCGTGCCGCGGCAGGCCAATCACAAAAGGTGGTGACACCCGCTATGTAATCGTCAAGACCGAGAAAGTAAAGCGTTTCCGTAATACCGGGGGCAAGGGAAATAATCCTTTGCGGAGCGGAAGCTATGTTAACGGAACGGCCGATTTCGTCCGTAACCACACGGGCCCAGGAGATATCCACGCAAATCAACGCAAGGACAACGGTTAGAATAACTATGGAAGAATGCTGCGGTCCTGTTAATGGTTTGCTCATGCGTATCTTCAATGTTGCTGATGATTCAAATGAAACGCAGCAGGAGAAAATACAGAAAATCTTTCTCCTGCTGCAATACCGTCAACCAATTTCATATCGGTAAGCTTCAAGGCTGTTATGTCTAAAATTCATACGTCACACCGGCAAAAACCGATCGGCCTGCTCCCGGATACGCGCTCATCGTGGTTTTGAATGTCGTCTGGTCGGTGAAGGATGACAAATGAGTGTCATACTCCTGATCAAACAGGTTATCGCAGGACAGCGAAAGAGTCCAATGCTTGTAAAGACGCTGTTTTATCTTTAAATCCGCCGTCCAGTAGGCGTCGATGGTATAGGTAACTGTTTTCGTTTCCGGGTAGGTCGTGGATTCCGTATTGTAAACAAGCTGATCACCGACGTACCGCACCGTTGCTGTTGCGGTCAGTCCCGATTTGTTTTGGTATGTAAGATCGCCTCTAAACTGGTTTTCCGGTGTCATGGTCGCACGCCGTTTGACCATGGTGTACTGAAAATCCGGAGGGACATCCGGCGGCCATCCGTAATCCTGTTTAGTGTATGCACGGTTTTCTTCTTCCGCATCCGTGTAGGTATAACTCAAAGCCAACAACAAATCGTACAAGGGACCGATTTTGATGCCCGCTTCGATACCGTTCGCTTCATAGCCGGCAAGATTGATGGGACACCATACCCCCTGGGAATCCGGCTCCCACTGGATTTTATCATCTACATTCCAGTGGAAATAAGATAACGTCATGAACAACTTGTCCTTCAGCAAGGACTGTTCGATGGTAACGTCCGTATGCCAGCCAATTTCCGGTTTCAGAGCGGAGTTGCCTTTGGTATATGGATCGGCGGGCCAGTAAAGATCATTGAGCGTCGGCGCCAGGAAGTGCTTCCCGTGACTGATCTTCAGTGCCGTTGTTTCAACCGGATTGATGACGATACCGAAGAGGGGCAGGTTTTCCGATCCAAAGGCGGAGTGGTTTTCATGCCTGATACCGGCCAAAACCTTTCCGTACAATGAGGGTCTGTATTCAATCTCCGCAAAAACGCCCTTTGTAAATACATTGGCTTTTGTCGTTGATTCGGCACCGGTGCTTGAGCCGGTTTTGTCCAGACTGTCATTCCGATTTTCCCAGTCAAAGTCTTTGTATTCTCCGCCCAGCAACACTTTGATGCCTTCAAAAGGATAAATATCCATATGGCCATCCGCGCCCAGCACTTTGTTGGTGACCCAGTTTTCTGCTCCTGTACCATCGAATGCATAACGCACGTAATTGTTATTTTCCATGTTCGTGTAAAAGCCTTTGAGATTATAACCGAACCAAGACAACGGTTCGCCTTTCACATTCAGAACGATATGACCGTCTTTATCGGTACTGTTATCCAAAAGTGCTGCTGACTCGCTATTGTAGAATTTCTCACCGTCGATATAATAATCATGAGTTCCTTCAGGCGGTTTGACACCCGGCATGCCGTAATCTCGATCTATATAATCCCCGTAGAGGCTGACATTCAAAGTATCTCTCTTGTCCAGAACCATTTTTATGGACACATCGTTTTGCCTTAGCCAGCTGTTATCCCGGAACCCGTCTGTTTCGGTTCTTCCGGCAGTCAGGTAATATCCAAAATCTCCAGCCACAAACATGCCGTTTTCCGCCGCGATGCGATACGTGTTTTGCGAACCGTAACCAGCGCCTATTTTCAGGTCCATTTTATCTCTCTGTGGTGCCTTCGTAATAATATTGACAGTCCCCGCCATGGCGCCTGATCCATAAAGCACGGAACCGGATCCCTTGACTACTTCGATCCGTTCGATGTTGTCGAGGGCAAGCTTTCCCATGTCCGCAACACCCAAAGACGGGGAACCTATATTCATACCATTGACAAGCACTTGAGAGGCATTGCCGCGCATGCCACGGATATGGATCTCTTGTGATGCACCGCCGTAATTGCCGTAGGTCTGCCAGTCGATACCCGGCTCATTCGCCAGTAATTCTCCGAGGCTCTTAGCGCCGGACATTTGAATGTCATTTTGATCTATGATGATGACAGCATTGGGAATATCGTTCCGCTTTTCCGGGACTTTCGTTGCGGTGACCACGACTTCCTGCATGGTGACAATCGTTTCGGGTGATTTCTTCTCTTCGGCTTTGACAGGTGAACAAACAACTAATGAAAACAACAGAACAAAAGGCAAGACTTTCTTCATGGAGCTTCTCCTTTCCCCCTCGGGATTAAAGTAAGTTAGACCTACCATAAAGTTTCCTGGCTCGCGGCGACCTACTTTCCACCCTTCCCAATGCTTGCAGCATCAGTGGATTATGTGGATTTCGTTCCGCTTACAGTTGCGGGGCAGCGCCGGACTTACACCGGCTTCCTTATATTGGCAGTCTCAATGGTTTAACAACGTTACGCGGGGAGATCCATCATACGGATTGGAATCTATCCCAGCTTTTACATCGTAAACCTCTTCTATGTTTGTCGCGGTAATAACATCCGCGGGATTTCCTATAGCATAAATTTTTCCGGAATCAAGCAAAATGATGCGGTTCGCATTTTGCGCGGCCAGATTGATATCGTGCGTGACAAACATAACCGTCAGCTTTTGCGTTTCGTTTAACTGGCGCAGCAAAGTTAAAAACTGAGACTGATGCTTCAAATCCAGAAAAACCGTGCTCTCATCAAGCAATAAGATTTTCGGCTCCTGAGCCAGGGCGCGGGCGATTAAAACCCGCTGGCGCTCTCCGGCGCTGAGCTCATGGAAGCGCCGGGACGCGAAAGCGATGGTATCGGTTTTCTCCATGGCTTCCCGGACGATGCGATAATCTTTTTGATCCTCGAAGCGGTATCTGCCCAGGTGGGGGAATCGCCCCATCAGCACGATTTCCTCCGCGTAGAAGGGAAAAACATCGGCCGTCTCCTGCGGCACAATCGCCACTTTTTTCGCGATGTCCCGGCGCGCCCACCGCCCCGTTTCCATATCGTCGATGAGCATCTGCCCCGCATCGGGGAGGAGCGTTCCGTTGATCATTTTTAAAAGCGTGGTTTTCCCGGAACCGTTCGGCCCGATGACCGCCACGATCTGGGATTCCTCCACCGTGAAGGAAACATCATTCATCACCGGACGGGCATCATAACAGAACTGGATATTTCTGGCGCTGATCAGGGACATGGTTAATACGCCTTCCTTTTGAGCAGAAAGATAAAGTAGGGCGCGCCGCAGAGCGCCGTGATGACGCCGACCGGCAATTCCGCCGGCGCGAGAATAATCCGCGCGATCGTATCGGCCGCGATGAGAAATGACGCGCCGAACAGGGCCGAGACGGGCAAAAGCAGACGGTGATCGGACCCGAAAATCAGCCGCATAAAATGAGGTACCATGATCCCGACAAAACCGATGATGCCGGCCATCGACACCGCCACCGCAATGATCAGCGACGTTACGATCAGCAGGATACACCTGGTCCGTCCCACATCAACGCCCAGATGCTCCGCCGTGTCCTCTCCCTGAACCATCAGATTCAGATGACGCGCCTGCGCGTAAAGCAATACAAAACCGATCATCAGGCAGAATGCCGCCACGGAGATTTCTCCGGCTGACGCCCGGGAGAGATCGCCCATCAGCCAGAAGGTGATGCTGTGCAGCTCCATGCTGTTGACAATAGACAGAAAAAAAAGAATGGCGGCGGAGAAGAAAGCATTGACCACGACGCCGGAGAGCAGCAGCGAATTGTCCTGAAGCGTTTTTCTGGCGCCGCCGGCGACAGCGAATACCAGAAAGACCGTGGCCAGCGCGCCGATAAAGGCAAGCAGAGGGACACCCAGATAAAAAGCGCCCGCGCCGGCAACAATGCCGATAATGGCGCCCAGCGCCGCGCCACCGGATATGCCCAGAATATAGGGATCGGCCAGGGGATTGCGCAGGAGGGCCTGAAAGACTACGCCGCCCAGAGCAAGCGCCGCGCCCACAATGCCCGCGAAAATTATCCGCGGCAGGCGCACGGAAAATAAAATCAATTCTTCTTCGGAGGAGGAGAACCTGCCGGACACCGCATTAAAGAGATAGTCCAGAAAGTGTCCGGGATGAATGCGGACAGCGCCAACAGAAAGAGAAATCAAGCAAAGCGCCAGTAAAATGAAAATCATCAGGGCGCTGATTTTCAGAACTCTGGATAAAGTGACTCGGCGGTAAATGGGCGTCTTCCTCCTTCGTTGGTCTTCGGTGGTCTGAGGAGGCTTATATCGTTTCTTGGACGCCTTTTCCACCATAAAAAGTCCCGGCGCGGCGGATCAGGCAGGAAAACGGCTACGCGCCTTTATCAATTTCCGGCTTGTCCTTTGGCATTTCCTCGGGCTTTTCCAGTTCCGGCGGCAGATCGTCTTCTTCCGTATCGTCCGCGAACGCCTCCGCTTCTTTCACGGGCAAAGCGCCTTCAACCGCGGGGGCCGGCTGCTTCGGGGCAGGCTCCATTTCGGCCAGCCACAGAGTATGACGATGCCTTGCGTAGTCGAGACGAACCCGGCCCGTAAAGATGCCGCGAACCATCGGCCAGTTGGGTTTCAGCAGAATCGCCGCCATATGCGCCAAAAAGGCGAGAAAAAATAAGATAAAGGCGATGTTATGAATCCACGTCGCCCAGAGCAAAACGGCATGCGACATATCCGGCGCGTAGATATTCTTGTAGGTTTTCACCAGCCCGGAAACAATCAGCATCAGAATAATGAACGCCATGCCCGCGTAGGCCAGGCGCTGTTCCGGCAGGTATTTGTGCATCGGAGGCTCTTCGCCGAAGCCGAAAAGGCTTTTGATGACGGTTACCGACTCCGAAGCATCACCCTTCCGCGGCATCAACCCCTGCTCGCCGCGCAGGCCGTGGTAAAACACATGAAACATCGCCGCGCCGGTAAAAACAACCGCTGCAGCGTAATGCAGATACAGAGAGGTAATGAAGTCCGCGGACCAGCCCAGTCCCGGAACGTTGATAATGTAATATCGCTTGCCCACCGGAAGTTCGAAGATGCCGGTTAAAAGCAGAACCAGTCCGGAAAGGGCAATCGCCCAGTGTTCGAGTAGCTCCAGAGCGCTGTGGCGGACGACCAGATTTTTTTCAGTCAGAATTTTTCTCGTCATGGTCTTATTCCTCCCCTGCCGTCCTGTTTTTCCGGTTGAGGACCCAGGCCGCTCCGGCCGCGGCGATGCCCAGCGCGGGAGAAGCCAGAACAGCCCTGGCCAGGGGATCCGTCCCCTTCATTCTCCGTTTCACGTCCGTTTTCATGTCAGGCTGCCCCGGTTTTCTGGCCATGGTTTTATTAATTTCTTCAAAGGGAACGGGCGAGACGTAAAGCGTCGCCGTGCCGCCGTTTTGCGTTTTCCCGTAAATCGAGCCGTTCATACGTTTCGCGCGCGCTTCCGCCATCTGTTCGATCGCTTTTCTGGTTCCGATCAGCATGGCTTCCCGCGGACAGGCCTCGACACATCCGGGCAGTTGACCGGCCACTGTGCGTTCAAAGCACAGATCGCATTTATACATGACGCCGTTGCCCATCAGGCCGGGCAGGACTTTGAGATAAATGCCGACGCCGGATTGCCGCTGGGGAATTTCCCACGGGCAGACATCGCGGCATTTCGCGCCGCCGAAACACAGATCCTGATCAATCACGACCGCGCCGTTTTTATTTTTATGATTTGCGGAAAACGGGCAGATGGTCGCGCACGCCGGATTGTCGCAGTGCATGCAGCGGCGCGGCACAAAAACAGTTTTTGGCTGGCCGTCTACGCTGACTTCAGCTTTGTGCACATAAATAAAATTATAAGGGGTGAGCCGATGGAAAGCGTCCTGTTTCTTCGACCAGTCTTCAATGGTCTTGCGCGGCCATGGCTCAGGAATCGGATCAGTCACCTGCGGAATCCTATCCTGATTGATTTCCTTGCAGGCGCTGACACAGGATGGAACCTTTTTATCCGGGCAACCGTCGCAGAGGCTCAGGTCGATCAGCGTGGATAATTGATGGTCTGTTTCCGCCGAAGCTTTTTGGGGAAGGCCGACGGTCGAAGCGGCTGCGGCACCGGCTGTTATTTTCAAAAAAGCGCGGCGGCCTATTGCCAGGTCCTTTGCCTTTTTCATTAGACACCTCCGTTCAATCTTTATGGAAAGATGATACTCGAAACAGATTCCCGCTTCATTGATTTACATCAATTTTTATAAAATCGGTAACCTCGCGGAATAAAGACATGTCGGTGTGCATCGGCCAGTCATTGTGCCCCGCGCCCTTGATGATCCACATTTTTTTCCCGCCTTCAGGAAGACGTTGATATAAATTGACGGCGTGTTTAATCGGCAGGATTTCATCGCGTTCGGCGCCGACAACCGCGATCTTTTGCTGAAACGTCTTGAGATTTTCGATGCTGTCGTATTTGTCGGTTAAAACCAGTTGAACAGGAAAGAAGGGAAACAGGGATTTGGCGACGGCGGCCAGCGTGTCCCACGGCGTAATCAGGATGATGCCGGCGATGGGAACGGGTGTCTGTCTGGCGATCGCGGCGGCCACACCGCATCCCAGCGATTCTCCCACAAGATAAAGCGGCTCTTTGTATTGTTCATACGCCAGGCGAACGGTTTCCAGACCGGCCGCGACAAACGGCTTCTCACCGACTTTGCCGGGGCGTCCGCCGTACTTCGGATATTCGGCCAGAACGACGCGGAATCCCAGCTCCGCAAAAGGCTTCAGATAAAATCCCCTATCGACCGCGGTGCCGCCGTTGCCGTGAAAGAGAACAATGGTTCCATTCGGCGCGGGCGCATCAACCGTCGCGACCAGACCCTGATAATCATCAGCCTTTGCCTGCCAGAGCTTTAGATTTTCATATTTGAGCATCTGCTCCGTCGGCCAGTGTGGCTCGGGAAAATAAAGAAACCTGTTTTGCATATTGCATCCTCCCAGGGAAATAAGCGTCGCGAGACTAAGTAAAATTATTCTTAATTTACCGGTCATTTGGATAAATAATAAAAATATTCTTACCGGCACAGGGTAGAAAAGGTACCACGCGCGTTCAGTTCGGAGATTGCCGTTTTATTCCCATTCAATCGTGCTGGGCGGTTTGGAGCTGATGTCATAAACCACGCGGTTTACCCCGCGCACCTCATTGATAATCCGGTTGGAGAGGCGCGCCAGAACATCGTGGGGAAGCGGCGCCCAGTCCGCCGTCATGGCGTCGTCGCTGGTGACGGCCCGGATCGCCAGAATGTTTTCATAGGTGCGCTGGTCGCCCATAATGCCGACGCTTTTAATGGGCAACAGCACGGCAAAAGACTGCCACAGTTTGTAATAGAGTTTTTTCGCGCGGATTTCTTCCCAGAGAATGGTATCGGCTTTGCGCAATATGGACAAACGCTCCGGCGTGATCTCCCCGATGATGCGAATGGCCAGTCCGGGCCCGGGGAAAGGCTGCCGCCAGACCACGTCATCGGCCAAACCAAGTTCTTTCCCCAAAAGGCGGACTTCATCCTTAAACAAATGTTTGAGCGGCTCAACCAGTTTCAGATTCATCTTTTTCGGCAGGCCGCCGACATTATGGTGCGACTTGATCACGGCGCTGGGGCCGCCGAACGCAGAGCGGGATTCAATCAAATCGGGATACAGGGTTCCCTGCGCCAGAAATTTAACGCCTTTGATCTTGAGCGCTTCCTGGTCAAAGACTTCGATAAAAGTGCGGCCGATGATTTTTCTTTTCTTTTCCGGATCGGTAACACCTTTTAATTTTCTTAAAAAGATTTTTCCCGCGCGGGCAAAACGCAGATTGATGTGCAGATTTTTCTTGAACATCTCAATCACGCGCCCGGCTTCGCCTTCCCGCAAAACACCATTGTCCACGAAAACGCAGATGAGCTGTTTGCCTATAGCCTTATTGAGCAAAACAGCGGCAACCGAGGAATCCACGCCGCCGGACAGCCCCAGAATTACTTTTTCGTCGCCCACCTGCTGGCGGATTTCTTCCACGGCGTGATGGATAAAGGATTTCATCGACCAAGATTTCTGGCAGCGGCAAATATCAAAAAGGAAATTGGCGAGCATCTTTTTGCCTTCCCGTGTGTGAACCACTTCCGGATGAAACTGCAGTCCGTAAAATCCTCGTTTTGTGTCTTCCGTTGCGGCCACCGGCGTGTTGGCGGTGACGGCGGTGACGACAAATCCGGGGGGCAGGGCGCCGATGGAATCGCCGTGGCTCATCCAGCACTGCGTCTTCTTTGTTATGCCTTTTAAAATACCTTTCTGCTTTTGTACCAGCAGTTCGGCAAATCCGTATTCGCGCTTTTGCGAGCCGATGACTTTTCCGCCCAGCGAATCTACCATGTATTGCAGGCCGTAGCAGATGCCCAGAATCGGGATGCCCAGTTTGAAAATATCTTTGTCCACGCGCGGCGCGCCTTTGCTGTAGATGCTGGCCGGACCGCCGGACAGGATAATGCCTTCCGGCCGGAGCTCTCGGATGGCGTCCATTGAAATATCGGGCGGCTCAATCTGACAGTAAACGTGATTTTCCCTTACCCGCCGGGCGATCAACTGATTATACTGAGAACCGAAATCGATGATGAGAATCATTTTTTTTATCCTTCAATGATTAAATTCTGTTTTGGGGATGCACAAAAATTCTTTGATTTCTCATATACTAATATTCATAAAATTAGCAACTGTTCATCTGCTTCCGCAAGCATATATTTTGTGGGAATGGATACAAAAATGTCGCAAATAAAAAAGTGAAGCCTTTAATGACATTGGGGATGGAACAATAAAGTTGTTGAAAAAATCGCGTAATGGCAATAAAGGTAACCTATCAAAAAGCAAGGGGTATTTATGATTTCCAAGAGAGCGTCAAAATTCACATCCTTTATCGTCATGGATGTCATGGCCAAAGCCGAAGAACTGGAACGCAAAGGCGAAAACGTCATCCACATGGAAGTCGGCGAACCGGACTTTTCCACGCCGAAAGTGATTACCAAAGCGGCCAACGATGCGCTCATGAAAAACAAAACCCGCTACACCCATGCCCTTGGACTCCTGGAGCTGAGGCAGGCTATCTGCGATTTCTATTTCAAGGAATACGGAGTAAACATTACACCCGATCAGGTCATGGTGTCCACCGGCACGTCCCCCGCTCTGCTTTTCGCGATGCTGGCGATCCTGGATCACGGCGATGAAGTGATCATTTCCAATCCGCGCTATCCCTGCTACCAGAATTTCATTCTCGCCGCCGGCGGCAAACTCAAAGAAGTAAGAACTTATCCCGAAGACGGGTTTCAGTATCGCCCGCGCGATATCAAAAAGAAACTTTCGCCCCGCACCAAAGCGATCATGATTAACTCGCCTTCCAATCCGACGGGCATTGTGATGACGGAAGAGCAGCTGCAGACTGTCGCGCAGTTCGACAAACAATACATTATTTCCGACGAGATTTATCATGGACTCGTTTACAAAGACCGCGCCCACTCCATTCTGGAATTCACCGACAGGGCCTTTGTCATCAACGGTTTTTCCAAGTTATACGCGATGACCGGCTGGCGTCTGGGCTACTGCATCTTTCCCAAAGAATTCTCCCGGGTGATGCAGCGCATCCATCAGAATTTCATGATTTCCGCGGCCGGTTTTGTGCAGTGGGCGGGCATTGCCGCCCTGACCAAAGCGCAGAAAGACGTGGCCAAAATGGTCAAGATTTACGATGAGCGCCGCCGCTACATGCTGATGCGGCTAAAAGAAATGGGATTTGTCATCCACGTCGAACCCACCGGCGCGTTCTATGTTTTTGCCGACGCGCAGCGATTCTGCAAAGATTCTTACCGGGAAGCTTTTCGCATTACCGAAGAAGTCAAGGTCGGGGTAACACCGGGCATTGATTTCGGCAGCGGCGGAGAGGGCTTCCTGCGCTTCTCCTACGCCAACTCCCTGGAAAATATCAGAGAGGGTTTGGATCGGCTGGAACGCTATCTTCTGAAATATTTTTAACCGGCAAAACATATATCTACGGTCCGGTGGCGATATTGGCGACAACCCACCGTCGGTTGCTGTTGAGTTCCATGGTTATCCAGCGCACATTTGGGTTATCCTGCCAGCCGTAAAATGGGATAGGCGCATCGGGCGCATTGGCTACATGGGCTTCGAGCGTAACCTTGAAGATATGTCGGTTGTTTCTCCATTGGTCGGTGTTGGCGGGCTCGACGCGGAGAACATGAATCGAGCGTATGGCGTTCAGATGTTTGCGCCACTCTCTGCGTTTCGCCGGTGTATTGATCATCGCCGACGCCATCGACTTCATTGCTTCATCAACATCCCGGCTGTTGACGACGGCAAAGAATTCTTCCAGGCTGGCCTGACTGGCCTTGGAAATTTCATTCCAGCGGTCTTTTGATGTGATCCAGGTCTGGCGGGCTTTGACACACTCGGAGCAGATGTAGCCTCGACGGGATTTTTCCGGCTTCACGACACAGCCGGCCAGCATATAATCCCGGCCGTAGGGAAAAAGCGACTTGCCGACGCGCATCTCCTCGAATTCCCGCTGGGACGGCATGCCGTAAACCACACGCAGATTCACGCTCTTCATTTTAATGCCGTGGACGGGGCAGATGCCTTTATCAGGCGCAGCGTCTTTTCCGGCATAGCCCATCATTGCCGTGAGAGAAAGAAGAAACATAACCGGTAACATCATCACGATCCATTTAATGCTTTTCATAAACACCCCCTGTTAAGAAAGACTTCGGTTTTCGTATGAAGTATCCCGCCTGCAAATGATGTCCATGTTTTCTTTGTTTCTTTTCATCTCTTTTCGATGCGACAGATTCCTCATTTCTTTCACCCGGCCATTAGTTGCTGCCGACGGCTTTGAAGAAGGTATAACAAAAGACACCGTCCACCTCTGCCGTCCGGTATAAATCTTTAATGCCCTGATCAAAAACCTTTTCTTCGATGATTCCCGCTTGAATGGCCTGGTCGCGCACGCCTTCAATCATCGCGGTGAAAGTCTTTTTGGTGAAGCCCTCGACGAGTTGCGGTTTGCTGGAATCCGCGTAAACCATGCGCGGGGAGACATGAACCGATTGAAAGCCGGCCCGCGTCAAAAGGGGGTAGAGCGCACGGCCGATCATAGCGTCGCCGCCCGCTCGCCTTTGCAGCTCCACCTGGCACTGAATCGCCTGACGCGCCGCCTCGCTGTCCGGATAAAAATAAGCTGAGCCGTGATCCCCCTCGATGACGGTTATCGTGCCGCCGGGCTTTAAATATTTTTTCAGCGTTTGCATGGCTTCGACCGGGCTGTGAAGATGCTCCAGAACAAAACAGACAAAGATGTGATCGAAGGATCCCGGCGGATAAGACAGATGAAAGATATCCGCCTGTTCGAATGTAACATTGGTCAAACCCGCCGCTTTCACATTTTCAGCGGCTTGATGAATGGAGGCTTCGGAGATGTCGATCGATGTGATGAAAGCCTTGGGGTTGTTCTTCGCGAGGGTGACGGTCTGCGCCCCGACGCCGCAGCCGGCTTCCAGAACGCGGCTTCCCGCTGGATAGTGTGTGTCGGCATGCAGCAGCTCGACCAGCGTGGAGGCCTGATCCTGCAGCCGGATGTTTTCCCGTTGATTATATCCGTGAACGTAGGCTTTTTTCATAATTTCTGTTGAGGCTATTTTAAAACCGCACCCAGCGCCGCTGAACTCACCGCGTTGACATAGCGCCGCATATACCCCGGTGGAACGGGTTTAATAACCGGCTTCCAGTCGGCGAGCCGCCGCTGGATTTCTTCCGGCGTCAGATCCACATCCAGTGTGCGCGCGGTTATGTCAATCTTGATAACGTCGCCGTTTTGAATAATGGCAATCGGGCCGCCGCAGGCCGCTTCCGGAGAAACGTGCCCGATGCAGGGACCGGCCGTCGCGCCGGAAAAGCGTCCATCGGTAATCAGGGCCAGGTTCGTGAATCCGGCCAGATCAAGCCCCATCGTAACCGCCAGCGTCTCGGGCATGCCGGGTCCGCCTCGGGGGCCTTCGTAGCGGATGACAATGACTTCGCCTTCCCGCAACGTTTTCTGCCGGATGGCCTTCAGAACATCGGATTCGGCGTCAAAGACTCTTGCCGGGCCGGTGAACACGCGCATATTTTCAGCCACGGCAGACTGCTTGACGACCGCACCTTCCGGCGCCAGATTGCCGAAGAGTGCGGCCATGCCTCCTTCGGGGTGGAAAGCGTGCTCTTTGTCCCGGATCACGTCGGGATTTTTCACTTCGGCCTGATCGACAATATCGCCGATGCGCATCCCGGAGACGGTCAGGGGATCGCGATGAAGATGATCGCCAAGCCTTTTCATCACCGCCGGAATGCCGCCGGCCACAAAGAGATCAATCATGCCGTGGGGGCCATTGGGAGAAATGCCGCATAGCGTCGGAATAATGCGGCTGTAATCATTGAAGCGTGACAGCGGGAGTTCCAGACTCAGCTCGTAAGCGATCGCCGGCAGATGCAGGGCGACATTCGTGGAGCCGCCGATCGCCAGACTGACCATCAGGGCGTTTTCCAGAGACTGTTGCGTCAAAATTTTTTTAATCGATAATCCTTCTTCAATCAGCCCGACGATGCGCTGGCCGGCATGGCGGGCGTAGAGCAGTTTCGCGGAATGAAAGGCCGGCACGGTGGCCGATCCGGCGAGGCTGATGCCCAGCGCTTCCGTGAGCGATTGCATGGTGTTGGCGGTGCCCATCACTTCGCACGAGCCGCAGGTGGCGGCGGTGGCGGTGGCCAGTTTGTCCAGAAGATCGGTGTAGCATTTGTGGTCCACGCCGCCGCGCATACTCGCTTTGAAGCGGATATCCCAGGCGTTCGGCCCGCCGGTGACAAAGATGGCGGGCAGGTCCAGACGGGCGGCGGCCATGATCATACCGGGAATGATCTTGTCGCAGCTCGCGATGAAGACGATACCGTCATAGCGCATGCTGCGGATATGGGTTTCGATGATGTCGGCAATCAAATCGCGCTGGGCCAGCACGAAGCGCATGCCGGGATGCCCTTCCGTCATGCCGTCGCAGGGCGCGGGAATATTGAATTCAAAGGGCAGGCCTCCGGCCATATTCACGCCGTCTTTGACCCGCTGGGCGATCGGGCCCAGATGCATGTGGCCGGGATTAATTTCCGTCAGCGAATTGGCGATGGCAATCAGCGGTTTTTTGCCGGCTTCGGTCAGGTCTGCTCCTGTTCCCTGAAAGATCGACTTGCGCACGATACTGATCGGGAAGTCGCTGTCATCGAAGATGGGTGAGCTTTGCGGTTTTTTCATGCATACCTCAATTTGTTATGAAAACTTATCAGGAATGATTCAATTGACCAGGGATACCAGTTTTTCTCTTTTGAGCTGCCGGGCGATATTGGCCGCGGCCATGTTGATGATTCGGCCCGCGCCTTCATCCGTCACGCCCGCCACATGCGGCGAAAACAGGAGCTTTTCGCTTTCCACTCCCAGCAGCGGATTATTCGACGAGATCGGCTCTTCCGAAAAGACATCGATGCCGGCGCCGGCAATCGTACCCCGCCGGATGGCCTCAGCCAGGGCCTGTTCATCCACAAGTTCGGCCCGCGCGACATTGATCAGATACGCGCTCGGTTTCATGGCATTGAGAGCGCTTTGATTGATGATGGCGCGGTTGGATTCCGTGAGCGGCGCGTGCAGACTGATGACATCGGCCTGGCTCAAGAGCTCGGCCATGCCGGCGTATTCAACGCCCAGTTTCCGTTCGACGGACGGCTCCTGACGAAGAATGTCGTAGTAGAGAATCCGGTTTAGCCTAAACGGCTGGAGACGCTCGGCAACCATCCGGCCGATGTATCCCAGCCCGACGATGCCCCACACCTTGCCCTGAAGCTCCGCCGGCTTGATATTCATCTGTTCCCATTGGCCTGACCGGGTGCTGGTGTGGGCATGAAACATATTCTTGAGAAGACAAAGGCCCCAGGCGATCGTATGTTCCGCGACGCTGACGGCATTCGCGCCCGCGGTGTTGGCCACTTTGATGCCCCGAACCGTGCAGGCTTCCACATCGATGTGCTGATAGCCCACGCTTGGCTGCTGAATGAGCTTCAGATTTTTCGCTGCTGAAACGGTGTCCGCCGTTATTTTATGTTGAAAGGTGAAATCGCCCAGGACGACGTCAGCCCGCGCAAAATTCTTTTTGACCGCTTCCTCCGGCATATCATGGCCGGCAATCACCTGAAAATCCGGCATATCGGGCGACTGGCGTATCAGCAGTTCCACAATTTCGGGCGGCAGAGGCGCCAGTGAAAAGACGATTTTTGCCATGTCCTTCATCCTTTCACGGATACTATGGTTGTTTGTGATAGTGTAGTGTTACATAAATATCTTTATAGTATGTCATTTCGAAGCGTAGCGAGAAATCTTAATGATCATAAGAGGATACAAGATATCTCCCGTTGGTCGATATGACAAGGTTTCATTGTAACACGACACTAGAGGCGGCCGGCCTTGAACGTATCGCAGGAATTGAAATTGCCCTCTTCCAGCCCTCGCTTAAACCAGCGGACGCGTTGTTCGGAGCTGCCGTGGGTGAATCCGTCCGGGACCACATAACCCTGCGTCTGCTTCTGGATGCGGTCATCCCCAACCGAGCTGGCGGCGTTCAGCCCTTCCTCAACGTCGCCTTCCTCTAAAAACTGTCTGTTCTTTTCTGTCTGATGAGCCCAGATGCCCGCGAGGCAATCCGCCTGCAATTCCAGCATCACATTTAATTTATTTCTTTCGGTCTGGCCCATCCTTGATTGCAGTTCATGAACCTTCGGGATGATCCCTAATTGATTCTGCACGTGGTGACCGACTTCATGAGCGATCACATAGGCCTGGGCAAAGTCTCCGGACGCACCGAATCGCGATCCCAGCTCTTCAAAAAAAGTCAGATCAAGATAAACCTTATGATCTCCGGGGCAATAAAAAGGTCCTGTTGCCGATCCGGCCATTCCACACGCGGAGTCGACGGCGCCGGAAAACAGAACCAGTTTCGGCTCTTCATACGTTTTGCCTGATTTTTGAAAAATATCTTTCCAGACATCTTCCGTGTCCGCCAGAACCACCCGGACAAAGTCACTCTTTTCATCATGAGCCGGCGGATTAACGGTCTGCTCCTGCGACACGGAAGGTGATTGCGTGTTTTGTCCGACAACCTGCAGCAAGGTCGACGGGTCAACGCCCATAAACATGCTGATGACGACAATCGCCACCAAACCGAGACCGCCGATTCCGCCGACTTTCGCGCCCCGGGAAATCGACATTCCCCGGCGGTCTTCCACATTGTCACTCTGTCTTGCTCCTTTCCAGCGCATGGTCTTTCTCCTTTCATCTCCATTGAGGAGGTTTAAATGCGAAAAAAATTATAAAACGAAATACGAAATATTTTGAAAGAGTATAGAAATAAGGCCGCGGGCTGTCAAGACAATTTCAGCCCGGTGTCAGCCCTGACGGTGGCGCTATTTTAAAAAGCAATTATTTGTTATCGCTAAACATTTTTCATGGTCTGCGTTGCCGATGTGCATCATCAATACGGCCGATTGACAAACACGGTTTTCAATTGTATGAATTTATAGAAAATATATTCCAGTGAGATTTAGTATGCCTGTTTATCTGCAAATCCTTCTTCTGGCTGCTGTTTTTATAGCCATTGTTATCTTTTTTCTTTACATCGGCGGTGTAGCTGTCCGACGGACCTGCTTGAAAATCGTCGCCGAAATGGAAGAAGCCAGAGCCTTCAAGGAAAACAGGGCGGTGGAAATTCAGGATGAACGGAAAAACTTCTTCCGTCTGGGCACAAAAAACCTTCGTCCCCGAGCGCTGAACCTGCTGATTGCCGACGGTCTGGTCATCAAAACAAGCAGCGGAAAATATTATCTGAATAAGGAAAAGCTGGCTCGCGCCAAAGCTCAACTGGAAACAGAAAACTGAAAATATTTATATTGATTGTTGCGCCCCTTTAAAGTAAAATTTTTCAAAATTCAAACGGCTCATCCGATGAATGGAAAGAGAGGTCGCCAGTTGATGAAAAAATTATTTTTTGTCTTATGCTTTGTGATGGCGCTGACCAGCCTCGCGCACGCGGCGGAATTTAAAAAGTGCGTTGATCAGAACGGGAATACTTTTTTAACCAATAATCCCCCCCGGGGCGTCAAATGCGAATCAACCGGCATTGAAATCACCCCATCAGGGCCGGTCGAGCGGGAAGCGCTCCCGGATGCAGGAGGCAGCAGAATCCGGGAAAATGAGAACGAACAGGTCAATCCTGCCTATGCTGAAGAAAGGCTTAGAATGCGCGTGCGGAATTGCTCAAGCTGCTGCGCCGGTAAAAAGGAGATCTTTTTAAATATCAATCAGGATTCAAGATTGGCCGAGGCCCTGCTGGATGAATGCATTGCCTGCTGCAAATCGGAAGGCAAAACGTCTTCGGAATGGAGCGACTGCTGGGCGCAATCCGATAAATAATCAGGAGCGGATAAGCCGGCCAGCCGGACGGCGGAGAGGAAATACAAATGAAGTCGATTTATATGCTATGCGCCGACGGGTTGGTCATTGATCGAAGAACCAATCACATCTCTTTATTCAACATCATCGAAGAGGTCAATTCCGTGGGATTTCCTCTTCTCATTAACAAGCTCTTCGCGATCTGTCTGATTCACCGGGAAGTGAATGACGAGGATGCGACGGAAGGGTATTTTGAATTCAAACTGGACAAAAACGTCATTTTGAAAACCAATACAGCGATCAATTTTCAGAGCAAACAAAAAACACGGGTGGTGCTGGAGGTCTCCGGGCTGATTATTCCGGTGGCGGGAATCCTGAAAGTCAGTCTTGTTAAAGACGGCGAGGCGATTGCCTGCAGCGAAATCGCCATCAATAAAATTGATAAAGCGTCAACGGTTTCCAAAACCATTAATTAATTCATAGCGTTCATCGCCGGGAGGATGACCATGAAAAAGATATTCTTTATTCTTTCTATATTTTTAACTCTGATCGCGACCGCTTTCCCGGCAGAGTTCTACGAGTGTGTGGACCGGGACGGCAATACATTCATTACCGACAACCCTCCGCAGGATGTGAAATGCAAGTCCAATGACGCGGATCAGGAAGACGCGGACCGGCAGAAAAAAGATGGCGAGGATCGGCCGGCAGCCTCTGATAACTTAGACAAAGCCTCCAAAGATGAGGTAAAAAGACTCATATCGATCCCCCGCCCGGGTTATTAAATATTGACTGAAGCGACGGGCGAGGCGAACGGCGCAAGCTAGACGCCGGGGGGAAGCTTTGACTGCATCATTTCCCTGCGGTTGATCCTGCGTCCATCGACAATGAACGTTCCGTCACCGACAGCGTGCAACATTCGCTTTTCTTTCCGCTGATCATCGATGCAGGCGGCGACACCGTCCAGAACAATGATGTTGTGCTTTTTGACGATATCGATTACCTGGCACTCAATATTGGCGAGACACTCTTTGATCAGCGGTGCTTTAACGATCTTTCCTTTCACTGCCGTGAGCCTGAACTTTTCGAACTTATCCGTATCAGCCCCCGAACAGGTTCCGATGCCCACAACCGTATCCATCAGGTCAACGGTCGGAATGGCGATAACACATTCCTTCGTTTTGCTTAATGCGGCAAAAGAATAATTCCATGGGCCCGTTGTGATCGCAAATCTTGGGGTGAAGTCCACGACCATGGTCCACGAGATCGTCATCACATTGTTTTTCTTTCCGTCGCCGGTTGTAACCAGAACGACGGGGCCGGACTCCATGAGCGTAAAGACTTTATCAATTTGCACTTTTTTCATGGTTGCCCCCTTTTGTCGTTTTCGCCTCACGACAAATTCAGCTTTGAAAAATCAGGCAGACAGAACAAAAGATTCGATGATTTTGCTTTCATTGTAGCCGGGATTGACAAACTCAAGCCCCGCTTCTTTATGATTGGCCCGGATGATTTTGACCAGGACTTCAATCCACTGCTCATCAATCTTGATTTTCATAGGGTAGGTGCTGCCGACGAAGAGATTCAATTCATCCCCTTCAAAATAAGCGCCTGTTGCAGAGATGTTTTTTACTGTTACGGCAAGATCGTTTTTTAATAGAATAATGCCTGACAAAGAACATTCTCTGCGCTGCTTGGCCCTCGTATTAAATACGATTTGATGTTTCGCTCCGCATCGGCATTTGATGTCCAGCACTCTGTGCTGCGATTCCGCGCCGGGGGTGGCATGAGTTTTTCCACCACATTCAGGACAGGTGATGACGCCCCAGCCCAGGGCGCTTATGGTGACTTCTTGAATCATACGGCAACCTTCTTTATCTTCTGTTTACCACAAATCAGGAGAAAGTTCAGCTCTTTTAGGTTGCTGATGTTTCAGGCTGTCGAGGGATATCAGCTCAGGACATTCCAGACGCAGGCGGTCATGGGTTCATAGCCTTTATTCTGCATGAGCACATCCATATGAATGAGGCTGATCGCGGAAATATCCATGTCGCGCGCGAAAACTTTTCCGGCGCGGTAAAGGGTCACCAGATATTTTTTGCACTGGTCGCAGACAAAAGCCGCTTCCTGCTTTTTGTTTTCAACATAAAAATATTCCATTTCCTTACGTTCCTCTTTTTCACAATAAGGACAACAGATCCGTGTGAAGCGCCAGTCCTGTCCGCAGGAGGAGCAGTGCAGAAAACGTTTGCCGCCTTCTTCTTCAATCAGCGCGATGGAAGGGAACTCGCCGCAAATGGGACAATAGCCTTTTTCCCAGTCAAACGGCCCCAGCGCCGCCATGATTTCTTTTGCCCGCCTTTCGAGGACAACACGGCTGACCAGACTCATTAGAAATGAAGCATTGGAGGGCGACACCTGCAATTTTTTGGACAGGCCCCCGATGGCATCTCCTTTGCCGTCAGCGGGAGCTTTGAAGAAATCAAACGGGTTGAGTTTTCCATCCCGAATGAGGTCCGATATTTTATCTATATTTTCTGAAATATTGGGCATGCCTTCCTTGACGGCGGCGGCCAGCGATAAGGCCACCTCTTTCAGCGGATCTTCCGGCTCGATCAAATCCATCTGACTGCTGACCGGCACACCGGCTTTGAGTTTATTTTTATCGATCAGGGTGCAATCCGGGACCTTCAGAGAGATTTCCTCCACCAACTGCCTCTGCCTGGCGATAATCGGCGCGAAGGCTTTGATCACTTCGCTGTTTTCAGGATTCTGTTCCAGAGCCCGGGCGATGATATTTTTAATTTCGGATGATTCATAAGTCGTGGTCATAATTTTTTCCTTCTTAACAAAAGTGGCGCACACCTTCTATCAGATGTGCGCCACCGCGTCAATTACATCGTTATCGTTCTAAATGTCAACTTTGTTAACGTACTTTCTACTTCTTATCATTGGCAATCATCAGTTTGCCTTCGTGCTCCATCTCTTTGACCCACTTCGGATGAAGCATTCTCAATACGGGCAGTTCCATCTTCCCGCTGATCATCGCGGAAACGGAACCGGGATTACCGATGGTGCCCAGATACAGGTGAACGAAGAAGAACGCGAAAATCACCACAAAGCCCAGAACATGCAGGACATAAACCCAGTCCATCAGATCTCCACCCAGTTTCTCGGGATACCACATAAAGAAGCCTGTGACGACCATCAGCAGTCCGCATAAGGCTACGGTCAGGAAGAACGCCTTCTGGCCGGGATTGTATTTGCCGGTCTCCGGTACGTGATCCAGATGCCACAGGTATCCGCCCGCGGCCTTGATCCATTCCCAATCTTCCGGGAAAACAAATATACCCGCTTCTTTCCACCACATGGCGATGGCCAATACCAGGGAGATGGCAAAAATCACGGCCATAAAATCGTGAACGGTCACCAATCCTTTCAGTCCGCCGAAAATGACGCCCAGAAAGTTCAGTTCTTTGAACAGAATTCCCAGTCCGGTGTAGCACAGCGTCAGGCAGGAGATGGCCAGCGCCCAGTGCACAAATCTTTCATATCCTGATGTCACAACTACCATTTTGTTTTTCATTTTATGCACCTCCCTGCTTCTTTGGTTCGTCATAGTGTTCCGGATGGGGTTTGTGCGGTCCATGGATAAAGTAATGGAGGATGGATCCGCCGATTACACCGCCTGCGCCCAACAGGCTCAGCGGTTTCAGGATGCTCTTCCATAATGCGATCGTCTGCGGAACTTTCGGATCCTTTGCCAGTTCGTCATAAACTTCCGGCTTGAACTGGAGGACATAAATCACATGCGTGCCGCCGACAAATTTGTCGCCATAAACATTGGCATCGCCGCCCAGTTTTTCCACCCTTGCGTAGGCTTTTTTAATCATCTCGTCCTTGGGACCAATCGTCAGAGCGCCGGTCGGACAGGATTTGACACAGGCGGGCGGAAGGTTTTCCTTAATGCGCGAATAGCACAAATCGCATTTAGTAACCTTTTCCGTCTCTTTGTTATAGCGGGGAATATCAAACGGACAGGCCGAAATGCATTCCTTGCATCCGATGCATTTTTCATGATGAACACCTACCGTTTTAATGTCGGTATAATAAAGAGAGCCGCTTGGGCAAACCTTCACGCAGGAAGCTTCGGTGCAGTGCATGCAGCCGTCCTTGCGGAAGATCCACGTAAAGTTTTTGTCTTTATCTTCATATTCCTGGAAGCGGATCAGCGTCCAGGTATTCCACTGCAAATCCGGAGGATTCTGATACGTGCCGGTTTGTTTTGTCCTCAAGCCCGGCATTTCATTCCACTGCTTGCAGGCGACCTGACAGCCGCGGCAGGCGGTGCACAGGGTGGTATCAATCAATTTTACAAGTTCGTTTCCCATGGTTTATCCTCCTTAAGCCTTTTCCACGTTGACCATGAACGCCTTGTACTCGGGGCAGAAGGTGTTCGCGTCGCCAACGGTTGGAGTTAATACATTCGTGCTGTCACTGGTGCTGTCCTTCGGGAAGAGCCAGCCGTAATTGAAGGGCATGCCGACCTGATGCACCGTTTTTCCTTCAACCGTAAAAGGCTTGAAGCGTTTGGTCACCATTGCCACACAGGGTGCTTCACCACGAATGGAGGAAACCTTAACCCGGTCGCCGTTTTTAATACCTTTTTCCGCAGCCAGTTTGTCGCCAATCTCCACATAGAGTTCCGGCTGCATTTCGAGAAGCCAAGCCTGCCACCGGGTTAACGCGCCGGTGCACCAATGCTCCGTGCAGGAATAGGTTGTGCAGACATACGGGAATTTTTCGCTGGCCCGGGCTATCTTGTCCACATCGCTATGCTTATCGAAGATTTCAGCAGCCGGGTTGATCAGCTGTCCCGACATCGGGTTCTTCGCCAGTGGTCCTTCGAGCGGTTCGTAATGCTCGGGGAAAGGACCTTCGACCATGCCGGGGCCAAACAATGCGCCAACACCGTCGGTCTTCATAATAAAGGGGTATTTCCCTTTTTCCTTGTTTGCCTGTGGCGGCCAGGGACCATCCGGCACATCGCCTTCCCATTTATCGCCCTTCCATTCCAGAAGTTTGCGATTGGGATTGTAGGGCTTGCCGTTTAAATCACAGGAAGC
Organism: Deltaproteobacteria bacterium; assembly: GCA_022710585.1. Lineage (GTDB taxonomy): Bacteria > Desulfobacterota > Syntrophia > Syntrophales > Smithellaceae > Smithella. The sequence goes on along the minus strand of JAKLGV010000007.1, from coordinate 63,923 downwards.
GCGGTTGTAAAGAATGCGGCGGTTAACCGGCCAGGCAAACGCCCAGTTGGGGAAGAGACCCAGACCTGTCGGATCTTCCTTGCCCCGCGACGCCATTCTGTTCATGCCTTCGGCCGTGTAGCTGCCGGATATGCACCAGTTACCGCATGCCGTTTTACCGTCCAACTGAAGATTGCCGAAGCCGGGAACCAGTTGGCCTTTTTTGTACAGGGTCGTCGTCTTCTTGGCCTTGTCTTCTATAACGGTATCTTCCAGAAAGACACCGTTGATCTGATGAGCAACTTTAATAACGTCATAATGTCCTTTGTCATTCAGATAATCCCACTTGAGATTCAGAATCGGCTCGGGACATACGCCGCCTTCTTTGGCATAGAGTTTTTTGACCGCATTCATGATCTTGATCTCTATTTCACCGACGGGAATGGCATCGCCGGGAGCTTCGGCAGCCTTGTATTTCCACTGCACCCAGCGGCCGGAATTGCTCTGCGAACCTTCCTTTTCCATGGTGGCGGAAGCAGGCAGCAGGAAGCATTCCGTCTTGATCTTTTTAGGATCGACGCCGGGACCTCTCCAGAACTGATAAGTTTCGTTGTCGAAAATATTTTCACCGATCAACCAGTCGAGATTCTGAAGGGCTTTGCGGACCTTGTTGCTGTTCGGCGTGCTGACGGCCGGATCAGCGCCAATGCAGAAGAATCCTTTCACCTTGCCCGCATACATCGCATCAAACATGTGCATCGTGGAATAGTGTTTCCCATCGTCTATCTTGGGCAGCCAGTCATAACCAAAGTCATTGTCCTTCGTTGCTTTGTTGTCCCATAACGATTTCAGGAAGCTGACAAAAAACTTCGGATAATTCTGATAGTAATTGGCCGACTGCGGATCCTTGGATTCCGGCGTATATTTCTTCAGATAATGTTCCAGCGTGTCGCATGAAGCAGAGATCATCTTCAGATAGCCGGGTAAATTTCCGTATAAAATGCAGTGATCCGTGGAACCCTGAACGTTAGGTTCGCCACGCAGCGCGTTGATGCCGCCGCCCGCGATACCCATATTGCCCAAAAGCAACTGAATGATGGACATGGCCCGGATGTTCTGGCTGCCGACGGTATGGTGTGTCCAGCCCAGAGCGTAGCACTCCGTTCCCGCCTTGTCCGGAACACCGGTGGCACTGTAGGCTTTATAAACCTTGAGTAGGTTTTCCTTGGAGACGCCGGTAATGCTGGAAACCTTATCCATCGTGTAACGGGAATAATGCTGCTTCAGCATTTGGAAAACACAGCGTGGATTCGAAAGGCTCATATCCCGCTTGGGAATTCCTGTTGCTTCATCTTTGTCCAGCGTCCAGGTTGCTTTATCGTATTTTCTTTTTGCAGCATCATAACCGGAGAAAAGACCATCATTAAAAGTGTAGTCTTTGTTCACGATAAATGAAGCGTTGGTGTAGTTGAGCACATAGTCTTTGAAATATTTATTATGCTCAATGATGTAATTGATCATTCCGCCCAGAAAAGCGATATCTGTACCGGAGCGAAGCGGTACATGGAAATCACAGCGGGCGGATGTTCTTGTATAACGGGGATCGACATGAATAACGGTTGCTCCCTTTTCCTTTGCTCTCATGATCCACTTGAAAGCGATCGGGTGATGCTCGGCAGCATTGCTGCCCATGATCAGAATAACGTCTGCATTTTTTAAATCGCAATAATGGTTCGTCATCGAACCGCGTCCGAACGACTCTCCCAGAGCCGCTACAGATGGACTGTGTCAGACACGGGCCTGGTGATCTATATAAACAAGACCCAGCGCTCTGGACTTGACGCTAACAATCCAGCATTCCTCATTGTCGATGTTAGAACTGCCATAGTGGCCGATGGCTTCGCAGCGGTTGACCAGCTCACCCTTGGCGTTTGTCTTCATGAAATTTTTGTCACGGGTGTCCTTGATCAGGCGGGCCATGCGGGGCAGCGCCCAATCCCAGTCTTTCTCTTCCCATTTCGTTCCACCCGGAGCGCGGTAGAGAACCTTGGTGAGACGGTGCTTGTTGGCTTCCGTCAGATCGAAGAAACCGGCGCCTTTGGCACACAGCGATCCTTCGTTGATGGGATGATCGGCATCGCCTTCAATGTTAATGATTTTTCCGGTCGTCTTGTCTGTACTGCAAACCAGACCGCAACCGACGGAGCAGTAACAGCAAATCGTCGTCGTCTGTTTGGCGGCTTTGACTCGATTCATCTTGTCTAACTCTTCCGCATAGGCCCGTGTCGGATTCAGGTTGAGCCCTAAACCGGATAGAGCAATTCCGCCTCCGACGGCACTGGAAAGAGTTAAAAACCCTCTTCTTGTAATTTTCATAAAAATCCTCCCCAAATACCTCTGTCATTTTTGGTATATGTCAAAACTGGCATACACTGACTGAAAGTCACAAGAAAGTCAATATGTTATGTATAGCATAATCAATGAGATTGCCGCTTATGGAAATGGCATAAACATAATATTATTTTTATCAATTTATACAATACCTTATGCTCCCGACTCTGAATCCATCCAGGAGCGATACTCTTTATTCATCTTCGCCAAGACAGGCGAGCTGCCGGGGTTATGCTTCTGCAGCTTCCTGTTCAGCAGTCCATTGTTGATCTGTTCTTGGATTTATACGTTTAAAAATACTTGACACGCCCGAGCAATCGTGCCACTAAATTAATAAAAGTAACACAACAGGGAGGATTCAAAATGACGTGGAAATGGCTGCCAAAGGGACTGATATTTGCTGTGGTGCTGTTAATAGCCTGCCCATCTTGGGCGGCTCATCCCCTAATTACTGATGACACCGGCACTCAGGGAAAGGGGAAATTTCAACTGGAGCTCAACGGGCAGTATGACTGGGACGATGATGATGTTAGCGGCGTGTCGGTGAAATATGCAGGTGGCGAAGCTGCGGCGACATTATCCTACGGGATTGTTGACAATGTTGATCTGGTTCTGAGCCTGCCTTATCTCTGGGGAAAAGAAAAGGACGATGATGTTACGGTTTATAATGAAAATGGAATCGGTGATGCGTCCTTTGAGGTTAAATGGCGACTTTTGGAGAACGATGGATTCAGTCTCGCGCTAAAACCGGGAATCAGTTTCCCCACGGGTGATGAGGACAAGGGGCTGGGTACCGGAAAAATCGGCGGGCAGGCGTTTTTAATTGCTTCTCAGGAAGTGGAGCCTTTTGCGTTTCATGCGAATCTGGGTTACGTCAGAAATGAAAACGATGCCGATGAACGGGAAGATATCTGGCATGCCTCATTAGCCGGCACCTGGGAAGTTGTTAAAGATCTGCAGCTCGTTGCAAATATTGGCATAGAACGAAACCCCGACAGCGACGCCGATGACGACCCTGTATTTCTCATCGGTGGAATCATTTATTCGATTAATGAGAATTTTGATGTTGATTGTGGAGTCAAAGTCGGTCTGACAGATTCAGAGACAGATGTTTCCGCACTGGCAGGAGTTGCTCTAAGATTTTAGAGATAAATTAAGCCTCTAAAGGAGAAATTATTATGCATATGGCAGATGCTTTACTCTCCCCTGCAGTGGGAGCGACGATGTGGGCCGGTTCCGTGGCAGCCATCGGATATTCATCAAAAAAACTGAAAGAAAATATTGATAACAAAACAATCCCCTTGATGGGCGTCATGGGAGCTTTTGTTTTCGCGGCGCAGATGATCAACTTCACCATTCCCGTCACCGGCTCCAGCGGCCATATCGGCGGTGGCATGCTTCTAGCTATCATACTGGGGCCGTATGCGGCGTTTCTGGCCATGGCCTCCATCCTGACGGTGCAGGCTCTTTTTTTCGCCGATGGCGGGCTGCTTGCCCTGGGCTGCAATATTTGGAATCTGGGAATTTACCCCTGTTTTCTCGTCTATCCTTTGATTTACAGACCGATTGTCGGAGACGGAACAAGCGCGAAGAGGATATCCATTGCCGCCATTGTCAGTGTCATTATTGCGCTGCAACTGGGCGCTTTTTCGGTTGTCCTGGAGACACTGTTATCCGGTAAAAGCGAACTACCTTTCAGCACCTTTGTCCTGTTGATGCAGCCAATTCATCTGGCCATCGGTCTTGTAGAGGGAATTGCCACAGCAGGCATCATTATCTATGTAAAAAATGCCAGACCGGAACTTCTCGAAGCCAACCTGTCATTTCAACCTCTCGACAGCGGAATTTCGTTAAAAAACGTTTTGGTTGTTTTTGTGATTCTGGCCGTTGTAACCGGCGGCGCTCTTTCCTGGTTTGCCTCAACACATCCGGATGGCCTGGAATGGTCGATTGAAAAAGTTACCGGCAAGGGTGAGCTGGCTGAAGCCACCCAGGGTGTTGCCCCGGCTCTCAAGGAAATTCAGGAAAGGACTGCTTTTCTCCCTGATTATGGATTCAAATCCGCGGCCAATGAACCATCAAACGAAAATGAAACTCCCCACTGGCCGGGCATTGAAGCCGGCACGTCGGTTTCCGGCATTGTCGGTGGATCCATTGTGCTGATGTTTATTCTACTGATCGGATTCGGAATCCGGCTGTTCAAAAAACAATAGTCTGTAAGGGAAAATACGTCATACGCCCCGGCAAAAACAACTGGAGTTCTTGTCGGGGCGTATGCTATTTATGACTACCTTTATCCAGCCATTGGATGGAATAATGACTTTTGATGAACAATATTACAATATCGGATTCATCGATCAGCTATCCTACAAGGACACGTTCGTTCATCGGCTGGACCCGAGGGCAAAATTAATTGCTACACTACTGTTTCTTTTTACAGTTATTTCTTTTTCCAAATATGAAATAAACGCCCTGTTGCCTTTTTTTCTTTATCCGGTTCTATTGATGAGCATCGGCGAAATTCCTTTGATGTTTATCCTCAGAAAAGTGATTCTGGTTTCGCCTTTTGCCTTATTTATTGGAGTATTCAATCCCCTGCTGGACTCAACGCATGTTGTAATTTTCAGCGGACTGACCATTTCGGCGGGCTGGCTTTCCTTCTTTTCAATTCTGTTGAAGTTTGTTCTGACGGTCAGTACGGCGCTTCTGCTGATCGCCACGACATCTTTTCCGGGTGTTTGCCACGGCCTGCGGCAGTTGGGGCTACCATCGATTTTTGTTTCACAGCTTCTTTTTCTTTACCGTTATATTTTTGTCCTCATGGAAGAAACGATGCGAATTGTCCGCGCCAGAAATATGCGGTCTTACGGAAAGAGCGGCAAGGGTATCAAAATATTTGTCCGCATAACAGGAACCCTTTTCATCCGCACCATAGAGAGAGCCGAGCGAGTTTACTTTGCCATGCTGTCCAGAGGATTTCAGGGGGATATGCCTTCTCTCAAACGGTTTCATATCAGAACTGAAGATATTATTTTTACCTTATCCATGATAATTTTTCTCTATGTTTTCCGGTTTTATCCGGCAACGGAAATAATCGGTAGATTCGTTCAAGGAGTTCTTTCATGAGCCATCATATTGTCGAGTTTAAGAATGTTTCCTTCCGCTATCCGGACGGGACTCATGCCCTGCGCTATATTTCTTTCCGTATCACGCACGGGGAATCTGTGGGCATCATCGGCGCCAATGGCGCGGGCAAATCCACGCTTTTATTGCATATGAACGGCTATCTTATGCCGACATCGGGATCTGTTAATATCGGTGATCTTTATCTCACCAGACAGACCCGGCAGGAAATCCGCCGCAAAGTCGGCATTGTTTTTCAGAATCCCGATGATCAGCTCTTCATGCCGACCGTTTATGAAGATGTTGCTTTCGGACCGCTCAATCTCGGTTTGGATGACACTGCCGTGCGGGACAGAGTAGAATATGCATTAACGTTGGTCAACGGCCTTGAACTGAAAAATAAACCGCCGCATCATCTTTCCTGCGGTCAGAAAAGCGCTGTGGCCATCGCGGCAGTCATGGCGGTGGAGCCGGATATTCTGGCCATGGACGAACCGGCGGCGAATCTTGATCCAAGATCACGGCGGTTGCTCATCAATCTGCTCAAAACCTTCCAGCACTCGAAAATCATCGCCTCGCACGATCTCGATCTGATTATGGATGTCTGTCAGCGCTGCATTGTGATTAAAGAAGGCACCGTGGTTGCCGACGGCCCTGTTTCGGAAATACTGACTGACAAAAAATTGCTGGAAGAAAATAATCTGGAACTTCCCCTGTCGCTGCAAAAACGCTGACGATGTGCCTGTTAAGGCAGGTCTTTGCCCTGCGTCGCCATCATAAATCCGGCGTGCTTCACGCTCTTGATGGACTTCAGTTTCTGATAAAGCTCTTCAATATCTTTCGACTTGCCCTTGGTTACGACAATTTCAAAGCAATTGCGATGATCCAGGTGAATGTGCTGGGTAGATAGAATACATTCATGATAATCATGCTGGACATCTAATACCTTGGTGACCAGTTCTCTCGTATGATGGTCATAAACCAGTGTAATCGCCCCGGTTACTTCCTTATTTTCCGTCCATTCCTTTTTGACCAGTTCGTCGCGAATCATATCCCGAAGCGCTTCGGAACGGTTGGTGTATTTCTTTTGTTTGATATGACGGTCGAATTTAACCAGTAAATCTTCCTCCAGCGAAACACCGAAACGAACCAATTTGGACATAGGTTTTCCCTCCTGCTGATTTATGACTGTAAAATATGACAAGAAAAGAAAAAAGGTCAAGATATATTGGAAGCGTCAACGGATAACCGTCTGAAACAAGAAAACAACGGCATTGTAGAGCCGTTTATGCTATATAAGCGTCCATATGGAACTTCAGAATTCATTGAATCGTCTTCAGCGTATGATAAAGGAATCAGCGCCCCTGGCTGTGGCGTATTCGGGCGGTGTGGACAGTACTTTTCTTCTGAAAGTCGCGCATGATGTATTAAAAGATCAGGTCACGGCTTTCACGGCTCAATCGTCCATACACCCTGAAAGAGAATTCCGGGAAGCCATTGAATTCGTACGCAGCGCCGGCATCCGGCACATCATTATTCAATCCAGGGAATTGGAGAGCAAAGCGTTTACGGATAATCCGCCGGACAGGTGCTATCTGTGCAAACACGCGTTATTTTCCCGGATAAAAAAGGAAGCCAAAAAGCATCATATCAAAACGATTGCCGAGGGCTCGAACATCGATGATCTTGGCGATTATCGCCCCGGCATGCGGGCGATTCATGAGCTGGGAATCATCAGTCCGCTTCAGGATGCCGGTTTCCACAAAGAAGACATTCGGAAATTATCAAAAAAAATGGGCCTGCCCACCTGGGATAAACCGGCCTTTGCCTGTCTGGCGTCACGCTTTCCTTACGGCATAAAAATAACCATTGAGAGGCTGGCGATGGTGGAGAAGGCCGAACAGTATCTGCTCGATCTGGGATTTAAGAATTTGCGGGTGCGCTATCATGGCGATACAGCCAGAATAGAAGTGGCAGAAGCGGAAAGGCGTAAATTTTTTAATGTGAAGCTGATGAATGGCGTCAACGCAGCATTGCGGGAAATCGGTTTTACCTATGTTGCGCTGGATCTGAGAGGCTACCGCACCGGTAGCCTCAACGAAGTTCTTCCTATGAAGTGACCCATGATGAATTATATTGACATTTTAGCTATTTCTTCCCTATAAATCATTTAAAGGAAAAGGTCAGGAGGCGCCTGATGGAAATAAAATATAAAATCTGGATTGAGCACAACGGAAAGGTCATTTTCGGCAAAGGCCGTGATGAAATTCTCAAATCCATTGAAGAGCGCCACAGTTTAAACGCCGCGGCCAAAGAGTTGGGGATGTCCTACCGCGCCGCCTGGGGGCGACTGAAAGCTTCGGAAGAGCGGATGGATAAGAAACTGGTGTCAACCAGCGATAAGGAAAAATCTCTTCAACTGACCGATCAGGCGCGAATTATTATCGAAAGATTTGAAAAACTGGAAAAAGAGGTAGAGAAAACACTGCGGCAAGCCGAGCAGGATTTTGAAGAAATATTGAAAGAGAACGGGAAGTAAGTACGCCCGGAAAAGACTTACGCTTTTAAACCTTTAATCATGATATTCAGACTTTCCTGAACGGTGGAATGGATTCTCTCCATTCTTTTTATGGGATTTCCTATAAAAAGATAAAGGGAGATGATGCCGTTTAACATTCCCCAGATAGCATTTTGCATCTGCCGGATATTGTCCACCGGCGTAAATTCACCGGAATCCACACCCTTCTGAATGATTTGAGAAAGAATGGTGATGTTCTGATTCGTTGATCTGATCAGTTCGGCGCTTTGCTGCTGCGTCAGATGCATATGCCCCGTCTGCATCATAAAAGTCATCAGAATTCTGAAGAGCTCTTTATCGTTGAGGAAATAATCGACGTAAATGCGGGCGAATTCCTGCATTAGCTGTGAAGCGGACGCTTCAATTGCCGTGAAGTTCTTGACTCTATCGTAGAGAGCGATATTTTCGGCGATCAGAATCTGCGTGTATATTTCTTCTTTGCTTTCGAAACAAAGATAAATGGATCCCTTGCTGACTTCCGATTTTTCGGCGATATTGTCAACTGTTACAGACTTGAAACCACGATCAAAAAAAAGCTTTCTTGCCGCTTTGAGAATAGTGTTTCGTCTGTTTTCCCGTTCCCGCTCTTTCTTTTTTCTTCTTTTTTCTTCCACGTTCACCCCGATAACCTTTATCCTCTGATGGTACGGACAAAAAAATGACCGGCGTTCAGAAACTTCTGGAAGGTGCATAGATGAATATCGGGGCTGTGTCAAGGAAAAAGCATAAATATCATTAATATCAATATCTTAAATTTATTTTATGGCTGCATTTTTTCCAGTTCTCTGACCAGCGCCTCCAGTGGCGGTCGCTGATTGATATCATGCACGTCAATGTAACAGATGATGCCTTTTTTATCGATAACAAACAGGGCCCTTTCGGAAACGCCGTCGGAACGCAAAACGCCGAATTTCTCGGCAACGGCGCCGTGCGGCCAGAAATCGGATAAAACCTCAAACCAGAGTTTTCCCATTTGATTTGTCCAGGAAAATAGCGTGGGAATACTATCAACGGTAATGCCCAGCATGACGGCATCATGGCTTTCAAATAGATCCTGAACGATGTTGTAGCCCGGCCACTGATCGGAGCATACCGGTGTCCACGCCGCCGGAACAAAGGAAATCACGACATTCTTCTTCCCCTGATAGTCTTTTAGAGAAATCGTTTTGCCGCTGACGGCTTTCAGCGTAAAATCCGGAGCGGCGTCTCCCACCTTGACCTTTAAAACGCTGTCTCGGGGCTTTAACGCGCCCGGGTTATAAATATTATTTTTATACGCCTCGGAAAGCGCGTAAGCGTTGACGGCAAATAAACAAATCAGCAAAGAGGATAGTAATATTTTTTTCATAGCCCGCTCCTATTTTAATCCGGTTGATTTAACGATTTGGTCGAGAAACGTTTTGTTGTCACCCAGGGCTCCGAGTTTGGAATAAATAACTTCGGTCTTTCCTCCCTTCAGTTTGACGACAATAAAATACGGTGTTCTCACCTGCCCGATGGTTTTGTGCAGTTTAAAGTCTCCATCCGGTATCAAAGGAAACTGAACTTTGTATTTATTCTTAAAAATATTCGTTTCATAAAGTGAGTTGTTGATTCCAATGCCGATGATTTTGATTTTGCCCTTGAGCCGGGGATTGCCTTCAATCAGTGAATAAAGACTGTTGACATTGGGGGCTTCGCCCTGGCAGTAGGGACAATACATGCTGAATATTTCCACAATCACGACATCCGACTTGATCTGATTGACTTTAAAAAACCCGCTGCCCGACAATCCCAGATACTGAAGTTCGGCGGGGGCGGTCGGCTTCGCCAGTTCTATTTCCGGAAAGGTCCCCCCCACCTGAGGGGGATTGACTTCCGCATAACAAACGGCCGCCATAAGCAATACGGCCATAGACAAAATTGAAACGGCTATTTTTCTTTTCATAATAAATCCTTTCTATCAAAGTTTATTGGTCGTTATGGGTGATGAATCATCCCTCCTGATTTGTGCTATAAATAGCATATTTCTTTAAAAAGTGTAAGCGCGCTGAACAATAAATTATAGCTTGACTTTATCAAGTCTTATGCTTAAGTACATCCGTCATCGCGCTTTGTAGCGGTGAAACAAGTTGAATTTAAACGTTTTGAGGTAAAAGGTTAATCCGTAATAAGCTTTAGGGGTTCGCAGATATTCATCCTTACCGGACCATCTTCATTCTTTAAAGACTTTCGGTTTTAAATCTGTCATCGTTTAATTCGACCGGTAAAATCTATGAAAGGAGTTTGCACAACGATGCCGGAAGGAATTGTAAAATGGTTTAACGCCAAAAAAGGATTCGGCTTTATCAAGCAGGATGACGGCGGTGATGTCTTCGTTCATTTCAGCGCCATCAAGGCCGACGGTTTCAAATCGCTGAATGAAGGCCAGCGCGTGTCCTTTGATATCCAGCAGGGCAAAAAAGGCCAGGAAGCGGAAAACGTAAAGCCTTTATAATATTTATAAATAAAGCATTCAACAATCAAAGCACTTCTGTCGCTATGACAGAGGTGCTTTTTAATTATGGCCATAAGACAACCTCAGGGATAAGGCGCCGAAAGTTCAATATCTCTTGACAAAATCAAAAGATTTGAGTTAGTGCCTTTTAGATTTTACGGATATTCTTAATTATTCCGAATAATACGGGGGGACTTGACCGTGTATTTCTCCAAAGAAATGCAAGAGGCGTCTTTGAAACTTACCCGAAAATGGGAAGACGAAGTTCAGAAGTCGCTAAAAAATAACCCGGACCAGAAAGAGCGTTTTTCGACGGTATCGGACGAAGAAATAAAAAGGCTCTACACTCCGGAAGATATTCAAGACATGAATTTTGCCGAAGACATCGGCGCGCCTGGCGAATTTCCTTATCTCAGAGGGAATCAGGTAACCGGATACCGGGGGCGCTACTGGACGTTTCGCATGTTTTCGGGTATGGGCAGCGCTCACGACACCAATCAGCGCTGGAAAATGCTGCTGCGCGAAGGCCAGACCGGCCTGAGCACGGCTTTCGATTTCCCGACGCTGATGGGCTACGACAGCGACTCGCCCAAAGCGCTGGGCGAAGTGGGCAAATGCGGCGTGGCGATAGACACGCTGGAAGATTTTCTGGTGCTGATGGAAGGCATCCCGCTGGCGGAGGTTACGACGTCGATGACCATCAATCCCCCGGCCACGGTTCTGTGGGCCATGTACTGCGCGGCAGCGGACATTAAAGGCGTGCCGCTTTCCAGAATCGGCGGCACCATTCAAAATGACATGCTCAAGGAATTCATCGCGCAAAAGACTTTCATGTGCCCGCCGGAGCCTTCCGTAAAATTGATCAGCGATACCGTGGAATTCGGCACAAAATATGTTCAGCGCTGGAATACCATCAGCATCAGCGGTTATCACATCCGTGAAGCGGGCGCTACGGCTGTTCAGGAGTTGGCTTTCACGATCCGTGACGGCATCGAATATGTGGAGGATGTCGTCCGCCGCAAGCAAATGAATGTTGACGATTTCGCGCCGCGCCTTTCCTTCTTCTTTAATTCGCACATCGATTTCTTCGAAGAAATCTGCAAACTGCGGGCGGCGCGCCGCATCTGGGCGAAAATCATGCGGGACCGTTTTCAGGCGAAGAATCCCCGCTCGATGTGGCTGCGCTTCCACACCCAGACGGCGGGATGCTCCCTGGCGGCTCAGCAGCCCTACAACAACGTTGTGCGCACAACGGTGGAGGCGCTGGCGGCTGTCCTGGGCGGAACCCAGTCGCTGCATACCAACTCGCTGGATGAAGTTTTCTGTCTGCCTTCGGAGCACGCTGCGGAAATTGCTCTGCGCACCCAGCAAATTCTGGCGGAAGAAACCGGCGTGGCCAGCACCATTGATCCTCTGGCCGGTTCTTATTTTATTGAATCTCTGACGAATAAAATTGAGGAAGAAACCTGGGACTACATCAACAAAATAGATGCCATGGGCGGGATGATTGCCGCCATTGATAAAGGATTTCCGCAAATGGAAATTGCCGAATCCGCTTATAAATTCCAGGCACAACTGGAAAAGGGCGATAAGATCATGGTCGGCGTCAATAAATATTTAAGCAACCAGCAGTATCCTATTCCGCTGGTTGAAATTGAAGAAAAAGTCGGTGAAGAGCAGATTAAACGGCTCCAGGAAGTTCGGCGTAAGCGCGACGGCAAGTCCGTCAAAACGTCTCTGGACAATATCAGAAGCGCCTGCAAAAAGGGCGATAACGTGATGCCGCACTGCATCGACGCCGTGAAAAACCTGGCCACCCTGCAGGAAATATGCGATGTTTACCGCGAAGTTTATGGGGAGTATAGGGATCCGGGACTTTACTGAAACCAAGCCGCCTTCATACGGCTACCTTTGTTGGCAGCGTCGTCGGCGTCCTCAACGTATACTTAATACGTCTCCGGCGCCTCCTCCTCGCCGCCGCGGTATCCTGATGAATCCGACTTGGTCTTAAAGATAATTTAAGGAGACATTTATATGCCGGAAAGAAAAATTCGTGTGATGGTCGCCAAACCGGGACTGGACGGTCACGACCGCGGCGCGCGTATTCTCGCCCGCTGTTTCCGCGACGCCGGGTTTGAGGTGGTTTACACCGGCTGTCATCAGACACCGGAACAAATCGCCGCATCCGCCATTCAGGAAGATGTTGATGCGGTCGGACTCAGTTGTCTTTCCGGTGCTCACCGTGTTTTGTTTCCACGGGTGGTCGAGCTGTTGCGCGAGAAAGGCGCGGAGGACATTGCCGTCATCGGCGGCGGCATCATTCCCGAACAGGATTTTTCCACGCTTTACGAGTCCGGCATCAAAGCCATCTTTACACCGGGGGCTTCGCTCGATTCCATAGTGGAATGGATCAAAACAAACATCAAGCCCCACTAAACCCTGGCAGCAGCAGACCCCATGGATACGACCATCAAAAAAATATGTGCCGGTGATATTCGGACCGCCTCCCGTCTGATCAGAGACATCGAAGATAAACTTCCCGACGCCAAAGCGAAAATCAAAAAACTCTACGCCCATACCGGCAAATCCTTTATTATCGGCATCACTGGAGCGCCGGGCGCGGGGAAAAGCACGCTGACCGACGCCCTGATCTCAGAATTCAGGAAACTGAACAAAACGGTCGGCGTCCTGGCCGTTGATCCGACCAGCCCCTTCACCGGCGGCGCTATTCTGGGAGACCGGATCCGCATGCAGCGTCATGCCGAGGATGCTGGAGTTTTTGTCCGCTCGCTGGCGACGCGCGGCGCGCTGGGAGGGCTTTCTCAGGCCGCCGGCAACTCGATCCACGTGATGGAAGCGATGGGCAAGGATATTATTATTGTGGAAACCGTCGGCATCGGCCAGCAGGAAATTGATATCATCAATCACGCCCACACTGTGCTGGTCGTCCTGGTTCCGGGAATGGGCGACGAAATTCAAACCATGAAGGCCGGCCTGATGGAAATCGCAGATGTGTTCGTTATCAATAAAGCCGACCGTGCCGGCGCCAGGCAGTTGCAGACGGAGCTTTCTTCCATGCTCAACCTCTCCCCCAAGACCGCCGACGGCTGGAAGCCGCCGATCGTCATGGTGGGCAACGCTTTTGATCCGGCCACTTTTGACGAAAATACCGCCGAACTCGCGAAAAAAATCGAGGAGCACCATTTATATTTACAACAAAGCGGAATGCTCACGGAAAGGATGCACCGCAAGGCCATGACGGAAATCAAAGACGCGCTCAGCGCCTGCCTGATGGAACCGGTTATGCATTCCCTGGTGACGGACGGCGACCTGGAAAAAATCGCTGAAAAAATAAGAAACAGAAAATCCGATCCCTACACGGCAGCGGAAGAAATCACGGAAAAGTTTTTTCGAAAGCAGGCAGGAAAATGACCATGATAAAAAGTGAAGACGTCCCCGTCTATAAAGCAAGTAAAAAGAAAACGCCGGCTTCAAAAAAAGCGGGAAAAAATGCCGCGCAGAAAAAACAGGGGCTGGTCATCGTCATCACCGGCAACGGCAAGGGGAAAACGACCGCCGCTTTCGGTCAGGCGCTGCGGGCCATCGGACAGGGATATAAGGTTTTTGTTCTGCAGTTCATGAAGGGCAGAAAATACGGCGAATTTCTTGCCGCGGAAAAATATCTGCCCAACCTGAACATCGCCATGTCCGGGCTGGACAGCTTTGTGATGCGCAACCATCCTGCCGCCATTGATATTGAAATGGCGCAAAAGGGTCTGGATACCGCCCGCAAGGCCATTGAAAGCGGCAAGTACAACATGATCATTCTGGATGAAATCAACGTCGCTCTGGATTTCAAACTGATCAAACTGAAGGACGTCGTGACTATGATTAAAAACAAACCTGCCGGGCTTGATCTGATTCTGACCGGACGGTACGCGCCGAAAGAAATCATCAAGCTGGCCGATACCGTAAGTGAAATCCAAGAAGTAAAACATCATTACAACGCCGGCATCAAAGACCGCGCGGGCATCGAATATTAATCCATTATTTATTAAATTCACGGAGAAAAATTATGTTCACATGGTTCACCAATCCGGAAGCATGGATTGCTCTGGCAACCCTCACCGCTCTGGAAATCGTTTTGGGCATTGATAACATCATTTTCATATCCATCCTCGTCAGCAAACTGCCCAAGCATAAACAAAACTTTGCCCGCAGTACCGGCTTAATCCTGGCGATGCTGACACGGCTCGCCCTCTTATTCTCCATCTTCTGGGTCATTAAACTGACCGCGCCATGGTTTACCATCTTCGGCCAGGAAATTTCGGGACGCGATATTATCCTGATCGGTGGAGGACTTTTCCTGCTGGCGAAGGCCACACATGAAATTCACGGCAGTCTGGAAGGCGATCAGGAGGAAACACCGAAGCTCATATCATCGAGTATGGCGGCCGTCCTGATTCAGATTGCTCTCCTGGATATCGTCTTTTCTCTGGATTCCGTCATCACGGCTGTCGGTCTGGCCCAGGAAATTTCGATTATGGCCATTGCCATCATCTGTGCCGTGGGCGTCATGCTGTTTGCCGCCAAACCCATCAGCAATTTTGTGGATGCGCATCCGACCATCAAAATTCTGGCTCTGTCCTTCCTGCTGCTGGTCGGTGTGACGCTGGTCGCCGAAGGGTTCGACGTGCACGTGCCCAAAGGATACATCTATTTCGCCATGGCGTTTTCGGTGGGCGTGGAAATGCTCAATCTGCGCATGCGCAAAAAAAAGATGAAGCCGGTCAAGCTGCACAAGAAGAGTTTTGTGGAAAGCGAATCTTAATAGATGCTGCTTTTAATGACGCAGCGACATTGAGTGGGTATGAATTCTTCTTATCAATAAGATATGGATGTATTGGTGAGCAGATAAATCGCTGTTGAGCTCTGACTTTTTATAACCACATAGTCATCGGTAACGTCCTCAATGGTTCCCTCCGCTGCAAAAGGTTCTGCCGCTCCAAAATTAATCGTACATTGCGTGTGGTTGGCGTTAAAGGTACATTCTTTCCCGATCTGCTTTTTTAAAAGTTCCTGGTAAGTCATTTTGCGGTTCCTTTCTTCAAATGTTCTTTACTTCAACATTTTGACAGCTTTTTAAAGGTCCTCTTCAACTATGTTGTCAGCGTTTCTCTATATCTGTTATTTTGTTGCATAATACCATTATTCATTTGTTAAAAAAAGAATAAATTAACAGCCTCATTGCTGCCAGTCGAATGGAAAAGGCGGACCACGAGACGGCGATTCCTAATCTGTCCATATTTCGTGCGTAATCTCCGCAATGCGTTTGCGCTGCGCTTCATTCAACAGCATCTTCGGCGAGTTATGAACGGTGGTGTCGCGGTTTTCCACAATCAGCACGGAGGCGTCACGGCTCAGGGTGTGGCTGTGCCAAGCGCCGCGTTTGACGTTGTAGAGTTTACGCGGCACCATGTCAATCGCGGTAATCGCGTTAATGGTATTTTTGCCCTCCCCCAGAAAGAGAATGCACCGTCCCTCCAGCAGAACAAAAACTTCATCCGTTTCGTCGTGCCGCTGCATGGCGAAGATGCGTTCGGGCAGAAGTTCATCGTTATATCGCAGAATGGCCACCCGCCATTTGTCATAATCAATCAGCGGCCGATAACCTGTCCCATCATAGCTGCGGATTTCCAGTAATTTTTCATCAATCATTTTATACTCACATCTTCGTCATTGAAATATCGGCTATTTGCTTTTCAGCACGGGGAAAACCAGTTTGCCGCCGTGTTCCCCGATCAGCAATACCACAGGCAGGCAGAAGAAAACCAGCGCCGGCACAATCAAATTCATCCCGGAAGGATTTTGCAGTATATCCGGTTCGACAATCAATGCCGTCATGATGACGATATCAAAAATTAACAGCAAAATGGAAAAAATAGTTTTCCTGATGATAAGTGGATTGGGTTTGCCTGAATAATTAACCAGCCACGCCAGAATTCCCGTTCCAATGGCTGCCGGCAAAGAAAGGGTTCCCAGAATGTAGAGGTAGAAAACGGCATCGAGGAGTCCCTGAGACGGCGTGATGAGGTAATACCAGGCCAGAAAAAGCGGAGCAATAATAAAGATGGCCATGGGGAAATGAACGACCATGGGATGCGGATGCCGTTTGAAGAACGGATAGTCCTCCATAAACTGGACCAGCCAATCCGGAAGAAACGGCGGCTTCTCCGCTTTTTCTTTGGCCAGCGTTCCCTTCTCTTTGATTTTGACCAGAACATCCCTGCCGTGCGGCGACGCGGCAATGGCTTCGGTGAGATCGGTTCCCGCCTGATGACGGTTCATGTGCGCGCCATTTTTCCACAAGCGGTTGCCCGTGACGTCATAGACCTTGCCGTCCACCGCGACCAATGCCTCGCGGCCTTCCTTGCCATCGTGTTTCGATAAACTTTCGCGGTCAAATTCCATGTGATGGCCCTCCCTTTTTTATTATAGATATTTAAAAACCGTCACCGACTGGTTTGATGAACCGCCTTATCCTTTCTTGTCATGATTTTTGAAGAGTACCCGCACGGCAGCCGGAAGATAAAAAGCGGCAAGAATCAACACGGCAAAAAAAGCCTGCGCTAAATCCCGCCCGTTTTGCAACCCTTGAATCAGATAGGCGATAATTAATAAAATTCCGGTCAAATGATGGACGCGGATCGTCAGCAGATTGGCCGGGATCAGCCTGTCCGGCTCGCCGAAGTTTCTTTTCAGGATAAAGAATGCCTGAATCGCCCAAGGCAAAGTCAGCCCTGCCAGATAAATCCATGGCGTCGCCATATTCCAGAGGGGCGCCAATACAATAAACGCATAGGCCAGAATCATTGCCAGACCATATAGCCAGACTGCGTTTGCCGCGCCGAACCGCGCCACCAGGGTGTATTTACCGGCGGCAGCATCATCTTTGCTGTCGGATATCTCATTGATGATGATCATGGCAAACATCATCAGACCCAGAGGCAGCAAAACCCGGACCGCCTCCCAGGAAAAAGAAACCGTTTGGACGACGTAGGCGCCCAGACCGATGGTGAGGCTGAAATTGATCAGTTGAGAAACTTCGCCGAAGCCGCGATAGCCATAGCGAACAGGCGGCGCCGTGTAAAAATAAGAGCTGGCCATGCCGAATAGCCCGAAAGCAAGGATCCACCAACTCTGAACGACGCAAAGGTAAAGACCGATGGTGATGGTCAGCAGATAGAGCCAGGTGAAAACCAGCCGCATGTGCTGGTGCTGAATTTTCCCGCTCGTCAGAGTGCCGCTGCCGCCCGCGTAAGGATTGTTCTCCCTTTGATCGAAGCGGTCAACGGCGGCGTGATAATCGAAGTAGTCGTCGGTCATATTCAGGGCGATGTGGTTGAGCGTTACGCCCAGCACCGTCAGAAAGAAAAACCATTGATTCAAAAGTCCGGTTTGCGCCCAGGCCAGGACGCCGCCCAGAATAGCCGGAAGGAAACTGGATGGCACAAAATGATAGCGGAATGCTGTCCACCACGTTTGCAGCGACACCATTATGCTTCTCTCTTCAATCAAAGTATCCTGATTGGCCATGAGCAAATTTCCCGATGGATGTATATTTTGTTTCGGATAAGTTCAGTTTCTTTGCTTTGTAGCACAGCGGCAGGTTGGCGTCAAAAGAGATTTGTCGTTCAATCTTTATCCGCCCAGATAGGCTTCCTTGATGCGCGGATTACCTGTGAGCTCCCTGCCGGTACCCGAAAGAACAATGCGGCCGGTTTCCAGAACGTAGCCACGTGATGCAATGTGCAGGGACATATTGGCGTTTTGTTCGACCAGCAGAATGGTTTTCCCCGCCGCGTTGATGTCCTGAATGATTTTGAAAATATCGCGCACCAGCACCGGCGAGAGTCCCATCGAGGGTTCGTCGAGCAGCAGCATCTGCGCGTCGCTCATCAGCGCGCGGCCGACCGCCAGCATCTGCTGTTCGCCGCCGGAGAGCATGCCGCTCTGCTGTTTTCTTCGCTCCTTCAGGCGCGGAAAAAGCGAAAAAACATTTTCAAAATCCTTCTTCATCTTTTCTTTGTCTTTGCGCTGCCAGGTGGCGAGCTTTAAATTTTCCATGACGGTCAGATTGCCGAAGATGCCCCGGCCCTCCGGCACATGCGCGATGCCCGCGGCGACAATCTTATCGGCGTCAATGTTTTTTAAATCCTTTCCGGAGTAGGTGATGCTGCCGCTGTAGGGAATGACGCCGGAAATCGCGCGCAGGATGGATGATTTTCCCGCGCCGTTGGCGCCGATGAGCGTGACGATTTCTCCCCTGCCCACATCGAAGGTTATATCGTCCACCGCGTGGATGCTGTCGTAGGAAACTTTTAAATGGGAGACGGCCAGAATTTTTTCGGAGGTTGTCATACGGCCACCTCCTCACCCAGATAGGCTTCAAGCACTTTCGGGTTATTTTGAATCTCAACGGGCAGGCCGGTGGCGATGGTCGCGCCGAAATCCAGCACAACGAGGCGTTCACAGATGCCCATCACCAGCCGCATCTGATGCTCGATAAGAATGATCGTAACCGAAAATGTCTTGCGAATCCATCTGATGAAATCCATAAGCTGGATGATTTCATTGGGATTCATTCCGGCGGCCGGTTCATCCAGCAGCAAAAGTTTGGGTTCGGTGGCGAGCGCGCGCGCAATTTCCAGGCGACGCTGCAACCCGTAAGGCAGATTTTTCGCTTTTTCACCGGCCATTTCATCGAGCTTGAAAATCGCAAGCAGGTCCAGCGCCTGATGGGTGATGCGTTTCTCTTCCGCGCGGAAACGTCCAATTTGCAAAAGTGCTTCCGCCGGCGTGTAGTGAATCCGTCCGTAATGCGCAGTGCGGACATTATCCAGAACACTCAGTTCCTTGAACAGGCGAATGTTTTGAAATGTGCGGGCAATGCCGAGTTTGGTAATCTGATGCGGTGTTTTACCGACCAGTTCCTGACCTTCGAGTTTGATGCTGCCCTCGCTGGCACGATAGACGCCGGTAATCAGATTGAAGACGGTGGTTTTTCCCGCGCCGTTGGGTCCGATGACGCCGATGAGTTCATGCGGCTCAACAGCCAGGTTGAAATCGGAGACGGCGCAAAGCCCGGCAAAGCGGTGCGTGACTTTTTCTATTTTAAGGAGAGGCATCGCCGGCCTCCTTTTTCTTCTGCCGCCAGAGCTTCTCCGTGACCAGATCGCGTAGCGGCGTAAACATGCGGGCTTCCTTGAGGCCCATGATGCCGCGCGGACGGTAAATCATCAGGAGAACGAGCATCAGCGGCATGAAGACCATGCGCCAGACACCCAGCGGACGGAGGATTTCCAGCAGGATGGTGTAAATGACCGCGCCGATAATTGAACCGGCAATGGAAGCGATGCCGCCCAGATACACCATGATCAGAATATCGGTGGATTTGATAATGTCAAACATGCGCGGGTTGATGAACTGCAGGGCATGGGCGAACAATCCCCCGGCAATCCCCGCGAAGAAAGACGAAACGACAAAAGCGATGATTTTGACCTGACGCGTGTTGACGCTCATCAGATCGCTGGCGATTTCGTCTTCGCGGATGGACAAAACGCCGCGCCCGAAATTGGAATAAACGAGATTGCGTATGACCCAGACGGAAAGCGCTGTCCAGAAAAAGACCCAGGGCAGCGTGGTGAGTTTCTCCATACCCAGCAGCCCGCGCGGGCCGCCGATGGCGTCGATGTTCTCCAGAACGGATTTAACAATCATGCAAAAGGCCAGAGTGACAATGGCCAGATAATCGCCGCGCGTTTTAAAAGAGGGAATCGCCACGAGAAAACCGATCAATGCGGCAGCGAGTCCTCCCGCCAGGATTGCCAGCGGAAAAAAGAGGTTCTGGGCGCCGGGCGGAAAAACATGAACGGTCAAAAGCGAAGCCACATAAGCGCCCACGGCCATGAAACCGGCGTGTCCCACGGAAAATTCGCCCATGTAGCCGTTGATTAAATTCAGGCTGACGGTGAGAATGATATTGATGCCCACGTAAATTAAAATCAGTTGCACATATAAGTCTATGAACTCGTAAGTGGATGCAGCCATGCAAAAGGCAATACCCGTTATCATAAAGAGCGGCCAGAAAAATTTGAAATCCGTGAGCGCTTGCCAGCGGCTCATGACGTTTTCGTATATGGATTTTATTTTGGCCATGGCTACACCTTCTGCGGCTGGGGCTTGCCCAGAATGCCGTAAGGCCGGACAATTAAAAGAATCAAGAGCAGCGTGAAGGCAACAAAATCACGATACGTTGACGGGAAGAAAGCGCCCACCATGATTTCCACCGTGCCCAAAATAAAACCGCCGATCATGGCGCCGCGGATGTTGCCGATGCCGCCGACCACGGCGCAGATAAAGGCTTTCCAGCCGACCATGATGCCCATGTAGGGATCAATCACCGGATAAGCCAGCCCGTACATCACACCGGCCGCGCCGCCGAGGCCTGTGCCGATGGCAAATGTCAACGAGATGATTTTATTGACCGGCACGCCCATCAAAGGGACGATGGTTTTATCCCAGGAAATGGCGCGCATCGCCATGCCTGCTTTGGTGCGCTGGACGATGAAATCCAGAATCAGCATCAGGATTAAGGAAAGGACAATGATCAGCACCTGCAGCGAAGAAATGGAAATCGAACCGACCGTCCAGGTGACGTTTTCCAGGAGCTGAGGAATATGTTTGGGATAGGGCGAAAGCGCGAGCGTGAAGTTTTCCAGAAAGAGGCCGACGCCCAGAGCGGTGATGATGGCGGAGACGCGCGGCGCGCGGCGCAGCGGTTTGTAGGCCAGCCGTTCGATGATGACGCCTAAGAAGGCTACGCCAATCATGGACAAAAGAAGCGTTGGAACAAAAGAAAGATGAAGATAAGCGGCCAGCAAAAAGCAGAAGAAAGCGCCGACCATAAACAAATCGCCGTGCGCGAAGTTGATCATGGTCAGGATGCCATAAACCATCGTGTATCCCAGAGCAATCAGCGCGTAGATGCTGCCGAGCTGCAGAGCATTAAGAATTTGCTGGAAAATATAGGCCATAGATTATTGGTGAAAAAATTCCTGTTATCCCCTCCTTTTTTAAAGGAGGCTCTAGTCCCCCTCTTTCATAAAGAGGGGGTTAGGGGAGATTTTTCAAATGTTCATGTACTTTTTCAAGAACACCATTTATGTTTTTAAGAACCTCCGTATCAGAAAAACGCAGAACGGTTAATCCAAGTTCCTGTAAATTTCTATCTCTAATCTGATCTTTCTCAAACCCTTCTTTATCATAATGCTGTCCGCCATCTATCTCTATAACCAGTTTTCCTCTCGGACAGTAAAAATCAACTATGTAATGACCTATATTTTTCTGCCGATAGAATTGCGCATTGTTTATCTGTTTTCGCCTGATCTTCGACCAGATAAAATGCTCGGCATCAGTCATGTTACTTCTGAGATTTCGTGCAAGAGGTTTAAGCTTCCTTTCAAAAGGTAGCATTCAAATCCCCCTCATTCCCCCTTTAGAAAAGGGGGAAGCAAAGAAATAGAATTCTCACCTCATTGTTCCCTCCTTTTCTAAAGGAGGGTTAGGGAGGATTTTAACAAGCCGTTACGTCATGGTTTGGCATTCGCAAACCAAGTAAACTTCCCATCCTTTATTTTTAAAATGACGGCACTCTTGATCGGGTCGCCGGAGCCTTCCTGAAATTGCATATTTCCGGTCACGCCTTCATACTGCGGAATCTTGGCCAGCGCGTCGCGAATGCCCTGGCGGTCGTTCTTGCCGGCTGTTTTGAATGACTGCCACAAAAGACCGAAAGAGTCATACGTCAGCGCGGCAACGTCGTCCGGTGTCGTTCCGTATTTGGCCTTGTAGTTGGCAATAAATTTTTTGGTTGTGTCGCTGGCCGAGTCGGCCGCGTAATGCGTGCTGAAATAATAGTCGTTGCAGTCCTTACCGCAGAGTTTCACCAACTCTTCAGAGCCCCAGGAATCCGATCCGATAAACGGCACAGTAATGCCCAGGCGTTTGGCCTGCTGAATCTGCAGGGGCACTTCACTGTAATAGTTGGGCAGGAAGATAACGTCCGGCGCCGCCTGTTTGATTTTGGTGAGCTGCGAAGAAAAATCCTTGTCGTTGGTGGTGTAGGTTTCGAAGGCGACAATCTGGCCGCCGTTTTTCTCATAGACATCCTTAAAAATTTCAGCGATGCCCTTGTTGTATTCGGACGCAACATCATAAAGCACCGCCGCTTTTTTCAGTTTGAGATCGTTGAGCGCGAACTTTGCCAGCACGCCTCCCTGGAACGGATCGATAAAGCAGGCACGGAAAACATATTTCTTGGGCGCATTGGTCTTGGAATCCAGGGTGGCTTTGGGCGCGGTGGACCAGGGCGTAATCAAAACGGTCTTGCTTGATTCGGCAATTTCCGCGGCCGGCAGCGCATAGCGGCTGGCATTGGGCCCGACAATCGCCGTGACTTTCTGCTGAGTGATGAGCTTTTGCGCCGCGGCAGCCGACTGATCCGCCTTTCCGGCGTTGTCTTCGATCATTAATTTTACAGGATACTTTTTGTCGCCGAGCTGAATGCCGCCCGCATCGTTGATCTCCTGCACAGCCATTTCAGCGGCATTTTTGCAGGACGCGCCGACAGCCGGAACGTCGCCGGTCAGCTCCGCAATGACGCCTATCTTGATTTTAGATGAATCATCGCTGCAGCCGAAAATGCCCAGCGAGAAAATGATTAAAAGGGCGATCATTAATGAAGATTTTTTCATAGAAAGTCTCCTGTTCAGGTTAAAGTTTGGCCATAGTTTATAAGGGAAGGATGATATGGTGTCAATCAAAAAGAGGTATAATTCCCTCCTTTTTTAAAGGAGGGTTAGGGAGGATTTTATTTCTCAAATCCCCCTAAATCCCCCTTTAGAAAAAGGGGGAATCTTATAGCATTTTCCGGACATACCGGGCGATGGCGGGTGAGGCGGTCATGCCGGGGGATTCGATGCCGACCAGATTGATGAATCCGGGAGCATCTTCCCTTATAACAAAATCGCAAAAATCATCATCGGGACCCTGAAGTTTGGGGCGGATGCCGGCCATGTCGGGATGAATGTTTTCTTGTTTCAGAAAAGGCAGAAATTTATTGGTGCTTTGAAAGAATAGATCCGCTTTTTCGGGCTCCACATGATAGTCTTCTTTGCGCTCTATATAAGTTGTATCGGGGCCGAGTTTATACCTTCCATTCAAATCCATGGTTAAATGAACGCCCAGGCCGGTATGTTTTCTTGCCGGGACCGGATAAATAAGTCTTTGTACGATTCCCGGTTTGACTCCGGAAATACTGCAGTAATCACCCTTGCAGTAATGCAGTTGATAGTTGCCGCCTGCCATATTGGCGATGGTGTCGGATTCCAGACCGGCGGCATTGATGACGACGGCGGAGGAAAATTCAAAGCTCTCTCCTTTGGTGTTTTGTGAATAAATCCGATAATGTCCGGCTTCCTTTTCTATGCCTGTGACGTTGGTATTGCAGACCATTTGCGCTTTCTTATTTTGAGCGCTGGCTAAAAAGTAATTCATGAGATCGTGAACGCTGATGATGCCGGTATCGGGAGAGTATAGAGCCGCATGGGCTTGTACATTTGGCTCCATGTCGGAAACCTGCTTTTGGGTGATGAGCTCGAGTGCCGGCACACCATTTTGACGACCATTTGAGTAAAGCCGTTCGATATCGTCGTCTTCTTCCCTGCTCACGGCCACAATCAGTTTGCCGGTTCTTTTATGCGGGATATGATTTTTCGCGGCAATTTCATAAAGCATCCGGTTCCCTTCAACGCAGAGAGAAGCTTTTAAAGAATCCGGTGGGTTGTACATGCCGCCATGAATGACCTCGCTGTTGCGCGAACTGATACCGCCGCCGTGCGCGTGATTTTTTTCCAGAATAAAGACGCTTAAATCCGGCCGGGCGATTTCGGCGGCAATGGCCAGGCCGACAACGCCCGCGCCGATGATGGTGATATCAACTTTTTCCATATTTTTTTCATACACAATTTTACGGATTGCCGCAAAAAAACTTGAGAGCAACCTTTTGTCGTGGTATTAATTGACAAAAATTATCAAAGGCGGTGCGTGTTTTGAAGCTTGCAACATATAATGTAAATTCCATTCGTTCGCGCATGCACATCGTTGTACCATGGCTCAAAGCCAACAGCCCGGATTACTTTTGCATGCAGGAGACAAAGGTTGCCGATGCCGCCTTTCCCGCAGCCGAATTTGAGGCTCTGGGTTACAACGTTGCGTTCAAAGGCGATAAGCAATACAAAGGCGTAGCGATTGTCTCAAAACAGAAACCGCAGAAAGTTGCTTACGGGTTTGACGGGAAACCGGCCGATGCCGATCGCATGATCATCGCGACATACGACAATCTGACCATCATCAATACCTATGTGCCACAGGGCCAGGAAATGGAAAGCGAACAGTTCGCCTACAAACTGGAATGGCTGGCGCGTTTTAATAAACATCTGCGGAAAAATTTCCAGCCCAAGAACGACATCATCTGGTGCGGCGATCTGAATATCGCTCCGGAGCCGATTGATGTTCACGACCCGAAAAGACTGCTGGGTCATGTCTGCTTCAATCCGGAAGTCTGGAAAGCTTTTGAGGATATTAAAGCATGGGGGCTGACGGACGTGTTTCGCCATCACTATCCGGGCGTAGCCGATCAATACACCTTCTTTGACTATCGCGTCAAAGATTCCGTCAAGCGCAAGCTGGGTTGGCGGGTTGATCATATTCTGGCAACGAAAGCGCTTGCCGCAAAATCGAAAAGCTGCACGATTGATCTGGAATCAAGACTGGCGGAAAAGCCTTCCGATCATTTGATTCTTTACGCTCAGTGGTGAAATGGAAAATGAATAAGAGAGAAAACATCGAAAATATCAATACGAAAATCGCCACCGGCATCGAAAAGATTGAGATGAGACTGGCGGAAGCCGGGAATGTTGTCGGTCTGTTTGAAAACCTGCTGACGGGGATTGAAAATGAGTTTCAAGTGCCGTTTGTCTGGCTGACTCTGGCCAATACGAAAAAAAATCTGCCCGCGATCGAAGCGATGCTGTCATCCGGCTTTCTGAAAGACAGGCTCAATATCGTCAAACCGGATTTCTTCCGGGAAATCTTTTCCTCCGGATCGAAGCCGGTTCTCGTCAACAATGATCTGACGCGTTATTACCGGCTGTTTCCCGAACATCGAAAATATTTTGTCAAATCGCTGGCGCTGGTACCGTTTAAAATCAACGGCGAATATACCGCCAGTTGGAACAACGGCGACGCGATTCAGTCCCGCTACACGCCTGACATGGAAACCAATCTGCTGCAAAAATTATCCCGCTCCCTATCCGCCCGTCTGGATGAACTTGTCTGAGAGCACGCATACAAAACAAAAGCGTCATGACTATTCCGGCGCGACCCGATTTCATTATTGACATCTAATGCCGTTGTTCCTATACTCAATTGTGTCTTAAAACGTCGAAATCAATAAGGAGTAAAATATGATTGCACCGTTAGTTATCGCTATGTCGCAAGGGAAGGAAATTGCTTTATTGCCGCAAATGGCCAATCGCCACGGATTAGTTACCGGAGCCACAGGCACAGGAAAAACCGTCACCCTGCAAAAGATGGCTGAGTCCTTTGCTTCTATCGGCGTCCCTGTTTTTATGGCCGACGTCAAGGGCGATCTCTCCGGCATCGGCGCGGCGGGTGTGTCTTCCGAAAAGCTGCTTAAACGTCTGGAAGGTATCGGCGTCAAGGAATTCACTCCTCGCTCCAACACGACGGTGTTTTGGGACGTTTATGCTAAATCCGGCCATCCGGTGCGGGCGACGATCTCCGATATGGGACCGCTGCTTCTGGCGCGCCTGCTGAATCTCAATGATACGCAATCCGGCGTTTTGCAGATCGTCTTTAAAATCGCCGACGACAATGGCCTCCTGCTGATTGACCTCAAAGACCTGCGGGCGATGGTTCAGTTTGTCGGGGATAACGCCAAAAAATTCAAGACAGAGTACGGCAATGTTTCCGCCGCTTCGATCGGCGCGATTCAACGCGGGCTGCTGACTATTGAGGAGCAGGGCGGCGACAAATTCTTCGGTGAGCCGATGCTGGATATCTCCGATCTGATTCAGACAGACAGCGAGGGACGCGGTGTGATGAACGTTCTGGCTGCCGATCAGCTCTATAACAATCCCAAAGTCTATTCGACCTTTCTGCTCTGGATGCTCGCTGAACTTTTTGAACAATTGCCTGAAGTGGGCGACGTGGAAAAACCCAAACTGGTTTTCTTTTTCGATGAAGCCCATCTTTTGTTCAACGACGCGCCCAAGGCGCTTCTGGAAAAAATCGAACAGGTGGTGCGCCTGATTCGCTCCAAGGGCGTGGGCGTTTATTTTGTCACGCAGAATCCGCTGGATATTCCAGATACGGTGCTGGCGCAGTTGGGCAACCGTGTCCAGCACGCTCTGAGGGCCTTCACGCCACGTGACCAAAAAGCGGTGCAAACGGCGGCTTCCACGATGCGCCAGAATCCGGCCTTTGATGCCGAACAGGCCATTACGGAACTTGGCGTCGGGGAAGCGCTGATATCATTTCTTGATGAAAAAGGACGCCCGAACATTGTCGAACGATCCAATGTTATCGTTCCGTTTTCGCGCATGGGCGCCATGACGCCTGATGAACGCCTGACCGCCATCAAAGCTTCCACCATTTACGGGCATTACGAAAAAACCGTTGATCGCGAATCCGCTTTTGAAAAACTGCGGGAAGCGCAACAGCAAGATGAAACGCCTGAAGAAAAACCAGCCCTTAAAGTGGAACGGTCTGCTGCTCCGGCAAGGGATGAAGAGGAAAAGGACAGCGAAGGAATGGGGGGCACGCTCAGCAAAATTATATTCGGGAGCAAAGGTCCCCGTGGCGGCCAGAAAGATGGCATGGTGCAGGCCGCGGCCAAAAGCGTGGCGCGCAGCATCGGTTCTTCATTGGGACGCCAAATTATCCGAGGGGTGCTGGGATCGATTTTGGGTGGTTCGCGCCGCGGTTAGTGTATCCTTATTATCTTATCTGAGATTTTTAAAAGAGCTGCATAACACAGACAAAAGGTGATTCGTAATGAATATCATTTATTTAAGAACATTTTTTGTCAGTTATGTTTTGTTTATCGCCCTTTGCGTTGCCGTTATTGCGCCCTTGTGGTGGTATAACCGCAAACGCTCTCCGGAAATTGCCCTGTGGCTGATCGATTATATACTTCAGTTCATGGGGCTTCTGCTGATTACGTTACGCGACGTCATCCCCGATTTTTTTTCGATCATTGTCGCTGATATCTTCCTCATCGGAGGAACCATTATTCTCTATATCGGCCTTGGCCGCTATGTGAAAAAAAATATCCGACAGTTTCATAACTACATCATGCTGGCCGTTTTTACGGCTGTTCAGACCTACTTCACCTATATTTATCCGGACGGGGCGTGGCGGACGATCAATCTATGCATTGCGCTGTTTTATATTTGCGCGCAGGCCTCCTGGCTGATGCTGCGCGGAGCCGATCGTTCGCTTCGGTCAGCGACGCGGACAACCGGCATCGTTTTTGCCTTCTTTTGTCTGGTCAGTGTGGTTCAAGTCATCGTCAATCTGATTGTTCCGGAAACACATACCTTCATTGTCTCTAATTTGTTCGGAATTTTCGCCGTGATGATGTACCAGATCTTGTTTGTTGCATTGACCTTTGCTCTCTTTCTCATGGTCAGCCGCCGGTTGTCCATAGAGCTGGAAAAGAAACGTCTTCAGCGTGAGCAGGAAGGAAGGATCATCCGGACCCGGTTGTCCTTGCTGGAGTTTGCGATGACGCATTCATTGGATGAGGTTCTTCAAAAAACACTGGATGAAGTGGGAGACCTGGTGGAAAGCCCCATCGGCTTCTATCACTTTGTGGAAGAGGATCAGAAAACGCTTTCTCTTCAGGCCTGGTCAACACGCACGCTCAATGAATTCTGCAAAGCTGAGGGCAAAGGCATGCATTACGCTATCGATCAAGCCGGCGTGTGGACTGATTGCGTCTTGCAGAAACGGGCCGTCATTCATAATGATTATCTTTCTTTGCCCCACCGCAAAGGAATGCCGGAAGGACATGCCGCTGTCATCCGCGAACTGGTTGTGCCGATTATGAGAGGCGGAAAGGTCATGGCCATCCTGGGTGTGGGTAACAAGCCTTCCGATTACGATGAAGAAGACATGAATACCGTTTCCGTGCTGGCGGATGTGGCATGGGAAATAACCCGGCGCAAAAAGGCGGAGGAACAGATCAAGCATCTGGCAACCCATGATTTGCTGACCGACCTGCCCAGTTTGAGGCTAGCCAAGGACCGGTTGTCATCGGCGCTGAATCTGGCCCGCCGCTATAAAAAAGGCGCCGCTGTCATGTTTATCGACCTCGACGGATTTAAATCGGTCAATGACACGCTCGGCCATGATGTCGGCGATTACGTCCTCAAAGAAGTCGCACGACGTCTGCTTTCCAGCGTGCGCGAAACGGATACAGTCGCCCGCGTCGGAGGTGATGAATTTTTGATCATTGCGACGGAAATCCAATCTCCCGATAATGCCGCGCAGATTGCTGAAAAAGTAATTCGAAGCGTTTCTCAGCCGATTATCATTAACGGCCGGCAGGCTACCGTCGGCACCAGCATCGGCATCTCGCTTTTTCCCGATCACAGTGAAGATATGGATAATCTCATTAAACTGGCGGATGAAGCCATGTACAAAGTCAAAAACGCCGGCAAAAACAACTATCGTTTTGTAAACTCTTAACCCAGAGGGATTCTGACGTGTCTGTGGAAATCGAACGAAAATTTCTTGTATCAGGAAAAGCATGGCCTCAGGGCAAAGGCAGCCTTTACCTTCAGGGCTATCTCAATCTCGACAAAGAAAGAACGGTCCGGGTCAGGTTGACAGAGACGCAGGCGTTTATTTGTGTCAAAGGCATTTCCATCGGCGCTTCGCGCAATGAATTTGAGTATGAGATTCCGGTAAGCGATGCCGAACAACTGCTGAAATTATGCACAGGATCATTAATCCAGAAGGTCAGATACGCAGTTTTTCACAAAGGTCTGAAGTGGGAAGTTGACGAGTTTCTCGGCGACAATGCCGGCCTGGTCATTGCCGAGGTGGAACTCGAATCTGAAGATCAGATTTTCGAAAAGCCCTCATGGCTGGGGCGGGAAGTCACCGCTGATCCGCGCTATTTCAATTCCAGTCTGGCCGCCGCTCCTTTTAATCAATGGAATGAAAATATCGATTGATAAAACAGTGGCAACTTCAGTAAAGTGTCGCCGTCGACTCGAAACAAAAAATTTCAGGGGAGCTGAGAATGGATACACGCAGAGACTTTATCAAGAAGAGCGCAGTGATGGGAGCCGCGTTATGCACACCGTTATCCCTGACCTGTGAAGGCCTTGCAGCCTATCCGGATTTGAAAACACGTTCACCGAAAAAAGTTCTGATTTTATGGTACAGCCAGACCGGCCACACGCAGCGGTATGCCCGCCTGATCGGCTGCATTCTCAAAGGGAAAAAACTCACTGTCGATGAACGCGAAATTCAGGACACCGATAAAGAAATCCTTCCGGGTTACGATCTCATCATCATCGGCACACCGGTGTTTTATTATGACACGCCATCGAACATCAGCGATTGGCTGGAGACCATTCCATCGATAAAAGGCACTCCCGTGGCGGCTTTTGTCTCTTTCGGCGGACCGGAAGGTAATCAGCATAACGCTTCCTGCCACATCCTGAAGATTCTGGCGGAAAAAGGCGGCGTGCCCGTGGGCAGGGATGCCTTCAGAAATATTCCCTCATATCCCACGCCCAAATGGGACAGCGCCAACCAGCGATCAGGGCAGCACTTGCCCAACGCGGTAACGTTTGCACAGGTTCGCCGCTTCACGGCGCACACGCTGGAACGGATTTCCCGGGGAGAAACCATCCCCATCGGATATGAATTCGCCCTGAGAGAACCTTTGCGTTTTCTGCCGCTGCCCTCGCTGAACAAAAGATTGATGAACAGACATACCGTCGATGCCTCCAAATGCATCAGTTGCGGAACCTGCGTCAGAAAATGCCCGACCAAAGCCATTAATCCCTATAACCAGACGGTTGATCGCGGTAAGTGTCTGGCGTGTTTCGGCTGTCTCAATAATTGTCCGGCCGGCGCCGTGGTCATGGAATACGGCGGCAAACCCCTGTACGGCTTTTTCGAATATTTAAAGCGGAACAGCATCACGATTATGGAGCCGGAAGAATTTAAAACATGCACCTGAGGAAATCGGCTGTCATCCGGAATGATCGATTTAAATTATATCGCGCAACATGATCACTTTAGAAGGTTAAAGGAGAAAGTTGGATGAAGCAATTTGTTTTGACGCCGGCGGCGGGGAAACGCTTGATCGGCAAAGGCATGGCCAAACATGAAGCAATAAAGAAAGTTCTGAAAAAAGGAACCCTTGTCATTATCGCCGGAACAACGAACGGTTATGTGGCAGAGGAAATCCTGAAAGGTCTGGGCTATCAGAAAGAATTTCTGCGGGATCATTTCTATCGTGGAATCATTTTGCCGCCCCGCCGCGCGAAAGCCGCATCCGGCGGTAGCTATGATGAAAGCAAATTCTTCGGAGACGTGGTGATCACCGATGGCGTGCTTCAAAAAGGGCAGACCATTTTTGGCGCGGTGGATGATTTAAAGGAAGGGGATGTCATTTTGAAAGGCGCCAACACTCTCGATTTGCTGCAAAAAAGAGCGGCGGTTCTGATTGGCGCCCCCAAAGGGGGAACCATCGGCGCTTCTCTGCAGGCCGTGGTGGGACGGCGCGTAAAATTGATTATACCGGTCGGACTGGAAAAGCGCGTCCCGGAAAATCTGGACGCCCTGGCCGCCCGGATGAACGCCCCGGGTGCTCAGGGCCCCAGGCTTTTGCCCGTGCCGGGGGAAGTCTTTACCGAACTGGACGCCATTGAACTGTTGACCGGCGCGCAGACTTCCCTGGTGGCCGCGGGCGGGGTCAGCGGCGCGGAAGGCAGCGTTTGGCTGGCTGTCAGCGGAGAACCGGCGCAGGAAAAGGCGGCCGAGGAGCTGATTCAATCTGTCCTCACTGAACCGCCGTTTAATTTTAAAGATTTATGAAAGATACTTATATCAACACAATCATCAAAATCTTAAAAAAAGAACTGGCTGTGGGGACGATGCCGATTGTTTCGCATCTGGCGGAGAATCAACGCGATCCTTTTGTCATTCTGATTTCGACGCTGCTCAGTCTGCGGACAAAAGACGAGGTCACGGCGGTGGCCACCGACAGGCTATTCGAGCTGGCCTCCACGCCGGAAGAAATGCTGAAGGTTCCGTTGGATAAAATCGCTAAAACCATTTTTCCGGTAGGCTTTTACCGCGTCAAGGCAAAAAACATTCATCACACCTGCAAGGAATTGATCGAGCGTTTTGATTCCAGAGTGCCGGATGACCTTGATACTTTGCTGAGCATCAAAGGGGTGGGGAGAAAAACAGCCAATCTTGTGGTCTCGCTCGCTTACGGGAAAGACGCCATCTGTGTCGACACCCACGTGCACAGAATTTCCAACCGTCTGGGTTACGTCAAAACCAAAACGCCGGACGAGACAGAATTTGCTCTGCGCAAAAGACTGCCTCGCCGCCACTGGATTATTTACAACACGATTCTGGTGGCCTTCGGCCGCCAGACCTGCAAGCCGGTTTCGCCTCTTTGCAGCCGGTGCCCGGTCAACAAATATTGCGACCGCATCGGCGTGACCCTGAGCCGGTAAACGATTTATACAGATGGCATAAATATCGTTCGAGGACCAAAAGGAGGAATCAGCATGATCAAGAAGATCCTAAATTGTGAAAAACCGCTGTTATAAAATGGCCGGTATCAATATTTTTGTCTGCTGAAATGAGTCATAACATTTCGCATCAGCGGTGCGGTCTGTCCGCTTCCGCTGATGCGATGATTGAAAAGTACACCTGTTTATTTCGTTCGATAGACCGCCGCTTCGAGTGCCTGTGACACCATGCAGATGTCGCTGTGGTCGCCTTCGTCATGATTATGGCGGTCGGCTTCATTCACGGCCGCGAGCGTCGGCTCGTCAAGCACGGGACCGAGGACGGATATTTTTCCAGTGGCGTCTGCCGCCTTCTTCACCGGCAGGATACGGCCTTCATGAACCGTGCCCCAGACCGCGATATCCTTGATCTTCACAGGGTCCACGGTGAGCGGGTTTTCGGCCAGAATCGTGAAGTTGGCGAGCTTGCCCGGCACAATGCTTCCGACGTCCTTCTCCATACGCAACGAGTAGGCGGCTTCGAGCGTGACGGCCTTGAGCGCGCCGAGGCGGCTCACGCGCTGCTCCGGCCCGCGCACATTACCGTCGTTGGTGATGCGGTTGACGCCCGCCCACATGAGGAACAGCGGACGGGCCGGTGCCATCGGCATGTCCGCGTGGTACGAGTAGGAAATACCGGCCTTTTCGACGTCGCGCATCCGCACCATCACATCGGCGCGCCCGGGTTCGAGACCGTTCATCCGGTAGTTATCGGCCAGAGCGACCGGGTAATAGGGATTGCCGCTCACAATCGCGCCGAGCCGCTTGATCCGCTCCACCTGATCCGGCCGGGATACAGCGAAGTGGACAACCACCATACGGTGATCGGAACGCGGGTGGCGGCGGATGTTAAGTTCGAGCTGGTCAAGGACCATGTCCAGGCCGGCGTCACCGTTGACATGGATGTGGATCTGGTATCCGAGATCCCAGTACACCTTGAACGTCCGGGCATAGAAGTCGGGATCCATAATCCACTCGCCCTTGTGGCCGTCCGTGTAGCCGCCGGTCAATTGCATGGCCTGCGAGAAAATGGCGCCGTCGGCAAAGAGCTTGATCTGCTTCGGCAGAAACGCCGTCATGCCCTGACCCCAGGAAAGAAGCTTTTCGGTTTCCTCAGCCACCTTCTCGTCGGGGAACGCGCCGGTGATCGACTTGCCGTCAACGATGAAGTAGAAGCGGAAGGGTGAGGACGAGTTGCCCAACACGGCGTTCTGGGCGTTCTGCAGCGGCTTGGAGACAATGCCGCCCGGCTCACAGCCCAGCGTCACGCCGTTGGCGTGGTAGTATTCCTTGACAAACGTGAGGCCGGCCAGCACGCGCTCGGGTGAGGCCATCGCCGGGGCGACGAGGGTCAGGAGGGCAAAATAGCCCTGCTCCCAGTAGTGAGCGTTCTCAAAGTCACACTGTTTCTTCACGTTTTCGGACAGCTTGTCGAACCATTCTTTCGTCACTCCGTATTTCTTCTCGGCCACAGAATTCAGATAGAACTCATGCGCGGAGCGGTGCCAGACAATGATGGGCCGTGTGGAGCTGATGGCATCGAGGTCGGCTTTTTTCAATTTGCCGTGAAAGTAATGGTGGTAGCCCCAAGTGAGGAGAAGCGTGTCCGGATCCTTCATCTTTTGGTTCGCCTCGGCAAGCCGCTTCAGATACTCCTCGTGGCTCTTGACCGCTTTCACCGTGCCTTTAGGGAGAACCCAATCCTCGATGGCAATAATTTCGCTCGTCATCGTAAGCCCGGCGAGGAGCGGGTGATCGTGCTGGGCGATGAGGCCGGGAACGACAATCTGGTTCGCGAATGTCGTGTCCACCCGGTAGGGCTGTGTGCCGGCCGCTGCTTTCAGCTCGTCAAGCGTACCGGTGGCGATGATCCGGTCTCCCACGACGGCCACCGCCTGTACAGTCGGCTTCGCCGGATCCAGTGTGACAATTTCCTTTGCCTGGTAGATGACGAGTTGCGGCAGCGTTTCCATGGCCTTCGCGAAGTCCTGCAAACTGGCTTCCTGCGCCGACACCGCGTACGACATCGCGAAGAAAGCGAGGGCCATCATGAACCATGTCTTTCGCTTCATAAAAACCTCCCACCTTAATTGAGTTAGCGTTATGATTAAACAAGCCTTCCGTACTCTTTAAATAAATTCGCAAATCAGGGATTCCAGACGGCCAGCCGCGCCCATAGCCACCAGACGGCGCGTCCCTTTAAAGCGCAGTTCAATCCCTGACTGAAAAAATACGTCATCAACAGCAGACTATGCAAGCTTGTAGCCGGTCCATATGCCCAATATTCCACCCACCGTACTTCCCAGAAGAGAGAGCATTAAATCGTCAACGCCGAATAAGAAAGGCACATAACCGCCGGCAACAGAACCTATAATCATTCCAAGTATGATAAGTTTTTTACGAGTCATATATTCAAATGTTTTATGATGCGATAAGCTGTTATGATGTTATACTTGCTGATTGATAGATAACATATACTGTGAATGAACAGTTAAAAGCAACAAATTTATAATTGACGAATCATTCTGCATCTGACGGACAATATTAATTGACAGACAACGGCATTAAATTATAGTCTCTGCAAAAAGCAATTGTTGAAAATACTTAACTTAAGAGAAAGGATTACAAAAATGCGTAAATACATTTCAGCGAGTTCAATTTTATGTTTATTCATTATCTTTTGTGTGGCTTATCCGGCTTTCG
This sequence comes from Deltaproteobacteria bacterium, assembly GCA_022710585.1. Classification (GTDB taxonomy): domain Bacteria; phylum Desulfobacterota; class Syntrophia; order Syntrophales; family Smithellaceae; genus Smithella. The sequence continues at coordinate 28,696 of JAKLGV010000007.1, read as the reverse complement.
CCGGCCCCGGCGCCAAGAAAAAAGGATGCGATGCCGTTTCACAGTCGGAAGTTGAGGCCATTTTAAAAAACATCAACGCCAAAGATGCAAAAATATTGCATATCAAAAAATCTCCTTTGGCCGGCATATGCGAAGCTGCTGTGGAAAAGGGCGGACAAACCGCAGTTTTCTATTTTGATATTGCCAAAACTCATCTCATTTTCGGCAACCTCGTGGAAGTGAAGACCATGACCAATCTCACCGACAAGTCCATCACGGAAATCAAGGATAAAAAGCGGGTTGATACCTCCAAGATCCCCTTAACGTCAGCGCTTGTTCTGGGTGAAGCCAAAGCAGGAAAAAAAGTCATTATTTTTACCGACCCGGACTGTCCATTTTGCAGCGACCTTCATAAAGTCATCAAACAAATCAGTGACAAGAGAAAAGATATTGTCTTTTATATTAAAATGCTTCCGATGCCATTCCACAAAGACGCGGGCTGGAAATCAAAAAGCATCGTCTGCAATAATTCCCTGCAATTGCTTCAGGATTGCTTTGATAAAAAGGAAATAGCAAAAACTGACTGCAATACAGAGGAAATTGACAACAACCTGAAACTGGCTAAATCTCTGGGGATCGATGGGACACCGGCCATTATCCTGCCGGATGGCAGATTTCGCATGGGAGCCAGGCCGGAGGAAGAATTAACAAAGCTCATTGACGGCAAGATGTGACAGGAAATCATCCGTTATAATGATAAAAAGGCAGGGTAAATTGGCTCTGCCTTTTTTATCGAAAACTTCCGGTAATCCTCACAACGTCAATATTGGAAATGATACTGCCTTTCAATCGGAAATAGCGATACCCCCCTCCCGAAGGGGATTGACTTTTACTTCTCCATCCTGCAATATTGCACACAAGCTTATTCATTCAAGGTCTTTATAAAAATAACAAAGGGAGGATAACACGATGAAGAAACCATTAATGATGGTTTTAGTAAGTTTGATGATGATGGTTTTTGCAGGAGTTGCCTTAGCCGGAAACGAGACAGGAGTCAACACCTACTTCGGTTTAGAGGCCGGGAACAGCGGGGGCGGATTAGGCAACTCTTCCTTTGGTTATCAGGCAGGACACAGTCTCACCACCGGCAGTTACGCCAACAACTTCATGGGGCGTGATGCCGGCTACTCCAACACTGAGGGTATCCAGAACACCTTCATGGGGGATCAGGCCGGGTTTTCCAACATAAATGGTCATGGCAACACTTACATTGGAGCGGTTGCCGGTTACACAAGCACCGGTTCTTTTAATGTCTTCCTCGGCTATATGGCCGGACGTTTCGAAACCGGCTCCCAAAAACTCTACATCGCCAACTCCGATACATTCACTCCCCTCATCTACGGAGATTTTTCAAGCAATATACTCTCCACTCCCGGCTACCTTGGTATCGGCACTAAAACCCCTGTCAGGCAGCTGCACCTCGTCGGTGACAACGCCGTTTTCCGCATGGACAGAACAATGGATACAGCAGCCTTCCTGATGGTACGTACAGATGGCAGCGGCACTCCCCAGCAGACCTTTGTGGTGGGTACCAATTATGATGCCACTAACGGTGGTTCCTTTGTGATCAACGATTTGGGTAGTGCCGTATCCGGTGGAGGAACTAATCGTTTGAAAATAGATAAAAACGGTACTGTCACAGTAAAATCATTAGTTCAGACCAGTTCCATTGCTAGCAAGAACAACGTCCGAACATACGAAAATGCTTTAGAGACAGTCAACAAACTTCGGGGTGTTCGCTTTGACTGGAAAGACAGCGGGCAACCGTCAGTAGGATTAATTGCTGAAGAAGTGGAAAAGGTTGTGCCGGAAGTTGTGGCGCACAACGATGGCAATGTCACCGGTGTCAATTACGCCAGTCTGGTGGGTGTGCTGGTGGAAGCGGTCAAAGAATTGAAGACGGAAAATGAAAACTTAAAAAAACGGCTTCTCGTGCTGGAAGAAAAGTAAAAAGAAAATTGATTCGATGAAAAACAAAGGGCAGGGTCAGCAATGGCCCTGCTTTTTTTATACACCTTTCAACCAGTAATCTTTAATTTTAGCAATTCTTAAATACTGTGGAATTGTAGATGAAGTCAGTGATTAAGACAAGACTTAATTGGACTCTTTCTGTCAAGTCCAGTATAGTTCAAGGTAAATAATCTTAAAGGAAAACCAATTCATCATGGATGTTCAGTTGGGCCGGATTCGTTTTATCCGGGGAGAAAACGACGGCAAATATCCTTTCAATCATTCTGTGTATCTGGAAGGAAAGGATTGCCGCGTTGTCCTTGATCCCTCGTGCAGTCTGCAAAAGCTTACGGATCTGAAACAAAGAGATGGCGTGGACCAGGTCTGGCTGTCGCACTGGCATGAAGATCACATAGGATTTTTAAATCTTTTTGACGGCTGCGGGTTGCGCATTTCTGAAAGCGATTTTCCGCCTTTAACGGATATGGAGATCTTCCTGGACTGGTACGGCATTCAGGAAAAAAATCTTCGCGAATTCTGGAAAAATGTCATGCTCAATCACTTCCACTATCGTCCGCGACGGGAAGCTTTATTTCTTCAGGATGAAGACGTCATCGATCTGGGTTCGCTCAAGGTTCAGGTGATCGCGACGCCGGGGCACACGCCGGGGCACCTTTCCTTTTTCTTTCCTGGCGAAGCAATCCTTTTTCTCGGAGATTATGATTTGACTTCTTTTGGCCCCTGGTACGGCGACCTTTATTCCAGCATTGAACAGACCATCGCCTCCATTCACAAACTGAAAAGCATTCCGGCACGCGGATGGATCGCATCCCATAACACGGGATTGTTTCAGGAAAATCCGGGCAAGCTCTGGGATGATTACGAAAATGTAATTTATCAGCGTGAAGAGCGGATTCTCCACTTCCTGACCGAACCCAAAACGCTGGAGGAAATTGCCGCCGCCTGGCTGATTTACGGCAGGCCGCGGGAGCCCAAGGATTTTTTTGAATTTAATGAACGGGCACTGGTTGTCAAACATATTGAGTACTTGGAAAAGAACGGGAAAATCATCCCGGATGAAAACCGATATACAAAAATCTGTTAAAAGACGCTTAAGTTATTAATATTACTTTAAAAAGAAAAGGGTTGACTACCTCATACCGTTTTGGTATTGTCCCAGCCGCTTTAAAAAATAAAATATTTTACGAAGAGAAATTTTATGTTTGCATTGATAACGGTTATACACATTGCAGTCTGCTTTGTCCTGATTACGATTGTGCTCCTGCAGGCAGGCAAGGGCGCCAATATGGGAGCGGCATTCGGCGGCTCCAGTCAAACGGTTTTCGGATCAACCGGAGCGGGCACGTTCCTTGGAAAATTGACGGCCGGCGTAGCCGTGGTCTTTATGCTGACCTCCATGACACTGACTTATATGGCTTCCCACAGAAGTTCTTCATCCCTCATGGAGCAGCAAAAAATGCCCGCCGCGGAACAGACACTTCCCGGGAAAATACCGAATACGGCTCAGACGATTCCTGTACAAAAACAGAATGCAGCCCCGATAACGATTCCTGTACAAACCGCTCCTGACGCGGCAAAAGCTCCGGCTCCTGTAGCGGCTCCGGCTGCGGCAAAAGTTCCCGCAACACCCCCCGCACCGGCAAGCAAGTAAGAGCTCTTTCATACGAAGAATGTTCCGGCCGGCACTCGAAGATCAATGAACGGGCCGGAAAGCTAAAGATATTTGATTTTTTTATGCCGAAGTGGTGGAACTGGTAGACACGCTATCTTGAGGGGGTAGTGGCCACAAGCCGTCCGAGTTCAAGTCTCGGCTTCGGCACCATAATAGAAATGAGGGGTTAGCTGATTTCCGGCTGACCCCTTTGCTGTTTTTGAACAAGGCCGCCGATTGGCCGCTATCCTGACTGCGCCCGCAAGATTGTATTGACATCCACGACCACGGTTTCTATAGTTTGGTCCATGAATCACGTCGAGCAGAAAAATGATTGTTAAAACGAATCCCGATGAATTCCAGAATTATCTCTCTGACGCTTCCAATTATCAGGGAACGGCCGAGGCCGTTTACCTGCCGGAGAGCGAGCGGGAATTAATCGAACTCATCAAAAAATGTCATACCGGGAAAACCAGAATAACGGTTTCCGGCAACGGCACGGGGCTGACCGGCGCCCGCGTTCCCGAGGGCGGTGTGGTGATTTCCCTGGAAAAAATGAACAGGATCATGGAATGCCATGAATCTGAACAATATCTGCGCGTCCAGCCGGGCGTGATCTTGAAGGAACTCCAGGATTATGTTGAAGAGAAGAAATTGTTCTATCCTCCCGATCCAACGGAGAGAAACTGCTTTATCGGCGCGACGGCGGCCACCAATTCTTCAGGCGCCCGCGGTTTTAAATACGGGCCGACAAGGAATTACGTTATCGGACTGAGGGTGGTTCTGCCGTCAGGAGAAACCCTTGGCATCGAACGCGGAGAAATCATGGCGTCCGGTTTCACTTTTTCTTTTTCCACGGATCAGGGAACGAAATACGAATTTTCCATCCCCCGCTTTGAAATGCCGGATACGAAAAATGCCTCCGGCTATTATTGCAGGGCCGACATGGATTTGATTGATTTGTTCATTGGAAGCGAAGGGACGCTGGGCATCATCACCGAATTAAAGCTCCAGTTGCTACCCGCGATAGAAAACATCCTGTCCTGTGTCGTATTTTTTTATGATGAAGAAGACGCGATGAATTTTATGAATGACGTCCGCGCGGCAACAGCGTCAGACGCGCCCGTTCAAAAGAAGAATATCGCGGCGAGAGGTCTGGAATTTTTCAACAAGTCCGCGCTGGATTTTCTGCGTCCGGATTATCCGTCGATTCCGCCAAACGCCTGCGCCGTCTGGCTGGAGCAGGAGCTGCCGGACCGGGAAGATGAGATCACCGCGGCTTGGCTGCAATTAATCCTGAAGCATCATGGAGACGCGGACACGGCCTGGCTGGCCGTTAATGACAGGGATCGGGAGAAGTTTAAGGATTTCCGCCACGCGATTTCCTGGAAGGTCAATGATTATGTGGCCCGGCGCGGATTAAGAAAAGTGGGCACGGACGTCGCGGTTCCGCTGGAATCGCTCAGGCCGTTTTACCAGTGGATGATTGATCTCGTCGAAAAAAGTCGTCTGCAATATGTCGTTTACGGCCATTTTGGAAACTGCCATGTCCACCTGAACATGCTGCCGGAAGACCAAAATGATTTTATGAAAGCAAAAAATATCTACGCGGAAATCTGCCGCGAGGCCATTCGCCGGAAAGGAACGGTTTCCGCGGAGCACGGTATCGGCAAAATGAAGCGGGACTATCTGATGATGATGTATGGAGAGCAGGTTATTCGTGAAATGGCCGGATTAAAGATTGTTTTCGATCCTGGCAGAATTTTAAACATCGGCAACCTGTTTGAAGAAAAATATCTCCGCTGAGCGACGCGGGATTTATTTCCTGGCCTGTGGAAAAAATCACTTTAAACTTTCAAATAGGTATTATGGACGTCATCATATCCGTACTTATTTTCCAGCCGCCGGATGATAAAATGCCCCCTGGCCATATTCTGAAAATGATCCATGAAAATGGAATTGATTAAAGCGCCGCCCGCGGCGCCGATCACCGGAACGGCCGATGCCGCCGCTTTCTGTGAAACAGTGGCGCCGAACCGTGAGGCAATGGTCGCGATTAGCCTGACCAGCGCCGGCGACCCTTCTTCGGCAATGCCTCTTTCAACAATGTATTTCGCCGCTTCGGAAACCTGTTTGGCCAGCAGCGCCTTGATGGCAAAATAACCGCTTTCGGCGGCATTGTCTTTTCCCGAACTGCCTCCCAGCGCGAAAACCTCCAGACAGGCCAGCTTGGTTGCCATATTTCTGACATCTTCGCCTTCACTTCTGGCGATATCGGCGATGGACCGAAACATAATGACGGTCGTGACCGGAAGCTCGACCGTCAGTGCAGGCAGGCCGAAGGCGCCCCCGATTCCGCCGGATGCCATCACCATGAGTTTGTGCAGAATATCTTTGGAGGAGTTCCTGTCGTGATGATCAATGGTTTTAACGGCAGCATCCAGCGCATACCGCAGAGACTTCTGCGTAGCGGTCTGGATGGCGCCCATCCATTGTTCCGGCAGGTAGTCGAAAGCCTTCTCGAACGGCATACCGATAACATTCGTCAGTCTGGCCGCCAGACCGGGATTTTCGAGAAGTTCCTTCGCGTATTTTAAGCTTTCAATATCCTGATGTATCATTTCATTTGCGATTCATTCGCGAACAGCATAACATAAATCAATAAAAAAACCCCCTCAAGTTTTTGAAAGCTTGAGGGGGATATGATGTTCACAGAGCGTTGATTGATTTCGCGGAGCTTGAGCTCCATCTTTTCTACTGCTTTGTCCTAGCTGACGATCGTTTTGACAGCATCAATTACCGGGTTGGTGAAGAGAGCCATCAGGACTGCATACAGAGCAAACACGCCGACCACTTCGCCGACATACATCTTCTCATATTTGCGTTTCAGAGAAACCAGAATCAGCCCGCCCACAATCAGGCATCCCAGCTGGAAGAAGGGGAAATTGGTTGCTCCCGCTGCCGCGTATTCAGCAAAGCTGAAAGATGCTGTAATCAGAATGACTGCCGCCGCTACGATGATGGTTCCTAATGTTTTTTTCATGATCTGTTACCTCCTTGAGGGTTATTTGTTTGATTTGCCTTTAGATAATGAAAATACCGTGCCAGATATTGAAGAAGAAAATAATATTATTGTATCTTATTGAAAGATAAGGATTATAAATTAATATTAACCGGGACGACAGAATATTCAATGCCCGTTTCCAGTCGTTTTCTGTAATGAAACGTGCAAACCGTTGAATGAAACGTTGAGATTTTTTGTCCGGAGAGAACATTATTGGCGATCATCTGTAAGAATCAGCAGCGAACTATCTTCATCCTGTTTTCTGCTTTCTTCCGCCACTTCGATCATCATTCATCTACCGGATTGTTGAATTGATTTTATATAACGAAACGTCATTACCACCGGAATCAGCAATGGAAGGGCCAAAACAGCAATGCTGACATTCAGAAAATAAGATTCAGGAATGAGTCCCGAAAAATAAAGAAATATAATCAGCAGCGCGGAAACAAGACTGCTGATGATGAACAGCCTGCCGAAATAAGCATTGGCTTCATACCAGACGAAATCATCGTCCAGCGTTGCTCTGACACGAAAACCGTAAACCACATTTCTGGGCACCTTGCGCAAAACCAGCGGCACAGCAACAATAATGCAAACAGCATCCAAAATCAGAATGGTCAACAGAGCTTTCAACATCATAAGGTTTCACTCCGAAAAACTACCGTCATTTATGAAAAGCGCTTTATTTTTTATGATACATCGGCTAAATAATCAAGCGCATCAAAGCTGTATTGCCGCGAGGTCAATTCTTGGACGAAACAAAAAAATCTTACGTCAAACCTTTGGTTCATAAAAGCCGCCGTAGTTTATTACGATGGATTCCCCTGATCGCAACACTGCGCGGTTATCAACGTGAATGGCTGATTCACGACGTGATTGCGGGTCTTGTCCTGACAGCGATTCTCGTGCCGGTCGGGATGGCTTACGCGGCTGTTTCCGGTTTGCCCGCCATTTATGGTCTTTACGCCTCCATCATTCCGTTGATTGCTTATGCTGTTTTCGGACCCAGCCGGATTCTGGTTCTGGGACCGGATTCGGCGCTGGCCGGTCTCATCGCGGCGGCCATTCTGCCGCTGGCCGCGGGCGATCCCGGCAAGGCCATCGCTCTGGCCGGAATACTGGCTGTCCTTGTCGGATCGTTATGTATTCTGGCCGGTCTTGTGAAGTTCGGTTTAATCACGGATCTTTTGTCCAAACCGATTCGCATCGGCTATCTAAACGGAATCGCGCTCACGGTCCTGATCGGACAGTTGCCCAAAATTTTGGGCTTCTCTGTCAGCGGCAATAATTTCCTGCAGGAAACAAACGGTCTGCTTCAGGGTATCACCGGCGGGCAAATCAACGGAACATCCCTGATGATAGGATTATCCTGTCTGATCATTATTCTGGGTTGCCGGCAGTGGTTCTCAAAAATTCCCGGCGTTCTGATTGCCGTGGCCGGCGCGACGATGATCTCTTCCTGGCTGAATCTGTCCGCAACCGCAAACATTGCCGTGGTCGGGCCGCTGCCGCAGAGATTGCCGCAATTCCAGATCCCTTCCGTTTCTTTCGACGAATTGAGCGCCCTGTCTGCAGCCGCGGTTGCCATTGCGCTGGTATCCTTTGCCGATATGAGCACGCTCTCCCGTACGTTCGCCTTGCGCGCCGGTCAGGACGTGGACAGCAATCAGGAAATCATCGCGCTCGGCGCCGCCAATCTGGCTGCCGGATTATTTCAGGGATTTCCCGTCACCAGCAGCGCCTCGCGCACGCCGGTCGCCGAATCGGCGGGAGCGAAAACGCAGGTCACCGGTCTGGTCGGAGCTTTGTGCATCGCCATGCTTTTGATTTTCGCGCCGAATCTGTTCAAGAATCTGCCGCAGGCTGTTCTGGGAGCCGTCGTCATCTGCGCCTGCCTGAGTATCGTCGAAGTTCGCATCCTTGCGCGTCTCTATAAATTACGCCGGGAAGAATTCATCTTCTCTCTGGTCTGTTTTCTGGGTGTTATTTCACTGGGCGTCATCAAGGGCATCTTTATCGCCATCGGTCTGGCGCTGCTGGCTTTCATCTGGAGGGCCTGGCATCCCTATGACGCCGTCCTCGGCCACGTCGAAGGATTGAACAGCTATCACGACATTTCCCGCCATCCGGAAGCGAAACTGATTCCGGGACTGGTGCTTTTCCGCTGGGACGCCCCGCTCTTTTTTGCCAACGCCGAAGCTTTCCGGGAAAACGTCCTGCAAGCCATTAGTGAAGCGCCGACGCCGACAAAGTGGGTTGTCGTGACGGCTGAGCCGATTACCGATGTGGACACAACGGCCGCCGACATTCTGGCCGAACTGGACCATCAGCTCCACGAGGCGGGGATGGATTTATTTTTTGCTGAAATGAAAGACCCGGTCAAGGACCTGCTCAAACGCTATGGTCTTTTCACGAGGCTGGGTGAGGATAATTTCTTTCCGACTATCGAACAGGCCGTGGAACGTTATCTGGCGACGCATAAGATTGACCGAGTGGATTCAAAATAGAAATTTTATTTAAGCTGTCTTTTGGCGGCCTCGCTGAATTTTCCGCCCTTGATAATGTTTAACTCGCCCGGTTCGGCTGATATAAGCCAGTTTTCCAGATCGAATTGAACATTACTGATCCGGGGCAGTTTCATCAGTTCCGACACCAGGGTCTGAATGCCGGAAATATTAAACTCGCCTTTGGGATCTTTAACAAGACTACCGTAAATGTATATGGTTCTATGCGCGCAGCTATAGGAAATTTTCGTCATATCAGCGTTATGGCTGACAAAGATTTGCCGGACTTTTCTGTTAATCTCGTAGCGGGAAGGTCCCTCTAACATAACCACCTAGCTGTAACGGAATTGCGTGAAGTTCTTTATCATTATCCTGGCTATAAATACAGCATAAAAATAAGGCGCAGAGGCCTGAGGATCTGTCAACCGTTATCGACTAACTTAATTTTTCTTTTTTCCGGGTCGGGATGCTGACGATAGAAAATGGCGATGTTGCCGATGAGCCCGATGAGTTCGCTCTTCGTGGCAGCGGCAATCTCCGCCGCGATTTCTTTTTTTTCTTCCTTGAACTCGCCAAATTTCACCTTGATTAGTTCGTGATCCTTCAGCGCATTGTCCACGGAGCCGATCAGTTGTTCCGTGACGCCTTTGGCCCCGACAATCACCAGCGGTTTCAGATGATGCGCCTGCGCGCGCAGATATTTTTTTTGTGAACCTTTGAGTTTATCCATAACTTTCCTTTTGATGGAAACCCCTTACCATAATTCCATAAAACTATAAACATGAATTAAGGTTTTTTGGACTTTACAAATTTCGTTTATCCTGATTAAAGTACCGTCAATTCGAACAGGAGGTTTTTCGTGAGCAAAGCAAACTTGCCTCAATATGACTACGATACGATCATCATCGGCGGAGGGCCGGCCGGATATACCGCGGGCATCTACGCCGCCCGCAGCGGAATGAAAACCCTGTTAATCGAAGGCGCGGCCACGGTCAGCCAGATCACCATTACCGACTTGATCGAAAATTACCCGGGCGTTCCCGACGGCATCAACGGATTCGATCTGATGCAGCTCTTCAAGAAACAGGCGCTTCATTTCGGTCTGGAAATTGCCGCCAGCGATGTGCAGGCCGTACGGAAGATTACCAACGCTCCCGTGCTCTGGGAAGTTGCCGCGGGAGACCAATCGTATAAAACTTTGAGCATTATTGCTTCCACCGGCGCGCAATGGAACAAACTGGGCGTTCCCGGTGAAGAAGCCTTTGCCGGCAAAGGCGTGTCTTATTGCGCCACCTGCGATGGTCCGTTTTATCGCAACAAGGATGTGATCGTTGTGGGCGGCGGAGACACGGCCATCCAGGAAGCGCTCTTTCTGACACATTTTGCCAGGAAGGTTACGGTCATTCATCGCCGCGACAGGCTGCGCGCCGCGGCCATTCTCCAGAAAAGAGCTTTTGCGGAAAAAAAAATCGAATTTGCGTGGAAGTCAAAGCTGGCGGAGATCAACGGCAGTGATTTTGTTACCGGCGTGAAAGTGGCGGACGTCGATTCGGGCACGGTCAGGAAAATCGAAGCGGAAGGCGTTTTCATCTTTGTCGGACTGACGCCCAACACGTCTCTCTTCCGTGACCTATTGAATCTGGATAAGGGCGGCTACATTATCACGGATGATCACATGAAAACGTCCACCGCCGGCATTTTTGCCGCGGGAGACTGCCGCGCCAAGCAGTTCAGGCAGGTGGTCACCGCCGCGGGAGACGGCGCCAACGCCATGCACAGCGCCGAATTATACGTTGACGAATTGAAGGGTCAGACATACTAATGCCTGTCATATCGAACGCAGAGAGATATCTTCAACACAAGGCTTCTCCCTTCAGTCGAAGTGACAAAATCATTTATTTTTAACTTAACTTATTTAAGGAAAGCATTATTCACTTATGGAGTCTTTCATCAACACCTGGCAACATCTCCCCTTTCATATTGATCCCGCTCTGTTCAGCATCGGTTCTTTCCAGCTTCGCTATTACAGTCTGATGTATATTGTCGCCTATCTCGTCGTTTATGGTGTCAGCGTTTACAGGATCAAAACCGAAAACTACGAATACACTTGGGAAACCCTTCAGGATTATCTGGTCTGGGCCATGCTGGGCATGATTCTTGGCGCGCGGCTGGGAGAGGTATTTATTTATAATTTCGCTTATTTTGTACATCATCCGCTCGAGATATTTCTGCCCTTCAGTTTTTCCAACGGCATCAAATTCACGGGGTTGAGCGGCATGTCCTATCACGGAGGCGTCATCGGTGTTGTCGTCGCGTCTGTTTTGTTCCTGCGCAAACGGAAAATCGACTTCTGGAAATTTGCCGATTTGATTGTCCCTTCGATCCCTCTGGGGTACACCTTCGGGCGCATCGGCAATTTTACCAACGGTGAACTCTGGGGAAGGATCACCACAGTGCCCTGGGGAATGTATTTTCCTCTGGATCAGACACAGAGTCTGCGCCATCCCTCCCAGCTTTATGAAGCTTTCTTTGAGGGAATCATTCTGTTTGTTTTCCTGTGGCTGATGAGAAAAAAGAATTACGGCTACGGATTCCTGCTGGGTTTATACATTTTCGGCTACGGTCTCGCCCGCTTCCTGTGTGAGTTTTTCCGCGAACCGGACTTTATGGTCGGCCCGATCAGCATCGGCCAGGCGCTCTGCGCGGTGATGATGGCCATCGGACTGATGATCTTTTTCTGGCGCAAAAACGCCTCAGTCGCGATTAAATAAGAAGGTTCGGACAAATGACCCTGTGGTGGATAATTTTCGGTGTTTTTATTTTCGCGATGCTGGCGTTAGACCTCGGCGTTTTCAACCGCAAAGTACACGTCATCAAGATGAAAGAGGCCATGCTATGGACATCTTTCTGGATCACGCTGGCCTGCCTGTTTGGCGCGGGCGTCTATTATTTTTACGGCCACTCCAAGGCGCTGGAATTTTTTACGGCCTACCTCATTGAGTATTCCCTGAGCATCGATAATCTTTTCGTGTTCCTGCTGATCTTCCGGTTTTTCAACGTTCCGTCCGCTTATGAACACAAGGCGCTTTTCTGGGGCATTCTGCTGGCGCTGATTACCCGCGGCGTTTTTATTTTCGCGGGGGTAGCGCTTATCAACAAATTTCACTGGATCATGTACCTTTTCGGCGCTTTCCTGATTTACACCGGCATCAAACTGGCTCTGAATAAAGAGACGGAAGTGCATCCGGAAAAAAACATCGCGATCAAAATGCTGCGCTACGTCATCCCCGTGACCAAAGAATTTCAGGAAGCAAAATTTTTCATCATCAAAAACGGCAAGCGCTTCGCCACCCCCATGCTGGCGGTTCTGCTGGCGCTGGAAACCACCGACATCCTGTTTGCGGTTGATTCCATCCCGGCGGTGCTGGCGATTTCCACAGACCCCTTTATCGTTTATACGTCCAACGTCTTCGCGATTCTGGGACTGCGTTCCCTGTTCTTCGCTATTGCCGGTCTGATGAAGCTGTTCCACCTGCTGCACTACGGTCTTGCCGCCATCCTGAGCTTTGTCGGCGTGAAGATGCTGATTGTGGATTTTTTCCATGTGCCGATCGGAATTTCTCTGATTGTTATTTCTTCCATTCTGATTTTATCCATTGTCGCGTCCATCATCTGGCCGGATACCAAGTTTGAAGATATTCCCAACGTCACCATGAAGGATTGATCCTATGCAGACGGACTTTTTAATTCCTTCTCAGGCTCAGCTCAAAAAATGGGCCCGACTGGACGACAGAAAAATTCGTCAGGAAGAGGGAGTTTTTCTGGCCGAGGGCGTCAAGGTTGTCGAGGAGCTACTGAAAAGTGACTGGCAGATCAGGGCGTTTCTGATTATTCCCGAAAAGGCAAAATACTGGGAAAAGATTCATCTGCCACAGGACGGGAAGATCCCGATCTATCAGTTGAAGCGTTCACAATGGGAAAAAATCGGACAGGACAGAGAGCCGGAAGGCATCATGGCTCTGGTTTCCATGAAGACCGGGCCGGATTTTACTTCGTGGCTGACCCAAACATCCGGCAACATTTTAATCCTCCATGACATCAACAACCCGCTCAATCTCGGAGCGCTGGCGCGCAGCGCGCTGTGGTTCGGTTTTGAAGGCATCGTTTTGAGCAGCAACTCGGTTGACTACACCAATCCCAAAGCCGTGCGAGCGTCCATGGGCACAATTTTTCATTTGAAAGTGATTCCCTATATTGACTTAACCGCAGTCCTTGCGGAAATTAAGAAAAGTTTTTTTCTCATCGGCTCCGACGTGCGCGATGGTATCATGCCTCATCCGGTTCAAAAAAGAACTGCCCTGCTGTTGGGTAATGAAAGCCATGGCCTGCCGGAATCCCTTTTAGAAATGGCCGATGAAAAATGGAGCGTCCCCGGCAGCGGCAGGGCGGAATCCCTGAGCCTACCCCAGGCAGCGGCGATAATGATGTACGAATGCACACGAACTTGAAAAAAACTCATATGCCGCGTTGTGCTACATCCCTCGTCGTTGCGACGTACACCAATAGTACGTCTCACTCCTCGGGCTTTGCGCGCCTTGCCTCTGAAGCTTTTTTCAAGGCCGTTTAACGGAAGGTAATTCAATGAAAGCCTACATCCAAATATCCACAACCACCGAAACGAAAGAACAGGCTCAGAAAATCGCAAAATATCTAGTAGAGCAGAAACTGGCTGCCTGCGTGCAGATTTCCGGTCCCATTGAAAGCATTTACCGCTGGAAGGGCAAAGTGGAAACAGCCAATGAGTATCTTTGTCTGATTAAAACCCGTGAATCTTTATTCGGCTTGGTCGAGGCTGCCATTAAGCAACTGCACCCCTACGAAACACCGGAGATCATCGCCTTACCAATTGTCAATGGCAGCATGGAATATTTAAGCTGGCTAAATGACAACACGGAAAAACGCCTAAAGGATGTAGATATTATACCGATCTAAATAATACCCCGACTAAAAAATGAAAATATTCTTGTAAATGTTTTGATGTTGCATTATTAGCTTAACATCGTGCAAAATTGAAAAGGGGTGTTATACTAACAGAAATGTAGGTATTGTGCTGTTCAAAGACATTGGATAACCATATAAACAATGTTAGCTGGAGGAATAAGCCCATAAGGAGGAATATATTATAATGAAGCTCGAATTAAAGTGGCATTTACCTCAAAAATTAAAAGATGGTTCAAACAATGGCCTCATATACGAGATTCAAGGGATAGACCAATGGGATGATGTTGCAGGTGTTTACATGTTTTGCAGAAAATATGGCAAATCAGTTGTTCCTCTATACATAGGTCAAGCTATTGATATAGGTAGTAGAATTAAACAACATCTTAACAGTGTCAAACTTATGAATGGCATAAAAGACTCACTAAGTGGAGATAAAATCCTAATTGTTGGCCAATTCATTCCTAAACCAGGACAGGACAAAAAGAAATCTATTAGCATTATAGAAAAAGCTTTAATTGAACATTGTTTAGTTGAGGGTATCGAGTTGCTTAATAAACAAGGCACAAAAACAAAATTTCATGAAGTATCTGTTTCGGGCTATTTACCTGCCAGACATATTACGGGCCAATCAATCTTTACCAAGATATAAAATGAAAGGCTAATCAGCCGCAATGGCCCATCTCATTACCAGCCGCACACCAGATTTAAACTATGAAAATAATTTATACTAACGATAATGTGAAAAAAGGAGAAAATTATGGCAACTTCCAAGCCTGTTTCTTGGTCCATCAATGATGTAATTGATTGGTTTAAAAAGAAGGAAATCATTATTAATGAAAGTTTCCAGCGTCACTCTGTATGGTCATTGCAGGCAAAGACTCTACTAATTGATTCAATATTGAATGAGCTTCCGCTTCCAAAGATTTTCATTCGAACGAAAATCGATCCTAAATTACAAAAGTCGGTAAAAGAGATCGTTGATGGTCAACAGCGAATCCGTACAATTGTTGAATTTGCAAATAACGATTTAACTTTAAACAATAAATCGGAAAACTATCATGGGATGAAGTACACTGATCTTAGCGAAGATTCTCAGCAAATATTTCTTGGATACACGCTTACAATTGAACAACTTCTAAATGCAACCGACGATGATGTGATAGATATTTTTGCCAGATTAAATTCTTACACAGTTGCCCTAAACGCTGCCGAGAAAAGGCATGCAAAATATCAGACGGAACTTAAATTTTTCGTCCGCCGCATGTCAGTAAAATACAGATGGTTTATTGAAAAGCATGGAATATTCACAATTAAACAAAGATTTCGAATGCAGGACGATGAATTTTTTGCAGATTTGACAAGGCTTGTGGTTGACGGAATACAAGACGGTGGTGCCGAAAAAATTACGAAGTTCTACCAGGTGACATCTGATAGTGATTTTAACGAGCAAAAGCAAAGAATGGCTGAAGATACTATTGATCAAATAATTAACTCCTTGGACACAAATCTTGGTGCCTTTCTCAAAGGGCCACTTGGAAAACATTATCAAGTTTACTGCCTAAGTGCTGCGTTGCTTTATATACAAAACAAAATTCCGCGGATAAATAGCCTACCAGAACGTAATAATATGGCCCAAAATGATCAAATCGTAAATAGATTGTCACAATTAGAAAGGGATTTAGACGAAGAGCAAAACACTGATTTTGTAAAGGCTTCAAGTGCAACAACTCAACGCATTACAACAAGATTGGTTCGAATTAGAAGCTTTATTGAGGCACTCGGAGAATGATGTGAACAGATCGGCTATCCGCTTTAAGACTGTTCTAAATTATTTGGACAATGTGTTTATTAAGGCCTCACATTGTACCGATCAGAAGGAACAGGAGATTTTATGTTCTTTTATTATTATTAGGCTACATGATCAATGGAACTTCCGATCCAGACAAGTTGTGCTTGACAATTATAGTAAGTCTGAATCTTGTATGATTAATTTTCTGCGCTCAAATTGGGGACGTAGGCAAATGGATGTAGGCTGGGAACCTGACTGGCATATTCCCTCAAATGCCATACGTGCGGCCCGCCTTCTTGATGTTAAGTGCTTTTCAGATATACAAAACGCTCTTGGTTCAGTTACCAAAATAGACGAAGTGAGGTGGACTAGAAATGCGATTGTCCATAATGTGCCAACGTCATTTCAAAAATATCGCACTATTGTAAGAAATAACTATGGAGAAGTTGGTATCGAACCACACAAGATTCTATTCCATAGGAATCCAACAACAGGTAAAACGATTTACGAAGATTGGTGCCAAGATCTCGTAAATGCAATTTCGGCAATTTAAAAATTTATTGTCCAACTAGCTGTTCCACACTTGCACAGCATCCGGCGCCGCTCCGTGTGAGCTTTGTTCGTGTCCGGATGCGATAGGAAGAGATTTGATGGAAAAACAGGTCATATCGAAAAAGAGAGTGGCGGATCATGGTGAGGTGCTGACCGGCAAGCGCGAGGTCAACGCCATGCTCGATCTCGTAAAGCAGGAGACGGAGCGCATCGAATCCCGTTTCCTCGAGCCCGCCTGCGGCAACGGGAATTTTCTTGCAGTCATTCTGGAGAGAAAGCTGGCGGTCGTGGAGAAACGCTACGGTATGAGCCAACTGGACTTCGAGCGCTACGCCGTTTTAGCAATCTCCAGTCTCTATGGAATCGATATTCTCTCCGACAATGTATCGCAATGCAGGGAACGTTTGTTTGACGTTTTTGATGAAACCTATGAGCGGCTTTTCCCGTCCAGCTCCAAAGCCGGATGCCGGGACGCCGTCAGATTTATTCTTGCTCGCAACATCATCTGGGGCGATGCGCTTGATCTCAAGACGTGCAACAAACCACGTGAACCGATCATTTTTTCCGAATGGTCGTTTATTCAAGGAAGTCTGTTAAAGCGGCGTGACTTCACGTTTCACCGGTTGCTTCAGCATGAGGAAACCCGGGAGTATTTGCTTTTCCCGGAGCTAAAGAAAAAGAGCGTAGAGCAACTGCCGCTCTTTTCCGATCTTGGCGATGACGTTTTCATTCCCACGCCGGAAAAGGAATATCCGCCGGTCCACTTCATGGAGATTGCCCATGTACAGCAATAACTACAACCCTGATGTGCTTTCCTGCATCGCCAACCTGAGCAGCGACGAGGTGTTCACACCGCCGCAATTGGTAAACAGCATTCTGGATCTGCTGCCGGAAAAACTCTGGAGCGATAAAAAAGCCACGTTTCTCGACCCCGGATGCAAGTCGGGTGTCTTCCTGCGTGAGATCGCCAAGCGTTTGGATAAAGGATTGGAAAAGCAAATTCCCGACCGGCAAAAACGGCTGGACCACATCTTCAAAAATCAGCTCTTCGGTCTTGCCATCACGGAATTGACCGCCCTGCTGTCGCGCCGCTCCGTTTACTGCTCCAAGACAGCCAACGGTCAGTATTCCGTCTGCAATACTTTTGACAATCCCGACGGCAATATACTTTTCGGACGCGTGGAACACACTTGGGAACAAGGCCGGTGTGTATTCTGTCATGCCAGTAAAGAAGAATATGACCGTGGCACTGAGCTGGAGAGTCATGCATATCAATTCATCCACACTGAATCTTTAGAGGAGGTCTTCAAGATGAAATTCGATGTCATTATAAGCAATCCACCTTATCAACTTAGCGACGCAGGAGATAGCACCGGAGCATCGCCGATATACCATAATTTTGTAGAGCAAGCCAAAAAGCTGAATCCCCGTTTTCTTTCGATGATTATACCATCACGTTGGTTTGCGGGCGGCAAAGGATTAGATAATTTCCGCGATGCAATGTTGCATGATCATCGCATTTCTCATCTGGTTGATTATCCCATCGCTTCAGACGTTTTCCCCGGTGTCAAAGTGATCGGCGGAGTATGTTATTTTCTCTGGGATCGTGATTATCAAGGGCCATGTATTGTAAAGACGTGCATGAATGGCCTTGAAGACACCATGCAGCGAGCGCTTGATCAATTTGATACATTTGTACGATTCAATAAGGCTATTTCTATTTTGGAAAAAGTCAGGACAAAAAACCATCCCTCCATCAGTGAGCAGGTTTCCCGTCAAAAACCTTTCGGTTTACGCACTTTTGTGAAGCCATCAAATCAGGGAAACTTAACTCTGTATGCAAATAAAACCGTAGGCAAAATCAGTAAGTCTGACATTACTGTTGGACTCGAAATGGTAAACAGTTGGAAGGTTTTAATATCAATGGGTTATGGTGAAGGAGGAGAAGCGCGTGATTACCCACGAATGATTCTCGGAAAACCTATTGTGGCAAAACCACCCAGCGCCTGTACGGAGACTTATCTGGTAGTTGGTGTTTACGAATCAGAAGAAGAGGCTCGTAATCTGGCGGCATTTCTGCGCACCAGATTTCTTAGATTTCTTGTTGGATTACGTAAAAACACTCAACATATAACTAAAGACCGTTTTGCATTTGTTCCAAGTATGTCAATGAAAAAAACATGGACTGATCAGAAACTTTACGCACATTTCAATCTGACGGATGAAGAAATCGCCTTCATTGAGACCATTGTCCGCCCCATGGAGGCGAGTGATGAGTAATCCCAAAAGCAAAATCCCTGCGGCAAAACCGGATGCCCTCTTCGACCGTATCGTTTCAATACTGGAGCAGGCACGGGGCAATGTCGTCCGGGCGGTCAACACGAACATGGTGCTGGCGTACTGGTTGATCGGACGGGAGATTGTGGAAGAAATCCAGCGCGGCAAAGGGCGGGCAAAGTACGGCGATAAGGTCATCGCGGATCTTTCGGCGCGGTTGACAGAGAGGTATGGACAGGGATTCTCAGCTACGAATCTCAAGTATTTCAGACTTTTCTATCAGGCATATTCAGATCGAATCAGGTCAATTCGTCACCCATCGGGTGACGAATCTGGAAACATGGAAATTGCTTACCCGGCGAGCGCGGAATTGATACCCGTGAAGAAAAGTCACCCGGTGGGTAGCGAATTTTCCCAAGGGTTTTCGTCGCAACTTTCCTGGTCGCACTACCGCGCTCTGATGCGCGTGGAGAACCGGAAAGCGCGGGATTTCTACGAGAGCGAGACGATTGCGGGCGGGTGGGATAAGCGCACACTGGAACGGCAAATTCAGACGCAATACTACGAGCGTTGTCTGCACAGCCAGCAACCAGCAAGAATTCTCGCCCAAGGACGCAAGCTACAGAAAACGGCCCCATGCGCAACCGATATGCTCAAAAATCCTTATGTTTTGGAATTCTTAGGCTATCCTGACTTTGCTGAACTGCGCGAATCGGACCTGGAAATGGCGATCATCACCCATCTGCAACGCTTCCTATTGGAGTTGGGCAATGGCTTCGCTTTTGTTGCGCGCCAAAAGCATATCCGCATCGAAGAGGATGACCGCTTTATTGATCTCGTTTTCTATCACTGCCGATTAAAGTTCTATCTGTTGATTGATCTGAAACTAGGTAAGCTGACGCATGAGGATGTCGGGCAAATGGACGGCTATGTCCGTATGTTCGACGGTCTTTTTACCGCTCCGGATGATAATCCGACGATCGGGCTGATTCTCTGCACGGAAAAAAGCGACACCGTTGCCCGTTATTCCGTACTCAACGACCGTAAACAGATTTTTGCTTCAAAATACCTGCCCAACCTGCCCAGCGAAGAACAACTACGTCTGGAAATCAACAGGGAACGCCGGTTGATCGAGGCGGCGATGGAGGAGCGGCGGGAATTGCCGGAAGGGGAGCTATCATGAGTAAGGAGTTCTTTCCCCAACGCCCGGCATCGCGGCCAACGATCTACGCCTACGAGGATACGAATCCACAGTTCGCGGGTCTACTCAAGGTCGGCTACACCACGCGGACGCTTGGAGAGCGTCTCGACGAAATTTATCCGGTCAAAACGCCAGGCCTGCCGCCGTACCGGATTCTTCTCGAAGAATCCGCCATGCGCGGAGACGGAACAGTCTTCACCGACCATGATGTTCACCGGATGCTGCGGATTAACGGGATCAAAAATCGTGGCGGTGAATGGTTCGAGTGCGCAGTTGAGCACGTCAGAGCGGCAATCATCGCTGTGCGCACCGGTCAACTCAACGAGGACAACCGCTCGCTGGATTTCAAGATGCGTCCCGAGCAAGGTGCCGCAGTTGAAAAGACGGCAGCCTATTTTACCGGCTGGCGCAGGGAAAAGGGCAATCGGAATAAACCGCCGCACTTTCTATGGAACTGCAAGATGCGGTTCGGTAAGACTTTTGCCGCCTACCAGTTGGCCAAGAAGATGGGCTGGCGAAAAGTTCTGGTGCTGACATTCAAGCCCGCCGTGCAAAGCGCCTGGGAAGAAGACTTGAAAGGCCATGTGGATTTTGCGGGCTGGCAGTTCATCAAACCGGGCGGCCTGACATACGATGAGGCGGATAAGAAAAGGCCGTTTGTCTGTTTCGGGTCGTTTCAGGATTACCTGGGACGCAACCCCGGCACGGGCGGTATCAAAACCAAAAATGAATGGGTGCACACCACCAACTGGGATTGCGTGATTCTGGACGAGTATCATTACGGCGCATGGAGAGAAAACGCCAAAGAACTCTTTGAGGCGGAGGATGAGAAGGAGATTGCGTTCGGTGCCGGGCAAGGCGCTGAATTCCTGAAAGAGCGAGATGAAGAAATTGAAGACATTATGCCGATCACCACGGATGGCTATCTCTACCTGTCCGGTACGCCGTTTCGGGCCATTGCTTCCGGCGAGTTTATCGAAGAGCAGATCTACAACTGGACCTATTCCGACGAGCAGCGGGCCAAGGAAGAATGGAAGAAACCGGTTAACCCCTACGCCGCGTTGCCCCGGATGGTGCTCTTGACCTACCAGTTGCCGGATGCAATCCGTGAAATTGCCATGCAGGGCGAATTCAACGAGTTCGACTTGAATGTCTTCTTTTTCGCCGAGGGAATCGGCGCCAAGGCAAAATTCAAATATGAGAATGAAGTTCAGAAATGGCTGGATTTGATTCGCGGCGCGTTCATGCCGACCAGCGTGGACAATCTGAAACTGGGGGCACAGAAACCGCCGATGCCGTTTTCCGATGTCCGGCTTTTGAACGTCCTTTCGCACACGTTCTGGTTTCTGCCGAGCGTGGCCTCCTGTCACGCAATGCGCAATCTGCTGAAGAAAAGGCAAAATCGGTTCTACCACGACTATCAGGTCATCGTCGCCGCGGGGAGCGCCGCGGGAATTGGTGTGGCAGCTTTGCCGCCGGTTCTGGACGCCATGGACGATCCTCTGACAACAAAGACCATCACGCTGTCTTGCGGCAAGTTGACGACGGGTGTAACGGTGAAACCGTGGACGGGGATTCTCATGCTGCGCAACTCTTCCAGCCCGGAAACGTATTTTCAGGCGGCCTTCCGTGTGCAATCACCCTGGACAGTGCGGAATCCCGATGGCGCTTCTCCGAACGCGGAACAGATCATCAAGGAGGAATGCTATGTGTTTGATTTCGCGCCGGACCGGGCGTTGCGGCAAATTGCCGATTACAGTTGTCGCTTGAACGTGAATGAAGCAAGCCCCGAAAAGAAGGTGGAGGAGTTCATCAGCTTCCTGCCGGTTCTGGCCTACGACGGCAGTTCCATGAAGCAGATTGACGCTGCCGGTATTCTTGACATGGCGATGAGCGGCACAACGGCAACCCTGCTGGCGCGGCGCTGGGAAAGCGCATTGCTGGTCAATGTGGACAATGACACCTTGCGCCGCCTGATGGACGACAAGAAGGCGATGGATGCCCTCGAAAGCATCGAAGGTTTCCGCAATCTAAATCAGGACATCGAGACAATTATCAACAAGTCGGAGGCCGTAAAGAAGGCCCGCAAGGAAGCAAACGACAAAGAATTGTCAGCGAAAGAGAAGAAAGAACTTTCCGAGGAGGAAAAGGAATACAAGAGCAAGCGGAAGATGATTCAGGAGAAACTCATCAAATTCGCCACACGGATTCCCATCTTCATGTACCTGACCGATTACCGCGAACGGACGCTCCGGGATGTCATCACACAACTCGAACCAGGACTTTTTAAAAAGGTTACCGGCCTGACCGTCAAGGACTTTGAGTTGCTGGTCAGTTTGGGCGTTTTCAACAGCGCTCTGATGAACGATGCGGTGTATAAATTCAAGCGCTACGAAGATGCCAGTCTGGTTTATGCCGGTATCAATAAGCATCAAGGTGAAGATATCGGCCTGTACGACACGGTCATCACCCGCTCAGACGCTCAGAGAGTCTTCGAAAACATTCCTGCCGAAAAGAGTTATGGACACTAAAGCTATAAACTGCAATTGCCTGCGATAAAACTTCGCCCACCGCGACGCTTGGTGTGGCAGAGCGAAGGGAAAGCAGCGGAAAATATTGGAAATACCCCAATGATAAACACGCGAATAACAAATCCTAACGCCCCGCTTGACAGGCTCCTCATTTAATGTTTATGTCCTTTCGCCTTTAAGATAAGACATGTCTGAAAAGCCATAAAAGGCGAGAGAAAATGAAGCGATTGTTTAGAAGTATATCCCTGAAATTATTTGTCTGTTTCTTAACCTTATTTTTCACTTTAAACTTAGCATGGGCGGCGCCGGAAAATCTTCCCGCATCGGCCCCTGCCCCATCCGTCAATGATCAGCCTCTTATTTCCGACACACAGACAAATGCAGGTAAAGAAGTTTCCGTTGTGCCGGAACAAAAGGACTCTCCGCAGACAAAAGCAGAAAAAGGTGTTTCTGTTGTTACTGAAAATAATGTCTCCGCGGAGGAAAAAGAATTTTTTACCCGCGGGGAGAAAACCGTGCTGCTGAATGTCGGCGCGTGGGCGGCCATTATGATTTATGGCATGGCTGAATGGGATTATAACGACTCCAATTTCCATTTTGAAAATGAACACTGGTTTGGCAGAGAAACGGAATACGGGGGAATGGACAAGCTCAGCCATGCCTGGTCCTCCTACGCGATGAGCCACCTTTTTGCCTATCTGTATCGCAAGTGGGATTACACAGATAAGGAAGCTAATCTTTATGGCACACTGTCGAGTCTGGGCGTCAATACGTTTATGGAAATTGCCGACGGTTTCAGTCCGTCTCAGGGATTTTCGTATGAGGACATGGTGATGAATGTTCTGGGCTGCGGGCTGGGTTATGTTCTGGGAGCGTATCCGGATCTGGCCAGAAAAGTTGATTTCCGAATGGAAATCACGCCTAAATTTGATTCTGAGGATTTAAAAATCGGAACGAATTATGAGCGACAGACGTATCTTCTGGTGGCGAAAGCCGATGGATTCGATTTTGTTAAAAATCCTTATTTAAAGTATCTGGAGTTTCATCTGGGGTATAAGGCTCACGATTACGAAGATTATGATGAAGACGAACCGGATCATCGCCATCGTCATATCTATGTCGGCCTCGGATTTAACGTCAGCAAGCTTCTGCAAAATTACGCCAAGACAACCGTCCTCGACTATATTCAGATCCCCTTCACATCGATGAGATACGGATTCGATCTGGATTAAACAGAAAATATTCTGCGGCTGTTAGCTGTTGCCGGCCGTGTTGTGCGGCTCTGTTTTTATTATAAGGTCGCGTGCTGTTTCACCCATGCAACATATTTGTTCATCCAGTCCTGCAGAAATTGTTTGCTGTCGGCGCCGATGTTACCCATCTCATCAAACAATCCATCCTTTGCCTGAAGAAATACTTCCGGCTGCCCCATGGTCGGCATATCCAGAAAAGCGAGAACGTTGCGCAAATGCTGCTGGGACATAGCCGTACCGATAACGCCGATGGAAATCCCGATCACACCGGCCGGTTTGCCTGCCCAGACGTTCTGCCCGTATGGACGGGAGGCGTGGTCGATGGCGTTTTTGAGAACGCCGGGGATTGAACGGTTGTATTCAGCCGTGACAAACAAAACGCCGTGGGCATTTTTTATTTCGTTTTTCAATCGCTTTACGGCTTCAGCCTGATTGGCATCATCATCCTGATTGTATAAAGGCAGATCGCTGATTCGTACCTGCTGGAAAGAGAATTCCGGCGGCGCCAGTTTCACAATAGCATCAGCCAGCTTGCGATTGAATGAATCCTTGCGAAGACTTCCGACGACAACAGCAATCTGATAATTACTCATGACATCCTCCTTGCTTCTGAAACCATAAGTTATTGTTTATGTTTTGTAATTTCTTCAGATTCATTTTACAATATTTTTTATGCAAATGACATCTAAAATATCTTTGAAGAAAAGTTTTAAAATGACTTTAAATATGTTAGGAGGTGAACCATATCAGTAGTTGAGCGTAAATGTTGACGAATAATTTATATTAATCAGAGTTAACTTTCTGAAATTACTGGGTTCCCGCCGGAGTGAAATCCCGCGGATGCGGGACGGGAATGACATTTTTTTTAAGGAGACACCATGTCTGATAAAACTGAGCTGGAAAATAAGTGCATTAATACCATCCGCTTTCTGGCGGCTGACGCGATTGAAAAGGCCAAATCCGGCCATCCCGGCATGCCGCTGGGCGCCGCCGCTGCCGCTTTTACCCTTTGGACCAGACACCTAAAACACAACCCGAAAAATCCGCAATGGCCCGACCGCGACCGTTTTGTGCTTTCCGCCGGTCACGCTTCGATGCTTTTATATTCTCTTTTACACCTTGCCGGCTACGATCTGACGATCGACGACATCAAAAATTTCCGCCAGTGGGGCAGCCGGACGCCGGGTCATCCTGAATACAGACACGCTCCAGGTGTGGAAGTCACCACCGGCCCGCTGGGTCAGGGACTGGCCAACGCCGTGGGCATGGCGATTGCCGAAGCGCATCTGGCGGCGCGATTCAATAAAGGCGATGAAAAAATAGTCGATCACTTCACCTACGTCATGGCCGGCGACGGCGATATGATGGAAGGCGTCGTGGCCGAGGCCTGCTCGCTGGCCGGCCATCTGCGTCTGGGAAAACTGATTGTTCTTTACGATGATAACCGGGTAACGCTGGCCGGTTCCGCCGCGTTGTCGTGCACGGAAAATATCGAACAACGTTTCAAGGCTTACGGCTGGCAGGTGCAGAAAGTCGCCGACGGCAATGATGTGGCCTCCATTGACCGGGCCATCAAAAAAGCTAAACGGGAATCCGAAAAGCCTTCTCTGATCTGCATTGCCTCGACGATCGGCTACGGCGCGCCCGGCAGGCAGGGAAGCTGCGAGGCACATGGCTCGCCGCTGGGCGCTGACGAGTTGCAGAAGACAAAAGAGTCGCTCTGCTGGCTGGGAGATTCGCCTTTTTATGTTGCTGCGGAGGTTTATCAATATTTCCGCAAAGCCGTTGCCCGCGGCAAAAAGTCGGAAAAACAGTGGCAGGCATCTTTCGACGCCTACAGGCAACAGGACTCTGTCCTGGCCGCGGAATTTGAGCGCATCATCAGTAGCCAGCTGCCGAAAAACTGGGAAGCCACTTTGAGCGAATTTCCCAACGGCTCCAAAGATGTGGCCACGCGCAAAGCCGGTGAAATCGTCATGCAGTCTCTTGCCGCTAAAGTTCCCGAGCTGATGGGCGGTTCAGCAGACCTCAATCCTTCCTGCTTTACCTGGCTCAAAGGCATGGGCGATTTTCAAAGTCCGCAGCTTTCCAAAGAAGGCCTGCACGGCATGGTGGGAGGAGCGTGGGATTACACAGGCCGCAATATTCATTTCGGCATCCGGGAACACGCGATGGGTTCGATTACCGTGGGCATGGCTCTGCATGGCGGATTCATCCCCTACACGGCAACCTTTCTGACCTTTGCCGATTACATGCGCCCGCCGATGCGCCTGGCCGCGCTGATGGGTTTGCGCTCTGTTTTTGTTTTCACCCATGACAGCATCGGTGTGGGAGAAGACGGCCCGACGCATCAGCCCGTTGAGCAGATTATGAATCTGCGTCAAGTGCCAAATATGACGGTTATCCGTCCGGCTGACGCCAATGAAACACTGGAAGCCTGGCGTATAGCCATTACTAATACTCAAGGCCCCACAACGCTGATCTTCAGCCGTCAGAATCTGCCGGTGCTGGACAGAAGCATCTGCAATGCCGCATCCGGTACAAAACAGGGCGGCTATATCCTCTGGGAATCATCACCCGATCCCGAATTGATTCTGATCGCCACCGGTTCGGAAATCTCGCTGACCTTAACCGCCGCCCGCAAGCTTGCGGAAAACGGCATCAAGGTCAGAGTTGTCTCGCTGCCCAGTTGGGAAATATTTGACCGACAACCGAGGGAATATCGTGACAGCATCCTGCCGCCGGCAATCACCGCACGCATCGCCATCGAAGCGGGCATCAAACTCGGCTGGGAACACTATGTTGGTCTGAATGGAAAAATCATCGGCATGGAAACATTCGGGGCATCCGCTCCCGCGCCGGTGCTTTATGAAAAATTCGGCATCACCGTTGAAAAAATTTTAGAAGCAGCGCAGGAATTACTTCATCAAGCCTGACTGAGGCAGATTAATGACTGAAGCAATGATTGATTATGCTCTGGGCAAATACCAGAGTGCTGTCCACAACGCTTTCGAAAAATTGCGTCAGGATAATGTTGTGGACCGCCTCCGGACAAAAGATTACACACTCTGGAAACCGAAGCCCGATGAAATCGTCAATCGATTGGGTTGGCTGGACGCTCCCGCGGCAACACTTGAAAAAGTAAACTACATCCACACCGTTCTGGAGCCTCTGCTGGGGAAAAATCTGCGGGATGCCGTCCTGCTGGGCATCGGCGGTTCTTCGCTGGCGGCGGACGTCTTTAACACAGTCATCGGCGGAAAAGACGGCTTCCCCAAACTGCACATTCTGGACACCACCGATCCTTTATCAATCTCCTCCGTGGCTCAAGGCATTCATCCGGCAAACGCTATTTTTCTCGTTTCCTCCAAATCGGGAACCACACTGGAAATTGCATCCCTCTTTAAATATTTCTATAATCTTGCTTTTAAAAATTCCGGCCAAAGCGCCGGCAGCCGTTTTATTTTTATTACCGACGAGGGAAGCCCGCTGGTGAAGACCGCAGCAGATATCGCGGCGCATTTCACATTTTTCAGCAGCACCGATATCGGCGGCCGTTATACGGCGCTGTCTCTGACGGGAATGGTTCCCGCGGCGGTCATCGGCACTGACATAGCAAAGATCCTGCAAAAGGTTTCATCCAATACGGAATCCCTGCTGAACATCGGCGCGTCGCTGGGCGCCGCTCTGGGAACTCTGGCAAATACGGGACGCGACAAACTGACGATTATCCTGCCGCCGCACTGGAAATCATTTGGCGACTGGCTGGAACAGTTGATTGCGGAAAGCACCGGCAAGGAAGGGAAAGGCATCCTGCCGGTTCTGGATGAGCCGGTTCGTGATCAGAACACCTACGGCAAAGACCGCGTTTTCGTTTTTTTCCAGAATGGTGAAAGCGCGCAGTCCGCGGCAATAAAATCTCTGGCGGACGCAGGCCATCCGGTCATAATTGTTGGGATAAACGACGATTACGATCTGGGTCAGCAGATGTATATCTGGGAAGTGGCTACAGCCATTGCCGCGCATTTTCTGGGTGTTCATCCTTTCGATCAGCCGGATGTCGAAGCCACCAAGAAGCATACCCGCGCCGTGATTGCCGATCTGGAAAAAAGCAAGACGATGAACGATGAGAAGCCGGTTATTACTTTTGAACAGGGTGAAATTTTTGGTGAAGTTAATGGTGCCAGTCCCGCGGACGCGTTCAAGAATTTTCTGAATCAGGCCAAGGCGGGGGATTATATATGTCTGCAAATATATCTCAGCCCGACGCCGGAGATTGACGAAGCCGTTAAGCTTTTACGCGAAACCATTTCAAAAAAATATTCTCTTCCGGTGACCTGCGGCTACGGCCCGCGCTACCTGCATTCCACGGGGCAATTACACAAGGGTGACTCGGGCAACGGCCTGTTTATTCAATTCACACAGGATTTCTCAACGGACATTGATATTCCCGACCAGATCGGTGAAGACAAATCCTCTCTGACCTTCGGCGCGCTCAAAGCCGCGCAGGCCAAGGGCGACCGGCAGGCGCTGACGGAAGCCGGACGAAGAATCATCCGTATCCATTATCGGGAAAATCCCGTCGCCAGATTAAAAAAACTCGCTGAACATATTTAAGATAACTGAAAATTATATCGTGTCTTTGTGCCCCGTTTTTCTCTTTTTTCCACATTTGTCGTGCCGGACTTCCGGCCAAGGCGCCTGGCGTGACGCCCCATTCCTTCAAATGTCAAGAATAAACGGTCTGTTGCCCAAATAAGTTTTGCAAAGCTTATAAAGAGCGGATATAAAATTAGCAACACAATTTAGGAGAGCAACCGTTATGATGGGCTATCAACCGGATGCACAGCCGAAACTCTTTTA
>JAKLGV010000006.1 GCA_022710585.1 Deltaproteobacteria bacterium | reverse complement strand
TCTTCCTTGGATTTGGGACTCATCGCTAAACCTCCGTTTCCGAATCTTTTCTCGGTAACATCGGTTTATGAGGCAACGTATCCCTTTTATGCAACCCTTCGGTAACATTTTATTTGAGGCAATTCGGCAAAACAAAACCAGTTGACATTATATTTTTAAGGGATATAATTAACCCCAAATAAATTAACTATTTATGAATTCCATTCGCTATCAATGCCAGAGAAAAGATCAGGGTTTCATCCCTGGCAGGGCTGATCTTAAAATAATTTCAAGTTTTCAGCCAATAAAACACAAACCGTTAACTGATTGAACAGGATCGTTCATCTATGGAAAAGAAAAACACAAAGACCGCAAAAAGCAAAAATTCTACTGAGAAGAAAAAAAAGAAACCCGTGCCCACGAAAAATTCTTCAGCGTCTGTAAAAAAGAAAACCTCAAAGAGCGTCAGGACCGCAAGCGCGGGCAAAAAGTCTCCCGTCAGACGAGCCGCCGGGGCGTCCGGCAGAAAAGCTTTACCGGGAAAAATACCTTCGAAAAAAAATGCCGTTGTTGAGAATATGCTGGCGGGCTATTATGAAATAGATCTCAAAGGCAGGTTTCTCTATTTAAATGATTCCGCCTGCCGTTTTATCGGATATAAGAAAAAAGATTTAATCGGCACGAACAGCCGCCGGTTTACCGCTTCGGAGGACAGCAAAAAAGTCTTTGAAGCCTTCCATAATGTATATCTGACCGATACGCCGCTGCAAAACTTTCATTTCCGCATTCATATTAAAGACGGCTCACAGAAATGCCTTAATACAGCCATCACATTAATCAAAAACGCCGCGCATAAACCCGTCGGATTCCAGGTCATCGCGTTTGATGACACAGACAGCAAACGGTTGCAGGAATCTCTGAGCCTCAGCGAAGAAAAATATCGAAACATTGTTACCACCATGCAGGAAGCTTATTTTGAAACCGATCTCAAAGGCAATTTTACCCTGCTTAATGATTCGGCGTGTTCCATTCTGGGATATGATCATCAGGAAGAATTAATCGGCACCAACAGCCAGAAAATTCTGGATGAAACCGAGGCGGCCAGCGTTGTTCAAGCGTATAACAAAGTTTATAAAACAGGAATCCCCGTCCGGGAATTTGCCCGACAGATCATCAGAAAAGACGGTGCCAAACGATATATCGAGGGTTCAATATCCCTGATTAAAGATTCATCCGGCAAGCCCGTGGGCTTCAGCGGCATTGCCCGCGATATTACGAACAGCCGGTTGGCTCAGGAGATATCGGTGAAAGCCGCGCGTGAGTGGCAGGCAACATTCGACAGTGTAACGGACGCCATCTGTCTGCTGGATTCCGAACAGCGCATTATTCGCTGCAATGCCGCCATGGTGACCATGTTCGGCGTATCTCACGAGGATCTGAAGGGCAAACACTGCTGGGAAATCGTTCACGGAACACATCACCCGATTCCGGATTGTCCGACGCTGAAAATGAAACAGATGGCGCAAAGCGAAGAGACGGAACTGAAAATTGATGACCGGTGGCTACACGTCATCGTGAATCCGATATATGATGAGCATCATGAGCTGTCCGGCATCGTGCACATTATCAGGGATATTACCAAGCGCAAGAGCACAGAGACCTGCCTGATTCAGAGCGAGGAAAAACATCGCAGCATTATGGATAATATCCAGGAGGGCTATTATGAAGTCGACCTCCTCGGCAATTATACTTACGTCAACGGCGCCATCTGGCGTGCGCAGGGTTTCGCTCCGGAAGAATTAATCGGCATGAACTACACGAAGTATATGGACGCCGGCGAAGCCAGGAAGGTTTTTAATATTTTCCATGAACTTTTCACATCAAGGAAACCTGTTCTGCACAGGGATTGGCAGATCCTCAGCAAAGACGGCAGAAAAATAGATGTTGAGTCCTCCGTCTCGCTGTTGCAGGACGACAGTGGCAAAATCACCGGATTCCGAGGCATTATCCGCGATGTCACAGAACGCAAGAGAATTGAGGACAATTTAAGAAAAAGCGAGTTGATGTTCCGCAACCTGTTTGAAAATTCTCCTTTGGGCGTTTTTATGGTCAGGGACCGGAAATTTAGCAGGGTCAATCCGGCCCTTTGTGAGATTACGGGCTACTCGTCGGATGAGCTGATCGGTCAATCCATCCGCATCGGCTATGCGGATGACGATGAGTTTGAACGGGTTGGAAAAGCCGTTTACCGGGAATCGAAGCAGCAGGGCGTAGGGGTTTCCGATGTGCGTCTCCGGCGCAAAAACGGAGAACTCTACGATGCCATCATCTATGTCAGCCGGGTTGATCCGCAGGATAATTCGGCGGGCTATCAGTGCATTCTGGTTGACATCACCGATCGTAAAAAAGTCGAAGACGAACTCATCAAATCCAGCTTATTCAACGAAGCCATTGTCGACAGCATTCCCGGTATTCTTTATCTCTATGATGAAAACGGCCGTCTCATCCGCTGGAACACCCGTCATGAATATGTGACCGGTTACTCATCCACTGAACTAAAAGGAAGGCATATTCTGGACTGGTTCGGAGGCATAGAACCGGATACCTATGCTATCCAGAATGCCATTGATGAAGCGTTAACCACAGGTCATGCGTCAGCGGAAGCCCATCTGATTGCCAAGGACGGGCATAGCATCCCCATGCTCTTCACCGGCGTTAAGCTCTCGATGGAAGGAAAGACCCATATTCTGGGCATCGGTATTGATATCACCGAACGCCGGCAAGCGGAAGAAGCACTACTGGAAAAGGACCTCCGTCTAACCGCCATCTTTAACAATGATCCCTCGGGCATTATGCTGATTAACGCGAAAACGCGCCGGATCTCCGACATCAATGAATCAGGGCTGAAGATGATCGGCCGGACAAAAGATGAAGTGATTGGAAAAGTCTGTCATAAGTATATCTGTCCTTCGGAAGAAAAATCATGTCCCATTTGCGATTTGAACCAGACGGTGGACCGCTCTGAACGCCTTCTTCTGCAGGCGGACGGAAGCAGACTCCCAATATCAAAAACGGTCGTACCTGTAAACCTCGCCGGAGAAGAGTACCTTCTGGAAAGTTTTCATGACATCAGCGAAAGAAAACAGGCCGAAGAAAAACTGCAAGCCGAGCAGCGCCGCTTTCGGGCGCTTGCCGAGCAGTCATCGGATATCATTCTTCTGCTCGACAGCAACGGCAAGGTCCTGTACGAAAATCCCGCCATTCAGGATATTTTAGGCTATAACCCTCAGGAAAGAATCGGTAACTATGCCTTTGCATCCGTTCATCCCGATGACCTGAACACCGTATCCGAAGCTTTTAACAAGTTGATTCATAACATCAACGCTCCCACACAGCGGTTTGAAGTGCGTGTTCTCCACGCGGACGGCAAATACCGCATTTTTGAGATCGCGGCCAGTAGTCTGGTGAATCGTGATGTGATTGAGGGGGTGATTGTAAATCTTCACAATATCACGGAGCGCAAGGAAGCGGAAGCTTCTCTGCGTACGTCCGAGGAAAAATTTGCATTGGCGTTCAAGTCCAGCCCCACGGCCATCAGCATATCGACGCTTGACGATGGACTCTATCTTGACGTCAACGATATTTATCTCAATATCCTTGGATACACGAAAGAAGAAGTCATCGGTCACACAACGACAGACATCCACCTGTGGGTTGACCGTTCCGAAACCAAGGCGTTTTTAAAAGAACTTCAGGAAAATGGACTTCTTAATAATTTCGAACTGCATTTTCGCGACAAGCAGGGCGACATTCACATCGGGCTGACTTCAGCCTCTCTGTTGAATATTGCGGGAAAAGCCTGTATCCTCGCCCAGACTTATGACATCACCGAGCGAAAGATCGCGGAAAAAGCGCTGCGGGAAAATGAAGAGCGCCTGCGGGGTATCACCGAAAACCTGCCCGGTATTATTTTCCAGTTTTACGCGACCGACAACGGTGAATACGGGGTAAATTATCTCAGTGAACCTTTAAATGAATTCGCGGAAATCATGTCTAAAACAGAAGTCGAAGATTTGAATATCGTCTTTTCCGAATTTTATAACCGCATTCATGACGAAGACAAGGAACGATTTCTCGTCTCCATCAAGGATGCGGTGGATACTTTATCCCGCTGGAATTATGAAGGCCGTGTTTTTACCAAATCCGGAAAAATGTTCTGGATTCAGGGACAGTCCATACCCACCCGCCTGGAAGACAGAGTCGTCTTTGACGGAATTATTTTGAACATCAACGAGCGCAAGCTGGCGGAAGAAGCTGCCCTGAAAGAATATGATTTCAGTCATACGGTTTTAGATACGCTGCCCGTACCTTTCTATATGTTCGATATCGAACAAGCCCGTTTCTACCGATGGAATAGAGACTTTTCCGTTGCTGCCGGTTATTCCGACGAAGAACTCCTTCATATGACGCCTTTTGATTTAGTCCCGGAATCAGAGCGCGATGTTCTCATCAACTCCATTGAAAAAGTTTTTAGTGAAGGTAAGGTCATATCAGAAATGACCGTTGTTTCAAAAGACGGTTCCCGCACCCTTTATCTGCTTTCTGGAAACAAGCTGATCTATGAAGGGAAAACGTATGTGATCGGCATGGGAATCAATATCAGCGAGCGAAAAAAAATGGAAGATGCCCTGCGCAAAGAAGAACAGCTCTTCCGGGCTCTTTCCGAGCAATCCTCCGATATCATTGTCCTGATTGATCCGGAGGGAAAAATTATCTATGAAAATCCGGCGGTCACCACGATTATGGGACTGAGCCCCGAAGAAAGAATCGGTCAGAACGTATTTCAAAATCTTCATCCCGATGATTTCGAGATTGTCGCCACGGCTTTCAATACCCTGCGCAGCCATATAAACGCGCCCACACAACATGGTGAAATCAGAATTCGCCACAGCGATGGCGGGATACGCACCTTTGATGTTTCCGCCAGTAGTCTGGTTCATAACGATATCATAGAAGGCATCATCATCAATCTCCGCGATATTACCGAACGTAAGAAGGCGGAGCAGATCATTCGCGAAAGCGAGGAAAAATTCCGTATTCTCACGGAATCCACGCCAACAGCCGTTATGCTTTATCAAAACAACAAATGGATCTATGCAAATCCCGCCGCCTCGACAATTTCCGGCTACAGCAATGAGGAGCTCCTGAGCATGAATTTCTGGGACCTTGTACACTCCGACGACCGGCAGACGGTGCTGGATCAGGGCATGAAGCGCCAGAAAGGTGAATCGGGAACCAGCCGCTACACGCTGAGAGTTATCGCCAAAGACGGCTCGCTCAAATGGGTGGATCTTTCAGGGGCAACCATCACCATTGGCGGAGGGCCTGCCGGTATTGTTTCGGTGATGGATATTACGGAAAACAGGAAGTCGGAAGAGGCGTTGCGGGAGCGCGATGAGCGATTCAGAAAACTGTCTGCCCACGTTCCCGGATTGATTTATCAGTTTCTGGGACGGCGGGACGGAACATACTGTTTCCCTTTTGCGACCGAATCCATCCATAACCTGTTCGGCTGTTCCCCCGAGGATGTCCGCGAGGACATGGGGCCCGTAACCGGCGTTATTTACAAAGACGATCTGGAAAGACTCTTTCAATCTTTCAAGGAATCTTGGAAAAAAAGGAACATGTGGGAGTTGGAATTCCGTGTTCAGCTTCCCGGCCAGCCTGTGAAATGGTATTTCGGGCACGCCACGCCGGAGAAGCTGCCGGACGGCAACATCCTTTCCCATGGCTATATTTCCGACATTACCGAACGCAAAAAGCATGAAGAAGAAATATTGCAGCTCAATGAGACGCTCGAAGAAAAGGTCAAGGAGCGTACCGCAGAACTGGAGGCGTTTTCCTATTCAGTGTCCCACGATTTGCGGGCGCCGCTGAGGACCATTGACGGTTTTGGCCAGGCGCTTCTGGAAGAGTATGAAAACAAACTCGACGACCAGGGCAAGTCTTATCTGTCGAGAATAAAGCGCGCCACCAACAATATGGGGAGCCTGATTGAGGACATGCTCAAACTATCCAGAATCTCGCGTTCGGAAATGGACATGCTACCCGTGAATCTTTCCGTCATCGCGAGATCCATTTGCGACGAGCTGATCAATTCCCAGCCTGATCGAATCGCTGACATCACGATAGCCGACAATTTAACCGATTCGGCTGACCCGAGATTAATGCGGGTCATGCTCGAAAATATTCTGGGCAACGCCTGGAAATTTACTGGAAAAAAGGAAAAAACTGAGATAGAAGTCGGCGCAACCGTCAGAAACGATCAGAAGGTTTATTTTGTTCGCGACAACGGCGCCGGATTTGACATGGAGCGTTCAAAAAAAATGTTTGCACCGTTTCAGCGATTTCATTCCGTAGACGAATTCCCCGGTACGGGCATCGGGCTGGCGATCGTCAACCGGATTATCGGCCGCCATGAAGGCCATGTCTGGGCGGAATCGCATCCCGGTCAAGGCACAACCATCTATTTCACACTGCACAGTTAATGTGGAGACTGTTATGACTCAAGATAAAAAAATCATGCTCATTGAGGATAACCCTGACGACGTTGAACTGACACTGCGCGCCTTCAAGAAAAACAATATTTTGAATGAAATCGTCGTCCGGTCAGACGGCCAGGCGGCACTGGATTATTTCTTTGGTCCGGATGGCATGGCCGACGGTAAAAAAACAAATTTACCTATCCTGATTCTGCTTGATTTGAAAATACCTAAAATTGACGGCATTGATGTCCTGAAACAGCTGCGCACCGATGGACGAACAAAACTGATCCCTGTCGTCATCCTGACCTCATCCAGGGAACCGGCAGATCTTCTGAGTTGCTATAATCTGGGATGCAACAGCTACCTGCGAAAACCTGTTGATTTCACCCTCTTTACTGAAATGGTGAGGGAGCTGGGATTCTACTGGCTGATGATGAACGAAGTCCCGCAATAACAAAATATCATTAACGCCCTTCATCCCTGACCCGGCTTTTTTTCCATTGCCAATCAGCATTGAATATGCTAGAAGTCCACGTTATTTTGGTGGATGGAAAGTATGGAAAAAATCACAGCAATTCGGGGATTTAAAGACATTTTACCCCAGGATGCCCTTCTCTTCCGGAAGATTGAATCCATTGCGCGCCGCATCTTCGATTCTTTCGGTTTCCGGGAAATCCGCGTTCCCCTGATCGAAAAAACAGATCTTTTCAAGCGCAGTATCGGAGAAACAACCGATATTGTCGAAAAAGAAATGTACACCTTTGCCGACCGCGACCAGGAACTGATCACCCTGCGTCCGGAGGCCACCGCTTCGGTCATTCGCGCTTATATCGAACACAATATGCATGCCGCCGAACCGATTACCAAGCTTTTTACCATCGGCCCCATGTTCCGCCGTGAAAGGCCGCAGAAAGGCCGTTTCCGCCAGTTTAATCAGATTGACGTGGAACTGTTCGGTGAAGAAAAACCGCAGGCCGACGCCGAAATCATTTTTATGTTGATGCACTTTCTGACCGGCTGCGGATTACAGAATCTTGTTCTGGAAATCAATTCGTTGGGCTGCCCGGCCTGCCGCCCGTCTTTTTCCAAGGCCGTTATCGATTTCTTAAAAGGCAGCGAAGCAAACCTCTGTCCTGACTGCCAGCGGCGCATCCACACCAATCCCCTGCGTGTTTTTGACTGCAAGGTGGAAACGTGCGCGGCAACCATTGCCCGGGCGCCCGCCATCCTTGATTTCCTGTGCGCCGACTGCCATGATCATTTCACCCAGGTCAAATCATTTCTGGATGATCTGAACATAACTTTCGCCGTCAATTCCCGCATGGTGCGCGGCCTGGATTACTATACGAGAACGGCCTTTGAAGTCAAAGCCAGCACACTGGGAGCACAAAATGCCGTTGCCGGCGGCGGCCGCTACAACGGTCTGGTCAGTGATCTTGGCGGCCCGGCCGTACCCGGCATCGGATTCGCCGTGGGGTTCGAACGGCTGGTCTCCTGCCTGCCGGATGACGGAACCAATATATTCAAAACCGATCTGTTTGTCGCCGCGCTCGGCTCAAAAGCTCAGAAAATCGCTTTCGGCCTGACCAATCAACTGAGGGCGCAAGGCCTGTCGGCGGAAATGGATTACGCGGATAAAAGTCTAAAATCCCAGCTCAAGCGGGCCGATAAATTAAACGCTTCGTTTACGCTGATTTTCGGCGACAAAGAGATTGAAGAGCAGCAGGCGCTGTTAAGAAATATGCAAACAAAAGACCAGCAGGCCATCCCTCTGGATCGTCTGCCGGAATCGATCATAAAAATTATCAAAGAGAGGTAAACGGTTTTGGCTGAATTTTTAACAAAAGACAAAAGGACTCATTATTGCGGGAATGTCGATGTTGCCCTTGCCGGTAAGGAAGTCATTCTGATGGGCTGGGTGCACAGACGGCGCGATCATGGCGGCGTTATTTTCGTCGATTTGCGCGATCGTGAAGGCATTGTCCAGATTGTTTTCAATCCTGACGCCGCAGAGGCCCATAAAGAAGCGCATAAAATCCGCTCTGAATTTGTTCTGGCCGTTAAAGGCAAGGTCCGCAGGCGTCCAGAAGGAATGGATAATCCGGATCTGAAAACCGGGCAGATTGAAGTGCTTGTTTCCGAACTGGAAATCATGAATGAATCCAAGACGCCGCCCTTCTCTTTTGACGATGATGAAATTTCAGAGAATATCCGCCTCAAATACCGTTATCTGGATCTGCGCCGTCCGGCTATTCAGAAAAATCTTTTTTTGCGCAGCAAGCTGGCCGCCGCGACCCGCCGCTATTTCGAAGACAACGGCTTCATTGAAGTGGAAACACCTTTTCTGGGCAAAAGCACGCCCGAAGGCGCCCGTGATTATCTGGTTCCCAGCCGGATTTACAAGGGCATGTTTTACGCCCTGCCGCAATCGCCGCAGATCTTCAAGCAGCTTTTGATGGTTTCTGGGTTTGACCGCTATTATCAGATCGTTAAATGCTTCCGTGATGAGGATTTACGCGCTGATCGTCAACCGGAGTTCACGCAGATCGATGTGGAAATGTCCTTCATTACCGAAGAAGATATTATGAACATGATGGAAGGCCTGATGAAGACCATATTCAAGGCCTGTCTCGACAAGGATATTACCCTCCCCCTGCCCAGACTGACTTATGCCGACGCTATCAGCCGCTACGGCAAGGACAATCCCGATGTGCGTTTCGGCATGGAGATTGTTGACCTGACGAATATCGTCAAAGATTCCGGATTCAAACTTTTTGCGGAGGTTGCCGCTTCCGGCGGCGTTATCAAGGCGATCAAGGCCGAACAGCCAACATCTCTTTCGCGCAAGGATCTGGACGGGCTGAAAGACGTTGTGGCCATATACGGCGCCAAGGGTCTCGCCTGGGCTAAAGTGAACGCGTCTGACTGGACTTCGCCGATTTTTAAATTCCTTAAGCCTGAGGAAGTGGAAGGCATCATTAAAGTGATGAACGCTAAAGAAGGCGATATTATCTTTTTTGTTGCGGACACCAGCAAGATTGTTGCCGATTCGCTGGGTAATTTGCGTCTGTATCTGGGCAAAAAACTCAATTTGATTGATCCTGACGCGCTGGCGTTTACCTGGATCACGGAGTTTCCACTGATGGAGTATTCGGAAACCGAAAAGCGTTTTGTCTCCACGCATCATCCCTTTACTTCGCCGTTTCTGGAAGACCTGCCTCTGATGACGACCGACCCCGGAAAAGTTCGCGCCCGCGCCTACGACCTCGTGCTGAACGGTTCGGAAATCGGCGGCGGCAGCATCCGTATTCATCACAAAGATGTCCAGTCGCAGGTTTTCAGCGCACTGAAACTCAACGATGAAGAGGCAAAATTGAAATTCGGATTTCTGCTCGACGCCCTCGAATACGGCGCGCCTCCCCACGGAGGCCTGGCTTTCGGTCTGGACAGACTGACGATGATTATGACAAAAGCCGAATCGATACGGGATGTCATCGCTTTCCCCAAAACGCAGAAAGCGGCCTGTTTAATGACCGACGCGCCCTCCAGAGTCAGCATTGAGCAATTGATGGAGCTCTCTTTAAAGATTGTCTGATCATCCCCAGGGAATGAAAAAACAGGATTTTTATTCCCGTTCGCAAAGCTCAATCAGCACGCCGAATGTTGATTTCGGATGAAGAAAGGCGATTTTTGCGCCTCCCGCCCCGCGTCTGGGTTTCTCGTCGATCAATTGAACCCCTTTGCTTTTGAGCTCGGCCAGCGCCTCTTCGATGTTTTCCACGCGAAAGGCGATATGCTGGACACCTTCCCCCTTCTTTTCGAGATATTTGGCGATCGGTCCGTCAGGGGCGGTGGATTCCAGAAGCTCGACTTCCGTGTCGCCGACCGGAAAAAAAGCTGTCGTCACTTTCTGCTCCGCGACCGTTTCATTGCCGGCATGTTGAAGCCCCAGAAGTCCGTTATACAGCTGCCCGGTGGCGTCAATGCTTTTCACGGCGATGCCGATATGATCAATTTTCAGAACTTTCATGATAACTCCCTTATGATTTTAATTGCGCTGCCGTGCGTGCGTGCGGATGAACTGCACAATATCTCCGGTGGGTGTTCCCGGCCCGAAAATCCCGGCAATGCCTGCTTCTTTCAACTGAGGAATATCTTCACTGGGAATGATGCCGCCGCCCACCACAATGACATCTTTCATATCTTTCGTGTGCAGAAGCTCCATCACCCGCGGGAAAAAATAATTGTGCACCCCGGACAGGCTGCTCAGCCCGATCACATCGGCGTCTTCCTGAAGCGCGGTTTCGACGATCATTTCCGGCGTCTGCCGAAGGCCGGTATAAATCACTTCCATGCCCGCTTCCATAAATATTCTGGCCAGCAGTTTCGCTCCCCGGTCGTGACCGTCAAGACCGGGCTTGGCCAGCACAATTCTGATTTTTCTTTCTCTTTCCATGCCGGATTTCTCCTTCAGAAATATAGTTGAACATTTTAAAAAAATTGTTTCGGTTTATATTCGCCGTAGATGGCTCGCCACACATCACAGATTTCGCCGATCGTCGCGTCGGCCTTGACGGCTTCAATCACGGCGGGCATGACGTTTTGATCAGACAGCGTGACCTGACGCAGGTTCTGAAGCGCTTTTTCCCATCTGGCCCCGTCTCGCCGTACGCGCATTTCCTTGAGCTTGGAAGCTTCCGCTTCGCCCACTTTCATATCCACTCGCAGCAGATTCTTCAGCGGCTCATCCTCCATGGTATATTTGTTGATGCCCACATAGACGCGCTCCTTACTTTCAATTTCTTTCTGATAACGGTAGGCGCTCTGCTGAATTTCCTGCTGGATGAAGGCCTGCTCAATGGCGGCCAGCGTCCCGCCCATGTGATCTATTTTTTGAATATACGCATCGATTTGCGCCTCGATCTTATCCGTCAGGTCTTCGACATAATAGGAGCCGGCCAGCGGATCGATCGTGTCCGTCGCGCCGCTTTCTTCAGCAACCATCTGCTGAGTCCGCAGGGCGACCGTCACCGCCTGCTGGGTCGGCAGACACAGCGCTTCGTCATAGGAATTGGTATGCAGCGATTGACAGCCGCCCAGGGCCGCCGCGTAGGCCTGAAGGCCGACCCGGACGATGTTGTTCAAAGGCTGCTGCGCGGTCAGCGTCACGCCGCCTGTCTGCACATGGAAGCGCAGCATCATCGAGCGGGGATCTTTGGCGCCGAATCGCTCTTTCATCACCTTCGCCCAGTACCGGCGGGCGGCGCGGAACTTGGCCGTCTCTTCCAGCACGTTGGTAAAGGCGTTGAAAAAGAAGCTGAGACGGGGCGCGAACTTATCCACGTCCAGACCGCGGTCGATGCACGCCTGTACATAAGCAATGCCGTCGGCAATGGTGAACGCCGCTTCCTGTGCCGCGGTGGAACCGGCTTCCCGGATATGATAGCCGCTGATGCTGATAGAGTTCCATTTCGGCACATTTTTAAAACAGTATTCAATTAAATCCACCGTCAGCCTCATGCTGGGCACGGGCGGATAAATATATTGTCCGCGGACGGTGATTTCCTTGAGGATGTCATTCTGCACCGTGCCGCCCAGCTTGTCATATGAAACGCCCTGCTCATCGGCAATCGCCAGATACATGGCCAGAAGCACGGTGGCCGGGGCGTTGATGGTCATGGACGTCGTTACCTTGTCCAGGGGAATATCCTTCAACAGCAGACGCATATCCCCAATGTAATCGACGGCGACGCCGACCTTTCCCACTTCGCCCATGGAAAGCGGATGATCGCTGTCGTAGCCGGCCTGGGTCGGCAGATCAAAGGCGACGCTCAAGCCCGTCTGTCCCTGATCGAGCAGGTAGCGGTAGCGTTCGTTGCTTTCGCGCGCGCTGCCGAATCCGGCATACTGCCGCATGGTCCAGAAACGTCCGCGATACATGGTGGGCTGCACCCCGCGGGTAAAGGGATAATCTCCGGGAAAGCCCAGCTTTTCATTGTAGTGCAGTTCGGCTGTCTCCAGCGGCGTATAGAGCCTTTCGATGGGCGTGCCGGAAATGCTGGTAAAAACCTCTTTGCGCTCCTTTTCGCGGGCTAGAGATTTTTGCAGTTTTTCATTTTCCCATTTTTCTCGGGTGGCTTGAATCTCTTCAATTTCCTTTTTGTCAAACATGGATGGTATCTCCGGGTTTATTTTTGTTTTGAGCTCCGTGTTTCCGGAAAACCGGTCATGGACGTTTTCCGGCCACGGAAACCGGTGGATTTCACTATCAAGTATCCCTTGAATATTCAATCAATTTTTATAGTCGGTTGAAGGTTCCATCTTCGCCGTTTTCAGCCATTTACGCCGTTTATAGGGCCGGGTGTTCATTTTGCCTTGACAGAGTTCCCTTATTTTAATATGGCTGTTGCGCGATGCCGCAGGTATTGAACAACAGGAGTCATCTGCGATGCCCGCGCGCGCAATACAGCCGTTAGCCTTGTGTGTTGAGTATGCAAAAAAAGAAACGCTATGAAATCAATGAAACAGATGAAGCCGGTGTAAGAAAGAAAAAGCTCGGCCATGTCATCATCATCGAAGACCGCTGCAAAGGATGCACCTTTTGCATCGCCAATTGCCCCCGGCAGGTTTTACGCGCTTCGTCTGTCTTTAATAAAAAAGGGTATCATCCGCCGGAAGTCATTGACGCGTCCCGGTGCGTAAACTGTCATTTCTGTGAAATTCTCTGTCCCGAATTCGCCATCTACAGCGTGGACCAGAATGATATTTACGAATAAAGCCGCAAAGGAGACCAGTTTTGTTCGCCAAGGAAGTCTTAACAGGAATACATTTTTTCAACGGTGATCAGGCCTGCTGCGAAGGCGCGCTGGCCGCGGGCTGCCGCTTTTTCGCCGGCTACCCCATCACCCCGGCAACCGAAATCGCCGAATCGATTTCCAGACGCCTGCCGGAATTGGGCGGCATCTACATTCAAATGGAAGATGAAATCGCTTCGATGGCCGCTGTTCTGGGGGCTAGTTGGGGCGGTGTCAAAGCCATGACCAGCACATCCGGTCCCGGCTTCTCGCTGATGATGGAAAACATCGGTCTGGGGGTCTGCACGGAAACCCCTTGCGTGGTCTGTAATGTGCAGCGCGGCGGACCCAGCACTGGCTTGCCGACGCTGGTCGCGCAGGGCGACATGATGCAGGCGCGCTGGGGCTCCCACGG
Organism: Deltaproteobacteria bacterium; assembly: GCA_022710585.1. Classification (GTDB taxonomy): domain Bacteria; phylum Desulfobacterota; class Syntrophia; order Syntrophales; family Smithellaceae; genus Smithella. The sequence continues at coordinate 102,215 of JAKLGV010000006.1, read as the reverse complement.
ACACTATGAAATTATCGCGCTGGCGCCGGCCAGCCCGCAGGACATGTTTGATTTTACAATCCGGGCCTTCAATCTCAGTGAACAGTATCGTCTGCCCGTCATTATTCTGGCGGACGAAGTGATCGGTCATATGAATGAGCGGGTGATCATTCCGCGTGAAGACGAGATCGAAATCATCAATCGGCCCAAGCCAACCGTTTCCCGGGAAGAATACCTCCCGTATAAAGCGGAGGCTGACGGGATCGCTCCCATGGCCACCTGCGGCGACGGTTATCGGATTCACATCACCGGTCTGACCCATGACGAGCGCGGTTATCCGGGGATGGACGCCAAAACGCAGGACCAGATGGTGAACCGTCTGGTCGCGAAAATCCGCAATAATCGCGACAAAATCATCAAAACAAAAAATTTGTACCTCGATGACGCAAACGTCGTGATCGTCGCTTACGGCATCAGCGCGCGCTCCGCCCTGCAGGCCGTGCGTGACGCGCGCAACGAAGGCATCAAGGCGGGTCTGATCAAACTGGAAACCGTCTGGCCGTTTCCGGAAGAGTTGATCCGATCGCTCGCGCCTCAGGTAAAAGCCTTCATCATGCCGGAAATCAACGGCGGTCAGATGGTTCTGGAACTGGAGCGCTGCACCGGCGGCGCCTGCCCGGTAACGCTGGTATCCAACTTCGGCGGTTCGATCATCCACCCCGGTCTGATTCTCAGTTCAATTCATAAAGCCATAAAGGGAAAATCATGACGACACAGAAAGCTCCTAAAACCGTAAAACCGCATCCGATGGATTCCCTGCTCCGCACGGAGAGGATTCCTCACATCTGGTGTCCGGGCTGCGGCATCGGCACGGTTTTTAACGCAGTGCTGGCCGCGATCAAGAATACGGGATGGGATCCCAATTCGATCGCGATGGTTTCCGGCATCGGCTGCACCGGACGCATGGCGGGGTACATCCAGCTCGACTCCTTTCACACCACTCACGGCCGGGCGCTCCCCTTTGCTACCGGTTTAAAACTGGCGCGGCCTCAGACCAAAGTCATCGTCGTTTCAGGCGACGGCGATCTGTTTGCCATCGGCGGCAATCATTTTATCCATGCCGCCCGCCGCAACATGGATATTACCGTGATCTGCGTCAACAATCTCACATACGGTATGACAGGAGGCCAGCAGGCGCCCAGCACGCCGCTCGGCGCGAAAACAACAACGACGGTAAACGGTTCGCCGGAAGAGCCTTTTAATTTCTGTTATCTCGCATCCTCCTGCGGGGCGACGTATGTGGCCCGATGGACGGCCATGCAGGTCCGCTCGCTGCGCAGCTCGATTACCGAGGCCCTGCAAAAAACAGGTTTCAGCTTTGTGGAAGTGATTACCCCCTGCCCTTCCTCTTTCGGACGCCGCAACCGCATGGGCAGCGCCCTGGAAATGCTGAAATTCTACCACGGCCGTTCGGTCATTCGCGGCGATATCGATCCCAAAGACGCGGCCATGGACATTGATAAGGAAATCGTTGTGGGCAAGTTTGTCGATATCGAACGCCCCACGTTTCTGGACAACTACGCGAAGTTTAATCGCCTGCAGATCCCGCACTGGCGATCAACGCCCTGATTATTATCAAACCCTGATCATTATCAAACATGGATAAGCAAATGAAAACATTCAAGGAAAAACATATTATCTTCACCGGATTCGGAGGCCAGGGCATAGTAATGGCCGGCGATATTCTGGGAAAAGCGGCGTCCATTTTCGATCACAAGTTCGCCACCATGACGCAGAATTACGGGCCGGAAGCGCGCGGCGGCGCCTGTTCCAGTCAGGTCATCATCAGTCTTGAAGAAATTCTTTTCCCCTGTGTGGAGAATCCTGAAATTCTGGTCTGCATGAGCCAGGAAGCCTATTCCAAAAACATCAAATCCTTGCGGGACGGCGGAACATTGATCTGGGACACGGATCTTGTCCACATCCGGAAGACCGATATCCCGGAAAAAGCCTACAATATTCCGGCGACGCGCTTTGCCGAAGAGCTGGGAACGAAAATGATGGCCAATATTGTTATGCTGGGATTTCTGTCCGCGGTCGAGCATCTCGTGCATGCCGATGCTCTGAAAAGAGCGATTCTGGATTCCGTTCCGCCATCAACGAAAGACAACAACATCAACGCCTTCAATACAGGACGGGAATACGGCCACACAGTCATCAAGGGGCTGGAGCAACCCGAACACGTAACCGACTAGACCGGAATATCTTCAGGCCGGCAATAAAAACCCGTCTGCCACAGATCATCGTCACTCGTCGTAAACCACCCACTGTTCAAACGGACGGTCGGCGTCATATTCCGAAACGGGAGCAATTTCCCTGATAAAGCGGGAAGGCGCCATATTCAAGACACCGGATGAACGGTTGTAATCCAACGCGGGATAGCATAAATAAAGCTGATCTTTGGCTCTTGTCACCGCCACATAAAAGAGCCGTCTTTCCTCTTCTTCTCCTTCCTGTTCCTTCAGCGCCCGCTGCAGGGGAATCATGCCGTCGGCGCACCAGATGAGAAAAACATAAGACCACTCCAACCCTTTGGCCTGATGAATCGTGCTGAGAGCAACCTTGTCTTCATCCTCTTCGTCCCCGATGTTTTCTTCTCTGGCCATATTGGTCAGCAGGGCCAGTTCGTTGAGAAAATCTTCCATCTTCAGAAACTGACCGGAAAAATTTCCCAGTTGAATCAGATCCTCTTCCCTTGATGACGCATCGGAATAATTATCCTGCAGATAAACTCTGTAGCCGCCTCTGTTTAACAAAACATCAATGATCTTTTCCGGAATGTGCTCCGCCTCCGGAAGTTCCAGCAGCAGACGGATCGTTTTTTGGCATTCCTCCAGACCGGGTTTGGCGGATTTGGACATCGCCCTGATGAACTCATCTTTTAATAAAGCGTTCAGAGGATTTTCGTCTTTTTTTAGATAATGCCAGATTTTGTTGAAGGTCGCCTTCCCCACTTTGGGATACATCACCAGCAGACGCCGCCAGGCCAGTTCATCACGGGGATTCACCAGGACTCTCATATAGCAGATCACATCCTTGATATGCGCCTGTTCGAAAAAGCGGATACCGGAGCGCATATCAAAAGGAATATCCCGCCGCACGAATTCCATCTGCATTTCCATGGAATGGTAATGCGCCCGGTAAAGGACGGCGATTTCTTTGAGCGGCACACCCGAACGAATCAGCTCTGTAACTCTCTGCGCCACGAAATCAGCCTGCTTCACGACATTTCGGGCGGCAACCATGACCGGCCGCCTGCCGTTTTTGCGCACAGCCTTGAGTTCCTTGGGAAACTGCTTCTCGTTATTATTGATGCTGAGATTGGCCAGGTGCAGGATTTCCGGCGTGCTGCGGTAATTCGTTTCCAGCTTGAAGATCTTGCAGTCCGGATAGCGCTCAGGAAAATTGATGATGTTGTTGAAATTGGCGCCCCGGAAGGAATAAATGCTCTGCGAATCGTCCCCGACCACCATCAGATTGCGGTTAACGGACGCGAGCAGATCTACGATATCGGCCTGAATAATGTTGGTGTCCTGATATTCATCCACCAGGATATGCTCGAACCGGCCGGAAAGCGTTTTCAAAACGTCGGGATTATCCCGGAGCAGCGTGCGGCAATTATTTAACAGATCGTCAAAATCCATCACGGCCAGCTCTTTCTTCTTTTGTTCATAAAGCGCGGCCACCTGTGTAATTTCATTCATCAGATGGAGGAAAAAAGGGTATCGTGATGCCAGAACGTCATCCAGCGCACTTTGCGTATTCACCGTCAGGCTGATGATTTCAGCGATGACATTGCTCTTCGGAAACTTGCTCAGCTTTGGATCGATTTTCAGATCAGCCATACACGTGGTAATAATTTGGCGCGCGTCCTCGCTGTCCACAATCGAAAAATTGGTTTGATAGCCGAGATAATGGGCGTGTCTTCTTAAAAAGAGATGGGCGACATGATGAAAAGTGCCGCCCATGATTCTTTTCGTGTCGGCGTGAATCAGACTCTCCACGCGGTTGAGCATCGAATGTGCGGCTTTATTGGTAAAGGTGGCCAGCAGAATGTTTTCCTGTGGAATGCCTCTTTCCAGAAGACGGGCAACCCGGTAGGTCAGCGTTCTGGTCTTGCCGCTTCCCGCTCCGGCCAGGACCAGCAGAGGCCCGCCCTCTTCCATGACCACGCGATACTGCTCCAGATTCAGTTCTTTTTCATAATCAATCATTGATCAGTGGTACCTGTAATCATTTTTGCCCGTAAATGATGTGCGTTTATAGGGTAGAAGAATCATATATTCAAGATAATATTTCATGAAGATGATATGTTGTTAAATAACGCTTAATTAGCATTCAAAGAGACCTCTTTTCTTCTTCTTACATTATCAAAAGCAATTTGAAATTTGTCTTGATTTTACTTGCCGTATGAGCTACACACGCACAATTCAATTTGAATTGCCTTTTAAAGCATTGAAAGGAGTTTTCATGGCAAAGTACGATAGCAAATCTCTCAGAAATTTAGCGATAGTCGGACACGGCGGAACCGGAAAGACATCCCTGTGTGAATCCATGTTGTTTGTATCCGGCAAAAGCGAACGATTAGGAAGAGTTGACGACGCAACCTCCGTAATGGATTTTGAGCCGGAAGAGCAGAAAAGACGGGGATCTATCAGTTCTTCGGCAAATTTTGTTGAATGGGAAAAACATAAGATCAACATGATTGACACCCCGGGTGATTCCAACTTCGCCTATGACATCAAATGTTCCATGAGCGTTGTGGAAAACGCCGTTGTCGTCATTGACGCCATAGGCGGCGTTGAATTTCAAACACAAAAAGTATGGGAACTGGCCGATGAATTCAAACTGCCCCGTATTATTTTCATTAATAGACTGGATCGTGAACGTGCCAATTTTGACACCGCGCTCGATAGCATTAAAAACAAATTAAAGAGAAAAGCCACCCCCGTATGCCTTCCCATTGGGGCCGAAGATAAATTCAACGGCATCGTTGATTTAATCAGCATGAAAGCGTACCTGTTCAGCGATAATAAAGGCGCGGGAAAAGCCATGGATATCCCCGCGGAAATGAAAGATGACGTAAAACTTATGCGCGACTCCATGGTGGAAGATATTGCCGAGTCCGATGACGAACTGATGAATAAATATCTGGAAACCGGCGAACTCTCCGACGAAGAATTAAAAGCCGGTTTGAAAAAAGGCGTTTCCTTCGGCAGTCTGATTCCTGTCATCTGTGGCTCTGCTCTGAAAGGCATCGGTGTTTCATTACTGCTTGACTTGGCCGTTGACGCTTTTGCTTCTCCTGTTGATCGCGGTCCTGTAAAAGGTAAGAAACCGAAAACTGACGATGTCGAAGAAAGGAAGCCTGCGGAAGACGCACCCTTCTCGGCAATCGTTTTCAAGACCATCGCCGATCCCTACGCAGGTAGGTTGACTCTGTTCCGTGTTTATTCCGGCACACTTAATTCCGATACACCGGTTTACAACTCGACCCGAAAAATCACCGAAAAATTCGGCCATGTTTTCTTTCTGGAGGGAAAAAACCAGAAACAGGCGGACACGCTGATCCCCGGTGATATTGCCGGCGTGGCCAAACTGAAGGAAACAACCACCGGAGACACGCTTTGCAATGAAAAAACACCGATTATTTTTGAAAAAGTGGCAGTACCTGCCCCCATCATGTCTTTTGCGATGGAGCCGAAATCCAGAGGCGACGAAGATAAAATTGCAACGTCCATTCACCGTTTGACGGAAGAAGACCCTACCATCCAGTTCACCCGCAACGTAGAAACCAAGGAAATGATTCTTTCCGGTATGGGCCAGGTGCATATCGAAGTCACCATTGAAAAGATGAAAAGAAAGTTCGGCGTTGAAGTCAATCTGAATACACCTAAAGTCCCCTACAAAGAAACGATCAAAGGCAAAACGAATGTTCAGGGCAAATACAAGAAACAGTCCGGCGGACGCGGCCAGTTCGGTGATTGCTGGATCGACATCGAACCTCTGCCCCGCGGCGGCGGATTTGAGTTTCATGATAAAATCGTCGGCGGCGTCATTCCCGGACAATACCGTCCGGCTGTCGAAAAAGGCATTGTGGAAGCGGCAGCCAAAGGCGTCATCGCCGGCTATCCTTTTGTGGATTTTAAAATCAATCTGACTTTCGGCTCTTATCACACCGTTGACTCCTCGGAAATGGCATTCAAGATTGCCGGTTCCATGGCCTTCCAGAAAGGCGTAATGGATTGTCAGCCGATTCTCCTGGAACCGATCGTCAACATCGAAATCGAAATTCCCGATGAATACATGGGCGATGTGATCGGCGATCTTAACAGCCGTCGCGGCCGCGTACAGGGAATGGATGCTAAAGGCACCAACCAGATCATCAAGGGACAGGTTCCTCTCGCGGAAATATTGAAGTACGCTCCTGACCTTCGCTCCATGACCAGCGGCAGGGGAAACTTCACCTATACGCATTCTCATTACGAGGAAGTTCCCGCTTTTATCGCGGAAAAAATCATTGCCGCGTATAAGAAGGATAAGGAAGAAGAAGAATAAAGCGATCCCGATTCGCTTCGCTTGCGCAACTGGAGTCTTACCATGATCAGTGCCGGAATCATCACGGTCAGTGACAAAGGATCTCAGGGTAAAAGAGAAGATTTAAGCGGCCCCGCCATCGCCGAAATGCTGGCGGGCGCCGCTATCGAAATTAAGCACACCATCATCATTCCCGACGAAACCGATCAGATTAAAGAAGCAATTATTGATTTTGCCGATAGCAAGAATTTGGATTTGATTCTGACCAACGGCGGCACCGGTGTCAGTCCCCGTGATCTGACGCCCGACGCGACGCTGGAAGTCATCGACAAGCAGATTCCCGGAATGGCCGAAGCGATGCGCCAGAAAAGCATGCAGGTCACACCTCACGCAATGATTTCACGGGCTGTGGCCGGCATCCGCGGGAAAAGCCTGATTATCAATCTCCCCGGCAGCCCCAAAGGCGCCAAAGAAAATCTGGCGGCTGTCCTGCCGGCGCTCAAGCACGCCATTGAGAAAATCAAGGGAGATGATTCGGAATGTGCCGTTCCATAAATCTCAAAGCGTTGCGCGGATGTGTCCCCATCCAATAAATCTTGCCGCACCGCGAACACCGGTTGTACTGTTCACAATTTTCAAAAACGTAAGGCGGCACCAGATCACGAACCTCTTCTCTCATCACCGGCTTTAACGCTTCGTTGCACTCCAGGCAAATTCGGAACATTCTCTCACGGTCTATCTTGAGGGAGAATTTTTCAATCACACTTTTCAGTTGCTTGCCAACAACAACATCGGTAATCAAAAAAAGCGTCCCGGCAAACTGCCGCTCGGTCATGTCCTGCCTTCTGGTCAGAACAATTCTTTTCTCCTGATCCGCGATCCGCAGCATAGGCCTGCCGGCTTCTTGGGGATATACCGTCGTATCAAAGCCCAGAATCCGCAGCCATTTGGCCAGACGGGCCAAACTGGCATCGGTCAGGAATTTCAAGTCTTCAGTGGATGGAGATGAAAAATTATTTTTTGGGGAGCTGTTCATTAATGATCGGCGGATTTTCACGGGCCTGGAGTTCCTTGCGTAGGTCTCGGACAAGCCTGTTGAGATTTCTGATGGTCCGGTTTAAACGAAAACGCTCCACGATACCCCAGAACGCTGTAATGATGATGCCGATCAGCAGGGAAACGAAAATAAGAATATATGTCGGGACTGGCTGAAGATTGTGCAAATAGTGGTAATATTTGAGCTGGATGGGCATTAAATTCTGCTGCGAGAATGTAACAATGAACAACGCGAAAACGATAACAAGAATCATGTAAAGAATTCTCACGATTTATTCCTCCCTGCAATATTTTTTAAAAAGAGGCGTCAGATTGGCAACTGTCTTGTCAAGAGCTTCCGGAATAACCCGCACATCGGTCACCACGCTCATAAAGTTCGTGTCGCCTTCCCAGCGCGGGATCACATGCACATGAAAATGTTCTTCAATTCCGGCGCCCGCCGCCTTGCCGAGATTGGCGCCGATATTAAATCCCCCGGGATTCATCGCTTCTTTGAGAGCTTTGATGGCAACCTCTACAAGATCGAATATTTCAATTCTTTCCTCACGGGTCAGGTCTTCAATTTTCCCGACATGCCGCTGCGGAATGATCATCAAATGCCCGTTGACATACGGATATCTGTTCATCATGACGTAGGCCGTTTTACCTTCGAAAATAATATATTCTTCGCATCGGATAGAGCATTTACAGAAGACGCATCCCTCCGGTTTTTCACCCTTAATATAATCCATCCGCCATGGCGCAAACATTGTCTCCATCTTCGAATCCATCCGTTTCAAGATAAATTATATTTTAATTATCCTACCTTTTATCTCTTTGTCAATTTCTAATATGCCGATGGTGCTCGAGGAGTTGAAAGATCTGTCGGCCGCCGAACCGGGATTAAAAAAAAGGATTCCGTCGCGCACATGATTCGCGGGTTTATGCGTATGTCCGTAAACCACGCAGTCAACATTTTTAAATTTCGCAGCTATCTTATCTTCCAGCCCCTGGGGCGAGCCCCAGCCGTGAATGAGCAGAAACCTGAATCCTTTGATCTCCAAAAGCAAATGCTCGGGATATTTCTCCCGGATGGCGTAGGGATCCATGTTCCCGCAGACGGCTCTGACGTCTTTATCGCCGAATATTTTCAAAACCTTCAGATCCACCATATCGCCGGCATGTAGAATCATATCGACGTCGCTGAAATGATCCGCGAGGCTTTTCTTCATCTTCTCATCGTAGTCATCCAGATGCGTATCGGAAATAACGCCCAGTTTTACTTTCGTGTCGGTCATCGCATTCCACCGTTTGTGAGCTCTCTTAACGATTCAGGATAAAAAAAACAAGCTTTAATTGACTTTATGTCCGAGTCCGGTTAAAATTTTCGTCATGTATAGCCTGGAAAAATCATTGAATAAAATTGCGGAAATGATTCTGCATATTGATGAAGCTTCACTCACTTCTCTCTGGGATACATACAAAAATAAGGCGGAACATTTTTCACCCTCAGCTGAATGGGAAAAATCCGTCATTATTTTTTCAATTATTAACGCCGTCAGAGCCAAAAATGCGATCTTTAACGAAAACTTGTCGAAGAATAACGCGCAGAACCCATCCGGACAAAGACCGGATAAATCTAAGGAAATAACTCATTTAAAGCTGGTTAAGTGATGGAAAAACAGGATGATCTAAAAAGAATCGCCGAGCTGAGACGCGTCATCGAATATCATAATAAAAGATATTATCAGCAGGACGCGCCGGAAATTTCCGACACCGGGTACGACCTTCTGATGCGCGAACTTCAGAATCTGGAAGAACGCTGTCCCGAAGCGTATTCACCCTCATCACCCACTCAGCGCGTCGGAGCGGCTCCCCTGTCCAAATTCGCGTCATTCAATCATCCCTCCCCGATGTTCAGCCTGGCCAACGCGTTCACCCATGAAGAAATCATTGAATTCGATAAGCGCATCAAACGTCTGGCCGGCGTGAATGCTATTTCCTATGTTGCCGAACCGAAACTCGACGGTCTGGCTGTAAACCTGATTTACGAAAACGGCATTTTCCGGCAGGGCGCCACCCGCGGTGACGGCACAACCGGTGAAGATGTTACCCGGAATCTCAAAACCATTGCTACCCTGCCCCTGAAAATGAAATCGACAGCGCATCATCCGGCGCCTTCTTTCATTGAAATACGTGGAGAAGTTTATATTGAAAAAGAACCTTTTCAAAAACTGAATATCCGTCGGACAGAAGAAGGCGAAGAGCCCTTTGCCAATCCCCGCAATGCCGCCGCAGGCTCCCTGCGCCAGCTTGACTCCCGGATCACGGCTCGGCGCCCGCTCAATATTTTTTTTTACGGCGTCGGCAATGTCGAAGCGCTTGGTGTCTCAACACACTGGGAAGCGCTGCAAAAACTTTCCGACTGGGGTTTCCCCGTCAATCAACTTATCGAGCGGGCTGAAGATATCAGCGCCTGCATCCAATACTTTGAACGCGTCCGAAACATGCGGGAAAAACTGCCTTATGAGATTGACGGCGTTGTCCTGAAGGTGAATGACCTGACGCTGCAAAAAACATTGGGCAATGTCTCCCGCAATCCCCGCTGGGCCATGGCCTGCAAATTTCCCGCTGCACAAGAAACAACAATCGTTAAAAATATTGACGTGCAAGTGGGACGCATGGGCACCCTGACACCGGTGGCCATTATGGAACCGGTCAATGTCGGCGGTGTGATGGTCAGCCGCGCCACCCTGCATAATGAAGACGAAGTTCTTAAAAAAGACGTCCGCGTCGGCGACACCGTGGTCATTCAGCGGGCCGGTGACGTGATTCCTGAAGTGGTCAAAGTGATTCCTGAAAAAAGACCGGAAACAGCGGCGCCGTTCAAGATGCCGGTTCACTGCCCGGAATGCGGCTCTGAAATCGTCCGGCTGGAGGGGGAAGCGGCACATCGCTGCATCAATATTTCCTGCCCGGCGCAACTGAAAGAACACATCCGGCATTTCGCTTCGCGTGGCGCGATGGATATTGAAGGCCTGGGGGAAAAAGTTTCCGCCCAGCTTTTCGATGCCCGGCTGATTGCCGATCCTGCCGACATATATTTTCTGACCAAGGAACAACTTGTCGCTCTTGACCGGCAGGCGGAAAAATCCGCCGGGAATTTAATTGACGCCATCACCAAGTCCAAAAATCCTGCACTGGATAAATTTATTTACGCGCTGGGCATCAGGCATGTGGGAGAGCGCAACGCCAAAATCCTGGCTGATCATTTCGGCAGTCTGGAGACTTTAATGAAGGCACAAAGGGAAGACTTGACGGTCATCAATGAAATCGGTCCGGAAATAGCCGCCAGCATCGTCGGTTTTTTTCACGAGCATAAAAATATCGACGTCATGAATAAGTTCGGCATGGCCGGAGTGATTCCTCAGAAGAAAGCCGTCAATCAAAGCGCGCCGCTCCTGGGAAAATCATTTGTGTTTACCGGAACAATGGAGAGCATGGGCAGAAGCGAAGCCAAGACCATGGTTGAGAATCTGGGCGGCACAATCCATTCCGGCGTCACCAAGAAAACCACTTACGTCGTGGCAGGAAGCGATCCCGGTTCCAAACTGGACAAGGCCAGATCTGCCGGCATTAAAATTATCAGCGAGGAAGAATTTTTAAAATTAATCAGCAGGTGATTCTTTATGAAAAGGATACGCGTGTATATTTCCGGACGGGTTCAGGGCGTGTTTTTTCGCGCGGAAACACAGCGGGCGGCAAACGGTTTTAGATTGACCGGCTGGGTACGGAATATGTCTGACGGGCGCGTGGAAGCGCTCTTTGAAGGAAAAGATCAAAACATTGATAAGATGCTGGAGTGGTGCCGTGTCGGCCCGCCGGCTGCACGCGTTAAAGACGTGTTGATGGAAGAAGAAACGTATTCAGGAGAATTTAATACTTTCAGCATTCGATATTGAATGCCCCTCCCCGGCAGCAGGTTGCGGGGAATGGCGGATTAAATCGCTGTAAAGAATTTATCAGTTTGGTGAAACCATGGATCATGCTTCCCAGAACATTATTGCTTGTCCCGATTGCGACCTGCTGCAGCGCGTTCCTGAACTTCCTGACGGCGCCGCTGCCCACTGCAGGCGCTGCGATCACACGATTGCCCTGAACAGGCCTGAATCTCTGGAAAACACTCTGGCTCTGACCGTTGCCGCCGCCATCGCTTTTCTCGTGGCCAACGTATCGCCGCTGATGGAACTATCTGTTTCAGGACGTCAGACGCATACAACGATTCTCGGCGGCGCGCAGGAAATGTGGCTCAGAGGCGAGCCGCTTACGGCTGCACTGGTCGCTTTCTGCACGGTCTTTGCTCCCGCCGTTCATATCTCCATCATGCTGACCATTATTCTGGCCTCCCGACAGACGCCGATACCATCGTGGGTCGGGAAACTTCTGCGCTGGTCCGAATGGCATCAGACCTGGGCGATGGTGGAAGTGATGATGCTCGGCATCCTGGTGGCGCTGATCAAGATTGCGGAAATGGCAACAGTGATTCCCGGAATCGGTATGTTTGCCGCGGGAGCGCTTGTGCTGCTGGTTGCCGCCATCACGGTCACTTTCGATCCCCGTAAAATCTGGCAGCGCATCGAGTGGGTCAACGGTTCAATACCGCCTACGTCTTCAGGCCGGCCGTCTGCCCTTCCTAAAGCGGACAGCTTATCGCAACAGAATCATCCGCTAACGGCTATGAGCATCGGTCTTGTATGCTGCGAGTCATGCGGACTTGTATCCAGGCCGGCCAATGTCGATAATCCCGGCCACTGCCCGCGCTGCGGGAGACATCTCACCCTGAGAAAGCACCATGCCATTCAGCGGACCTGGGCTCTGATTATCGCGGCGCTCGTCTGCTACATTCCTGCAAATCTACTGCCGGTGATGGCATCGGCCACACTGGTTTCATCGGAGAATGACACCATCCTAAGCGGCGTCGTCCTGCTCTACAAGACGGGATCATGGCATTTGGCGCTGATCGTCTTGATCGCCAGCGTGGTGATTCCACTGGCCAAAATTATGGCTCTGGCTTTTCTACTCATCACAATTCAGCGCCGTTCGATCAAAGAGCAGCGCGAACGTCTGCAATTATACCGGTTGGTTGATTTTGTGGGACGATGGTCGATGCTGGACGTGTTTGTCGTCACGTTTACTGTCGCTCTGATTCAGCTTCAGCCGCTGATGTCGGTGCAGCCGGGAACCGGCGTCCATTTTTTTGCGGCCGTGGTTGTGCTGACCATGATCGCGGCCGAAAGCTTTGATCCCCGATTAATCTGGGATTCCCGCAACGAAAAAGGAGGCTAACGTGACTGAAAACATCGATCTGAAAAATATACCCGAAACCGCCATAGTACCCCGAAAACATCGTAAATTTTCCGTGGTCTGGATTATTCCAATGATCGCGGCAGTGATCGCTCTCGGCATCGCTGTTCAGCGGATTTTGATGGAGGGGCCGACCATCACCATCACCTTCGCCAAGGCCGAAGGTCTGGAAACCGGGAAAACCCTTGTAAAATACAAAGAAGTGGATATAGGCCACGTCACGAAAGTGGAGCTTTCCAAAGATTTCCGGAAAGTGGTGGTCACGGCAAAAATCAACAAAAGCGCTGCCGGACTTCTGGTCGGCGATACAAAGTTCTGGATTGAGCAGCCGCGCGCCAGCCTCAGCGGTGTGTCCGGCTTCGGCACACTGCTGTCCGGCAACTACATTGGTCTGGAGCCCGGAAAATCAAAAAAGGAACGGCACGAATTCACCGGGCTCGAAGTTCCGCCGTCCATTACTTTTGACGAGGAAGGCAAACGGTTCGTACTGAAGACAAACACACTCGGATCCATCGTCAATGGTTCCCCCCTGTATTACCGCCAGTTCAATGTGGGCCAGGTCATCGGTTATGATCTGGCCGGAGACGGGAACTCCATCAATATTGAGGTCTTTGTGCGCGCGCCTTACGACAAGTATGTTACCGATCAGACCCGTTTCTGGCAGGCCAGCGGTGTCGATGTGTCTGTGGGATCTGAAGGCTTTTCCGTACGGACCCAGTCGGTCCTGTCCATGCTGATCGGCGGCATTGCTTTTGAAACGCCATCCTCCTCCGAAGAGGCCAAAATCGCGGGAGAAAAAGCCGTCTTTACGCTGTTTAACAGCCGCGTGGAAGCCATGGCCAAACCGGAAAAAATTGTCACGCCCTATGTGCTCTATTTCAATGAGACGCTCAACGGGCTTTATGTCGGAGCGCCGGTGACCTACTTCGGATTACCTGTGGGCGAGGTCACTTCTGTGGGCCTTGAGTTTATGCCCCGGAAGAATGATGTGCGTCCACGAGTTGATATTGTAGTATATCCAAGCCGTTTTCTCACTCACCTGAAAGAAATGTCTGCCATGAATAAGAAGGTATCCGTTGATACGGAACGCCATACCTTTATTCAGAATGCCGTGGATCGGGGACTTCGCGCTCAACTGCGCAGCGGCAATCTGCTGACCGGAAAACTGTATGTTGCCCTGGATATCTTCCCGAAGGCGCCCCAAGTGAAAATAGACTGGGCCAAATCTCCGGTGGTTATGCCGGTTGTGCCCAGCGGCTTACAGGACTTGCAGGACAAGCTGAATTTCATTTTTTCAAAAATAGAAAAAATACCTGTAGAAGAACTCAGCGCGGAGGCAAAGACGCTGCTGGCAACGACCAACACTCTGCTCAAGCGCTTCGATCAAGAGGCTCTTCCGGAACTGACCAAAACGCTGAATCAGTTTGAGCAGGTTCTGACCAATGCCGATAACACGCTGGTCGGCAAAGATGCTCCCACGCAGTATCAACTTCGCGAGACGCTGTCCGAAATTACCAGAGCGGCTCAGGGAATCAGTCATCTCACCGAGTATCTGGAGAAAAATCCCGAAGCACTGATCCGGGGAAAACAGGAGGGAAATAAAAATGAATAGATTTGCCGCCGTTCTTATCTTCTTGACAGCTCTTGTCTTAACCGCGGGATGTGCTTCTGCGCCGCAGCGTTTCTATACGCTGAATTCCACCCCAGTAACAAAAGCGACACAACAGGCTGACTACTCCGTTTCGGTTGGTCCTGTATCGATCCCTGCTGCCGTTGACCGGCCGCAGATTGTTGTGCGAACAGATCCTCACCAGGTTTCCATCAAGGAATTCGATCGCTGGGCATCGCCTCTGAAAGATGACATTGCCAGGGTTGTCGTCGAGAACCTGATTCCGCTGCTTGGAACGACGCAGATATCGGTGTTTCCGCGAGCTCAGGCTTCCGATACAAACTACCGCTGCACCATTGATATTTTACGTTTCGATTCGGAATTAGGAAAGTCGGCAACACTGGACGCTTTGTGGAAGGTAAGCTCCTCAAAGGATGGGCGAGTACATCACGGACGCACAACACTTTCCGAACCGGCACGGGGCAGCGATTTTACCGCTCTTGTTGCCGCACACAGCCGGGCTATGGGGCAGTTGAGCGCTGACCTGGCCGCCGCCATCAGGGAGATGGAATCAACAAAGCATTAAGAATTTTTTTCCCCGAACTTATACTGGACAGAACATGCTCTACCCATTGAATTCCAGTCTCGGACACTTATACCTACAAAGTCTCAGTATTTTGGAGTCATCAAATACGTGAATTACGAATTGTAAGTTACAATAGCGGAGCTGTAAGGTGGCATAGCCCTTATAGTCTTAAAAACGATTTGTTCGGCGCTATTTTATTATTCTCTCATTTATTTCTTTTATAATTCCTAATTGACCATCAACCGTTACCAAAACAGTGATGTGCGACAAAGCCATCAAATCGCGCTGATCGAAACCGACTGCATAGAACCATTTATCTTTATTCTCTCGCCAATTCTCCAATGTAATACTTGAGACAATCCAACCCTTCTTCGTACCACTGACTTTTATGAGTTGGGAGTATGCAATATCGATAATCTTGGCCAGAGGCATTGGAAGTTTTGATTTTTTCAAATCAAAATCAGGTGATTGTTTTAGTGTGTCTATGGGCATTACGGATTTATATTTCTTACCCTTAAATTCCGAATGATATGTATGACCAGAGTCAAAATCAGATGAAAATGCTCCGGAGAAAGGGATAAATATAAGTAGCACTACAATAATAAAGTTTTTCATTTTCACTCCTTATATTTGCATTTAGAATTGTCTATATGGATCATGCTGCAAATATCGCGTAAAATCGCTACGTAATTTTTAGAGACGGATTACTTATTAATTGTGGTTGTAACCTAGCATAAAATTGTGAATATGAAAAATGAGACTTTCAGGAAGAAGTAAATGATTTGCGATCGTTTTTACATGCGTTGTTAAGACAACGCTGTCCAACAACAGTTTATTCATCGTCATCAAGTTAATGACAGTCGCCTTTTTGTTTCGCCATGTCCAGAAGCTTGCAATCGCCCAGCGAACATGCTTTTTGAAAATCACGGCATCCCTTTTCTCTTTTACGCTCCAGCATATAAACAATTCCCCGGTTGTTGTATACATCGGCGTAGCCCGGTTTCAGACGAATGGATTCATTATAATCCTCAATCGCCCGCGGATAGTTTGCTATTTCAACATAGACAGCTCCCCGATTATGATAAGCGTCTGCGTAATCCTTGTTCAAAATGAGGGCCTTGTTAAAGTATTCGATGGCCATGAGGTATTCGCCTTGCTTGAAATAATCAGTTCCTTTTTTATGAAAGTAAACGCTGTCTAACAACTGCAGATCCGAGCCGCGGCACTCCCCTATTTTCTGAAACTTATGCAAATGCAGGCAATGCCCGAGGTCGCACGCTTTTTTGAAATCAACGCATCCCAGTTCGAAGTTGCGCTTGTTGAAATGAAGCAAGCCCAGCGCGATGTAAGGATCAGCATAACGAGGATCGATACGAATGACTTCGTTAAAATCTGCGATGCCCCGTTGATAGTCATCCAGTTTAAATCCGTACGTCAGGCCCCTGTTATAATAGGCTTTCGTGTAAGAAGGCTGGATGGAAATGGCCTGATCATAACTTTCAATGGCTTTATGATACTGACGCAGGAAAGAATAAGCATTGCCTCTGTTGTTGTAGGCTTCCACACAGAAAGGATAAATTGCAACAGCCTTGCTGCAGTCCTCAATCGCCTTTTGATGCTGGCCAAGCTGGACATAGGTATTGCATCTGTTGTTGTAGGCGTAAGCATATGAAGGATTGATCCGTATGGCTTTGTTGAAGTCATCCAGCGCCTCCTGATATCTGCCGTTTGCTCTGTAAAAAATGCCCCGCTGATGAAGGGCCAGCCAGTTATTTTTTGTCACCCTTAAAGCCTGATTCCATAAATCATTGTTGTTTTGCCAGTAGGCGCATTGCCGCCAGGCTAGGATCATCAGAACGGCGATGAGGACCGCTCCGGCTGGTATGAAGATTTTCTTTTTTATTTCTTTGTCGGAGAATAAGGACGGAAGGCCCCAGACCAGCATGACAAATATACCGATTGAGGGCAGATACATGTAGTTATCGGACATCCCTCTCAGGGCGGATCTGAAAATATCAAGCACCGGAATGATGGTGATGGAATACCATAGCCATCCGACCAGCAAATACGGAGATCTTTTTCTCGCCGTCCAGGCGGCAACAGTGATCATCAGAATTAAAATCGCGGCGCCCAGAATCTGCCAGACGGGCAGCGAATCGGGAAAAGGATAGAAAGCCGCCAGACCTTCCGGCCAGAAGGTCTTTTCCAGATACAGCACAAACGAAACAACCGCATTGGCCAGTCGGGAATCGAGCGGATGGTCAACGATTTTTATGTGCTTATTGTACTGGGCTAAAATCGTGATCATGGTAAAAATGAAGGATAAAATAAATAAAGGCGCCTTCTCTCTGAACTGCCACGATAACAAGCTTTCTTTCTGCCGCTCGAAACGTTTCAGCGGCCAGTAATCCAGAAGCAGCATCACAGCCGGCAGGGTCACGGCCATCGGTTTGCTCATCAGAGCGCAGGCAAAGCACAAAAGGATGAGCAGGTATCGCTTGATCGCCGGTTTCTCCGCATAATAAACATAGAGACACAACGTCAGCATCGAAAAAAAAGTGTTCAGGACATCTTTGCGTTTGGTAATCCAGACGACGGTTTCGACATGCAGAGGATGAAGCGCGAAAAGCGCCGCGACAAAAGCGCTTTTCCAAATCGCTCCCGTCATTCTGTTGAACAGCCAGAAGAGCAATAAAGTACTCAGAATATGCAGGAGAAGATTCGTAACATGATAGCCGCCGGCGTTGAGTCCATAAAGCTGGTTATCAAGCATCAACGAAAGCCAGGTCAGAGGATGCCAGAATTCGGCATGGGTGGTGCTGAATGCCCAGCGCACCGCCTTTGCCGTCAGGCCGGACTGGACATTTAGATTATCCGTCACATAAACCGGATCATCAAACGTTACAAAGTCGAATTGATAGACCTGCCCGAAAACGGCCAGGGTGAGAGCCGTTAAAACAAGATAGACGATAAGCTTTTTCGGGAGAAGGCTTCTGCCGATTTGACCGACCATGGGATTCTGCCACGTCACGAACATTCCCGGATGGCTTCCGCGAAACCCGGGATGGCGTTGATAATGGTTTTATCATCAACGCAGTAGGCAATGCGGAAATAGCCGGGACAGCCGAAACCGCTCCCCGGAACCACCAGAATATTTTTTTTGAGCAGCATTTTGACGAAGGCCACATCATCGGGGATCGGACTTTTCACAAAAAGATAAAATGCTCCTTCCGGTTTGGCGAATTGATATCCCTCCCGCGCCAGTCCGGCGCACAATAAATCGCGCTTCTTCTTGTAAATTTTCACGTCCACGGCCGCATTCTGCAGTTTCACGACGATTCTCTGCATCAGCGCCGGCGCATGCACAAATCCCAGGATTCTTGTGCATAAAATCAGAGCCGTGATGAGTTCATGGGCTTCATGGAGTTTCGGATTGACGGCGATATAACCGATTCTTTCCCCCGGCAGAGAAAGGGTCTTGGAATAAGAATAGGCAACGATGCTATTGGCATAAGCCTGCAGCACACCGGGCACTTTGATATTGTCATAAACGATTTCGTTGTAGGGCTCGTCGGAAATCAGATAAATGGTCTGATCATACTCCCGGCTTTTTCGCCGGAGAAGCGCGGCCAGTTCCATAATATTTTTTCTGCTGTAAACCCTGCCCGTCGGATTGTTGGGCGAGTTAATCATAATCGCTTTTGTCTTCCTGCCAATCGCCTTGCCGATTGCCTCAATATCCAACGAAAAATCATCTTTCGTTTTGACGAATTTTACGACGCCACCGTAGTTGGTCACATAGAAAGGATATTCGACAAAAAAAGGCTTAAGAACGATGACTTCATCTCTGGGATCAAGCAGGGATTTAAAAATAACGTTCAATGCCCCTGCCGCGCCGCAGGACATCACAATATGATCGGCCGTCAACTTGAGCCCATAGGTTATATTGATTTTCGCGGCAATGGCCTGCCTGGTCTCCGCAAAACCGGCGTTGGGCGCGTAGCCGTGCTTCATAGCAATCTGTTCTTCGGCAAGCCTGATCAATTGCTTTTTGAATACGGCCGGCGGCTCCACGTTGGGATTGCCCAGACTGAAGTCATAAACCTTGTCCGCGCCGTATTTCTTTTTCAGCACGGCGCCCTCTTCAAACATTTTTCTGATCATCGACGAATTGCTCATCGACGCTTTGATTTTTTTAGCAATGGCCATTTTTAAAATCCGTTATGCGTTTTTACATGCGTCATTATTTTTTGCGTCTTAGGATGACAAATATCCCCAGCACAATTAGTATCGCCGGCAATACATACTGGGAATATTTGGAAGGGTCGAAACCGTATAACTCATAAAAAAGAAATCCTGTTCCGGCCAGCGTGATAATCCATCCGCCGAGATCCCTGACTCTCTGAATCAGGGTGCAGACGCCAACGGCAATCAGCAACACCGGCCAGGTTTGCCCAAAAGAATAGCTTCCTGATTTATGCAAAAAGATCAGAATCCCCAGAGTAATCAGGATAACGCCGCCGGTCAACACACTCTGTTTCTTATCGCTCATACAATATCATCTCCTTGTCTTTATTCAGTCGGTTAGCCATGATCTGCCGTTTGTTATTTGTCCAATGATTTTAAAAACGGTTTGAACAAATCAATCGGTATCGGAAATACCGTTGTCGAATTATTCTGGGTAGCTATCTGGTTCAAGGTCTGCAAATAACGTAACTGCAATGACATCGGCTGCGTTTCCATTAAGGCCGCCGCTTCGATCAGCTTTTGCGCCGCCTGGAATTCACCTTCGGCATTGATGACCTTCGATCTCCTTTCTCTTTCCGCCTCGGCCTGTTTGGCCATGGAACGCTTCATTTCTTCGGGCAAGTCAATCTGCTTAACTTCCACCAGCGATACCTTGATGCCCCACGGCTCGGTGCTGCGATCCAGGATTTCCTGCAGGTGCATATTGATTTTTTCACGTTCGGAAAGAATCCCGTCCAATTCCATCTGTCCGCAGACGCTTCTTAATGTCGTCTGGGCAAGCTGCGAGGTGGCAAAGAGATAATTTTCAACATTGGTCACCGCGGAATTGGCATCCATGACACGGAAATAAACAACCGCGCTGACTTTAATGGAAACGTTGTCTTTCGTGATAACATCCTGAGGAGGAACATCCATCGTAATCGTCCGCATATCAATCTTTACGACTCTGTCAATTCCCGGAATGATAATAATCAGGCCAGGCCCCTTAACATCCCGGATGCGTCCCAAACGGAAAACAACAGCTCTTTCGTATTCATTCATTATTCTGATCGCCGATGCCAGAAACATGATAACCAGGACAATCACAACAATCATTGGCATAATAGAATTACCCACCATTGTCTTTTCCTCCTTTATGGCTTTTTAATACTTCTATGGTTTATTTTTTATTTCTTCCACTAATAATTTCAACCCTTCAAGCTTGACAACTCTTGCCTTCGCGCCTTTTTTAATCGGTTGGTCGCTTGTCGCTTTCCAGTATTCTCCCATCAAAAATACTTCCCCCTCGTTGTCTATATCTTTCACCACTTCGGCTTCAGCGCCGATCATGGCTTCCGTACCGGAAAAATGCTTGCGCATCTGCGCTTTCACGGCCAGCCATACAACCACAATAAAGAAGCCGGATGCAACCAGAACAGCGGGAATTAAAACCTGAAAAGAAAGGCGCAGGGCAGGCTCCGGCGTATCAAACAATAACAGCGACCCCAAAACGAGTGAAACCACTCCTCCAACCGTCAGCATTCCATGACTCATGACCTTAATCTCCGCGATAAATAAAATCACGCCAAAAAGAATCAACAGAATTCCCGTATAATTCACGGGCAGCGTGGACAGACCGAAAAACGCCAGCAGCAATGATATGCCGCCGATGACGCCCGGCAAAATAGCACCCGGCGTGGAAAGTTCAAAATACAGACCCGCCAGCCCGACCAGCAAAAGAATGTAAGAAATGTTGGGATCGGAAATCGCCGCCAGAATGCCCTGCCGTGTTCCCATCTTTTTATTGTTGATCACCGCGTTTTTTGTCGATATTTTCTTTTTCCCGCCAGCCAGCGTGACCTCCTTCTGGTCAATGGCCGCCAGAAGCTTATCAATATCCGGGGCGACATAATCAATCACCTTGAGTTTCAGCGCTTCTTCGGCGGTGATGGATTCGCTCTTGCGCACAGCCTTCTCCACCCATTCTTCGGAGCGTCCCCTGGTTTTGGCGATGCTCCGGGCATAAGCGGCGGCATCATTTTCAATTTTTTCGGACATGGTTTTGTCTTTGTCGCCCGTTGGTCCGCCGATGCCGATGGAAACCGGATGGGCGGCGCCGATATTAGTGCCGGGCGCCATCGCGGCAATATGGGCGGCCTCGGTGATAATGACACCGGCGGAAGCGGCTCTAGCTCCGGAAGGATAAACAAAAACAATAACCGGCAGCGGAGCATTCAGAATGCTTTTGGCGATGTCGCGCATGGCGGTATCCATGCCGCCGGGGGTGTCCAGCAGGATGATTAATCCTTCAGCGTTGTCTTTTTTTGCTTCTTCGATACTGGAAGCAATATATTTCGACGTCGGTGACGTAATGACGCCATCCACCGTGATGACATTAAAGACAGGATTTTTTTCCTGAGCACCCGCTAAAAAAGCTCCCAACATCAGAATGGCCATCAAGGCATATTTAATTTTTTTCAACATGGGTTCACCTCTTATTTCAAGATCAACAACCCTAAAGATTTACTTCATTCATGATCATTTGGATGTCTTCCCACACCTGTTTTTTCGCCGAAGGATTTCTTAAAAGATAAGCCGGATGATAGGTGGGCATGAGTTTTATTCCTTCGTAGGTGTGGAATCGCCCCCGAAGGGCAGATATGGCGACTTCTGTCTTCAAAAGCGTCTGAGCGGCAAATTTACCCAGGCCGCAGATAATCTCCGGAGCGATAATGCTTAGTTGCTTCTTCAGGAAAGGTTCACACAGGCGGATTTCATCAGTTTGAGGATTGCGGTTGCCCGGCGGCCGGCATTTGAGAATATTGCAGATATAGACATCTTTTCGCTGCATCTTCATGCCCTTCACAATAATATCCGTTAAAAGTTGTCCGGCCCGTCCCACAAACGGCAGCCCCTGTTCATCTTCATCGGCGCCCGGCGCTTCTCCGACAAAAACAATCCGGGCTTCAGGATTGCCGACACCGAAAACAAGATTTTTCCTTGTTTTTCCCAAAGGACAATGCTGACAGTCACCGAGCTCCGACCGGAGCGCCTTCAGCAACTCTTCTTTATTCGTCTGAACCGTTTTAGATTTTGAAACAACGGTTGCGGGCTTACAAACGGCAGTTTTTTGTGGCTTGCTCCAATCGATCCCCGCAGATAGACTCTCCCGGTTAATCACCTGCCCTTTGAGCGCCTGCATAGTCTTAAGCAATTCTGCCTGAATGTCCTCTGTCGCCAAAATCAAGTTTCCCCCGTTATTTTTTGCCGCTGCCTTTTTTCATTATTTTTTGTACGCGGTCAAGAATCGCGTCGGCCGCTTCAATTTTTGTCATTTTCCCAAGAGATTCCGTTTTGCCCCCGCGGTCGATAATGGTAATGACGTTGGTATCCGTGCGGAAGCCAGCCCCCTCGTCCCGCAGATTATTGGCCACAATCAAATCCATATTTTTCTTCTTCAATTTTTCCCCGGCATTCGCGAGCAGATTCTGCGTTTCCATCGCAAAACCGACCAGGACGCGATGGCCCTTATGCCTGCCGATTTCCGCGATGATATCGGGATTATTTTTCAGTTCCAGAGAAAGATTTTTTTTATCCTTCTTGATTTTTTCCGCGGCGGTCTCGCTGGGACAGTAATCGGCGACAGCCGCCGCTTTGATGATGACTTCCGCTTTGTTGTAATGATCCATAACGGCCTGAAACATGTCCCTGGCCGTGCGCACCCGGATGATATTTTCCACCGGCGGCGGAAGATGCGTCGGACCGCTGATCAATGTCACGTCAGCACCTCGTCTGTATGCGGCGGTGGCCAGCGCATAGCCCATTTTACCGGACGACAGGTTGGTAATAAATCGCACGGGATCCAGAGGCTCCTCTGTTGGACCCGCGGTAATAAGAATTTTCACGCCTTTTAAATCTTTCGGGGTCAGAAGATTTTCTATCGCCTCGACAATTTCCTCAACGTCGGGCAGACGCCCTTTGCCTTTCGTCTTGCAGGCCAGTTCCCCCTCAGCGCTTTCCATGACGGCATAACCGAGTTTTTTCAGTTTACCGATATTTTCCTGAACGACCGGATTGGCCAGCATCTTTTCATTCATCGCCGGACAGATCAGCGTTGGTTTATCCTGAGCCATCATGGTTGTCGAAAGAAGATCATCCGCAATGCCCGAAGTGATTTTCCCGATAATGTTGGCCGTTGCCGGCGCGATGACAAAAGCGTCGGCGTATTCCGCCAGCGCAATATGCGCTATATCGAACTTGTCGGCCGCGACAAACATATCCGTATAGACTTGATTCTGCGACAGGGTCTGCATCGTCAGAGGCGTAATAAATTCCTGCGCGTTTCGGGTCATGATGACCTTCACCTGCGCTCCCTGCCTGATCAATGCGCGCACCAGCTCCGCCGCTTTGTAAGCCGCGATTCCGCCTGTCACACCCAGAACGATCTTCTTTCCCGTCAGCATAGTTGAATTTCCCGTTAATTGGATTGGTTTTAATGAAAAAAGGTTTCTACCGGCAACTTTTTTTGAAATATAACAGCGCTTTTTCACAATATCAAGGCATAATTATGATTCATTCCGAAATATTCACCACACATCAGCCGGTGGAGAATTCCCTTGCAAAACCGTCTGAAAATGTTTATAAGCCGCGCATTCTCATACACCACATCGATTAGGAGATGATTATGAAAAGGTTCCCTTTATATATAGAAGTGATCATTGGCGTTGTCGTGCTGGTTTTGGCGGGCTGGTTTTTCTTCGGCAGCTCTCTGGAAATGAGCAAACCCGTCATCAAATTCGATCAGGACGTCAAAGCGATCGGCAGACAAAAAAATATCAATATTCAATTTACCGATTCCCACAGCGGTCTTTCACAGATCACCGTGGAAATTATCCAGGATAATAAAGGCCAGATTCTCGCCGATAAAAAAATACCGTCCAAAGGGACAAAACAGGAAACGCTGCCTCTGTCGGTAAGCGCCGGTGACTTGAAATTGCATGACGGCCCGGCAACGCTGAAAGTTACGGCAACCGATCATTCCGTTTTTGAGAACAAGACGATTTTATCGCAAGATATTAAAATTGACACGATACCGCCGCAGATTAATCTATTGAAAAACATGACGTATATTAATCAGGGTGGAACCGGTTTTGTCGCCTATCAGCCTTCGAAGCCTCTGGCTGAAACGGGAGTCTATATCAACAAATACCTGTCTCCCGCTCACGCGGCACAAATTGACGGCAAGCCTTCGTATGCTACCTACTTCGCGATGCCGATGGACGCCGATACGGCCGCTACCAGAATCATGATTTTCGCCCGTGATGAAGCCGGCAATGAAATCAATATTGCCGTGCCCTGCACGATCAAACCCAAAAAGTTTCGCGCGGACAAAATGAACCTGAGTGAAGGTTTTCTGCAGCAGAAAATGCCGGAATTCCAGGCGATGGTTCCTTCGCTCCATGGGAAAACACCTCTGGAAGTCTTCTCTCACATTAATACGCAAATGCGCCAGGACAATTTTGCTACCATCCAGAAAATGTGTCAGAAGTCCGCTCCCAAAGAACTCTGGGAAGGAACCTTCCTCCGCATGAAAAACGGCGCCCCCATGGCTCTCTTCGGCGATAAGCGGAGTTACGTGTATAACGGCCAGGTTATCGGAGAATCCATTCACAACGGTGTGGACCTGGCCTCCAACGCCCGTTCCGATATTGAAGCGGCCAACAGTGGCATTGTGGTCTTTACAGGCGCGTTAGGCATTTACGGCAATGCGGTGCTAATTGATCACGGTCTGGGCATCTTCACGCTTTACGGACATTGTTCCTCCATTAATACAACCGTCGGCAAGAATGTTGCCAAAGGCGAAAAAATCGGGGTATCCGGAACATCAGGACTCGCGGGTGGGGATCACCTGCATTTCAGCATTATCGTCGGCGGACAGGGCGTCAATCCTGACGAATGGTGGGACGCCCACTGGATCAAAGACAATATCGGCAAATAGAATTTGTCACGGAGTTCGAAATCTGAATAGCGGTGAATCAATTTTTATTGATGTCGCGATGGTTTAAATTCACCATGTAATGTCTGGAAAAAAAGTAGTCGCTGATCTTGTTGGCCATCACCACGGAGCGGTGCTTTCCGCCGGTGCACCCCAGCGCGATATTGAGTCTGACCTTGCCCTCCTGTTCATAGAGGGGAATCAGGAAGTTCATTAATTTCTTGATCTGGTCCAGAAACTCTCGGCATTCCTTATTCTGCAAAACATATTTTTTCACTCCCGCGTTGTAGCCGTCAAACCTTTTCAATTGTTCAACAAAATAAGGATTCGGCAGAAACCGCACATCAAAGACCAGATCCGCTTCGACGGGCAACCCATAGCGGTAGCCGAAAGAATTGACATTGATGACCATTTTTTTCTTTTTGGATGAAGGCTGGAAATGTCTTTGAACGGTATCCTTGAGCTGATGGACATTCAGGTCGGTCGTGTCCACGATTTTATCCGCCATCTTGCGCAGGGAGGATAATTTTTCCTTCTCCAGTTGAATGCCTTCCAGAACCAGACCCCGTTCGGAAAGGGGATGAACGCGCCTGGTTTCGCTGAAGCGGTGTAAAAGAGACTCTTCCGAGGATTCGAGAAAAAGAATTTCCAGTTTAAATCCCTGCTTCTTCACCGCCTCGAATATTTTTCTGTATTTGTCGAGAAAGCTTTTTTCCCTTAAATCCATGACCAAGGCCACGCGCTTGATTTTCGGTGAAGAAGCAATGGTGATGGAAAGAAATTTGGGCAGTAAAATAACCGGCAGATTGTCCACACAGAAAAAACCGACATCTTCCAGCGCTCTCAGGGCGGTGCTTTTTCCGGAACCGGAAAAACCCGTGATGATAACGACTCTCAGATTTTTCATCTCAGGATCCTCCGTTGGGCTCAAGCGCGTTCAACCGCCGTTTTAATCGCGAATATGAAAGCTTTGACGAAAATCAAGCTACACAGGCATCTTCCTGTTCGATAATCACTTTATACAGATCGCTTTGCGCTCCGGCTTTTAAAAGTTTTTTGCGAAAATTCGGCTCCTTGAGCATTTTGGAAATTTTGGCCAGAATTTTCAAATGCTGCCCCGCCGAATTCTCCGGTGCCAGCAGCAGAAACAGCAGGTGAACGGGTTTTCCGTCCAGCGCATCATACATAATGCCGTTGCTGCTTCGTCCAAAAGCGACAACGATTTCCTTCAGGTCCGATATCTTCCCGTGAGGAATGGCCACGCCTTCTCCGATGCCGGTCGAGCCAAGGCTCTCTCTCTGCTTCAGAATTTCCAGGACGGATGATTTTTCAAGCTTCAATCCCCCACGGATGATGGTATCCACCATCTCCAACAATGCCTCTTCTTTGTTCCTGGCGGACAAATCAGCATTAATATATTCTATTTTGAAAAGCTGTTCCAACTGCATGAATACACCAATAATCTTGAGAATATTATGTCTCCGGTTTTACATCAGAGGCCAGGGCTAATTGGTTTCAATCAGCGTAAAGTTTCCGTCATCACGCCGGTAAATCAGGCTGACGTTTTCCGACGACGTGTCCCTGTAGATAATGAATCGATCGTCCGTTTCTTCAAGTTCCATGACGGCGTCATCGAAGGTCATCGGCTTTAAGATGACTTTGCGGGTTTCCGTGATTTTGCTGGTCGCGGTTTCATCCAGTTCTTCTCCGGCAACTGACGGTTCCTGCGTTCGCCGGATACTTCTGGGTTTGTGTTCACGTATTTTTTCTTTCTGTTTTTTCAGTTGTTTTTCAATTTTATCCACACATCTGTCGATGGCGATCCGCATATCCTTGTCTTCTTCTTTAGCGTTGATATTCCATCCGTTGGAACTTAAATTAATTTCTGTTGCGTTTCGGAATTTTTCCATGGAAACAACTATATGAGCTTCGGCAGGCGTATCCAGATATTTTTTCAGTTTCTGCATTTTTTCTTCGGCGTACACTTTTTGCCAGTTTTCACCTTCACCATTTCTAAAAGTCACCGAAATTTTCATAATCGTTCCTCCTTAAATTTAGTTAATCTGCCTGACATCACTATTCTTCATCTTTCAGCAAGCTGGCAATAAAGAGGCCCGTCATATATTGGTGTCAAAAACAAATGTCAACCAAAATTTATGTCCTCAATGCCATCTTTTATGAAAGACGCCTAAAAATATTTCTTTCTTCTCGACGAGGGAAGAATCCCCATCATTTCCCTGTATTTGGCGACCGTGCGCCTCGCGATATCAATCCCCTTGGCCTGAAGAATATTCACGATTTCGCAGTCGCTGTAGGGCTTTCGTTTCTCGCTGCTGATGATCTGCCGGATCTCCTCCTGAACACTTTTCGCGGCAACGGTCCCCGCGGATGTTCTTTTAATGGAGCTGCCGAAGAAATATTTCATCTCAAAGATGCCCTGTGGCGTGTGCATATATTTGTTGTTCACCACCCGGCTGATGGTGGATTCGTGCATTTCTATGTCACTGGCCACATCCCGCAGGACCAGCGGCTTGAGATAATCAATGCCCCGGTCCAGAAAATCTTTTTGAAATTTGACGATGCTTTCGGCAACCTTATAGATGGTATTCTGGCGCTGCTGGATGCTCTTAATCAGCCACGTCGCCGATTGGACCTTATCCTTAATATACTTTTTGCCGTTTTCCGAGTCCTGCTGGCCGTGCCCTGAAAGTCCGGCCATAATTTCACGATAAAAGTTGCTGATCCGCAAACGGGGCAAACCGTCATCGTTAAGGATTAATTTATAGTCGTCTCCCGTTTTAACGACATAGACATCCGGGACGACGGGCTGCGTTTTTTCTTCAGAATAAATGCTACCGGGCCGCGGATTCATTTTGCTGATGCAGAGGACGGCCGCCTCCACTTCTTTGAGCGGAACTTTCAGTTTATGGGCGATATGCGCATAGTTTTTCAATTCGAGATCCTTCAGGTATTCCTTAATGATCACTTCAATAATCTTATTCTCCGCACCCAGCAGTTTCGCCTGAATCAGCATGCATTCCTGAAGATTGCGGGCGGCAATGCCCGGAGGATCGAAGTCCTGCACCTTTTTCAGCACCGCTTCCACGAATTCCTCGCTGACATTTTCTAGAGCGGCGATCTCCTGCGCGGTCGCGCTCAAATACCCATTCGGATCCAGGTTGCCGATAATCTGATGGCCCACCCGTTCTTCATCTTCCGAAAAAGAGGACAGCATCATCTGCCACGTCAGATGCTTGGCCAGTGACT
This sequence comes from Deltaproteobacteria bacterium, assembly GCA_022710585.1. Classification (GTDB taxonomy): domain Bacteria; phylum Desulfobacterota; class Syntrophia; order Syntrophales; family Smithellaceae; genus Smithella. The sequence continues at coordinate 73,556 of JAKLGV010000006.1, read as the reverse complement.
GCCCTTCGGTAAGAATATTTTCCCAGGATGTCTCTTCGCTGTCCGCGCCGCCGTACGTCACCCCGACGGGGCCGTAATCCTCCAGGTAATTCGCCCAGTCAAACTCCTCCGTGCCCGTTCCTTTTTCGACATTGATTTCTTCCGTGTGTTCGACCGGTTTGATATTTTCGCGCTCTTCGGAAAGGATATCTTTTTCAAAATCGACATTCGCGGTATCATCCATCCCCTCATCCGCCGATGCTTCTTCCAGCAGAGGATTCTCTTCCATCTCCTGATTGATGGCGTCAACCAGCTCCTGGCGGGACAGCTGTAGCAGTTTGATCGCCTGCTGAAGCTGGGGCGTCATAATCAACTGCTGGGAAAGTTTCAAATTTTGTTTTAATTCAAAAGCCATATCCGTCACTACATAGCGAAATTCATCTATAAATTAAAAGAGTCGCCGAAATAAAATTTTCTCGCCAGTTCGCTTTGAGCAATCACATCCGGCGGTCCTTCCACCAGGATGGCGCCTTCATTCACAATATACGCCCGGTCACAGCAGGCCAGCGTTTCGCGGACGTTATGATCGGATATAACGATGCCGATGCCCTTGCGCTGTAATTTTTCGATAATTTTCTGAATATCGGCAACCGCCAGGGGATCGATACCCGCGAAAGGTTCGTCGAGAAGAATATACTTGGGGGACGTCACCAGCGCCCGTGTAATTTCAACCCTCCGCCTCTCACCGCCGGACAGGGAGTAAGCGTAATTCTTCGCCAGATCGGTCAGATCCAGTTCGCTCAAAAGCTCCCGAAGACGCTCTTTACGATCCTCATCCTGCAAGTCCAGAGTTTCGAGAATCGCCAGGATATTCTGCTCCACCGTCAGCTTTCGAAAAATGGAGGATTCCTGAGGCAGATAATTCAATCCTTTGCGCGCTCTCATATACATAGGAAATCCTGTGATATTTTCTCCATCCAGAAAAATTTCGCCCGCGTCCGGTTTCACCAGCCCGACAATCATATAGAAAGTTGTTGTTTTGCCGGCGCCGTTGGGCCCGAGCAGCCCGACCACTTCACCGGGCGAAATTCTTAAATCAATCCGGTTAACAACTTTTCGTTTGTTATAAATTTTAACCAGACCCCTCGCCGATAAATCACTCATATTAAAATGAAAACCGCTACTTTTCCTTTTCTGTCTTTTTCACGCTCTGCGGATAAATAACCGCTTTCACCTGATTTTGCGTGTCGCTTTCCACCATTCCCCTATTTTCATTAAGAAATACCGTGACCCTATCGCCCCTGATCGAGTTTTTTCCTTCATTGAGCAGAGCATTGCCGGTAATCACTATTTTGCCACTCTCCCTGTAATAAACCGCGCGATCACCCTGAGCGGTTCTGTTTTCCTGCTGGAAATAGACACTTCCCTGAGCTTCTATCTTTTCCAGATTGCCGCTTTGATCCGTTCCCGGCGCACTTTTTTGATCTCCTTTTTTCAACGCCTCCTGATAATACAGAAGCAGCCGATCTGACTTCAATACGCTTTTGCCCTGTGTAATCCTGGCATGACCGTAAAAAACAATCAGCTTTTTATCCTGATAAGCCTCCATTCGATCGGACGTCACTTCGAGCGATTCGTCAAATTTCTTTTTCAGGATATTCTGGTCGGCGCACAACCCCCATCCGGACAGCGTGAATAAGAGCAAAATTGCTATGTAAATCTTTGTGTGGCGCATTGATATTTTTATCAACTAATCCTTGCCTTCACTGCCGACGGAATACTCACGTTGCCTTTATCCACATAGACAATCAACCCCTTGCCCGTGACCTGAATGTTCTGATTTTCCATCGTAATCGGGGCTTGAGTGAATATTTTTTTCTCAGTGTCTTTGTAACTCAAAGAATCCGTGCTAAATTTATAGCCGCTGTCGGAAACCAGAGTCACATGACCTTGGATGTCAATGTGTTTTTTATCCGTGGCGATAATGCCTTTATCGGCATTCATCAGAAACACCCGGCCGTCGGCTGTTGTTAATTTGACCTCAACGATTTCCAGAACAGCGAGATTCTGTTTCCTGTCATAGATGGCGGTTTCGGCCCGGACTTCCCATTTGGTCTTCGCTTCACCGACTTCCGTAAAGGCAAAACCTTTTATTTTCAGGTCCACACTTTCCTTCAATGTGTCCACGATAACTTTCTTTTGCTGGAGGCCATTCATCATAAAAACGGCCGCCGCAACTAGGATTACAACTGATATGATGACTGAAGACAGAAGGATGGTTTTTCTTTTCAATTTCATCTCAATCCCAAGCGTTTCGCTGTTTATTTTTTTTGGTTTTATTATAGCACTCAGGATGGCCTGTGTAAAGCTATAAGGATGACAAATATATTGAAATAAGCCGATTTTTTATGGCTTGCCTATATTAAAATTCATACCGGGCAGCCACGTCAGCCCATTTCCCCTGAGCCTGCAGAATCATTTCACATACTTCTCTGACCGCGCCGTGACCGCCTCTGTTTTTAGCCACATAATGAGCTGATTTCTTTACCACATCCTCCGCGTCCGCCACAGCCACGGCAAAACCCGCTCTTTTTAAGACAGGAATATCCACAATATCGTCTCCGATAAAAGCCGTCTCATCCGGCAATAATTTGTGCTTCTTCATGATTTTTTCGTAGACCTCTTTTTTATTAAAAACCTTCTGATAAACGTCTTTGATGTCCAGATCTCTGGCCCGATGCTTGACCACATTCGATTGCCTTCCGGTCAGGAGCGCCACGCTGATTCCGTATCGCTGCAAAATTTTTATCCCATGCCCGTCCCGTACATTGAAATTCTTTGATTCCCGTCCCTCATCATCTATGATGATCCGGCCGTCGGTCATGACGCCATCCACGTCCATGATCAATAATTTGATTTTCCTGAGTTTCTCCACCATATCTTTTTTCATGAGGATCTTTTCCTTTCTATTGAACGCACAGAATTTATTTTTTAGCTCCGGGATATTTGATCACCGAATCAATTTTGGTCAGCGTGACCAGAAGCGCTTCCAGCGAATCCAGATACAAAGAATTTGCGCCGTCGCACAGCGCTTTTTCCGGATCGCGATGAACCTCGAAAAATATGCCGTCGACCCCCGCAGCAACAGCCGCCCGCGCCAGATATATCACCATATCGCGCTGCCCTCCTGAACAGGTCCCCTGCCCTCCGGGAAGCTGCACCGAGTGAGTCGCGTCAAAAATGACTGGATAGCCCATCTCTCTCATAATGGGCAGCGAACGGACATCAAAGACAAGGTTATTATAGCCGAAGGACGCTCCCCTTTCGGTCAGCATGATATTATCATTGCCGACCGACTTGATTTTTTCGATAATATTGGCCACATCCCAGGGCGCCAGAAACTGCCCCTTCTTGACATTGACGACACGGGCTTTTCGGGCGATTTCCGTCACAAAATCCGTCTGACGACAAAGAAAGGCGGGGACCTGCACAACATCCAGAACCTTCGCGGCGGCGTCAATTTCCTCGAAACGGTGCACATCGGAAAGCACCGGGATGTTTAACTCCCCCTTTATTTTTTCCAGAATGGCCAGTCCTTTTTTTAAGCCCGGGCCGCGGTAGGATTGGATCGATGTCCGGTTGGCCTTGTCATAGGAGGCCTTGAAGATAAAAGGCATCTTTAATTTCGCCGTCAGTTTTTTCAGATACAGCGCCGTATCCATCGCCGTTTTCTCGTTCTCCAGAACACAGGGGCCGGCAATCAAAACAAATTTTTTATTGTCTCCCGCGACAAAATCAGCAATTTTTATTTTTTTCATTCTTCTTCACTCCCCGATTTCTTTTTATTCTTTTCCTGCAGCAGCTTAATATTGATTCCCGGTATTCTCCGGGCGGCTTTAGCCGATTCCGGATTCAGCGCATAGGCCTTTTTATAGGCGTCGAGCGCCTGCTGATACAGGCCTTTCTTCTCGTAGGCCTCGCCGAGGTTATCATAAATATCCGCGTCGCCGCCATCAAATTTCAGCGCCATTTGATATTGCTTGATGGCCATATCCGCATTTCCGGAAGCAGCGTAAGCATAACCTAAACTGGCGAACGACCCCGCTTTTTTAGGCTCTAATTTGGCCAGTTTCTGATAGGTCTGGATAGCTCTTGGATAATTCTTTTCCTTCACATAAAGATCGGCCAGACGGCTTAGAATTTCTTTTGTCGCGGGCGATATTTTCTCATAAGCCTCGATCGCCTTTTTGCTCATCCCCATCTTCTGATACGCATCGGCAAGATTGAAGCGCACGGTTGAACTTTTCGCGCCGTATTGAATCGCCTTCTCATAGTTTTCCGCCGATAAAGCATATTTGCTTAATTCGCCGTAGGCAAATCCCAGACCGGTATGAACAGACTCTTTTCGTTTTGCTTTGTTTTTCAGTTTTTCATAATATTGAATGGCCAGATTAAAATGATTATTTTTAAGGGCGAGCTCCGCCATCCGCTCCATGGCTTCCGTATCGTTGGGATTCATTTTCAGAACTTTTTCGTATTCTCCGGCGGCTTCACGATACATTTTCTTCCCTTCATAAACTGAAGCCAGATTGAATCTGGTTGCCGGGTCTTTGGAATTCAGCGTGACAGATTTCTTCAGGCTGTTGAGCGCTTCCTGATTCTTGCCGCTGCCGCCATAAGCGGCGGCAAGATTGGCTTGCGCGACGGCGTTTTGCGGGTCCTTTTTCAGGATTTCTTTATAGCATTTGACGGCCTCATCATTTTTCTTGAGCTTCAGATAAATCTCGCCCAGCGCGAAAAGCGCAGGTTCTGATTCTTTCGAGTGATCGATAATATGCTTATATTCACGCACCGCGTCATCCAGCCTGTTGATTTTTTTGTAGGCGTCGCCCAGTTTGAATCGCGCCGGATAATTGTCAGGCTGCAGCCGAACCGCTTCCTCGTAATTTTTGGCCGCCTGATTCCATAATCCTTTTTCTTCCTGAGACAGAGCAAGACACAGAAAAGCTTCCGCGTTCGCGGGACTGATTCTGATCAAATCCCGCGCGATACGGATAGCCTCATCATATCTTTTCTGTTTGATATAAATCTTTGCCGACTCGAGCATCGCCGCAGCGTCATCGGGCTTGATTTTCAGAACCTCCATGTAAAGCTTCCCGGCTTCGTCGATTCTGTTTTGTTTAACGTAAATGCCGGCAAGAATTTTGCGCGCGCCGACATCACCGGAATTCAGCGCTACGGCCTTGAGCAGATAAGCAATCTGATCCTTTTGATTGGAGGCATCATTGGCAAATCGAAACCAGTCCTGCGGTGTCATGACAATCTTTAAAGGAACTGAGCCGATCATTTCTCCCTTATAAATTACAGATATCTCATAGCCTTCCAACTTTGCTTTCTGATCAATGGAAGCCCCCTTCTTCGTCGCCCGGTTGATGAAGTCAATGCCTTTGAATAATGTGCCCGTATCGTTGTCCTTTTCGCTGAATCCTTCAAATTTTACGGAGGTCTTCTTGCGCGACAAGTCATCGCTGACAACAGACTTGACCACAAATTCATCTCGGTAGGTGATTTCCAAAATATCCTCCGCGCCTACTTTCATCTCCTGGCCGTTTTTCTCCATCTCGAGATAATAAAAATGGGGTTTTTCTTTGAGCACATAGTATGAAAAAGTATTTTTCAGTCGGAAAACCCGCAAATCAAAGGATGTATAATCAAACTGGCTGAGTAGAAATGTAACCACAAATACAAAAACAATGACAACGCAGGTCAGCACTATATTTTTTACTGCAAACTGATTATCGCGCCGTTTTTTTTCGTTCAAATCTTGATCAATCATAGATGGCCTGATGTATAAATTTTATCATCCCGGTTCGTCGTCTGCAATCAGCTTCGCGGATGATATTTTTGATGAACCTCTTTTAATCGTTCACGCGTCACGTGCGTATAAATCTGAGTCGTCGAAATATCCGAATGCCCCAGCATAACCTGCACCGTGCGCAAATCGGCGCCGCCCTCCAGCAAATGCGAGGCAAAAGAATGGCGAAACGTATGCGGATAAACTTTTTTCTGCAAACCTGCCTGTTTCGCGCAGCCAACAACGATTTTCCAGAATCCCTGTCGGGTAAACTTTCGCCCGAAGCGGTTCAAGAATAAAACATCCGTGGTTTTTCTCTGCATCAGTCCGGGACGCACCTCATCAATATAGCGTCTGGTGCAATCGTATGCTATTTTGCCGATCGGGACAATCCTTTCTTTGCTGCCCTTCCCCATCACGATCAGAAATCCGACCTGCCAATTGATGCTGTTCATCGTTAAATTGATCAGCTCGGAGACCCGGATGCCCGTCGCGTATAAAAGCTCCAGCATCGCCGTGTTGCGGATCGCCGACGCAGACTGTGTCCCGGGCGTGGCCAGGATGGTCTTCATTTCCTCTTTACTGATTGTTTCCGGTAATCTCATCCAGACCTTTGCCAGCTCAATATTGGCCAGAGGATTCTCTTCGATGTATTTTTCCCGGATCAGATATTTATAAAATCCCCGCAGGGCTGCCAGGGAACGATTCATGGAATTCGACGACAGGCCGTCATCCCTGATTTGTGTGAGGAAGGCAACGATAACCTCCGGATGGACTTCTTTGATGTCGCTGATTTGCCGGTTTTGCTCCAGAAATAAAAGAAAACGTCGCAAATCGCGCCCGTAGGATTCAATCGTGTTCTGTGCGACTCCCCTTTCAACCAGAAGATAGCTTAAATATTTTGTCAGCAGGTATTCCACGACTGTTTTTTAACGCAAATAATCGCCCGAAGCAAAGATTTTTTATTGACTTATTTTATAATATCGTAAAAATAAGAAAACAAATATTCATTTTAATTATCGGTGAGTAAAATCGATGGGAAAAATTATTATTGCCTCCGACCATGGGGCTATATCTTTGAAAAGCGAAATTATTGATTTTTTAAAAACGAAAAAGTTCGATGTGAAGGATATGGGGGTTTATAGCGAAGATGCTGTGGATTATCCGGATATGGCAGTGGTTACCTGTAATGAGTTTAAGAAAGGCGGCTATGATTTCGGCATCTTGCTTTGCGGCACCGGCATCGGCATCTCCATCACAGCGAATAAGATCAAAGGCATCCGCTGTGCTTTAATTCATGATCTTTTTACCTCGGAGATGGCCAAAGCGCATAATGACGCCAATTTTATCGCATTTGGCGGCCGGGTCCAATATTCAGTTCCGGTCACGCAGATGATCGAAAAATTTATGGAAACAAAATTTGCCGGCGACAGGCATTTAAGACGAGTCAACAAAATAATGGATACGGAAAAGCTTTGTTAACCTGAATCATTGACCTGAGGTGTCCCGCATGGCTGAAGCTCTGGATAAGAAAAAGATTCGCAAAGTATTCCGGGATGTGCAGAAACATTTGGCTATCGCTCAGCTCATTCGCCGTTTTTCCACCAATAAAGAAGACATCCGTAAAACAGCCCTGAGGCAGGTGGAACTTTCCAACTGCCGGACGGTTCTGGAGCTGGGCTGCGCTTTCGGCGCTTTCACGGAAGCCCTGAAAGGAAAGCTGCATCCGGAAGCGGCTATTACGGGCATTGATATTATCCCCGAATACGAACCTTTTTTTCTGGATGCCTGCAGACGCGCCGGATACGTGGGCCACTTTATATCCTCCGGGATTGATCGAATCAAAAAATATCCAACCGGTTCTTTCGACCTGGTGATCTGCAGCTACGCATTGTATTTTTTCCCGGACATCATTCCCGAAATCGCCCGCGTCCTGAAACAAGGCGGCTATTTCATCACCATAACCCATTCCCATAAAGATATGCGGGAAATGGTCGGCATTGTTAAAAAGATTCTCCGGCAGAATAATCTGCTTCAGGAAAATCAACGGCTGCCGATCGAAATCATCTTCGAGCAATTCTCCGCCGAAAACGGCAGCAGGCTGCTCCATCCTTTCTTCGGCAAAATTTCGACCATCGATTTCAGGAACACACTTGTTTTTCAGTCCGAGGAAATTGATCACTTTCTGGATTATTTCCAGTTCAAGAAGTCATTTTTCCTGATGGGAACCGACGCGCACAAAAAAACCATCATTAATCAACTGATGCAGGAATTGCAGAATACGGCCATGAAAAAGAATTTGGTCACCATGTGCAAAGATGATAAAATTTTCATCTGCTCCCACCCCATCATTGCCGAGGATTGAGCCATGAAAAAGCAGCGCAAATATTGTCTTTACTGTGGCGAGGCAACCGTTAAAAAATTGGAAGATAACGTCCGGCGGGACTTTTGTCCGGCATGTAAATCCTACTTTTATATTAATCCTCTGCCGGTCGTTTCCTCGATTCTCGAATCGTCGCGCCAGGTCCTGCTGGTGAAGCGCGACAGAGCGCCATCCAAAGGATTATGGTGTCTGCCGACCGGATTCGCGGAAACCAGTGAAAACATTGAAGAAGCCGCCCTCCGGGAGCTGGAAGAGGAAACTGGAATCAGGGGTAAAATCATCAAACTGCTGGATGTGGATTCCTACAAAAGCAGGTTTTACGGCGATCTGCTTTTTTTGACCTTCGTCGTGGAGCAGACGGGTGGCAAGCTCTGTGCCGGAGATGACTGCTCCCAGGCCAGATTCTGGCCGGTCAACAAACTACCGCCTCTTGCCTTTCGGTCCAATAAACTTGCCCTTGAAACCTATATCAAGAGCCGGAGAGATTACTGGGCCATCTTCGATTCTATCGAACACGCGGATAATAAAAAGCTGCCGCCCGCCGTCGCCAAGAATTCTTTAACAAAACGTCTGGTCAACGTCATTATTAAAAACAAGGAAAAGATGATCGAACAATGGCTCGACGATGTGGTAACCAATCCCTCCACCACTGAATATCACAAGGTGGAAAGATCCGTCCTCTATAATATCTGTGACAGGATTCTTTCCCAAATCACCCTGTGGCTGGGTGAAGTGCATGACGTCAACAGAATCAGGAATTTTTATACAAAACTGGGGAGAGAAAGAAGACAATCCGGCTTTATGATCAGTGAGGCGCTAAGTGCTTTAAGCCTCATCCGCAAACACATCTGGACATTCGCTCTGGCGCAGGATGCCTTACAGAAAAATCTGGATCTTTTCATGACATTTGAGCTCCAGAGACGGATGACGGTATTTTTTGACCTGGCCACTTTCTATTTAACCAGAGGGCACGAAGAGCGCTAATCAATACGTTCAATGTTTTTTAGTTCAGTGTTGTAAAATTTTCATCATCAAATAAAATCGGAGGTTCGATATGGAATTTAAAGATGTGATGCAACAACGGAGAGCCGTCAATTTTTTTGATCTCACCCAAGACGTAACTGACGAGCAGCTCAGACAGATCATCGAAACTGCAGCGCGGGCGCCTTCCGGCTTCAATCTTCAACCATGGAGAGTCATCGTTCTAAGAGACAAGGAGAAAAAAGAAACACTTAAAAAAGTTGCCATGAATCAGCCGAAAATTACGGAAGCACCGGTTGTCTTGATTGTTCTGGCAGACCGTGAAGGATGGAAGAAAGGCAATCCCAGTTTTGAAAAAGATTTTGTCGAATCGGTCAAAGAAGGGATTATGAGGCAGGATCAGTATGACTGGTTTTGCAAAGCGACGAACAATCTTTATGGAGCATCACCGGAACGTCAACTGGCTTTCGCCTGCAAGAATGCCGGATTTTTTGCCATGTCGCTGATGCTGGCTGCTAAAGACGCCGGTCTCGATTCCCACCCGATGGACGGTTTCGATATTGACGGCGTCCGGAAAGCTTTCAACATTCCCGACCAATACTGGATTCCGCTTCTGCTGGCCATCGGCCACTTCGACAAAACAAAAACCCTCCTCCCGCCAAAATGGAGAAAGAGCTATGAGGAAATAGTGTACTGAAAAATAACCAATTGCCATTTTTCCGAATTCCGGTTAAATATGCACACCAAAACTGAAGGAGAACAACATGGCCGCTAAGATTAAAATTTACACACTGAGCACATGCAGTCACTGCAAGGCGACAAAGAAATTCTTAAACGACAACAGCATTACGTTCGATTTTGTTGATGTTGATTTACTCCAGGGTGATGCCCGGCAGAAAATGCTGGAGGAAGTCATGCAATACAATCCCGGTCGTTCTTTCCCGACAATTCTCATCGGCGACAAGGTGATCATCGGCTTCAAGGAAAACGATATTAAGGAGGCTCTGGGTATTGAATGACTCCTTCTGAACTCTATGACATGATGAAAAAGACCCAGGAACCCAAGGGTTATTTTTTCAACAGAGATAAGGATTGGGTTCTGAGTATTCTGGCCGATCTATTGGTCAACAAAGATCGTTACGGCTACATGTGCTGCCCCTGTCGTTTGGCGGCGGGCGTCCGGGAACAAGATGCCGATATTATCTGCCCCTGCCAGTATCGGCCCGATGACATTAAGGAATACGGCAGTTGTTATTGTAATTTATACGTTTCAGTCGATTGGAACGACGGAAAAATCGAGCATCACTTCGTTCCGGAAAGAAGACCCGCGGAAAAAATCGGCTTTTAGAATATATCTTTTCACAGACATTTTATTTCTTGTCTCGCGGCATGATGAAAATATTTTTGTCTTTTCTCTTGATTTCCTTAAATAAATCATTATATTCAAAACAACTTTACAAAATAAGGAGTTTTCTCCATGATCAATATGTACAAATGCAAGAAAAAAAATACGCTCATCAGTGAAGTCTGCACCGATACAACCTGCGAATGGCGTTTGAAAAATGAATCCTTCCTGAACTGCACCTGGGTCGCCTGCAACTATGGACCTTTTACGCTGGAAGAAGTCGGCGATATGATGGGCGTCACTCGCGAGCGCATTCGCCAGATCGAAGCCAAAGCACTGAAGAAACTCCAGCATAAAAAGAGACGGGATCAGCTCAAAGATTTTGCCGCGCCGGGCAATGATTGGGACAGCTTATAATTTAATTATTTCTTCGGGGATTTTTCTCTAGACAACACTTCTTTCATTTGCTCTTTGCGTTCATCACGCGCGAAAAGCAGAGCGCAGATTGATGATTCAATATCCATTGCGGCCATTTTATCCATTCGGGGAACGATTGAGCAGATATTTTTCAGCTCTTCAAATGCCCGGGAAGAACGTTTCGACAAAGTCTCGGCCATATTTTCGGCCACTTCCATAAACAGTTCAGGAGCTTCCACTTTGTTCACCAATCCCAGTCTCAAGGCTTCATGGGCTCCTATCGGCTCTCCCAGCATTACGATCTCCTTCGCTTTGGTGATGCCGACAATCTGGCTCAACGGATAAAAGAAAGGGTTGAATCCGAATTTCAGTTCCGGATGGCAGAATATCGCGCTTTCAGAGGCGACCACAAGATCGCAAACGGTAACCAGATTGAAACCGCCCCCCAGAGCGATGCCGCCGACAGCCGCAATGACCGGTTTTTTCATCGAGTAAATCTTTTTCAGATACTTCATCATGGATTTTAGAAGTTCATCGCCCTCGTCATCGGGCATGAGGTTCATTTCCTTGATATCCATACCGGCTGAAAAAACATATTCTCCGCCGGTGATGATGATCGCTTTGACGTTCGAATCGATTTCCAGCGCGGCAAAAACATCATATAGCTCTTTGCGCATCTCATTGGAAATCGCGTTCATTTCATGAGGACGATTCAGTCTGACGACGGCATAGGCCTTTTTCTTTTCAACAATCAGCGTCTGATAATTCATTTTTTATCATTCACCATAATGCGGAGTTCTTTGCCTGTTTTAAAAAATGGCACTTTTCTTTCCTGCAGTTTGACCTGAGCGCCGGATTTTGGATTACGCCCCATACGCGGTTTTCTTTCCCGGACTTCAAAGCTGCCGAACCCTCTCAGCTCAATGCGTTCGCCCCGCTTGATCGCGTCCACCATCGAATCAAAAATGATATTGACAACGGTTGTCATATCCTGAAGAGAATAGGTTTTCATGTCTTCATACAATTTTTTAATTAAATCGTTTTTGGTCATAATCATTCTTTCCTAACGTTCGGGTCTGTTACCGGGCGGGGTAATATAAATAGTTTAAACCGGTTGTGCTTTCCATCTTTTCTCTCAAGGCGGCGCTGAAATGACTTGCCGCTCCCTCCAGAAAATAGTCCACAAAAGAAGAGCGCTTGGGAGAAGGATACACCAGATCGAATTTACCTGTTTTACCCGCCAGGCTGCCGGCCAGTTTTGCGGCGGCGGTCAGATCACCGAGCTGATCAACCAGACCCAGTTCCTTCGCTTTGCGGCCTGAAAATACCCGGCCGTCGGCAATTTCGACAACCTTTTCCCGTGGAAGCTTCCTGTCTTTGACAATCACATCCACAAACTGATTGTAGATATCGTCAACAAGTTCCTGAATAATGACTTTTTCCTCGGGCGTCATATCCCTCATTGGAGAGCCAATATCTTTGTATTCTCCGCTTTTGACCACCGATGACTTCATCCCGATCTTTTTCATCAGTTCTTCAAAATTGGCAAACTGCATAATGGCGGAAATACTGCCGGTAATGGTGCCGGGATTCGCCACAATTTTATCCGCCGCGCAGGCCACGAGCAAACCGCCAGACGCGGCAACGGACCCCATCGAGACCACGACTTTCTTTGTTTTCTTCAGTTCGATGACCGCGTCATAAATTTCCTGAGAGGCGGCCACACCGCCGCCGGGAGAATCCACGCGCAGCACAACCGCCGTGATGGAATCATCCCGTCCAAACTCATCAAGCTGCTCGGTAATATCTCTGGAATCGGCAATCATTCCCTCGACACAAACCACCCCGATCTTATCTCTCAACGAAAAGCCGCCGTCATGCTCGAAGTTTAAACCGGCTTTATAAAAAGAAATGTACAGTGCCCCGCCCAGAATAAAAAGTAACACTATTCCAAGCAGAACGGGATGTTTTCTCATTATTTATTCGCCTTTATTCTGAGTGCTGATCTTCACATCCGCCAGCGCCTGACTGAGGTTGGACCCCACATTTTCAGTATTATTCAGATACTGATTATGGCTGGACGGAGGGGCCGGAGCGGGCGCTTCCATTTCTTTAATGCTTAATCTTATTTTCTTGGATTTGGGATCAATACTCTTGATCACGGCGGATACCGTATCTCCGATGGCGTAGAGCTCCGAAGAGGTCTTCACGCGCTTCTGGCTGATTTCAGAAATGTGCACCAGACCTTCAATACCGTCCTCAATTTCCATGAAAATTCCAAAATCCGTAAAATTCGTTATTTTCCCGGTCACCACACTGCCCGGTGTGTATTTATGGGATAATTCGTCCCAGGGATTTTTTTCGATTTGTTTGATGCCCAGCGAGAACTTTTCATTGTCCACATCGATGTTTAAAACCACCGCTTCCACTTCCTGGCCTTTCTTGAAAAATTCCGAAGGATGATTGACTCTGTGCTTCCAGGAAATATCGGACACGTGAATGAGTCCGTCGATATTGTCTTCAATGCCGACGAAAACGCCGAAATTGGTGATATTGCGGACAACGCCGTGAACGACAGTTCCCACCGGATATTTTTCTTTGAGCGCTTCCCACGGATTGGGCTTGGTTTGTTTGATGCTCAGCGAAATGCGCTTGTTCTGCGAATTGACTTCCAGAACCACCACCTGGATGACATCACCGACATTCAACACCTTGGACGGATGCTTGATTTCTCTCGTCCAATACATTTCCGATATATGGACAAGCCCTTCCACGCCAGGCTCCAGTTCTACAAAGACGCCGTAATCGGTTACATTGACAACTTTGCCTTCAACCAGCGCCCCAACCGGATACTTATCGCTAATTTTTTCCCATGGATTATCGATTAACTGCTTCAGGCCCAGAGAAACCCTTTCTTTCTCGGGGTCAAAGGAAAGAACTTTTGTCTGGATCTTTTCGCCTTTCTGGAAGACATCGGAAGGTTTGACGATGCGCCCCCAGGAAATGTCGGTGACATGGAGCAGGCCGTCAATGCCACCCAGATCAATAAAGACGCCGTAATCCGTTATATTCTTGATAACCCCTTCAACAATGATGCCTTCCTGAATATTTTTTAGGATATCCTGCTTTTCCGCTTCTCTTTCCTGAGCGGCAATCGAGCGGTGCGATAAAACAACGTTGTTGCGCTTGCGGTCATACTTCAGCACTTTAAAATCGAGCGTCTGGCCGACAAATTTATCCAGATCCCTCACCGGGCGCACATCGACCTGCGAGCCGGGAAGAAAGGCTACAATGCCGATGTCCACGGAAAGGCCGCCTTTCACTTTTTCCACCACAACACCCTTGACGATCAGATCATTGTCGCAGGCATTTTTAATGTCGTCCCATATTTTGACTTTGGAGGCCTTATCCCTGGACAGGACCAGATTGCCCTCCGAGTCTCTGCGATCCATAAAAACATCGATGGCGTCGCCAACGGAAACCAAGACATTACCGCCGGCGTCTTTGACTTCATCTATCGGAATAAATCCTTCAGTTTTCCATCCGACATCCACCATCACCCGGTCGTCTTTGATCTGCACAACCTTCCCCTTGGCGATGTCGCCATACTGAAACTGATTGAGGCTCTGTTCGTATAATTCTTTGAAATTCATTTCTTCTTCCTTGATGGAAGATGACGGATTCTGAGATGAGATTTGTTCATCACTTTCCTGTGGTTTGATTGAGTTTGTGTTATTATTGTTAACCATTAAAACTATCCCCCTATTTTTTATGAAAGCTTATATTTTTTGCGACTTAACACACTGAATGTTAAATATCAACATAAAATCATCAAATTCATTTTATCGAAATAGTTGAGATAATCTTTTCCACAACCTCTTCGATCGAAAGATGATCAGAATCAATCATGACCGACCCCTCCGGGGCTTTCAGGGGCGCTATCTCACGCTGCGAATCCTGCCGGTCCCTTGCCTGCATATCTTTTTTGATGGATTCATATTCCGCGACACTGTTTTTTTGCAAAAGCTCCTGATGTCTGCGTCGGGTTCTTTCCTCCACGCTCGCGTCCAGATAGAATTTGTAGTCCGCGCCGGGAAAAACAACCGACCCCATATCCCGGCCTTCCGCGATAATGCCGCCCTGGATTCCCGCCTGCCGCTGCAGATCGAGCAGCTTTTCTCGCACGACAGGAAAAGTTGAAATTTTTGACGCGGCCAGCCCCACCTCTTCTGTTCTGATTTTCCGCTCAACATCTTCGCCATCCACGTAAACATTCAGATGACCCCTGTTGTTTTTTAAGACAACCTCCGTGTGCCGGCATAATGTTGCCAGAGATGCCGGATCATCAATGAGGATCTTTTCTTTCAAGGCCTTATAGGCCAACGCCCTGTAAAGCGCTCCCGTGTCCAGATAAACATAATCCAATTTCTTCGCCAGGATTTTACCGATGGTGCTTTTGCCGGCACCCCCCGGGCCGTCAATCGTAATGATGAATTTTTCCCCCATGTCAGACCATTCCTGTCTCTTGAGTGTTGAGTGCCGCAAATGAAAACTTGTCTTAATAAAATAAAAAAAGTAAGATGACGCACAAAATAATTTATGTATTGAAAATGCTTATGCGCAAATTCATTCAAAATCAATATATTTATGCCGCCCTGATCATCGGGGTGGTGCTGATGAATGTCAGCACCTGTTTTGCGGAATTCACGCTTGAAGACGAAAATAAGCTGGGACGCGAGTTTTGCGATAAAATGCTGGAAAATAAACTGATCCTCCAGAACAAAGCGCTTAAAAATTATGTTACCGAGATCGGCAATACCGTTCTGGCACAATCACAGAAAGCGCCTTTTGAATTTAATTTTTTTGTGGTGAACAGCTCGGCCATCAATGCCTTCGCGACTCCCGGTGGCTACATTTATATCAATAAGGGTTTGATATTGGCCGCTGAAAATGAAGCGCAGCTCGCCGGCGTGATCGCACACGAAATCGGCCACGCCAACGCGCGCCATATTGCCAGTATTATTAACAAGTCCCAGAAATTAAACATGGCCGCGATCGCCGCGACGCTGGCCGGCATTTTGCTGGGCGGCGGAGGGGAAGCTTCGGCGGCAATCGCCGCATTTTCGCTCGCCGGCTCCAGCAGTATGACGTTAAGATACATGCGCGAACACGAAGAGGAAGCGGACCGTCTGGGATTGGAATACCTGGTGCGGGCGGGCTACTATCCCCGGTCGATGATTGATTTTCTCAAAATCATCAAACAGAACGAATATATATCGAAAACCATGCCTTCCTATCTGCTCACCCACCCCGGAACGGATGATCGCATCGTGTATATGGACGCGCTGATCGCGACGCGCTATCGTCAGATCGGAGCGCAAAACCTGATCGGCAATTTCAGCCGGATGCAGTCGCTGATTCCGCTGGAGACTTCCGAACTGGAGAAGAAAAACAAAGAGCTGAAAAAGGCGATGCAAAGCCGTCCCGACAACCTTGATCTCCTCTATCCGCTCGCCGTGACAGAGGATCAGCTCGGACAGACAGATGCCGCGCTTCAGCATTACCGCAAAGCTTTAAGCCTGGCTCCCGATGATGAAGACATTCTGCGGAATATGGGGCTCATTTATCTTAATCAGGCCAGGCTTGATCTCGCGCAGGATCACCTCTCGCGGGCGGCCAAGAGAAAGTCCCCTCAGGATGAAACCGTTGCGGCTCTGGGGAAAGCCTATTTTGCCGCCGCCAACTATCCCAAAGCTCTGGAGAGTTACCTCAGCATCAAGGACAAAGAGCTCGACAATGTGGACATCAATTACTTTCTGGCAATGACCTACGGCAAACTGAATCAGCAAGGCGAGTTCCATTACTATTTTGGTGTCTATTTCAAAAATTCCCGCAAAAAAGAAAGCGCCCTGTTTCATTTTCAGGAAGCCTTAAAATATTTTTCCAAAGACTCGGACCGAAGACAGGCGATTGATCAGGCCATAAAAGACTTATCGAAAGATGACCCGCGTGGGCGCTTCCGGAAGCAGCCCTAAAAAGAATCTCCGGCGCTACTTGACATTAAGATGCCGTTTACATATCTTAAAATCAAAAAGTACGATTGAAGGAAATGATACCATGCCCATATACGAATTCAGATGCAAAAAATGCAAAAATATTTTTGAAAGTTTGATTTTCTCGGCCTCAGAAGAAAAAGGCCTTGCCTGCCCCAAATGCGGCGCAAAACAGGCGGAGAAAGTCATGTCCGTATCGGCCAGAAGAAAGTCCAAAGGGTCATCCAGTTCAGCCGGATCATCGTGTTCGGCCAGTTCCTGTCCGCCCGGATGTTCCTGTCATTAAAATGTTTTTGCCCCTTTTTGAAATAATTTCCTGCGCCCTTCTTTTATATTGCTAAAAACTTCCCAATACATTATAAGGCGAACAGTTTAATTTTAAAGAAAGGAGTCTCACAACGTGAACATTTTAATTTTTGGCCCCAACGGCAGCGGCAAAGGAACTCAAGGCGCAATCGTACAGAAGAAGTATGGCGTGCCCCATATTGAAACCGGTGTTATTTTCCGGCAGAATATTTCCAAGAAAACCCCTCTTGGAGAAAAAGCAAAAGCTTTTATCGATCGCGGCGAACTCGTTCCCGACGATATTACCATCCCGATGATCCTGGATCGCCTCAAAGAAGATGACTGCAAAAAAGGTTGGCTGCTCGACGGCTTTCCCCGCAATCTCGCTCAGGCTGAAGCGCTCTGGGCCGCATTGCAGAAAGAGAAAATTGATCTGGATTACGTCATCGAAATCAATCTTGATCGTGAAATAGCCAAAAACCGCATCATGGGACGCAGACTCTGCAAAATCGACAACAACCATCCCAACAACATTTTCATCGATGCTATCAAACCGCATGAACATGACGGCAAAACCGTATGTCGTGTCTGCGGTTGTGAAGAATTGTCCGCCCGCGCCGACGATCAGGATACCGCAGCCATCGACAAACGTCATGGCATTTACTACGACACCAAGACCGGCACACTGGCCGCGGTTAATTACTTCAAGGAAAGAGTAAAAGTTATTTCCGTTGACGGCAGTGTGGGCGTCAAAGAAGTTACCGAAGAACTTATGAAAAAACTCGGTTAATCCGTTAGATTAATAATCAGGAAGAAAGCCCCCCAGAAACTTTGGAGGGCTTTTTTTAAAACAGCGTTATGGAAAATATCAGAAACTTCAGCATCATTGCCCATATTGACCACGGCAAATCCACGCTTGCCGACCGTCTGATTCAGTTCACCGGCGTCTGCAACGAAAGAAATTTTCAGGATCAGATTCTGGACAATATGGACATTGAGCGGGAACGCGGCATTACCATCAAAAGCAATGCCATCTCCCTGCCCTACCGCGCTCATAATGGAAAGAATTATATTCTGAACCTGATTGACACCCCGGGCCACGTTGATTTTTCTTATGAAGTGTCGCGTTCGCTGGCTTCCTGCGAAGGCGTGCTCTTACTGATTGATGCCGCCCAGGGTGTGCAGGCGCAAACGCTGGCCAATCTCTATCTGGCGCTGGAGCACAATCTGGAAATCATTCCGGTGATCAATAAAATAGATCTTCCATCCGCCGACGTTGACCGGGTTCTCGAAGAAATTGATTCGGAACTGGGGCTTGATCCCTTTACGCATATCAAATGCTCCGCCAAGGAAGGCATCGGGATCGAAGAAGTTCTCGAAGCCATCGTCCAGCGCATATCGCCGCCCAAGGGCAGCTCCGACAATCCTCTGGCCGCTCTGATTTTCGACGCCAAATACGATTCTTTCCGCGGCACGATTATTCACTGCCGGGTCTTCGAGGGAACTATCAAAAGCGGCGATATCATCAAATTTATGTCCAACGGAGCCACTTACAAAGTAGAAGAAGTTGGCCATTTTTTATTGACCCGCACTAAGCGCGAAAAACTCAACGCCGGAGAAGTGGGCTACATTATCGCCGGCGTTAAGACTGTTTCTGATGTGCGCACCGGTGACACCATCACGCTTCAGGACAGGCCATGCGCTCAGCAGTTGCCCGGTTTCAAGGAAGTCAAGCCGGTGGTTTTTGCCTCTATTTATCCCATTGCATCGGATGATTATCAGGACCTGGCCGATTCGCTGGAAAAATATAAACTCAACGACGCTTCGTTTATTTATGAAAAAGACTCCTCCGCGGCGCTGGGACAGGGCTTCCGCTGCGGTTTTCTGGGGCTGCTGCATCTGGACATCGTTCAGGAAAGACTGGAGCGTGAATTCGACCTCTCCATCATTCTTTCCGTGCCCAGCGTCCGCTACCGCTTCACAATGAAAAATAAAGAAGTGCTCTATGTGGACAATCCCGCGCATTATCCCGATCCTGTTGATATTGATAAAGGTGAAGAGCCCTACATCCGCTCTGCCATGATGCTGCCGGAGCGCTACCTGGGAGCAGTTATGAAACTTTGTATGGAAAAGCGCGGCGTCAATTCCGTCATGAATTACACGGGTCCCGGACGCGTGGAGTTGTCCTATGAAATGCCGCTTGCCGAAGTCATCTATGATTTTTACGACCGCTTCAAATCGGTCACGCAGGGTTACGGCTCTTTTGATTACGACATCATCGATTACCGGGAAAGTAATCTGGTACTGATGGATATTCTGGTGAACAGCGAAAAGGTTGACGCGCTTTCACAGATCGTTCATCGCGAGCGGGCACGTGCCAGAGCGCTTCTGGCTTGCGAACGCCTCAAGGACGAAATCCCGCGCCAGATGTTCAAGATAGCCATTCAGGGCGCCATCGGCGGCGAGATTATCGCGCGAACCACCATCGGCGCCTTCCGTAAGGATGTAACGGCCAAATGCTACGGCGGCGATATCACGCGCAAGAGAAAACTACTGGAAAAACAGAAAGCCGGCAAGAAGCGCATGAAGATGATCGGCTCGGTCAGCATTCCCCAGAGCGCGTTCCTCGCGGTGCTGAAATCCGACACCGATTAGAAACGGCTATTGAAAAAGGCTCATATGCTGCGTTGCGCTTCGGTTCTCGCTGCTCTCGTACGCTTAAAGTACGCTCCGCTGCTCGATCCTCACGCGCCTTGCCTCTAAGCCTTTTTGAACAGCCTCAATTTTTTGAATTAATATCTCGTAGATGCAAAGTTATTAAACACAGATATTTTCCTCGAGCCGTCTTGCTATCATCTTGAATATGAAATAGAATAATTTAAAATTTTTTTCTTATTATCAGAAACTATGAAACAGGAAAATGCAGGGCTTTATATTCATATCCCTTTTTGTTTGAGCAAGTGCGGCTACTGCAGCTTTTATTCCGTTGGATCAGTTTATCTTGTTCCAGAATATATCGCCGCACTAAAGAAAGAAATAAAACAATACCGCGGCAAATTCACATCATTCGATACAATCTATTTTGGGGGCGGAACACCATCGCTTCTGACACCCAAACAGCTTATTGAAATATTGACATCAATATATGAATATTTCAATATCGATGCCGATGCCGAGATCACCATGGAGGCCAATCCTGGCGATATCTGTTCGGAATATTTGAGCAATTTACGAGAAATCGGCTTTAATCGTCTTAATATCGGTGCTCAGTCGTTCAGTGATAAAATTCTAAAACTGCTTGGACGCAGGCATTCCGCTCGGGAAGCCATTGCATCCATAGACGCGTCAAGAAAAGCCGGTTTTCATAATCTGGGGATCGATTTGATTTACGGCGTTCACGGCCTGGGCATTAAATCTTGGGAAAAAACTTTGCAGCAGGCCGTTTCCTTCGCGCTGGAACATATCTCCTGCTATCAGCTTTCGCTGGATGAAAAAACACCTTTATATAAAGAATATAATTCGGCAGGGTGGAGCCTTCCAGATGAAAGGACCGAACTGAAATTTTTCTTGACCACGGATGAAGAACTGACCAAAAACGGTTACATTCATTACGAAGTTTCCAACTTTGCACGCAAGGAGAAATTCAAGTCCCGTCATAACCAGAAATACTGGCAGCATACTCCGTATCTGGGTCTGGGACCGGCCGCAAATTCCTTTCTCAACAATAAGCGCTGGTGGAACAGAACTTCTGTAAAAGACTACATCAAAGAAATCGCCTCCGGGAAAATTCCGGTGGAAAATTCAGAAAAACTTTCAGCAGAAGAGCTGCAGTTGGAGACTCTGTTTCTCGGACTGCGGACGCAAGCCGGCATCAACCTTAAAAAATTCAAGGCCAGGTTCGGCGTTGATCTGCCGCTGGCCCGGAAATCTATGATTGACGCACTCGTGATAAACAATCTTGTTGAACTAAAGGATGGCTTTTTGCGTCCGACCGTCCGGGGAATGGCTGTTGCCGACAGTCTGGCGCTTATTTAAACAATCATCCGTTGGTTGATATAATATTTATAATATATTGATTTATAAATATTATCGCTTATTGAAGTTTATCTGATGACGACGGATGGGATTTCTTTCTCCAGAACCATTTTTATGTTTTGCAGTCTTTCGTCTGTCCAAGACGTTTCCTTGAGAAACTTATTGTCCAGGGTTTTCGTCGGCACAAACTTCTGCAGGATATAAACCTTCGCGCCGGAGATGAGTTTGGCAATTTGCCGGATATCACCTTCATCGAGCTGCGATTGGACGATGGTCGTGCGAAACTCACAAGGTATTTTTGATTTTAAAATCAGATGAATGCTTTCTGTGATGGTATCGACGTGCACCGGAGCGTTGACGATTTCTTTATACTTCTCTAGTGGTGCTTTGACATCCATAGCGACGTAATCCAGAAGGTTTTCCGACAGTAGGTTTTTGATGATATGTGGGTGGGAACCATTGGTATCCATTTTGACGGCTAATCCCATTTTCCTGATTTTTCTGATAAAGGCAGCCAGATTGGTTTGAATCGTCGGTTCTCCGCCGGTAATGGAGACCGCGTCCAGTTTACCTTTGCGCGTTTCCAGAAACTCCAGAACATCACTTTCTTTTACGGAGGCTCGAAACAGGCACGGATCAACCAGTTCCGGATTGTGGCAGTACGGACATCGGAAATTGCAGCCTTCTAGAAAGACAATGGCGCAAATCAGCCCCGGATAATCAATCAGCGATATCCTCTGCAAGCCACCGATTTTCATTATTTCCCCTGAATTGAAAAACGCCTGAAACGCGTGTGAAAACGCTCTTCAAAATATCTCATTGATTAAACGAATTTAAAAACCTGCCGGGAATCAAATTCTTCCTGCTTGCCCTTATTCCACTGCTTGACCGGCCTCAAATAACCCACGACACGGGAATAGACCTCGCAATCATCGGCGCAGGTCGGACATTTCTCCTGCTCGCCTTTGATATACCCGTGCGACGGACAGACGCTGAAGGTTGGCGAAAAGGTAATATAAGGCAAATGATAATTGTAGCAGATTTTCTTGACCAGATTCTTGACCGCCTGTGAATCGTCAATTCGCTCGCCGGCAAAGGTGTGAAACACGGTGCCGCCGGTATATTTCGTCTGAATTTCATCCTGCAAATCCAGCGCTTCAAAAATATCGTCGGTGTAATCCACCGGAAGCTGGGTGGAATTGGTATAGAAAGGTTCAGCCTTTTTTGATTTATTTTCGCTGGCGGTGATAATGTCGGGATATCTTTCCTTATCAATTTTAGCCAGGCGATAGGATGTGCCTTCAGCCGGCGTCGATTCTAGATTATAATTGTTCCCCGTTTCTTTCTGGAAACTGACGAGCTTTTTTCTCATAAAATCCAGAACCTGCTTGGTAAACTCCTGGCCTTTGTCCGTGGCGATGTTCACGCCCAGCAGATTCAGACAGGCTTCATTCATCCCGACCAGACCGATGGTCGAGAAATGATTTTTCCAGTATTCATGGAACCGCTCCTTGACGCCACGCAGATAATACTTGGTATAGGGATAGAGGTTGCCGTCCGTGAATTTCTCCAGAACTTTTCTTTTCGTCTCCAGGCTTTCCCTGGCCACTTCCATCAGATGCTCCAGACGCTGCAGAAAATCTTTTTTGGATTTGGACAAATGAGCAATGCGAGGCATATTGATCGTGATAACGCCGATGGATCCGGTCAGGGGATTGGAGCCGAAAAGCCCGCCGCCTCTCATTTCCAGCTCACGATTGTCGATGCGCAGACGACAGCACATGCTGCGGGCATCTTCTGGATTCATGTCGGAATTCACGAAGTTGGAGAAATAAGGCACGCCGTATTTGGCGGTCATCTCCCACAAATCGTTGATATTCTGGTCCTCCCAGTTAAAATCCTTGGTAATGTTGTATGTGGGAATCGGAAAGGTAAAAACTCTTCCTTTGGCGTCGCCTTCCGCCATCACCTGCAAGAACGCCTTGTTGAAGAGATTCATTTCTTCCTGAAATTCGCTGTAGGTTTCCTTTTGCGGCTTGCCGCCGATGATGACATGCTGATCCGCGTAATATTTGGGCACGGTCACATCCAGCGTGACATTGGTGAAAGGCGTCTGAAATCCGACCCGCGTCGGAACATTGATATTGAAAATGAATTCCTGCAGCGCCTGCTTGATTTCTTTGATAGTTAATTTATCATACCGGATAAACGGGGCAAGTAAGGTATCAAAATTGGAAAAAGCCTGAGCACCGGCAGCTTCGCCCTGGAGGGTGTAAAAGAAATTCACCACCTGCCCCAGCGCGCTGCGCAAATGACTGGCCGGCTTGCTTTCCACCTTGCCGGATACGCCCTGAAACCCCTGCAGGAGCAGATCGTATAAATCCCAGCCCACGCAGTACACAGACAGCAGACTTAAATCGTGAATATGGAAGTCGCCTTCGGTGTGCGCCTTGCGGATTTCCGGCGTATAGATTTCATTGAGCCAGTAAACCTTGCTCACTTCCGAAGAAATGTAATTGTTCAGACCCTGGAGCGAATAATCCATATTGCTGTTCTCGTTAATCTTCCAATCCAGCTTGTGCAGATACTGATCGACGAGGTCCACTTCCATTTTGTTGGCGATATCTCTCAGACGGGAATGCTGTTCACGGTAAATGATATAGGCCTTGGCTGTTTTGCGGAAAGTGGAATTCAGCAAAACTTCTTCGACAACATCCTGGATTTCTTCAACGGAAAGGATCTTGCCGTCAAATAAATTTTCGGCGAGATTCAAAACCTTGATCGTCAGTTTGCGGGCTTCTTTGATGTCGAACTCACCGGTAGCACTGCCCGCCTTGGCAATGGCATTCGTAATTTTTTCGGCGTTGAATTTAACCAGCCGGCCGTCTCTTTTTCTGATTTTCAAATTCATAATAACGCTCCATCCATGCAAATAAATATTAAATCAATAACTCAAAAAAAACGCTATATATTGGGGTAGGGAGAAATAATACTACTATATATAGTGATTTTCAAGGAAATTATTAATATTTTTTAAGGAAATGATTCTGATGAAAACTCAACCGGATAGATATAATCCCTATAAATTGGTTGAGCTTTTATGCTTTATTGTATTCTGAGAAAATCATGGAAAAAATCGCCCGCCCCTGCGTTGAAGACCTCAGATCAGTAGAGTAACCGAACAGGGCTTTGAGGGGGACTTTGGCTTTGATTTCGCTTACCGTTCCCTTGGGGTTGACGGATTGAATTTCGCCTTTGCGCGCGTTGATATCGCCAATGACTTCTCCCATAAACTCGCTGGGCGTAATGATGTCCACCATCATAATCGGCTCGAGCATCACCGGATCCGCCATGCCGCACGCCTCACGAAAAGCCGAAGAGGCCGCTATTTTATACCCCTGAGCTGAAGATTCTCCCTCCCGGTAAGACCCTCCGCTGACGGCCACTTCCACATCCATAACCGGATAACCGTTTAATACACCGTTCATCATCGATTCCCGGATGCCTTCTTGTATGATGTCATAGTATTCGTCGGGAATAATGTTTTCAGGCAGTTTATTGACAATTTCATTGCCGGAGCCGCGCTTGCGGGGTGTGAGCGTAAGGCGGACATGCCCGAAGTGTTTCTTCTCCCCGAGAATCTTTTCAAACAAACCTTCCGTTTCCGCTTTCTTTTGAATGGTCTCGCGATAGACAACTCTGGGTTTGCCGACATTCACATGGCAGTTGAATTCCCGCAGCAGACGATCCACGATAATCTCCAGATGCAGTTCGCCCATCCCGGAAATGATGGTCTGCGCCGTTTCTTCCTCGTATTTCACTTTTAATGTCGGATCTTCCTCGACCAGCTTCTCCAGCGCCAGCGTCAGCTTTTCCTGATCTGCCGGCGTTTTCGCTTCAATGGCCTGGCTGATCACCGGCTCGTAAAATTCAATCAGCTCCAGCATAATGGGTTTTTCCTCTTTGCAGAGCGTATCGCCGGTCGTGGTGGCTTTCAGGCCGAGCACGGCGATGATATCGCCCGCGGACGCCGCGTCTATTCTTTCGCGTTTATTGGCGTGCATGCGCAAAAGCCGGGCAATCTTCTCCCGTTTTTTCTTGATGGGATTATAAATCTCATCATTGACCTGCAGCTTGCCCGAATAAATCCTCAGATAGGACAGCTTCCGCCCTTCATCCATCATAATTTTGAAAGCCAGCGCGGCCAGTGGATCTTTATCCGAGCTGTTTCTGATCTCTTCTAGTTTGGTGACGGGATTGATCCCCTTCACCGGCGGAATATCTTCCGGAGAGGGGAGATATTGAATCACGGCATCCAGAACTGGCTGAATCCCTTTGTTGCGCAGTGCGGCGCCGCAAAGGACGGGGACGATTTTCAGCGAGATGGTCGCTTTTCTCAGGACCTGCTCGATATCGGCCACGCCAATCTCGTCACCGGCAAGGTATTTATCGGCAAGAGCGTCATCCACATCCGCAAGCGTTTCGATCATCTTTTCCCGATTGGCTTTAACCTCGTCGGCCAGCTCCTCTGGAACATCCTGCCTGGAAATTTCCATCCCGGAAGTCGAATCGCTCCAGACAATCATTTTTTCGTTGACCAGATCAATCACACCCCGGAAATTATCTTCACTGCCCGCGGGAATCTGAACGGCAACGGGAATGGAGGTGAAGCGCTCTTTCATTGTGTGAAGAACATTAAAATAATCGGCGCCGACCCTATCCATTTTGTTGATGAAGGCTATTTTGGGAACGCCGTACTTATCCGCCTGATGCCAGACCGTTTCCGACTGCGGTTCCACGCCGCCCACCGCGCAAAAGACAACCACCGCGCCGTCCAGCACACGCAGGGAACGCTCCACTTCAATGGTGAAATCGACATGGCCGGGCGTGTCAATGATGTGGATATCGTGATTGCGCCACGCGCACGTCGTGACCGCCGACGTAATGGTGATGCCCCTCTCCTGCTCCTGCGGCATCCAGTCCATCACGGCTTCACCGTCATGAACTTCGCCCAGCTTGTAGGATTTCCCCGTGTAATAGAGAATTCTTTCCGTGACGGTTGTTTTCCCGGCGTCGATATGGGCTACGATACCGATATTGCGGGTACGGGATATTTTGGATTTGGATGCCATAGTTAATTTGCGGTCGTTGAGCTCTCCGGAACAATCAGCTCCAGATCAGGAGCGAAAGCTTTTCGGGTGGAAATATGGCCTTGAATCGATTCAATCTCTTTGCCTTCCACCAGAAGCCTGACCTTTTTGATGCCGGGAATATTTTGAGTAATCGAATTGGTTAAGGAATAAATCGTCGCCATCTCAGAGGCTGAGCTGCCTTCATAGGCCCTGATCAGATTCTTGCTGAAATTCACGGACGCAACGCCATCTTCCGCGATATTGACCTCCTTAACCGTGACTCCCTTAGGAAAGGTATTGACCAGACCGTTTTTGGAGCCGGCCAGCAAGGCTTCGACAATCGCTTTGGCCTGTAGCGCGGGATCGCTTTCCTTGACGACAAAGCGTTTTTCAGATTTTAAAAACCGTTCATGCGAATCGGAGAAATACATCTGCATCACAATCTTGTCTTTCTTCTTCATAGCCGCCATGTCATCCGTCGGGAATATGGCG
The DNA here is from genome assembly GCA_022710585.1 of Deltaproteobacteria bacterium. GTDB lineage: Bacteria > Desulfobacterota > Syntrophia > Syntrophales > Smithellaceae > Smithella. The sequence continues at coordinate 46,600 of JAKLGV010000006.1, read as the reverse complement.
CTGAATAGTGTCACAAAGAAAATAGCCAGAACAATAATTCCGCCGCCGATGATCAGCGCAAGATAAAACATCTTTGTTGATTTTTTAAGTTTCTTTTCTTTAATATTTTCTGACCTTAACTGTTTCTTGGTCGTCATAATTTGTGCAACTCCTCTTGAAAAAACGTCGCCAATCTAGGGCATTTTCAATCAACTGTCAAGAAGAACAAACTTTTATTCATTCATAAAAAATCCCCTGCATTTGATCAAAATTTCATTTCAAAATGCAGGGGGTATTCAAAAGATCAGCGATCTTTTAATAGTTTTCCGCTAAAACCTCATAAAAGGATTGCGGATGCCGACAGGCCGGACACTCATTCGGGGCCTCCTCTCCTTCAAAGATATAGCCGCAATTAATGCAGTGCCAGGTGACGGATTTCTTCTTTTTAAAGACTTCGCCTTTGGCAATGTTCTCGGCAAGTTTCCGATACCGGCTTTCATGAAACTTTTCGACCTTGGCGATCTGCTCAAAAGAACGCGCCACTTCCGGAAAGCCTTCTTCCCTGGCTACTTTGGCCGCGTCCGCATAAAGTACGGTCCATTCCATATTCTCGCCTGCCGCCGCCGCTTCCAGATTGGCCTTTGTATCACCTATAATGCCTGCGGGATAGGCAGCCGTAATTTCCAGGTCACCGCCCTCAAGATATTTAAAAAATACTTTTGCGTGCTCCTTTTCGTTTTCCGCCGTTTCCAGGAAAAATCTGGAAATCTGCTCATATCCCTCTTTTTTTGCGGCACTGGCGAAAAAAGTATAGCGATTTCTCGCCTGAGATTCACCGGCAAACGAAGCCAGCAGATTCTTTTCTGTTTTTGTTCCCTTAATCGATTTAGCCATTTTTTCATCTCCTTTCTGCCATTAAATTTTGAATATAATATGCACTCTTTTTAATTCATCAATGGTCCTTTTAGCTGAATTTTATAAATGATTGACTGCAAAAATTCAATTCTTTAAAAAAATATTTAATTTATGGATCGTTTTATAGTAGAATAGAAACAAATTCAGATCAGGAGGATAAAATATGTCTACTGTTATGCCGGAAGCGGAACACGTTCAAAAAGCAATCAAATGGGTATCCATGAATCTAGAAGAAGGAAAAGAACCCTTACAAAAATTAGTGGAAAAGGCAATATTTAAGTTTGACTTGTCACCCAAAGACACTGATTTTGTAACGAATTTCTTCCGCGAAAGCCAAAAGAAATAAGAATATTGAACACAAAATCCATGGCCGGAGAATAACAGAATGAAAATTCTGTTATTCTCATCTATTAAATCCTGGACATTTCTTCGTAAATCTTTAAATCAATAGCATTGAAAAAGACATCATACTGATCTTTTTCAAGCAGGCGTCTCATTTCCCAGCCGTCTTTTGTTTGCTTCTCCGTGATCACGGAAAGAGTAACTTCGCATTCCTTCCAGTTGATTTGTTTGACGACGGCCGTGGCCTTGGTTCGCCATCCGTCTGAAAGGAAATAGTCTGAATCCACGCGATGGTTTTTCTCATCGATCACAACATGGATCCCCACACTTTTTTCTTTGATAACTCTGGCCACCGCCCTTAAGGCAAATTTTTCTTTCGCCTCATAGACACGCGTGTATTCATCCGGCTTGGCGATCACCGGACTGCTGAAAGGATACGTGCATGACGCGACGAACATCAGCAACACGAACATGAAGAGTGAATTGGTCTTTGTAGAAAACATCTATAAGCTCCTTAAAAATATTGAATGGTTTCATTTGCTGTTGCCGCTGATCCACCAGTCTCCTTTATCTTTAAACCACCATTGCGATGAATCGGTTTTGATAATCCGGTCCGCGAGCTTTTTTCCATTCTCGGTCACCAGACGCCGCAGGGCGAAACTGATCCACTCGTCCGAATATTTATTGCCCAGATCGCCGCATTCCTTCAATTGCAGAATCAGCGCAATTTGATCGGCATCCCGGACCACCAGCGACTCCCGAGTTTCCTTCGCGTTAAATTCTTCGATCACTGACCGGATATCGTCGCCGAAAAAAAGTTCGTCGGTCAATTCCCGGACGGCTTTAGCTTCATCGACCGCAACATATTTTTTATTCACATAATTCATGTCACCCGTTCGCGCTTCCGGCAAATCGTGAAGGATGCACATTTTGAGCACCCGCAATTCATCCAAGGAGCCGTCCATCTTGCAGAGGGTATAGCCGACAAAGGCCGTGCGTAAAATATGCTCCGCGACCGATTCGCTGCCGCTGCCCAGAAACTGATAGCCGCTGCGCGGGGTCCGGCTGAGCATCCCCACTTCAAATAAAAAATTGGCAAGGCTATCCATGCTATTCCTTCTTCAAGACCTTAATTCGGTTGGCCATCATCTCCGACAGTTTGGTAATCTGCACCTGGAAAGATGCTACGCTGTCCGGACGCATCGTGTTGACGCGATCCAACTGGGCTTTCCAGTGCTCGAGCAGATCAATTTCATTTTCCCTCAACTTTTTTTCAAAACGTTCCTGATATTCCTTGATAAATGCCTCAGACGAACTCATTTGCGCCATCAGAAATCTCCTTTTTATGTTGTAAGTTGTGATATTATATCATTGCACGCTGATCTTTCAATGACGAAATAGTAAATCATAATTTGACACGATACGTCAAATCATATAAACAGCGGTAAAAATATTCAGGACTGTTGGATACCGATGTCAAATAAACCGGAGAAAGAAGATATTGCAGGCGGGCAGGCGATCATCGAGGGGGTCATGATGCGCCATGGCAATAAAATCGCCGCGGCCGTCAGAACACCGGACAAGCAGATTGTTTTCCAGGAACGCGAATACATTGCCCTGACTAAACGCTACAAGGCTCTGGGATGGATGTTCATCCGGGGCACCATCACTTTGTTTGAAATGATGATTGTCGGTTATAAGGCTCTGATGTTCTCAGCCGATGTCGCTCTGTCGGCAGAGGAACAGAAACCAAAAGACTGGCAGATGTATCTCTCCCTGGCCATCAGCATGTCGATCGCCATTTGTTTCTTTGTCGTCATTCCGGCCTTTTTCTTTACGAAGGTCAAATTATACATCGACAGCGTGCTCCTGTTGAATATTCTTGAAGGCTGCGTTCGTCTGGGAATGTTTCTCTGTTTCCTGGGCGCGACGCTCCTGATGGATGATATGAAGCGCGTTTACATGTATCACGGCGCGGAGCATAAAACCGTTTTCGCGTGGGAAAACGGACAGGAGCTGACCATCGAAAACGTGAAGGATTATTCCACCCGTCACCCGCGCTGCGGAACAAGTTTCATCCTTTTTGTGATGATTGTTTCTATCCTGGTTTTTTCCTTGCTGGGACGTCCTGATTTCATTCACAGGGTTATCTATAAACTATTGCTTCTGCCGGTGGTTGCCGGAATATCCTACGAAGCCATCCGGTTTACCGGCAAATATCATCACTCCAAACTTGTCCAACTGCTGAGCTGGCCGGGATTGATGCTGCAAAAGATTACAACACGCGAACCCTCCGATGATCAGATTGAAGTTGCGATCGCCGCGATGAAGAAAGTCATCTGATATCCGCCGGAATTTTTCCGGGCTGTTAAAATTTATATCCGCCCTTCGCTTTTTGCCTGATTCCCGACCTTCCCTAAACAGAAGACACACTTAAGACATTGACTTTCCGTGTGAATTGATGTAATTAAGCAATCAAATTCACGTATTTAAAATATTGTAACCAGGGGGAGTCGATTCATGTTTAAGCGCTTTGTTATGTTTCTGGCCGTTATTTGTGCTTCTATTGCCTTGGTTTACCAACCATGCGCGGCAAAAGAAGACACCGCTCAGATCAAACTTCGCAAAACCGCCATTACCAGCAATAAACTATATACCTACACGGTGAAGGAAGGTGAGGACATTTCGACCATTATCAGAAGGATTCCCGGCCTTAGAGAAAAGGATGTCACGAAAAATTACCAGTTGATTAAAGAACTGAATCCCGACATCCCGGATCTCGAGAATCTGGAAGCGGGACAACTGCTGGTGATTCCCGGAAAACCGGAGATAGCCTCTGAAGAAAAAATCGTCGAGCAGACCAAACCGACGGTAAAAACCGAATCCAAAATAACGCCGCCGCGCATGCCGAAAGCTCCGCCCAAGCAATACACGGAACCCGTCAAACCCAAACCCGTTAAAACTTACGTCGCCGCGGAGAAGCCTGTGCCGACAAAGAAAAAAGTTTACAAGATCAAGAGAGGAGATACTTTATATAAAATTATCCGCCGCGAGCTGAAGGTGTCTGAGATCGAGATCCCGCAAAATGTCAAGTTCATTAAATCCATCAATCCCCATATCAGAAATGTCAACAGGATTTATACGGGAACAGTGATTAAACTGCCCGGGAAAACTGTATTTGTAAAAACGCCTGATCAGTTTGAAACGTCAACGCGGGTGATGGCATCAACTCCGGAAAAATCGTCCCAACTGGAAAAAATCATTGAAGTCAAAGACAGGAAAGTGATGCCTCCGGAAGCCCGCCTCGCAGTGCTGAAGCAAGTCATCGGCCAGATGAACGGCACCATTGCCACCACCGGCAGCTATTATCTTCCGATCCCGAAAGCCGGTCAGGTCACCATTGATTGCGCTCAGATTCCCGTTGTTGAATTTGACGACAACACCACCGTCTTTATAGACCTGGATAATCGCGCCCACGCCAATTTAAAAAAGATGATCGGCGATAACTGGACGAACTACTCTCTCGTCAAAGTGAATAAAGAGGATGACGTCATTTCTATTTTAAATAAGGTCATCAACGGCACGAAAAATTACAACATGACGAAAAGCGAAAAACCCTTGACCGTCGGAGCACTTCCTCCCGTGGAAGTGGCGGTGGACTGGATCATTTCAAAATCGGGCAGTCCCCAACCGATTCAGACGATACGGTCGATTGATGAAAATAATCTTCTGCTGCCCAAATCGATAAAGAATTATTATCAGAAGAATGGTTTGATCATCAACGAAATATCAGAAGAATCAGGGCTGGTCGGGAAACCGGAGGAGCTTTACTCTCTGCCGCCGATTCCCGTTTTCCCCAGAGAGTCTGCGCAGGAATTTTCCTATGCGCTGGTTACGGCTTTGGGATTCGCCGCCGAGAGAGACATCGATATTCAACTGTTTGATACCGTGAAAGACGGCTTTAATCTTTCCATCAAGGCGGATGTTCTGGTGACCAAGGGAGACAAGAAATATGTCATCTATTCACAGGCTCTTTCTCCGCAATTCATCAATGCCTTGAAGCAGGCGGGCAACGAGACCATTTTTGTCAGCGACAGCGACGAACCGAAAGCGAATATGGAAAGCATTTTAAAAGGTCTTCAGGTTCCTTTTGCCTATGGTCCCTACACCTTTTCCGGATTGGCTAAAAACCAGTCGCCCTACACTTTAAAATTCGACAGCACGAGAATCAATCAGGATTTATACGTTGTTGATTTTGACATTGACCCGGAACTGCGCGGATTGCTGAAAGAAGTGTGGTCGGTCAATATCGCCCGATATTGATAACGTCTTATGGTGAAGGCCATTGCCCTCTTTTCGGGCGGCTTGGACAGTATCCTCGCCGCCGTATTGATGCGCAGACAGAATGTTGACGTGCTTTGTCTGACATTTGTCACCCCCTTTTTTGACGCCCGGAAGGCGCAGAGCGCCATTGAGCAAATCAACCTGCCTTTGATGATTCAGGATATCACCGCGGAGCATCTGGAGATGCTGAAATCCCCCCGCTACGGCTACGGCAAAAATATGAATCCCTGCATAGACTGCCATACGCTGATGCTGAACCTTGCCGGGAAAAAAATGGAAGAAACGGGCAGCGATTTCATTATTACCGGGGAGGTTCTTGGACAGCGTCCCATGTCCCAGAACAAACAATCCCTCTATGTCGTCGCCAAAAACTCAGGTTATCCCGATTATATTCTGCGCCCGCTCAGCGCCGGCTTGCTGCCCCCCATCAAGGCGGAACGGAAAAACCTCATCGATCGCTCCCGACTGCTTTCCATTCAGGGACGGGGCCGCAAAGATCAGATCAAATTGGCCGCGGAATTCGGCATCGCCAATTACGCCCCGCCTGCCGGGGGGTGCCTGCTGACCGATCCCATCTTCTCACTCCGCCTGCGTGATTTATTTGCCCGTCAGGAAGACCGAAATTACCGGGATTACGAACTTCTTAAATATGGACGCCACTTTCGCGTGACTGAGAGCTGCAAAATCATTGTCGGCCGCAATAACGCCGACAACGAGGCCATGAAAAAACTGGTGACTGCCGATGATCTGGTGCTCAAAATGAAAAGTTTTCCCGGCCCGCTGGTTGTCGTTCCTTACGGACAGGATAGCGACGCGCAAATTGCCGCCTCGCTTTGCGCGCGTTACAGCGATGCTCCTGATGATACGGAAGAAGATGTCATTTGCCACCACCATGATTCATCCAAAACAATCAAAGCCAAAGCCACTTCAAAAGAAAATTGCAGAACATGGATTATCGAAGGCTGATAAGGCCCCTCTTTCCATGCATGTAATGAAGAAGTGTTTATTCTGTGATTTTATGTTCCGGTCGTAAAAGATCGTTGACGGTTTTCACCGGATTAAAAACCAGCAGCGGCGCCTTCACGTAAACGGTGTTCCATTTGGCCATGGCGCCGTTCCAGAGGCCGGGCGCTTCCAGCGCGTTGATCCCCCTCCCCTTTTCATGCTTCTGTGAAATCAGATAAGTATTGCGATCAACATAATCCGGAAGTTTAAATTTTCGTCCCCGGTAATCTTTGACGCAGCATACCATATCGACCGGATTGAAATACTGCGACCTCTCCCATACGGCTAGCTGCCCAGGATTGCTTTTATCTATATGCGCCTTCTCAATAATTTGCAGAGACTGAGTTCCGTCTTTTTCTTCCACCCAGAATGGCCCTCCACCCGGTTCACCTTCGTTTCTGACCATTGCGCAGATGCGCAGGGGTCTGTTTAATTTTGAGATAAGAAATTTGATTTTGTCCCGTCGCGATTGCCGGTCAAAGTCGTGCGGGAAAACGATATTCAACTTTTTTGAACAGAAAGAAATGATTCCTTCGATCTGCACAGCATCGACTTTCGCGCTTTTCAACTGACGCACCGCGGAATAAATCTCTTTTTGTAGACGGACAGCCAGACCGCCCATCATCTTCTTTTCGGGAATGATATATTGCAGAAGCTTCTCCGGAGCAATATTGTCAATATTTTTGATGAAAATGAAATCCGCGTCCAGATTCTTTAAATTGCCCAGCAGAGAACCGTGGCCACCAGGGCGGAAAACCAGGTTTTTCCGGCCATCCCTGAGGGGCAGATTATTTTCGTCAACGGCCAGCGTATCGGTTGACGGCGACTGAACCGATAAGGATATTTCATATTTTATCCGGAAGCGATCTTCATAGAACGCCTTCACGGATTTTATCTTTTCAACAATATTTTTTTTATGTTCCGCTGAAACGGTAAAATGCAGGGGGCAAATGTTACGCTGAGAGCGGATATAAAGTGCGCCTTCGAACAGATGCTCCTCCAGTGCGGTGCGCATCTCGTTTTTCCCGTAGAGATGAAAAGGAATCAGTGCCTTGGGCAGCCATCCGTAATTCAGGCCTTCCGCCGATAAAATGTAATTCAGGATGTTTTTGATATTCTTTTGCCTGACGCGCTGAAAAACTTTATTATCCTGCCTGAACAAACCGAAAAAGGGATATTTTCTTAAATCACGCATGAAAGCCTGATTGAGTTTGGCGGATCCGAACCCTTCGTTGTTGAGGGCAGAAAACCATTCGGCAAACATGCGACTGGCAGCGCCGGACGCCGGAACGAATTTGACGATTTTATATCCTGCGGATTCCTTTTCATAAAGAGCAATCAATTTATTTTTTTCCGCAGGAGAAATTGATATAATCCCGTCACGAATCGCGCACGGTCTGTTTAAATGGATATGACGCGGTCCCTTCCGGTAAGCGGCGAGCTGCCGGTTCACATCGATTAATCTCAGTCCATGACTCTCAATCTGCCGGATATCTTTCTTTGAGAAAATGAAATGATTATTCAACATTTTCTTCATGTCATCTGAATAACATCAACACCGGACATTGGCAAGAAGAAACAAGCCATGGTCTTCTCTGAAACCACTCCCGGGATAACGATTGCTTAAATGTTTGACAAAACTTTCGGACGCTAGTAAAAATATAAAAAAGGAGAAATCCATTGAATCATTTCTATCGAATCATAACAGTCTTTACCATGATCGCCATGATTCTCACCACGACTAACTCGGAAGCCGGCAACGGGAAACCAGCTTCAGAAGTTCATTCCCTTCTGCAGGCGCTGGAAATTACCGCACCGCTTCATTTTTGCGGCGAACCGGCTCCCCTCAACGAAACCGACGTCAAGGAAAGACTGGAGAGGGAGCTGCTGGTTTCGCTTGATGACCAAGACACCGTTATTCTCTGGCTGAAGCGCTCTTCCCGCTATTTTCCCTATATCGAAAAAGCGTTGAAAGACAATTCGCTTCCCGATGATTTGAAATATGTAGTTATCGCGGAAAGCGCCCTGAAGCCTCTGGCGGCATCCAACAAAGGAGCGGTGGGGTTCTGGCAGTTTATTGAGAGCACCGGCGAAAGATACGGCATGACGATCAATAACAACATTGATGAGCGCCGCAATTTGTTCACCGCCACGGACGCTGCCATGAAATACTTCGGGGATTTATACGCTCTTCTCGGATCATGGACACTCGCAGCAGCCGCCTACAACATGGGGGAGGACGGTTTGCTAACGGAGATGCTGATGCAGAAGGAAAAAAATTACTACCATCTGTATCTGAATGAGGAAACCCAGCGATATGTTTTCAGGATACTGGCCGCAAAAATGATCCTCTCCAATCCCCAGAAATATGGATATTTTCTGAAGGAGGAGGATCTCTACAAGCCGCTACCGTATGAGACGATTGAAATATCGGTGGACGATCCTGTGCCGCTTCATATCATCGCCCAAGCGGCCAATACGTATTTTAAACTAATTAAAGACCTCAACCCTCAGATCAAAAATTATCATCTCTATTCCGGCAAATACAATATCCTAATTCCCCGGGGCGCGTCTTCAGGCTTTATGGAGCGATACAATAATATCCTCAGCCAGTATCACAAAGAAAAGGAAAATTCCGTTTATACAGTAAGCAAGGGAGATACGCTATTTACCATTGCCAAACGTTTTCGTGTTTCCGTGAAAGCCATCATGCTCTGGAACGGCATTTCCAGCACAAAAATTTTATCGCCCGGAGACAAGCTTCTTATTTTTGCCGATTTAGAAAAGTCGGACACGGCAGAAAAACCGTAGCATATTATTTTTGAATAAGGCCACAGGCCGGTTGAACCCACGGCTGCCAATTCTTAATCGCTTGACAAATGCCGTATTTCTGCTTTAATCGATAACCAAAACGATAACGGAATGAAGGCCAAATGACCATCACCGAGAAGATCAACCAACTGAAGAAAGAAAAAAATGCGGTTATTCTGGCGCACAATTATGAACTGCCGGAAATTCAGGACATTGCTGATTTCGTCGGGGATTCACTGGGGTTGAGCATGGAAGCCGCGAAAACCGATGCGTCTGTTATTGTTTTCTGCGGCGTTCATTTTATGGCGGAAACCGCCAAGATATTATCGCCGCAAAAGACGGTTCTGCTTCCGGAAAAGGACGCCGGCTGTCCGATGGCCGATATGATTGACGCCGCAGCCTTAAAGGCTCTTCAGTCCGCTCATCCCGGCGCGATTACCATGTGCTATGTCAACTCTTCCGCCGCCGTCAAGGCGCTTTGCGATTACTGTTGTACATCCGCCAACGCCCTGAAAATGGCCGAGAAAATTCTTCCCCAGAACAATGAAATCATTTTTGTCCCCGACCAGTATCTGGCGCGGTATGTGTCCGCCCAGTTGCGTCACGATTTTATTCTATGGGAAGGCTACTGCCCCATCCACGCTGAAATCACGCCAGAAGACATCCGGAAAGCCAGAAGCCTGCACCCCGGAGCAAAGGTGATCGTGCATCCGGAATGCAAACCGTCCATCACGGCATTGGCCGATATGGTTTCCTCCACGGAAGGGATGGCCAGATACGTTAAGAATTCAACGGACAGCGAATTTATCATCGGGACGGAAATCGGCATCATTTACCGCATGCAGAAAGAAAACCCCCGTAAGACTTTTTATCCGGCATCGGACAAGGCGATCTGCGCGGACATGAAGAAAATAACCCTGGAAAGAGTTTTATGGTCACTGGAGAATCTGGCCTATGAAATAACGCTGGATCCCGAAATCGCCGCAAAGGCAGAACGCTCCATCGAGAGAATGCTGCAAACGGCATAACCATTCTATGCACCATGGGATAAAGGTCCGGAGAAAAAATGTGATGAAGAAAAATATTATTTCATCAGCGGATGTGCCCGTTGCCGGGCCCTACTCGGCGGCAGTGGAAGCCAGGGATCTGATTTTTATTTCCGGTCAACTGCCGATTGATCCGACCACCGGTGAACTCATCAGCGATATTCAAAAAGCCACCCGACAGATTCTGGTTAATATCCGATCGCTGCTAAAAAAAACGGATCTGGATTTATCGCATATTGTCAAAACAACGATTTTCTTAAAAAACATAAAAGATTTTGCCGATGTCAATGAGGTCTATGCCGATTTTTTCCCCGTTGAACCGCCGGCGCGATCAACAATCGAAGTCAGCGTATTGCCGCGGGGAGCGCTGATTGAAATAGAAGCGATTGCAGTCAGAAACTAAACACGGTTGAGAATAAAATTATGTCTGACAAATCTGAAACTGTAAATCCAGCCCCGGATACCCCGAATGCCTCCGGCGATCTTTCCATGCTTTCGGAGGAAATCTTCTCTAAGGCGGGCGTGGGCATCTATATCGTCCAGAAAGGCAAATTCGTTTATATCAGCAATCTCTATCAGCAGATGACCGGCTACACGGAACAGGATCTACTGGGCAAAAACTCCCTTGATTATATTCATCCCGACGACAGAGAGAAGGTCAGAAAACAGGCGATTAAATTTTTAAAGAAAGAAATTTTCGATCCTTATGAATACAGATTTATCAAGAAGCACAATGAACTGAAATGGATTCTGGAAACGGTTACCTCCATCGTCTACAAAGGAGAGCGGGCAACGCTCGGCAGTTTCATGGATATCAACGACTGGAAAATGACCGAGGAAGCGCTGCGCCTGAGCGAAGAAAAATACAGAACCATCATTGAAAATATCGAAGACGGCTATGTCGAACTGGATCTCAAAGGCAACTTTATCTTTTTCAATGACGCGATCAGCAAAATGCATGGCTACCGTAAGATCGACCTGCTGAGACTCAATTATCGCGACATTATGGATGAAGAGAACGCCCGGAATATATACGAAAAGTACAACAAAGTATTCAAGACAGGCATGCCGGAAAAAGATTTTGAGTATGAGGTCATCACGAAAGACGGGCAGAAAAGGTACCTAGAGACCTCCATATCCGTCATTAAAAATGCCGCCGGGCGCAATGCGGCCTTCCGTGGCATTGTTCGCGACAGAACCAAACATAAACTGCAGGAAGAAGCGCTGCGCAGCAGCGAAGAAAAATACAGAAGCATTCTGGAAAACATTGACGAAGGATATTTTGAAGTGGATCTCAAGGGCAACTTCACTTTCTTCAATCACTCCACCGGCAAGCTCCTAGGCTATACCGGAGAAGAACTGATGGGGATGAATTACCACCAGTTTACCGACAGGGATGCGATAAAGGACGTTTTTAATACATTCAATAAAATTTATAAAACCGGCGAGCCCGTCAAAGCATTCGATTGGCTAGTTCTGAGAAAAGACGGCACGAGAAGATACGTTGAAGCATCCATCTATTTGAAGAAAGATACTTCCGGCGCACCCGTCGGGTTCCAGGGATTTACGCATGATGTCACGGAACGCGTGCAGGCCGAGCTCCAGAAGAAAGCTGCGCTGGATGCGCTTCGCGACAGCGAGGAAAAATACAGAAATATTTTGGAAAACATTCAGGAAGCGTATTTTGAAGTGGATCTGGCGGGCAATTTCACGTTTTTCAACGATTCGCTGTGCAAAATGACGGGCAGCGCCAGAGAAAACTTAATTGGAGTCAATTACACGCAATTTTCAGATAAGGAATATTCGCAAAAAGTTTATCGCGCCTTTCATAAAGTTTTTACAACCGGTCAGCCCACGGAAGGATTCGACTGGCTGATTATCAGAAAGGACGGCGCCAAACGATACATCGAGGCGTCAGTCTCCCTGAAAAGAGAGGCTTCCGGCAAGCCTTCCGGATTTAAAGGCGTCATCCGGGACATTACTGAACGAAAAAGAATCGAACAAGAAATGAATTATATGGCTACCCATGACGCTCTGACGGGCCTGACCAACCGGATGATGTTCAGTCAACTCCTCAATCAGGCCATTCAATCGTCGAGGCGCTACAAAAAGAATCTGGCCGTCTTCTTTATCGATCTCGATCGCTTTAAAATTATCAACGACACCTTGGGCCATGACGCGGGCGATCAACTCCTGAAGGAGATTGCCAGAAGATTCAGAGAAACGATGCGATCCGTGGATGTGGTCGGACGTCTGGGCGGGGATGAATTCGTTATTCTCATTGAAGATTTTAATAATTCTCTCCAGGTGGAAAACGTGGCTAAAAAAATACTTTCTGCCGCGATGAAACCTATTATGATCGGCGGAGAAGAATGCCGCGTGACCGCCAGCATCGGCATCAGTGTTTATCCTGATGACGGACAGGATGAGCAATCCTTAATGAAATACGCCGACATTGCGATGTACTATGCCAAAGAGGAAGGGAAAAACAATTATCAGTTTTATACCAAAAACATCAAATCCCATTCCAATGAGCGTATGCTGATTGAAACCAATTTAAGACGCGCACTGGACCGCAATGAACTTTATCTGGACTACCAGGCGCGCCTTGATTTTAAAACCAATACCATCACCGGGGTGGAAGCCCTGTTGCGCTGGAATAATCAACAGTTGGGCTCTGTTACGCCGACACAGTTCATCCCGGTTGCCGAAGAGACAGGACTGATCATCCCCATCGGCAGATGGGTAATGAACACCGTGTGCCGTCAGAATATCGCCTGGCAGAAACAGGGATTGCCTCCCGTCTGCGTTTCGATTAACCTGTCGCTGCGCCAATTGACGGATGACCATTTGCTGTCCGACATCAAATCCGCGCTGGACCAGTCAGGCCTGGCGCCTCACCTGCTGGAACTGGAGATCACCGAAAGCATGGTCATGCATAATCCTACGGCATTTATTGAACTGCTGTGCAAAATTAAAGATATGGGCGTTCGACTGGCCATCGATGATTTCGGCACCGGCTATTCTTCGCTGGCGCAGATCAAGCGTTTCCCGATTGATACCATCAAAGTGGACCGGTCATTTATCCGCAATCTGACCGTGAACTCCGAAGATAAGGCGATCACGGAGGCCATTATCACGATGGGAAAATCCCTGAGTCTGACCGTGGTCGCCGAAGGCGTGGAAACCGCCGAGCAGAAAGAGTTTCTGCAGGATCATGTCTGCGACGAAATGCAGGGCTTCTGTTTCAGCAAACCGGTCAGGGCCAATGAGTTTGCCGAATTGCTGCGCAAGCACAAATCTTCCTCATCCTGAATGGATCGTAATGCGTTGTGGTCCATGCTCAACCAATGAGCGCCGCGATGCCCGGAGTAAAAATATGAGTCGACCCTTTTTTAATTTTCCTTCCGGCAAATATTCATGTCCGCCCCTGTTGATCTTTTTGGCCGTCTGTATCCTGTGCTCCTGCACCCTTTTGCGTCCGCCCTCCCTTCTCCCTCCCCCGGTGAAACCGGCCAGAATAGCCGTCGTGCTGGGCGGCGGCGGTTCCAAAGGGTTCGCGCATATCGGCGTATTGAAGGTGCTGGAAGCGCAGAGAATCCCCATCCACATGATCGTGGGAACCAGCGCCGGCAGTGTCGTGGGCAGTTTATATGCTTCAGGCAAATCCGCTTTTCAACTGCAGGACATCGCCCTAAAAATGGATGAGGACAATGTCATTGATTATGACTGGAAAATCTGGAGCGGCGGTCTGATTAAAGGAGACCGGCTTGAAGATTTTATCAACGCCAACATCAGAAACACGCCCATTGAAAAACTGAAGATTCCTTTCTACGCCGTCGCCACCAATATGGCCACCGGTGAAGAAATCGTCTTCACGAAGGGAAATGCCGGCATGGCCGTGCACGCCAGCTGCGCTGTTCCCGCCATTTTTCAGCCGCTGAAAGTCGGCAACAACACTTACGCGGACGGCGGCGTGGTGAGTCCCGTGGCTGTTGACGTTGCCCGCCGCCACGGCGCGGATATCGTCATCGCGGTGGATATTTCCGGCGGTATCACCAAAACTGTCCCGGACGGAATGATGGAATCGGTTAAAAAATCCGTTGATATCATGTATGCGCGCATCGCCGAATATCAGATTAGAAATGCCGATGTCGTCATCCGTCCCGATATGAAAAATATCGGCTCCACCGAGATGGAAAAATTAAATGAAGCGATTCTCGAAGGTGAAAAAGCGGCAACGCTGAAGATCCCCGAGCTGCAGCGCATCGTCAACAAATTAAGGCAGGAAGGGCGGCTTTAATCCCCTTCCCTGAGAATAAATGATGATTCTTATCGGCGGCCGCGCGCACAATCTGGATGAAGTGACGGCAGTCAGCCAACTGGGGCTGCCATTCATTGAAGTATCGCTGGATGATCCCGCCACAGTTGCCGGCTGGCTTCCCCGGCTTCTCGAAATGAAACATAACAGCAACACGGACTTCCTTGCGCATTATCCCAACGAGGATAATCCCTTCGATGCGGGCATCCTGAGGGATAAATTCCTCCCCCGCATCCAAGCACTGATGGCGTTATCACAAAAGCTTGACATCCGCAAGGCGACCATCCATTTCTGGATGGACAAGCGCTGGGCGCCGGCGGAACTCCTGCGCGACAAACTGGATATTCTTGCCCGCATCGTGGACTGCGGCCATGCATACGGCATTACCGTCTGCATTGAAAACCTGAGCGAACGCTCCGAGAGCTTCGCTCCGGCATTTGAAGCCATTCCTGATTTGAGAATGACGCTGGATATCGGACATGCTCAACTTCTGGCAAGACAAAACACATCTTTCCGTTTTATTGAAGAACATTTTACCCGCATCGCGCATATTCATGCACACGACAATAACGGCGGTACGACTGTCAAAGATGATCTGCATCTCGCCCTCGGCGACGGTTCCGTGGACTACCGGGAGATTTTTCAAGCGCTGCTCGGCAGGGGGTATGATTCAACCATTACGATGGAAGTCAAAGTCCGCGACATGCTCAGAACAAAACAAACGCTGGAAGATTGCTTTCGCCCTCTTGTCTAATTTTCTTTCAGAATAAATTTCTTGACCAGCCAGACGGCCATCAGGACTGTCACAACAGCGACACCGACACCGGCCAGAATCCACTTGGTGTTGGTCGCCAGTCCGGAAAGCGCTACCAGAACCGGCGTTGCGCGGTTGAGATCCGCCAGAAAATACAAATGCATCATATTTTCAAAAAAATCGCAGAGGGCCGCAATAAATGGCGTGAGAATCAACCAGTGGAATCGAGGACTCACATGGTTGATTTTGAATGTTCTGGCGATGAGCAGACTCAGGAAAATGCTGTACCAGATGGGATGAAAATGATCGAAGTAAAAATGCCGGTAATAAGCCGCGATATTCCCGGACGTGATCCATCCCGATGCAATGGCCTTGAACTTTTCGCTGCACATGGTGGTCTGCAAAGCCAGAGCCTTCAAGGTGCCCACTTGATGCAGTATGGACCCGATGATTATCTGGGAGGCGAAATAAATAACGGCGAAGAGGGCAATGAGAATATTAGACTCGGATTTCTTAAGGATATAATTTTCCGCTTTGGATAATATATGCATCATATTGCCTTCAAACAATTAATGCGACGCCTGACATTCATTGTAAGCCTTCAGAATCCGGTCATACTCATGATACATGGATTGCATAACATCCGCTTTCGCTTTCGCATCGCCGGCGGTCCGATTATACCAATGGCTTTTCTCATTATAGGCGCTGATCCTGGCGTTGAGTTTCTGGATTTTCTGGGCATTGCCATAGGTTTGCTGTTGCTCTGTTTCGATAGCGTCTTTTTCTTCACGAAGTTCCACATTTAAACGCTGGAGCTGATCCTGCAGGGAGGATAATTCCGCTTTTTTCTGCTCGATATCGCGAAGCAGATTCTCCGATGGGGCAACGCAGTGCTTAGGCGTGACCGGCGGCGATTGCAGGCCGAAGATCTGGACGGTCACATACGTTTCCAGACCTTTCAGATTGCCTTTGATGACAGCGGCGCCGATTTCCCGTACCTCGGAAGATAAAATATTATTTCGATGTCCGGGGCTCTGCATCCATCCGTCAACAATCTTCTGGTTGGTATAAAAATCGCCGCTGCCAATGTTCTCCGCGATGATCTTGTAGGGATAGCCGATACTCTGGGCAATATCGGACGCCTGCTGGCCGGTGGGAGAAACGTGGGCGAAATACTGTTTTTCCAGCATGTCTCTCGCCCGTGATTCCGCGATCGAATTCAGAAGCTGATTTTCGGCCAGAGGGGGAAGCCCGTTATCGGCCCGCGCCTGATTGGTGAGAACTATTACTGTGTCTCTGGTCAGATCTTCCCGGGGCACAGAAGACTCGACGGCAAGGCCGGTCCGTGGCGTCTGCTGCGACTTTTGCACCTGCTGCAGGGCAACCTCTCCGGCATTCTTCGTCGCTTGAAAAAAAGAAAAAATCCCGGACAGATTCGTAACGCCGAGAACAAAGGCAATCACGGCCAGCGAAGCAATGACGATTCCGTTCTTTTTCCAGAAATTAGTTTCCATGAATCACATCTTGACGGATTGGGAATTTTATTGAAAAGCATACGAGCAAAGGGGCAAAACTGCCATCAGCTTTTGCAGCGTTGAATCATGCTTCAATTTATTCGACGTTGCGGTCCGGTGAATCGGGAATGTTTTGCACAAACTCAACTTCCCTGGGAACTTTGTAACCGGAAAGATAGGTTTTGCAATAGCGGATGATTTCCTTTTCATCGGCATTGTGCCCTTCTTTGAGGACAATCTGCGCTCTCACGATTTCACCGCGCATCAGATCTGTCTTGCCCGAAACATAAGACGCCCGGATGGCCGGATGCATAGCCAGAACCGTTTCCACCTCGCGGGGATACACGTTAAAACCGCTGCTGATAATCATTCTCTTCTTGAGACCGGTGAGGAAAATGTAACCGTCCTCATCCATTCGCCCCAGATCCCCCGTGTGCAGCCAGCCGTTTTTGATGGCCGCGGCTGTGGCTTCGTCATTCTTGTAATATCCGCGCATCACATTATCGCCTTTCACGACCACTTCCCCGATGGTATTGCGCGGCAGTTCATGGCCTTGTTCATCGAAAATTTTCATCTCCACCCCGGCAATGGGAACGCCGATAGAGCCGATTTTAGGCGAGGTATCCAGCATATTGAAAGAACACACGGGCGAAGCCTCGGTGAGCCCGTAGCCTTCAATCGCCTCCACACCGAATTTTTCTTTAAAAACCGGCAGCAATTCGGGAGGCATCGGCGCGCCGCCGGTAATGCAGACCTTCAGCGAACTGACATCGAATTTTGAGGCTTTCTCATGGAAAATCATACCGATAAAAAGACGCGGCACCGCCGCGATATATGAAATTTTTTCCCTTTCAATCGCGTTAAAAAGGCTGTCCATGGTCAACCGGTCCATCAGCACCATGGAACAGCCGGCGCGGACGGTCAGCAGCATATTCACGCTGGCGCCGAACGTGTGAAACAGCGGGATCAGCGATAGAACCACATTATCCGGCGTCCGCTGTAGAGTGGACTGAATCACTTCCGCCTGTGAGCACAGGTTTTTATGGGTGAGCACAGCGCCGAGCGGTTTGCCGGTTAACCCCGCTGTGTAAACCATGACGGCCGGGTCTTCCGGAAGAATATCTTCCGGCATTTCCGCTTCAGCCCGGTTTGGTTGATCTTGAAAGAGTTCCTGATTCTGATGAAGCGCGTCGATCGCTATCACCCGGCGGCAGGAAAGCAATTGACCTT
Source organism: Deltaproteobacteria bacterium (assembly GCA_022710585.1). Lineage (GTDB taxonomy): Bacteria > Desulfobacterota > Syntrophia > Syntrophales > Smithellaceae > Smithella. The sequence continues at coordinate 28,339 of JAKLGV010000006.1, read as the reverse complement.
TGGCCTCATCAAATTTTTTAACTTGAGACGCCTGCGTAATGAGAATTTTCGAATCTGAATTATTCAGCAGATAGGTCAGTTCATAAGGCGTGGATAAAGTATTCAGAGGGACGACCACCGCGCCGGTTTTGAGAATGCCGAAATAGCTGAAGACAAACTCCGGCATATTGGGAAGCATCACCGCCACTTTATCGCCCTTACCGATGCCGGAATCTTTCAGCAGAGCGGCAACAGCGCTGACGGCCTGGTTGAGCTGTCTGTAGGTGATATATTGCTTATCACAAATTAGGGCCCTGCGCTCAGCGTATCTTTTGACCGTGTTATCCAGTATTTGAATCAGATTAATGATTCTGCTACCTCCATGGGAATTGTCGTTCACTTAACATGACAATCCATATTTTTTCAAGAAAATACTTCTGCGTCATGTTCACAGCCCGGTAAACCAGGACGGCAGTCTTCGCCGACGACCTGAACATCTGCATCAGCGAAACGACCGCTGACGATTGATCAGATGCCCATATTCGTCAGATAGTTGCAGAAGGCGTTAATGACGCCAACCAGCCGGGGATGAGATACTTCGAAGCCCTGAATTGATGTGGCCAGCCCCTGAATAGACAGATCAACCAGGTCGTCGCTTTTTTCGCTGCGCGTCGCTTCATGGGCAGACAATTCGGCAAATCTAGCGATGCTCTCCGCCTGCTCCCCGTGCGTTTTTGAAAGATCGGTAATTTCTGTCCTCAGCGAATTCAGCAGCGCCAGCAATTCATCTTTGTCATTTTCTTTTACAGCCGCGCTCTGCTTGAGTTTCTCTTCAATTTTATCAAGACGTTCTTGAATCATTTCTGATCACCTCTCCTGCGGAGTTTATTATTAAAGGCTCTTGCCTATCCGCCTTTTTATTTAAAATAATACATCGTTTGCCTATGTGTCAAGCTTACGACGACAAAACAGGCAACATAAAAATTCGGATAAGAAAACATGGATGGAATGAGGGACAGGCGCACCACTCATAACTATTGAAGTTTCTTACACTATAAAATTTATTTTTCCATTGCTTGACATCTTCTATATGTTGTGGTTTATAAACAAATCTCATACAACATATAGCGTTTTTATTTCACTCTTTCATTTTTAAAGGAATCATATTTTATGGAAAAGAAAAATTTCACACCCATCATCCCGGATTTAACCCGGAATGCCGTCACCGTTCTGGAGCGGCGCTATCTGAAACGCGATAAAACAGGAACCGTACTGGAAACGCCTTCGGAAATGTTCCGGCGTGTGGCCGATACCATCGCCTCCGCGGATAAGATGTTCAATAAGAAGACGGATACGCATAAAGTCGCCGAAGCCTTTTACGCCATGATGGCAAATTTGGAATTTCTGCCCAACTCTCCTACGTTAATGAACGCGGGGCGTGAACTGGGACAGTTATCCGCCTGTTTTGTTTTGCCCGTGGGCGATTCGATGGAAGAAATATTTGACGCCGTCAAGTACACCGCCCTTATTCACAAATCCGGCGGGGGCACGGGCTTCTCCTTTTCCCGTCTGCGCCCTGCCAACGACGTTGTTCTAACCACCACCGGCATCTCCAGCGGCCCGATTTCTTTTATGCGGGTCTTTGACGTGGCAACCGAGACCATCAAACAGGGCGGAACCCGGCGCGGCGCCAATATGGGCATTCTGCGGGTCGATCATCCGGATATCATGGATTTTATCATGTGCAAATCCGATAAAAAGCAATTAAATAATTTTAACATCTCCGTCGGTCTGACGGAAGCTTTCATGAAAGCCGTCGAACGCGATGAAAATTATGATCTGATCAACCCGCGCGATCAGCAGGTGGCCGGCCATCTCAACGCGCGCAAAGTGTTTAACCGGATCATCAATCAGGCCTGGGAAAACGGCGAGCCGGGCATTGTCTTTCTCGACCGGCTGAATCGCGACAATCCGACGCCTCTTGTAGGAGCGATCGAATCGACCAATCCCTGCGGTGAGCAGCCGCTGCTTCCCTATGAATCCTGCAATCTGGGCTCCATCAACCTGGCCAGAATGGTCAAGACAGGTAAGATTGACTGGTCGCGGCTGAAGGAAATTGTTCACCTGGCCGTACATTTTCTGGACAATGTTGTCGAAGTCAACAAGTATCCGCTGCCGCAGATTGCCGAGATGACGACGGCCAACCGTAAAATCGGGCTCGGCGTGATGGGCTGGGCGGATATGCTCATTAAACTGGGAATCCCCTACAACACCGACGAAGCCATTGAACTGGCCGAAAAAGTGATGAAGTTTATCAATGATCAGGGACACATCGCGTCGCAGGATCTGGCCAAAAAGCGCGGTCCCTTCCCGAATTTCAAAGGCTCCGCCTATGATCAGAAAGGGATGCCACCGCTGCGCAACGCGACGGTAACCACCATCGCCCCGACCGGTACTATATCCATTATCGCCAATTCTTCTTCCGGCGTGGAACCGCTCTTTGCCGTTTCCTACGTGCGCCAGGTGATGGATAACGATATTCTGGTGGAAGTCCATCCCTACTTTGAAGCCATCGCCAAAGAGCGCGGCTTCTATTCGCCGGAGCTGATGCAGCGGATTGCAGACCATGGGAGCATCCATGATATGGAAGAAATTCCCGAAGATATTCGCGGCTACTTCGTCACCGCACACGAAATTTCGCCGGAAGTCCATATCAAAATGCAGGCCGCTTTTCAGAAATATACCGACAACGCCGTAAGCAAAACCGTCAATTTCAAAAAAGAGGCAACTGTCCAGGATGTGTCCCGCGTTTATGAACTGGCCTATAAGCTGGATTGCAAGGGCGTCACCATTTATCGCGACGGTTCCCGGGACCAGCAGGTCTTAAGCAAAGGGAAAAAAGAGGAAGCGGCGGTTCATGAAGAAGTCGACCGCGACAAACCGATCACCAAACGCGAACGGCCGAAAATCCTCAAAGGATGGACCTATCAGATGCAGACCGGATGCGGACCGCTTTACGTGACGATTAATGAAGACGAAAAGGGTCTGTTTGAACTGTTCACCACGATGGGAAAATCCGGCGGGTGCGCGGCCTCTCAGAGCGAAGCCATCGGACGCATGGTATCGCTGGCCTGGCGCAGCGGCCTGCAATCGCGACAGGTGATCAAACAGCTTCAGGGCATTTCGTGCCATTCCCATTCCGGTTTCGGTGAAAACAAGATTCTGTCCTGCGCCGACGCGGTGGCTAAAGCGATTCAATCGCATAACGAAGCCAACGGCGGCAAGGTGCAGCATCACAAAATTGTTTTCCGTAAAGGCGCCTGCCCGGATTGCGGCGGTATCGTCGAACACGAAGGCGGTTGTGTGGTTTGCCGCATGTGCGGCTACAGTGAATGCGCTTAAGCCTTGACGGTGATGCGCAGCTGATGGCCCGCTGACGCGCAAAGCCTCATTCGGGCTTTTCGGGGAAGCAGACGCTCACATGGGCCAGCGGAAAAGTAAAGTAGCCGTCTGACGTACCTGATTTATCCTCCAGCAGAATATAATCCTCGCCGACATCAATAAGAATGTCCCTGCCATAGCCCATATGAATGCGGACAAAGATGGATTTGTCCGGCAAATACTGGATGTGGCATTCCGTTCCGATATACCTTTCCAACAGTTCTTTGATGGTCATAGCTTTTTTCCTTTTTATAATCTATGGACAAGAGGCTACGCTTCTGCGATGCGATCGAGAGCTTCTTTGCGCGTCGGGTAATGATCAACCTGAATATTGGCAAAGCGATTGAGTGTGCTCAACAAAAAAGCCTGCATGCCGGTAACTCCGGCGGCAACGATCTTGCGCACGAACGGTTTGACCTCAACGGCTGATTTTTTGAATTCAGAAACCACGGCTGTACTGGCTGTGCATCCCGTAAAGTCGATGAGCAGTAGGATATCGTGCTCCTTACCGTTCGTGATGTCAGCTGTCAAAAGCTTGATGGTCGGTACCAGTTCATCGTCCTTGACGCCTACATAGTCATGAATGGTAACCTGCTTCCCCTTATGCAAAACAAGGCTTTTGCGTGCGAGTGACATTGTCCCCTCCTCATGATAAATTTTAACGGTTCGCCGTTAATATATGAAAAGATGCCCGGCCTGTCAACAATCTTTTGGCCATCCGTCGGCGGATGCGATGATGCCTGATGGATCACATCAAGATGCTATGAACTTTTAATGATATGACGTTGAACGAAAGCAGCAATTTCTGCTGTCGCTTTTTTTGCTTCAGGCAGTCTGACGACGGAGTGAAAGACATGAAACAGGTTTTCCCATTCCTTCAACGTGCATTGAACGTTGGCTTGCCGGAGCGCCCGGGCCATGCGCAACGAATCGCTGTGCAGCATTTCCAGTGTCCCCACATGAATCAGGATGGGAGGGAGACCGGCCAGATCCGCGTATAACGGCGAAATCAGCGGTGAGCGCAAGTCAACCTGGTCCGCATAGAGACCTGCCATGTAACGGATGCTGGACGCCGTAAACATTGGATCAATCTCTGCTTTGGACAGCATCGTATCTCCGGCGGCAGACAGATCAACCCATGGAGAAATCGTGAAGGCCGCGGCCGGGAGAGGTTCTCCCTTTTCTTTCAGAGCGACCATCGTCGCAAATGTCAGCCCGCCTCCCGCCGAATCGCCGCCGATGACAATAGATTTGGCCGGCACGCCCTGTTTCAACAGCCAGCGATAAGCGGCAACCGCGTCTTCAACGGCAGCCGGGTGCGGATTTTCGGGAGCAAGACGATAATCGACCGATAAAACCCTGACCTGACTCATTTCACTCAGGACACCGGTAATACCTTTGTGGGTCCATGGCGACCCCATGGTGTAGCCTCCGCCATGGAGATAAAAAATTGTTTCCTGCCCCTGAATGCCTGCGGCCCTGATCCAGAGCGCCGGAGGGCCCCCAGCATTGACTTCCTCTATGGCGCATCCATCGGGCGGCGGAGAAAACGACATCAAATCCGCCAATCCCTGACGGCACATAGCGATCGGTATTTCATGGACGTTGGGTATTTTCATTCTGAACATCGCATCCATGACATTTTTCGCGTCTCTGCTGATCATTAACTTTTCCTTTTATCTATTTTTCTATCGTCATTCGCTTCATGATTGGTCAATTACCTTTCGCTCCAAGACATTTCACCGCTTTTTCCAAACCGTCAAGCGTCAATTCAAACATGGGGAAAACCTGTCCAATGGCCTGCACGGTTCTGCTGTAATACCATTCGATGGATGACATCGGATTCAGCCAGACACTATGCCGGAAAGTCTTGGCCAGAAATCGCAGGCGTTCAATACTGGTGCCGGACGGTTTGGCATCGATATAGATGGCGCCATTGGGGTGCATCAACTCATAAGGAGCCATGCTGGCGTCTCCCACAATGATCAGGCGGGTCTCAGGATCCCAGCGGGTGAACTCATCAACCTCCTGCGGTTTGTAGTTTCTTTGCGGATCAGCCCAAACGCGGCCGTAAATCGTATTGTGAAAAAAATAAATCTTTAAATCCTTAAACTGGGAACTGGCATAATGGAAAAGAGTCTGCACAACTTCAATGTAAGGCTCCATGGACCAGCCGCCGTTGTCAATCATCAGAATCACTTTCATGCGGTCCGCCAGACGGCGATCGAAAATGATTTCGATTTCCCCGGCATTGCGCATGGTTTCATAGATGGTCTGATCGACATTCACTATGTCTTTCGGGCCCGTTGGCAACATGCGCCGCAGTCTTTTCAGAGCTTCACCCATTTGAGCCTGGGTGAGCGGCCCTTCCTGGGAGTAATCGCGGTAACGCCGATCCAGAGCAACCTTAATGGCTGAATGGTTCTTGGATTCCCCGCCGACGCGCATACCGCCCGGATGATAGCCGGAATGTCCCGTGGGGGATGTCCCCCCCGTTCCAATCCATTTATTGCCGCCGTGGTGAGCCTCAGTCTGTTCCTTCAAACGATCCATAAAATACTTGATCAGTTCCTCCGGCGTCATATTTTTAAGTTTCTTTTTATCGATTCCCAGAGCGTCCGCCAGTTCTTCGGGATTTTTCAGCCACTCTTCAAGCATGGACTTGGCAATTTGCGACAACTCTATCGCTGTCGGGTCTGACAGGGAAACCCCTTTGAAATGGTGGGCAAAGATCTGATCGTAGGTATCGAAATACCGCTCGCTTTTTACGAGAATGGTCCGGGCCGCTGTATAAAAGTCGTCAAGGGAATGAACAAGCCCCATACTCAGGGCTTTTTGCAGACGAAGAAAAGACGTGGGTGTGACCGGGATGCCCCGTTCCTTCAAGGTATAAAAAAAATCAACAAACACAATTCAAACCTCAACCCTATCCCTTGGTGACATGCTGGGCGGCCTGATAAAGGTCGGCGCTTTTCTTGAACAGGATTCCCAGAAAGGGCACTCGTCCCTGCCGCAGGGATTTCGGTTTAAAGTCGGGATCGCTTTTCAGGGCGCGAATCCAGTTGATCAATTCCCGCGTCGCCGGTTTCTTTTCCACCCCGCGCACCTCGCGGAGACGATAAAATGTGCTGATCGTGACATCCACCATTTCCTCATCCAGGTTGGGGAAATGAACGTCCACGATCCGACGCATGATATCCTGATTGGGAAAGGCGATATGGTGAAAATTGCAGCGCCCGAGGAATGGGTCGGAAAGATCCTTCTTGGCATTGGACGTGATGATAATGACCGGACGGTGTTTGGCTTTGATGGTTTTGTCGATTTCGATAATATCAAACTGCATCTGGTCGAGGACATCCAGCATGTCGTCCTGAAAATCCGTATCCGCCTTGTCGATTTCGTCGATCAGCAGGATCGTCCTTTTATCGGCCGTAAAAGCCTGACCGATCTTGCCCATTTTGATATACGCCTCGATATTGCTCACATCCCGCTTGGAATCGCCAAAGCGGCTGTCATTGAGACGGGTCAGCGTGTCATACTGATACAAAGCTTCAATCAGCTTCATACTGGATTTCACATTAAGGATAATAAGGGGCATTTGCAGACTTTCTGCAATAGCATGCGCCAGCATGGTTTTTCCCGTGCCCGGTTCTCCTTTGAGAAGGAGAGGCATTTCCAGGGACATGGAAACATTGACGATTTCCGCCAGTTCATCATCCAGAACATACTTGGATGCGCCGCGGAACTTAGAATTTTTCTTTTCTGAAGACATAACAAACTCCTGAAACCCTTGTTTTTTTGATGCCGAAGCACTCCGTTAAAGGGCTAATTTTTAAACGTGTATTTCTATCCGATTCTGAAGGAATTTACCAGTCGTTTTTGCTTTTGCTTTCATATTGATTTTACTTCAGATTTCAAATTTTCAAATGAAGGAAGCTGACGGAAGCTTGATTTTGACTTCTCCCGTTGAGAGGCGATTCCTGAAGCTGGTTCAATCCCGACTTGTCGGGATTGAACCAGCATAAAAATTTATTTTTTTGATGGCAACACTCTATTGATAAAGTGCTTCAATTTTGTCGTTAAGTCTTTCCAGAACAACTTTACGTTTCAGTTTCATCGTCTGTGTTAAGGTGCCGTTATCCAGACTGAACGGTTCAGGAAGGATAATGAATTTTTTCGGAATTTCATAACCACCGAACTTGCCCTTCAACTGATTGGTAACAGCTCCACCAATCATATCCATAATATCCTGACGCTCAACCAGTGTTTTGACATCCGTCGGCAGTCCCTTTTCTTTGGCATAATGCAGCAGGACATCGAAATCGGGAACGATGATGCAGATATTATAGGGCCGTCCTGCTCCGTAAACCAGAGCCTGCTGCACGAAGGAAGCCAGACAGATGTTTTCTTCCAGCGAAACCGGGAAGCAGAATTTGCCGTTTTCCAGTTTGTACTGTTCTTTGATGCGTCCGGTAATATAAAGGTATCCGTCCTCGTCCAGGCGACCCCGGTCTCCGGTGCGAAAACCTCCGTCCGGAGTAATTGCCGCTTTGGTGTCTTCGGGCCGGTTGTGATAGCCCTTCATGACGTTGGGACCGTAAATGATAATTTCACCGTCGCTTGCGCCTTTTTCAACCACTGAATTGTCGATGACAATTTTGACCTTGTCGATGGCTCTGCCGACGCTGCCCAGCCGGTAGGCCAGTGAACCGTTCATGGTGGCGCCGGGCGACGTTTCAGTAAGTCCGTAACAGTCGTAAATGGGAATGCCGATGTCGAAAAAGAATTTAGATATTTCAATATTCATGGCAGCGCTGCCGGTCATAGCGCCGATCAGTCTGCCGCCCATCCGTTCTTTGATTTTCTTAAAAACAATTTTATCCGCGAATTTAAATTTGAGATCGTTTATAAAATCGGACTGGTCTTTTTCCGCGAGTTCCCTTTTTTTCTTGGCGGCTTCGACACCCATCACAAACAAAGCTTTGGCAAGGCCTCCTGTCTGATCCATTTTATTCCTCAGACCGTCGTAAATGCGGTTAAAAACGGTAGGAACGGCAACTAAAAAGGTAGGTCTGACCTGAACGATATCATTGACAATCGTTTTCGTGCTTTCGATAAGCCCCATTGCCCCGCCCAGACGGATAATAGCAAACAATTCGGCGGACTGGCCAAAAGTATGAGCCCACGGGAGAATCGTCAGAGTAACAACGTCATTTTCCAGAAGTTCCGGATAAAGTTTAAGGCCGGCATGTGCATTGCTGGTAAAATTCATGTGCATCAGCAATACGCCTTTGGGATTGCCGGTCGTCCCTGACGTATAGATGAGTTCGGCAACATCTTCGGCATGAGGACTCTTCGGAGCAACGGGTTTTGCCGATCCTTTCTTTTCCAGCGCGGCCATCGAATTCTCCGCGTCGGAGTCGATGACAAAGATGTGCTTGAGCGTCGGAATTTCTTTCGGGAAATCTTTTACTTTTTCATATATCTCCGGTTGAGAGACGAAAAGGACTTTTATCCCGCTGTCCGCAATGATGTATTTCCATACCTGAACCAGTTCCGCTTCATACATGGGGACGAAACGGGCAAGGCATCCCCAGGTGGCAAAAGCGGCAACCGGCCACTCCATGCGGTTATTGGCAATGATGCCGACGACATCTTCTTTGCCGATGCCGAGCTGCACCAGACCGGAACGCAAATTATCAATGCGTTTGCCGATTTCTTTATAGGTCACCCATTCGTAAACGCCGTTCTTGTTTTTGTTGCCGAACAATTTTCTATCGGCAAATCTGGTTACGCTTTCCGCCCACCAATCAACCAAATTGTCGGGCTTGTCCAATGAAAATTTACTCATACAAAAACTCCTTCATTTTATTTTCACGCGGGAAATTTGATTTCGGGCGGATTTTTTAAGAGGTCTACCAGTTAGCATTTTTTTGATCGTTAGTCTAAAATATTTTCGTTGAAAGATCATCCTTAAGTTATTCTTTTGAAATCAAGGGACCATCATCGTTTTCCAAGACGTGATCTTTTTGTCTTATTGAGGTCGTTTATTAAACCACGGTTGTGCTTTCTCCAGTTGGGCTGCCAGTTGAAACAGCGTAGCTTCATCACCGAAAGGCCCAATAAACTGGACTCCGCAAGGCATATCATTCTCATCCCAATGCAGAGGCACACTGACCGCCGGCTGACCGGTAAAATTGGCCAACTGGGTAAAAGGTGTCTTGGCAAGTGTCTGGATGGCGATTTGACTGACCATTCCTGAAGCTTTGGCCAGTGAACCCAATCCCAAAAAGCTGATGATTTCCATAGCGACCTTTTCATACGATTTCGGCAGAAGCTCTCCTATTTTTGCTGCTGGATATGCCACCGTCGGAGTTAGATATAAATCGTATTTTTGATGAAAATGTCCCATCACTCTTGCCGCTGTGTCCCATTCCCGCATGGCTTCCACAAAGTCCGCCGCGCTGTAACAGTGACCAAGCTTGCCGAAAAACCATGTGGTGATTTCAAAATCTTTTCTGCTGACTTTTTTCCCCAGGACGGATTCGGCTAATTTGATATCCGCGCCATTTTCGCCGAAATACAGGATAAAATAGGTGTGAGCCAATTTGACACCGTCAATGTCCGGTTTGGCTTCTTCGACCTTGTGCCCCAAGTCTTCCAGTAACCTGACTGTCTTCAGGACAGCATTTTTACAATTCTCATGAGTTCCCGTCCCCAGGGGAGATTCGGTATTAAAGGCAATTTTCAGGGAACCGGGGTCTTGCGTAATTTCTTCACTGTAGGGTCTTGCCGGAGATTTGATGACATAGGGCGCGCCGGGATCCGCCCCGGCAATTGCGTCAAGAATCGCGGCGCTGTCGCGTACCGAACGAGTCAAGACATGTTCGACGGTAGCACCCTGCCAAAGCTTGCCGAATTTCGGTCCCGTCGGTGTGCGACCGCGCGTCGGTTTCAATCCGAAAAGTCCGCAGTAAGAAGCCGGAATGCGAATAGACCCGCCGCCATCACCCCCGGAAGCTAAAGGTACGATACCCGCGGCCACAGCCGCAGCCGAACCTCCGCTCGATCCGCCACAAGTTCTTTCCAAATTCCATGGATTACGCGTCGGACCGAACAATTCCGGTTCCGTTATGCCCATTAAACCGAATTCCGGCGTATTGGTTTTTCCCAGGGTAATCAAGCCGGATCTTTTGAAACGTTTTACCAGTTCGCTGTCATAATCGGGAATATAATCTTTATAGGCACGGCAACCCCAGGTGAGTCTGACTCCGGCATAAGCGCCGATTAAATCCTTCAAGAGAAAAGGAACGCCGGCAAACGGCCCTTGAAGTATAGGTTGTTTAGCGGCTTCGCGCCCGATATCAAACATCGGAGTTACTACCGCATTGATTGCCGGATTTATTTTTTCGATCCTTTTGATCGCTTCTTCACAAAGCTCAGGAGAAGAAATCTTTTTTTCCCGAACAAGTTGAGCCAGTCCCAATCCGTCATACTGATCGTATTCAGCAAAACCAGCCATGATTATCTACCTCCCGTGAAAATATCCTAACACAGATAACCGTCTAGTGCATTGGATTTATGCCGGATAACCGGTAATATCTTTGATTTCCTTAAACAGGGGTTTCAATTGTTTGTACATTTTCAGATAAACCCTTCTGTATAGATTATCGTAGAGATCGTGATTTTCTTTAATCGGTTCGAATACTCTTCCGGTTCGGGTCATCGCTTTAACCGCTGATGGGAAATCAGGATAAATTTTCAGACCGACCGCCGCGTCAATGGCTGCTCCCAGTGCCGAAGTCTCGAATGTATGCGGCCGCTCTGCCGCCATGCCAAACACATCCGCCGTGATTTGCATGGCTGCGTCGCTCTGCGATCCGCCACCGGATACCTTGAGCCTCGTTACCAGAATTTTGGTTTTGCGTTGTGTCAGTTCTCCACCTTCTCTCAAACCATAGACGAGTCCCTCCAGTAAAGCACGGTACAAATACGCGCGGCTGTGCACATCACCGAAACCGATAATCGATCCCTTCGCGAAAGAGTCTACTTCACGGCCCGGTGTCCAGTAGGGCTGAAGCATCAGTCCTTTGGAACCCGCCGGCACATCCTTGATCAAAGAATCGAAAAATTTTTCCGGAGGCTCATCCGTCCTTTCGGCAAGCATACACTCCTGAAGTCCGAATTCTTCCTTGAACCAGCTGACCATCCAGAATCCCCGGAAAATCGAAACCTCGGTGTAATAGGCATCCGGTACGGACGCGGGAAACGGCGGAATCATCGGATGCAGTTCAACATATTTGGGAGTGGGGACATCGAAGGTGGCGATGGTCCCGAAACTGAGACACCCTGTTTCCGGCGTCAGACAACCGGATCCGAGGATTTCGCAGCCTTTATCCGATCCGGCCGCAAAAACCGGCAAGCCCTCCGGTATGCCCGTTTCGGCAGATGCTTTTTTTGTAATCTTGCCCAAAATTTCAGAAGGTTTGACAAGGGCCGGCAGTTTCTCTTTTTCCACCTTGAAAATCAGCCACTTGAAATCATACTTCCCCGCCCATTGATAGGTTTTGTTGTTAAACGGCAGATAACCGACATTGTTGCCCGTGGAATCGACGAATTCTCCGGTCAGCCGGTGCGTAAAAAATCCGGACAGGACCAGATACTTGTACGTCTTTTCCCAGATATCCGGCTGCTGTTGACAAATCCAGTTCGCCTCGCATTCCTGAATGACGCCTTCCAGCGTGTCCAGCAGATTGACCGTTTTCAGCACAGGCCTCAGCGCACCGGGCATGATCTGCCGCGAATCGGCTTTTCTCTGGTCCAGCCAGATAATCGCCGGCCGCAAGGCCTTACCGTCCTTGTCCACGTTGATCATCGTGGCCCGTTGCGTTGTCAGCGTCACACCCTTGATATTTTTTTTAAGATGTTCCTGTTTTTGTAGAAGTTGACTGGTTGTTTTGCAGAACACTTCCCAATAATAATCGGGCTGCTGCTCCGCCCAGCCGGGATTTTCGGAAAAATAGGGTTGTATAGGCGTTTTAACGATATGCAGTATGTTGCCATCCATATCGACAAGAGAAGCTCTGATCGATTGTGTACCGGCATCCACGGAAAGAATGAGTTCCTTCGATTTATTATTTTCCTGTGACATAGGCACCTCGCTTTGTTCTTGTATAGTGTTAGAATTATTTATCTCCGTTGATCAAATAAGCGGCACGATATTGGCCTGCGATCTCTTGATCTTGGCCGTAATAAGAAGCCTGGCGGAATGAATGAAATTGACCTGCGCCAGCTTGAGCGGGTGTATTCCCATATGTTTACAAAGGCCATACGTGGTCAATGCCAGATTGTTGCAGCCGGAGCTCATCGTGACATTGCGCCTGCCCAAACGGTTTTGCAGCGTAACGCCATAATCCTGGATGGCGCAACTTCCCGCTATGTGAACCTTTCCGTTAATGCGATTCACCTCGCCCACGTCAATGCCTTTGCCCATCAGAATCGTAAAACCGCCCTTCCCGCCATGATCGCGATAAATCATTTCAACAACAGTTTCGGTATTGCATCTGCATCCTTCCTTGCAGCATCGTTCCTTTCCCCGGAGGAAAACAACATCCGGAGGATAATCATCCAGCAGGTCGCAGGTAAGTTTTTTTTGACGGGAATCAAAAAGTTCTTTGTTGACGATATCAATCTGTTGGATGTCGCCTTGACCGATGCCGGTGGCGCCGGCCAGATCCAGATGTTTGACATCCTGTATGGCAAATCCCATGATGGCTGAACCAACAACATCCGTGGCCAATGGATCGGGGCCGCCAATCAGTACATCCATGGGGACCACACATTTGGAAGCGTTATAGGTTGTGGGATAGTGGCCGTGGGTCGTGGCAATCAAACCGTCTATCAGGGCAAAATCCGGACGCACAACACGGTAGATATCCGCAAATTTTTGATGAAGACGGTAATTGTGATCCGCAATCCGGCTTTGCTGATGCACAAGCCCGAACTGATTTTTGATAGACAAAGTAACCTGTGACATGGAATGGGTTTTGAGTTTGGGCAACGAAAGATAAAAATTTTCCTCGCGCTTTTCGATCAGCCTTTCAAAGGCAAACTGGGAGATATCAATGAATTCCTCCAATCCCTGCAAGAATATCGGGACAGACTCTGTTTCATCAAGATATACCGGAATGGCGCCGTTTTCCTTGCAGATACGCTGATACCCGATGGCATGAAAAACCAAACGTGTGAAGTTGGCCTGAGTGCAGTTCTCAATGACATAAATATTATTGGCACCGCATTTTTGAAAATAAAGTATGGTCTCACGCAATACTTCCGGATCGGTATATACATAGGGTTCCAGACCTACAGCATTGACCTTGATGTAAACGTCCCGGCTGGAACGCAGCATTTTAGAACCACCGCCAAAGTGATCAAAGATTTTGCTTACCGCCCCGGCAATGCCCGGCTTGGTATCGGCCAGAACGACCTGAACCTTTCCTTGTGTACTGGACTTCTCGCTGCTCATGCATCCTCCCTGTCACCATGATAGAACCGTAAGGAAATCTTTTCCAAACGGATGTTTAATCCAGCCCGAGTTGACCGCCCGGATTCATGATATTATTCGGATCGAAATGCTTCTTTAAAGTGCGCAGGACTTCCATCTGTTCTTTCCCCAGATGCTTCTCCATCCAGGGACCGATCATCCGCCCTACGCCGTGGTGATGACTCAGGGAACCGCCGTGTTTCTGAATGCTGTCGATGATGCCGCGTTGGAATTTACGAAACTCTTCGGGATCATCCATTTTGATAATGAAGATGAAATAAAGATTTGTCCCCTGGGGATAAAAGTGAGAGGCATGCGTCATACACATCGTCTCCGGCCTGCTTTTGATATAAGCGCGCACGCCATCATGAAGACGGTGCAGATTATCCCATGTGACCGCGGCCTCCAGCGTATCGATTAAAATTCCGTAGTCTTCCAGATCCTCGCGCATATACGGTTCTGTGTAACGGGTCTTTTCCCATTTCTTCACAGCGTAACCACCCAACGAAATCGCCCCATGTTTGTTTGCGATGCTTTTAATTTTGCTCTTCACCAGACCTGTGTAATCCCGGTCGCCTTCCACATTGCCCATACAAAGGCAGCGCTGCATGGGCTTGAATCCCTTCATCACAAGAAACTTATCGGCAATGTCAGGCATGCCGTAGAGCTTTAATCCCCTGTCGGTTTCCTCCGGATCGGAAATACGGTAAATGGCCGGTTTTCCGAATTCCGATTGCATGATTTCGCGGCTCGCGTTTACTGCCGCTTCCCACGTTGGATACATAAAACTGAAGCGCGCGCGGTTTTCCGGCATGTAACGAAATATTTTCATGGTGACTTCGACCAGAATGCCAAACGCGCCTTCGGAACCTTTCATGATGTCGTTTATTTTGGGACCGGTAGCGGTGGCCGGAAAATCGAGTGTTTTAAAAGTTCCCACCGGCGTGACGTATTCCTGACTGAACACAATATCGTATGCATCGCCGTAGTATGTGGAAGCCTGGCCTGAACCCAGCGTTACAATCCAGCCGCCGACAGTCGAATATTCGAAAGACTGCGGAAAATGACCGCACGTATATCGCAGTTTGGAACCGAATTTCTCCGGAGCTTTGTTCAGAGCCTCTTCATAAGCAGGCCCGAGCATTCCCGGCTGAACGCGCGCGGTCTGATTAAGTTCATTGACTTCCAATAGTTTGTTCATGTGCGTGCTGATGACCAGAGAAACACCGCCTTTGGCCGGACGACAGCCGAAGTTCACCGAAGAACCGGCGCTGAACACCGTAATGGGAATACGTTCCTGACGGCAATATTCCACTATCTTCTGCACGTCGTCTTTATCGCGGGGGTGAATCGCCACGTCCGCCACTTCCCGGATGATTCCATGCCTCAACTCCAGCATTTCTTCCGTGGTTTTTCCCGAAGCATATTTAACCCGGCTGTAATCATCCAACTCAATATTTGCTTTCCCCACGATGCTCGCAAGCGTCTCGATCTGTTCGGATTTAAGAGCCGGCGGGCGATTCAGGATAACCTTTTCATTGCCCTCGTTTCGCTTGGCTGAAAAATCGGCATCACTCATGTGAAATTCCTGCTGCATCATTTTGACCCAGGCATCACTGGGATGCTTGAAGTGATTCGGGTCTCCGTATTTGGTGATGGCTCGATAGGTTCCTGGCTCCGGAGCTTTTTCCGTCCATTCCGGCTTGAATTTTCTGGATGTCATCAGTATCGCCTCCTTATGATCTTTTACACTTGGTCACTGCGGCAATTTGAGCAGGTTGACTGTATCTGCAATTTCTTTTTCTATTCTGTTTGCATCCCACTGTAGTTCTTTGGCGGCCACTTGGGCAACTTTGCGCAATACATTTTCACCTGGATTTCCGAGCGTGCCGATGCCGGTCCGGCGCATCACGATATCGGATAAAGTGCGCGCCATTTCATCGCGTACAGCGTAAACCACCTGCGCTAGAATTTCGCCGTCTTCGTTTAATGTTTCCGACAATGTCTTATCTTCCTGCGCCAGTTTGATGACCTCGGCATATTCAGTTCCGTAGTTGTGCCCGAGATAGTCAAGCGTGGCGCTGCTGAAGCCATTTTTTTGCTTTTGAATTTCGTTTAAGAAGACGCATAAATCTTTTATGTCGCATCCGGTCAGATATTTTTTTTCGGTAATGCTCTTTCCTAGATCACGATTCAATTTCGCGGCAACAATCTTCAGGCAATTTTCCGCCAGCCGGCGGCTGGTCGTGTACTTTCCGCCTTCCACTGTGATTAAGCCGTCCAGCCCTTCATCTTGATTATCGTAAATTTCATACTTGCGGGACGAAGAATAAGTTTCCTTCGTTTCTTTCTCGACGAGCGGTCGCAGCCCACCGTATGTATGCTGGACATCCTTATAAGAGAGCTTACCGTCACCGAAAGAACTATTTACATCTTCAAGAAGTTCCAAAATACTGGTCTTGGTCACGCGATAATCGTCGGGATTTCCATGATAAGGTTTGTCCGTTGTACCGATCAGTGTGTGGCCACGCCATGGAATGAGAAAAAAATGTCGGCCGGCCGGCGTCATGGACCCCACCGTATATTTTCCGGAGAGCAAACGCTTTTTCGTAATGATGTGAATTCCTTCCGAGCGTCGCAGCGTGCCGTTAACATTTCCATTTTGTTTGGCTATGCCCAGCAGAATATCCGCCCATGGTCCACCGCAGTTGATTGTCACAGTCCCCGATACTTCATGGATTTTATTCTGCAATAGATCCTTCACTCGCACACCGGTTACTTTTTTCCTGTCGTCCACAAGAAAACCTTCAACCTTTGCGTAGTTCGATACCTTCGCCCCGCATGCCACAGCGGATTTGATAAAAGCCAGGGTGAACCGTTCGGGAAAGATGCTGATGCAATCGTAGAAAACAGAAGCGCCGGTCAATCCCTCCGTACGGACAGACGGTTCGCTTCGCATTACTTCCTCCCGGGAGACGGTTCTGTGCGCCGGAATTTTCTTACAGGAATCCCATGTGAAATTTTTATCGTAGGACAGCGCATCATAAACGAGCATGCCTATTTTCACCACCCATTTATTATTTTTCAGCGGTTTTGTGTAATGCGTCATCATCATGGGCCACGGATAAACATAATTGGGAGCAATATTTTCCAGCACCCGGCGCTCGCGCAGCGACTCGCGGACCAGGCCGACTTCACCATTAACCAGATAACGCAATCCGCCGTGAATCATCTTGGACGTGACTGCCGATGTCGCCCAGGAGAAGTCTTTTTTCTCCAGGAGCGCCACTTTCAATCCTCTGGTGGCCGCTTCATAGGCTACCGATGCTCCGGTAATGCCTCCACCGATAACAATCACGTCGAATTTTTCATTCTGATAATTCTCGATAAATCTTTCCATGCTTATGACTCCTAACTCCTATCTCCTCACTCTTTTCTTGTCTTTATCCAGACTGGCCTTCACGGCTTCCTCCGCGTAAATCATAATATCTCTCATAATTTGATAGGCATTTTCCGGCTTCTGTTCTTTTACGGCCTTGTAAATATCGCGATGGAATTCGGCCGAACGCTCCGCATTTTTCTCGTCATCAAAATAAAGATGTCCGTAATCCCGGAATATCTGATTAAAAAAATTAAGGCCGATCGTGCAAAGCAAATTGTGAGTGGAACGGGCGAGCAGTTGATGCACCCGGATATCCTTCTCCATGATCCGCAAATCCGATTCGAAGACCGCTTTCTTCAACTCTTCCAGATCAGACGTCGTGCGTTTTTGGGCGGCAAGGTATGCTATCTGGGGCACAATATACCGGCGTGCCTCCAGAATATTTAATAGTACTTCCCCGCTTCCGTTTATATTTAAAGCGGCCTTGATTAAATCCAGATTGCCGCTTTCCAGATAATTTTTGACATACAATCCGTCACCGTGGCGGATTTCCACCAGATCGAGATTTTCGAGTTTACGGAGTGCCTCGCGCACCGTCGCACGGTTGACATTAAAGTTCTCCGCCAACTCTCTTTCCGTGGGAAGCTTGTTGCCCGCAGAAATGGTGCCGTCCATAATTTGCTTTTGGATAATGGTAACGATCTCTTCGTGAAGTCTGGAGCGCGATAATGGCCGGGCAATCATTTTTCTAGCTGTCATCATTTCTATCCTTTCGACTCCCGCCTAATTGGCTGGGTGGTTCAACCAATAATATATTCACTAATAATTGTCAAGAGTTTTATTTATGATGATGTTATTTATGTAAATCAGTTCCGGCTGTTGGCGGCATTAAGAATTGATCAGATAACGAAAGCTTTTTTGAAATTTACCGGCAGTATCCTTTGTCTTTGGCAAGGTCCAGTGTTGCGCAAACGCCGAGTGCGCATGCTTTTTTCGCGTCTGTGCAGCACAGCCCGATACTCCCCAGACTGAGGTAAACAAATGCCCTGTTATTGTAGGCATTGGCATAATCCGCCTTTAACCGGATTGCTTCACTGTAATCGGCCACGGCCTGTCCGTACTGACCCAGTGTAAGATAGGCGTAAGCCCTGTTGTTGAAGGCGTCAAAATAAGAAGAGTCCAGGGATATTGTTTTGCTAAAATCATCAATAGCCGACTGGTAATCACCTGAATCGATAAAAGCATTTCCTCTGCAAAAATAGGCCTCCGCGTAATCTGCTTTAATATGGATTGCCTTCTGGTAATGGGACATCGCTTCAGGAAAGTTCTTTCGCTCAGCATAAACGGAACCAAGATAACGGTGAGCGTAGTAATTATCCTGTGTTGCCTGCAGGGTATGCTTCCAAAGCGTAATGCTGTTTTTCCAATATCCGGATTGCATCCATGTCAAGGACATAAGAATGGCAATCACAGTCATCGCTGAAAGAAATAAAATAATTTTTCTACTGCTTTCGCCCCTGATCAGCGCGGGAACGCCCCAGGCCAGCAGTACAGCTATCCCGATAGAGGGCATATAAGTATAGCGGTCAGCCATGGCCTGAGAACCGATCTGCACTAATCCTATGACAGGAACCAGCGTCCCCAGGTACCAGCACCAGCCAACGAATAAGAAAGGCAGTTTCCGGATATAATAGACGACAACAACCGAAATGGAGAGGATCGTAATGCCGGAAACAAATAATTTCCATAACTGGAGCATCGACCAATAATGATAAAAAATACCGAGATTAAAAGGCCAGAAGATATTGGCCAAGTAACCGCCGTAAGACATAATCGCATTGATGCCACGGATAGAAAAAGGCAGGACATTTACGGAAATAACGGACCCTCCTTTACGCTGCGCCCAGACAGCGATGATGCTGACAGCAATCGTCAGGACGAAAAAAGGGATTTTTTCTAATATGAGATTCCTGGCATGATGAATCATATTGTCCTGTGCATTGAGTCCCCGCTCCCAGCGTTTCAGCGGCCAATAGTCAAGCAACAGCAAAAGACATGGTAATGTCACCAGCATAGACTTTGCCATAAGACTCAGCGCAAATAAAATCAGGCTCAGGATATAGAATGAGGTCTTACGGCTTTGAGCATAAAAAGCGTATGCATAGAGAGCAGCCATACCAAAAAACATACTCAAAACATCTTTTCGTTCCGCTGCCCAGGCAACGGATTCCACTCTCAGAGGATGAAGAGCGAAAAAAGCGGCGGCAAAAGCGGATGGCCAGATATTATTGGTCGTTTTATTGAAAAAAAGAAACAGCAGGATCACGGTTCCGATATGCAAAAGCAGGTTGATCAGATGATGACCGGCGGCATTTGCGCCGAAAAGTTGCCAGTCCAGCATATGAGAAAGCAGTGTCAGCGGATGCCAGTTGCTCACCACAACAGAGGTCAAAGCCCATTGAATGTTTTTAAAATTAAAGCCGGATTGAATATGACTGTTTTCGGTAATGTATCCCCCATCATCAAGATTGATAAACTCATTGCCCATAATGCGGCCGAAGGAAACAAAGGATGCAACAATCAAAAATAGGATAATCAGGAAAAGATATTTCTTCTTCATGAATTAAGGTTCTTTCATCCCATCAAGAATACTATATTTTATGATGGCTCAGAAATTCGATAATATCATGCGCCAGACGTTGCGGGACTTCCAGCGCCGTCATATGCCCTGCGCCAGAATATTCAATCAGACGGGCATGGGGGATTTCCTTCGCCATCAGCTTGCTGGTCTCGATGAAAAGATCATCCTTCTCTCCGTAAATAATCAGCGTGGGACACTTAATTCCCCTCAAGCCTTCTATCTTCGGATCCGGATCGTTATAAAAAGACCGGACAAACTGGGCAATCGTGTAACGGTTTCCCAGGCTGATCATATCGTAGGCCGACTGCATCATTTTCTTGGCCTGGGGTGATTCCACAATGCCGCGAAAGAAGGGAACGGGATTGACCCACAAATTTGCGACGATCTGGTCCCACTCAAATTTTTCATAATAGCGCGCCAGTTTTTCATAGTAGCGTCGGATAACCTCAGGATCGCCGGGCAGGACAGACGTGGAAGACGCTGTATCGGTCAGAATCAGACCGGCCACTCTGCCTGTATTGCGCATGGCATACCGCACGCCGGCAAAGCCCCCGGATGAATGCGTCAGGAGATGGAATTTTTTAATATTCAGATAATCGGCCAGCGCTTCGATATCATCACCGATCGTTTCGGCATCGAATCCGTAAGCTTCGCCCTCAACTTCAGTTTTTCCGTGGCCTCGCATATCCATCGGAATGAAACGATATTTCCGTGAAATATCATTGACGATATCTTTCCAGTAGGTGGTATTCTCCAGCAGTCCATGGACAGCAATAATGGCTTCGCCCCAGCCGTCATCCTCAAAATAAATCTTGGCGTTATCCCGTGTGAAAAAAGGCATGTTCGATTTCTCCCCGCTATTAAATGTAAAAACGTGGGAGATTTTTAAATCATATTTTGATGTTAGTCAATTCAATAATCTGAATCGGAAGCAGTTAGAGTGCAGGCGTCCGATGTGCTTAAAGAAAAAAACGATGGATTGCTCGTTCGGATCTGGGCATTGCCAAATATTATAGCCGGAGCAAGGATGTTGCCTGCTTCGCAACATCTCCGAAATGTTGCGGGTTCCTGGTTAAAATCAATCACAATTGATAAGGTTTATCATCCTGATACTTTCAGGAAGACATCGTCAAAACGTTGAAGTCACCTACAAATCAATGATTTTAGATTTGGCATTGAGGTGAGGATTACCAATTAAAAGAGTTTATTAAATAACGCCATGCAAAATTACTCCCCAGTCAGTTTTCTTTGCTTCCTGTATAACCGTGCAAAAGTAATATTGTCGGCCTGCCCCCCCTAAATTCAGGAGTATCTAAAAAAATCAACTTCCCTGACTCCTCTTTTCTTTTTTCATCGGTTTTCTTAAAGGTTGCTGCTATCACCCAGAAATAGAAAAATGCAATAATATCGATCGTTTTATGATACAAAAATGTATAGTAAAAATATCTTGACAGTTATAATAAAAGGGCGTAGCGAAACCCTCCAAACAATATTGTAACGACGCCTAAATCTAGTATAATGTAGATGCGGGGGAACCGAGTTTTCAGGGGCGAATTTTTCACGAATAGGACACTTCCAAGTCCGAGCCCGTCAGCTAACCTCGTCGGCATGTGGGAGGGAATGAAAGATGTTTTTTCTTTCATCAGGTTTATCGCTTCTGTCTGATGTTGCAATTCGCAGACAAATCTATTCGACTAATTACTTTTCGCAAATCGTCCCGACTAATCTTCATTCTGAAATTATCCTTGATGGTTCAAGGGCCGATACGGCCTAAGGGGGTTTAAATGACAATCAACGATTGGCTTTGCATTATATTGCTGCCGCTCATTACCGCGGCGCTGGCTTTTCCGTTGGGTGAATTCATGGCCAATGTATTCAGCGGCGCGAAAACTTTTCTGACTCCGCTTGTCGCACCGGTAGAGAGAATCCTCTACAGATTATTAGGTGTTGATGAGAAGGAAGAAATGTCCTGGCAGACGTATGCATTTTCTTTGGTGATCTTCAATATCATCGGCATTGCGGCACTATTTATTCTGCAACTTGCCCAGGGAAAGCTGCCCTTCAATCCCCAGAAACTGGGAGCGGTGCGTTGGGATACGGCGTTGAATACAGCCATCTCCTTCGTAACCAATACAAACTGGCAGTCCTACAGCGGCGAACAGACCATGAGCTATCTGACGCAGATGCTGGGCATGACGGTTCAGAATTTTCTTTCGGCAGCCGTCGGCATTGCCGCGGTTGTTGCGGTCATCAGAGGATTTGTCCGCAAGACGTCCCGGACGATCGGAAATATCTGGGTCGATCTCACCCGTTCTATATTTTATGTGCTGCTTCCTCTCGCGATCATCTGGTCGCTGCTTCTTGTTTCACAGGGTGTCGTACAAACATTGAGCGGTTCTATTACCGCTCACACGCCGGAAGGCAGCCAACAGATCATTTCGGTCGGACCGGTCGCCTCCCAGGAAGCGATTAAAGAAATCGGCACGAATGGTGGTGGGTTTTTCAATGCCAATTCCGCTCATCCTTTGGAAAATCCGACACCGGTAACAGACTTTCTGGAAATATTGGGCCTTCTCTTGATTCCAATGGCTCTGCCTTTCACGTTTGGAGCGATGCTGAAAAATCGCCGGCAGGGCGCAGCAATCTTTGCTGCCATGATGATTCTTTATCTTGCGGGTCTGGGATTTTTTGCATCGGTGGAAATGCACGGCAACCCGCTGCTGCAAAAAATCGGCGTTGTCAACGGACTGAATATGGAAGGGAAGGAAGTCCGTTCGGGCATCATGAATTCTGTTTTATTCGCCCAATCCACAACAACGACTTCTTGCGGTGCGGTCAATAGCATGCACGACAGTATGATCCCGTTGTCCGGCGTAATTCTGCTCTTCAATATGACCATCGGCGAAGTTATTTTCGGCGGTGTGGGGGTTGGACTGATCGGCATGCTGAGTTATGCCATGCTCACGATGTTTCTGGCCGGATTGATGATTGGACGAACGCCGGAACTGCTGGGCAAGAAATTGGAACTTTTTGAAATGGTAATGTCGATCATTATCATTCTCTCCCCCGCCATTTTGCTTCTGGCGCTGTCCGGAATTGCCGTTTCCATTCAGGCCGGCATCAATGCCAGCCTCAACAACAGCGGGCCGCACGGACTGTCGGAAATTTTTTATGCCTTTGCGTCGACAGCCGGCAATAACGGATCGGCCTTTGCCGGCCTCAATGCCAGCACCATTTTCTATAATCTGACGACGTCGCTGGCTATGCTGATCGGAAGATTTTCCACAATCATACCGGCATTGGCGATTGCCGGTTCGCTGGCGAGCAAAAAAACGGTACCCGCAAGCATCGCAACATTTCCGACAACCGGTCTGCTCTTTGTTATCATGCTGGTCGGTGTCATCATTGTTGTCGGCGCTCTGACATTTTTCCCGGTTTTCACGCTGGGACCAATTCTGGAACATTTACTGCTCTTAACCGGTAAAACATTTTAGGTGATGAAAATGAAAGCGACAAAAATTAATATCTGGCAGGCAAGATTCATCATCCCGGCGTTGAAAGACTCTTTGAAAAAACTTAATCCAATGCTCATGGCGCGCAATCCGGTTATGTTTGTTGTTGAGCTAGTCACTTTCATAACAACGCTAATCGTATTCAGCGATATAATTACCGGAAATAGTTTTCTTTTTAACTTACAAATTTCCCTGTGGCTGTGGTTTACCATTATCTTTGCGAATTTTTCAGAGGCGCTTGCCGAGGGACAGGGTCGGGCGCAAGCGGATTCTCTCAAAAAGAACCGCAGTGAATCGATGGCCAGAAGACTACTCTACGGCGGAGGCAGTGAAGTGATCTCCGCTCTGAAATTAAAGAAGGAAGATATCATCCTTCTGGAAGACGGAGACACGATTCCCGGCGACGGCGAGGTTACCGAAGGAACAGCACTGATTGACGAATCAGCCATTACTGGGGAGTCCGCTCCCGTTATTCGGGAATCGGGTGGCGACCGCAGCGGTGTTACCGGAGGAACGATGGTTTTATCGGGGAAAATAAAGGTGCGTATTACCGCCAACCCCGGAGAAAGTTTTCTTGATCAGATGATCAACATGGTGGAGAGCGCCAAGCGCCAGAAAACGCCCAACGAAAAAGCCCTCAACATTTTATTGATTGCCCTGACGATTGTGTTTGTCGTCGTCGTGGTAACATTTAAATACTTTGCCGATTACGCGAGTGTCCGTGTTGCATTATCCGTTCTGATTGCGCTGCTGGTCTGCCTGATGCCCACAACCATCGGCGGTTTGCTGCCGGCCATCGGTATTGCCGGCATGGACAGATTGCTGCGCTATAATTTTATTGCCATGAGCGGACGTGCGGTGGAGGCTTCCGGCGATGTCGATGTCGTGCTCATGGATAAAACCGGCACCATTACGCTGGGCAACCGCATGGCCACGGAATTCATTCCGGCAGACAACGCAAGCGACAAAGAACTCATCAACGCCGCTCTTCTTTCGTCACTGGCCGACGACACACCGGAAGGAAGAAGCATCGTGGTGCTGGCCAAAGAGAAGATGGGAATACACGGTAGCGATATTCGCGCTCCGGAAGGCGCTTCGTTTTGCCCGTTCAGTGCAGAGGCGCGCATGAGCGGAATCGATTGCGGCGACAGAACAATACGGAAGGGATCACTGGAAGCCATCAGGGAATTTGTTGCGGCCCGTGGTTCCCAAATATCCGATAGTGTGCAAAACATCGTTAACGATATTTCCAGGGAGGGTTCAACTCCTCTTCTGGTGGCGCAAAACGAAAAAGTTCTCGGCGCCATCCGCTTGAAAGATATTCTCAAGGAAGGCATCAGCGGTCGCATTGGCAAGCTGCGTCAGATGGGCATCAAGTCTGTCATGATTACCGGTGATAATCCGCTGACGGCTGCGACCATTGCCGCGGAAGCCGGCGTTGACGATTTCGTGGCGGAAGCCAAACCTTCGACCAAGCTGGATCTGATTCGCAGTTATCAAAGCAAAGGTCATCTGGTGGCGATGATCGGCGACGGCACCAACGACGCGCCCGCTCTGGCGCAGGCGGATGTGGCTGTGGCCATGAACGCGGGCACACAAGCAGCGCGTGAAGCGGCGAACATTGTGGATCTTGATTCCAATCCCACCAAGCTTCTCGATATTGTGGAAATCGGCAAACAGATATTGATTACCCGCGGCGCGCTGACAACATTCAGCGTCGCCAATGACGTCGCCAAGTATTTCGCCATTGTTCCGGCAATATTCATCGCCCAGTATCCGCAGTTGAAGGTGCTCGACATCATGCACCTGGCAAGTCCCGGCAGCGCTGTGTTGTCGGCGGTCATTTTTAACGCGATTATCATTCCCCTGTTGATTCCACTGGCGCTGCGCGGTGTGCGTTACAAGCCCTCCGGGGTTTCGGCATTACTGCGGCGCAACCTGCTGATTTATGGATTGGGCGGGCTCGTCCTGCCTTTTATCGGCATTAAACTGATCGATACAATTATCTCAATGTTGAGAATGGTTTAAAGGAGACATAAATGCTACAATTAAAACGTTCTTTACTGACATTTTTGGGGTTATCTTTAATTTGCGGATTGATTTATCCGCTGGCTGTTACGTTTACAGCTCAAACCTTGTTTACTGAACAAGCAAACGGAAGCGTCATGATAAAAGGAAATCAGATCATGGGTTCGCGACTGATAGGACAACTATTCACCAGCCCCAAATATTTTCATGGCCGGCCATCGGCGACTGATCCGCAATATAACGCGTCGAATTCCGGCGGCAGCAACCTGGCGCCTTCCAGCGCTAAACTCATTACACAAGTGCAAAAACGCCTTCAGCAGGTTCGCACAGAAAACGGTTTACCCCTCCATGCGCCCGTACCCGCCGATCTGGTGCTGACGTCCGCGAGCGGTCTTGATCCGCACATCAGTCCAGAATCCGCCGCCATTCAAGTAAACAGAATTGCCGCTGAAAGAAAAATTCCCGAAGCTGATCTGGAAAAGATCATTCGGCAAAACACGGAAAAACCCCTGCTGGGATTATGGGGGAAAGAACGTGTCAATGTTTTACTTTTAAATCTTGATCTGGATGGACTTGAACTAAAGCGTCAACTTTAGGAACGATACATATGCAAAAAAAATCTATAAGACCCGATCCGGACGCCCTTTTGAAGGAAGCGGAACGCGAGGAAGTCAAAAAAGGAAAGCTGAAAATATTTCTCGGTTACGCTCCGGGCGTGGGAAAAACCTATGCCATGCTCAATGATGCCCATGTGTTGAAGAAGAGAGGTATTGATGTGGCGGTCGGTTTTGTGGAAACGCACAAACGTTCTGAGACGGAAGCTCTTCTGACGGGGCTGGACGTACTGTCCACACGAAAAATTGATTACAAAGGAATTGTTCTGAAAGAGATGGATATCGATGCCATTCTTGCCCGTAAACCGGCCATGGTCCTGGTAGATGAATTTGCCCACACCAATGCCGAAGGCAGCCGCCATCCCAAGCGCTATCAGGACATCGAGGAACTGCTGGAAAATGGAATCGACGTGCATACAACGGTCAACATTCAGCACTTCGAAAGCATGAACGACTCGGTAGCCAAAATTACCGGCGTGCGCATGCAGGAAACCATACCGGATACGTTGTTCGACCGAGCGGATGAAGTACAGGTCATCGATATCCCTTGGGAAGAGCTCAATCAACGATTAAAAGAAGGAAAGGTTTATATTCCGCAGCAGGCGCGGCATGCCATAGACAATTTTTTTCAGCGGGGGAATCTCTTTGCACTGCGCGAACTGATGCTAACACTGGTTGCCCGCAAGATGGACAGCGATCTGCTCAATTATATGAAAGCCAAAGCGATACCCGGACCATGGCCGACCGCGGAAAAATTGATTGTCTGTGTCGGGCCTAGCCCTTATGCCAAGCAATTAATCCGTAAAGCATACACCATTGCCAAAGATACACACGCCGAATGGTATGCGGTCTATGTTTTGCCAACCGGACTTACCGAACCTTCGGGTAGAGATAAAGTTTATTTAACGGATGCCCTGAATCTGGCGGAAGAACTGGGGGCAAAAATCATTACCCTTACCGGTAGCGACATTGCGGATGAAATCCTGCGTTTTGCCCGCGAAAAAAACGTTACCCGTATTGTTATCGGCAAACCGCTTCGTTCCATGCCGGTTGAATACTTCAAGGGTTCGCCCGTTTCCCGTCTTCTTTATGCCCATAGTGAATTTGAAATTCATCTGATTAATCCGACAACGGAAACAAAAGACAAAGAAGAAACCGCTCCTCCCAGACAGTTATCGTTTAAATTATCAAATTATTTAATATCCGCGGCAATGGTATTCATTGTCACATTGGTCAATACTTTTCTGCAACGGTTTATCGAGCCGTCTTCTTTCGTTTATCTGTACTTAATTGCCACGATTACCAGCGCTTTATTGTACGGCATCGGGCCATCTATTTTTGCTTCTTTTTTAAGCATTCTGGTCTTTGATTATTTCTTCATGTCCCCCCGTTACAATCTTTCGATGAATGACCCCCGGGAAATCGTCGACGTTCTGGTTTTTCTTTTTACCGCAGTCATTGTCGGACAATTGGTCAAAGTCGTCAAAAAACAAAATCTTGTGCTTCAATTACGTTTGGAACGAGTGACGCTGATTGAGGAGATGAGTAAAGAATTTTTGCAGCTTCCACCATTGGAGCAATTAGTCGGAGGACTGGCGAGTTTTTCCGATGAAACAATGAATACGATAGCGCTTCTGCGCACAACCATTTTGAATGATATAAGCACTTTAACTATCAAGTACGTACAAAAGGTTATTGATGTGCCCTGCTTTGTTTCTTTCAAGGAAACAGGAGGCGATTTACAAATATGGGCGAAAAGCAATCCGGCGGTGGACATAAGTGCCAATGACATGGCCGTAGCCAAATGGACTTCCATCCACGGAAAAGTTTCCGGCGCCGGAACAGAGACGCTGCCCAGCATACCTTATTTCTTTTTCCCGATAAAATCGCAGGAGGAAACTATCGGGATGATCGGTATAAAATATGATTATAAAAATCTTTTACCTGAACAACGCCAGATCCTAGGAACAATATCCAATCTCACATCTCTCACAGCAGCTCGCTGGATCAAAATATAATAAAAGAAAAAATGATATTAAACTTAAACAAATTTTCACTACTGTCCCAACGTTTTAGTTAACAGATAATGTAAAGTATAGAAAACAATGAGAATTAGCAATAAAAAGTTATTTATCGATTTGAAATATTTTTCTTTGGAATGCCATAGTCTCGCATTAAATGGCGAGGAGATGGCCAATG
>JAKLGV010000005.1 GCA_022710585.1 Deltaproteobacteria bacterium | reverse complement strand
CTGGCGGAGAGAGGGGGATTCGAACCCCCGTGGGAGCTTGTGGCCCCCAAATCGATTTCGAGTCGATCCCGTTACGACCACTTCGGTACCTCTCCGCGTTTAATCAAGTTGCCGAAGCGGAGCGGATGTTACCCTCTTTTCCTTAAAAAATCTACTGATAATTTCGCCGCACTCTTCCTTTAATATACCTTCCGTTATTTTCACCTGATGATTCAATCGCTTATCATCAAAAATATTATATAAGGAAACTACCGCGCCGTATTTCTGGTCGCGAGCCCCGAAAATCACCCGTTCTATTCGAGCGTGAACAATCGCCCCCGCGCACATGATGCAAGGTTCGATCGTTACATAAAGCTCCATTCCCGCAAGACGGTAATTGCCCAATATTTCTCCTGCTTTTCTTAAAACCAGCATCTCTGCATGCGCTGAAGGATCATTATTGGCAATAGGTGAATTGTGAGCCTGGGCTAAAACAATGCCGTCTCGCACCAGCACCGCGCCAACAGGAACCTCTCCACGGCGGTATCCCGACTCGGCTTCCTCCAGGGCTATTTTCATGAAATCGTAATCTGTTGACATATTTGTTATTGAAACTCCATTCATAGAATGTAGGGCGTATTCCCCAAGTACGCCGTGATGCGTTTAGAACCTGTCAAGTAAAAAAGAGACTGTGTCGCAATTATTTATCTTGTCATTTCGAAGCGAAGCGAGAAATCTTGTTTTGAATAATTATATCATCTTAAAGATTCCTCACACCAATACATCGGTGTTCGGAATGACATTTTTTGTTATAACGACGCTGCCAGAAAGGCGGCGCCGATTGCGCCGTTCACCTGCGCGTAAGGGGAAACTTCGATTTTCATTCCCAGCTTCTTCTCCAGCGCATGGACAACCCCGACATTATGAGCCACGCCACCCGTAATCATTACCGGTTCCTTAATGCCTACCCGCCCGATCATAGATGAAATCCTGGAGGCAATGGATTCGTGAATACCGGCGATGATATCCTGCCTTTGTTCTCCCTTGGCAATCAGCGAAATGACTTCCGACTCCGCGAAAACTGTGCAAAGGCTGCTTATTTTGGCAGGCTTTTTCGATTTGATGGACATCGCGCCGAATTCATCAAGATTGACTTCCATCGCCCGCGCCATCACTTCCAGAAAACGGCCTGTTCCGGCAGCGCATTTATCGTTCATGACAAAGTTTTTCACCTTGCCGTTATCGTCGAGCAATATGCCTTTGCTGTCCTGCCCGCCGATATCAATGATGGAGCGGATATGCGGGTTCAGGAAATGGGCTCCCGCCGCGTGGCACATGATTTCCGTATAGGTTTTGTCGGCAAATTTAACGCTGTTGCGGCCGTAGCCGGTGGAAACAATTTTCGCCACCTTGTGTTTATCAATGCCCGCGTCTTTCAGAACTTCTTCATAAACCCTAAGCCCTGCGGCTTCAGCGTTGTATCCGGTAAAAATAACTTTGGTGGCTATGATTTTCCTGCCTGTAAGTATAGCCGCCTTCGCGGTGACGGAGCCTACATCAATTCCTGCTGTCTTCATTATATCCTTTCTTAATAATCTACTGTTCTAACTTCAATTTTCTTCCTTCTTCATACCGTTGGAAAACGGTATCTAAAAATTTTGCTATTTAAAAGGGCGCTGCTGCCCCTATTTTCCCTATTTCCGGCATGGGTCTAGCCGGAATCTAATCTCATGATAGTTAAAAGTTACGGCGTTATTGAACAAAAGCCTTTACTTCTTTGAGTGCATCATGAAGAACTAAGTCAATATACATTGGTTGATGTTGACTCTCCAACTTTGACAAATAGCGTTGTGCTGCTTCAAGCGTTTCCTTTTCATTTTTTCTTTCAGCTTCAATTGACTTGAAGATTTCTCGTAAAACATCATAGTTAATTGCAAGTTTAGATGAAGACTGTTGTTCTCCGCCAATACTATCTGAAAGATGACGAAAAAATGGCCTTTCAAATTTTGCTTCCGGTTGTGGTGCCGCAAAAACACAGTGATGTACGGAAATATTGCGAAGTGCCTTTATAAAACGGAATAGATCTATTTTTCTCAGGCGTTTTTGATCACATTCGTTAACCATTTCTTCAATGGAAACCAAAGAAGATAAAAATGCATCAAAATAGCAAACCATTTTGAAATAAGAATCATAAGGTGGTCCACTATGGATAGTGAATTGAGTGTAAAAATATTCAGCTTCATGATATCTTAATTGAACTGTTTTTAAAGTTGACATCCGAATTTCTTGCATAAATTTGTTCTCACAGCGATCTATTTTAACAGGGTAATGTCAATTACAATACCCATGGCCTTTTGCCCATTCTAAACCATTGCAAACAGTCATTTCACAAGCTTTTTGTGCATCTAGACAACCAAGATTGTTGTTACCTTGCATGAAATAGGCATTGCCTCTGTTATTGAAGTAATTTCCATCTCGCGGATTGAGCTCAATAGCTTTGTTGTAATCTTGGATGGCCAGATTGTAATTGCCAATATTATTATATGCGTTTCCTCTACCAAAATATGCACCGGCATCTTGTGGATTAAGTTCAATAACCTTTTCATAATCTTGTAATGATTGATTGAAATTGCCAAGATGTTCATGCGCAACACCTCTGTTATAATATGCAGCGATAAAATTTGTTTTAAACTTAATAGCTTCATCATAGCTTTCAACAGCTTTTTGATATTGTTCCATTTTGCTATAATCATATCCCATGTTAAAGTATTTATCAGCGGCTTCAGATTGATAAGATTTATATATGTTAAATGAAACAACCCCTACGAATACAACAACCATTGCGCCGATAATAGCTACGATATATCTGGCGCTTACTCTTTCTTTATCTTGTGTTGTAGAATAAGTGTTTTCATAATTAGAAATTACTTGTGGCTTAGAATCTACATTTAATCCCCGTTTTCCGATTTCTTGAGACAAGGTATTAATAGCTTTTGATAATTCGTCGTCTTCTTGATTGCTGCGTGATTCAACTATCTTTGCTTGATTATAGATTTCAATCAGTTCGTTGCCGGGGATTGTGTTAAGTCCGTTTTCTTCTATTGATGATTGTAACAATGCAATAAATTCTTCATCATTATTTTTTACCTCCGATGTTGAATAATAAGTTGCATCTCTTTTATCATCGCCGGATGACTTTGTTTCTGACTCGCGAATAATCTTTTCTATTTCGGCATCTTCATTTATAGAATTTACAGAAGTTTCAGATATCACGCTACTTCTTGACCGATTCAGAAAAATATAGAATATAGCAAGCCCTCCCACATTAGAGACTATCAACAGGATCGCAACGGGAGTACTGTGGTACTCAACGCCCGCGCTTTTGAGAAATAAAAAACCAATAGTTAGTGCAAAAAGGTAAAGTGAAAACGGTAACAAAGCCTTCCAATGCCAATACTTCCATGCTTCAATTGTTAGATATATCCAACAAACTGTTCCCAGAATGTTTTTATAAGGTTTTGTATCAGTAATACCGGCAAGAATAATGTTGAGTAAAAAAGCGATTAAAAAGGCGCTAATAAATGATTTCCAATTCCACAAAGAAATATTTTCCGGTGTCCGATCGTTATCAATATTGTGTTCTGATTGTTTTAGATTATTTGGAGGAGTGTCTTTTGCCCAATAAAAAAGCCAAATAATTCCACCAACACAAATGAAGCCTCGTGCGAAGCCTGTAACAAATCCACCACTATGAGATTCATCATACATTTTCCAGACAGCATAGATAACAAGTAATAGGCCAGTCCCAACTATAAATACGCCCCACCGGAACCATTTATTGCCTTCACCAATTATTTGGGGCCTTTCTTCATGCGGGTGAAAAGCTGTGCTTTGCTGCTGCGTAGATATTATAGGTGTCGCAATTTTGTCGGCAGGAATATCTTTGTTTGAAGGCGGTTTGTCTTGTTTATTTAGCCATTCACCGCAGTAGCGACATTTTATAGCAGAATCTTGAATTTCTTCCTGACAAAAAGGGCATTTTTTCATAGCCTGCCTCGAATTGTATTGGGAATGTCTATTCTATTTATTTTTCCGCGCCCATGCAACAGCATCCTTCACATCATCCGGTGTAATGCCCAGTTGGGCAAATTTTGATCGCACGGAGTAAGCCCTTTGAATGCGCAGGGGCGTCAGAATAATCCGGCCGTTTTCCGTGCTGACTTCATAATAGTCCGCCGCACCGGTAGCCTCGACAATAGCCTTGGGCAGGGTCAGTTGATTTTTTGTGGTGCACTTCACCAGCATAGCTAACTCCTGAGTAATTAAGCAAGTAACCATTTTTCACGTAAACAAGGATATTTGTCAACAATGAAATATCGTGACTTAAATAGAACCTGCTCCCTTTCCCCCCTCATTCGGCTGATTGTAAGTTTGTCTTCGTCTAATCGTAAGGAAAAAATCAGACGGTCGTTTCACCGTTCATCAGGCGAGGGTCCGATCGTCTAAATAAAGTGGGTGGTTCTATTACTTTTTCTTCGCCTCCATCAGTTCGATAAATCCCTCGACCCTGGTTTTAATCTGCCCTTCGGAGTAGGCACGGGGATCGTTCATGTCGCACTGGAGAATCAGAACAGGAATGCCCTTGTCTTTCCGGATAGCCTCTGCCAGATCGACCATCCCGGCACTCGATGGTCTGCACGACATGTTCTCGTGCAGAATGACGCCGTCCAGTTTGTATTCGTCAATCCACTTTTCGAAATTTTCGATCCGCCGCTCGAGGTTGTAGGCATAGGGCGTGTCCATGATGAGCTTGGCGACATCGCGCAGCGTCTCTTCCATGGTGAGACACTTTTTCTTTACGGGAGCAAAGGAGTAGGTGTAAGGTTCGAAGGCAATGACAACACCCTGTTGCGCCAGGTCATACATGAACCTCATCCGGTACCAGAAGGGGATGCCTTCCCACATCACACGGTATTTTTCCTTACCAGCGGGCATGGTTCCCTCACCCCTGGCAGTGAGGGTTTTGATATCGGCAAGAATTTTTTTGAAAAAATTTATTCCGACTTGAACGCCGGGCAGGACCACCAGCGGGAAAAACGCCGCCGATGTTTCGGCGCCGCTGTAAGGCGAGGGCACTGCTTTTCTGTGTTCAAAAATTTCCCTCCACAGGTTGGACAGTTCCGTCGACTTGGCCAGAACCTTGTTCAACCTCTTCTCACTCATCTTTTTGCCCGTGTGCTTTTCAATAAAGGCCATCAGGTCGTAAAACTGATCCACCACGTAATCAATATTTCCTTCGAGGGTTTTTTCATCCGTGCCGCTCACCCACTTGGGAATATCAAACATAAAAAACGGGACATTCATTTTATCGGCCATGATCTGAAACCACTTCCAGTGGGTATCGCAGATGGCATTGGTGCAAACCACGATATCAGGCTTGCTGATTCCGCCGAGCGTCTTTTTGATGCCGGTATCGTAAGCGCCGATGTTGGTCTTGCAGTAGGAACACAGATCCCGCGAAAATCCCATGCTTTCGGCATGCTCGATCAGGCGCTGGGACTGCTTGCGGGCGGCCGCCACGGTCGCCATATTTTCAGGATGATCGGGGAAAATATCGTAAATCCACATGAGTTCTATCGGAAAAGCGGCGCAGGTCCAGGCTGTCTTTTTCCAAGGCAGGACCCTGTATAATTTTTCCATGCCGATCCACCACAGCATCGGCCATTTTAGATCTTGTGAGTGAGGCAGAGTTTTCAGCTTCACCCTGCAGGAATTATCAGTGGAATTTTTTACTTCAGCCATTATTCCCTACCTCCATCATTTCCACAAAGGCCGCAAGCCGGTTCGCGAGTTGCTGATCGGCAGCCGGAGAAAAATCTCTTTCCAGGTGGATCACCTTGTAGCCCCTGTCTTTCAGCGCATTGTTGACAGGCACAGAATCATAGGCATACGGTTCGCAGAATTTCACATTTTGCGAAAGGACACCGTCAACCTTTGTCTCCCCGAGAGCTTGGTACAGGTAATCCAGCCTCTTCTGAATGGTCGGCCGTGTCGCAGGCCTGGGGATGTTCATGTAATATTCCATGAGGGCGTCCAGTGGATCGTTTGCGTCGGGTATCAGTGTCGCGAAAAATCTTTCTCCTACTGAAAGATCGTCACGGACAATTCTTATTCCGCAATCTTCGAGCGTGTCCATCCACTCCACATACGTGATGTCACCGCCGGTTAAGAGAAACCGTTTTTTATCGACTGGAAAAGCCGGCTTTGAATTCCAGGCCGTGATTTCTGAATCGAGCCAGGTTACAACTTCATCCACGGGAGAGGTCAGACATTTGATGACCGCGGCCAGATAATCACGGTTGGGAATGTCTTTCTGAGCTCTGAGCGCGGAGAGGCGTTGCAGTTTTTTCTTTATCTCATTGGATTTGCCGATTGCTTCTTTGATTTTTTCCGATGTAATTTTTATATCGAATTGATTTTCCAGGTGGCTTATCAGCCGTTGCAATTCAACCCGGTAAAATTTTTTAGCGGAAGCACTGTCCAGCAGGGGAGCGCCGAACCAGTGCAGGA
Organism: Deltaproteobacteria bacterium; assembly: GCA_022710585.1. Taxonomy (GTDB): domain Bacteria; phylum Desulfobacterota; class Syntrophia; order Syntrophales; family Smithellaceae; genus Smithella. The sequence continues at coordinate 125,592 of JAKLGV010000005.1, read as the reverse complement.
AAGGCGTTTGAACATGAACCTTCCAGATATCATAATGCCGGTTGGTAGCGTTGCAACCCTGCGCGAAAATAATTCCGGCCCAATCTTGGGAATGAGCCAGAGCTTCGGTGAGCCAGCTGCGTGCGGCGGGGCAGAAGAAGCTCGATAAATATTTATCCGCCGGATCATTGGATTGGTGGACATCCCCCAGAATTTTATAAGGGGTAAATCCGGCAGCCATGATCATTTCCAGTGGCATTTCATGCGATGAGTCAAAGTAGGCAATTTTTTTCATTGTTGATATTCTTTACTCCAAAAATATAAGGCAGTTGCGGCATTAAACAGATTATCTCAGCAAAAATCAATCAATATCTTAGTTGAGCTTCGGGGGTTATCGTTATATTTTTTGGTGCATTTCACTGAAAAATGATATGAAAATTTAATCCGGAGGTGCTGAAATGGAGAAAATCAAACTGGGCATCAGTTCCTGTTTGCTGGGCAATAACGTCCGCTATGACGGTGGACACAAGCTGGATCGATTTCTAACGGACACGCTGGGAAAATATGTGGACTATGTTCCGGTTTGTCCGGAAGTCGAATGCGGGTTGAGTATTCCCAGACCCTCCATGCGTCTGGAAGGTAATCCCGAATCGCCGAGGTTAATCGTGACCAGCACCAGAGAGGATCTCACCGAACGCATGGAAAACTGGGCGAAAAAACGCGTCGCCGATTTGGCAGAAGAAGACCTCTGCGGGTATATTTTTAAAAGCGATTCACCCAGCAGCGGGATGGAGCGGGTTAAGGTTTACAATGAAAAATCCATGCCGGTTAAAAACGGCGTGGGACTATTTGCAGCGATATTCATGAAACATTTTCCTCTGCTGCCCGTAGAAGATGAGGGCCGGTTGCACGATCCGGGCTTGCGCGAAAACTTCATTGAAAGAATATTCACACTAAAAAGATGGCGGGAAACGTTAAGCGCGAAAAATTTCAAAAAAGGTCTGATCGATTTTCACACCCAACATAAATTACTGATTCTCGCGCACAGCACCAAGCATTATCAAATGATGGGCAAACTGGTGGCGGCGCAAAAAGATTACTCTGCAAAAGATATCCAGAAGCAATATCAGGATCTGCTTCTGGAGGCTTTGAAAATTAAAGCCACACCGGCCAAACATGTCAACGTTCTGCAGCATATGATGGGATATTTTAAGGAGCAGTTGTCCGCCGATGAAAAAAAGGAGCTGCTCGAACTGATTAATCAGTACCGGGACGGATACATTCCGTTGATAGTGCCGGTGACGCTGCTTGGCCATTATGTCCGGAAATATGACGACCCTTACCTCAAAGAGCAGATATACCTTCATCCTCATCCCGCGGAGCTTCAACTGCGAAATCATGTATGAAAAAATTTCATCTTGACATCCCTTGATACGCTGTGCTACGAAACCTCCCACTGTAAGTATGGGTTAGAAAATGTTTAAATTACATTCTAAAATTAACTGGTGGTGGTGGCAGATTTTAAATGTCTGCCCGTAAGCTCGAATAAATAAAGAGCATGGGCAGGGAAGATCCTTCCCATGACTCTTCAAAAACACGGCGCCATGGGAATACAATCCCGTGGCTTTTTTTATTTCAGGAAAACAATATTTTATTTAAAGGAGAATAAATATGGAACAGGTAAAAGTAGTATTGCAGGACCGTGAAATACCCAAGAAGTGGTATAACATCATGGCGGATCTGCCTACGCCGATGAAACCGCCTCTGCATCCGGGCACCGGCCAGCCGGTAACCCCTGATGATCTGTCGGCAATCTTCCCGATGAACATTATTGAACATGAAGCATCCAACAAGCGCTGGATTAAAATTCCGGAAGAAGTCTTGCAAAAATATCTACTGTGGCGTCCTTCTCCTCTTTACCGTGCTTATAATTTTGAAAAACTGCTCAATTGCCCCGTCAAAATTTATTATAAAAACGAAGGCGTGAGTCCTGCGGGTTCACATAAACCGAATGCAGCCGTGCCGATGGCCTATTATAACAAAGTTGCTGGAACCAAACGCATTACCACCGAAACCGGCGCCGGCCAGTGGGGCAGTGCCCTGGCCATGGCTACGCAGATGTTCGGTCTGGAGTGCCGTGTATACATGGTTAAAATCAGCTATGAACAGAAACCCTACCGCCGCCTGATGATGAACACCTGGGGAGCGGAATGCATTCCCAGCCCCAGCACGCTGACGCAATCCGGCAGAGATTTTCTGGCCAAGCATCCCAATTCTCCCGGTTCCCTCGGCATCGCCATCAGTGAAGCCATCGAAGATGCGGTGACCAGTAAAGTCAAGACGCATTACGCGCTGGGCAGCGTGTTGAATCACGTGTTGATTTATCAGTCCATTATCGGCCTGGAAGCGGAAAAACAGATGCAGAAGCTCGGCATTTACCCGGACGTCGTTCTGGGATGCTGCGGCGGCGGAAGCAATTTTGCCGGTATTGCCGCGCCGTTTGTCCGCGATAAAATTCACGGTAAAAATGTCAAGATCGTCGGCGCCGAACCGTCATCATGTCCCACCATGACCAAAGGCCCCTTCGCGTATGACTTCGGCGATCTCGCGCAGAAAACACCGTTGCTGCCCATGTACACGCTCGGCCACGACTATGTTCCGGCGCCGATTCACGCAGGCGGCTTGCGCTATCACGGTATGGCGCCGATCGTCAGCCATCTGGTCAGGGAAAAACTCGTCGAACCCAGAGCCTACGATCAGTTGAAGACGTTCGATGCCGGTGTCAAATGGGCCCGTTCGGAAGGCTTCATTCCGGCTCCGGAAACCAATCATGTGCTGGCAGCCGTTGTGGATGAGGCCATGCGCGCCAAAAAGGAAGGAAAGGAAAAAACCATCCTGTTTAACTGGAGCGGCCACGGCATCATCGATCTGACCGCGTATGATGCGTTTTTCGCCGGTAAATTGAAGGCTTACGAATTGCCCGGTCATGAGATCGATCGCGCATTAAGAGCCATTAAAAATTTCCCCAAACCCTAGAAAACACTAAATGACAACAGACAAGGCCGTCGAGAAATTTATATCTTGACGGCCTTTCTTTTTTCGGTAAAGCTTAAACCAATGAAAACGCCACACGACGACAAACTGATCCGCTGCCCCAAACTGGGCGACGAAATGACCTTTGCCTACTGCCTGTGTGAAGGAGGCCATCTTCCGTGCGTTCGCATCATCCGCTGCTGGTCTCCTGTTTTCGATATAGAATCTTTTTTGAAGGGTCATCTATCTGAAAAAAGTTGGCTCAAGTTTATCAATACCAGAGCTCCGGACAAAATGACGAACCTGATTGAATTAATCGAAGCGGCCAAGGCGAAGAAATGAAAAATATGGATTTATTCAGCGACGGCAAACCGGGTGACGTCAAAGATCTGGCGCCGCTGGCTGAAAGAATGAGGCCGCAAACGATTGCCGAATATATCGGTCAGCGGCATCTGCTGGGGGAGGGATCTCTGCTCAAGCGGGCGATCGAATCCGACAAGCTGTTTTCCATGATTTTCTGGGGGCCGCCCGGCTCCGGCAAAACCACATTGGCTCGAATTCTGGCCAATGAAACAAAATCCAAGTTTGTGAGTTTTTCCGCCGTCCTTTCCGGCGTCAAGGAAATCCGCGCGGTCATTGACGAAGCCAGAGAATTGCTGGAAAGAAAAAGCATCAAAACCATCCTCTTCGTGGACGAAATCCACCGTTTCAACAAAGCCCAGCAGGACGCTTTTTTGCCGCATGTGGAAAGCGGCCTGATTACCTTAATCGGCGCGACGACAGAAAATCCGTCTTTTGAAGTGATTGCTCCTTTGCTCTCACGAACTCGGGTGCTGGTTTTAAAACCTTTTTCGGAAGAAAATCTCCTCGCTATTCTGGAGGCCGCTCTTAAAAATAAACAAAAAGGTCTGGGCAATATCGATGCGAAAATCGATGCCGATGTTCTTCGTTATCTGGTCAGCCTGGCTGACGGCGACGCGCGCACCGCTTTAAATAATCTGGAAGCGATTGTCTCGATGGTGCAGAATCTGCCGGAAGACAAGCGGGTGATTTCTCTTCAGTTCGCTCAGGACGCTCTGCTGAAAAAGTCGCTTTTATACGACAAAGACGGCGAAGAACATTATAACTTGATCTCCGCCCTGCATAAAAGTATGCGCGGCAGCGATCCGGACGCCACTCTTTACTGGCTGGGACGAATGATTGCCGCCGGTGAAGATCCTCTCTATATCGCCAGGCGTATGGTTCGATTTGCCTCGGAGGATATCGGCAACGCCGATCCGCAGGCTCTGGTTGTCGCGATGGCCGCGCAGCAGGCTTTTCATTTTATCGGCCTGCCGGAAGGCGAATTGGCCCTGGCCCAGGCGGCGGTTTATCTGGCTACCGCTCCGAAAAGCAACGCTCTTTACACCGGATACGCGAAAGTCAGACAAGTGATCGATGCCAAAGGATATTTGCCTGTTCCTCTGCACATCCGCAATGCGCCAACCAGATTAATGAAAGAGCTCGAATACGGCAAGGATTACAAATACGCCCACGACTATACGGATTCTTATGTCCCCCAGGAATATCTTCCTGAAGAAATCAGGGGACAGATATTTTATCAGCCGAAAGGTGTGGGCTTTGAGAAAATTATTAACGAGAGACTAAATTACTGGCGGCAGAAGAAAAAGAAGTCTGAAGATTAATCGTCGGCTGTCTATAAAAACAGAAAGGGAGGCCTGGTCGGAGCCTCCCTTAACATGAAGAGCGAAGGATTTTTCCTTCTTGGTTGTTTTGTTGCCGGCTAATCATACCCGTTATTTTTAGTCGACAATTTACCTGTTAAGTAGTTAAGCATTTGTTGTGCCAAATGCGGTACATAAATTATAATTAATTGATTACATTATACAAATAATTTAAGAACAGGTTGTATCCGTCCAATGGATGCCAATTCTTGCGGCAATAAATGTCGAAAAATAATGTATTTACTTTATAAAAACTAATGAATACAAATATATATACTTAAAATGTCCAATTGCACACGAACTCGACAAAAATGTCGGACAATCGATAATCAGTTGACTTTTCCGGTAAATAGATTAAATTGACCAGTAAAATCATATTCTAAGGATACCCATGCGTTTTTTCAGAAAGAAAGAGTTAATTATCCGCCGAAAAGCGAAATACAATGATCCCTTTCTCCAACCTTTAGCCGTCGCCATTGTCAGTGCTGTTTTAGTCACGCTCATCATCGGTATGGGTTTTCTGGAAATCAGACGCAATGAAAAAAATCTGATGTCTTTTATGGAAGATCAGGCTTTGAACACCATTGGCGTTTTGCAGCGCATGACGGAAGAAAACTTCAAAAGCATCAGCGCCCCCGAACAGCCGGGTTCCGACTCTAAAACCTCCCGACAGGAAGAGGCCGCCTATTCAAAAAAATGGGTAGCCGAAGCAATCACCAGTCTGGCTTTTAATCTGGATGAACAGTGGAAGCAGGGAAATGTGAACAATGATTATCTGGCGCAATTCGCCGAAGACAACAATTTTTCATATGTTGGCTTATTGAACGCCAGGGGCAACGCTGTCTTTCAAAGCGGTCATTTGCAGACCAACTTACTGGACCCGGATGATCTCCCGGAACAGGGGCGCAAATTATCGACGCTGGAGTTAATCGAATTGATCGAACAGTCCCGGCTAAGACAAAAGAAAGTGCCGGGAGGATTCATCGGCATCACGCGCCGGGACAAAAGCGGCACGGTCGTCATCAGTCTGGATAAAAAGGGAATCATTTACTGGAGCCTGAAGGTTGCCGGCGAAAAGGGGATGAATAAAATCGGCGAAGGCCACGGCATCATTTATATGCAAATCATTAATAACCAGAATAAGCTCCTCAGCAGTGTCGGCCAGAAAGCTCCCGGTTTTACTGATAATTTAAAAATGAAAAATATTCTTGCCGGTAAGGTGAAGGTAACCAGCACTAAATTCGCTGACGATAAAAACATGATTCTTGATTTTGCCGCGCCGCTCTTTCTGGATAAAAAAATAGTAGGCATCATGAGAATCGGGCTGGACCGCGGCTCGATGGATAAAATTCTCAGCGAAAGCAGGCAAAACATTTTTCTTTTCTCGTTCTTTATTGTGGTCGTCGCTTTGGTATCCATGTGGCTTTTGTATCATGACCAGAACCGCCATATGGCCGGCGTCGTGGAAATGGAGCGCCAACTGGAAAAAGCGGAAAGATTATCCTCTCTGGGGCAACTGGCGGCGGGTGTCGCCCATGAAATCCGCAATCCTTTAAACGCCATCAGCATCGCCGCACAGAGGCTCCACCGGGACTTTGTTCCATCCGATCCTCAGAAAGCAAATGATTTTCAGAATATCTCCGGCATTATTAAAGATGAAATCAAGCGCCTCAACGGCATCATTGAAGAATTTCTGACCTTTTCCAAAAGCCGCCGACTGGATTTCTGCACCTTCTCCGTAACCGGGCTTTTGGAGAAAATTGTCAGTCTGATGAAGGAGGAAGCGTCGGCCAGAGGCATTGCCATTGAAACAACATGGAAGTTCGAACCCGCTAATATCTCCATGGATGTGAACAAGCTTCAGCAGGCTTTCATCAATCTGATCAAAAACGCGATGGAATCCATCACACAGGAAGAAGGCAGAATTTTGATCACGGTGGACAAAGACGGTAAGAATTACATTGTCGTCAGAATCGCGGATACCGGCTGCGGCATGACGGAAGAAGAAATGAATAAAATTTTCAATCCTGAATACACAACAAAGGAAAAGGGAGTCGGTCTAGGCATCCCGCTGGCCTTTGAAATTATCCGCGGACACGGAGGCGACATACAGGTGACCAGCCGGAAAGACAAAGGAACCACTTTTGATGTCATTTTGCCGAGTGAAAGATTCAACGACATATCTTAAAAAGGGCTACATTCCATGCGGACATTAAGCATTCTGATTGTTGACGACGAAAAATCCCAAAGAGAATTGTTGGGCGGCTTTCTTCAGTCCCAGGGTCATACGGTCACTGAAGCGGAAAACGGCGAAAAAGCCGTCAAAACCGTGGCCAGCGGCCATTTTGATTTAATTCTTCTGGACTACAAAATGCCCGGAATGAGCGGACTGGATGTTCTCAAAGAAGTCAAGCAAATCAATCCGGAAATTGACGTGGTGATTATCACCGCTTATGGAACCGTGGAAACAGCCGTTGAAGCGCTGAAAGCCGGCGCCATTGACTATCTGACCAAACCGATCGTGGAGCTTGATGAATTAGTCATCCTCGTCAACAGAATAGCGGAACGCCGACAGCTGATCCAGGAAAACAAACTGCTGAAAGAAGATTTGAATAAACGCGGCGTCACCGCCGATAAAATCATCTACAAAAGCGGGAAGATGGCAGAGATCATCAATCTGGCCGGACGGGTGGCCACCAGCAAAGCTTCCGTTTTGATTCAGGGAGAAAGCGGCACGGGAAAAGAATTGCTGGCCCGATTGATTCATCAGTTGAGCCTCCGGGCCGACAAACCCATCGTGATTGTCAACTGTGTTGCCCTGCATGAAAATCTACTGGAAAGTGAACTGTTCGGCCACGAAAAAGGAGCATTTACCGGAGCTTCCACGCGCCGCATCGGCCGGTTTGAAGAAGCCGACGGAGGCACCATCTTTCTGGACGAAATTGGAGAACTCAGTCCGACCATGCAGGTGAAGCTTTTACGTTTTCTACAGGAGCGCGAATTTCAGCGCGTGGGCAGTAATGTGAATCTCCAGGTGGATGTCCGTTTCATCAGCGCCACCAACCGCAATCTGGAAAGGCAGGTCGCTGAAGGCAGTTTCCGGGATGATCTCTTTTACCGGTTGAAGGTTGTCACGATATCCCTGCCGCCGCTCAGAGAAAGGAAGGAAGACATCCCTGCTTTAATTGATTATTTTGTGGAAAAATTCGCCAAAGAAAACGGCAAGAATGTGAAGGGTTTTACGTTGGAAGCAAGAGACCTGCTTTTGAAATACGACTACCCGGGCAATATTCGCGAACTGGAAAATATCATGGAACGCGCCGTGGTCATTGCCCGCGAGGAATACATCACCACCAACGACCTCCCCTTCAAAGCTGATTTTCTCACGGAAGATTCAGACAAGAAACCCTACAGCGCTTTGAAGGAATCTCTGGACGAACTGGAAAAGAAGCTTATTATGGAAGCCATGGAAAAAGCCCAGGATAATCAAACCAGAGCCGCCGGCATTCTGGGCATCTCGGAACGGATGCTGCGCTATAAGCTGAAGAAATATGAACTGAAGGGTTGAACAATGTGTCATGAATCGTGAAAAAACGGAAAGGCAAAAGAAACTCCGATAATGCTGCACCACAAGTTAGACAAGACGAATACTGTTTCAAAATCAATCATCATCGGCCTATTATTGGCCGGAGTTATAACCATCAGCATCTTATTTTATTGGCACAGCAGGGATGATGAAAATACAGAACCGTCTGCTGCAGCAACGATATCAGATGCAGAAAAAAAGTTGGGGAAGGAATTTGATCATGCCCAGGAAACAGCGGCGATGGCCGCTATTTCGGGCAAGCCTGCTTCGGATAAAATGAAGCAACGCCCCGATTATGTGTCAGAAATCGAGTGGCAGATTCTTCAAAACGAAGTTGAACACGATCATAATGGAAGCGAAGAGAAACTGACCGGCCTTGTTAATAACCTTTTATTTATCAAAAAAAAGGATGCCTGGGTTTCTTCCGAGGAAAATTCACCTCAGCGCAGGCAACTGGCCAGGGAATTGCTGGATATGCTACCGCAACAATTAGAAACAGAGGGCATTGATCCCGGAGAGGCTAAAGAATTAAAGATAAGGCTTGCTGAGGATTTGAAATAACCTAATTCAATACGTAATGCTAAGTTATAAAATTGTAAATCATTGACCTAAGCATCGGCAAAAAACAGAACCTTAAGCTTCCAAAATAATAAAGTTTTCACCCGCAACCATCACTGTTCAGACATTCGACGAAAATTCATATAAGGATTTATTTTTGCTTGATGAAAAATAAAAAAAGGACTATGTAAATAACTAAATTGTACGTTACCTACCGATCCTTCTGTACGTTTCTTCATAAAAGAAATAAGAATTTTTCGTAAACAGTAACCAGTCAACTCAATCTCAACTTTCTGGTGTAAGTCATGAAAAGGTGTTGCCGGAAGTTGCCGATTATTAGCCTCCAAGGGGTTATCGTGCCCTCAGAGGCTTTGCTTCTTTTAATAAATCTTTTTCCGATTCAACAACGATCATTTGAATTTATTAGAATGAAGGAGGCAGGTTATGAATGACGTTTATGAACAATTACGTGAACGGCTTGACAACTTTTCAACCGGTTTCCCAATGACGAAGAACGGAAGCGAGATGAAGGTCCTTAAACGGCTTTTCTCTCCAAATGACGCACAAATGTTCTTAAATTTATCTCCCATTCTCGAAACGCCCGGCGCAATTGCCTCGCGACTGAAACGTAATGAGAAGGAAATTGCCGGGCAACTGGAAGATATGGCGCAGAAAGGGCTGCTTTTCCGGCTAAGAAAAACGGATTCGGTAAAATACAGTGCTGTTCCTTTTATTATCGGAATCCTGGAATACCAGCTTAATCGGATCGATAAAAATTTTGTACAGGATGTAGAGGAATATTTTCAATCGGGCTTCCTGCAAACGATAAAAGCGACCGAAACTCCCCTGATGCGCACGGTACCCATCAACGAGAGCCTTGACGAAGACAGTAGCATCACGCCTTTCGATGATATTATGAAAACTATTGATGAACAAAAAACAGTTTCCGTAATGGAATGCATCTGCCGGAAATCGCAGCGAATGATTGATCAGGGATGTAACAAGCCGATGGAAGCCTGCTTTCAATTCGGTTCACAAGCTGATTACTTCGTACAGAATGGTATAGGACGGTATGTGACACCTGAGCAGGCAAAGGCTATGGTTAAAAAGATCCTGAGTGAGGCGCCCCTTGTGATTCAGATGGCCAATACGCAAAAAGGGGGAGGGTTCTGTATGTGCTGCGGAGATTGCTGCGGGATGCTGCGCTCCCTTAAAATGCAGCCGAATCCGGCCGAAATGGCAAAAAGTAATTATCAGGCGGTCATTAACAGTGATGAATGCAACGGATGCGAGATCTGCATCGACTGCTGCCAGATGGAGGCCATCTCGGTTCGCGACGGCGTAGCCGTTATCGATTATAACCGCTGCATCGGATGCGGTAATTGCGTAATGGCCTGTCCAATTCCTGAAGCTCTGCACCTTGAAAAGAAGCAAGCGGAACGTATGTACACACCTCCTGAAAACTTCGCAAAAACGTATATGGAAATAGCCAGGGAACGGGGGAAGCTATAAACAGCATCAAACATAGGGATAAAATGGAACGGTTCTACATAATTGAAATAGACTTGCGTTAAATGAATAAGAACCGTTTCTTTAATTTTTTATTAAAGAAATAATGACCAACAAATTTACTATAACATCAAGGAGGCTTTATGAAAAAGATAACTTTAGTCTTTATGTTGTTGGCATTGGTAGCTTGCACTGGCGGCAAAAGTAATATTTTACCACCTGAAGGAGAACAGATTTCAGAAGTATCAGACACACGTCAATGTACATTCATTAAAAACGCATTTGCAAAAGGAATGGCGGGTCTCAATCTGACGCGTAATATCCAACTGAATACCTATAATGCGGGAGGCGATGCATATAAGATTGTGTCTGTCAGTAATGAAAGAAAGGGTACTGTGGATATTACGGTTGCGAAATTCCAAGTCTGGAAATGCAAGCGAGAGTAAAAACGGCTTTGTTATCTTCGGCAGAACCTTCCCCTTGCTGATACACCCAATCATTCTGGATAAGCAGAAGAGAGAGGGGGACATGCATTGGATGGCCATAAAAAAAGCCGTCTAAAAGACGGCTTTTTCATGTCCCTTTCGGATGACGTTTTTTTACGCCAGAGATTTCTTCATGGCAGTCAGATTCATAAAATGTTTTCTTTCTTCTTCGATAATCTTTTCGATTGACTCGTGCTGAGCCGCCGGCACCAGCCTTTTGATTTCATGATAGTAGAGGATGGAATCCAGTTCTCTTTGAATGGCGAACTCAAGGGCTGCTTTTGTGTCCGTCACTTTCGCCAGTTGCTGATCCATAATTTCTTTGGTGAAGATCAAATTGTTGTCCACATAGGATCTTATATAAGCGCTGAATTCACCTTCATAACTCTCCGGCAGGTTGGATTTTTCCATCCCCGCAAAAAGTTTTTCAAAAGTTTTCTTATGGGCAACTTCCGCCTGTGCCAGCCCGGCAAAAAGTTTTTTCGCGTCATCCTGTTTGGCGATCTGTTCGGCAAATTTATAAAAGTTCACTCCGTTTTCTTCAATTCTGATTGCTACTTCCATGATATCGCTTGCTGTAAAAACGCTCATTTTCGATGCCTCCTGTTATTGAAATAATCTGGCGTGAATTGAACATATTTTCTTTTTTAATGCAACAAAATTCAAATCGTTAAAACTACTTCTTTTTTCTAAAAAAATCATAAAAATTGACCCCGTCACCATGAATCCCGGAGCACCGTATGCCTCTCCTTTAAGAAGAAGCTTTATTTTTCACCTTGATCAACACCCGGGCCTTCGGGGCTTGCCCTTCCGGAAAAGAAACGCCGGCGGGAAGAATGATTTTCGTATCCAGCGTCGTCGTGAATAATATTTTCTGAAGATCAATCGGCTCCGTTTCGACTTTCATCTGCTCCGGTTTCGCCTGAGCGCTGATCAAAACCCGAACCTTGGAAGGCGTGACGCTTATTTTCTGCAGCTTCAGATTCGCCGGCAGGGCGTTCTTTGTCTGAATATTCACCGGAAATGTCCAGTAAATCGATTTTGAGCCGTAAATCTGGATTTTGGACGGTTCAATATCGGCGACCTTTAGATTGGACGGACTGTTAATCATGTCCGCCGTCAGGTTAAACTCTCTTTTTTTATCCACGACCGCCGACAGATCCAGAGAAAGCTTCAGCGTCTTTTCATCCAGCAGGCGAAAGGCCTGTTCAGGCCCCTGAAGAACAACCTTTGTTTCTGTGATCTGCGGTTCATCCATCCGCCAGTTTTGCGGAACATTTTTATACTCAATGGGAACGGTAAAATCGCGGCGGACGATATCCCGCTGGTATCCGAAAGCCACCCATAAAAGACAGGCCATAACAATGGCGATAAATTTTTCCAGTGTGTTTTGTTTGAGCCAGTTCAAGGCGGGATGCGAATTTTTACTCGGCGTGTTGCGAATGTAAAATTGTTCCAGTGTTTCGTGCAGAGATGCAGCGCTGGGAACCGGGGTAAGATTTTCCTGATAGGCCAGAGAAATTGTTCCCCGTTCTTCGGACACTACAATGCACATCGCGTCGCATCGCTCCACGAGACCCAGCGCCGCCGTGTGGCGCAGGCCGATATTGCCATGCCGCGAGGTATTCATCGACAGCGGCAGATGACATCCGAATTTCCTCACCCGGCTTCCTTCCAAAATCACCGCTCCGTCATGGCCGATCGAATGAGGATCGAAAAGGCTTTCCAGCAGGGGTTCGCTGACCATGCCATCCAATTCTGTTCCTCCGTTGATGTGCCGATCCAGCGGATCAATACCCTGGATAACCATCAGGGCGCCGACGCGTTTTTTGGCCAGGTTGGCCGCGGTTTGCGAAATAATTTCCGCGGTGGACATCAGTCCGGACAGTGATGAAAATTTCTTGCCGATATTGCCCAGGACGGCAAGCCTTTCAAAAAAACCGCGTAGATCTTCCTGAAAGATGACCACTAAAACAAAGAGTGAAATGGCAAAAAAGCTCTGTAGCACGATGGTGGTGAGATAAAGCTGAAAGAAGCGCGCGGCAACATAAATGCCGCCCAGCAAAATGATGCCGATGAGCACGAAGCGGGAAGCTCTCGCTTTAAACCAGGTCAACAGGGCGAAAATCATCAAAGCAATGATGATGACATCCAGAACATCCTGAATGCGGATGTTTTTAAAAACAGTTAAAGTGAAATCCATCAATGCCATAAATTTTTCCGATACGCCAAAATTTAAAATAATTTGGCAACTTATATAAAAATAATTGAACCGGTGTCAAGAACGATTAATAATCTTATATTGACATTTGTCATCATTATCACTTATTTCTGTTTCATGAAAAAAATATCCCGTAAAAAATGTGATCCTGCAGATGATTTATTGTCAAAAAACAAACCTCTCCGCGAAAATGTCTGGTGTGCAAAACATGGCTATTTTATTGATCTGGATGCCTGCCGCTCCCGTTCCCTGCAACAAAAACACTGCCGCCAATGCTATGCTTCATTAATACAAACATCCCTTCCTTTCTAGATTTAGAGGCAACCGGCATGAATCTGTAAAAACAAAAAACTGTTGACATATAATTTTACTGTTGCTATACGACTCCCAAAGTTGAAGGAACTTTGCAAAAACAATGATTAAAACATTCAATCTTAATAACTGGTGGTGGTGGAACCTCAAAGGGAGGGATTTCCGCCGCTGATCCTTTTTAATTAAAGTCAAAGCCGTGGAGAGCCTCCGGGACCTTCACGGCTTTTTTGTTTCTACAGATTGAAGCCGTGAATAGATTTCACGGCTTTAGTCGTTTTAGGGAGAATTTTTATGTACCAACCAAATTTTGAAGAATTTGAAAAGTTAGCCCGCAAGGGAAATCTGATCCCGGTTTACCGGGAAATCCTGGCTGACGTGGAAACGCCTGTTTCCGTTCTGACAAAGCTCCAGAATAAGGGCCACGTCTATCTTCTGGAAAGCGTCGAAGGCGGCGAAAAATGGGGACGGTTCTCTTTTCTGGGAACAGACGCCGGTGTGGTTTTCAGAGTCCACGGCGATCAAGTCATCATTGATGAAAAGGGAAAGGTGGCGACCCGCGAACATCAGGGCAAGCCTCTGAATTTTCTTCGCGAGCTTCTCAATCGTTACAAACCTGTTGTCATTCCGGGCCTGCCGCGTTTTTATGGCGGCGCGGTCGGCTATCTGGGTTACGAAATGGTGCGCTATTTTGAAAAAATTCCGCCCAGCCCGCCCGATGATCTGAATCTGGACGAGTCTGTTTTTGTCATCAGCGATTCGCTGATAATATTTGACAATGTGCGCCACACGATCAAGGTGGTTGCCTGCGCTTATACCGAAGACACCGATTCGCTGGAGGAAAGCTACCAAGCCTCTTGCCAGAAAATTGAGGCGATGATTGAAACCATCTCCGCGGCGGCTTCTCATAAAATTGCCGCGGGCACGGCAGGCGAAATCAACTTTGAATCCAATATGACGCCCCGGCAGTACAAGGACGCCATTGAAAAAGCCAAAGAATATATTGTGGCGGGCGACATCATTCAGGTGGTTCTCTCACAGCGCTTTGAGACCGAGTGCCGCTCCAATCCCATTGATCTTTACCGGGCGCTGCGTTTTATCAATCCGTCGCCCTATCTTTTCTTTCTGAAAATGGATGATCTGATTCTGATCGGTTCCTCCCCGGAAGTCATGGTGCGTAAGGAGGAAGATACCATGGAACTGCGCCCCATTGCCGGAACAAGAAGGCGAGGAAAAACTGAACAGGAAGACCGTGCGCTTGCCGACGAATTGCTTTCCGATGAAAAAGAACGCGCGGAGCATGTGATGCTGGTAGATCTGGGGCGCAACGATCTGGGACGGGTGGCGCAAACCGGCAGCGTGCAGGTCAATCAATATATGGTGGTGGAAAAATATTCACATGTCATGCACCTGGTGTCCAATGTGCGCGCCCACCTGGACAAAGGCAAGGATGCTTTCGATGTTCTGGCGGCGACTTTCCCGGCCGGCACATTGACCGGCGCGCCCAAAGTGCGGGCCATGGAAATCATCAACGAACTGGAAAAGGTTAAACGGGGACCTTACGGCGGAGCGGTCGGCTACTTCAGTTTCAGCGGCAATATGGATTTGTGCATCACGATCCGGACGATGGTTTTAAAAAACGGCAAAGTTTATGTTCAGGCCGGCGCGGGCATTGTTTATGATTCAGTTCCCGAATCGGAACATCAGGAGTCGCTCAACAAATCCCGCGGCATGCTGCAGGCCGTGCGCCTGGCCGCCAGCGGCTTTGAAATCAGGAACGGCAATTAATCTGGAGATAATATATGATTTTAATGATCGACAATTACGATTCCTTTACTTTCAACATCGTCCAGTATCTGGGACAGATGGACGAAGAGGTTAAGGTGTATCGCAACGACGCGATAAATATTGACGAGATAAAAGCTCTGAAGCCGTCAGCGATCTTTCTTTCGCCGGGTCCCTGTACACCCCTGGAGGCGGGAATCACCGTGGATGTGGTTCGGGAATTTTATAAAGATGTGCCGATGATGGGGATCTGCCTGGGCCATCAATCCATCGGCTACGCTTTTGGCGCCAAAGTCGTGCGCGCCGGACGCATCATGCACGGGAAAGTTTCTCCCGTTAAACACGACGGGAAAACCATCTTTGCCGGGCTGCCCAATCCCTTTCCCGCCGGACGCTACCATTCGCTCATCGTCGAACGGGAAACGCTGCCGTCCTTTCTGGAAATCAGCGCCGAAACCGATGAGGGCGAAATTATGGGATTGCGGCACAAAGAATATCCGGTGGAAGGCATCCAGTTTCACCCGGAATCCGTTTTAACGCCGCAGGGTAAACGCATTATAAGAAACTTTTTAAAATATACAGGACGAAAGGAGCATAAGTCATGATAAAAGAAGCCATTGATAAGGCGGTCACCAAAACCGATCTTCGGGAATCCGAGATGATGGAAGCCATGGAAGAGATTATGAGCGGCACGGCCACACCGGCCCAGATCGCCGCTTTGATTACCGCTTTACGCATGAAAGGCGAAACGGTGGAAGAAGTCACCGGCGCGGCGCGGATCATGCGTCAGAAAGCCTCACGCGTCAACGCCTGTGCGACGACCATTGTGGATACGTGCGGAACAGGCGGCGATAAATTGAACACGTTTAATATCTCAACAACCGCAGCGTTTGTGGTTGCGGCGGCCGGCATCACGGTCGCCAAGCACGGTAACCGCGCCGTTTCCAGCGGCTGCGGCAGTGCCGATGTTCTGGAAGCTCTCGGTGTTAATATCAGCGCCGATCAGGAAATTGTTGAAGAATGTGTTCAGCAGATCGGCATCGGGTTTCTATTTGCCCCCAAACTCCATGGAGCGATGAAATACGCGATCGGTCCACGACGCGAAATCGGCATCCGCACCATCTTCAATATGCTGGGGCCGCTCACCAATCCGGCGGGAGCGACCGCTCAGCTGCTGGGAGTTTATGATCCGAAGCTCACGGAGATGTTTGCCGAAGTTTTAAAAAACATGGGCACAAAAAAAGCTTTTGTCGTACACGGTCTTGACGGGCTCGACGAAGCAACGATCACCGGCGAAACGCGCGTTGCCGAACTCAAAGACGGCATCATCCGAACGTACAACATTAATCCCGTTGATTATTTTGGCCGGACGGATACACTGGCATCCATCCGGGGAGGAGATCCCTCTGTCAACGCTCAAATAACCAGAGAGGTTCTGTCCGGTAAAGACGGCGCCTGCCGCAACGTTGTTTTGCTGAACGCGGCGTTGGCCATTGTTGCCGGCGAAAAAGCAAAAGACATTAAAGAAGGGTTGGCGGTTGCGACCGATTGCATTGACAGCGGCGCGGCCGTTAAGAAACTGCAGGCGCTGATTGAACTGAGCAACAGCTAAAATTCCCCTCTCCCTTGAGGGGAGAGGGCCAGGGTGAGGGTGAAAACAAATTCACCTGTTTTGTGGCAAGACATCCCCCTCCCCTTCATCCCCTCCCACCAGGGGCGGGTAATCAAGAGGAAATATGATTCTCGACAAAATTATTGAAACAAAAAAAGAAGAGATCGCGCGACTGAAAAAAGAAACAACAGAGGCGCAACTGCAAAAACAAATTGCCGGGCTTGAACCGTGCCGTGATTTCAGAAAGGCGCTGACGAGCAGCGACTGCAACATTATCGCGGAAGTCAAGTGCGCTTCGCCTTCACGCGGCCGGCTGGTTGCTGATTTCGATCCTTTGAGGATCGCGCAGATTTATGAACAAAACGGCGCCGCGGCGATTTCAGTGCTCACCGATGAAAAATATTTTTTCGGACACAAAGACTATCTGACGCAAATCAGGAAGACCGTAAAATTGCCGTTATTGCGAAAGGATTTTATTGTTGATCCTCTTCAGATTTTCGAGACGAGAGCCATCGGAGCTGATGCTGTTTTGCTTATCGTGCGAGTGTTAGAAGAAAAACTTGCTGACTTCATTTCGCTCTCCAGGGAAGTTTGCTTAAGCCAACTGGTGGAAGTCCACTCTCAGGAAGAATTGGATTTAGCGTTGGCCGCCGGCGCGGAGATTATCGGCATCAACAACCGCGATCTGGATACGTTTGTTACCGATATCGAAACCAGCCGCAGGCTCAGGACGCGCATCCCGGCAGATAAAATCGTCGTGGCGGAAAGCGGCATCCGCGGAAGAAAAGACATCGAATCCCTGATGCAAGCCGGTATCCATACTTTTTTAATCGGTGAGCATCTCGTCATTGCTCCGGACATGGGCGTAAAACTCCGCGCATTCATAGGAGAAGACTGAAGTGACGGAAGTGAAAATATGCGGGATCACCAGCACAGAAGACGCTTTGGTAGCGGCGCATTGCGGCGCTACCGCTCTGGGCTTTATTTTTTATCCGCCCTCGCCTCGCTATATAAAACCGGAAGATGCAAAAATAATTATCAGCGCTTTGCCGGATAAGGTGGTGAAGGTGGGAGTATTCGTTAATGAAAAACCGGAAAATATAAAAAAGCTGGTAGAGGCCTGCGCGCTGGATATGATTCAATTGCACGGAGATGAATCGTCTGAATATTGCCGTCAGTTCCCGACATCCATGATGATTAAAGCTGTCGAGTTAAAAAACAATGACGATATCGATCGCGCACTGACTTATCCTGTCGCCGCGCTATTGATAGACACCCGCGATGCCGGACTTTACGGCGGCACCGGCAAAAAATCCAACTGGGGCCTGGCCGGTGACCTCAGGGGTAAAAAACCGCTGATTTTATCCGGAGGGCTCAACGCTGAAAATGTTGCCGATGCTTTGAAAACAGTTGGTCCAGTCGCTTTGGACATCAACAGCGGAGTGGAAGCATCGCCGGGTAAAAAAGATCATCAAAAGCTGGCCTGTATCTTTGACATCATCCAGGCCTCCGATACAAAGCATGAAAATTTGCAATCAATTTTTAAAAAGAGGGACATATGAAGAATACATTGCCTGACAAAAACGGACATTTCGGCATTTTCGGAGGACGCTATGCTGCCGAGACGCTGATGCCTGCATTAATCGAACTGGAAAAGGCTTACAAAACTGCACAAAAGGACAGGATCTTCCAGAAAGAATTTGAATGGTATCAGAGGGAATATGCCGGACGCGTCACGCCACTTTACTACGCAAGAAGAATGTCGGAATCTTTACGCGGCGCAAAAATTTATCTCAAACGCGAAGATCTGAACCATACCGGCTCCCATAAGATAAACAATACGCTGGGGCAGGCGCTGCTGGCACGACGGATGGGCAAGAAAAAAGTTATCGCGGAAACTGGCGCGGGACAACACGGTGTAGCAACGGCCACAGTCGCGGCGCTCTTTGGCATGAAATGCAAAATCTTCATGGGTGAAGAAGACATCCGCCGGCAGGCTCCCAATGTTTTCCGGATGAAGATCCTGGGCGCGGAAGTCGTGCCGGTGAAAAGCGGTACCGCCACGCTTAAAGACGCGATGAACGAAGCCATGCGCTACTGGGTATCGTCAGTACGTGATACATTTTATGTGATCGGCACCACCGCCGGGCCTCATCCCTATCCCAGAATCGTGCGCGATTTTCAGTCGGTCATTGGCAAAGAAACGAAAAGACAAATCTTGAATCTCGAAGGCCGGTATCCCGACGTGATGATCGCCTGCGTGGGCGGCGGCAGCAACGCCATGGGCACCTTCTATCCATTTCGCAATGAAAAAAACATTGCCATGTATGGCGTGGAAGCGGCGGGTCACGGCATGAATACGTCCGAACATTCGGCCAGCATCAATGGCGGCAAAGTCGGCGTTCTGCATGGAAATAAAACCTATCTGCTGCAGGACGAACGTGGACAGGTACGCGATGCCTATTCCATTGCCGCCGGCCTAGATTATCCCGGCGTAGGACCGGAGCATGCGTATTTTCATGCAACGAAAAAAGTCAAATACGTGACGGTAACGGATAAGGAAGCGATTAAGGCTTTTTCATTTTTGTCGCTGAAGGAAGGCATTATTCCCGCGCTGGAGAGCGCGCATGCGATCGCCTACGCGATGAAACTGGCGCCGAAAATGGCCAAGAACAAAATTATTGTGATTTGTCTGTCGGGACGCGGCGACAAGGACGCGCAGACGATTATCGAGAAAGGAGTTATAGGCTGATGAAACGAATTGAAAATAAATTTGTAGAATTGCGCACCAGAAATGAAAAGGCGTTGATTGTTTATTTAACAGCAGGCGATCCGTCGCTCGATATCACAAAGCAACTGATCTTTGCTCTGGAAAAAGCCGGAGTGGATATCCTGGAAATCGGCGTACCTTTCTCCGATCCCACAGCCGACGGGCCGGTCATTCAGGCGGCTGCCCAACGATCCCTAAAAGCCGGGACGACTTTAGAAGGTGTGCTGAAAATGGTTGCCGAAGTGCGCAAGGTCTCCGATATTCCTATCGTCCTTTTCGGTTACTTCAATCCCATCTTTGCCTACGGTGTGAAAAAGTTTGCTCAAGCCGCCCGGAATGCAGGCGTGGACGGCGTGCTGGTTGTTGACCTGCCCTACGAAGAAGCAAAGGAACTCCGTGATTACACGGACGCTGTCGGAATCGATTTTATTTCTCTCATCGCTCCCACCACGGATAAGGAAAGATTAAAAAAGATTGTCTCGAAAGCTTCCGGATTTCTCTACTACATTTCCATCACCGGCATCACCGGCACCACAGCGCCGAAGATTTCAAATATTAAAGTCGAAGTCGAGAAAATCCGCAAAATAACGAAACAACCAATCGCCGTCGGTTTTGGAATATCCAAACCCGAACAGGCACGCGAGATTGGACACTTTGCCGATGGCGTCGTCATCGGCAGTGCGGTGGTGCGCATGATTGATGAAAACAAAAACAAGAAAAACCTGATACGGATCGTGTCTGATTATGTAACTGATATTAAAAAAGAACTGCGATGATAAAAAGAAACGGCTTCGGCCTGAGATGCGTTTCGCCGTCCAAGCATCCGACACCCGGATGAAATCTTGCCGGGTCTTTATAAATTATACTCTTCTATTTTTGTAGAAATAACGAAAATGATGACCCCAACGATTAACAGAAACAGGGTAAGAGGGCATTGCAGTGACCATAAAACAATTTTCTTCAAACCGTGCCAGTCGCTTTGCAAAGACAACCATTTCTCAATGCTCGGCACAAAAGTGACGACACGATGCGCTGTCCAGTGCAAAGTTTTCAGCCACAGATACACTTCAAAAATGAACACTCCCAAACTTGACAGAATAATCAAGATTCCTGTTTTACTGAATATTTGAGACATTGTTTTATATATACTATGCCGATTCATAATGTTTCACTCCACTATGCGCATTTTATCATTCTTCCATAAAAGTTTTGATGAGCTTTGCCCATTCGTTTCTTATCATATTTTCGTTATCAAAAAAATAGCAGGAGGCAGCGGTAAATACTACTTTTTTACATAAATTTAAGGGGTCAGACTATTGTCCAACCCCTTGATTTATGGCGCGCCCAGGAGGATTCGAACCTCCGACATCCAGATTCGTAGTCTGGCGCTCTATCCAGCTGAGCCATGGGCGCTGATAAAACTGAAACCGCTATCAAATAAGCCTTGATGAAGCAGTTTTAATTTAAAACTGGCGGAGAGAGCGGGATTTGAACCCGCGGTACACCTTTAAAGGGCGTACAATCGCTTAGCAGGCGATCGCTTTCGACCACTCAGCCATCTCTCCGCTTTGTTATCGATCTATTCCGAACACAACGGTAAAAATTTACCGCTTGTTTTTATTGTCTGGCGGAGGGAGCAGGATTCGAACCCGCGAGGCTTTCACCCAACGGTTTTCAAGACCGCCGCCATCGACCACTCGGCCATCCCTCCATCTTTTTTTAAAACTCCTTAAGGGCCTATTCTTTCCAGACCTCTCATATAAGAACGCAGCGCCTCCGGAATGATGACGCTTCCATCGGCCTGCTGATAATTCTCCAGGACTGCCACAACGGTTCTGCCAACCGCCAGTCCGGAGCCGTTCAGTGTATGAACAAACTCAACTTTGCCGCTTTCCTTCCTGCGGAAGCGAATCGAAGCCCGCCGGGCCTGGAAATCCTCAAAATTACTGCACGAAGATATTTCCCGATACGCATTTTGTCCAGGAAGCCAAGCTTCCACGTCGTAGGTCTTGGCTGAAGAAAATCCCAGATCCGCCGTGCATAAACAGACCGTACGGAAGTGAATGCCCAGACGCTTCAGCACTTCTTCCGCGTTGGCCGTCAGTTTTTCCAGTTCATCATAAGACGTTTCCGGCTTGGAAAATTTGACCATTTCCACTTTATTAAACTGATGCTGACGGATCAGCCCGCGTGTATCTTTGCCATACGACCCCGCTTCCGCGCGGAAACAGGGAGAATAGGCAACAAAATAAATCGGCAATTTCTCCTCTTCCAGAATTTCGTCCCTGTAAATATTGGTTACGGGAACCTCGGCTGTTGGAATTAAATAATACTCCATGCCTTCAATCTTGAAGAGATCCTCTTTAAATTTCGGCAACTGGCCGGTACCGGTCATGCTTTCGGCATTGACCATAAAAGGCGTCAGCACTTCCGTGTAGCCGTGCTTTTCGGTGTGCAGATCCAGCATGAAATTAAAAATCGCCCTTTCCAGTTGGGCCGCCGCTCCGCGATAAAGAGTAAAACGCGCTCCCGCAATTTTCGCGCCGCGCGCGAAATCAAGAATATTCAAGCTTTCGCCCAGATCAAAATGCTGCTTCGGCTCGAAGCTGAAATCCGGCTTTTTACCCCAGGTGCGCACAACCGGATTATCTTCAGACCCGCTGCCCTGCGGTACGGATTCATGCTGAACGTTCGGCACGATCATCACAAAAGCGTTGAGCTCTTCTTCCGTAATCCTCAGGCTTTCGTCATATTCTTTTATTTTAGCCGACACCTCACCCATTTTCTCAATCAGAGCGGAAGCGTCTTCCTTCTTTTTCTTCAGTTCGCCAACCTGTTTGGAAACGCTATTGCGCTCATTGCGCAAAGTTTCCACCGCCTGCAGAACGTCGCGCCTCTTGGCATCCAGATTCAGAAAACGGTCAAAATCTATATTCTGGCCGCGCTCTGTCATTTTCTGGCGGACAACATCAATGTTCTGTCTTAAATATTTAATATCTAACATAAAATAACCCTGCGTTCTTTAACTTATCCTGACATTCAGAACGAAAGTACCTATCATTTTGAAATGTTGAAGTCAATGATTTTGTCTGGTGCGTACGATATTATGAACGGCCCAATCTTTTTTTCAAAATATTGGTCATGGCGTGCATTTCCGGAATTTTCAGCAAATAGGCGCAGACCAAGAAGACGCTGGCGCCGCAAAAAATGGCAACGGAAAGGTAAATCAATCTGATTTGAAAAGCGGCATGAGTATTCCAGGGCATGATATATTCAACCAATCCGATAGCACCAAGCATCAGCAGCGCGGATAAAACAATTCTGGAAACCGACGCATAAAACGCCCGGTCCAGATAGACTCCGATTTTTGTTTTTAGGACGTAAGCGAGCACCAGGACATTCACGATGGCGGAAATCGAACTGGCCAGCGCAATGCCATTATGTTTCAGGGAATACATTAAGATCAGACTGGCCAGTAAATTGAAGATTAAAGTAATAACGGCGGCTTTGAGCGGCCACTTGGAATCCTGCAAGGAGTAGAAAGAGGAGACAAAGACGCGCAGCACCGAAAACGCGCACAGTCCCAGAGCGTAACAGAATAACGCCTGACCGGTGTAAACAGCGGCCTGAACATCAAAGGCCCCGCGCTGAAACAAAACAGAAATAATCGGCAGGTTCAGCGCCATTAAAGCAACGGTAGCCGGAATCGTTAAAAAAAGCATCAACCGCAAAGAGAAAGCGATGCCTGATTTCAGTTCATCCATTTTGCCGGTGGCAACATGCCTGGAGAAGCTGGGCAGAGCCGCCGTGCCGATGGCAATGGCAAAAACTCCCAACGGCAATTCCATAATCCGGTCGGCATAAAAAAGATACGTCACGGAGCCCCCCGGCAATAAGGACGCCAGGATGGTTCCAACAAAAACATTAATGGTGCTGACGCCGGCGCCCAAGATTGCCGGCAGCATCAAGAGGCCGATCTGTTTTATTCCAGGATGGCTAAGATTAAATTTTAATTTGGGAACAAAACCGAACTTCAGCAGGAAAGGCCACTGCATCGCCAGTTGCAGAACACCGCCGATCAGAACCCCAATAGCCAGAGAGGTGATCGGCGCTTCAAAGATATTGCGTAAAAGAAATGCCGCGGCAATCATAGCGATATTGAGCAGGACCGGCGAAAGGGCCGGCGCGGTAAAATGCCGGAAAGAATTCAGAATGCCCATGCATAAAGCGACCAGAGCAATAAAGAAGATATAGGGAAACATCAGGCGATTGAGAAATACCGTCAAACCGAATTTCTGCGGGTCTGAAATAAAACCCGGTGCGATGAGCCCGACAATTAAAGGTGAAATCAAAATCCCGACAACGGAGACCAGCGCAAGAATCGCGGCCAGGATATTAAAAGCGTTCTGGGCCAGTTCAAGGGCTTCTTCCTTCGACTTTTTTTCCAGATATTCGGTAAAAACCGGCACAAAAGAAATCGTCAGAGACCCTTCTCCCAAAAGCCTGCGCAACATATTGGGAATGCGGAAAGCGACCCAGAAAGCGTCGGTCATCCAGCTGGCGCCAAAAAAGGCGGCAATGACCATATCGCGGACGAGTCCGAAAACACGGCTGATCATAGTCGCCGCACCGACAATACCGGCTGCTTTGACGACTCTTGCATTTTCCGATGTTTTTCTTTTTTCCATGAATGATAAACTAATAAAAGTTCTTAGCGAATCTTAGGCTTCCCGCATATGATTTGTCTTGAGATAATTTTGGAGCTTCAATTCCAGTTCCGTTTTGCCTGCGTTTTTGACCAGAACCGTTTTTCTTCGCGATTTGGCGCCGGCGAATATTTCGAGCTGGCTTTTCTTCAACTTCAGTTCTTCAGCCAGCAGTTTAATACAGGCTTCATTGGCAGCGCCTTCCACCGGCGGCACGGTAACTTTCAGTTTGAACGCGCCTTCCTGGACGCCGCATATTTCAGCGCGTGAGGCATGCGGATTGACGTGAATGTCAAAGGTCACGCCCTTTTTAGATTCTTTCAAGACGATTGAATTGTTCAAATGAAATGTCCTTATGAAACGAAATTAATAACGGGCGGCCACCTGCATCAATGTTTCCACCAGAAAATACTTCAAAAAGACAATCACCAGAAGAACGATCACCGGCGAGATGTCGATGCCTATATTACGCATGGGTATCTTTCTGCGGATGGGCCCGAGAACGGGTTCGGTAACGCGATAAAGAAATATAACAATTTGATTGTGGGGATCGGGATTAACCCACGAAATCACTGCACGGAAAATAATAATCCACATATAGATGGTTAAGATAATATTGATGACCTGGGCCAGCGCGACAATCAGATTATTGAACACAAACATATTATAGCCTCTCTTTAAGTATTCAGCATTCAGGATATCTCCTGAGCTGTCGGGAAAATTGATGAAGCAAATGCATCCAGACAATTATTTAATTCCGAAGGTTTCTCCAGCATCACCATATGACCGGCCCCTTCAATGATTTCCAGTTGCGCGTTTTTAACGTTGGCGGCAAGCTGACGGGAAAGATCCGGCGGCGTCATTTTGTCTTCCGCGCCGCAGATAATGAGAGCCGGCAGTCTTATTTTGCCGGTATGCGGAGTCAAATCCAGTTCGTTGCAGGCCAACAGGTCTCCATACATTACTTCAACTTTCGATTGGGTAATGCTTTTTTGCAGGGGATCGGATAATTTGGTCCTATTTTCTTTGGCGAGTGAAAATTTACAGATCATTTCTGTTATTTCGGCCGGCAGTTGCGGGGGATTTGTTTTTAAAAAATCAAGAAACACAGAATTCACCGGCATCTTCATGCCGCCGCCGATACAAACCATGCCCACTATATCCTGAGGATGGCTTATCGCAAATTGGAGCGTAATCGCCGCCCCCAGCGAGTGGCCGATCAGAATAACGTCTTTGAGATCGAGAACACTCAGCATCGTCTTGATCCAATCGCAGTATCGCGGCACATCCTTTTCCCCATTGCCGTCGGAGGAACCGTGGCCGGGAAGATTCACGGCAACAATGTTATATTTTTTATGAAGCTTTCCATACTGATACGACCAGAGGCTGTGATTACCGCCGGAGCCGTGGATAAACAATAGACTCTGTTTTTGTGCGTCAAAATCGTGTTCATTCACCCAGCAGGCGATTTTGGTCGATTCAACATCAAAATATTTCAACATGGTTTAGAACCTCGTGAAATTTTAGTATCATAAAAGCAAATTTCATTGCAATGGAAGATTCACAATAAACATCTTGACCGGATTGGTTTGAAAAGGATAAAAGAAATTCAAATTTCATTCACTCGGGGGTAAGCAAGACATGCTTAAAGGCAAAAAAGTGGCCGTGATTGGCGGCGGAAAAATGGGCGGCATCATCGCGGAAGGTTTAATTACGCAGAAAATTGTGCCCGCTAAAAATATTACCATTGCCGACATTGACGCCAAGAGACTTGATTTTCTGCGTACCTCCATGAAAACAAATATTACTCAGGACAACGAAAAAGCGGTAAAAAACGCCGATATCATCATTCTCGCCGTAAAACCGCAAAATATGATTGTGACGCTGCTCGGAATCCGTCCGGTTATCAACAAATCAAAAACCGTAATTTCCATCGCCGCGGGCATTACCACAAAATTGATTGAAAAGCACCTTAACCAAGGTGTCCGTATCGTCAGGGTCATGCCTAATACGCCGGCGCTGGTGGGCGAAGGCGCCGCGGCAGTCGCCCCGGGACGTTTTGCCCGTGCCGCGGATGTCAACATCACGCGCGCGATTTTTAATGCCGTGGGCATCAGCGTGGAAGTGAAGGAAAAAATGATGGACGCCGTGACGGGATTAAGCGGCAGCGGCCCCGCCTATTTTTTCCTGATCATCGAAGCGCTGATTGAAGCAGGATTCCAAAGTGGATTGCCCCGCAAACTGGCCAAACAACTGGCCGCGCAAACCATGCTGGGGGCCGCCCGGCTGTGCATGGAAAGCGATAAAGAACCGGCTCAGTTAAGGGAAATGGTCACATCCCCCAACGGAACCACCTTTGAGGGATTAAAGGTGATGGAAGCCAACAACGTCCGTAAAATCATGGTTGCCACTGTTCAGGCGGCTACACGTCGCTCTAGGGAACTGGCCAAAGGAAAATAGCATAAGCTGTATTGACGCTATTGATCAGCGTCTTTGGCGATTATTTTATTTCTCCTGGGCTCCTTCT
This sequence comes from Deltaproteobacteria bacterium, assembly GCA_022710585.1. Classification (GTDB taxonomy): domain Bacteria; phylum Desulfobacterota; class Syntrophia; order Syntrophales; family Smithellaceae; genus Smithella. The sequence continues at coordinate 98,788 of JAKLGV010000005.1, read as the reverse complement.
TTTTCGCAACGATGTTTTCTTCCGGCTCTGGGTCCATAATCAGAAGCGCCGATAAATTATCTTCACCGGCAGACTCGGACGAAACATTTTCCGCTGAAGAAACTTCCGCTGCCGATTCAACCGGTTTACGGCGTCTGTGGCGGGGTCTGCGCCGACTTTTTTTCTTGGATGGCTTTTCTCCATTCGGAATGATTTTTTCAGCGCCGTTCATTTCGGAGGCATTTTCTGTATGGTTTGCTTCAGTTTCCTCCACATGCACATGCTCGTGATGATTCGTCTGCTCTTTCAATATTTGCTGTATCTCGACCTTTTCCCAGGGAATCTCGGCGCTGCCGGCGATATTTAAGGCAATATCGAATGTGGTTTCGAGATCCAGCAGTTCACTTCTTTTTCGATTGAGAATGTAATCAGCGATTTCGTGAGGCAGGATAATTCTCAGCTCGGAACAGTTGCCTTTAACGACTTCCGATTCGATGTTGCGAAAAGCTCCCAGAGCGGCCGCTTCCAGAGACGGACGCAAACCGCTGCCTTTGCAGTAGGGGCATTTTGTGTAGCTGATTTCCTGAATTGTGGACTGTTTCTTCTGCCGGGACAATTCCAGAATACCAAACTTGGAAATTTTGGAGAGCTGGATTCTGGCCTTGTCGATGCTCAGGGCTTTCTTGAACGCTTTTTCCACTTCGGCGTTGTGTTTCTTGTCGATCATATCGATGAAATCAATGGCAATCAAGCCCCCCAGGTCGCGCAGACGCAATTGACGGGCAATTTCTTCGCAGGCTTCGATGTTGGTTTTAAAAGCGGTCTCTTCGATATTTTTCTTGTTGGAGCCGCGGCCGGAATTGACGTCAATCGTGATCATCGCCTCGGTCGGATTAATGACGATATGTCCACCGGACTTCAGCTCCACGCGCTCCTGATAGATGACGCGGATCTGCTCTTCCAGATTGAAGCTGTCAAACAGCGGAGTTTTCTCCTTATAATGTCTGAGCATTTTGATGTAGCGCGGAGAAATGGCCCTGAGGTATGCGCGCATTTTGCGGAACGTTTCCTGGTCATCCACCATGATTTCTTCAATTTCTGAAGTCAGGTAATCGCGGATGCTGCGGACGCCGAAATCCGTTTCCTGATAAATCATGGAGGGTTCATGAATGCTTTTTGCTTTCTTGTTGATTTCTTTCCAGAGACGCACCAGATGCTGGTAGTCGCGGGATATTTCCTGCTTAGTGCGGTTATACCCCGCCGTCCGGACAATAAAACCCATGGTCTCCGGAATTTTAATCTGCTTCATGAGATTTTTGATTTTTTGCCGGTCTTCCTCGTCCTCGACTTTCCGGGAGATACCGCTGCCGGGCTTATTGGGAAGCAGAACCAGATATCGACCCGGGAGAGAAACATAGGCCGTCAGCAGCGCCCCCTTGTTGCCGACGGCTTCCCGGATCGCCTGAACAATAATTTCCTGGCCGGCTTTTAAAACGGGTCTGCCGCCGGATTGACCGTTTTCCGGTCCGGATAAATATTCTGAACTGACATCTTTCAGGGGAAGAAAACCGTCTTTGCTGCCTCCGTAATCAACGAAGGCCGCCTGCAAGCCACGTTCAACTTTCAGAACCCTTCCTTTATATATATTGCCGGTAATGGGTTCCCGGGTCGGCATTTCAATGTTGAAATCAACTAAAATGCCCTTTTCGTTAACCGTAGCCATCCGCATCTGTTCCTTATGAACAGCGTTAACGAGCATGATGTGCTTCATAAATGTCCTTTTCGGTCGGCTGATATTCCGGCACGCTCACGCGCCCAGACAGACTTTATATGCGTCTGTCCGCACTCAATACCGCTCAACCTTTGTATATTTATAGAAAGGCGCTTATATCGCCTTTACCTATTCTTATAATTTCTATATTGTCATCCACCAAACTGATGACACTCGATGGCTGCGGCATAATCATACCACCATCTATAATTAAATCAACCATTTTGCCAAAATATTCCTTAATAACGGCGGGATCGCCCAACGTTTCTCCCTGTTCCGTTTTCACGCTGGTGCTGATGATCGGTTGACCGAGTTCTTTGACCAGCGAAAGACAGATCTCATTGTCCGGCACCCTTATACCTGTTGTTGACCTTTTCGGCAAAATAATTTTTGGGACCAGACGCGAGGCTTCCAGAATAAACGTATAAGCCCCCGGCAGAAGCCTTTTCATGGTTTTATAGGCGTAATCGGTAACTTTGGCGTATTCGCTGATGTGTTTCAGATCGGAGCAGACAAAACTGAGCGGTTGTTTCCTGTTTCTTTTTTTCAACTCGTATATTTTTTCAATGCCCTTTTTATTGGACAAGTCACAGCCCAGACCGTAAACCGTATCGGTCGGATAGATGATGATGCCGCCGTCGCGCAGAACTTCTGCAGCTTTTTTAATGAGGCGCATTTGCGGATTCTGGCTGTTAATCGACAGCAGCATTTTCTAAATTCCTGTGATTTTATTACCTTTCGCGAACGTCATATACCAAAAACGATTCTTTCGCAACAAAGCTTCACAGGAAACAAGGAAATTGACTGCTGTTATTTGATATTGAGATTTTCCTCCTTGCTCAGTTTATACTGAATACTGTCCACCAGCGCCTGCCAGCTCGCCTCGATAATATTTTCAGACACACCGATGGTGCTCCAGACCTCTTCGCCGTCGGTCGAATCGACAAGCACCCGGACGCCCGCGCCCGTCCCTTCCGAACCTTCCAGTGTGCGTACTTTGAAATCAACCAGACGCATATCTTTGATCTGCGGATAAAATTTTGTCAGCGCCTTGCGCAGAGCGTAGTCCAGGGCGTTCACGGGACCGTTGCCTTCCGCGGCGGTCAATTCTTCTTCGCCGGCAACCGATATCTTGATGGTCGCCTGAGAAAGGCAGGGATTGTTTTCTTTCCGCGACGTAATCACGCTGAACGTTTCCAGATTAAAAGGTGGGACAAATTCGCCAATCGCTTTCTTTATCAGCAAGGAAAGTGAGCCGTCGGCGGCGTCAAACTGAAAACCGCGGTCTTCCATGAGCTTGACTTCATGCACAATCTTTTTGCTGATGGCATCATCCTTCGTAATATCAATGCCCAATTCTTTTGCTTTATATTCAACATTGCTTTTACCCGCCAGCTCGGAAACCAGAACACGCCGGTGATTGCCCACCAATTCCGGCTCAATATGCTCATAGGCGGCGGAGTTTTTAACAACCGCGCTGACATGAATGCCGCCCTTGTGGGCAAAGGCGCTGCGCCCCACAAATGGACGGGAATTCAGCGGCGGCACATTGGCCACATCGCTGACATAATGAGACAGATTGGTCAGTTGACGGATGGATTCCGCAGGGATGCATTTTTTGCCCAACTTCAACTGCAAATTGGCAATGACGGTAATCAGATCGGCGTTGCCGCATCTTTCCCCATAGCCGTTGACCGTTCCCTGAACCATCACGATGCCTTTCTGGACGCCGGCAATGGAATTGGCCACGGCCAGCCCACCGTCATTGTGGGCATGAATGGCCATTTTTTCAAAAGGAATATGAGAAGAAATTTTTTTTACAATAGCGCAGATTTCATGAGGCAGAGAACCGCCATTTGTATCGCACAACACAATATAATCCGCGCCGGCCGCCAGCGCCGTCTTTACAACTTTGGTCGTGTAGCGGGAATTATGTTTATAGCCGTCAAAAAAATGTTCAGCGTCAAAAAAAACTTCCCTGCCCGTCGATTTCAGATATTCGATGGAATCGGCAATCATGGCCAGATTCTCATTAAGGTCTGTTTTTAAAACATCGATCACATGCAAATCCCACGATTTTCCGACAATCGCGCAGGCGACAGTGCCGGCTTTGACTAGTGCCTTCAAATTCGGACAGCTTTCAGTTTTGGTATGGGCACGGCGCGTACTGCCGAAGGCGGTCAGGCGCGAATTTTTGAATTTAACGCTTTTGGCCATTTCAAAAAAACGAGCATCTTTGGGATTGGAACCGGGCCAGCCGCCTTCAATATAATGAAAATGAACTTCATCGAGGCGTTGGGCAATGCGTAATTTTTCCTCCGCTGAAAAATTCGTCTGCTCCCCCTGGGTACCGTCCCGCAACGTTGTATCGTAAATAATGACTCTATTTTTCATTTTTCCTCTCCTTGAAAACCACCGCTTTGCGGGGTTGTTCCCAGTCCCGATAAATCGGGATTGGATAGTTCGTCCAACAAATTTCAGTGCGCTACGCTTCTGAAATTGGGATCTCACAAAAAATCCGCTGTCGGGCTTGCCTGGCAGCGGATTTGAATTTTGTTTATTTAGAGATGATACTATTCCGCGCCCCGGCCTCCTATGGAGAAGCTAATTATAATATTTATAATTATAATGTTTTGAATTTTGATCACGTTCATAGCTCAAATTCTCTCTTGGCAATGATCTTATTTTTTCCAAAAAGTTTTGTCAATAGAAATGTTTTTATTACAATTTTATTCATTTAGATTGAGTTGACAACTTTTCTGAATATTGATTTTAGAAGTTGTCAACAAGTCGTATACATGTGGAAACCATCGATGTCTTTCGCCTTCGTTTTCATATATCAATTGCCTTTTGTTGTCTTACTATCCGCAGTGTGGGTGTTTTCAAAAATATCCATATTCATCAGGCGAGCGCCATGAATGATACGCATAATAATGACTCTGGAGATTTCGACTTTGAAAATTGTTCTATAATGTCCCGTATGATATATTACTATATTCCAAAACTGCTTTTGAAATATTCGATTTTACCATCATTTTCTGAATCTGATAATTTCTTATAGTATGGAGCGATGCGTATGGAGATGGTTTTGCCGTCCCCCCATGGCCACCAGGCGCCAAAAATATAAGCATCTTTTTCTGGATCTGTGCTGAAAAGCAACTGTCCCGATCTTAGTTTGCCAAGATGTACATTGATCTTCTGGATGGTCTTGGGCGCTCTGCTGATATTGGAGCTGTCCCACGTCATGCCGAGATATCGATCCAGGATTTCCCGGACGCTATTTTTTTTGTCTGTACTAAATTCGGCTAAAACGGTTTCAAATCGATCGTCCCATTTCCAGGACAAAACTCCTTTGAAAGCGCCCGATAATTCTTCACACTTCTTGTCCAACTCTGATTTATTTGAATCCTGCATGCATTTTATCCTATATAAATTTCACTTTAGGGAGTTTTTTCTTTTTTTAAATTATCCGTCAACTCCTGCTTTTTCATCATGATCAACACCGCCGAAATCGCTCCCTCAGTCATGCCGGGAATGCGTTCCATCTGGCCGAGCGTTTGCGGAGCTATTTTGGTGAGCTTGGCTTTGAGCTCGTTGGAAAGGCCGGGAACAGAGTTGTAATCGAAGTCCGGCGGGATTTTCTTTTTCTCCTGATCTTTCAATTTCTTAACGGCATCGAACTGGCGCTTGATGTAGCCTTCGTACTTGGTTTCAATTTCAATCTGCTGTTTGACGAAAGAATCCGGCTGCGGCTCCCAGCCGGAAAATACAGACAGGCTGTCGTAAGACAATTCATGACGCTTCAACAGGCCATGCAGTGTTGTATGATTGCTTAAAGGCGGAGAGTTGAGCGTCCCCAGTTTTTCATTTGTTTCAGCAGTAGGCTTTACGGGCGCAGCTTTGAGATGTTCGATGCCCTGTTCTATCTTTTTTATTTTGTCCTGAAGTTCAAGATAATGTGCACTATCGATAAGTCCCAATTCGCAGCCCTTGCCCATCAGACGAATGGTCGCATTGTCTTCGCGCAAAATCAGGCGGTATTCGGCACGCGAAGTAAACATTCTATAGGGTTCATCCACGCCTCGTGTGACAAGGTCGTCAATCATCACTGCCATGTAAGCCTCGGAGCGATCCAGGATAAAAGTCGGCGCTCCCTGCAAAGCGCGTGCCGCATTGATGCCTGCCCAGAGCCCCTGAGCCGCCGCTTCTTCATAACCCGATGTACCGTTTATCTGGCCGGCCAGATAAAGTCCGGCAACCAGTTTCGTCTCCAGCGTGGGCTTGAGCTGTGTCGGCTGAACAAAATCATATTCGATGGCGTAAGCCGGGCGCATAATTTGCGCCTGTTCTAATCCTTTAACGCTGTGAACAATCTGATACTGCAACTCCAGCGGCAGGCAGTTGCCCAAGCCTTTGGCGTAAACTTCCTGCGTATCCAATCCTTCATGTTCCAGCACGACCGGATGACTCTGGCGTTCGCCAAATCGCATGACCTTGTCTTCCAGTGATGGACAGTAGCGGGCGCTCACCCCTTTGATCACGCCGGAATAAAGAGGCGAGTATTGAATATTCTCGCGAATCACGCGATGCGTCTCGCTGGATGTGGCAGAAAAATAGGAAGGCAGCCGTTCCGTCCGCAGTTTTTCAGTCGAAAAAGAAAACGGTTGCGGTTCCGGATCGCTGTCCTGCCGCTCCAGCCTTGAAAAATCAATGGATGAAGCGCGCAGGCGCGGCGGGGTTCCGGTCTTCATCCTGCCGATATCGAAACCAAGACCTTTGAGATGATTGGCTAATCCGATGGAAGCCAATTCTCCGGCGCGTCCCGAAGGAGTCTGTGAAGCACCGACGTGAACCAGGCCGTTTAAGAAAGTGCCGGTGGTAATGATAACTTTTTTCGCGCCGTAAAAATATCCGCTCTGGTCCAGTACGCCTTTAATCTTGCCGCCTTCAATGACAAGGCTTTCGATCATGGCCTGTCGGATGTAAAGATTCTGCTGATTTTCAACAACCGCTTTCATGGTCAGGCGGTAGAGCTGTTTATCGCACTGCATCCGTGAAGAATGAACGGCCGGACCTTTGGACGCGTTGAGCATCCGAAAATGCACAGCGGTTTTATCGGTGACCTTGCCCATCTCACCGCCAAGCGCATCAATTTCCTTGACCAGTTGCCCTTTCGCCAGACCACCGATTGCCGGGTTACAGGACATCAGCGCTATCGAATCCAGATTGATATTGAATAAAATAGTTTGGCAGCCCATGCGCGCACAGGCCAGCGCCGCTTCGCAGCCGGCATGTCCGCCACCGATTACCGCAATCTCATAGTTGTCCGTAAAATCAGCCATGTCTTCATCAAACACTTGCTCTTGTTTTAAATCAATAGTAGAAAACAACTTCATCTGTCATACCGGACTTGATCCGGTATCCAGTAATTGTAGCAATTTTTTCTGGATTCCCTCTTCCAAGGGAATGACGGACTTTTTTTACGGCATAGGCTGTAAAAACACAACATAAAAAAAGAGGCGGCTTTGGCGAAACCGGATTTTTGGAAAAATTCTAAGCGGTATTACGATCTGAAAAGTTACTGGCGCAATTTATTCGGCTGTAGTGTCCACAAACTACAAATTGACGCGGGGTTTACCTGTCCGAACCGTGATGGAAAGGTTGCCTGGGGCGGTTGTATTTACTGTGATGGCAGAGGCTCAAAGCTGCGTCAGCAGGGAACTTTACCCTCAGTTACTGAACAGATTGTCAGTGGCAAAAAGTACTATGCAAAGCAGGCCGCAAAATATATCGCTTATTTCCAAACATTTACAAATACTTATGCGCCGGTGGAAAAATTGCGATCTCTCTATGATGAAGCGCTGGCCCAGGAAGATGTTATCGGACTTTCCATCGGCACAAGACCGGATTGCCTTGGGTCCGATGTAGTGGAATTGTTAAAAGATTACGCAAAAAAATATCACATCTGGGTGGAATTGGGTCTGCAATCGGTTCATGATAAATCTTTGCAGTTCATAAACCGCGGACATACTTTTCAACAATTCACCGATTCTGTCACTTCTCTCGTCGAAGGCAATCTGAACATTTGTGTTCACATTATCATCGGTTTGCCGGGCGAAAGTGACAAAGATGTATTGGCCACAGCTCAAACGCTGGCGGCTATGCCGGTCAACGGCATCAAAATCCATTCTCTGCTGGCCCTGGAGGGAACTGCTCTTGGTGAAATGTACAAAAAAGGCGAGATAAAAATGATCACCAAGGAAAAATATGTTTCTCTAACCGCCGATGTTCTGGAATTATTGCCGCCGGGAATGGTGATTCAGCGCCTCACTGCCGATGGTTATCGTGACATTTTTCTTGCTCCGGACTGGGCGATGAATAAATTAGATGTTCTTAATTCAATTAACAGGGAATTAGAGAAAAGAGACTCTTATCAGGGAATGCATTATATAAAGGATAAAAAAGAGCTGTAAATTGAGCATAAAAATTGCTAAGGCATATCCGCTAGAATTGCGTATGAGATAATAATAATGATAGCGATAATTGATTATAATGCCGGAAATATCACCAGCGTAGCGCGTGCGCTGCAGAATATCGGGCAGGACTTTGTCATTACAGATGACACAAAAAAACTCGATGCGGCATCCCGTGTGATTTTTCCGGGAGTCGGCGCAGCAGGCGAAGCCATGGCGTATCTGCGCGAAAAGAAGCTGGATAGCTGGCTGAAAAACTACATGAAAACCGGCAAACCGCTTTTGGGAATTTGTCTGGGCACGCAGATTATTCTGGATTATTCCGAAGAAAACGACACCGCATGCATCGGCCTTGTTTCCGGTTCAACGAAGCGTTTCCCCGAAAAATTGACTGAAGAAGGTTCTTTGTTAAAGATTCCACAGATGGGCTGGAACAGCGTCAAATTACACCGCAGCCATCCGATCTTTGAGAATGTATCGCCGGAGGCTGAATTTTATTTTGTGCATTCCTATTATCCGGCGCCTTCTGATGAGACGGCTGTTTTGGGAACAACTGATTATGGCATGACATTTTGTTCGGTTCTGGCAAAGGGCAATCTGGTGGCCATGCAGTTTCACCCGGAAAAAAGCGGACGTCCCGGCTTGCAGGTTTTGCAAAATTTCTGCGCATGGAGCGGCAATGTTAAGTAAAAGAATTATTCCCTGCCTCGATGTGCGCGACGGCAAACTAACGAAAGGCATTAAATTTAAAGGCAACGTGGATATCGGTGATCCGGTGGAAGCCGCGCGGCAGTATTATGAGCAGGGCGCGGATGAAATCGTTTTTTACGACATCACTGCATCATCGGATAAGCGCGATATTATGATTGATGTGGTGCGGCGCGTGGCGGAAACGATTTTTATTCCCTTTTCCGTGGGCGGCGGCATCCGCAATCTGGAAGATATGCGCAACGTCATCCTGGCCGGCGCGGAAAAAGTCAGCGTCAATTCTGCAGCCGTGGATAATCCCAAAATCATCACGGAAGGAGCGAAAGCATTCGGCAGCCAGTGTGTCGTTCTGGGAATGGATGTCAAACAGGTTGAAGTTTCCGAGAAAATCCCTTCGGGTTATGAAATCGTCATTCACGGCGGACGGATTTATACGGGCATCGATGCTCTCTGGTGGGCAAAAGAAGCAGTGAATCTGGGCGCCGGTGAAATTTGTTTGAATTCCATTGATGCCGACGGGATGCAGACGGGGTATGAATTGAATTTGACAAAAATGATTTCGGAAAATGTCCATATACCGGTCATCGCGTCAGGCGGCGCGGGCAAACCCGAAGATCTTGCCCGGGTGCTGACCCAGGGAAAAGCCGATGCGGCATTGATTGCGTCCATGGTGCATTATCGCACCTATACAATTGAAAATATTAAGCAATATTTGTCGAAGCAAGACATTAAAGTAAGAATGCTGTGGTAATCTGATAAATTTTTTTACTAGGCAACATCAATATCAAGTATTATAATAAATGTATGAATAGAGGAGGCGATTAAAAGTGGATATAAAAAGATATGAATTAAATGTCCAGCTGGCGCAAATGCTCAAAGGCGGCGTCATTATGGACGTAACCAATGTGGAACAGGCAAAAATCGCAGAGGAAGCGGGAGCCGTATCGGTCATGGCTCTGGAGCGCGTGCCTGCGGATATCCGCAAGGACGGCGGCGTGGCCAGAATGTCTGACCCGGCGATGATTGCCGCCATTAAAAAAGCCGTATCCATTCCGGTAATGGCCAAGGCCCGTATCGGCCATTTTGTCGAAGCGCAAATTCTGGAAGCCCTGCGCATCGATTATATCGATGAAAGCGAAGTTTTAACTCCGGCGGATGAAGAATGCCACATTGATAAGACAAAGTTTTCGATACCCTTCGTTTGCGGCGCAAGAAATCTGGGAGAGGCGCTGCGCCGAATTGCCGAAGGCGCGGCCATGATCCGCACCAAAGGGGAGGCGGGCACAGGAAATGTTGTGGAAGCGGTCCGCCACATGCGAGCGATGAACCGTGAAATCGGCCAGCTGGTGCAGATGCCCGTGGAAGAAGTAACCGGTTTTTGCAAGGTCAACGGTATTCCATATGAACTGGCCCTGAAAGTCAAAGAACTGGGCAGGTTGCCGGTGGTTAATTTCGCAGCCGGCGGCATAGCGACACCGGCAGACGCGGCTTTAATGATGCAGCTGGGTTGCGACGGCATTTTCGTCGGCTCCGGTATTTTCAAATCCGCCGATCCGGCCAGACGCGCGCGGGCCATCGTCAAGGCAACCGCTTATTTCAATGATCCGCAGAAAGTTCTGGAAGCGTCGATGGACCTGGGCGAGGCCATGCCCGGACTGGAAATATCGCAGATTCCTCCCGAACAGATCCTGGCGGGACGCGGCTGGTAAGATATGTCTCTGCGTTTAGTCGGCAGCAAATCCTCCATTATTGGTGTGCTTGATCTGCAGGGCGGAGTCCATGAGCATCTGGAGCACCTGGAGAAGCTGGGCATCGCCTACAAAAAAGTAAAAGACCCCGAGGATTTCACAGAGCTGGCCGGATTGATTATACCGGGAGGGGAGAGTTCCTGCCTCTCCCGATTGCTCAATATCTTTGAAATCAAGGATGTCCTGCTGCAAGCTCATCAACGGGGCATGAAAATCTGGGGCACATGCGCCGGCGCGATTCTGTTGGCAAAAAATGTTGCAGGCGAAACGCCCTGCCTCAGATTAATTGATATCGAGATTGAACGAAACAGCTTCGGCAGCCAACTGGACAGCTTTGTCAGCGAGGCTATGATCCCCGAAGTTTCCGACAGACCCATTCCTCTGACTTTTATCCGCGCTCCCAAGATTTTGAATGCGGGCAGCGATGTCCGGATTCTTTTAAAAATCGATGATTACATTGCCGCGGTGGAAAACGAAAAAATTCTGGTGACCGTATTTCATCCCGAATTAACCGGCAACCTTGCTTTCCACCGCTATTTTGCTTTGAAATGCGGTCTGCATCCGGCATTGGATATCAACAATGACAGGGATCCGCAATGGAGTCTCACCAGCTGGACAAAACATACCAGCGCTGCCGGGAAATATTAGTCCGCAAACACTCCTGTTTCATTCTGATTAAATCTTATCTTGATGTTTTTCTTATGATGGTTAATTTTGGGCGATGATTTTAAGAAATATAGTGGCCAGTGTAAGATACGAAAAAAATCCAAATGCGTCCGTAAACGCGGTCAGTAAAATATTAGAACCGAGCGCGGGATCCAGATCAAGCTTTTTTAAGGCCAGCGGAATCAGCACACCGGCCATGGTTCCGGCAAAAATACTAAAAATCATCGCCATCCCCAGAATCAATCCCAGGATGGGAATACCTTTCCAGAAATAAGCAATAATGGCGATAACAATCCCGACAGCAACGCCATTGGCAATACCGACCGTAATCTGCCGCAATAAAGCACGCTTCGCATTTTCAAAAGTAATTTCACCAATCGCCATACCTCGAATAATCAGCGCCAGTGTCTGACCTCCGGAATTTCCGCCCAGTCCGGCGACTACCGGCATGAAAAAAACCAAAGCGACCATCATCTTTATCGTGTCTTCAAAAAAGCCGATGACCAGAACCGATGTCAGTGCCGTGAGCAGATTCAGAAAGAGCCAGGGGAGCCTCTTCTTAACCGAATCAGAGGTATTATGAAAAATCGTATCATCCTGCCCCAAACCGGCAATACGATAAATATCTTCAGATGATTCTTCCTGAATGGCATCCACGACGTCGTCAATTGTTATTCGTCCCAGCAAATGCTGCAATTTATCGACCACACCGATAGCAACGAGATCGTATTTTTTGAAAAGACGGGCGACTTCTTCCTGATCCATATCATAGGGGACGCTGGGAATATCCTCATCAATAACATCTACAATGGGCGCAAATCTTTTCATGGTAATAATTCGCTGCAGGGGAACCGTGCCGATCAGTTTATCTTCTTCATCCACCACGAAAATGTTGTGAATATTTTCAATGTCGTCTTTCGCTTCCGCGACAGCCTGGAAAGCATCGTTGATCGTCGCGTCTTTTTTGACGGAAACCAACTCCGACTGCATAATGCCGCCGGCGGTGTCATCAGCATATTTTAGCAGCTCCTGGACTTCCTCGGATTCTTCCGGCTCGATGGCTTCCAGAACAGCTTTGGCCTGATCATCGGAGAGTTCGGCGATAATATCCGCCTTATCGTCCGATTCCATCTCTTCGATGATGTCAGTGAGTTTTTCGTTGGAAAGATCTTCAATTAGCTGTTCGCGCGACGTATCGGATAACTCCAGAATAACGTCGGATGCTTTATCAACATCCAGCAGTGAAAAGAGGTGCAGGCGATCCTCTTCCTCAAGCTCGTCGATTAAATCGGCAATATCCGCCGGATGCATATCGGAAAACAGCTCAATGATATCAAACTCACGATTGCGGCTGATTAAGTCTTTGAGCGTTTCCAGCGCTGTCGGTTCTTTTTTCTTGACCTTTGTCATAAAATGACCTGACTCAAAGGTTGGCTAAAATGTTTTTTTAATGATTAAGTTTTTAAAGTTCTTGTTCTTGCGCTTTTACTGGAAAGTATTTTCTTTATCTGAATTTTGCGCGCGTGAAGATTAATTTCCGGCAGCGGGAATATAGGAAAATTCAATATATATGTCAACGCTTTTCTGTGAAAATTTCATATAAAAAGTGAAAAGCAACCACACAGACTATCGGAAAGATTTGTCTGGCCTTTCAGCGGGCGGGCGCCAATAATGAAGTCATCCTGATCCTGGTTTCTTTCAGGCGATGGGCAATCTTCGTGATGGATATTTTATCCATTTTGTCATTGATCAATTCCGTAATGGGTTGATTATCCACCATGCAGTTCTTTGGTAGTCCAGAAAATAACGATAAACAACGCTATGAAATTCGTTAAGGGCAATGCCATCCAGACGCCGGTAATTCCCCAAAAATGCGGCAAGATAATCAGCAAAGGAATAAAAACGACGCTGTCGCGGAAAAAAAGTAGAAACATAGCCAGCGTCCCCTTGCCCAGTCCCATGAGCGTATTGATGAAAATAACAATGGGAGCGATTAAAACGAGCGCCAACGCGTGTATTCGTAAAGCTTGTATCGCTATTTCCAGCAGAGAAACGTCCCGGGAAAAAAGCCCGGCTACCGGAGAAGCAAATATTTCTAAAAACAAAAAAGCAAACGAGGCAAATATAAGCGAAACTTTTAGCGCGGCCGAAACAGATTCCCTCAGCCGTTGATCAAGGTTGGCGCCTTTGCTGAAGGCGACAACCGGCATCAAACCTGCGCCGATGCCGAAAATCACCATGGTCGCCAGGCTCATAATGCGAAAGCATATTCCAAAAGCCCCTATCGCTTGAAAACCAAAACCAGCCAGCACATGATTGTATATGACCAGCACAAGACCGCCTACAAGATTGATAACGATGGAGGGCAGGCCTATTGAATAAATTGACCTGAGGATTTGAATGTCAGGAACAGTGTATTTTAATTTGAATTCATATTTAGATGATTTCAATCCTATAAAAATCAAAGAAAATAAAAAACTTAATAGATTAGAAATCAAAGCGGCAATCGCCGCGCCTTGGATGCCCATTTCGGGAAAGGGTCCCCATCCAAAAATCAAAAAGGGATCGAGTATCATGTTGACGATGAACATCATCAGAAAAACATACATGGACAAAATCGGCCTTCCTTCAGCGCGGAGCAAATTGCTGGCCATAAGAGTAAATAGACCGAAAGGAGCACTATAAACGATGATGTAGAGATAATCATGACAAAGAGGCATTATTTCATCTGAAGCACCGAAAAGACGAATGATCGAATCTCCAAAAAGCACAACAGATAGGATCATGACCAGACCCAGGAAAAAAGAGAGAAAATATATCTGTCCGGCCGTTTGTTTCGCCTGGACATTTTCCCCGGAGCCCAGCATCCGGGCGGCATAAGCGCTGGCTCCGATACCCGTTCCAACGCCGATGGCGGCAGAAATCAATTGAATGGGGAAACAAACCGTCAAGGCGGCCAACGCCTGTGAACTGAAACGCGCCAGCCAGAACGTATCAATAAAATTGTAAAGAGACATGGCCGTCATCGCGATCACGGATGGCCAGCTCATTTTCAAAATCAGAGGGAATATCTCTTCTTTCCCTAAATCCAGTCTTTTCGTCATTTTTGAAGCGGCGATATGCTTCCTGAGTGATGTTATAAATGTTATGTGAATGAATCCAGCGTTTCAATTACTTCCGGCGGCAAGCTAACATAAAACAGGCCTTTCGGCAAATCCTTCCATTAAAATTCCAAATTACTGTATTTCCCCATAACGACCACTTTGCCGGTAGCGGCAGGAAGACGGCCCGTAATCCAATCGCATCTGTTTATGATTGCCCGCTGGATTTCAGAAGCAAATCGTGATAAACAAAATTTAAATTAAAAAGAGTTTGAGGAGCCTTGATCCGCCAATCTTATATGGTCCCATGATTGGGAACAATAACTGAATTCCCGGGCTTGAAAGAAAGCGGGATGACTCTATTTAGGAAACGGCTATGAAAAAATGTCCACAGTGCGGTTATGAGCGTACCCCTAAAGATGACGATTTCATTTCGGCAGCCGAATGTCCGAGGTGCGGTGTTTTCTATGAGAAAGTAGCCCAGCAAACGAAGATGGCGGACGCAGAACCGGACGAGGCTGCGAAACAAGAATCAAGCCTTGGAAAAGAATCGCCTGAAACCTCGGGACAGCAAAAGGAGACCGGCGAGAAAGTAGCGTTGGCACCAGCGCCCGCCCCGGGCCCGGATATGCGGCGTGAGAGAATTTTGATACAAACGGATCGCTATCAGATTGAAGGCGATATCACGCTGCCGCCGGAGGGTTATCGTAAAACGCTTTCCGACTATATCAACCATAATAATCAGGAGTTCCTCTGCCTTAATAACGTGGATCTGGTGGCGCTTGACGGTTCGGAACGAAACTGGAGTTCCCCTGTTGTATATCTCCAGACACAATACATCCGTCTGGTCATCACGGCCAACATGCCTGCGGCTCAGTAATAAATCAGCAATAAAAAGGATCGATATGAATCAGCAGCCTCATATATTAATTGTCGATGACAGTGCCACAACCCGGGCCGTGCTGTCCAGACAACTGGAAGTTTACGGCGCGAAAGTCGTTCAAGCGGAAGACGGGGAGCACGGATGGGAATTGGCGCAAAATGCCGAGTTCGACCTCATCATTTCCGATGTCGAGATGCCCAGACTTAACGGGTATGAATTGTGCCAGCGTCTGAAGGGCGATGAACGCACACGGAGCATTCCGGTGATTATCCTCAGTTCTCTTGACGCAGACAGGGATATCGAAAAGGGATTTATGGTGGGCGCGGCTGCATACGTTGCCAAATCGGATGCTCATATGCACTTAATCGAAAACATAGAAAAAGTGATCAAGCGGTTCCGTTTTTCACGCAGCCGATGCATTTTGGTGGTAGACGATTCCGTCCTCATCCGTAAGATGGTGGTAAGGTCTCTCGAAGAAGCCGGCTTCCAGGTGATGATTGCGGAAAACGGGAAGCAGGGTCTGGCGCGCATTCAGGAGCGGCGGCCCGACATGATTATCAGTGACATCAGAATGCCCGAAATGGACGGAATTGAGTTCTGCAAAAGAGTGCATGCCGACCCCGATCTGGCCGTGATACCCTTCATCGTGATGAGCACAAACAACGAGCGGGGCCTGATGCGCCGTCTGTTTGATCTGGGTGCCTCCAGTTACCTGGTGAAACCCTTTAACATGGAGCAGCTTGTCATCATCGTCGAAAGAATGCTGTCCGATCAATTTCTGATTTTGATCAAACAGAAAGAGACGTGCCGTGTAGAGACAAAAATGACGATGACCGGCATCACCAGTCTCATTGAGGCATTGGAAGCCCGTGATCCTTTCTTTACCGGTCATTCTGAAGGGGTCGCCCGGATTATGGCCCAAATAGGACAGCAGATGAACCTGGACCAGGATACCATCGAATCTCTGGTCATGGCCGGAAGAGTTCATGACATCGGCATGATCAGCGTTCCCGATGCCATTCTGTTGAAACCCGACAAGCTGACTGAAAAGGAATTTGCCGTGGTCAGAAAGCATCCCAAAGAAGGCGTCTCAATTCTGGAAGCCATTCCCAGCGTACAGCCGCTGTTGCCCGTTATTCTTCAGCATCATGAGCGCTTCGATGGCAAGGGTTATCCCAACGGATTGAAGGGGCAGGAGATTACGCTCTGGGCCAGAATCGCGGCAGTGGCCGATACCTATAACGCCCTGACGAGTGATCGTCCCTATCGCAAGTACGTAAGCCATGAAGAGGCCGTGAAGATCATCGAATCTGTCCGGGGCACCCAGCTCTGCCCGGATTGTGTGGACGCGATTAAAAAACTTACGCCCTATCAGCTCGGCACATTCCAGCTTTAATTCAAACCAGCAAAATATCTTCCCGCAACCCATGATTTGTTCAGAAAACGACTCATCAAATATGATCCGGAGGATGTTTTGAGAGCGGCGTCCGCGGGATCGGCGGTTGATGGTCGATCAGAGACATCAGAGAGGGAGCCATCATTTTCAGAATCTGCACCGGCAGAGAACTTGTAAAGTCGTAGTCGGCCGCCTGGGAACCGGGAACATAGGCGGTCATGGTTCCAAAGAATCTGTCTCCGATGAAGAAAACAAATACCGCGGCGCGGTTGATGACTCGCGATTCGATCAACTGTTGTTTTTGTCCATAGACATCGTAGCGGTTGTCGCCCGTTCCGGTTTTTCCGCCCACCGCGATGGATGTGCCGTCGCCGCGCGTAAAGGTTCCGCGGATCTGTTGAGCGGTGCCTCTTTCGACGACATCCGCCAAAGCGCCGCATACAACGGCGGCAATTTCAGGCAATAAGACTTTCTGGCCGTCAACTTCCTTTCGCCGCAGGATTGTTTCATAGGGCGTTTGAGAAGCAAAATGAATCTTCTCGATTCTCGCCATCGGATACTGGACGCCATGATTCAAAATAATCCCCACCAATTCCGCCAGAGACGTCGGCCGGTCGGCTGAACTTCCGATGGCCGTGGCATAGGAAGGCACCAGAGAATCAAACGGGTAGCCCAGCTTTTTCCACATCCGGTGGATTTCCAGAAACGCTTCGACCTCCAGCAGACTCTTGATTCTGACGTCCTGAGAATTCTTCGACTGCGTATTAAAGAGCCACCGGTAAACTTCCTGCCGCTCGTTCGCGCTTTTGCGCACGATTTCAGCACGCTCCGCTCCGGGATGCTCCCGCAGATAGGCGACGAGCCAGAGCTCCAGAGGATGAATACCGATAATATAGCCCCGATCCTGAAGATCCCACCGGTCAGGGCCGTAGGCTTCATAAAGCCTTTCCAGCTCCGGCGCGGAGAAATTGTGTGAAGGCAACCGTGTATTCATAAATACGGAAAATTCCGCCAGGCGGGCCGCCGGCTGAACAAACCGGAAGGCGGCGGCCAGGCGGGCCGGGGTTTGGTTCATGCTTTGCGTCAGCATTTCCCATTGCTCTTCAGTCTGCTTTCCCTGATACTTTTTATAAAACCGACTGAGGAAAATCTGCCCTTCCTGATCGGCAAAGCGCGCCAGATATTCCTGCCGCGCCGGATTTGATTTATCAGCAAGAATTTTTGCCGTCGAACCGGGCACATTGAACATGTAATAACGGACAATATCGCGCATCAGCCGGATGAACACCAGGTTCACGGATTTCTGGAAACCTTCGCGGACAGAAAATATTTTCGAGTCGTCTGATTTTTCGAAGTTATGGAACACGTGCTCTCCCCCACCCGTAAAGAACGTTTCTCCGGGGCTCGCGGAATAGCGACGCTCCATGGCTGCCTCCAGCATCGCGGACAGGGAGCGATCTTTCCTGGTTGCCAGGTACTCCAGCGTCCACCGGGTCAGGTGATCCGCTTCGTTAAGAGGGATCTCGCGCAGCTTTTCCGGCGGCAATCCCGTGTATCGTTGATGCAGCTCGGCGATAATTTCCAGGTAGGTCACGAGCGTCCGGAGTTTCGCCGTTGAACCCAGCTCAATTTTCACACCTTCATTGATATCAAAAGGCTGCTCATAGTTATCGGTCTGTATGCGCAGAAGATTGGTATTGCCGACGCGTTCGTAAAGCGTGAAGCTGTAAATAACGCGGTCGGGATCGCCGCTGTCCAGCAGACGCGACCGGAGTAGTCCGGACCCCTCCACGAAATCGGGATCTTTCAATTGGCCCAGCAGTTGCGTGACTTCTTCCTGCGTCGCGCCGTTTAAGGTGCTTTGCACGGAAACATCCAGACGGTCCAGCTCATAGAGCTGCGGCACGCCCAGCATCACGCTGAGCTGGCGGCGAATAGCGTTGGCGGCTTTGCGGCCGACAAAAGAAACGGGCAACAACTCCAGCGAGCTTTTCCGCCCCTCCAGTTTGACAGCCAGAGCCCTGTCGCGCATGGCCGGTGTAATCACCTGCGCCCGTCCGAGCATGTGGAGGTAATCGTTCGTCAGCAATTCCAGCGCCTTCCGGTTTTGGGACAGATAGTAAGATGGACGCCGCTGCGCAATAAACAGACTCAAGATTTGTTTATAGGCTCTCGCGCGTTCAACCTCATCCGAGCGGCAGCCGTCGCAGAGCATCTTGTTGACGGCGTTGAAGTCAGCGCCATAAACGGCCCACAACCCGTCACCAATCCCGTTGACCTCGCCGTATCCGGGAATGGCGGCCAGAGGGACAGAGTTGAGATAATCGATAACGAGTTGACGGCGCGCCGATGTGGTGTCGCGGCCATAAAGATAGGCTCTCAGAGAGGCGGAATACATTTGTCTCAATTTTTCGCGGGCGGAGGACGTCTGGCCGTCAGGGGAATGGCGGAATTTTTCAAGCTGTGTGGCCAGCGTGCTTCCTCCTCCAAACCGGTGATCCGGATTGAAAATATTGATGCCGCGATCGATGACGGATTTGGCCAGCCGGTCCCATTCGACCGCCGGATTGCGTTCCGGGTGACGATCATCCAGCAGCTCCTGATTTTCTATAAAAAGCAACGTATTGACGATCAATGACGGAATGGATTCGAAATTGCTGTAAATCCGCTCGGGATACTGCGTCTTAAAAATATTCCGGCCGTCGCTGGAAAAAATCGTGAGTCCCGCCTGATTTTTTTCCCTGAAACTCGGGTAGAGTTCTCTCGAGATCATCTCGTCAAGTTTTGCGGACGGACGGGCCTGGGCTTCAATCCAGTATCCCTGGGCTCGCAGATTTTTCAGAAAGTCCGGCAGACGCGTGTATCCCAGACGTTTGTCATAGGGGCCGTCCTGGGGAAAGCGAAGAGAGTCATTGGCTCCCGGACGTAGCGAAAAAGAGAGGTTTTTTGCGAATTTGGAAAGGTATAAAGCTTCAAAATAGAATGTTTTATACTCTATAATCGCTAAAACGGCCAGAATCGCTGCCACTATCAGGACAAAGACTACCGCGAAAAGGCGCCAGCGTCTCGGCCGACGAAAATCATCATTCATGATTGCATTTCTTTCTCAGCTCAAATGGTCAACCCATTGTGATGCTGTTGAGCTTTCGTGTATGTTATTGCATGGAATATCATTTAATTTTAAAACAATTTTCCGTATGTTAAATCATATGCGACCATTTTTCAATTTTTTTAATCGAGCTAACATTTTTTAATCGCGTGGACAGGGATTAAAAATCCGCTTCCATAAAGACATCATCCCCGCCCCCGCGCAACATACGCGAAAGATTCATATCAATCATCACTCTTTGGTCTGGAAACTGAAATCTATCTTGACTTTTTTATCATTTCAAGGCATTTTCAAAAAAAACAAAAATAAATTTAACCGTGTAATTGCCCCCTTAAAAGTAACCCTCTATGCGATGATGCATGAAACTGCGTTTTGAAAAAGGATAGCGGAGAACACTTCAATCATTTTTCAGGATTTGTGAGGTAAAAAATCGTGGCCGGAATTTTGGACAGTTTAAAAAAGTTTTTCAATCGTCGAAGTCACAAGCGTTATTTTGTTAAGGACGGCACATTAGTCGTCATATCTCCCGGAAATGTCGAGAATAAAGAAAAGGTCGTTCAACTGATCGATATCAGCAATGGAGGTATGGCTTTTATCTATCAAGGCTCTCCTTCTGAAATTGAGAGATCCAGTTTACTGCAGGTGGTCACCTCCAAACCGCCTTATCGCTCAGAGAGCATCAAGTATGATACCGTTTCTGACGTCCCTCTTTCTGAAGAGACGGAAAATCCGGACCAGTTCCGGCGCAGAGGCGTAAAATTCCGATGGATGGGTTTTTTTGACGAAAACGCTTTTCAGAAGTTAATTGATGAAGTGAAGATTTGGGAAAAATAAATCACTCCTGACGTTGCTTCATCAATCCTATACCGTCATAAAAACCATCGTAAATTCCAAACAGAAATCTGTCCGTTATTTCTCCGGCTGGTCTGAGCCCGCTCCTAGTATCGTGTTACAATGAAACCTTGTCATATCGACCAACGGGATATATCTTATATATTCTGACGATAATTAAGATTTCTCGCTTCGCTTCGAAATGACATACTGGAAAGATATTTATGTAACACTACACGAGCAGTTACAATCTTTTGTCGATATTTCCCGGACCGCCGCATTCCGGCGTATAGCAGGTGACATTCCTGAATTCGCATTTTTTAAAACAGGAAGGGCATTGTTCCGGAAACGTTTCCGCCTGCAGGATGAATCCGCATTCCCCGCATTTCCAGAACGTCTTTCCACATTCAGGACAGGTATCGTTATCGAAAGGTTTATCGGATTGATACCCGCAGATCGCACATTTTTTAACAGCCATTTTCGTACCTCCTAAATTTCATTTAAACCGTTTTGGACAAAAACCTGTAAAAAAGGCTTTTTTGAATCCTCCCGGCGTTTATCGAAATCTCAGATTAAACGTGTCAGCAAACACTCGCAACCCCGTTATGCCCACCGGCAACATCATCTTTGCCCCGAAGATATCGGTTTTTACGATTCGGGCATCCAGCGGATTTTTATACTCGGCAATCAAATCTTTAATCGGATCATAATCAGAATGGTTGATGTTCATTACAGCCTTTGCGCTGTAGGACTCATGTATTCTTTCTCTGGGCTTGAACATCCAGATAGGATGGCACATAAAAGCCTGCCCCATACCGCCAAAATTAAACGTTTTCTTTTCCAGAACCGGCTCAGGATTCAATTCCTTTTGGAGACGCTCCGCCTCAATGGAAATCACTTCAATGCCGCGCCGCGTCAAACCCGTTTTTATTTTTTTGCCGTCATCCGCAAATGGAATTTCAGCCATTTTTTTCGGATAGCCGAGCAGCTCGCGTCCGTAAATCATGGCGGTATCGTCATTCACGATCATCCAGGGGCAATAAACGCCTTTTCCCAGCGGCGTGCGGACATGCACCAGAAGAGCCGCTTCGTTATAGGCTTCGGTAAAAGCGGTGCGTGCATACCTGACAATGAAGAGCGTCGCACGGTATGGCTTATCCAGGCACATCAACAGCGGAAGAATTTTCTTTGTCTTATCGGGATGGAGCGGAACATCCATCAGAACGAAGGTTGTGTCCTCCCAAAGTTTGATTTTTAAGCCGGCGATCGCGAGCATCACCTTAAATTGTTTCCAGGCACTGTGCTCTTTTTCCTTGAGCGGGAAAGGCACTTCAACCGACTTCTCTTCTTTCGCCATCATTCATTTCCTCCATTAACGGCAGGGCGCGTTCCCCGGAAGCGCCGCGTGTTTTCCGAGCATCATTATTCCTCAATGGTCCCCGATGATTCTGAATAATCTACCAGCTTCCCGAAGCCCCTCCTCCCCCGGAGGAGCCGCCGCCTGAAAAGCCGCCACCGGAACTCCACGAGCCGCCCGATCCGCCGGAGGTCATAACAAACCCACCGATATTGGCCCGTCCCTTGGTTTTAAGATCTTTTGCCGCCCTGGCGTACCAGTCCGAATTTCTCAGAATAATCTTGGCAATCGGATATGCCACCAGATACGTAATGAACATGTAGAGCGCTCCGGTCGTGCCAACAACGATGACGGGAAACATGGCCCAGAAGGGAATCAGGAAAAGATAGAGAAACCAGCCCATGCCGGGCGTCATTACGCCAACGACGGTGAAAAGCCCTATGATGCCGAAAATAAAAGCGCCCAGCAGGATCCGTTCAGTCATGGACATATCCGGTGCCTCCAGATTAAAGCCGGATTTTTTGTCGGACATGCTGCTGCCCGCTTGCGGCTCCGCCGGCTCTTCGCCTCCTTCCAGCACATTGATGATGGATTTCACGCCTTCGGCAATGCCTTGATTGTAGTCGCTGCTTTTAAAGTGCGGGGTCATCACATTGCGGATAATGCTGCCCGCCTTGCCGTCCGTCATCGTCCCTTCCAGCCCGTATCCCACCTCAATTCGCATTCGTCTTTCGCCGGGTGCCACCACGACCAGAATGCCGTTGTCCTTTCCTTTTTGTCCCAGCTTCCAGGTGTTGAAGACCTCGTTTGCGTATTCTTCAATGCTGACACCCTCGAGGGTTGTCACCGTCAGCACGGCAATCTGGTTGGTCGTCCTGTCCTCGTGCGCCTTGAGAAGCGCGGTGATGGATTTGCGCGCGTCATCCGAAAGAATCTGCGCGTTGTCCGTCACGCGGCCCGTCAGATAGGGAACATCAACGGCAAAAGCGCGGCAGGCGGAGAACAGCAAAACCATCATAAAGGCCAGAGAAAGGATTCTTTTCATGCGCCTTTCTCCTCGATGACATTCGGCAGGGCGCCGGCACATTCAGTCTGTGTGATGATCTCTTCCAGCTTCTTCAAACCAGCCTCCAGAGCTCGCGCGGTCTGCCCCGCCCGAAGGGAAACCCGCATCTCCCGGATAACCGCTGACGTGGCCGTCCGGTTTAAGGTTTGAGACAGGCCCGTGTCGGGCAGCACAACAATCCGCCGTTCAAAAAGGCTGATCATCAGCAAAACCGCCCGACGGTCGCGCGCGGCAAACATTTCCCGCGACAGAAACAGGGAATCCGCGTATTGCCTTGCCTCCACATCCGCGCGATGGGTCTGCAGAAAGAGGCGGGCAAAATCCGGAACAAAGACACACAAAAGAGCCAGACCCGCGCCTGTGGAAAGCATCATGACAATCGCTAGAAGCGCCGTCAGAGAGGGCGAGGGAAGAGGACTCATCAGGTTAACGGCCAGAACCGCCCCGCCGCCCAGAGACGCGCCCAACGCAAAGGCTTTCCAGGGAAGTTCGGGATAATGGTCGCTTCGTTCAACAACGGCCAGAACGATCTGCGCGCCCGCGCGCTTTTCCGCCTCCACCACAAGCCGGTCCAGACGGCTACGCTCTTCATGTGTCAACGTGTGCTTCATATTTCACCGTTAGAAGAACTTTTCAGGAAGATGTCTTTTGTGGAGAAAGTATAGGGAAACCGGCGGGGCAAGTCAATCTCGAAATAGGCTCCGATCCCCTTCCGGATGGTTGTTTTAATCGGATGATTCAAAGACTTATTGGAACTGTATTGAAGATAAAGATAAAAAAAGCAGAATCATAATCGATTCTGCTTTTTTGCTGTTTATTTACAGATCTTTTTTTAAATCGCATCACTGGGGGGACATCCGGGAAAGAACTGCGGAACGACATTTTCGTCTAAAGAAACTTCATAATAGACATAGGCTTCATGACTGGGATCTATACCGACAAAATCTTCAACCCCTTTTAAATTTCTCATAACCTTCTCCTTTCCTTTTATTGGATTGTTTTTAACCTCTTCGTGTTTCGCATGCTAAAAGATTTATAATTTTGTGTCAATCAAAAACTACTGGGCCGAATTGTCAAGGCTCTGACGTATTTCAAACCTGCCGAAAGATGTTTCCAGGAGAGCCAGATCTTATTTGTTCTGGCGGCGTCACTGTGTTCTTATGGACGCCACCCGACGCACCTGCGCGTTTAAATTCTGAATATAAGCTTCCCGAGGTTGCGCAATCGTTCCCTTTTCATCATATTCCTTTTTGACCATGGATTGCACGGCAGTGTCGATATCTCCGTTGGCGGCATCCAGGTAGGTTTCAATCAGTTGCCGATACCGGGGTGTGGCTTCGAGAGACCGCCGCAAGAAAGCGGTGGCGTCGTCATCGGTAAAAACCCAAAGGTGAGCCATGCCGATGAGTTTGGGTTGAAGACGGATCATTTTTTCCAGAGAAGAAACGTAATCTTCATAAGAGGATAAAAACTCAACCTGCACCTCGCCGTCTTTATCCCCTTCCGGGATGCCGTAAGCTTCTCCGGCAAACAGCGCTCTGATTTCGGGGATGAAAAACGCCAGCGAGTCCCCGGTGTGTCCCGGCACATCGTAAACTTCGCAGGTCACACCACCAAGATCAAATCGGTCGCCTTCTTTAAGTGTGATTTCAAAATCCACCGGTTCGATATGGACATCTTCTTTTCCGACGATGTCCTGGAAAAAAAATCTTTGGAGTTCACTCAAGGTGGTCATCAAGTCGAGAACAGATTGCTTTTGCATCAGAGCTCCGACCCGCCGGGCGGCGCCAGCCTGAAGATGGGGCAGTTTCCTCTTGAGATAGGGAATTGCGCCCAGATGGTCAAAATGGGAATGGGTAGCAAACACGTAGTCCAGAGCGTTTTTATCGCCGAAGATTTTTTCCAGTGAAGCGATATAGGCCGGCCCCATCATGTTAATTCCGGCATCGATCATCAAACGTTTTTTTCTTCCTTTAATAATATAGCCGGGATAAAAATGGTTACCTCCCACAGTGATCCACTCGCCAAAATTTCCGTCTGCCTGTAATTTCATGTCGGCTCTTCTTTCTTGCGGTCTAAACGTCCATCAGCCTTTGCGGTTATTTATTGAACTTGAGATGAATCTGCCTCCATCAGTCGTCGGCAAAACTATAAGCAATATTCATTCGTACTTCAATAAAAATCAGGCCGTCGCCATTGTGATTACATGCTTATCAAAGAATCATTTGCCTTGCTTGCCGAGCAGTTCATTCATGAGATTCATTTGAACCTCCTGAATCTCTACAAGCCGCTGCCACTGGTGCGACATCAGTTGATCCAGTTTCTGATGAAGATGACGTATTTCCAGCTCGGCCTTGAGGTTTATTTGATAATCGTGCAGGGAACGTTCACGATCCCTTGACTCCTGACGATTTTGACTCATCATAATCACCGGCGCCTGAAGAGCCGCAAGACATGACAGCACCAGATTCAGCAAAATATACGGATATGGATCAAAAGGATGAGCCACAAGAACATAGGTGTTGACAAACATCCAGACAATAATGATCAGTACAAAAATACCGATGAATACCCAACTTCCGCCGAAGTCTGCTATTTGATCGGCAAGACGTTCACCCAAGGTCAGATTTTCCTCAAAGTCGACGTCTGGATTTCTCGAGAGGATTTCCTGCTCTTTCATGCTGTTGAGCACTTCCTGCTCCGTTTCCGAAAGTTCCCCTTTCTCATCCTTGAGAAGTTCTTCCACATAAATATGGCGGTATTTATCAAGATCATTGGAGCATATCCAGCCATGCTCATCCCAATCCCCTTTATCCTGCCTGATCAGGTCAACTATCCCCAACCTGACCATACTTGCCGGTTTCAAATCCTGAAGAACCTTCGAACCGCAGATTTGACAGGCACGATTTGCATCGCCATTTTTTGTCATCGTTATCCTCCTTGCTTCAACGCCGCCGCTGATTTCTTTGCATCAGCGGCAGGTTTTGTTGAGAAAATGTTGATGTGTTTAAATCTTCTCTTTCTCTCTCGCGCGAAAATGCAGAATCCAGCCCACCAGACCAGCTAGCAGAATAATCCCCATCATCGTGAATTCATACTTTTTGATATCATCGAGAATAAGCTCGGCTGTATGTCCAAAAACATACCCCAGAGAAGTTAAGGTGATTGCCCATACCAGCGCACCAACAGCATTCAGCATAAAATATTTAAGCGGGGAAACGCGGCTCACTCCGACAACAAACGGTGTAATGGTACGCACACCGTAAACAAATCTGAATAGCAGAATAACAAGGTTTTGATGCCGTTGGATAAGCTGCAAAATGCGCCCGGATTTAACCTTCCACGAGGGATGTTTGTCCAGATAGGCAAAGCCCTTATTCCGTCCGATGAAAAAATAGAGTTGGTCGCTGGTCAGGGAGCCCAGGAAGGCAACCAAAACAACCGCGGAAAAATCAAGATACCCGCGGTGCGCCAGAAATCCGGCCAGCACTAGGATTGCCTCCCCTGCAAAAAAGGTTGCCAACAGGACGACAACGTAACCGAAATGATTGATGTATGCTTCGATATTCATACACGCTTGACCCGGTTTCGATGATAACCGCAACATCCGGCATCTGCCCGATTTAATCCTGGCGATTCAATCATTCTTCCGTTGAACCGGTTTTAGATTATCAACCAGGCAAAATTTTCAAACATTCAGGTTCAAGCTGCAATGGCGGCGTTTCATCCGGAACTTTTTCTGACTGAGTTAATTCATCCGACATTGCTATTTCCCGTTGATAGTTACCATAATTTCTTTGAAACTCTCTACGGCCGATTCGAGGTTTTCGATGATATCGTTTGCCAGAACATCCGGGTCGGGCAGGTTGTCCAGATCGGCAAGACTTTTATCTTTAAGCCAAGTAATATCCAGACTAGTCTTGTCGCGGCTGACAATTTCGTCATAAGTGAATTTTCGCCAGCGGCCTTCGGGATTTTTTTCCGCATTCCAGGTCTCTTTGCGTTTGTGCCGGTTTTCCGGATTGTAGCATTTTATAAAGTCCTGAAGATCTTCAAATTTCAGCGGCGATTTTTTCAGCGTATGACGAATGTTCGTCCGGTAATCATATATCCAGACCTCCTGCGTCCACGGGTCTTTGCTGGCCGGCTTGCTGTCAAAGAATAAAACATTGGCTTTAACTCCCTGCGCGTAGAAGATACCGGTGGGCAATCTCAAAATCGTATGCAGGTCTGTTGTTTCGAGTAATTTTTTTCGGACTGTTTCGCCCGCGCCGCCTTCAAACAAAACATTATCCGGCAAAACCACCGCCGCCTTGCCGCTGGTTTTGAGCATTGTGTGAATGTGTTGGACAAAATTGAGTTGCTTGTTGCTTGTCGTCGCCCAGAAGTCCTGCCGGTTATAAGTTAGGTCTTCTTTTTCCTGCTCGCCTTCTTCATTGGTAAACGTCATGCTGCTTTTCTTGCCGAAAGGCGGATTGGTCAGCACGTAATCCACGCGCAAGCCGGTATCCGCTACCAAAGAATCCGTCGGTAATATAAAAGTTTCCGAATCAATATCGCCGATGTTATGAAGAAACATATTCATCAGCGCCAGACGTCGAGCTCCGGCCACAATCTCGTTACCGTAAAATGTCGAATTTTTGAGAAATGCTTTCTGTTCTTTGTTCAGTGTAAAATTATTAGCATCGGAAATAAAATCATAAGCGGCAAGAAAAAAACCGCCCGTGCCGCATGCTGGATCGGCAATGGTTTTCACGGGTTCGGGTCGGATGCAGGCAACCATCGCCTTAATCAGAGGCCTAGGTGTAAAATATTGCCCTGCGCCGCTTTTGGTATCTTCAGCGTTTTTTTCCAGCAGGCCTTCATAAATTTTGCCTTTGACATCCGTGCCCATTAACGTCCATTTCTCTTTGTCAATCATGTCAATGAGCTTAAAGAGCTTGGCCGGGTCCTGAATTTTGTTCTGACTTTTGGTAAAAATCTGCCCCAGCGTACCTTTGGCTTTCGACAGTTCGCGCAGAACAGCCGTATAATGATTTTCCAAAGCCGCACCTGTTTTGGATGTCAGACTTTCCCAGTTATATTCCTTGGGCACATCCAGCTTTCTGTTATAAGGCGGCTTGGAATATTCATCCGCCATTTTCAGAAAGAGCAGATAGGTAAGCTGCTCCAGATAATCGCCATAGCCGACGCCGTCGTCGCGCAGCGTGTTACAGAAGCTCCATATCTTACTGATGATGCTGGATGTATTGTTCGTTTCGTCACTCATACTCTTCCTATGTCCTCAAACTGTCAAAATTATTTATCAAATCAAATATCTTTACTATTTAGAAATCCACTTGACTTTTAATGCCGCAAGCGCAATTTATGAACCGCAAGTAAATCCTCATGCGTGGGCTTCCGGATGGTTGCTCTTAAATAGCGCATGAGGTTTTGCATTTTAGCTAATGAGAAAACAAACACCGCCTATAAATTAAATAATGAATACAACACCTTGTAAAACAATCATCCCGGCGTCTTTTTTAATCTTCATCTAAAAGTTTATCTAAAGTTTGTCTAAAGTTTAGCTAGACTTAGACAAACTTCAGCTTACTCGCACCCATTTAGGATACCTATTAGTGCCTTTATTTATTATGGTCTTATCTTTTTTTGACATTGCATAAATAAGATTACGTATCTTATTCTTTCTTTGACTTTCATCTAAGACACCTGGCAGAATATCTAATAATAGCTTATCTATATCTTCTTTTGTCACGTATTTACATTTATCCAAATACTCAAGAAGCAGTTGTTTAAAATGATCATCTTTCAACCCACGGGTTTTAATGTAATCGGCTTGCATGTTTGCTTTTTCGGCCACATCAAAAGAGATATGATAATTAGGTTTCCTTCCTTCAATAAGACCTTTTCCTTTAAGCCGCTTACTTTCAGAAACAGACAACGCCTTTTTTTTCTGAACCTTATCTAGTGCAATAATATCATCAAGATCTAAATCTTGTTTCTTTGCCAGTAACCTTGCAAAATCCAAATCCAGAACCTTACCGATAATTGTTACCTTGACCCTTTGCTTTGACAAATCATATTCCGGCATTGGAAAAAAACGAGCTCTCTGATAATTGAACATTTTTCTTATACCGCCGCCGGCAGTATCAACCATTTTTAAATTGAACATGGCCGTAGCTAAAAATTTATTCCGGTAATGTTCTTCAGGGGCATCTTCTCGAACAACTCTTTCGACAGAGCCGGGAATGAAACTGCCCAGATTAGTAAAAACCAACTGGTCATCCATCTCAACAACATTAATACGGCCTCCTTTTGTATAATCCTGATGGGCAATACAATTGTTTATGGCTTCACGAATAACAAAAGGCTCGTATTGAGCCACTTCATCGGGGAAGAGCGTTCCTTCTTTCATGTAACGATATTTCAGATTACGGATTTTTGAATATACTTTATCAACTGCCAGGAATAAGGGACAACTTTCGATATAATAATCCTTGTCGTTTCCTTTAGCATCTTTAAGCACCCAGCGAATTTTTGCATCAGCCCGACCGAGAAAATGTTCCGATTCCGGTCTCCCCAGCAGCAGGATTGCCGCACGGGTGATTTTTCCTTTGATAGTCAATTTGGCTTTATTTAAAAAAGTAATGTCATTCCATGAGTCCACATCTACCGCCAGACCATGGAATTTTTCCTTAAAGTTTTTCCGTGCCTTTCTGATTGCCGAAGGATCAAGATCGTTTGTCGTTGCATCCTGCACGATACCCGCACTCCAGTCTTCAGTTATTGCCTGTCCTCTAATCCGTTCTATTTCCTCCAGATTCAGAGGTGACAATTCTTCTCCATCCCGTCCATAGTAGTGACCTTCAAAAGCAATGGGTATTCCTTTTGGCGCTGCCGGTATCTGAAACATGACAACTCTGCTACCAGAGAGAGAAAGTTCATAAATTTCTATGAAAGTGACGCGGTTCGTTGTTTTGGCTGCTATCTCCCCTTTCAGGTTATCAAGGTCTTTGCGCTCAGAACGAAACCGGCTTCCCACTATTGTGCGTCCGCGATCTTTAATCCCGAAAATCAGCCAGGCATAAGGAGTGCCTTTAAGGTTGGCCTCATTGGACAACGCAGAAAAATATTTACCCAGTTTGGTAAAATCAAAATTATTTTTAGCCTCTTTAAATTCAAAGACCTCTGTTTCAGAAGGCAAACTGCGAAGCTTGTTAAGTGTTTCTATTAACTCATCTTCTTGTAACATAATACCTTCCTTTCGAATCTTTCTATCTTTTCACCTTTTTATTCTTTTCTTTTTCCGCTTTGATGCGTTCGAGTAATTTGGATGCCGGCTCATCATTAGGATCTTGGGGGACGAGCTTGCCTTCAAAGGCTTTCTTCAAAATGCTTTGCCGCAGGGCTTCGGCCTGTTTGAGGCTTTCTTCAATGCTCTCTTCAATTTTATCGCAAACGGAAAGGCGGGATTCGATTTCGGCAACGATTCGCTTTTGTTCTGAAATAATAATATATGGGAATGGATAACCTTTCAGTTTCGTACCATTTATATTTGCCTGATTTACCCCAAAGGTTTTAACAGAATTACCATAGTTTTTGGCGGTATGTGAATTTAGATAATAGTTCAAATAATTTGGATCTATTTTATCTTTTTTATATTTTATTCTAATTAAATAACCCGCAAAGATCGCAGGTCTCTCCGCTTTATATAGGGCCGTCTTGCCAACCAATTCGGAACTATTTGTTCTGTTGAAAAGAACATCATCTTTAACAAGTGAGTATTTTTTTATTTCGTCATCATTATCTGTGTAAACAAGATCAGACCAATCAAATCGTCCACCTTGAATGTTTCCCATTCTTAATACTGGAATCTTACCCTGCTTTTTTGATTTTGCAGCCGAGCCATATTCAACATCATCACAGAATTCTCCCAATTTTAACCATTTAATGTCTTTAGTGCATGTCAGTTTGCCTTCGAAGGCCCATTTGAGGACGGATTGGCGATAGACTTTGAGTTGTTGTTGCGCCGTTTTGAGGCTTTCGATGCCTTTATCCAAACTGCTGAACAGTTCCTCTATCTTGGCGACAATTCGATTCTGCTCATGTAGGGGAGGAAGAGATATTTCAAAATCTAAAATGTGTTCTCTTTTCAGATTATTAATATTTGTTCCTTTTGCAATTTCAGAAATCAGTTTCCTGTAGGAATTACCTTTAAAAATATAAGCGATATATTTTTTATTAATTAAATCGTTTATTCTTAACAAAGAACAAAATGCACCGTAACTTCCATCAAAATCATTCTTTGCAACAGCAGATTTCCCAACTAAGTGTTTACTACCGCTTGACATTGCAAAAACAATATCACCAGCTTTAATAATTTGAAAATCTTCAATATATTTCTTTGGCACATAAACCAAATCACTGAAATTCAATTCACCATTAATGTTATTTGCTCGTAAAATGGGCAAATAGCCTTCTTGGGGCTCATTAATAGCATCGCCTTTCTTATACGAAATACCTCGCAGCAGATTACCTATTAAATCAGTTTTAACTCTTTCCCAGCCATTCGGTATTTTTTTGTTCTTAACCATCCTACGCCGCCAATGCTTCGTTCAGGTCATTGATAATATTTTCCGTCTCATTTCCGAAAAGCTGCCACATTTTGCCTTTTCCGCCCTGCGAGTCAAAGGGGGTGTAGTCCAGGTCTTCGATGCTGAAGGAAACCGATGCGGCAATATGATCTTTAATCATTCTTAACCACTGCATTTGCTCTTCATTGAATTTCAAAGTTCCCGCCTGTTTCTTGAAAACCCAGTTCTGAAAGTTTTTGTCCACGGTTTTGTCATAAGCCGTCAGTTTGGAATCAATCCCGGCCACTTTGCGAATCAACGAAACCAGCGCCACCAGTTCGTTTTTCGGCTGCCCGCTCGCACCCTCTAAAACTTCATAGGCACGCCACACTCCCAGCGTCGCAAGCGTAGGTTTGTCGGCGATAATTTTATCCACCAGCTCACGAATCATATTGTAAGTCAGTTCGCGTCTGCGGTAAGGCTGGCTGTAGAAAATTTGCAGCGCGGTGATTTCGTCTTTATGTTCCACAATCCAGGCGGCAAAGTCTTTCACCAGCGCTTCGGCTTTTTCCCTGCTGTCTTTTTCCCAGCCTATATGAGTGGCCTCGTCAATATTGATTGTGTCGATAAGCTGCTCGTGAACTTTGCGCACGTTTTCAATGTAATCGTTGAGATCGCCATGAAAGGTGGCGGCAGCCTGATCGCGCAGTTCGGTGGTCAGGTATTGAAATTTTTCTTCTTTCTTGTGTGGTGCTGCATCCGGGTTTTCCGTTTCCACTTTCTGGCGCAGACTTTCCAGAGTATCGGGGTTGTAAGCATTGAGCAGTTCCTTAACTACCTGCGGGATGGTTTTGCCCTTTGCCTTTTCGGTAAAGGTTTTCTTTTCCTTCTCTGTAATCTGCTTGTCCAATCGCGCCAGACGGTTAGCCAGAGAGGTAAACAGGTCTTCGTCTCTTGCTCCTACGGTAATCGCGGCCAGCAAACTCTTCAGCGGCACGCCCGGTTTCCGCTCCAGCGGGCGGCTGTCGGTTTTCAGACTTTGCGTGACACCCACGGCATCAACAATCACATAATGGTCTTTGGTGGACTGGGCCTGCGGCGTGACTTTTCTTAAATCATCAAGATTGATGGTGCGCGTGCCCCGGCCTTTCATCTGCTCAAAGTAGTTGCGGCTTTTGACATCCCGCATGAAAAGCAGGCACTCCAGCGGCTTGACATCGGTGCCGGTGGCAATCATATCCACGGTCACGGCAATGCGCGGGTGATAATCGTTGCGGAACTGCGCCAGTGTGCTTTTGGGGTCATCGCTGTTATAGGTAATCTTCTTGCAGAATTTATTTTCTTCGCCGAATTCTTCCCGCACCATTTGAATGATGTCGTCGGCGTGGCTGTCGGTTTTGGCAAAGATTAATGTCTTGGGAACTTCCAGCTCACCTTTTTCATTGATGCGGTCGGGAAACATTTCCGGGAGATGTTCTTTGAACGTGCGGATGACTGTGCGAATCTGACTGGGATTAACCACATCGTTATCCAGCTCGGTGTTTGTGTAAGCCACATCTTCATCCAACTGTTCCCAGCGTTTCTTACGGGTGAGTTTTTCGCGGCGATCTACATACTGGCCTTTCCAGATTTGGGCGCCTTTTTGGGTGATTTTTGTTTCGATCAGATATACGTCGCTCCCGACATTGACGCCGTCGGTCACAGCCTGCTCGTGCGTGTATTCGCTGACGATGTTCTGATTGAAGAAACCAAACGTGCGGTTGTCGGGCGTGGCGGTCAGACCGATTAAGAAGGCGTCAAAATAATCCAGAACCTGTTTCCAGAGGTTGTAAATGCTGCGGTGACATTCATCAATGACGATAAAGTCGAAAAACTCAACGGGCAGTTTGGCGTTGTAGCCGACAGGAACCGGCTCGCGGCCTTCCCAGCGAATTTCAGCCGGATTTGTTTCTTCTTCGTTTTCGTCCAGCTCTTTATCTTTCAGAATGGAATATAACCGCTGAATGGTGCTGATATAGACCTGATTGTCGGTCGGCACAAAACCGGATTTCAGGCGATGCACGCCGTAAAGCTCGGAAAACTTGCGGTTGTCGTCATTGGGAACGTAGGCCATGAATTCCTGTTCGGCCTGCTCGCCAAGATTTTTGGTATCCACCAGAAAAAGGACCCGATTGGCTTTGGCATAGGTCAGCAGACGATAAATAGCCGTGATGGCGGTAAAGGTTTTGCCCGAACCGGTGGCCATTTGAATGAGTGCTCTGGGTTGATTGGCGCGAAACGATGTTTCCAGATTATTAATCGCAATGATCTGGCATTCGCGCAGGCCGGTGATTGACAGCGACGGAATATCAAACACTCTTTTTCGCAGCGATTTGTCGCGTTTCAGCCGTGCCCGAAAGGTTTCCGGACGGTGAAAAGTAAAAACGGGACGGGAACGTGGCTTGGGATCGCGGTAATCGGTAAATCGGGTTAAAGTACCGGTGCTTTCATAAACAAAAGGAAGTGGATCGTTATCGAGGTATTTCAGTTTGCTGTCCGCGTAATCCTTGGATTGAGTTTCATGAGTGGTTAAGTTAACGCCCTCTTCTTCTTTCTTGGCTTCAATAACGCCGATGGGCTTGCCATCAACAAACAAAACATAATCGGCGGGGCCAACGGCAGTTTGATATTCTCTTACGGCAACACCGGGTCCGGCTTGCAGGTTGATTTGCTTCTTGTTCTGGATAATCCAGCCGCATTCAATTAACTGATTGTCGATTTCATCCCGTGCTATCTGTTCAGGGGTTTGATTAGCCATGTCAATCCATTATCGCGCATCCGTCAAACTAGACAACAAATGGCAGCGCAGCTTGTAATATCGAATATTGTTTAAGCGAGAAGAATCATACAACTTCTTAAAAACATTGCAAGAA
Source organism: Deltaproteobacteria bacterium (assembly GCA_022710585.1). Lineage (GTDB taxonomy): Bacteria > Desulfobacterota > Syntrophia > Syntrophales > Smithellaceae > Smithella. Next base: position 64,215 of record JAKLGV010000005.1, on the reverse strand, counting down.
TAAAATTGAATTGTTTCAAGGGTTTTCGCATCCCTCGCAAGAGAGAATATAGATGTCTGACTTATCTCATTAAAACGTGGAACAGAGGTACACAAGCCTCCTTTTTAATTCCCGGCATCAAAATAATTTTAATTCTTAGAGCTTTAGATGTTGCTCGGCCAGCAGAATGCCCAAAACTGTTTTGGCGTCGATGATATCGCCTTGGTCGATGAAAGTTCGCGCCTGAAAAAAACTGACAGGAATTGTTTCGATGAACTCATCGTCGTCGGGCGTCAGAGGCGCATGGTTTAAGTCTCTTGCCAGGAAAAAATACATGTATTCGTTGCAATATCCGGGCAGCAGATAACCTTCGAAAAGTTTGGTGATGGTGCGGGCCTGGAAACCGGTTTCCTCGGCCAGTTCGCGCTGCGCGCAGACCAGGGGAGATTCTTCGGCGCCATCCAGCGAACCGGCGGGAATTTCCAGCAGATCTTTCTTCACGGCGTTGCGGTATTGTTTGATCAAAAGCAGTTCGTTTTTGTCGTTGACGGCGACAATCGCCACGGTGGGATGATGGTTAATCCAGCTCTGTCGGGTTGTCTTGCCGTTCGGTAATGCGAATTCTTCTTCCCATACATCAAAAATCTTGCATTGATACGCCAGAGAAAGTTTGTCTTTTTTCATGAAATGATCGCCCGTTTAATTGGTTGTGATGATGGAGAGCAGGTGCTGTTCAATTTCTTCTTTCGGCAGCGCTCCGGTGACTCGATCCACGACTTTGCCTTCTTTAAAGAAAAGCAGTGTGGGAATACTGCGGATGCCGTATTGGGAAGCCGTCAGCGGATTTTCATCGACGTTGAGTTTAACCACTTTGACGCCGTTGGCATAATCAGACGCCAGCTCATCAATAACCGGAGACAGTGTCCTGCACGGACCGCACCACGGCGCCCAGCAATCCACCAGGACGGAGGAGTCGGAGCCCAGCACTTCGCGGGCAAAGGTCTGGTCGGTAACTTCAAACGGAAAAACTTTCTGCTGCGGAATAATCAGCGGTTCACGGCATTTGCCGCATAAAGGCTTTTGATTGAGGCGATTTTCCGGCATTCTGTTTTTCGTTCCGCATTTGAGGCAGGGGATGATGAGCTCTTCCAGCGAAGCGCCGCATTTGCCGCAGAGTGACCTTCCCTGCAGTTTGTGTTTTGGTATTCTGTTTTTGGTTCCGCAATTGAGACAGCGTATAATAACATCATCGGACATGGTGATTCCCTTTCATTATCTTATCTCTGCTTTCCCGACCAGAGGCAACTCATATGGCAACACTCACCGTGACAGGCTTCAAAATACGAACCACTTCCGATGCCGGCATTCTCGCCAGCATACCGCGAGCGCCGGCGTTAATAAAAATTTCCGGCAAATCGGCAATGGTCTGCTCCATATAAACAGGCAGCGCCTTCCTGGTGCCGAAAGGAGAAGTTCCGCCGACTTTATAGCCGGTATGTTTTTCCGCCGTCGCCGGATGGCATGGCGAAACCGCTTTGACGCCGATGGCACGGGCCAGCGATTTGGTGGAAACCTCCTTATCCCCGTGCATCAGGATAATCAGCGGCCTGGCTGATTCGTCCTCCATAATCAGGGTTTTGATGATCCGGTGCTCATCCACCATCAATTTTGCGGCTGCTGTTTTCGTTCCGCCTCTTTCCTCGTAGGGATAATGATGCAGAGTAAAATCAGCGTCTTGCGCCCTCAGGACTAAAACGGCCGGTGTTGTCGGAAATTTCTCTTTACTCATCGCTGATATAATAACAACTTAATATAAAAAAGCAATACGGGATAGAAAATCATGGAAGACATTAAAAACTTTGCTGTCGAGATGGCGTCGGCCCGGGCAACGGGAAAACCCGACCCCGTTTCGTATTGCCGGCAGCGTTGCCGCGTGGTTCGTTTATGCCGGAATGGTTGACAATTATTTGTAAAAATACTAAGTGAACTCCGTACGAATTCAAAACCATTGCGCGTCAATTCATTTTAATTTAAGGGAAACAATCTATGCCGGAAACAATGCTGCGGGCCTTAATGATCGATGATTCGGAAGATGACGTTCTGCTGACCATCCGCGAACTGAAGAAGGGCGGGTACAATCCCGTCTATGAACGGATAGACACCGCCGCAGATATGAAAAAAGCGCTCCGGGAAAAACAGTGGGATATCATTCTCTGTGATTATAATATGCCGACCTTCAACGCGCCGGCAGCGATTGCCATTTCCAAGGAAGCCAACCTTGACATTCCTTTAATAGTCATATCGGGAACCATCGGTGAAGAAACCGCCTTGGAATGTATGCGCAACGGCGCGCACGATTATTTCATGAAGGGCAAATTGTCGCTTCTTTGCCCGGCCATCGCCAGGGAACTGGAAGACGCAAGAATTAGAAACAAACAAAAGCAGGCGGAACAAGAACTTCGTCAGAGCGAGGAAAAGTATCGAACCATCCTGGAAAATATCGAAGACGGATATTACGAAGTTGATCTGTCCGGGAGATTTACCTTTTTCAACGAGTCCATGCGCAAGACCCTCGGTTATTCCAGCGAGGAATTGATGGGGATGAATTACCGGAAGTTTACAGATGAGAAATACGCCAAAAAACTGTTTCATACGTTTAATAAGGTTTTCAATACAGGAGAACCCTCAAAAGAATTCGACTGGCAGCTGCTCAGAAAAGATGGAACCAGACGGTACATCGAAGTATCCGTGTCCTTAGTGAAGGATGCATCAGGCAACCCGGCCGGCTTCAGAGGAATTTCACGCGACATCACGGAGCGCAAAAACGCTGAAAATTTAATCAGGGAAAGCGAGGCCAAATACCGCAATATTTTTGAAAACGCCATGGAAGGCATATACCAGGTCACCCTTGGAGGACATATCGTCACGGTGAATAAGGCCTTTGCACGGATGGCCGGGTATGCATCCCCTCAGGAATTAATCGATTCCATCAAAGATGTCAGCACCGAGCTTTATTTTCGTCCTGAAGACAGGAACAGATTTCTGGAAATTATAGCAGAAAAAGGATCCGTCGAAGGGTTTGAGGTTGAATTCATCAAGAAGGACGGGAGCGTTTTTTGGGTGATTCTTAATGCCAGAACGGTGACGGATGAACAGGGCCATACGCTCTATAATGAAGGTCTGGCGGAGGATATCACGCTTCGCAAGAAGGCTGAAAAACAGCTTCAGCATAGCCTCGAAAGTCTCAAGAGGGCGACCAACACCACCATTCAGGTATTGGTTTCCGCCCTGGAGTCCAAAGACCCATACACAGCCGGTCACCAGGCCAAGTCGGCCAATCTGGCCTGCGCCATCGCCAAGGAGATGGGGCTGGATAAAGAAATCATCGAAGGAATCCGGATGGCGGGCATCATCCATGATATCGGGAAAATATCCGTGCCCGCCGAGATATTGACCAAGCCCAGCAAATTAACGGACATCGAGTTCCTGCTGGTTAAAGAACACGCGCAGAGCGGATATGAAATGCTGAAGGATGTGGAATCCCCGTGGCCTCTGGCGCAGATCGTTTATCAACATCATGAGAGAATGGACGGATCCGGTTATCCCAGAAAACTTAAAGGGGAGGAAATCATTCTGGAAGCCCGAATTCTCTCCGTGGCCGATGTCGTAGAGGCGATGGCGTCTCATCGTCCGTACCGCGCTTCGCTCGGCATTGAAGCAGCCCTTGCGGAAATTGAGAAAAACAGGGGAATTCTTTATGACAGTGTGGTGGCCGATGCCTGCCTGAGATTATTTCAGGAAAACGGCTACCTTCTCACATAGGACGTAGCATTTCATTTTTTCAGTTCTCGACCATCGCTTCTTCCACCCACATCAATTCACACGAGCCTCCACCGCTGTCCTCCCGGGTGAGAGATGTTTTCCATGTCCATCCGTCGCGGTGCCTGACGTTGACGAGGTAGCCTTTAAGATTGACGATTTCGCCGGCGCGAACCTTGAAGAGGCTGGATCTCACGCTGTCGTTGGCGGGCATCAGATGCGTATTGGCGGAGGCACGGACAATATCGGCAGGATCAATGGGCGGACTGCCTTTCCAACTGTAATAATACCAGCGGTCGCTTTGACGGACATTCAGTTTTTCGACGATGTCATTATGCGACATCGGTCCCCATCCCAGCGCGAAATCAACGGGCGACAAATCAGACATTCGTCCAAACCGGTAGCGTTCGGTGGATAGCACCTTGGCGCGAATGGCATATCGCGCGACCGGCTCTATGGTGTAGTCCGCGTTTTGTATGACAGGCGCCTGGGTTCTCTCCTGTATCGGCTGCTCCTCGACCGGTCCAATGCCGGCAATATGCTTCTGCTCCATTTTTTCATAGATAAAGTAACCGAAGGTAGCGATAATCAGCAGGATCAGCAGCCATTCTTTGAAGGATTTGGGCAGCAATCAATAACCTTCCAAAAATTCTTTGGGAATCTTTCTTAATCACCCCGGCGTTATCTCCGCGGCCAGTTCGCCGCTTCTGGACGGATCATAACCGCCGAGTGCCGTGACGCGGTCGCGAAATTTCTGAGAGCGGATTGTACTGAGAACGGCCTGAATGTTTTCATCCTTCAGAAGGTCCGTCGGGATCACCAGATCATATTGTTCCGTATCCATCGGAATGAAATCCAAATCAAGGGCTTTTGCTGCTGCGTAAATGGCCATGCCGCAATCAGCGGCACCGCTCAATACATCGACGGCCACCGACATGTGTGTAAACTCTTCATCGTCGTAGCCCTTGACGGACCCGGCTTTGATTCCTGAACGGGCCAGGTTATAGTCCAGCAGGATGCGCGTACCCGATCCTGCCTGCCGGTTGACGTATGAAATATCGTCGCGCGTGAGATCCGTGATTCCCCTGATGCCTTTCGGATTGTTTTTTTTAATGATCAACCCCTGATCTCTGCGAACGAGATGAAAGAGACTGATCCCGATGCCTTTTAGATAGCGCTTGATGTACGAAATATTATATTCGCCCGTCTGCGTGTCGAGCAGATGGGAGCCGGCAAAATGGCAGATCCCTTTTTTAATCGCCATCAAGCCGCCAAGGCTTCCCACGTTTCCCGACGAAATCCTGATATTCCGGCCCGTGGCGTTTCTGATTTCATCCGCGAGGATATCGATCGTGATATCATGACTGCCGATCACGACGATGGTATTTTTCAATTCCTCTTCGTCCACCAGCAGTTCGGCCTGTATTTCTTCATCCTGATTGATACCTTCAGAAAAAGATGGAATGCGGATAATGCCTTCCGCCCTTGTCAGGGTGGTGATCGATCCCGCCGATCTGGGAAGCGGCGTAGCCACAGTCAGGTTTACCACCCGGCCGATGTTCACGCGCACAAATTCCTCCGATCCCAATTTTGACGGGATCGCTCTGGATGCCCGGACGGCAATCGTGTGAGTCTTCGGAGCCGGCATGCCCTGAAGACTTAAAAGAAGCGGCTTGGCAAATTGCTCAAAAGCAAGAATGGCGGAAACGGGGTAGCCGGGAATGCCGATGACCGGTTTTCCGTTGACAGCGCCGAGGATGGTCGGTTTGCCCGGCATCATGGCAACGCCGTGGACCAGCACGTCGCCGATGTCCGACAGGATGGCGGATGTGTAATCTCTGGAGCCTGCCGACGAGCCGGCGATCATAAGAATCAGATCCGCGTCGGAACTCGACGCCTGCAAAAGAACATTCCGTATTGCGCTTTCGTCATCCGGGGTGATATCCAGAACATGCGGTTCCGCATGCGCCTCCCGGACAAGGCCCGACAGCGTAATGGAGTTCGAATCGATGATCTGATTTTTTTTCAGTTGGCCGAAATCGGCAACATCCCGGTGACTGATAATTTCCGTGCCGGTCGGTATAATCATGACCTTCGGTTTTTTGTAAACGCTGACGCTGAAAACACCGGCCGCAACCAGCGCACCCAGATCGTAGGGACGGATGATGTGGTTGTGCGGAAACAGAAGTTGCGTGGCGATGATATCTTCGCCCACTTTCCGGATGTTTTGCCAGGGATAGGCGGGCGACATAATCTCGATATGACTTTCGTCGCGCTCATGGATTTTTTCCACCATGATCACCGCGTTATATCCTTCAGGCAGGGCATGGCCCGTGTTAATCCACACGGCATCCTCGCCGGTTTTGAGAATTTTCGGCGTTTGATCCGTGGCCCCGTAAGTTGCTTCCGCTTTCACAGCAATGCCATCCATGGCCGCCGAGTGATACGTCGGAGCGGAGATTCCCGCATAGACGGGTTCCGCCGTTACGCGGCCCAGCGCGTTTTCCGCAGGGATCTGTTCCGGCAGCGTCTTCTTTTCCTGCCATAATCCGGAAAAGATATTTTTGGCGTCCTCAAGGCTCTTCATGGCCAGATAAACATTTCTTTTCATTTATATCTCTCCCGTCCTATAGGGTTTTAAGAGCATGACCCGGACGATCTGATCCTTGTAAAGCCCTTCCGTATTTCTATCGATTTTGACCAGACCCTGTGCCTCGACCAGCGTGGATATCAAACCTGATTTTCCGAAAATCGGTTCGGCAAACATCTGATCATCACGCTTTTTAAGCTTGACCCGGATATAATCGTCTCTGCCGCTTGCCGATTCAATGTTTCGTTCAAGCCTAGCGTTCAGATAAAAACGATGATCCCCCGCGCCCTTTTCCTCTCCCGATAACCAGGCTAAGAAAGGATCCAGAAATATTTCCGCAACAATCATCGCCGACGCCACATGTCCGGGGAGTCCGAACAGGGACTTGTTGCCTGCTCGGGCAATGATGGTCGGTTTTCCGGGGCTGATCGCAATACCGTGAACGAGAATCCGGGCATCTGAAAAAGACTCAAAAACTTTTAGCGTCATATCCCTCGTGCCGACCGAACTCCCGCCTGAAATCCATACCGTATCACAGGTACGAAGCGCATCGCCCACGACTTTCCTCATTTCATCAAAATCATCTTTGCATAATCCCATGTTCACAGGAATCGCGCCGGACTGGCTGCAAAAAGCGCTCAAGGTATGACTGTTGATATCCCGTATCTGTCCGGGTCCGGGCTTTTGATCGATGGGAACAATCTCATCGCCTGTTGAAATAATACCGACTTTCGGCCTTTGATACACCAAGACATTCTTCACTCCCAGTCCCGCGAGCAGTCCGATATCCTGGGGTCTGAGAACCGTGCCCTTATTAAAGAGAACAGATCCTTTGCGGAAATCGTCGCCGCGGCTGATGATATTTTCTAAGGGCGCCACAGAACGGCTCACTTCAATCGTCTTTTCGTCCACACTGTGACAGTATTCGATCATCACCACAGCATCAGCGCCTTCCGGAATCATGCCGCCTGTCGGAATTCTGACCGCTGTTCCCGGACCGACAATGTTTTGGGAAGCCTTGCCCATCTCGACCTCACCGGCCAGTTCCAGAAAGGCCGGAAGGCTGTCGGAGGCGCCAAAGGTGTCTTTAGCCTGAACAGCATAACCATCCACCGACGATCTTGAAAAATTCGGCATATCTTCCCCGGACGTAATACCCTCTCCCAGGACACGGTTGAGCGAATCGCCGATGAAGATTTTTTCAGTGGGAACGGAGTCGAATCCTCTCAAAATCTCAAAAACGTCTTCAGATGACTTAACCTTAAAAAACATGAGATGCCTCTTCAATCCAGAAAAAGTTCGGTTTTTTTAATACTGGCCATTTTTCGTATGCAAGCCAGGCCATATTGACATGCTTCAAACGCAGCACTGCTCGCCCCGGCGCTCACGGCGACCAGAGAAATCAAATCACCCACCCGAAGGTATCCAAGCCGACGAACCAGCAGGATATCGTCAACAGGCCAACGTCCGCGGATGTCGGCTTCAATCGCCGACATTTCCGCCTCCATATCTCCACCGCGTTCAAATCGGATGCCCGATGACGGCCTTTCACCTGCCTGGCTCTTAACAACCGCATAGTGGAAGATGACTGATCCCGAATTCGTCTTCCGGAGTTTTTCAAACAGGCTGCCGGGAACCAACTCGGTTTCCATGACAATATTCATATTGACCTCCATGACCGAACGATGTCTTTTGTAACAAATTTAATCTGAAATGTGAACTGAAAAAGGGGGCGACCGGCCTGAGGTCATTGCCGTACAGACCTTTCTGTATCCAGATACATTTGGATCTCAGCCCAAAGGCCTGAAAGCCGTCGCTTTGATGGCGGCAAAAATCTCCACCCCTTTGCCAATCTGCAAATCCTGAACAGATTCTTTGACAATAACCGCAACCAGTTTATCCTTGCCGCAGGCAAGCTCGATGCCAACTCTCGTGCCGGCTTCAAAGATTTCACTGACGCGGCAATGCAAGAGATTGCGTGCGCTGGTTGCCTCGGGGTGACGCTTAAAGAGAATGATATCCGTTGATGGAAGTTCAACAAGAGCTTCTTCCCGGCTGTCTCCGGAAATCAATAATTGGGTATCTCCGAAATTATAGGCGGACATGCCGTCAAGACGACGCGCTCTCTTCAACTTCAGCAGATTGATGTAGGGGGCGGGACCTTTCCCCATCAAGCTTCGGGCAAGTTCTTCCGCTGTCATCAGACCGGCAACGCGTCCATCGGTCATGTTCAGCACCCTTTCCGCCATGATCCTCATTTCCGTCAGGGAGTGGGAAATGAAGAGATAGGGAATCGCAAAGGCCTCGCAGGACTTCTTAAGAAAAGGAATGATCTGGAACTTGAGACTGTCATCCAGCGCCGAAAGCGGCTCGTCCATGATCAGCATCCGGGGATTGGACAGCACGGCGCGACCGATGGCCACCCGCTGTTTCTCGCCGCCGGACAGATTATTGACGCCCCGATTCAGCAGATCGCCGATCTGCAAAACATCCACCAGATTCTTTAGCGTGATTTTTCGCTGATCACGTTCGCAGCGTTTGTAGCCGTATAAAAGATTCGCCTTGACACTCAGATGGGGAAAAAGATGAGGACGCTGAAAGACCATGCCGATGTGCCTGTGCTCGGCGGGAACATTTACTTTTTTGCCACTGTCAAACACAGGCTGACCATTGATCAGAATGTGTCCACTGTCCGGTCTGTGCAACCCGGCAATCAGGCCCACCAGCGTGGATTTGCCGCATCCGGACGGACCGAATATTCCGATCCGCTCGCCTTCAACCGTAAAATCCATGTCCAGAAAAAACTTGTCCAGTTGTTTTTGCGCGGCAAATGTCAATTCCATATCAATCCACCCTGACCACACGACGGCTCAGCCATTCGTGGAAAATGAGCACGATCACCGAGAGCGTAATCGAAACCAGACAAAGCGACATGGCGATCACGTCGCCTTTGGGGGAACTGACGTATTCATAAATGGCCAGTGGAATGGTCTGCGTGACACCGGGGATGTTTCCTGCCACGATAATCGTGGCGCCGAATTCACCCAGTCCCCGGGCGAACATGAGAATGCTGCCGGCCATGATGCCGCGGACAGACAGCGGAGCGATCACGGTGACAATGGTGTCCAGCCATCCGGCACCCAGCGTGCGCGACGCCTGAATCAGCTTTTCATCGATGGCTTCCATGCCAGTGCGAATGGATCTGACCATCAGAGGAAAACCGACGACCGCCGTGGCGATGACCGCCGCCTTCCAGGTGAAGATGAGCTTGATGCCCAGAGGCTGCAGTACCCACTTGCCGACCGGACCGTTTTGTCCCAGCAGCAGTAACAACAGATACCCGACTACGACAGGCGGCAATGTCAGGGGGAGGTTAACCAGTACATCCATGGCGATCCTCCCCCTGAATCTTTTGTAGGTCATAACGTAAGCCACGGCGAAACCAAACGGCAAAGACAGCAGTGTCGCAATGACCGCCACCTTGACCGAAAGGAAAATGGCCTGATAATCTGATGGACTAAACGCGGGCATGCATCATTATTTCAATACAAAGCCATGCTTGGCAAGAACTTTTTTAGCCTCGTCACTCTTGAGGAACTTATAGAATGCGGCAACTTCCGCTTTTTTGCTTCCCCCGAGCGTGAGTCCCATCGGATAGGTCACCCTCGGATAAAGATCCTGATCAACGGTAAAAAGAACCTTCACATTTTTTGCCATCGCGGCATCCGTGTTGTAAACAAAAGCGCCCTGCACTTCGCCTGTGTCAGCGTACATCAGACAGGCCCGCACATCTTTGGCCATGACCAGTTTGTTTTCCAGTTTCTTGTCGATGCCGGCTTTCTGAAAAGCTTTCTCGGCATACTCGCCTGCCGGAACACTCTTGGGGCTGCCGATGGCAATCTTGTCCAGACCGATTATGTCTTCCAGTTTCTTCACTTTCAAATCGGACTTTCCGACAAACACGAGGGTGTTGAAGGCAAAGGTACTGATGTTTTTCTCGTCCATGATTTTCTTTTCCTTTAGGTAGTCCATCCATTGCAGATTGGCCGAAATAAACAGATCGGCCCGTGCGCCGTTTTCAATCTGCTTGGCAATCGCGCCTGACGCCCCAAAATTGTTCTGGAAATTGACGGCGGGATTTTTCGCCGTAAAGTTGTTCTCCAGTTCGGTCACCGCATCTTTCATGCTGGCGGCGGCGGAGATATTAATGTCAACAGCCTGTTTTTTCTCTGCAGCCAGGGCAGACATGGTAAACAGCATCAATATAGCCAAAACCCAAAATAAATTCTTAAAAATGTTCTTCATATGTACTTCCTCCTTCGTTTTGTTGCTTCACATGATCGTGAAACTCTTTTTTGTCACAAGGGATATACAAAAATTACTTGATTATGTCAAATATAACATAATCAGATATCCGAGAGATTAGTTTTTGGAATTTTTATTGAGGATATTAACAAATCGCAGATAGGGCCGAAGTGCCGGCGTGCCGCCGCCTTCGGAAATGATTTGCAAAACTTTGGCGGAATCGATAACGGCAACGCCGCCCAAATGTGTTACAGGAGTATTTCGGAAAATTTCCGGAACCAGCGGCGTGGAGGGCCCCAGCAAAGCAACTACGCGGGGCCTGCCCAGCAGATTGACCGTTTCTTCAAATGTTTTATTCAAAAGGGTTGTGGCGGTGATAATCGCGACATCGCAATTTTTCAACACCTGTTGTTTGTCCTCCGGTGAAAGCAATTCCAGTCGCTGAGGATTTTTTTCAATGATTGTTAATATGGCGCCGGTGGCGCGAATTCTTTCCACCAGAGGTGAAAACAAGCCAACCATCGCCACTTTTTCACCGGGTTTCAAATCAAGGTAAGTTGTCGCTTCCCGATCATCACCGGAATTTTCAGGCGGCTGAATCAACGCGTTGGCGCAGGCCAAACCCAAGGCAATCTCCAGAGGATTTTTCCCGTTAACAAGATATTCTAGTAAATCCGAAGCTGGAGACCCGGCAAAACTTCCCGCCGCTGGCATTACCGTGCAGCCATGCGGAAAAGCGTCAAACAAAACCGCGGCAATACCGGTCGCACCGTTATCCAGTTTCACCCCGGCGTAACCCAAACCGATGCGCAGATCCGCGACTTTCACATTCGCGGCGTTCGCCAAAATATTTTCACAAAGACTGGCAAGTACTTTCCCTTTTTTTAACATCTCAGTTTCTTTATTTTAGAATTTTTTATATTTTTTATTTTGTTGTTTTCACAACTTTTACTTCCGAATACGGCGTTTCCCCCTGGCAATTCAGACATTTCTCGCCATGTTTTGAAGGATAGGCCTCGCCGCACACCGGACAAATGCCCACCGGCCCCATTTTCTTGCGGCGGACTTTTTCCGGTTCGACCTGAACCATCTGCACACTCAGCAGATTGTGTCCCGCCTCTTTGATTTGCGCCATCAAAAGGTCTTTATCCTGTTCGTGTTTTTTCTTCTTTTTAAAATACCAGTCGCGGATTTCCGGCCAGTTATTTAATTTTTCCGTGTCCAGATAAACGCGCACGCCTTTGCCGCTGTATTTTTCATAGAGCGTTACGGCAAAACGGCCGAAGTTAACGATGGAAAGCCAGCCGTTGCCGATGGTGCAGGGTGTGAGAATCTGCACGGCGTCGGGCAGACAAACCGGCGTTTCACTGATCGCATCAAAAAATTCACCTTCGGGCAGATTTTTCATCGCCAGATCAACGATAAAACCGCCGATAATCAGTCCCGGTGCGAGATTTCCATGAAAGGTCTTCACCTTTTGGAGATATTCATCATAGGAATAGGTGCAGATATTCATAAACCCTGTTGCTCCTTTATCAACTTTTTTTATGTGCTATAAATAGCATATTGTCTAGCAAAAAAATGTCCCGCTTTTTACAGCGGGACATTTTGAATTCCAAATTATTTCAGTTTTTCAATCTTCACCGCGCAGGCCTTGTATTCAGCCGTTTGCGTAATCGGATCATAAACCGGATTGGTCAGCCAGTTGGCGCAACCTTCGCGGAAATGGAAAGCCATCCAGACCAGGCCTTGCGGAACCTCCTTGGTGACGCGGGCCTTGACCTCAACTTTGCCGCGGCGGGACTTCACTAGAATCTTCTCGCCGTTCTCAATGCCCATAGCTTCGGCATCGGCCATGGCGATGTCAGCCGTTTCCTCACCCAGCAGATCGTTGATCCCCTCGCAGCGTCCGGTCTGCGTCCTGGTGTGATAATGATACAGGCGACGGCCGGTGGAAAGCACCATCGGGTATTCCTTATCGGGAACTTCCGCGGGCGGTATGTAATCGATGGCTTTGAGCATACCCAGACCGCGGGTGAACTTGCCGCCTCTGTGCAGTGTCGGGGTGCCCGGATGATCTGCGCTGGGGCAAGGCCACTGCAAACCGTCACCTTCCAGACGGGCATATTTGATTCCAGCCATGGAAGGCGCCAGAACGGATACTTCGTTATCCCAGATTTCCTGAGCGCTGTTGGATGCCCATTCGTGACCGAAACGTTTGGCCAGCTCTTTGAAGATCCACCAGTTGGGTTTGGCATCGCCCGGCGGCACACTGGCCGTGCGCACGCGGTTGACGCGCCGTTCTGAACTGGCGAAGGTGCCGTCGTTTTCGCTCCAGGCGGCGGCCGGCAGAATCACGTGAGCAAAGCGTGTTGTTTCCGTCGGGAAAATATCCTGGCAGACCAGAAATTCCGCCGATTGCAGTTCATGCTCAACATGTTTAATATCCGGCTCTGTGTTGGCCAGATTCTCGCCAAAGACATAGAAGCCTTTGACTTTTCCGGTGGTCAGATTTTTCATCATCGTCGGCATCATCATGCCGGGTTTGTCCGGAAGCGATTTGACGTTCCAAGCCTTTTCGAATTTCGCCCGGGCTTCCGCATTGGCCACCTGCTGATAGCCGGGGAAAACATTGGGCAGCGCGCCCATGTCGCAGGCGCCCTGAACGTTGTTCTGGCCGCGCTGCGGGTTGACGCCGCCGCAGTCAACGCCGACATTGCCCAGCAGCATCTGGAGATTGGCGCAGGACATAACGTTGTTCACGCCGCAGATGTGTTCGGTAATGCCGAGCGTGTACATCAGCATCGCCGGTTTGATCGAAGCCATCGTACGAGCCAGCTCGCGGATCGTATCGGCAGAAATGCCGCTGATCTTGGCGACCTTTTCCGGCGTGTATTCCATCACCTTTTTCTTTAATTCCTCAAATCCCTCTGTGCAGGAATCCACATATTTTTTATCGTAAAGATTTTCCGTAATCAGGACGTTCATCAACGCATTGATCAGCGCCACGTCGGAGCCGACTTTGAGCTGAATGAACATATCGGCAAAATCAACCATCTCGGTGCGCCGCGGATCAATGACAATCAGCTTGGCGCCGGCCAGCACCGCGTCTTTAACAAAAGTGCCGGCGACCGGATGCGCTTCGGTAATATTGGTGCCGACAAGAATAATCATTTTGGCCTTCGCGTAATCGGCGAAAGAATTGGTCATCGCGCCCGAACCGAATGAAGTCGCCAGACCGGCGACGGTGGGAGCGTGTCAGGTACGCGCGCAGTGATCGATGTTATTCGTACCGATTACCGCGCGGAAAAATTTCTGCATCTGATAGGAATCTTCGTTGATACTGCGGGCGCAACTGACACCGGCAATGGCGTCCGGCCCGTCTTTCTTGATGATCTCCTTGAATTTTGTGGCGACAAGATCCAGAGCTTCATCCCAGGAGGCCTCGCGGAACTCCCCATTCTTCTCGCGAATCAGCGGGGTCTTCAATCTTTCCTCGGAATAGATGAAGTCATACGCAAAACGGCCCTTCACACAAAGCCGTCCCTGATTGGGTTGGGCGTCTTCGACGGCTGTGACCTTGATGATTTTACCATCTTTGACATGAAGTAACTGCTGACAACCGACGCCGCAGTAAGGACAGGTCGTGCGGATTTTCTGAGTTTCCCAGGGACGTCCCAGACCTTTGGCTTTTTTCTCCGTCAGAGCGCCGACCGGACAAACCTGAACGCACTGCCCGCAGAAAACGCATTCGCTAATTTCATCATTGTACGCTTTATCGCCACCGGTAACGACCTTGCTTTTTTTGCCGCGATAGCCCTGCGAGATGGCGCGATTCACGACCACTTCGTTGCAGGCCTGCACGCAACGTCCACAAAGAATGCAGCGGCTGAAATCGCGAACGATTAATGGATTGACATCCTCTGTCGGATAGCGCTGTTCACTTTCGGCGAAGCGCGGAGCAGTGATCTTATAAAAATAGGCCAGATCCTGCAGACGGCAATCGCCGTTGGCTTCGCAGGTAATGCAGTTGTGTTTGCCGGCGGAAAGCAGCAGTTCAATGTTCAGTTTTCGCGCCGTGTGAACCGCCTGGCTGTCCGTCGTCACCTCCATGCCGGGTGTAACCGGCGTCGAACACGCCGCCACCAGCGACCGCGCTCCCTTCACCTCAACGCAGCAGACACGACAGGCGCCGGTCGGCGCTGATCCTTTTAAATAGCAAAGTGTGGGAATTTCTATGCCGCCGTTTTTTGCGGCATCCAGAATCATTTGCCCCTGTTTGAAGGGCGTCTCTTTTCCATTCAAAATAAATGTATCACTCATAACATACTCACCTTTCCATCATCGAATTGATGTCATTTCTGATATATGACATTCTTGGCATAAATCAGAAATGTTTCATACAAAATGACTTCGATTCTGTCAATTATATTAAAAATAACATGGTGCAGATCAGGAACATGTCCTACCTTTAACTTAACTAATGAATATTTATAGGATTATGCTGATTTTTATTGAATCTTATGTCTGGCAATCTGGACAATAAAAAGTGCTGCGTCCGCCCTGTTTGATCCGGCGGATGGATCCGCCGCAAACCAGACAGCGTTTCCCGTCCCGACCGTAGGCTTTCAACTCATGCTGATTTTCACCTTTCCTGCCATACAGGTCCCGCCAATCGGAAATGGAAGTGCCTCTCTTTTCAATCGCCTTTTTTAGAATGCGCCGGGCGTTGGTAAAAATTTTTTTCCATTCTTCTCCGGATAAATCCAAAGCCGACTTGAGCGGCGAGATGCCCGCGCGATGGAGAATCTCACAGACGTAAATGTTGCCGATGCCGGCTATGGCCCGCGGATCCATCAGCAGGTTTTTAATGTTCACCCTTCGCCCAGCATGTTTTTCGAAGAAAGTTTTCTCGTCGAAATCGGTGATAAGGTCGTTTTGAATTTTCTCCGGCGTTGCCTTTTGAACGTTGATGGTCGCGAAACGTCGGGGATCAACGAGAAATACGTGGCCGTCCTTGAAGGTCATTTTCCATCGACTGTGCTTCGGCCTTGATGAATCCTTCTGCCAGAAGAACCGCCCCGTCATGCGCAGATGAATGAGCGCGCATGGTCCTTCAGCGAGAAAAATCGTGATGGTTTTTCCCCTGCGCTCCACTGCCGAGACGACGCATCCCTTGAGATTTTTAATGCCGGTGAGCTTTTGGTCGTAAATTTTGCTGTCCAGAATCTTCCCGCCGGAAATTTTCCGGCGCAACTGGCGGCACAGCGTTTCGACTTCAGGTAATTCGGGCATTAATCAACTCCATAGTGGAATGGGCGGACGATTTTACGGTTTCGCCGGATGATTATCCGTATCATACTAGAAAAAATTTTCCCTGACCATTGATTTTTCCCGGAGCGAAAAATATGGGCATCACGAACCAAGCGCTTTTCTTTCGTTCGATATGCTGCCGGTCGGCGTTAAACGGCAGCATCAGACGTTTCCGTTTCTCATAACGCGCAGACGGATACCACTGATGAAGTGATCCGGCGCATTCTTTGGTAATGATTCTTCTCTGAGTCAATGTTCATGCGGGTTACAGCGATATCGACGCTTTAGCAAGAGAGCCGTTCATCGTCAAAATTTTGAGTTTGTCTCCGGGATAAAATGGATGACGGGCATGAAAATTTTTTTTGACGTCATCCTCGGCAAAATTTTTTCATTTTTTTTCGGCAAAAGTGCAAAAAATTGTTGACAAAAATTTTTGTATGAGTACATTCGTAAATCAACAGATTTTTTTGTGAAAATTTATTTTGGGGGAGGGACACCCGCATCAAGGAGGCACGAATGGAAAGCGAGACCCTGTTTAATGAGGAGGAGGAACCTCCTGGTCAGTTGACCGGTCTTGTTCATGCTAAAAATAATGTAAGTGACTTTTTGTTATTCAGCTCCGAGATCGCGCAGCCTTACGCGGTCAAACAAAAGTCAAGCAGTGCCTTATTTCCTTTTAAAGATTCCGCCCGATCCCGTATCTTTCGAACAAACCAATATCCCGATATTACCCGCCTGGAGTGGTTCGACTGGCGCTGGCAGTTGCACAACGCCATCCGGGATGTGGACACACTCTCGCAGATCATCAATCTTTCGGACAACGAGCGTCAGGCCATGATGCATCATTCCGGCGCGCTGCCCGTTTCCATTACACCTTATTACGCCAGTCTGCTGGACGCCGACGATCCCGCCGATCCGCTGCGACGCTGCGTGGTGCCGGTGGTGGATGAATGTCTGCACACCGCGGGTGAAGAGGAAGATCCGCTCTGCGAAGATGTGGATTCTCCCGTGCCGGGTATTATCCACCGCTATCCCGACCGCGTGCTGTTTCTGGTGACCGATACCTGCTCGACGTACTGCCGTTACTGCACCCGCTCCCGAATCATCGAACGGAGCGCCCACCGGTCCTTGAATTACGAAAAATGGAATACAGCCATCGATTATATCGCCGGTAATAAAAATGTCCGCGACGTGCTGCTCTCCGGCGGCGACCCGCTCACGCTTTCCGACGAGAAGCTGGAATGGCTGCTGGCGCGTCTGCACAAAATCCGCCATGTCGAAATGGTGCGCATCGGTACCAAGGTCCCGGTTGTACTGCCGCAGCGCATCACGCCGGCGCTGACCACCATGCTGAGAAAATACCATCCGCTCTGGATGAGCATTCATATTACCCATCCCAAAGAACTGACGCCGGAAATGAGCGCCGCCTGCATTCGTCTGGCCGATGCCGGTATTCCGCTGGGCAGCCAGACCGTTCTACTGGCCAACGTCAATGATGATGTGGCCACGATGACCAGACTGGTCCACGGGCAACTGCAAATCCGGGTGCGTCCTTATTATCTCTATCAATGTGATCCCATTCCCGGCTCCTCCCATTTCCGGACGCCGATCAACAAGGGATTGGAAATTATTCAGGGACTGCGCGGCCACACCACGGGTTACGCTGTACCTACCTATGTTGTAGATGCCCCGGGCGGCGGCGGCAAAATTCCATTGCTTCCCGAATACGCCATCGGCTGGGAAAACGGCGACCTGCTGCTGCGCAATTACGAAGGCAACACGTACCGCTACCCCGATAATCACGCCATGTTGAAAGACATTCATTAATCACCGCAATCTTATGGCAGGGGGTAGGTAAATCCATCGTGAGTCGTGTCCGCAACAAACTCAAAATCGGCCTCACCTATGATCTGCGCGAAGATTACCTGAAAGAAGGATACGGTCTCGAAGAAACCGCTGAATTCGATCTCCCCGACACCATTGAAGCCATTGAAAGGGTCATTCTGGATGGCGGCTTTCAAACCGATCGTATCGGCAACATCAAGGCTCTGACCCGTCGGCTCGCGAAAGGAGACCGCTGGGATCTGGTTTTTAACATCGCGGAAGGCCTGTACGGTTTCGGCCGCGAGGCGCAGGTGCCGGCCCTGCTGGAAGCGTTCAACATTCCCTATACGTTTTCCGATCCTCTGGGCAACGCTGTGACGCTGCACAAAGGCTTCACCAAACAGATTCTGCGCGATCTGGGAATCCCCACGCCTGACTTTACCGTGGTGAGCGACGTCAAAGATATAGACATGGTTCATCTTCCCTTTCCCCTTTTTGCCAAGCCCGTGGCCGAGGGAACGGGCAAAGGCATTACGGCGCTTTCCAAAATAACATCGCGGAAAAATCTGGAAAAGGTCTGCAAACAGCTTCTCAAGGATTTTCGTCAGCCGGTGCTGGTGGAAACGTATCTTCCCGGACGAGAATTTACAGTGGGTATTCTGGGAACGGGTAAAGACGCGCGGGCGCTGGGGGCCATGGAAGTCATTCTCAAACCCGACGCGGAAAAGAACGCCTACTCCTACGAAAACAAAGAGCACTACGACAAATTGGTGGAGTATGTTCTGGTCAACGATGAGGAGGCGCAAAAAGCCATGGAAATTTCCCTGATGGCCTGGCGCGGACTGGATTTAAAAGATGCCGGCCGCATTGATTTGCGATCTAATGTTCACGGCATCCCCCATTTTATGGAAGTCAATTCTCTGGCCGGACTCAATCCCGTACGCTCGGATTTGCCCATCTTATGCAATAAAATAGGCATGAGCTATCATAAACTGATCAGCGCCATTCTGAAATCCGCCCTGAAGCGCGTAAAAAAATAAGCACCGGCGAGACCGGAAAAGATTCAGATGAAAAAAATTGTCATTTTACACAGCGAGATTACGCCGGATGCTCCGGATGATGAACTGGATTGCCTGGTTCAGGCTCAAGCCATCGCCGAAGCCCTGCGCGCACTGAATTATGAACCTGCCCTTTTGCCGTTTGAACTCAATCTGAATCAAAACATCGCCATGCTGCAATTGCTAAAGCCGGCGGTCGTTTTCAACATCGTGGAAACGCTGAACGCCAGAGGCAGTCTGATTCATTTTGCTCCGGCGGTTCTTGACGCACTGAAAATTTCCTATACCGGGTGCGGCACGGAAGCCGTGTTCCAGACATCCAATAAGCCGCTGGCCAAAAAAATGATGCGCTTCGCCGGCATCGCCACTCCGGACTGGTTGGAGCAGAACGGCTTCGCCTCGCAACGCGATGAGGGCGGATCATATTTAATCAAGTCCTCCTGGGAACATGCTTCCATCGGTCTTGATGAAAACTCGCTCATTCCTTACGCGGGAAAAGAGCGCCTCATAAAAGAAATGAGGCTTCGCGAGGAAAAACTGGGCGGCTCCTGCTATGCCGAAGCTTACATCGAAGGCCGCGAATTCAACGTTGCCCTCCTATCAGACAAGACCGGCGCCAGAGTGTTGCCCATCGCCGAAATGCTGTTTCAGGATTATGGTCCGGATAAACTGAAAATCGTTGATTACAGGGCCAAATGGCACGCGGATTCCTTTGAGTACAACAACACAATCCGGAAATTCGATTTTCCAGACGAGGATGCTCCATTAATATCAGCGCTGAGCGACATGGCTCTGCAGTGCTGGGATGTTTTTTCTTTGCGCGGATATGCCCGCGTGGATTTCCGGGTTGACGGCAACGGCAATCCCTGGGTATTGGAGGTCAACACAAATCCCTGCCTGTCGCCGGATGCCGGTTTTGCCGCGGCCCTTGCCCGGGCGGATATTAAGTATTCTGAAGCTATCGGGTTGATTGTTGATAACGCATTAAAATAATATATCTTTAGACTGAAATATTTATGAAAACCATTGCCTTTCGCCGACAATTAGCCCCTGCGGATGTTGAAGCCATTGCCCGCCTGGTTGAATTCAGCGGCTTCTTTTCCGAAGAGGAAATAGAAATTGCCATCCAACTGGCCGAAGAAAAACTGGAACAGCAGGATGCGAGCTCCTACCGGTTTCTGTTTGCGGAAATGGAAAATCAGGTCATCGGATACACGTGCTACGGCCTTGTTCCCGCCACGGTTTCAAGCTATGACATCTACTGGATTGTTGTTGCCAATGACCTTCAGGGACATGGTTTGGGTAAACGGCTGATGGCCGAAACAGAAAAGATTATTTTGCAAAGTGGCGGCAAACAGGTCTATGCGGAAACATCCTCCCGGGAACAATACGAACCCACCCATAAATTCTATGAGTCATGCGGTTTTCAGAAGGAAGCTTTTTTAAAGAATTTTTATGCCGATAATGATGGAAAAATTATCTACTCTAAAGTGCTTAAATAACAGGTTTTAATCTATTTTTGCCCATTTTTTGCGGTTTTAATCCTTGCATTTTCTTAGATAGTCAGAGCTGGTAGAGTTTTTTCTGGTTGACGGTGACATGGGATGGAATCACATATTTTTTTTGAGACGCCAGATCAATCATCACGCTCGATTGAGCATGCAACTGCTCTTCCCGCAAATTCCGCATCTGAACGGTATCGCTGACCTCTTCTTCCCGGCGCCGGGTTTTTAAAACTTTGAGCGGATCCAGAAACGGCAGGGAGGGCTGTCTGGTCTCCTCCATTTCTGTAATAATGGATTGCGACAGTCGGGTCATCTCCTCCACTTCCCGATGTTTTTTTCTTTTATAGTCTTTATATACTTTTCACTTCGTAAAAAATAACATCCATAAACATATTGTATGGAATATCAGTCACAGGTAACCCCAGATCCATATACCTTTTATCTATTAAATCTTGTATGGCAGTTTTTAAATTAGCTGGAGCTACTGGTATATGTCCCAAGTCGTATTTACCGTCTTTTATTAGACGGTCCTTTTTATAGTCTAAATTTACCTTTAATCCCTGAATCCTTGGTTGCAACACGCTAGTACCAGGTCCGCTGTAAAATCCACCATATTCATCATCATAAATAACATCATAATTATTTTCTTCTTTGTTCATAACCGCCGTTACATACGCAACGTGCAACACCAGTTTGTCTGACCATATTAATTTATAAATAACTGAGTTACGATGTGGAGCTAACCTCGTTGCATTCCAACTTCCTCTACAATAAGGATAATCATCCTGACCTTTACCATAATATTCACGTTCCCAGATTTGATGATTGTATATTTCAAAAAAGGGTATTCCAAAAGGTTCACCCACAGAATAAATACTGTACTTTTCTTGGACGTCGGAGCTCTGTTTACACCCGGCCCCCCACCAATAATCACTCGTCACGAAGGAGTCTCCAGAAATATGCCTTTCCCACTTTACCCTGTACCAGACGGAAGAGTTTAATTCTAACACATCAGAATTGTTAGACCGTAAAAAGCCATCATCGTATTTAGAGTTTTTTGAATAGATAAGAATATCCTCTGAGCCATAACTATACTGAGGATACACATCAGAAGACTCATATATTTTTGAATAAGTATCCATTGCGCCTACTGCATCAAGAGCAAATGGGCACAGTTGCTCCTCCGCACCATTAGCCGGTGGCTCCATCCTTCCACACTTCCACATTGACGCATTATGCATGGTTGTTTTAGTCTGTTGTTCTTTCCACATTGATATAGTTGTCGGATCACAAGGAAACACGGCATATTGGGGGTTTTCAGGTGTGCTGGAATCTGTAGTAACTTTATCGTAAAATTTTCCATTTTCAACATCCCACACAATACACTGAGATCCTACCTCTATATAGATTATTGGAAGATTGTTATCGACAGGAATAAATTTTCCGATCACAGCGTTAGGTTCCTCACCCAATTGACCTTGATATACAAGCATGTATGATTTTGCTGTTACACCTTCAGGCAGGGTAAAGTTAATGGTTTGTGGATCACCATTGGGCGCAAGGGTATTTGCACTAGCGGTTGTTAATAGCGTTCGCATGCCAGCGGCATTATCATAATAAAGCTTGAATTCACCATTACTAATAGTTTCATCTGAAGCATTTTTGACTTTGATATTTCCATCAACCAGCACCACGTCCAATTGCCCACGGAAAAAGTATTTTAAGACCTGAGAGGAATAACCAATGGCGCGGGGAATGAGAAATTGGGCATAATTATTATAAATCTTATCATCATCCAAATGTAATGCTAATTTCTTGTAATCAGACGGAAGATAATTATAAAAATTGTTAGCACGGGCAAAATATTTAATGTCTTCACCAACGCCAATCTTACTTAAGTATAGTATTTCATTCTCAACGTATCGCTCTACAGTTATTCCGGGGTTATAAGAAGGATATGAAAAATCGTCCGTAAAAATTGTGTCAAAACTTAAGAAATTTGCGTTTGTATATTCCGAAAGACCGATACTTTTAGATGATATTGTGATGTCTGGATTTGTTCCGATATATTGATTTGTATCAAAGAGTTTTGAAACTAAAAAGGCTGTATCATTATATTCAAAAAATGTCGTTGGATTATCATTAACAATTTGAGCTATATCTTTAATGAATGTTTTTGACCATCTTTCATAATCGTCGCCACCGATAATCCAGAGTGAGGGGTGCTTGTCACTGCGCGTGTGTGCCGGCACCGACATGTCCTCCACCAAATGCATGACCTTTCCGATGCCCTGAAATGTCATAGCGAAATTGTCATCTCTGGTTGTTTTATCTACCGAGGTTAGAGCTTTAAAATAGTAATAACGGACATCGTTCCATGAAGCAAAAGGTGAAAGCTTTTGATTAAATAAGGGCATTGTAGCCCATTCCAAAGCTGAATAATTAAGGCTCAAACCTTTATTAGTGATCGGATTTAGAAAATGATTCATCGAGCGTATGCCAGCATCTTCTTCTGCGCCGCCATTGGCTACTAAGTCAAATACTTTTTTATTATTGAAAAAAGTATCTTTGCCATCTGGTATTCCTAATTGATTCTTTAAATAATCGTCTAAATATTCTCTCTGAGTAATGTACTTATTGATTGCACTATGAGTATCAGGTGCCAAGGCCATTACCCGAGAAGAAAAACTAAATGCAATTATAACAATAAACAATGAGTTTAAAATGCTCTTAACTTTAACCATCATTTATATTCCCCCTTCAATCCAAGATTATGGCCTTCATCATTTATAATTTTTATAAATATTGGAAGTTCATTTGATGTGAAATCAGTTGGTGGCGATGGCATTGATCGTAATCTTTCTTCCCTAGTCCTTGCTTTCTTCAATTCCACAATTCCCACAGGTCCTTTCCATTTAATATAACTGCGTTTGTCGAAGGTTTTTGCTGCTATCTCCATTTCCTCACCAACATTGCCGGTGGAAAAATATGCCTCTTCCAAAAGCGGACTTATATTTGCTGGACCATAGCCTGCCATAAATCCTGGTTTGTAAAATATGAATCTAACACCGGCATCCATACTGGATAAGGTTAATGAAGAATACGATGGAAGTGAAAATTCTCCTTCATTATTCGTCAGCGTTTCCTTGGCATGAAAGGTATAAGAACTTGGTCCGCCCGGACCACCTATCATCGCCCACTTGTCATACAAAACCACAGCCACAGCCCCTTCGATCGGCTCTTTTGTTTCCGCGTCAATAATCCTGCCTTTGAATTCAGGCTTGTTATAAAAAATCGATCCGGCATATGCGGCAGGTAAAGAAATTGTAAGAATGATAAGTATTAATAACGTAATAATTTTTTTCATATTTTTTCATCTCTCCTTCATTAGAATTCCAGAATACGCCATAAGCCATTTGTGTCTTTTACAAAAACAACTCTATAGGTAAATTGTCCTTCGCTTTCTGATGCTCTCAAATCATACCACGCCCTTTCCTCATTAATTATGGATACTAAGGTTAGGTTGGCATGAGTAGCTACAATAGCCGGCAATTGATCTTTCAAGAGATTAAACATTGTTTGATAACGTACTGAGCTTACAGGATGCATCATAGTTAGTGCTGTCGAGATATCCTTATTGGCAAGGGCACTGGAAAATGCTTCCCATTTTGCCCTCAGCAATGCATCAATTTGTGCCAGGGGAAGTACAGTGACGGCCTTTGTATCCTGATAAAGGTTTCCGTCCGGGCAGGTTACTTGTGCGGTAAAATAATAAATCCCTTCCGATGTCAGCTTGTATTTGAATTCATCAGGATTGTCACAGGCGAGTTGTTCGACTGCACCAGGTCCAGCAGTTGTAATAATAGGATTAATAATACTGAAAGAGCCATTGATCTTTAAAGATACTTCCAGTGGCGCTACTCCCGATTCCGGGTAAGCGCTAAGCGCGATGAATTTTTCCGGAATGGTTGCATTTACGGAAATGGATTTGGACACGGTAGTTCCGTTTACATCTGTTGCCGTAACGGTTATGGTAGTTTGTCCCGCATTAAGTGGCACATTGTTGACGGCAAATTGATTGTTGTTAAGTGATACAGGCATGCCATTTACTGTGATACCGGTTTCCACATTAGCGGGGTTAGTTATTGAACCTGTCACGATTACGCTATTGTTATTTATCGTGATGCCGTCTGCCGGTGCGTTGATGGTAATTTCAATATTTCCCTTCGTTTTAAAAGTAACATCATTGGATACAGCAGAAGAACCATTTGCTGAAATAGCATTTACACGAAAATGATATGTTGTTGCCGGCGATAAATTGCTTAGAGCAATACTGTGAAAAGTGTTTTCAATAGAATCGGGAGCAATTCCTCCATAAGCAGTTGTTTTACCGTATTCCACACTGCCGCCGGTGATTTGATCCGTTGTCCAATTTATTTTTGCGGAACTTTCGGTAATATCGGTTACACGAATATTTCCTATTAATGGTGGTACGGGTGTGAGGGAGATATCTAATGTCGATGTTCCTCCCACGATGACTGACCCGTTAAATGCATATGGTAAATACCAGGGTTTTTCAACCGCGCCGGAAAAAGGACCGGCAGCAAGTTCGGCATTAAATGAGCCATCGGCATTTGTATTGATGGTCTGGTTATATCCCTTGGAATCCGTTATTGATACAATGGAAGAAGGCAGCAACCAGCCGGTGAAGGCATTAGTCACGGTTCCGGTTATTTTCCCGACAAGTATATCAACTAAAATATCATGACAGGCGGTGCGCCCGTATTTATCAGTCGCGATTGCGGCAATAGTGTTTTGTCCTGAGCCTAGAATTAAATCTGCGAGAAACGTGCCGCCATTAACGGAAGCGCTAAGATCATTAACCATCACGTCTGTGCTGTTTTCCACAGTGCCGGAAACAGGGACTGCCTTGGAATAAATTTGAGCATTATCAACCGGTGAAAATATTTGAACCTTCGGGAGAGTTGGAGAAAGGGGTAAGGAAATAATCGTTAAGCTGTCTGTTTCGTCGTCAGCAATTATGGCTGTATTGCGAATGCTGTTTACAGCTACACTTCTAGGATGGCGCGGTAATGAATAGGTTCTGATAATTTCATTTGTTTTGAGATCCAAAAGGAGAAGTGTTTTATTTTTGTCACATAATATAGCCGCGCGGTCGTCAATGGTATTAATCACCACATCCAGTGGAAATGCACCCAGTGCTTTTGTAACAAGTCTTTTTGTTGACAAATCTACAATCGTAATGCTGCCATCATGATAATTGGTTGTTACGGCGGTATTGGTTTCCGGATTGATATCAATGGCCTGTGGTTTTTTATCCAACGCTATGGAATCGCTAAGGGTATAATTGCTCATATCAATTATATTGATGTAGCTTTTGTTTTTATTGAGAACGAAAGCTATGTTGCGTTCAGGATCAACTGCCACGTCGCCGGATTTTATTCCGACATCTGTTTGGGCCACAACTGTTCGCGTGCTTATATCGATAAAGAACACGTCTGTGTCGATAGCGCTGGTAACTGCCGCAATATGAGTTTTAGAATTGACGGCAATGTTTTTGGGTTTTGTATCGATATCCAGAGCAGCAATAATATGGTTTGCATTCAAATCAATAAACGTCAGCAGGCGTTCATTCTCATGAGTAATAACGGCGACATTTTCAGTCGTATCAATGGCCACGCCTGACGGTAATTTCGCCACCGGTATTTCACTGATGACTTTTTCCGTATTGAGATCAACGATGGAAATTAAGTCGGTATTGGAATGCCCATGGGTTATGACCGCTCTGTTGGTTACATGATTTACAGACACCATGGCCGGACTGTCTTCGATGGAAATAACGGTTTGCTTATCGGCGGAATACACAATGGAATTAAAAATCAACACGCCAAGAATAATGAAGATGAATAAAAATACAGGAAGAAGTTTTCTCGAAAAGAACATCAGGAAACGTCCAGGCATATAAATACCTCCAAAAGTTTTTTAAAATACAGTGAGACTACTTTGAAACCAGCCGTTTCAACGGCGTAAATACTACTCAGTCATTTTCTCATTACACTGCACCATGTAATAAAAGCTTGTACTGCCTTTAAACATCAAAAAACAAATTTTATGGGGGACATCTGTAAAACTTAACAACATTTTATTATTAAATGACTCAATAAAAATGTTGTTATTGGTGAATGCTGGCGTTTTTATTAATAAAAAAGAAGTTGCGTGTCAAGGTATAATTGTTCCTGACTTCGACAGTTTCCGACAAAAAACACAATGATTATGGGGATGTAAAAAAACGCAGGGCACTACAAAACGACCCCAAAATCAACCCACCCCTTTACACCTACTTACACATCCCGGTTGTGAAACTGTCAAAGTCAGGTGGTTATCGGATACACGTGCTACGGCCTTGTTCCCGCCACGGTTTCCAGCTATGACATCTACTGGATTGTTGTTTCTAACGACCTTCAGGGACAAGGTCTGGGCAAACGGCTGATGGCCGAAACAGAAAAGATTATTTTGCAAAGTGGCGGCAAACAGGTCTATGCGGAAACATCCTCCCGGGAACAATACGAACCCACCCATAAATTCTATGAGTCATGCGGTTTTCAGAAGGAAGCTTTTTTAAAGAATTTTTATGCCGATAATGATGGAAAAATTATCTACTCTAAAGTGCTTAAATAACAGGTTTTAATCCATTTTTGCCCATTTTTTGCGGTTTTAATCCTTGCATTTTCGCCAATAATTCGCTAGAGCACTGCCAGCATTTTGATGACGGTTTTGACAACATTAATTAACCAAGGAACGCAAGGAGGTTTATCTCATGCGTCTGTTCCCTAAAGAAGAAAATTTTTTCGAACTTTTTGATGAGCTTGCCAATAAAATAGAGGAAGGCGGCAAGCTTTTTCTGGACATGGCTCAAGCCCGGGATTATTCCGACGTAAGAGTCGCCAAACTCAAAGAAATTGAGCACGAGGCCGACGGCATTACCCATAAGACATACGAAAAAATGCACAAAACTTTTCTCACGCCCATTGATCGTGAAGACATCTACGCACTGGTCAATAAAATGGACAGCATCATGGATGTGATTGAAGCCACGGCCGTCCGCATCCATTTATATAAGGTGAAAAGAACCTCTGATGAAATCATCAAACAGGCGCAAATTCTGAATGACGCCATCAAGAAATTGAAAACCATTATTCAGGCCATGCGGAATATGAAAAACTCCGAAATGATTCTGGCCGGCTGCGTAGAAATTAACACGCTGGAAAATGCCGGTGATATCACGTTAAGATCCATTATGGCCAATCTTTTCGAAACCGAGAAAGACGCCATCGAGCTTGTGAAATGGAAAGATATTTTTCAGCTTCTGGAAGAAGCAATTGATGTTTGCGAAGATGTGTCGAACATCGTGGAGGGGATCGTCCTGAAACATGCTTGATTCAATGGCGTTTGTCATTTTTCTTGTTGTTATTGCGCTTGTTTTTGATTTTATAAATGGTTTTCATGACTCTTCGAATTCCATTTCCACGATTGTTTCCACTCGTGTTTTATCCCCTCAATATGCGGTTCTCTGGGCGGCGTTTTTTAATTTTATCGCCGCCTTTTTTATCGGTACAGCCGTAGCGCACACGGTCGGCAGAGGCATCATTCATATTGAAATTGTTGATAATTTAGTTATTTTTTCCGCTCTCAGCGGTGCAATTATCTGGAATCTCATCACATGGTA
Organism: Deltaproteobacteria bacterium; assembly: GCA_022710585.1. Taxonomy (GTDB): domain Bacteria; phylum Desulfobacterota; class Syntrophia; order Syntrophales; family Smithellaceae; genus Smithella. Next base: position 36,075 of record JAKLGV010000005.1, on the reverse strand, counting down.
TTTCGGATTGCCCAGCAGTTCATCGCATGCCCTGATCGGAGGCCTGATCGGCGCGGGTATTGCCAAGGCAGGCACCGGCACGCTTGTCTGGTCGGGAATTATCAAGACGACCGCCTTCATTGTTCTTTCGCCGGCTATCGGTATGTTTTTAGGATTCTTTTTTATGGCGCTTTCTCTCAATTTAAACCGCCGCTCCAACATGGCCCGTTCCGACAAACTTTATCGAAAATTACAGTTTATCTCTTCGGCGATCTATTCACTGGGCCACGGCATGAATGACGCGCAGAAAACGATCGGAATCATAGCAGTTGTGCTTTACAGCAAGGGATTAATTGATTCCAGCTTCAACATTCCTTATTGGATTATTATTATGTGTTACACGGTCATCGCATTGGGAACCATGTTCGGTGGCTGGCGCATTGTTAAGACGATGGGAACGAAAATTACCAAACTCCAACCGATTGGCGGCTTTAGTGCCGAAGCCGGCGCTGCTTGCGCCATCATCGGAGCATCCGTATTTGGGATACCCGTCAGCACAACCCATACGATCACCGGGGCTATCGTCGGCGTTGGTGCAACCAAAAGACTCTCCGCCGTGCGTTGGGGAGTTGCCGGCAACATTATCTGGGCATGGATTTTAACCATACCTATTTCTGCATGTATTTCCTCAGCAACCTATTTTTTAATTCATTCTTTCATATAAAAGCCATTCTTAGGAAAATAATATTGATAAATTTCAAGTTTTGCCGTAAATCTTTTTCCACATGACATTACGCTAGCATTGAGGAGATTGGAATGCCGGGAAAGCCGCTGCCTTTTACAAAAAATCAAATCGAAAAGATAATAGAAAAGCATCCGACGCCTTTTCATATTTATGACGAAAAGGCCATCCTCGAAAACGCCCGCGATTTCAGAGATGTCTTTAGCTGGAATGAAGGTTTCAAGGAATTTTTCGCCGTCAAGGCGGCGCCCAATCCCTATCTGATGAAAATCCTGCGCAGGGAACGCTTTGGCGCTGATTGCAGTTCGCTTGCCGAGCTGATGATGGCGCAAAAAACCGGCATTACCGGTGAAGACATCATGTTTTCTTCCAATGACACCCCCGTAGAAGACTTTCTGCTGGCCAAAAAATTAAGAGCCATCATTAATCTTGACGATATCAGCCACATCGCATATCTTGAAAAATACGCCGGACTGCCTTCGATGATTTGCTTTCGCTACAATCCGGGTAGATTGAAAAAAGGAAATCATATTATCGGCCATCCCGAGGAAGCCAAATACGGTTTCACCCGCGAACAGCTTTTTGAAGGCTATAAAATCTGCAAAGAAAAAGGCGTTAAGCGTTTCGGTATTCACACGATGGTTGCTTCCAACGAACTTGATCCCTACTATTTTGTTGAAACCGCTGAAATTCTCTTCAATCTGATCGTGGAAATTTCACAAAAGCTGAAAATCAGATTTGAATTCGTCAATATCGGCGGCGGGGTGGGCATTCCGTACCGACCGGATCAAAAACGAATTAACCTGAAAATCATGAGCCAGGGCATCAGGAAAAAATACAACGACATCATTGTCGCCAATGGTCTGGCGCCGTTGAAGCTTTTTACGGAATGCGGCCGCTACATCACCGGCCCTTACGGCTATCTGGTAGCCCGCGTTCTGCATATCAAAGATACCTATAAAAAGTTCGCCGGCCTGGATGCCTGTATGGCGAACCTGATGCGACCGGCCCTTTACGGCGCCTACCATCACATTACGGTGATGGGCAAGGAGAACAAACCACACAATGTCGTTTATGACGTCACCGGATCGCTCTGTGAGAACAACGACAAATTCGCCATTGACCGCAAACTGCCCAAACTGGAAAGTGGCGATATCATAGTGATTCACGACGCCGGCGCGCATGGCTTTGCCATGGGTTTCAACTATAACGGAAAACTTCGATCGGCGGAGCTGCTTTTGAGAGAAAACGGCGACGTGGCGCAGATCCGCCGCGCCGAAACCGTCAAGGACTACTTCGCGACGCTGGATTTCAAGGGATTGAAAAAATTCAAAGTTTAAAGATTTAGCGGCATTTTTTAACATTGACAAATGATTGAAAGATTACGACTCATTATTTCCAAAATATTTGTCTTTTTTTTACTGGGGCTGGTTTTTTTTGCCAGAAGCCTCTGGGAAGATAAGGCGCCATTTGTCACATCGCTGCTGTTTTTTCTGGGCGCGATTCTGGTTGGAATCGCTTCCATGGGAAGGCTGTGGTGCTCGGTTTATATTGCCGGATACAAAAAAGGTCATCTGGTCACACAGGGTCCCTATTCTATGTGCAGAAATCCTCTGTATTTTTTCAGCCTGGTTGGAGCTCTGGGCGTGGGGTTTGCCACAGAAACGCTTTTCATACCGCTTCTGATCTTAATAGCTTTCGCGGGGTATTACCCTTTCGTCATCAAAAGTGAGGAGGCGGAACTGATCGTAAAGCATAAAAGTGAATTTGAAAATTATCTCAAAAGCGTGCCCGTATTTTTCCCCAATACAGCCCTTCTGATAGAGCCTGAAGAATATATCGTGAAACCAAAAATATTCAGGCAGCATATGTTTGATACGCTTTTGTTTATATGGCTGTTGGGAGCGCTGGTCGTTATTAAGGAACTCCACGAACTGAAAATCATTCCTGCCCTGATTAAATTTTATTGATTTCAATCATTCCGTATACGTAATAAGAAATCTTGTCATGTTCCGATTAGTTGTGATAAGCATTGCACCGAAATTGACTTTGGGAACATAACTTTTTAACTGGAAAAGAAGATTATAGACCGTGAACACACAAACCCATCGCGCTATAGGCGTTTTCGATTCCGGCATCGGCGGCCTGACGGTCGTTCGCGCTTTGATGGAGCGCCTGCCGTTTGAAAATATCATTTATTTCGGAGATACCGCACGGGTGCCGTACGGCATCAAATCGGTGGAAACGATCAATCGCTACGCGGCACAAATCACGGATTTTCTGATTAAGCAGGACGTAAAAATGCTGGTTGTCGCCTGCAACACCATGGCGGCGGTCGCTCACCAGACAATTGTCGATCTTTCCCATGTGCCGGTTGCCGCCATTGCTTCTCAAACCATCGTTGAATCTGTGCCAGTGCTCGAGGTCATTGACGCGAGCGCCCGGATGGCCGTCCAGAATTCTAAAACAAAATCGATCGGGGTCATCGGCACACCGGCCACCATCAACAGCAACGCTTACGCGCGCGCGATCCATCTTTTGGACAGAGACGCAAGGGTTTTTTCACAGGCCTGTCCTTTGTTCGTGCCTCTGGTGGAAGAAGGCTGGTTTGATCATCCGGCAACCAGACTCATCGCTCAGGAATATTTAAAGCCGGTGATCGCCGAACAAGTGGACACGCTGGTTCTGGGCTGCACACATTATCCGCTGTTAAAGCCGCTGCTGCAGGAAATTATGGGCTCTTCCGTAAAGCTGATCGATTCGGCGGAAGCGATGGCGGATATCGCCGCCGACTTGATTGATCAGAAGAAAATAGGAAATATAGACGGCAAACCGGCAGATTACACCTTTTACGTCAGCGATTTGCCCTATCGTTTTCAGACGATCGGCGAGCGGTTTCTGGGCAGAACGCTCGGACGCGTTGAATTAAAAAGTCTTTAGGTCAATATCATGAAAATTCTTCTTGCCGGCTACAATCTGGATTGCGACCTTTTACGTGAGTTGAAAGATAAAAGCGGATTTAGGCAGGATTTAACACCCGAAACCATTTCTGCCGCCTACGCGCGCATCAGCCGCAGCCCCAAACCCGTCAACGAACTGCGTGAAATCGCCCGCGAGGAAGTGGACAAGGCGCGCCAATCCAATCGCAACATTGTTTTTGAAATGGGGCACAGCTCGGTAGCTGAACATGCCGTCTTTAATATTGACGTCATAGGCGTTTCCCGTCTGCTGGTTGAAGAAATTGAAAAGTTCCGTCTGTGTTCCTTCACGGAAAAATCACAGCGCTATGTTCTTTTCAACAAGGACTTTGTCACGCCTGAAGAAATCAAAAAGGTCCGTCTGACTGATTTGTTTGCTTCCACCGTTGACGCACAAAATGAATATTATCATGAACTCTATGAAAAGCTCAGGCCTTATATCCTTGATAAATATAACGGACTCGCCGCCAATCCGGCCAACAAATCGATGCTGGAAGGCTGGGCCAAAGAAGATGCACGCTACGCAATCTCCATGGCCACACAAACGCAACTGGGGATGACCATTAACGCGCGCAATCTGGAGCTGATGCTCAGACGACTGGCCGCACTGCCGCTGGCCGAGGCGCGTGAATACAGTGAACAGCTTTACGCGGCGACAAAAGAAATCGCGCCTTCTCTGATCCGGTACACCCAGGCGACGGACTACGATAAATTCACCAGAAAAGATTTGCGTCGTCAGTGTGTCGATTTGTCGGAAGAATTCGACACCGGCTCCGAAAAATTATCCGATGTGCAACTGACGTATGCATCGCCCGACGCCGATAACCGTATTGCCGCCGCTTTACTGTTCTCTTCATCCGACATACCTTATGCTATGTGTCTGAACATGGCCGATAAAATGACTGCGCCGACAAAAAAGTCTTTCATGAAAACGGCCTTCGCGAATTTACAGACGCACGACGCGGTATTGCGGGAAATGGAAAATGTTGATTTGCAGTTTGAACTGATCTTAAGTTCCAGCTGCTTCGCCCAGTTAAAGCGGCATCGCATGTCCACCATTATCGCCCAGGAGTACAATCCGCAATTGGGTGTAACGGTTCCGCCTTCCATCCGGGCCGTTGGCGAACAGAAAAAATTCATGAAAATAATGAAACTTACAGAAAACGCCTACGAACAAATCCGGCAAAAAGCGCCGCTGGCTGCCGCCTATGTTTTGACCAACGCCCACCGCAAACGGGTTTTGATGAAATTCAACGCCCGTGAAATGTATCATCTGGCACGCCTGCGCGCCGACGCCCACGCCCAGTGGGATATCCGCGACCTGACAGAAAAAATGCTCAAGCAGGCAAAGAAAGTTATGCCCCTCACGTTGATGATGGCCTGCGGCAAGGATTATTTTCCCGAACTTTTCAAAAAACATTTTCCGCTAAATGATTAGACGTTTAATGGTTCAATGGCAATCATTTCCAATAAAAAACAACTATCTGTCCTGCTTGTCACAACGCTCAGTTCTTTCCTGACGCCGTTTATGGGCTCCGCGGTGAATGTGGCCCTGCCTGCGATTGCCAAAGAATTGTCCATGACCGCCATGGGGCTCAGTTGGGTGGCAACGTCTTTCATTCTGACGGCCGCCATCACCCTGATTCCTCTGGGGCGCCTGGCTGATATTTACGGACGCAGAAGAATGTTTATTTATGGCGCCATGATTTTTACTTTGGCGTCTTCGTTTTGTATCATGTCGCCGACGCAATCTTTTTTAATTGCCGCCCGCGCTATTCAGGGTATCGGGGGGGCTATGATTTTCAGCACCGGCACGGCCATGCTCATTTCGGCTTTTCCGCCCGGAGAGCGCGGCAAGATACTGGGAATTAATATCACCGCCGTTTATATAGGCTTAACCGTCGGACCTTTTATCGGCGGAATGCTCACGCAATATCTCGGCTGGCGATACATATTTCTTTTTACGGTTTTTCTGGGAGCCACGATTGTTTATATTACTTTATCAAAGATTGAATCAGAAGTATCTGCTCATGAAGATGAAGGATTCGATTTAACCGGCTCTATTATTTACGCCATTGCCCTTTTTTCCATTATGTTCGGTTTCTCCGAACTGCCGTCATTGAATGCGGCTTTCTTAATCGGCACCGGCATAATTTTTCTGGTGTTATTTGTTTTTCAGCAACTCAAAAGCCCCTTCCCGTTGGTTGATATCAATTTGTTTGTAAAAAACAAGGTCTTTGCTTTTTCCAATCTGGCCGCTCTGATTAATTACAGCGCCACTTTTGTGATTAATTTTCTGCTGAGCCTTTATCTGCAAAACATCAAAGTTCTGACGCCGGCCGAGGCGGGATCGGTTCTTATTGCCGCGCCGGCCGTTCAGGCATTCATTTCCCCTTTTGCAGGAAGACTTTCGGACCGTTTTGAACCACAAATCATTGCTTCCATCGGTATGTTGATGACCGTCATTGGCCTGATCCTTTTGATTTTTTTGAACAGCTCAACACGCGTCAATTACGTTTTATTTTGCCTGATTTTGCTGGGAGTCGGTTTCGCGCTTTTTTCCTCACCCAATGTCAATGCCACCATGAGTTCTGTCGAAACTAAATATTACGGCATAGCATCAGCTACGCTCGGGACAATGAGACTGACCGGCCAGATGTTCAGCATGGGCATCACGATGCTGGTCTTTGCCATTATTCTGGGAAACCACCCGATTTCTCCGGCGAACCACCACCTTTTTCTGAAAAGCACCAAACTTATTTTTTCCATTCTGAGCGTTCTCTGTTTGGGAGGAATTTTCGCATCGCTGGCACGGGGAAAAATGCATGGCAACAACAATCATCACTAGCTTGATCATCGGACTGATCACCGGAGCATTCGGCGGCATCCTGGGCATTGGCGGTGGATTGATTATGATTCCACTGATGGTCGAAGTTTTGAAACTAAGCCAACTCAAGGCTCACGGCACCAGCCTGCTGGCACTGGTTTTTACGGGGATCGGAGGAGCAGTAACCTACGCTTTAAATGGTGCGATTGATTTTACGGCAGCCACGCTTCTGGCTTTGACAGCAGTCATTACCTCGCCGATTGGTGCACGCTACTGTAATGTTCTGACGGAAGCAAAACTGAAAAAATATTTCGGTGCTTTTCTTATTTTTTGCTCGGTTCTTTTATTGTTAAAACCGTACCTGACCAATTTTATCGGCACTGTCCCAGGTTATGCAAAAATAATTATCCTTTTGATAACAGGAACCTTCACCGGATTTCTCTCCGGCATGATGGGAATCGGCGGCGGCACAATTATGATTCCTGTCATGGTGATCCTGACCGGCTTCACCCAGCATTTGGCTCAGGGAACATCGCTTCTGGTGATGGTTCCCGCAGGCGCCATCGGCGCCTTCACTCACTGGAAGATGGGCAATGTTGAAAAAACAATCCTCTGGGGGCTGATCCCCGGAATCATTGTAGGCACATATCTTGGCGGAAACCTCGCCCATCTCATTTCCAATAACACCCTGCGTATGATATTTGCTTGCATTATTATGTTCCTTGGCGTTCGTTACTTCAGAACTTCGTCCCCTGAATAGTGGGCCTGTTTCTTGTTTTCCAAATTATTATTTTTATGCTAGGAAACAAACATTAATTCTCAATATTTTTAATAGAAGTTGTTATACAAAATACAGATAAACAATTTTGGCACTAATTGTTTCATCGTCAGGATAAAATGTTAGGAGGTCGTATGAAAAAGTGTCCGTTTTGTGCCGAAGATATTCAATCTGACGCACTGAAATGTAAGCATTGTGGTGAATGGCTAACTGAAAACAGATCAAACGTGGAAAGTGATTCTAGATATAGTCGTCTTGCTAGTGCGGCTGAGAATGCCCTGCCAATTAATATAGATAACATATTATTAAACAAAGAATATTTCATGAATTCATCCAAGAGATATTCATACAATGATGTTATTGGTCTTACTTATTTTTATTCAATAATTTCAGATACAGTAGGTCTCCAGCGATCGAGCGCAATTAGTTTGAGTGCGCATACTAAGGATGGTGGTGGTTTCTCTGTGTCTGATTTCGGGCGTTATGTCAGAAAAGCAGAAGCGATTACTAGAGCATATGAAGTATTGCGAGTACTTACAATTCAAAGTCGATATGCATATTACGTTTCACAATTAAGAAATAATGGATTCATAGATTATGCAATTGCTAAAGAAATTGGATCACTGCAGTTGATTAAGGCGAGAATGAAAAATATAGGTAGCTCAATAGAAGAATTAGCAAAAGAAGTAGATGCCTTAACGAATTATGATCATATTTTTATATATGAAGACGGAACAGTTACCAAAGATGGGAAGAAAGTTAATTTGAGAACGGCTAGAGATAAAAATGGAATTCTTTTGGGAAACAGTAAAGCAAAGTTTCTTAACTTATGGGAGGTTTTTGGTCCGACACCTCTTACTAGAAATCCATATCAGGTAGCACTTTCCGAAGGCGGTCTAGGTTTATTTAGCAATAAGATTATTTTTGATGCAACCAGAGATTTTGATATAATCGCACAAATCTTTACAGATTTGTCCACTGGTAAACGTTATTAAGTAATATTGATAGTTTATGATGCACCAGAGAGAATCGCAGTCTGCTGAGTTTCTCGGATTCAGCTTTTCGTTAGAAGGGAGAATATGCAATGGATTTCACGCTTGTTGTTTCAGTTGCAATTCCAGCAGGGATTGTTTCAGGAATAATTTCGCCGTTTATCGTATCTTGGCTTAAGCATACGTTCATTTGGAAGCGACAGCGAAATATTGAATTTAAAAACTCAATCTTTCGTGATGCTGTACGTGCATTAAGTATGTTAGAAACAGATGCACTAGATGCCGCTTTGCAATTAGACAAGGCATCATATAAAGGGAAAATGCGGAGTGTTGAAGCTCGACCACAAACATTTGAATTGTGCATTACCGTAGGATCTTTAATTGAATGTTTCTTTACAAATGATGCCTTTAAGGCTTGGGAGAAAGCCTATAAGTCGCCTATCTCAATTGAAAATGCACCAGACATAGAATTCATAACAAATCGTAATGATGCCTTAAAAAAGCTTGCTAAAGAATTATAAAAGGCTAAGGTTTTCGAGCCGATCGCGCCACTTCGGCTTATTTCTTCGTTTTCATTAAAAAAAGCCGGAGTTGGTCTCCGGCTTTTTGTTTTAATTTATTCAACCTTATACCATTTCTAAAACAAAGTAGGGCGCGTTCCCCTGAACGCGCCGAATATTGCGGGCTGTTCGGGGAACAGCCCCTACATATCTATTTAGGATCTGTCAAAAGCTTGTCCCGTACTTGATACGGGATGCTTAGATGCAAGGCGCGCCCGGCCTTCGCCGGGGTTCCCTTTGATTTAGAATTGGTGCTACCCGAGCATCTTTGTCTGCACGCTTTTTAGAATGTCTTCCGTCTCCTTCATCATCCCCTGCACCATGTCGCTGACTTTGGGCATGTCGCTGATGCGCTGAGCCGCTTCACCGGCTGCCAGCAGTGCCTTCTCCTTGTTGCCGTCATAGGCGGCCTGCATGGATTCCATCTCAAACTCTATTAATTTGAAGTCGATCGACAGCATATCATCCGGTGTTCCCAGATAACATCCGGGTGATTTCTGCAGTGTATTTTTAGCGTGTTCTTCACTGCGCGGATTTTTAATCCAGCGTGCCGGCCCGACAAAACCTCTGGCAACCAGAGTTCCTCTGTCACCCGCATCGACAACGCCCTGTCTCCAAATCTGGGGAAAATCACTTTCCTGCGTGGCGAGGAATCGGGTGCCCATCTGGACGCCGTCAGCACCAAGCACGAGAGCCGCAGCCAGGGTTTTACCGTCGCAGAAGCCACCGGCTCCGCAAACCAGGGTCTTGGCATCGGAAACCGCTTCCACAACAGCAGGAAGCAGAATCATCGAGTGAACCGGTTCCCAGGATGTATGAAAGCCTCCCTCGTGTCCCGAAGCGACGATGACATCGACGCCTGCTTTCTTGCAGCGCAGCGCACCCTTGACGGACGGCACGACATGCATCCAGGTAAAACCCGCGCCTTTAATTCTCTCTTTCCAGGGCACCGGATCACCCGCGGAAGTGAAGATAACCTTGAAGTTTTTTTCCATGCCCGGATTGGCTTTCACCACCTGAATGGCCGTATTGATAATCAGCTCGGCCTGGAAAAGCAGTTCGGCGGATACCATGACATTGATTCCGAACACTCCGTTTGTGTCTTTGGTCAATCGATAGCTTCTTTTGAGCAGTTTTTCAATTGCGGTGGGAATGTCATCATCCGGATTCGCCTCGGCACTCTTGATCCAGTCATTGTAAATAAACGGCAGAAAATCCTTATTGCAGAGTCCGCTGGTGGAGAATAAGCCCAGCACACCGGCGTTGGCCGCGGCTACGCCGAGGTTGTTGTTGCTGAAGGGACCCATCCCCGCCTGAATGATGGGATACTTGATTCCGGTCATGTCGCAAAGTCTTGATTTAATCATAAATAACTCCTTCAAAATTTATTCTCTGATGCGTTTTTTAAGTTCCTTGATTAAATTATTGACAACGTCGCTGGCGTCACCGACAATTGCTACGTCGGCCATCTTCAGCATGGTTGCCTGAGGATTTTTATTGATGGCCACGATGAAATCCGCTTCACCCAATCCCGCTGTGTGTTGAATCGCGCCGCTGATGCCAAAGGAAAAAAGAATTTTCGGTTTGATGTGTTTTCCGGCCTGACCCACCAGCACGTTATGTTCAGCCCATCCGGCATAAACCACCGGCCGGGTAGCGCCGACATCACCGCCCAGCAGTCTGGCCAGTTCCTGAAGCTTTTTGAATTTTTCCTTGTTGCCCATGCCGCGACCGCCGCAAACGATGACTGAAGCGTTTTCGATCGTATGTTCTTTCTCGACGGAGCGTTCATATTCAATAAGACGAACGCGGGGTTTGGGCAAGCCCTTCATCAAGGGCAGCCTCTCAACAATGGCGGTCCTCTCATAATCATGTGGAATTTCCTTGAAGGTTCCCGGGCGCACAGTCGCCATTTGAGGACGATGAAACTCCGTGACGATTTCCGCGAGCATATTGCCGCCAAAGGAAGGGGCGATCTGCAGCAGCAAGCCGTCTTCGGTAATATCCAGTCCGACGCAATCGGCGGACAAGCCTGTCTTTAAACGTTTGGCCAGACGGGGCGCAAATTCGCGGCCGAAATCTGTCGCGCCGATCAGAATTATTTCCGGATCTCTCTCCCTGGCGAGTCTTTCAATAATGGCCAGATACTTTTCCGTGCTGTAGCTTTTCAGCGCGGGATCATCAATTGCGAGAATCCGATCGGCGCCGTGAGCGGTGTATTCCATAATCCACTCATCAATTTCGTGACCGAAAATCAACGCGCACACTTCCGCGTTAATCGTTTTGGCCAGCGCCACCGCCCGGGCGATCAATTGCAGGGTGACCCGATTTTGATAATAATTGCGGTAATCGCCGAATACCCAGATGCTTTTTCGTCTATTTGTCGTCATGCTGTTTTTTTTCTTCAATGGATTTGCCGATTACTGTGCCGATTTTTCTTTGATACCTGTCCAAAAATTCATGGACGACATTGGACGCTGCGCCCTGTAAAACCACATTCCCTTTTTGCGCTTTTCTCAGGAAGACTTTCCGCACCCGGGTGCGTGAACCTTTTTGTTCAATGGAGGAAGAACTGAGCCCCAGAGATTTCGCGTCCAGAACTGAAACATCTTTTTGGTCAAAGGCGTTTTCCAGACCGGCCAAGCTGGTGTAGCGCGGTTTGTAATTTTCCATGGAAACAGTCACCAGAGCCGGAAATTCCATTTCCAGCGTTTCACGGAAATTATCCACCAGCCGGCGGACACGCAAGGTTTTTCCCGTAATTTCCATTTTTTCGACATACGCTGCGGCGGGCAAATCAAGTTCTTCCGCCAGTTGCGGGCCGACCTGGGCCGTTTCGCTGTCCGCCGTATAGGCCCCGCACAAAATCAAATCGAATTTCGGACATTGCTTTTTTATCGCTTCTTTCAAGACGAGCGAGGTGGCAAACGTATCCGAGCCGGCCAGCAGCCAGTCGCAAATCAGGATGGCTTCATCGGCGCCCATGGCCAGCGCCTCACGCAGCATTTCTTCAGCGGCGGGTGGTCCCATGGTGATTACGGTAATGCTTGCGTTATGGTTTTCCTTGATTTGCAGGGCAGCTTCCAGCGCATGCTTGCATGCCGGATTCATCATCCCCGAAGCAAGATCGCGCCGCAGGGTGCCTGTCTTTTCATCCCACGGGAGCTCTGTAACTTTGGGAACCTGTTTTATGCAAACGACCAGTTTCAAAATCATATCCTAAAAAGTTAATTGAGACAGTATGGTGCGTGCAATAACCATTCGCTGAATTTCGCTGGTGCCTTCATAAATTTCCGTGACTTTCGCGTCGCGGAAATATCGTTCGACATCGTATTCCTTGCTGTATCCGTACCCGCCATGTATCTGCACAGCAAGTGAAGTAACTTTGGAAGCAACGGTACTGCAATAAAGTTTTGCCATCGAAGCTTCGCATCCAAAAGGGGCGCCTCCATCTTTGAGCGAGCAGGCCCGATATAAAAGCAGGCGCCCCGCCGTGATTTCAGTAGCCATATCGGCAATATAATTCTGAATGGTCTGCAGCGAGGCAATGGGTTTTTTAAACTGCTGTCTTTCTTTGGCATATTTGACCGCCGCTTCATATGCCCCCTGGGCGATGCCCAGCGCCTGGGCGGCAACACCGATGCGGCCGTTGTCCAGTGTGGCCAAGCCAATTTTCATCCCGTCGCCGATGTTGCCCAGCACATTTTGTTCAGGAACACAACAATCTTCCAGAAAGAGCGACGACACCGGATTGGCGCGCATGCCGCAAAGATCCTCCAGCTCGCCGCGCAAAAATCCGGGAGATTTGCTTTCCACAATAAAAACGCTGCTCTGCGGTTTGCCCGGCTCAAAACCGGTTAGGGCAAAAATCAAGGCGATATCACAGACGCCGCCGTTGGTGACAAATATCTTCGTGCCGTTTAAAACGTATTCATTATTTCTTTTTACCGCCGTTGTTTCAACGCTGGCGGAATCGGAACCGGCATTGGCCTCGGTCAAACTGAAAGCTCCGATAAATTCACCGCTGGTCAATTTGGGCAGATATTCATTTTTTTGATCCTTGCCGGCAAACTTCATAAAAGGATATAGGGCGACGCCGTTGTGGACGGTGACACATAAGCCGATGGCGGCACAAACCCGGGAAAGCTCTTCCACAACAATGGCCGCGCTGACGGAATCCAAAGCGGCTCCGCCGAATTCACGGGGAGCTTGAAGACCGAAGAAATTCAGCGGTCTCATTTTTTCGATAATCTCACGAGGGAAAACGGCCTTGCGATCTATCTCAGCAGCAATGGGGGCAAGTTCTGTTTCCGCAAAACTTCTCACGGAATCACGAATCAGTTTATGTTTGGGACAGGGATTGATCAACAACTGAATTTTTCCTCTTCAAGTGATGTGCCGCACTGATAACTTAAAATAGAAGAAATATCAAGAGGCCGTTAACAAATAGTGGAGATAATCGGGCGTGCTGCAATGACTGAGAACGTCATTCTTGCCTTATTTGATGAGCATTAAAAACATGTCTGAAAGTAAATCCAAGCCGTTCCTTAAAGATTGATTGTTTCGATATTTTAGAGTATGAAGCCCATATTTCAATGACCATAAAATTAAGGAGGGTATAATGAAAATATTAAGAATAATGTTGGTGATGCTGTTTATTTTTCCGTTCATATCATATGCGGATGGGACGAAATCTACGGTTAAGAAAGCCAATGATGTAAAGAAACAGGCCAGTTCCGTCGAGAAGAGCGAGAAGCTTCAAGAACTTGCCGATTCACTTCTGAAAGAAAAGTATTTAAAATGCATGCTGTCATTTGGTGACGATGCTTTCTGTCAATGCCTATGTAAAAATCTGCCTGTTTTAAGTTCTTTTGAAAATTATATCGCCATTGTTACCACCAAAAAGGAAGATTTGAATTACAGCCAGTACACTGACGTCGAAAAGAAGGCCATCGATCTGACCGTGAGGGCCAGGGGCATTTGTGTGAATGAAGTTATAGAGAAGAATAAAAAGAAAAAATAATTATTCATACAATCTACCCTATCGCGTAAAAGCTTATTACTAGAATATCCAGAAAAACAGCAGATGAACCAGAACATTCAACGCTGTTAGGGGCATTCCGATTTTTGCGAATTCCAGAAAGGTAATGGTCTCGCCGTTTTTTTCTTTTTCAGCGTGCTGAATGATGATGACGTTGCTGGCCGCGCCAAGAATAAAAAGATTTCCCGCGATTGTAGAACCGGCTGCCAAGGCCATTAATTCAAGATGACCGGCTCCGGAAGACGAAATAAGCGGCAGGAACAACGCGACCATCGGTACATTAGAGATCAATTGGCTGACGCTGACGGATAGAATCATAATTACGGAAAGGCTTTTCATATCCAGAGATAGTCTGGAAAAGACATTTTGAAAAAAGCCTGATGTCCAGACGCTTTGCATCAGGACAAACATGGATGCAAAAAAAATAATTGTAAACCAATCTATCTTCCTTAATATATGAAACCTGTATTTTTTCTTTTTAGACATAAATCGGTAAAATAATATTGGTGAACAGCCGATAAGAGCAATATAAGTCAGCTTAAAATCAAATTTCACATCGGTGAAGAAATTCAACAGCGCCAGAGCGACTTTCAAGAGGATAAGACCAATTACCAGGATTAAGGACATTCTGGCAACGCTGGAAAGCCGGTGATGGGTGATCTCGACATCGCCCGCCTGGAGATTTTTTATGAGAAAATCTTTTTTGTAAAAAAACTTCAAGAGATAATAGGTGAACAGAAGATTTAAAATTGTCGGGATAAACAGATATTTTGTGAAAACGATGAAGGGGTTTTCGATATTGCCACCCATCGCAATCAGGAGATTCTGTGGGTTGCCGATGGGGCTTGTGACGCTGCCGATTGTGATGGCAAACGCCAGACAAAGCAGCAGAAGCTTAGCCGAAATCATATTTCTTTTTGCCAGCAGAATCATAATCGGTGTGCCAATAATGGCCAGCGTGTCATTCATCAGAATGGCGGAGCCGGCGCCCATGGTGAAAAGAATGGCCAGAATCAATTGATCAACGGACTTGACCTTTCCGAAAAATTTATAGCAGAGATGCGTTAAATAGCCGGAATCTTCTATCGCCTGTCCGATAATAAACATTCCAAATAGAAAAAAAATCACATCGAAATTTATCGCCTGAAACGCCTGGCGTGGTGTAATTTCTCCCGCAAGAATCACAAATACCGCGCCGCCCAGCATAATCTGCCAGATTTTCAGCTTTATGTTTCCAATTTGTCTGATGGCGATAAGAAAAAAAACGACAACAAGTGTAATAATTGAAATACTCATAGGCGATTACTATTGTTTCACAGACGATTCAGTGGCGGGTAAAACATTATTACTGGTTGATATTTTCGTCAAGCATAAAATATTTATTCACATGGCAGAAAAAATGTTAATCTTCATTATATTGATATCATTATCATATTATCATTTAAAGAAACAATGTTTCATTATCTGCTTGACATTTGAAACATTGTTTTATATTTTATTTCCACATTAAAATTTGTGATCGGTAGGATGGCTATGGAAAAACCGATAATGCCTTCGAAACTGAAAGATCGCTTATACCCGGTGGTGTTAAGGCAATTTTCCGGAAAAGATTTTCACGCCGTCAATATTCGTGACATCTCCGGAGAGAGTGGAATCAGCACAGGCACCATTTATAAATATTTTTCTTCCAAGGAAGATCTGCTTTTTTCCATTATTGATGAAAAATTACTCGATCTGGCATCATTATTACGGATGCATCTTGCGGGCACGGAAGATATCCGTGAAATGTTCAGAAAACTTTTCTGGGTGACCATGAATTTTTTTGACAATAATCCTGATTTAGCCGTTACGGCATTTATAACGGTTCCTTCCAAGAGCTTTATGGCCAGTAAATCCTATAAAAGAGAAACGGAAGTAGACATATTAAGTGAAGTTGTTGAGAAAGCAAGAAAACGTGGAGCGGTTCTTTCTGAGCTTGAAAACCATTACTTTGTTGATCTTTATATGATGATTACTCAGAGACATATTCAAAATTGGTACGCCCACGGGATGAAATGGAAACTTGCCGATAACATCAACAGCTTTTTTGATTTTTTCTGGAAAGTCGTATCATCTGTGAAGACATAATTTTATAGAGTAAAAGAGGATCTTTGAAATCAATGTTACGGTAGGGAGAAAAAATGGCCAAAATACAGATCGTAGAAAAAGCAAAAGCTGAACAGAGAACTACTTTGACGGAAGCTGAATCCAAGGCAGTATTGAAGGAATACGGTATTCCGGTGGTGGCGGAAACAGTCGTTAAAACAATAGAAGAAGCAGTCTATGCCGCTGATAAAATAGGTTATCCTGTCGTTATGAAAGGATTGGGTTCAAAACTTACACATAAAACGGAAAGAGGTTTGGTAAAACTCAATCTCACAAGCAGCAAAGATGTTCGCTCCGCAGCACTATATATAAAGGAAGAAGCAGGCAATGACCTGGAAGGATTTTTGATTCAACCGATGCTGGAAGGAAAAAGGGAGTTTGTTGCCGGACTTTTCCATGATGAACATTTTGGTCCTACTGTAATGTTTGGTCTGGGAGGTATCTTTACAGAGGCCATTGGTGACGTTGTTTTCAGGGTCGCTCCGATAGATAAAAAAGAAGCGCTCAAAATGATCGATGAGTTGAACTCCCAGAAACTGTTGGGTGATTTCAGGGGAGAATGCGCGCCGGATAAAGAAGCTCTTGTTAATACTCTTGTCGGATTATCACGAATAGGTTTGGAAAGACCGGAAATCAAGGAAATAGATATTAACCCGCTGCTGGTTACTGCTGACGGCAAGATTACAGCGGTTGACGCATTAATTGTTTTAGGGGAAGCCTCTGATAAAATAGATTCAGCCCGTAAAGTTGATTTAAAACACATCTGGAAATTATTTCATCCCCGATCAATTGCCTTTATAGGAGCCTCATCGAATATCACCAAGTGGGGTCATATCATGTATTCGGGCGTTGTCGCCGGAAAATATCAGGGAGCAATCTATCTGGTCAATGCCACCGGGGAAGAAATCGCCGGCAGAAAGGTTTATACGTCGGTCACGGAAATTCCTGATCCTGTAGATCTTGCGGTGGTTACGGTTCCCGCTGATAAAATCTTAGCGCTCATACCTCAATTTGAAAAAAAAGGAATCAAGAACGTTTTAATAATTACTTCGGGCTTCAGTGAAGTGGGCGCTGAGGGAAAGATTTTAGAGGAAGAACTGGTCAAAAAAGCGCAGGGGGCGGGAATATTGATTATCGGCCCCAATACGATGGGCATATGTAATCCACACATATCGTTGTATTGCATCGGTTCCCATGTTCGTCCTCCTTCCGGAGGAACTTCATTGCTCGCTCAGTCCGGTAATCTCGGAACACAATTGCTCGCTTTCGCGGCAAAAGAGGATATCGGAATCAGAGCGTATTGCGGTTCCGGAAATGAAGCGATGGTTACCATCGAAGATTATATGGATGGATTTGAGGTTGATGAAAAAACAAAAAACGTTGTCCTGTATATAGAAAGCATTAAACATGGCCGAAGATTTTTCGAAACGGCCAGGCGTATTGGTAAACATAAGCCGGTTATTGTTTTAAAAGGAGGTCGCACGAAGGCTGGTTCCAGCGCCGCAGCCAGCCATACCGGAGCCATGGCTTCTGATATCAAAGTATTTATGGCTGCCTGCCGACAGGCCGGAATCGTGCAGGCCAGGAATCCCATGGAATTGCTGGATCTGTCGGCTGCGTTTTCATCTTTGCCTTTGCCCAAGGGAGGAAATGTCGCTCTTTTGACGCTGGGCGGAGGATGGGGTGTTGTGGCCTCCGATTTATGCGAGGAAAATGGTTTGAATGTGCCTAGGCTTTCAGAGGAAGTAATTTCCAAGATTAATCAATTACTGCCGCCTTTCTGGAGTCATGCCAATCCAATTGATGTGGTTGGCGACATGAAAACAGAAACATACATGAAAATTCTGGAAGAGCTTAGTCTTTGGTCGGGATGTGACGCGATCATTCACATGGGGCTTATTGGAAGAAAGGTAATGATACAATCCATTATGGAATCCACTGCAACAGTTAACAGTCAGTACGATTCCACCTTTGTAGAAGGTGCTTTACAATACACTGACGATTTTGAAAAACAGACCATTGAACAAACTGTCCGCTTGATGGAAAAATACAATAAGCCGATCATCGGGGTTTATCTCTTGAGTGATGATAAAACTCAGACAATAAAAGATGTCAATGGTTGTCAGTATAAAGGCGTCAACTTTATAACTCCCGAGAAAGCGGTTAAAGCCCTGGCCAAAATGTATCAGTATTCAAAATGGCTGAATGGTTGATCGCAGCCTCTCAAAATGTTTCACGTGAAACATTTTGAGAGACAAGATTGAACAAATTAAAAAGGCAGACTTTTGCAAGCCTGCCTTTTTAATTTTAAGTATTAAATTACTCTAAATGCAATCCAATAAAGAAATTAGAGTTTCCCCGTTTGATAAGCAGGATAACGCTTTTCTTTTCCTGAGCTTTTGACATTTCTGTCATATACTGTTTTAATGTCGCTACCTTAACTTTATTGACCTTAATAATGATGTCACGGGGCTGAATGCCAACATTTTCTGCCGGGCTTCCATCTTCTACATCAGTTACTATCAATCCAACTCCTTGAGCTACATCCAATTGTTTGGCGAGATCCTTTGTTATTTCCTGAACACTGATACCAAAATATGTTTGCGATTTCTTTGCAAGAGCCATTTCAGTTTTATCCGTCCGCTCAGCAACAACGGCTTTTAAAGATATTTCTTTGCCATCGCGCAAGACTTTTATGGCCGCTTTTTCACCTACGTGAAGCGCCGCTGTTGTCAAAAGTAAATCATGGGTACTTTTAATCGCCTTCCCGTTTATTTCAGTAATGACATCTCCAACCTTTATACCGGCTTTATCTGCCGGATCATCTTTAAAAACATCTGTGACCAGTACACCTTCTTTGCTCTTGAAATTCATACTCTTGGCGATATCTTCAGACATATCCTGAATTGAAATTCCAAGCCAGCCACGCGTTACCTTCCCTTTTGTTTTCAGGTCATCCAGAATATTTTTAGCCATATTGATCGGGATCGCGAATCCGATACCCTGTCCCTGAGCCACAATTGCTGTATTAATGCCAATCACTTTGCCCTGCATATTAAACAAAGGGCCGCCACTGTTTCCCGGATTAATTGACGCATCGGTTTGAATAAAATTATCATAGGTTCCCGCCCCAATTACACGCCCTTTTGCGCTGACAATGCCGGCCGTAACCGTTTGCTCCAGACCAAATGGATTGCCAATGGCAATGACCCACTCCCCGACTCTCAATATTTCTGAATCACCAATTTCAACCGTCGGAAGACCATTATCCGGTTTGATTTTGATTAAAGCAATATCCGTCTTTGGATCGGTGCCGATAATTTTTGCTTCGTATTCTTTACCGTCAGAAATTTTTACAAGAATTTTATCAGTATTTTCAACTACATGATTGTTTGTGAAAATATATCCGTCATTGCTGATGATGAATCCCGAACCTAAACTTCTTTGCTTGAAATTCCGTTCCGGAATATCACCGAAAAAACGATTAAAGAAATCGTCTCCAAAGTAATCGTGAAATGGAGAGCGCCCGAACGGATTACCTAAACTTCTCCCCTGCAAGACTTTTGTCGTGCTGATGTTTACAACAGCCGGCTTAACCCGTTCTGCCAGATCCGAAAAAGATCCTGGTGTTATTCCTTCTACCGCAACAGCGGCAGGAATTTCCGGCGCTCCTGAAGCAAGAAAAGATGATCTTAATACCTCCACAAAAGAAACAATGAAAAATGCGATTAAAAACGCCATGAGAAACATAAAAAATGTTTTACGATTTTTATTTTCCATTTTATCTTATAAACCTCCGTTTTAATTAATAAATATTATATTGTACGCGTCTGAAACCATCAAATTTAAATTTTGGTACTACTATAATAATCAAATATTGTTTGTCAATAAAATATTGTTTAATTTTGATAGCTTGATAGATTTTCAGATTCACAGGAATAATAAACAACATTTTGACACTGCGATGGACAGTGTTTCATTTTTGAAGCCTGTAAATTTGCGCCCGGCAGCATTCACGGAAACCGACCCTCTGATAAACAGGCATTCCCATCGGTGTTGCCTGTAAAACCACCTTTTTAAAACCCGAGTTTTTTGCTTCCTTCATAGTCGCCTGTGTTATCTTCAAACCGCATCCTTTATTTCTATAAGATGGAAGGGTTGATACGTAATATATTCCAGCCGTTTTTTGATGCACAAAAAGCATCGAAGACGCGACAGGCTTTTCATCGAAATAAGCGATAAAAAGCCTTTGCTGAGTTTTTGTGCTCAAATCAAAAGACGTAACAAATTTTTCATATGGATCTTGGGCGCGCGCGGGCATTTCAAAACCTTCAAAAGAAACATTTTTCCACTCCAACAAGTCGGATTGATTTTTTACAGGAGCTATTCTGATATGATCCGATGCGGCATCATCTGCCAGCAAATTACTCAGATCTGCAGCCATACAGGAAACTTTTACGTATTGACGAAATCCCGCTGTCTTTAAGATTCTGTCCGTTTCGGGAGATTGCGCGCCAGGATAAGCCCACCACCAGAAGTGAAGGTTTAAATTTGAATAATAATTTTTTATTGCTGCAACTGCCGGGGACACTTTATCATTGAGCGGCTTTTCATGGCATACCCAGTTCACATCAGAAACAGGGACGCCCGTACTCATTGCCACAATTGAATCCAAGGGCTTGAATGAAGAATTCAGCCTGCCCAGGTAACAGCAGAAAGAAAAAAAATTTTCTTCAACAATTTTGCTTATGATGAAAAAATCACTCCTTCTAATTTTTTTTATCTGCGGGTGAGCTGGCGGTATTTTATGCGGTGGGGCTGATTGGCTGCTGAACCGAATCGTTTCCTGTAATCTTCCTCGTATTCAGAATAGTTGCCGTCAAAGAAAAGAACCTTGCTTTCTCCCTCGAACGCCAGAATGTGCGTGCAGATTCTGTCCAGAAACCAGCGGTCGTGGCTGATAACGACGACACAGCCGGCAAAGTTTTCCAGCGAATCTTCCAGCGCGCGCAGTGTGTTTACGTCCAGATCGTTGGTCGGCTCGTCGAGAAGCAGCACATTGCCGCCTTCCTTGAGCATGCGCGCCAGATGAACGCGGTTGCGTTCGCCTCCGGAGAGCGTTCCCACTTTTTTCTGCTGATCGGTTCCCGAAAAATTAAACCGCGATACATAAGCACGGGAATTGATCTGGCGGTTGCCAATGGGAATAACATCCTGTCCGTCGGAAATCATTTCCCAGATATTTTTATTGGGATCTAAGGAGTCGCGGCTCTGGTCAACATAGGCCAGTTTGACCGTATCGCCGATGCGGATGGCTCCGGAATCCGGTTGTTCCTGACCCGTGATCATTCTGAACAGTGTTGTTTTACCCGCGCCGTTGGGGCCTATGACACCGATTATTCCGCCGGGCGGCAGAGAAAAAGTCATGCCCTCCACCAGCAATTTGTCGCCGTAACCTTTATTGACATCTTTCGTTTCAATGACCAGATCGCCCAGACGCGGTCCCGGCGCGATGAATATTTCGCGTGTACCGGATTCCCTTTCCATGGTTTTTCCCAGCAGCTCTTCGTAAGCATTGATGCGCGCCTTGGATTTGGCATGACGGCCTTTGGGCGACATGCGAATCCATTCCAGCTCGCGTTCCAGTGTTTTGATCCGGTCGCTTTCAGCCTTCTCTTCATTTTTCAGACGGTTTTTTTTCTGCTCCAGCCACGAGGAATAGTTGCCCTGCCAGGGGATGCCCTGTCCGCGGTCCAGTTCCAGAATCCAGCCGGCCACGTTGTCCAGAAAATAGCGGTCGTGCGTAACGGCGATGATCGTGCCTTCGTATTTCTGCAAATGATGCTCCAGCCAGGCGACAGACTCCGCATCCAGATGGTTGGTGGGTTCATCCAGCAGAAGGATGTCCGGTTTTTGCAGAAGCAGACGGCACAAGGCCACACGGCGTCTTTCGCCGCCGGAGAGCACTTTCACCAGTGTGTCACCGGGCGGACAGCGGAGCGCGTCCATCGCCATTTCCAGACGGGAATCGATGTCCCAGGCATCCAGGGCATCGAGTTTCTCCTGGACATTGCCCTGCCTTTCGCAGAGTTTGGCCATTTCGTCGTCAGACATCGGCTCCGCAAACTTCTCGTTGATTTCATTATACTCGTGGATTAAATCCATCGTGCTTTGCACGCCCTGCTCCACGATCTGCCGCACCGTTTTATTGTCGTCCAGACGCGGTTCCTGCTCCAGGTAGCCGACGGTATAGCCGGGCGAAAGAATAGTTTTGCCCAGGAATTCAGCGTCCACTCCCGCCAGGATTTTCAAAAGAGAGCTTTTGCCGGAACCGTTCAAACCGATGACGCCGATCTTTGCGCCGTAAAAGTAAGACAGGTAAATGTCCTTGAGCACCGGCTTCTTTTCATAAATCTTACTCACGCCGATCATCGAGTAAATGACTTTGTTTCCTTCATTGGCCATAAAAAGTTGTTCTCCGCATGGAAATTAAATGTAGGGGAATATGCCCTTGATAATTAGATTAAAATTGTTCTGGATGTTACCTTTCCCATTCAGGATGCCCATGTGACCGGGGAAAACCCATTCCAGATCGAGTTTGGCAAAATTTAGAATGCTTTTCTTTAAAAGGGCGCCGTCTCCACCGGGAAAATCGGTGCGGCCGACGCTTTGATCAAAAATCACATCGCCGCAGAACAGCGCTTTTTCGCCGGGCCAGTAAAGGCCGATGGAGCCGGGAGAATGGCCGGGAGCCAGAATAACCTTGAATATCTGATCGCCCAAAGCCAGATCGCCTTCCTCCATCGGAAAATTGACATACATCCGGGGGACATTGATTCCAAAGAGGCTGTAAAGTTCTCCCCCTTCCCCTTTTAGAAATTCGATTTCTCTGGTATGCAGGCCGACCTTGACTTTTTCCTGATCAAAAACTTCAGAACCTTGAAAATGGTCGGGATGAGAATGCGTGTTGATGACATAGCGGATGTCTTCTTTCTTGATGCCGTCGGCGGACATCCGGTCGAGCAAATCGGGAACGTAGCCGGTCAGTCCCGGATCAATCAAGGCATTGACGCCGCCGCCAATGTAAAAACTATTGCAGTTGTTTTCAAAAGGACTGGTCCATTCGTAAACGTAAATGTCATTTTTCAATCTCATAGTCATTTCCTTATTTGGATTTGGACGGAAGAAAAATCCAGAGCAAAATATACAATAATACGCCGGTGCCGAAGCATAGCACCAGTGTTACAAACAGCAGACGCCATGCCCAGGAGGGAACGGGAGAGCTTTCGCCCAGGCCCCCGCATACGCCGCCAATCCATTTGTCGGAATTTGATTTCGATAAATTCTGCAGCCAGTTTTGTTCCATCATTTACTTTCCTCGCAATGTTTTTTTATAACAATTCTGCCGATTATTTTATGGCCGGGAAAAACCTCTCCACATGTAAATCGGCCACCCGGTGACTGATTCCGACGATATTTCGATCCTTATCCAGAAGAAAAATGGTCGGCACACCGATCAGGTTATAATTTTCGGCTACGCTACCGTACTCATCAACCAGCACCAGATAGGGAAACGAGTTTTCTCTGGCAAAACGGGCCACTCTCTGTGAAGATTCGTTGACATCAATATAGACAAATTTCAATCCCTGCCCGCCATATTTTTGATAAAGATTCTTGTAATAGGGCATTTCACCACGGCAGGCGGCACACCAAGTTGCACCGAAAAACATCAGGATCGGATTTCCCCGCAAAGAACTGAGCCGGAAAGTTTTTCCGGAAATGTCCTTCAGCGAAAAATCAGGCGCCTGAATCTTCTGCCGCATGGAAAACATTCCCGGTTTATATTGACCGAAAGCGACGGCGACCAAAATGATAACAAACAAACCTGCCAAAACGAATACAATTTTTTTCTTCATCTTAACCTCATGATTATATGGATAGACTTCCCGCAACATACAGGAAATATTCCGCCGCGCCAATCAATATCAATCCGGACGCATACTTTATTTTATTCATCCACGCGCCTGATTTAGGCAGAGCCGCGATAAAACCGGCGAATGTGCCGATCAAAAGCAGCAAAGTTCCCAAACCCAAAGCAAAAACAAACAGCATTCCCATGCCCAGCCAGACATTTGTTTTGACCGCGACATAACCCAGCAAAACGCCCAATGCGGGAGCGGTGCAGGGGCCGATGACGACGCCGGAAACGGCTCCCACCAGAAAACTGTTTAGAAAACCTTTCTGATCGCCCGAACCGGAATATCTCATCAGTTTTTGAGGAATCGGCAGCGCGATATTAAAAACATCCAGCATGGACAATCCCATCACCAGGCACAGATTGGCCATAATAAAATAGGTCAGAGGCGTCGTCTGCATCTGACCGAATATCCTGCCCGACAAGGCCGCGACACCCCCCAGGGCCGCGTAGGTCACGGCCATCCCTGAAACGTAAATAAGAGACAGCAGAAACCCTCTTAATCTTGATGATGAACCATGCGCTCCGATAAATCCCACCGTCACCGGAATTAAAGGATATGTACAGGGCGTAAAACTGATGACAACGCCGCCCACATAGGAAGCAAGAAAAGCCAAAAGCACAGAGCTTTCCAGATACACGGATAAATTATTTACCAGCCCCTCAATCATGAACAGTTGCCTTTAAGTAATGCGTTTTGAAAAGATAGTCAAAAATGGCGCACGGCGTCAAGCAAAAAAGACGGCAACTGCATATCAATTAGATTTACCCTCGGAATAGGGGTAGCCGATTTTTCTTAATTTGAATTTATATTTTTTATACAGCGTCCTTTCCAGTTTGTAGCAGTGAGGACAGCCGTGTTTATTGCTTCTGTTATTGACCGTTGTGCTCCATTCATGTCCGCGCGCGCATTGCCACCACACTTTCTTGTTGGAGCCCGGCGTTACATCTCCTGGAGTCAGATCACCGTTTTTTATCGGATGCCATTCCGCGGCCAGAGCAGGATTCACCGTTTGCAGACAGTTCTCTTTGTTGACTTTCTGATTGACACAGTAGGGGCACCCCTGTCCGTTGCTTCTATTGCTGACTGTCGTATTCCACTCATGACCATGCGCGCATTGCCACCATACTTTCTTGTTGGAATACGGCGTCAAATCTCCCGGGGTCAGATCGCCGTTCTTTGCCGGATGCCACTGCATGGCGAGCAGGGGATTGACGGTCAGCAGACAGTTCTCATGATTTACTTTCTGATTGGCGCAATATGGACACCCCTGCCCGTTGTTTCTGTTGCCGACTGTCGTGTTCCATTCATGTCCCCTCAGACACTGCCACCAGACTTTTTTATTGGAGCCCGGTGTGACATCGCCGGGCGTCAACTCTCCGTTCCTGGTCGGATGCCACTGAGCGGCCAGGACAGGATTTGTCTTTTGAAGATTGGTTTTCTTTTTAACAACCTTTTTTCGCATAACAATTCTCTAATCTTTTAGAAGATCGTCTTAATGTACTGACTATCACGATTTAAACGGGAACGCTACTGGTGACATTTCGATAACTCAATATTTTATTGACACACGATTAATTATTACGTATATTCACCTCAATGAAAATCCATCAATAATCAATTTCAATAGTAACAGGCTGCATCAAGTTTGAGCCTGTTGTAAAAAAAACAAATAAACAAAAAAATGATGAGGAGAAGAAAATGATGAAACGAAAATTGTGGTTGATACTTGGAATGGTATTAATATGCGCCTTTGCATTAGCCGCTTGCAATGACGATGATGACGATGAATCATCGGCAAAGGCAATTACGGCTTACTCTATTGCCGGGAACACCGGAACAATTAATGACACAGCAAAGACCATTGCCGTGACTGTGCCCTATGGCACCAGTGTGAACTCGTTGGTGGCAACATTCACGACAACCGGTGAAAAAGTCAAAGTGGGTGATGCGGTTCAGGTAAGTGGCACGACCGCAAACAATTTTTCTTCGCCGAAAGAATATAAGGTTATTGCTGAAAATGGCTCATCGGCAACATATACCGTTACAGTAAATGTTGCGGCATCATCGGCAAAAGAAATTACAGCATTCTCTTTTAGTTTGCGTGACGAAGCTGAGGATGTCGTAATCGATCAAACCGCAAAAACGATCGCTGTTAATGTGCTCTGGGGTAAAGATTTATCGGCCCTCGTAGCAACATTCACGACAACCGGCGCCAATGTTAAAGTCGATTCAATGGTTCAGGTTAGCGGAGAAACCCCCAATAATTTTTCATCCTCGGTCATCTATACAGTCACCGCGGCTGATGCCTCGACACAGAATTACACTGTAACGGTCACGGCAAATTTAGGCGGTGCCTGGGCACAGAAGACAGATTTCGGTGGCGTAAATGGATTAGCGCGTTCAGAAGCGGTTGCTTTTGGCATTTTGAGTACGGGCAAGGGCTATATGGGAACGGGATGGAATGGCAACACCGCAACATATTACGCTGATTTCTGGGAATATGACTCTGCCGCTAATACCTGGACACAGAAAGCCAATTTCGGAGCTACGCAGAGACTACCCGAAGGATTAAAGCGAAAATCTGCCGTGGGTTTTGCCATCGGAACCAAGGGCTACGTGGGAACAGGATTTGATGGAACAAACTATTTCAATGATTTCTGGGAATACAATCCTGCTGATAATACCTGGACAAAAAAGGATTCTTTAGGTGTTGCGGTAGCGGACGGCGTGGCGGCGAACGAGCGGGCTGATGCAGTCGGTTTCTCAATCGCAACAGCCACCACAGGTAAGGGATATGTGGGAACAGGATTTGATGGAACAGCTTATTATAAAGATTTCTACGAATTCGATCCGGCCACTGGTTTCTGGACAAAGAAGACTGATTTCGCCGGTACAGCCGGTACGGCAAGAGCTGAGGCCGTTGGCCTGTCCATAGGCAGCAAAGGTTACGTTGGGACCGGGATGAACGGTACGACATATTATCAAGATTTCTATGAATTCAATCCGGCAACAAATGCCTGGACAAAGAAAGCCGATTTCGCTGGAGGTTTGAGAGCTGAAGCCGTAGCCCTATATTGCCAGTGCAGCAACGGCTATGTCGGGATGGGGTACGTTCCCTGTTATAATCCTTGTGGCGGTACTTGTGAGTGCGGCAAAGTCTGCACTGCTTTCAGCGATTTCTGGGAATATGATCAAGCCACTGATAAGTGGACACAGAAAGCCTATTACAATGGTGGAGAGATTAATGGCAAACGAACTGAAGCGGCCGGTTTCTCTCTGGGCAGCAAGAGTCACTTCGTAGGAACAGGATGGGGTTGCTCAGGTTCAGAGACAAACAAGGTAGTGACACCAACCGGATTCTATAAAGATTTCTGGAAATATACTCCATAGTATTTCAGAAATACTTTAGCTCATAACAGGCGCCCATCATTTGCCGAAAATTCAAATGATGGGCGCTTTTTTTGTGGCGACACAGCATCACTTATACAAGCTATGGCACACAGAAAAACGATCGGAACCCATCCTGACTCAAGATCATCAAAACATTGGAAAGTTTCTTGCCAGAGGCAAAAAGTTTTGTTAAGCTTTCCGTCAATACTATTATGATTTACCATAATTCATGGAGGCTCCATCATGATCTACAATGAAGAATTTGAAACCATGCCCCGCGAAGTCATCAAGGCCCTGCAGGTCAAAAGATTGCAGCAAGTGTTGGAGCGTGTTTACCACACCGTCGGTTTTTATAAAAAATCCTTCGATGCCGCCAAAGTCAAACCCGACGATATTAAATCCATCGCCGACATGAAAAAGCTTCCCTTTACCACCCGAAAAGATTTACGCGACAATTACCCCTTCGGTTTATTTGCCGTCCCCATGAGCAGTGTTGTCCGCCTGCATGCATCTTCCGGCACCAGCGGAAAGTCGGCTGTTTTCGGCTACACCAAACGCGACATTGACACCTGGTCGGACCTGATCGCGCGCTGTCTGGTTGCCGCGGGCATTACCAAAAATGATATTATCCACAACGCCTTTGGCTACGGATTATTCACCGGCGGTCTCGGCCTGCATTATGGGGCGGAAAAAGTAGGCGCCAGCGTCATCCCGATGTCCGGAGGCGACGCCAAAAGACAATTAATGATTTTACAGGACTTCGGGCCAACCGTCATCTGTTCCACGCCCTCCTATGCTCTGCATCTGGCCGAAGTGGGGCAATCCATGGGTGTTGACCTGAAAGCTCTGAAACTGCGCGTGGGGATATTCGGCGCCGAACCATGGAATAATGCCATTCGCGACGACATTGAAAAAGCTTTCGGCATCACGGCGCTGGATTTGTTCGGCTTATCGGAAGTGATCGGACCGGGCATGGCAATAGAATGTCCGGAAGGCCGCAATGGGATGCATGTTTTTGAAGACCATTTCATTGTCGAAACCATTGATCCAAAAACCGGCAACGTTCTGCCTGAAGGATCCGAGGGCGAACTGGTTTTCACCACACTCACCAAAGAAGCCAACCCGCTGATCCGTTACCGCACCGGCGACATCTCACGCCTGATTACCGAACCCTGCCGCTGCGGCCGCACACATATCAAGATGGAACGGGTTTTGAAGCGCAGCGACGATATGCTGATCATCCGCGGCGTTAATGTTTTCCCGTCACAGATCGAAGCCATTCTCGTGGATATCGAGGGGCTGGAGCCGAATTATCAGGTCATCATCGATAAAGTCGGCGCTCTGGACACGCTGGATTTACAGGTCGAAGTCAACGATAAAATATTCAGCGACTCCGGCAGCATCAAGCAATTGCAGAAAATAGAGCAAAGAATCATCAAGGATATGAAGGATTTTCTGGGCATCTCGGCCCGCGTGAAGCTTGTTCAGCCCAATACGCTTCAAAAAGCGGACGCGAAAATTATTGATAAACGTCACATATAAATTATAAGGGGGTTACGATGAAGGTAGAACAGATATCCGTTTTTCTGGAAAACAAACCGGGCACATTGGAACACGCAACACGCGTTCTTAGAGACGCCAATATCAATATTCGCACATTATCCGTAGCGGAAACAGTTGATTTCGGCATTCTGCGCCTGATCGTCAATGACGTGGAAAAAGCCAATAAGGTTCTCAAAGACAGCGGCTTCCGCGTTAGCAAAACCCCCGTCGTCGCTGTGGAAGTTCCCGACAAACCGGGCGGACTGCACAGCATCATGGAAGTTGTGTCCAAAGAAGGCATCAACGTCGAATACCTTTACGCCTTTGTCGAAAAAAGCGGCGAGAACGCCGTCATCATCTTCCGCTTCGACAACCCGGAAAAAGCAATCGATGTTCTGATGAATAAGAATTTTACCGTTATCCCGGGTGATAAGATTTATAAGTTCTAATCCGGATATTCACACTTTCATAAAAAACGGTGGATGAAAAATTGCATCCACCGTTTTCACCATCTACCATTCACTATTAACCATTCACATTTCACTCTGTCTTTTTTGCCACGGCTTGGTTTTCCATCTTTGGTGGAACCAGAAATACTGATCGGGATATTCGCGGATAACGTCCTCGAT
This sequence comes from Deltaproteobacteria bacterium, assembly GCA_022710585.1. Taxonomy (GTDB): domain Bacteria; phylum Desulfobacterota; class Syntrophia; order Syntrophales; family Smithellaceae; genus Smithella. The sequence goes on along the minus strand of JAKLGV010000005.1, from coordinate 6,493 downwards.
GATTTTTGTGAAACGCTGGGTGTTTACAACTAAATCGGCATCATAATCATCCGTACAAACAGCTTCAATGGCCGGTTTCACAATGAACTTATATTTTCCTGATTTTTGCTTCGCCATAAAAATGGGAAGCACGGGAGCGCCGGAGCGCATCGCCATTACGGCCAACCCTGCGCCGGTACAGGCGGAACGTCCGAAAAAATCGACAAACACGCCTTCTTTTTTAGCGACATTCTGATCGCTGAGAATGCCGATGATATGATTATCCTTCAATAATTCCATAATCTTTTTGCCTGATCCACCCTTGGGAATCAATGTGTTTCCCTGCATGGTGCGCACATATTCCGCGACATTATCAATGACGGGGTTGTCCAGAGGCCGGTAAACGATATCAATGGGTTTGAGAAAAAAAGGAATAGCAATCGTCATCAGTTCCCAGTTGCCGAAATGAGCAACGATTGTCAGAAGACCTTTTCCTTTGGCGTCGGCTGACTGGAAATTTTCCACACCTTCAACTTCCATCCATTTATGAATGTTGTCTTTTGTAATATAAGGCAGGTCGAAAAATTCAGCCGTCACCATCGCAAAATGACGATAAACGCCTCTGGCAATTCTGATGATTTCTTCAGTGTTTTTTTCAGGAAAGGAACGCTGAAGATTGTGCAGGGTGATTAAACGGTTTTTGACGCCCACAAAATAAAGTAGATAAAATAAGGACAGGAATAATCCCTTGCGCACGCTGCGAGGGATGCAGTGGAAAACAAAAAGCAATATTTTAGTTTTTTTGGTTGGTTGGACCGGCATGGTTTATAATGATAGTGGTTTGCCACATTCCTTGCATTTGCCGTCGGAACCGATGACACCGATGCATGATTCGTCTGAACACAAAACCCGGTTATCCCAATCGTCGTCCGACTGAATATCATTTTCTCGTTTTTCTACGGAGGCTGCTTTATCAACAATTCTCTCGGCGCGATCATCCGGTAATTTGCCCTCGTATACCTTTCCGCATTCCTTGCACTTGCCGTCTGGACCGATGGCGCCGATACAGGATTCATCGCTGCATAATATTCTTTTTTCCCAGTCCTCATTTTCATCAAAAATGATTTCGGTCATTAAACTCTCCCGTTAAGTCATCACACTTTCTTAATAATATCATGAAAAAATCTTTTGTAGGGATTGTTCCCCCGAACAATCCTTTTCGGCGTATTCGGGGAATGCGCCCTACATGTAATTGCATTAGGCTGTCATTTCCATCTCTTATATCAGCCCGTAAAATATTGCCAGAAGTAAGAACTTATCCCTTAATACAAGAAATGGATTTTAATTTCGCCACCTTCTTGGCAATTCCCGAATCGTGCATCACCTGCACAACATCCTGCACATTTTTATACGCTTCCGGCATTTCTTCGCTGAGCGTACCTTTGGATCCGGCCATCACCAAAACACCCTTCTCCGAAAGCTCGCGGGCAATCGAACGTCCGCGGCTGGTTTTGATCGCCTGCGACCGGCTCATCACACGACCCGCTCCGTGACAAGCGCTGCCGAAGGTTTCCGTCATTGCCTTTTCCTGCCCGACCAGCACATAAGAACCGGTTCCCATATCGCCGGGAATCAGTACCGGCTGGCCGACACCTCTGTAGCGCACGGGAATCGCTTCATGTCCGGCGGGAAAGGCGCGGGTCGCGCCCTTGCGATGAACACAAAGTTTTTTCACCACACCGCAAATATTAAATGATTCTATTTTGGCAATGTTGTGACAGACATCGTAAACTAGCCTCATGTTCACTTCGCGCGGCGACATCCGCAATGTTTTCTCAAATACTTCCCGGGTTTTATGCATCAGAATTTGCCGGTTGGCCCAAGCATAATTGGCGCCACAGGCCATGGCGGCCAGATAATTTTTTCCCCGGCCCGAATCAAGATACGCGCAGGCCAGTTGCCTGTCCGGCAGCGCGATCCCGGTTTCCTGCGCGTGCTTAACCATCAAAGCCAGGTAGTCATCACAAATCTGATAACCCAATCCGCGCGAACCGGTGTGAATCATCACCGCAATCTGTCCCTTGTGTAAACCAAACGTATTCGCGGCTTCTTCATCGAAGATTTCCTGCACAACCTCGATTTCCAGAAAGTGATTACCCGAACCCAGTGTGCCCAGTTGCTGCTTGCCGCGCTCCAGAGCCCGTGCCGATACCTGCTCCGGATCTGCTACCGCAATGACGCCGCCGTCTTCTGTTGTCTCCAGATCTTCGTGCAAACCGAATCCAGCTTTGACCGCCCAGGCAGCTCCTTCTTCGAGCACCTTTTTCTGATCCTTGCCCGATAATTTAACCGATCCGGTTGAACCAACACCCGACGGGATATGATGATACAAGGCTGTGGTTAAATCGCTGAGCCTTGTTTTGATATCTTGCAGAGTTAAATTGGTTGTCATCAAACGGCAACCGCAATTGATATCGTAACCGACACCACCCGGCGAAATAATGCCGCCATCGAGATCGAAAGCCGCCACACCGCCGATGGGAAAACCATAACCCCAGTGGACATCCGGCATGGCCAGAGAAAAGTTCACAATGCCCGGTAAGTGCGCGACATTAGCCACCTGCCTGGCACTCTCGTCGCCTTTTAAGAGCTGATAGATTTTCTCATTGGCATAGATAATCCCCGGTACGCGCATAGAGCCAGTCTGCGGCAGAAGCCACCGGTTATCATCCAACTTTTCTAATGTAATGTCAGACATCGAAAATTACCCTTGCCTTCCATCCATCTTTGATTTTCTCAACCTTTACTCCGGAATAGGTAACCGCTTTGATTTCTGTTTTAATCAAATGCGTTTTGCTGTTAAACGATTCTCCAATTAATCGTGCCTGTAATGCTTTATTGGTAAACTTTATAATTTCGCAACGACCCGTTACAAATTGTTCACCATTAAACAGATAAAGCAGCTCCCTCAAATAATTAATAAACAAAGCTGCAAGATCAGCACCTTCGACGATTATTTTCTTCTGCTGCTTTGTTGATATCTCTCCAACCCTGCTTTTAATCATCACATCAAACAAAGCGTTGGCAGCGTTTACAAACAGATCTTTTCTGGTCTGGCCTGTAACTTCAATACCGATATCCGCCGTATGATCAAAAAATTTATAGTTGGACATGTAAAGAGTATAAATAAATATTGTTTATTGAACAAGTGGAGCTAACAGTAAAAGAATTAAATAACGCTGAACTGTGCGGCGCGGCTTTCGCGTTCGCACCAGAGATTGGTTAGATTTCGCCTTTATAAACATCCTTCCGATTGCCAATTCTTAAGATGAGGATGTCAAGACCCAACAAGGCATAGATCACCCGGTAGTCACCGATGCGGTACTTGCGAAGTCCGGCAAACTGCCCCTTGAGTGTAGGATTGGATTCAGGCTTCTTAATCAATTCCGTCTCAATGAGGTCAAGGATTCGTTTTGTTTCTGTCTTTGATAGTTTCTTGATATCGCGGTAGACAGACTTCTTGTAAACGATATTATAAGCCAAGGGACTTCCTCATCTTTTTGGCTGAAATAACCTCATCACCCTTATCGTGGAGTCGGTCCATGGCGATCTGGAGATCCGCAAAATCCTCCATGTAGGACTCCAGAGCCTTTTGAATGATGAAAGAGCGGGGTCTTTCAGTCTCTTTGGCAATGTTGTCGAGTTGGCTGGCAAGGTTCTTGGGAAGCCGAATTGATATCGCTGTATTCATAGTGCATCTCCTGTCATCGATGTATTACAATGTATGCAGGAATGTCTCTTTTGTCAAGTCTATTTTCGAAATTCAACGATAAGCTAAGCCGGAGCCGCGAAGTGGCGATCGGCCTTAGCGACTACTGGTTCTCTAGTCATTTAATTTTTTTGCTTCGTTGATTGCCTCATTGTATTCCCATATTTCAACACCCATTGGAATGAGATGTGAATATGTTCTTATATAATACTCACCAAGTGTTTCGTTTCTTTTGGCGTTGAAGTCTTTTAATACGACTAAAATTTTCCGGTAACTTGGTGGGGCAGCGTGAAAGAAAAACATGGCTTCATTCCAAACGGTAAGTTTTGCACTTGGTACATTGCCACCTTCTGTCCACTTATGTGCTTTACATTCGATAAGAACTTTCTCTTCTTCATTGCCAAGATCAAAGGAATGATTTTTTTTGCCGTTGATTCCTATGGGAACCATAATCCCGGCACTTAGGGGTAGATTCTTTTGCGCGAAATATTTTTGAATCTTACTTTCAAAATCGCGCCCAACATGGGCGTTACTTTCAGAACCTTTTCTTTGGAATGGTTTATCCATCATTTATTCCAACAGAGAACGAAAAGCTAAGCCGGAGCCGCAAAGCGGCGATTGGCTTGAGCGACGGGTTATGCATTATCTCTCTTATTTATGGCCGCGCGGGCACCGTCAGGCAAGGTTGAATACAACGCTTCAATTTCTTTGGGCCTAGTAATTCGATCTTGCACAACAAGATTGATCAAGCTGAATAGCGTTTGAGCTGTCTCCGGTGTGTCGTTTAAGTCTATCTCTCCGGGATGAACAGCATTATTTCCCACAACACGGCAGATGTCTAATGACTTTTGTATAAGTTGGGGCAAACCTATTTTTACAAGCTCACCTATATCATTGTTTATGTTTTTACCGGTTTGCCCTAGATTGATCATTAGCTTTTGTATGCATAGCCTTAATAGAGCGGCGGCACCTCGCGGAGATAAGTTTACGATGTCCCGCGCCTCTAGATAATCGACCTTACAGTCTTCCGGCATATCGGGATTGGGGAGTTCTACAGAACCTGATGATGGTACAATTAATCTGCCATCATACCAATATGCTATATCGTCGCAGTGACTGCATCTAGATATTCGTATCTTTGTTTCATATCGTTGACTCGATAGCGAATAATGACAATTTGCCCATGACTGCGCTGCATAGACCCCACATAAAGGGCAATGAAACTGTTGCTGATTAAAAATGGGAGGATAGTATTTCATTTTCATCTCCATGCTTATGCATAACGAAAAGCTAAGCCGGAGCGGCCCTCTGTGCCGCGATCGGCTTGAGCAAATGGTTGTGCCTTTTGTTCATGATTTAAAATGTTATCTTAAAGCCACCTATGTTAATAGAAAATGAATTGTCATCATCTGCAGAGCAACCATGAATCCGTTGCTGCAAACGATTATACCATGCCCTACCTCTTGCTCCGGTGCAATCACGAATTGTATGTTTAAGTTGACTTGTTTGAGAGTTTAATTTGCGTACCTCGGATAAAAAAGTATCCTTTTGTTCCTTTAAATTATCTTTATCCTCAAATAGAGCCTTTCGTAGTGTTATTAAACTGTCTATTTCATTTTGAATTTCTTGTTTTTCCTGAAGAGCTTTTCTTTGAATTGCCTTCTTGAGGTTGTCTCGTTGTTCTCTTGCTTTAATAAGAGCTTGACCAATAGCATTTAAAGAAATTCGAGCATCATCAAGAAGCGCTTTTGCTTGATCGGCTGTATGAAATGAAAGGTAATGTAAATTGATCAATTCTTGGAAATCATGAGAATGTGAGGTTGAGGTTATTATGGTTTCAATTTTATCTCTGTGTGCTTTGATTTCACGTTTAAATTGCTCATGATCGTTTTGCCACCTCTGCCTTTCTTCTGCAGCTGTCTCATTAAGCCATAAAAGGATCGCCCCAGCAGCACCATATAAGATTAATTTTCCCCACATTTTCTTCTATTGACCTATTCTCTTTTGAGGTGAGTATGAAATACTGAAATTGCTTCTTTTTTTATTTGAAGCCTCGACTGCTTTTTGAGTTGTTTCAGCTAAACTTTTTAATGATGCTACCCCCTCGTTCCCTATATTTTTGAGTGTATCTGAGTAGGTTTTTATTGTTTCGTGGAATATTTGCTTTATCTCTACCGTGCTTCCAGGATCAATTATTGCACTAGTAAGAAGATTCATTGATTCAATTATTTGTTTTTTTTCAATATGTTCATTTTTAATTTTCTTAGCCACAACATTTAGAATGTTTTCAAGATTAATACTTTGCTTCTCAATTTCTTGAGCTTCAATGTTTGCGATTGTTTTTATGGTATTTTCATCACTCTTTAGTTTGTTTTTCAACGCATCGCGTTTTATCTCTAATTCTTTGATTTTATATCTATAAAAACATATTTGGCTTATAGCATGCGCAGCGAACCCAATTCCAGCTATACCAATATCAATTTGGGGTATTCCTGTTCCTTTCGATGTTTTTTGGTTTTCACGTTCATCGTCAACAATTTCTGGCTCCATGGCACCTTCATAATTATTATTTCCCAATTTGATTTTCCTCCATTTTGCTTTTTAGGCACAACATTGTTTGAGAGCTTTGCATATATCAATTTTAAATTTTTCTTCGTGCTGATGGTTATTTTTTTCATTTTCAATCAATTTTTTAAGTTATGATGAAAGTCCTATGTTGTTTGACAACTGTTGTTTCTCTCTGAA
>JAKLGV010000042.1 GCA_022710585.1 Deltaproteobacteria bacterium | reverse complement strand
TATGCTGCGAAATGAAAAACCCGTGATGTTCAACTGGTCGGCTGACCACCAATCGGCCCAAATCACCACCGGAAAAGAACCGGTCGGCGAAGAGGAAGGTAAACATATCGCATCCATCTTTGCCCGGAAAAAGCCGACAGCGTCAAAAAAGGCGCAGAAAAGACCACCGGAGGCCCGAAAAAAAACACGAAAATAGTCGGCGTAAAAAGAAAAAAACCGATTCGGGTCCGATAAGCTCATTGACATGGGAAAACATAATATCTATACTTTAGTTCATTCTTATCAAACGAACTTATTCGCTGATTATTTGCAAACAGGAGACTTTAAGATGGAAAACCAATTCGGGGAAAAGAGAAATATGCGTTGGCTGTTGTGGTTTGCGGGATTCTTCCTGGCGCTTGTGGCTATCGCTATACTCTACACTTGGCGGACACTTACCTGGAGTTTTTCCGAGGGCGAGCGTGTCGGTTATATTCAAAAGCTCTCCAAGAGTGGCTGGATCTGTAAAACCTGGGAAGGCGAAATGGCGATGGTCACCATGCCCGGCGCCATTCCCGACAAATTCCTGTTCAGCATCCGGAATGATGGCGGATCGTATTAACCAGATGGCAGGCAGACGCATCGCCCTCACGTACGAGCAGCACAAAGGCATTCCCACAAGTTGCTTCGACGATACGGAATATTTCATTGTCGATGCCCGGACGACACAATAAAAAAATAGAAAAAGGGAGAGAATGAACGTTCTCCCCCTTTTTTTGTCCTACCCATAACGCTTCCGGCAATAACAATACCGCACTATTCGTTCATCGCGTATTCGCCGTTTAAGGAATAGACATATTTTTTCCAGACCCTTTCATACTGGGCGTCATCCCCTTCCGCCTTGATCAGCATGATGTCTTTGCAATAGGCGCGCTGTTCGTCTTTGGTATTATGCATTCCGTAGATCTGCAGGGCGAAGCGAGCAAAGTCGCGCACCATGAAATCAAAGATCTGGTTGAGCACGTCAGGATCGATATTGTCAAATTTGGCCTGCTCCAGAATCAGCTGCCCATAAACCACGATGGAAAACATCTCTCCCAGCGGCAGAGAAAAAAGTGGATCCATATCCTGAGCCTTGTCCGGACCGGCTTTCTCCAGCAATTCCTTGAACAGTTCAATCTGCCTGATAAAAATGGCTACATTGGGAAGCTGCTTATTCGCTTCGAAAACAGGCTTGTAATCATGGAACTGAACGGACCCCAGACCTTTGGTCGGTCCCTGATTGAAGAGAAACATATCATCCTTATGAGAGAAATCAGGCATAACCGGAGTATAAGCGGCGGCATTGAAGAAATAGTTTTTCATGAACTTGCGAATCAGTTGAACATTGACGTGAACCGTCCCCTCCAGCTTGGAAGGCCCCCGAATATCGGTGGCGCCGATGGAAAAATAAGTGTCTTTTTCAAATCCTTTGGCGGCAATGACTTCCCACAGAAGATTGATGACCTCTTCGGCCTGCAATGTCACCTTCATCTTGCTGGTGGGATTGTAGAGAAGATAACGGCGGTCACTGGCGTTGGCGTTGCGGAAATAATCGGTCGAGCGGCGTTGGTAAAGCTTCATCCCCACAATGCGCAGCCAGGCATCCATGAAATTTTTCTTGACGTGCGGCATATCGGTCACGGGGATGCCGTAAAGAACTCGGTTTGCGGCATGCGTGATGGCTTCATAAAAACAATGTTCAGCAACCCCGATGGAGGCTGGTCCGATGTTGAACTTGCCGATATTCACGGTGTTGAGCG
>JAKLGV010000041.1 GCA_022710585.1 Deltaproteobacteria bacterium | reverse complement strand
TATTGACTATCCCGATGAGCTAACCACAGAGGAGGGCAGGAAATTGATTGACGATCTGGCGGCATTCGGCTCGCCGGTGATTTTGTTTTCCGGCGGTGAACCGCTCCTGCGGCCGGATCTCCTGGAATTGGCAAAGTACGCGACCAACAAGGGGATGCGCGCGGTCATCTCCACCAACGGCACGCTCATTACGAAGGACATCGCGGCAAAACTCAAAAAGATCGGTTTGTCCTACGTGGGTGTCAGCCTCGATGGCTTGAAAAAAACACATGACCGTTTCCGTGGGATGAAAGGCGCGTTTGAACTGGCAATTGAAGGTATCCGTAATTGCCGCGATGCGGGCATCAAAGTGGGGTTGCGCTTTACCGTCAATAAGCACAATCTGACCGATGTGCCGGCTATGTTTGATCTGCTTCGAAAAGAAAAAATCGAAAGGATGTGTTTCTACCATCTGGTTTATACTGGCCGTGGCTCGAAGTTACGTGAGGAGGATTTAACACACAAGGAAACACGTAAGTTGATCGACCTGATTGCAGCCAAAACCAAACAAATGTTTGATGATGGAATGTCCCCGGAAATCCTCACCGTCGATAATCACGCTGATGGCCCCTATCTGTATCTGAAAATGAAGGAAGAAAATCCCGAACGGGCCAAAGAAGTGCTCGAACTTTTGGAAATGAACGAGGGCAACAGCTCTGGAGTCGGTATTGGTTGTGTCAGCTGGGACGGCGAGGTTTATGCCGATCAGTTCTGGCGTAATCAGCCGCTGGGCAATGTCCGGCAAAAGCCCTTTAGTGAAATCTGGACGGATGAAAAAAATGAGCTGCTGATGAAATTGAAAGATAAGAAGAAACATGTACACGGCCGCTGCGCCGGATGCTGCTGGCTTTCCGTCTGTGGCGGCAACTTCCGGGCGCGGGCAGAATCGGAAGGCGATGTCTGGGGACCGGACCCCGCCTGTTACTTGACGGATGAAGAAATTTCCATAAGGGAGGGCTAGATGATGCAATTTCCTGAATACCGGGGACGCAGATTGAGAAAAAAAGAAAGCCTGCGGCGGTTGGTTCGCGAGACAAAATTATGTGTTGATGATTTAGTCTATCCGTTGTTTGCGGTTCCCGGCAAAAGCGTGAAAAAACCGATTACGTCGATGCCCGGCCAGTTTCAATTGTCGGTGGATTATATCGCCAGGGAAGCACGCAAGGCTTTTGAAATGGGAATACCGGCGGTGCTGCTTTTCGGCATACCGGCCAAAAAGGACGAACAGGGTACCGGCGCTTTTGCCAAAGACGGGATTGTGCAGCAGGCTGTTAAAAGAATCAAAAATGAAGTTCCCGAAATACTGGTTATTACCGATGTCTGTTTGTGCGAATACACCAGTCATGGTCATTGCGGTATTCTGGAAAAGGGGCTGGTGCAAAACGACATGACGCTGGAAGTGCTGTCGGAAACAGCTCTGTCGCAGGCGCGTGCGGGTGCGGACATGGTAGCGCCGTCGGCCATGATGGACGGACAGGTAGCGGCTATCCGTGAAATGCTGGATGAAAACGCACTGGAAGACATTCCGATTATGGCATACTCTGCAAAATATGTATCCTCGTTTTACGGGCCTTTCCGCGAAGCCGCCGAGAGTGCGCCTCAGTTCGGCGACCGCAAATCCTATCAAATGGATCCGGCCAATGCCGATGAAGCAATTCGAGAAATCTCAATGGACGTCTCGGAGGGCGCGGACATTATCATGGTTAAGCCCGCGCTGCCTTATCTGGATATTATCTGCCGTGCCAAACAGGAATTTGATTTGCCGCTGGCTGCTTATAACGTGAGCGGCGAATATTCGATGA
>JAKLGV010000040.1 GCA_022710585.1 Deltaproteobacteria bacterium | reverse complement strand
AGACCTATAAAATATACCGTGTCGGCGGCGACTTTGAAAGAGTCATTGCTCATATTCGCACGATCAATGCATTCAAGCAGCGCTACAAAACGGATCTGCCTAAAATGACCTGGCAGTTTATTGCTTTTGGACATAATGAGCACGAAATTACGAAGGCGAGAAATATGGCTGCTGAACTTAAAATGGATTTTCGCGTAAAATTATCCTTTGGCGATCTGTATACGGGTAAAATATTTTCGCCGGTAAGAAATCGGGAACGTATACGGAGAGAAAGCGGCCTGGATTGCGCCGACCGGCAGGAATATTTAGAAAAGCACGGGGAGCATTACCTGCAAAAAGTTTCCTGCGGGCAGCTTTGGGGAAACCCCCAGATCCATGCGGACGGAAGACTGCTGGGTTGCAGCGTTAATTATAAACTGGACTACGGAAATGTGTTTGAAGAGGGGTTGCTGGAATGCATCAACAATGAAAAGATAAATTATGCGCGTCAAATGTTAATGGGCCTGATGCCTCCGCGGGAAGATATTCCGTGCAGTACTTGTATCTACTATAAAACAATGCGCACTTACATGAATCATGAAAGCCCATCCCTTCCGCTCGAAATATTGGCGGACCGTGAAGTGCAGATTGCCGCCATTTATTCCTCGACGAGCTGGCGAATGACCAGGCCTTTACGATTTGCAGGAGACAAAGTTAAAAAATATATGCATCTGGTGCCGATGCCGGCCGGACGATTACCGGAGGGGCGGCAGCCAATGCAAATCTTAACTGGGAACGGCGTTGGACGGGGCACAGACCTCGATCAAGCCGTTTCCGAGCACGATGCGCAGATTGCTGCACTCTACCAGTCAACAAGCTGGCGAATAACCAGGCCTTTGCGATTTGCAGGAAATAAAGTTAAAGAGCATATGCATCTGTTGCCACCCTCGGCGCAAAGGTTGGCAAGTCGTATTTACATATTATTCTTGCGCAAAAAATCATCATGACATTTTTGAAATGAAAGTAAATGTAATGAACACAGTGTGCACACAAAGCAGCATAAGGTAAAGTCATGTGAATAATAATAAAAAAGGAGTCATATATACCTGCATAACCGGAGGTTATGATGATCTTATCAATCATACATTTATCAATCAGGATTGGGACTACGTTTGTTTTACGGATGATTTATCTATTGTTAACGCCGCCGATTCTTTCTGGGACATCAGGCCTCTTCTTTTTGACAAGTTGGATAATGTCCGCAACCAGAGATGGCATAAAATCCATCCGCACATCCTGTTTACCGAGTATAAAAAAAGCATATGGCTTGACGCCAACATCAATATTTTGAATAAAGATTTGTTTGCCGACATCGACATGGCCATAGCTGAATCCCGTTTGATATCCATTGCCCCACATCCGGTCAGAAATTGCATTTATGATGAACTCATCACTTGTGTCGAGTTGGGAAAAGACAACGTGGAGGTTATGAGGGAACAAGTCAATTTAATTAGAATGTCCGGTTTTCCTGAAAAGCAGGGGCTGTTTGAAAGTAATATAATGTACAGGGAACATCACGATGATCGCGTCATAGCTGTGATGAATGATTGGTGGTGGTGGGTTGAAAATTATTCAAGGCGAGATCAGCTTAGCCTTCCTTATGTTATATGGCAACACAAATTGGATGTTAAGCTGTTAACGAATATTTCATACAGACATAATCCGAGTGTAGAATTTATTTATAGCGCCAGTCACGTGACGAAAGAAGAACTCCTGGCTCAAAAGGAGGAGCTGGTTGCTCACCATGCGGAGCTGCAACAGGCCTTGGAAGCGAGAGACAACCACATCGTCACCCTGAACCAGGCAATGTTTGAGCGAGACAAGACGATCGACGAACTTTATCGCTCCACCAGCTGGCGATTTACAATGCCTTTACGCATTGTTGGGGATCAGTTGAAAAAATTCCGACTTCGCTGGAGACGCTGATGCAAGCAGATTCAAGGGGTGTTTTTGAATCGGCACACAAAGAAAAATTTTTCGAGACAGACTTGCTACCATTGATATTTCCAATGCAATGGATAAGGTAATCATATCGGAGTGAACGCAACTATAGTGCCTTATTAAATAATTATAAAAACCAACTTAAGGACTAAGAACGCCAGGTTGCCTGTCTTCAGCAAGAGGTCCGTGAAAAGGAAAATGAACGTCTTTTTTCTGGAAGGAGAATTTATTTAATTGATAGATCGTATTTATAGATTATACTGTCATTGGCGTAATTACGGTTCTGCCGCTGTTGGGCAGCTTATTATGCGCAAACTTTCCGGACAAAATCAGCCGTCGTCAGATGTCATGCAATTTTATGGAGATATGAATGTATCTCAAATCCTACGCGCCCGCTTTCCGTCCCTTGCGCCGCTGCGCGCGTATTCACTGTCCGGTGCACACATTCGCCGTGTAAACATCGTCACCGACAGCATCAACAACGGCAGCCTGTATGCCGGAGTAGGGACGGCTATTATCTTTGCCGCGTTTCTAGCCGAAAAATTGAACGCACAAATACGAATTATTACCCGCACCGAACGGTCAAAGCCGGAAAATCTGGAGCATCTTTTATCCACTTATGGAATGGAATTGAAAAATGAGGTCATATTTAAATTCGCGGCTTTTTATGATCAGAATTACCAGCTTGATATTTTTCAGGACGATATATTCCTAACCACATCCTGGTGGACCACCGCGGCTACCCTGCCTTCTGTACCGGCAGCCAATATTATTTACCTTTTACAGGAAGATGAAAGGATATTCTATCCTTTTGGTGATGAGCGGCTGCAATGTGAATCCATCCTGCGCAACCGCGACATCCGCTTTTTAATTAATACTAAAATATTATTTGAACATTTGGCGCAGAGCGGTTTAGATAATATCGCTGAAAAAGGAACTTGGTTTGAACCATCTTTTCCATCGCAGGTCTTTCATCCGCGGAAGATTGACCGGCAGGGGAAGCGCAGATTTTTCTTTTATGCCAGACCGAATAATGTTCGCAATCTCTTCTATCTGGGCATTGAAGTGATCGAGCAGGCCATCAGACGCCATGTGCTGGATATGGAGAGCTGGGATATATATCTTGTCGGCAGGGATATTCCGGATATAACATTTTGCGGAGATTATAAGCCGAAGCAATACGAAAATATGACCTGGGCGGAATACGCGGACCTCGCGGG
>JAKLGV010000004.1 GCA_022710585.1 Deltaproteobacteria bacterium | reverse complement strand
CTCTAAAACGATCAAAAAACATGATCAACCCAAAACACCTTATCAAAGAATCATGGAATCAAAATACATCGATCAATCGGTCAAACTTGCTCTCACAAAACAACTTGAAATCCTGAACCCTTTTGAGTTAAACACTATGATACAAATGAAGCTCAAAAAGATTACCCGGCTTCGGTAACATCTTTTATGAGGCAACGTTCTCTCCACTCGCTCTTCTTTCGGTAACATTTATTAATGAGGCAACGAGGCAAACCGGCCGTGGAAAATTGGTTTTTCCTGCGCTGACTCCCTTCTAATTGTGCATTTTGCAGCTCTCCAGATAATTCTGAAGCGCCAACTGCCACGGCTGCGTGGCCTTCCCCGTCGTATGAATAAACTTCTGCGTACTTAATATGCCGTATGCGGGACGCATAGCCGGTCTTTTCAAATCGGATGATTTAATCGGTTCCACAACGATTTTATCAAAGCCGGCTTCCTGCAGAATCTTGACGGCGAACTGATGCCAGGTGCAGCTCCCCCGGTTGGTGACATGAAAAATTCCCCGCGCGTTCTTATCAATCAGCAGGGCTGTCGCCGCGGCCAGATCTTTCGTGTAGGTCGGCGAACCGATCTGATCATCCACGACGGAAAGGGTTGACGGCCCATCCGCTTTCGCGTTTGTTTTGGCCATTGTTACATCAATATAATTTTTCGCCTCGGCCTTTTCCAGGATGGCCCTGACAAAGTTTTTGCCGTTGAGGCCGTAAAGCCAGGAGGTGCGAATCAGCGTGTAGTTGTCGGAAAGGTTTTGTAGATAGCGTTCGCCCGCCAGTTTCGATTCTCCATAAACATTGATCGGATTGCACGGAGCGTCTTCATGATAAGGCTCCCGGGCTGTGCCGTCAAATACATAGTCGGTGCTGAAATGGATAATCCAAATTTTCATGTTGCGGCAGGCTTCAGCGATATTTTTAACCGCTTCGGCATTCACGGCAAAGCAGCCTTCCCTGTCCGTTTCGCAGTCGTCGACGTTTGTATAGGCAGCGGCGTTGATGACGATATCAGGCGCCGTTTCGCTAATGGCGTTTTGGCATTCATGAGGAGAGACAATGTCAATTTCTTCCTTATCCATTCCTATCACTTGATGGTCCGCGGAAAGTCTCGTCATCAGATCACTCCCCAGCATTCCCTTGTGTCCCAGCAGCAGTATTTTCACGTTCAGTATTTAACCTCCTTCAGGAATAAGCCACAGGCCGGCGCTGTAGCTCCCGCGATGTTTCTATTTTTAGATTCAATGATTGTTTTCATTTCTTCCGGTTCGCGTTTGCCGCGGCCCACTTCCACTAAAGTGCCGACAATGTTCCTGACCATATATTTTAAAAAGCCGTGAGATTCCACTTTAATTTCGATCAGGCCATCTTCCGGAGTTTTGATTTCGATACCGACAATGGTGCGCACACGGTCTTTGACATCCGTTCCGGTGGCGCAGAAGCATGAAAAATCGTGCGTGCCCGGCAGATATTTCGCCGCCTTTTTCATTTTCGCGATGTCCAGCGGATAACGCACATGCCAGAAGTAATGGCGTCCCAGCGCCGGACGCAGCTTCTGGTTGAATATTTTATAGACATAGATTTTACTTTTGGCGTCGCGCAAAGCGTGGAAGTCGTCCGCTCTTTCTTCCAACTTTTTGACAACAATATCCGGCGGCAGCACACTGTTCACTCCCAGGAAGATTTTGTCGACCGGCAACTTTGTGTCGCATCTGAAACTGCCAACCTGATTCAAGGCGTGGACGCCGGCATCGGTTCGTCCGGAGCCGATCAAGGAGACTTTCCGGCCGGTTATTTTTTCAATGGCTTCTTCGAGAACCTGTTGAATGGAAACGCCGTTGTCCTGCCTCTGCCAGCCGCAATAGGCGGAACCGTCATATTCAACCGTCAATTTAAAATTGCGCATCACTATTCCCGAATTCAACATCAGGCTTCGATTCTGACCCGCGCGTCCAGCGCCACCACTCCGGAGCCGTCGGCTAGGACCCGAACAGGATTGATATCCAGCTCGCGAATTTGCGGAAACTGCCGCAGCAGATGCGTGACTCTTTCAATCATTTGCACATATCCCTGAATGTCGCCGGCGTCCTTCCCTCTCGCGCCCTGCAGAATCTTAAAGGATTTCAGTTTCCTCACCCTGGTTTCAATTTCATTTTGATCGGCCGGACAAAGTACACTGGCCGTGTCGTTGAAAACTTCGATGTAAATCCCGCCATAGCCGAAGAAGACAACCGGCCCGAAGGACTCATCCAATTTTCCACCGATAAACATGTCGTAGCCGTCCGCGGCCTGCTTCATCACGCGCACGCCCTGAAATTCGGCGTCTGCCTTATACCGAAAAAGATTGCTTTTGATTTTTTCGAATGCCCCGTTCACCTCTCCGGCATTCCGAATTCCTGTAATCACGCCTCCGGCTTCGGATTTATGAATCGCGTCGAGGGAGACAATTTTCATCACAACAGGATAGCCGATTTGATCGGCCAGCACCACAGCTTCTTTGCTGTCTTTGGCCAAGGCCGATTGAGCGATGTCAATGCCGAAGTGCCGCAGCAGTTCCAGAGATTCTTCGCCTGTGATGCCGGGATGATTCTTAATCCATTTTTCAGCGGCTCCGATGTCGATGTTTTCGGGCAATTGATAAACCGGTGCGCCTGCCGCTTTCTTCGCGTAATAATCGCACTGCTTCTTGAAGGCCCGGATCATTTCGCCGGCGTTGTTGAAAATCGGGTAGTCCAGATTCTGCTTGATGCGGGAGATCGTCGCGGAAAGGCCAAACAGGCAAACGCCCAGCGGCTTGCCCGACGATAAAATCGTTCCGGCCACCTCCTTGGATAAATCGGTGTGAAACATCTTGTAGAAAACGTCTTCGCCGCGCGGCATTTCCGGCCACTGCGTCACATAGACGGCGCCGTCCACGTTTTCGTTGTGCATCACCGAAAAGAAAATCTGGGGATACGCGCTCATATCGTATATATCGCCCATGTCCAGCGGATTGGAGAAATTAATCACGCCGGCGTTGGAAGAATTCTTGAGTTCGTCATAGAAAGCGGCGCCGGGATCTGCAAATTCGAATCCGCATTCTTCACAAAGATCGGCCATCATCACCGTGAACCCACCGGCAGGCGACATCACCATCATCCGGTTGCCGCGCATGGGCGGCAATTCAAAAGCCTTAGCGATGGAAATAAAATCATTGAAGTGATGGATGCGTATAATGCCCGAACGCTCAAAGGCGGCGTCGATGATATCTTCATTGTTCGCGAGCGCGGCGGTATGGCTCATCGCCGCTTTCCGGCCCGCCGACGTGGTGTTGGATTTCAGGACAATGACCGGCTTGTCGATTTTAGACACGGCTTCCATCAGGCGATCGCCCCGGGGAATGCTTTCGAGATACATGCCAATTACTTTTGTTTCGGGATCGCGTCCGAAATATTCCAGAAAATCAACTTCATCCAGATCCAGTTTATTGCCGATGCTGGCAAATTTCGCCATGCCGACGTTGTCATCTGTCATTAGATTCCAGAGCATCAAACCGACGCCGCCGCTCTGGGAAATGATGGACAATCCGCCTTTCGGAGGGCTGTAGGAAGGAACAAACGGCAGACAAAGGCCGTTGGCCGTATTGGCAACCGTGACGCCGTTGGGTCCGACAAAACGGATGCCGTATTGTCTCGCTTTTTGTAAAATAAGCTCGGAGAGTTTTTTGCCTTCTTCGCCCAGTTCATTGAATCCGCCGGAGGGAATCGCCAGTCTATTAACTCCGGCTTTGCCACATGATTCAATGATATCCGGAATTAATCGAGCCGGCACAAGAATATAAACAAGATCCGGAACCACGGGCAAGTCGCCCACTTCCTTATACATCTTAATGCCGTCCACGTGCGAGTCCTTTGAGCGCGGATTGATGCCGAAGATTCGCCCCCGGTATCCCCAGCGAATCAGGTTTTCCAGAACAATCCTGGGAATGTTGCTGGGCTTGGACGACAGGCCGATGATAGCAATGGATTCCGGATAAAATAGCTTTTCCACAATAACCTCCAGAATAAGTTGATAAATATTGGATGAATGCCTATCCAATGCTTGTTCGAAGTATAGGGAAAGCCCGGTGTCATGTCAATAGAATCTTGCCCGGAACAGACAGCGTTTTCATTCTGAAGAGCGGGATAATTGCGGCATAAAGAAAAGGTTGCCCGATACATATTTTCGCACTTCAGGATTCTTTTCTGCTTGCCAGCTTTGACGAAAAAAGTTAGGCTTGCGCCGCCTGTTTCGAATGGGAAACATTCATCATTGCGGCTTGATGCTCTTATTATTTTAATTCAAAAGGATGGAATTTATGAGTGACGAAATACGGAAAGACACAACGCAGGGTAAAATTAAAGACTTTGAAACAAAAAGCCAGGCTTTAAAGCTAATGGGCGGGGAAAAGCAGATCGCAAAGCAGCATGAAGCAAAGAAGCTCACCGCCCGCGAAAGAATTGACTTGTTTTTTGACGAAGGAACTTTTCAGGAAGTTCAGCTTTTTGTCCAGCACCGCTCGACCCTCTTCGGATTGGATAAAAAAGAAATTGCGTCCGACGGCGTGATTACTGGATTTGGAAACGTCAACGGACGGGTGGTGTTTGTCGCGGCTCAGGATTTCACGTCAGCCGGCGGCTCTCTGGGTGAAATGCACGCGAAGAAAATCTGGAAAGTGATGGATATGGCCCTCGACGCTCGAAAACCATTCGTGTCGCTGAATGATTCCGGCGGCGCTCGCATTCAGGAAGGCGTTCATTCGCTGGAAGGCTACGGCGGGATTTTCTACCGCAACACGATTTGCTCCGGCTATATTCCGCAAATTCACGCGATTATGGGGCCCACCGCCGGTGGCGCGGTTTACTCCCCTGCCCTCGCCGACTGGATTTTCATGGTGAAAAACAGCAGCTATATGTATATCACCGGCCCGGATGTGGTGAAGGCGGTGATCGGCGAAGAAGTTTCCCATGAGGATTTGGGAGGCGCTGTGGCGCACGCCTCGAAAAGCGGCGTCTGTCATGTGGTGACCGAAAGCGACGCCGACTGCATCGAGAAGATTAAAAAGCTGCTTTCCTATCTGCCGGACTGCTGCGACAATCCTCTGCCCCTGTCCGAGAGCAGCGACAGCCCCGACAGGCTCTGCACGGATCTGGACACGTTTATCCCCGACAAAAGCAACCGCGCCTACGACATGAAAAAAATCATCAAATCCGTCGCCGACAACAATGAAATGTTTGAAACGCATGAACTCTGGGCGCAAAATATCGTGACCGCTTTTATCCGCATGATGGGGAAAACGGTGGGCGTCATTGCCAATAATCCCCGTTTTTACGCGGGCGTTCTCGATGTGAACGCTTCCGACAAGGCGTCGCGTTTCATCCGCTTCTGCGACGCTTTCAATATTCCGATTCTGACTTTCACGGATGTTCCCGGCTATATGCCGGGCACCACACAGGAATGGGCGGGCATCATTCGCCACGGGGCGAAGCTTCTGCACGCCTATTCGGAATCGACCGTGCCGAAAATCACGGTCATCACGAGAAAAGCTTACGGCGGCGCGTATCTGGGCATGTGCAGTAAGCAGCTGGGCGCCGATTACGTAATGGCCTGGCCGACCGCGGAAATCGCCGTGATGGGCGCGGACGGCGCGTGCAACATCATTTATCGCAGTGAAATTTCCAAGGCGGAAGATCCGGCGGCGAAGCGCGCAGAGCTGGCCGCGGCGTATGAAGAGAAATTCAACAATCCTTATTTCGCGGCGTCGCTGGGCATCATTGAAGAAATCATCGCCCCGCGGGATACCAGGAAACGCATTATTACGGTTCTGGACGCCCTGAAGGACAAGAAGCTTTCACGTGTTTCTAAAAAACACACCAACATTCCTCTGTAGGATGGTGATGCGGACGTGAACACGATCATTGCCAACGCGATTGTGGTCATTCATTTTCTATTTATCGCATTTGTCGTCTTCGGCGGCCTGCTGGTGATTCGCCGGCCAAAGATGGCTTTCCTGCATCTGCCGGCGGCCGTCTGGGGCGCTGTGGTGGAATTTTTCAGCTGGGTCTGTCCGCTGACCCCGCTGGAAAATCATTTTCGGGAACTGGCCGGAGAAGCTTCCTATGGCGGAGATTTTGTGGTCCGCTATCTGATTCCGGTCATCTACCCGGAGACGCTGACGCCTTCGATCCAAAAGGTTCTGGGCGGACTGGTCATCATTATCAATGTTATTTTTTATGTGATGGCGATCAGGAAGCACCGGCGAGGCGCTTAGCCGCTGAAAGGCTTTAATCTCGTGATGGCGGCCTCTCTGCCCAGAATGGCGAAAACCTTGTCCAGTTCCGGCCCATGGATTTTGCCGGTCAGAGCAGCGCGCACGGGCATAAATAATTCTTTCCCTTTCGCGCCGGTTTTTTCCTTCACAAATTTCATTGCGGCCGGATAGAGCTTTTTCGGTTCATCATCGTTACCGGTCAAGTATTCCAGAAAAGCTTGATTGACATTGCGGGAGTTTTCTTTTGACAGAAGTTCCACGGCTTCGGGCGCCGTTGGATAACGGCCATCAAAAAATATATCAATGTGATTTTCAATTTCGGCCAGTGTGGTGAAATCCGTCTTCACAAGATCGATAACCTTTTTGAACTTATCCGATGTGATCACTTCATCGGAATAGCCCGACTGCGCCAGAAACGGCCGCAGACGTTCCACCAAATCTTCAGTTTGGCTGTTTCTGATGTAAATACCATTGATCCAGCGGAGCTTTTCTTCATCAAAGATGGCGCCGCTTTTCGATGCTCGCTCC
This sequence comes from Deltaproteobacteria bacterium, assembly GCA_022710585.1. Taxonomy (GTDB): domain Bacteria; phylum Desulfobacterota; class Syntrophia; order Syntrophales; family Smithellaceae; genus Smithella. The sequence goes on along the minus strand of JAKLGV010000004.1, from coordinate 179,601 downwards.
AGGGAGAAGCCGGCAATCATCTCATCGCGGGACAGGACTTCCTTTACATCAGAAAAGGAACTTCCCAGAAGCCCCAGATAATTAATCATGGCTTCCGGCAGGATTCCCTGTTTGCGGAATTCACCGATGGAAACGGAGCCGTGCCGTTTGCTCAGCTTGGCGCGGTCTTTCCCGAGGATTAAAGAATGATGAGCGAACGTCGGCGGCTCGAATCCGAACGCCCAGTAAAGCATGATCTGCAAAGCGGTATTGGAAAGATGATCTTCGCCGCGAATGACATGGGTGATTTTCATGAGATGATCGTCAATGACAACCGCGAAATTATAGGCCGGCATCCCGTTGGAGCGGACAACGATAAAGTCTCCGATGGCATCGGCTTCAAACTTCATCGCGCCGCGGATTAAATCTTCAAATTCAATTGTTTGTGAATGAATCTTAAAGCGATACGAAGGTTTCTTTCCTTCGTCTTCTTTTTGTTTTTTCTGCTCCTGCGTCAGGTTCCGGCATTTGCCCATGTATCGCGGCATGCGTTTGCTCAAAATCAGCGTCTGGCGCTCTTCCTCCAGTTCTTCCTCCGTGCAGTAACAGGGATAGACAAGATCGCTATCAATCAATCTCTGTAAATGATTTTTGTAGATATCAAGGCGTTCGCTCTGCCGGTAAGAGCCATATAATCCTTCTTTATCTGGCCCCTCATCCCAATCCAGTCCCAGCCATTTTAAATCATCAAACAAGTTGAGCTGATAAGACAGAGCGCTGCGGGATTCGTCCGTGTCTTCTATCCGCAAAATGAGACGACCGCCGTGATGACGGGCGAACATCCAGTTAAACAGCGCTGTGCGCGCGTTGCCCACGTGCAGCTCTCCGGTCGGAGAAGGTGCGAATCTCACTCTAGGTCCGGGCATTGTTATTTTTCCTTTCCGTCAGAGCGGTGACGGCGAATACCGCGACCCCTTCGTTTCTTCCGGTAAATCCCATGCCTTCATTTGTTTTGGCTTTGATATTCACACAGTCTTTCGATACCTTCAAAACGCGGGCGATATTGGAAACCATAGCATCGGCGTGGGGCGCGAGTTTCGGCGTTTCCAACACGACAGTCGCGTCGATATTAATGATCGAAAATCCTTTTTCTTCGATGATTGCTTTCACTCTCTCCAGAAGAATCAGGCTGGAAATATTTTTATATTCCGAATTGGAGTCCGGAAAATGCCTGCCGATATCGCCCGCTGCCGCGGCGCCCAAAAGCGCATCGCAAATCGCGTGCACAAGCACGTCGGCATCTGAATGCCCCTGCAGCCCTTTATCAAAGGGAATCTCGACGCCGCCCAGAATCAGTTTTCTGTCCGCGGCAAACCGGTGGCTGTCGTAGCCGAAACCGCTGCGCATGCTTCCCTGGATTCTGTTTTTCATCAGCGCGCCGGCGATCCGCATATCTTCATTGGTTGTGATCTTCAAATTCTCAGATGCGCCTTCAACCATTTTGATTTCCTTTCCCAGCCGCTCCACTAAAGAAGCGTCATCCGTTCCGTAAAATTTTTCCCGATCAGCGGCCCGGTAGGCTTCTTTCAGAAGTTCATACTGAAAGGCCTGCGGCGTCTGGGCTGCCCAGAGATTTTCCCGCGGCACGGTCGTCGCGATGGTATCATCATCCCGAACATTTTTGATGGTGTCTTTTATTCTGACTCCGGCCACAGCGGCGCCCTCGGCTCTGGCGGCTTCAACCACCCGCGCGATCAGTTCTTCCGTGACGAACGGCCGGACGGCGTCGTGAACAACCACCACATCGCAAATCCCCTCAATCGCGTTGAGGCAGTTGTGGACGGAATCCTGCCTTTCTTTTCCGCCGGAGACGGTCCGGGTCACTTTAGTGAGACCGTATTTCTCAACCAGTTCCTGTCGGATATGAACAATATCCTCCTCAGGCAGCGCCAGAATGATTTCATCGATGTCCTTTGAATTCTGGAATACCCGAAGTGTGTGCGCCAGCACCGGCACGCCGTCGAGCAGCAGATACTGCTTCGCCACATGAGATTTTAATCTTTTCCCCGCGCCTCCCGCGGGAATGACGGCTATGGTTTTCATCAATCAATTCTTCGCTTCTATTCTTCCAATCGTCTATGTTCCCCTGTCAATGGACTGCGTTGATAACATTTTTATTTCGAAAATGGAATATGATAAAAAAAGCCCGGTGGTTTATTCCGGGCTTTTCAAATGAAACATTAGGATTGATTTCAGGCAACTTCCTTCAGCTCGGAAAAAATCATTCTTCCGGCCGTTGTCTGAAGCACGCTGGTTACGACAACTTTCACCGTCGCGTTGACGAATTTCTGAGCGTTATCCACGATAATCATCGTTCCATCATCGAGATACGCGACTCCCTGACCTGATTCCTTGCCTTCCCGAACAATCTTGACAGTCATCTGTTCACCGGGAAGCACAACCGGCTTCATTGCGTTGGCCAGTTCGTTGATGTTCAGAACTCTGATGCCCTGTAATTCAGCCACCTTGTTCAGATTGTAGTCATTGGTCAAAAGCTTGGCATTCAACTGTTTGGCCAGAGCGACCAGTTTGCCGTCCACGCCTTTGATTTTCGGGAAATCCTGATCGATGATGTTGATGTTGATGTTGGGACTTTTCTGCAGATGATTCAGAACGTCCAGACCGCGCCTTCCCCTCAGCCGTTTCATGGAATCCGACGAATCGGCGACGAGCTGCAGTTCGTTCAGCACGAAGCGGGGAACTATCAAATCCCCCTCAATAAAGCCGCTGTCGCAGATATCGGCTATTCTTCCCTCAATGATGACGCTGGTGTCCAGAATCCGGTAATTGCGATCCGCTTTGGACTCTGTGCCCTCAAATGAAAATTCATCAGCTTTTTTTGAACCCAAGACAATGCCCAGATAGCTGAAGATGCCCGCGATCAGCAGATAAATCCAAGACACGGCCTGCCCGGCCGCGCTGACGCTGCTTACGCCACGCAAGCCAAAGCTGAAGATGAAAGCCGCCAGGAGACCGGTCATCATTCCGGCAACTCCGCCGATAATAACCTTGAGAGGCAATTTGCGAATTTCTTTTTCGATCTGAATAACGATGAATGCAATGATTAATCCAAGAATTAAACCGACGAATGATTTAATAATAAACAAAGGTTCGGACGAAGCATAATAGGAAATTGCATAACCGCTTAAAGAACACGCCAAAATTAAAATAATCTTAATCAGCAAACGTTTCACCTCCTTATCTATATTTTTATTTTATAAATGGATTAAATAATAAATATGGATGAAATGAAAAATATAAAATAATAAAAATGGAGGCAAAATGACGCTTTCCTTAAACAAGGAAAAGTAATCTGCCTGTATTGAATTTTCAAAGAACGGATTTGAAATTATTGAAGCAAATTTTTACTGAACTGTAAAAATCTTCTGCAAGTTGTGTTCAACATCGGATTCTTTCGAGTTGCTGGCAACGGATATTTCCTTGACCAGTAGGTTTTTCGCTGTGTCCATCATCTTTCTCTCGCCGAAAGAAAGATTCTTGTCGCTTTTCAGGATGAATAGGTCGCGCAAAACACCCGCAATCTCAAATACGGAACCCGTCTTGATCCTCTCCAGATATTCCCGATAGCGCTTATTCCATGTCTGCTTGTCTATCGTCACGTCTTTATTGCGTAAAATTTCATATACTTTGGGTATTTCTTTCTCCATGATAATTTCACGCAATCCTACCGCTTTGACACTCATCGTCGGTATCATTATTTTCATGCCATTCCCCATTATTTTCATAACGTAGAATGACTGTTTTTTCCCCATTACTTCTTTATTTTCAATGGCTTCAATTACACCAACGCCATGAGCCGGATATACCGCCAGATCGCCTACTTTAAACATTTTATTTTTCGCCTGCCTTTCCATAATAGGTCAGTATATTAACATTTTCTGAACTGTTAGTCAATAACCAATGCATAACCAAAGCTTGCAAAAGTATTACTTACAGAGTGCCCGGACATGAAAATTGTACGTTCTAGTTTTTCAATGATTATCTATATCATTGATATTATTAGCTATTGTAAAATTTCTCAGGCCACCAAAGGATAAAAACAAATCTGTTCATCCATTTGATCATGCTTTGCTTGACAGAAAAGATTATTCAGTGTAATTTGCACACCCATCAACACCAATTTCTTCTTGATTTTAAAATAAACATTTTAAAGGTTTATGGAGGGTAAGCATGAAAAATAAAAGATTTCTCTGGATTGTTATATGTTTTTTCATAGCAGCATCGTTGAGTGCATGCGGCAGTGACGACTCGCATCACAGCAAATATCTGACCGGTGTGGGCAGTATTGCTGCCGGATGGTCACACTCCCTGGCCTTGAAAAATGACGGGACAATCAGAAGTTGGGGATATAACGGCGCCGGGCAATTGGGCGACGGCACCATGTTTAATCAATACAGGCCTGTGAAATTCAAACACCTCAACCGAGTCGTCGGCGTTGCCGCGGGTTGGTCGCATACCGTCGCTGTGAAAAAAGACGGCACGGTCTGGACGATGGGTGATAACAGTGAGGGGCAACTGGGCGATGGAACAACAGAGAAAAGAACTGAACCCGTTGAGGTGACCGGCCTGACTGACGCCAAGGCGATCGCCGCGGGATGGGTGCATACCGTTGCTTTGAACAATGACGGCATTGTATGGGCATGGGGGAATAATATTGCCGGTCAGTTGGGCAATGGCACAACGACTGATTCACTTTTTCCAATTCAAATTCTCACCGGCGTACGGGCCATCTCAGCGGGTTGGGAACATACGGTTGCGTTAAAGGAAGACGGCACAGTCTGGACCTGGGGGGACAACTCATCCGGTCAGTTGGGCAGAGCATCCATCAGTACATCCACGCCGCTCCAAGTGGAGGGTTTAACCGGAATCGTATCCATCGCTGCCGGACTGAATCATACCGTCGCCTTGAAATCAGACGGCACGGTCTGGGCATGGGGGAGCAATAACGCCGGTGAACTCGGTGACGGAACAACAGAAAACAGTCAGACACCTGTGGAAGTCATCGGATTAAATGGAGTCAAAGCCATTTCCGCGGGACTCTACCGCACCGTCGCCCTGAAAAATGACGGCTCAGTCTGGAATTGGGGATACAACGGCACGGGGAATCTGGGCAACGGAACAACCGACAATAGCACCACCCCCGTACGGGTTCAGGGACTGACAGAAATTAAAGCCATCGCCTCCGGAGAATCGTTCACTCTGGCCTTGACGGAAGACGGTAAAGTCTGGTCATGGGGATATAATACGGCGGGACAATTGGGCGATGGAACAACGGAGCACAAGTATTTGCCCGTACAGGTTCTCCGTTAATAAGTCGCTTTTGCATCACTATAAAAACTGATCGACTTCCTTCGGGTTGCCAAAGATTGTTGTGCGGCTATCGGCCGCCGGTTTGATGCTGTTTCCAGATCCTGCGCAGACGCAGTGAATTGCTGACAACGGAAAAAGAGCTCAGCGCCATCGCCGCGGCGGCAAATTCCGGATTCAGCAAAATGCCCCAGGTGGGATAAAGCACGCCGGCGGCGATTGGAATACCGATCACATTGTAGAAAAAAGCCCAGAAAAGATTTTGTCTGATCACGCGCATGGTGGCCAGCGATAAATGAATCGCTTCCCCGACGCCCGTTAAATTGTCGCTCATCAGCGTGATGTCGCTCGCTTCGATCGCGACATCGGTTCCGGCTCCGATGGCAATACCGACATCCGCCACCGCCAGCGCCGGCGCGTCATTGATGCCATCACCGACCATCGCCACCACTTCTCCCGCAGCCCGCAGATTTTTTATTTCATCGGCTTTTTTATCCGGAAGCACTTCAGCCATCACGCTTTCTATTCCCAATTGAGAAGCGATGGCTTGAGCCGTTACCGGATTGTCGCCGGTAATCATCGCCACTTTCAATCCCCTGCGCTTCAGGCTGTTGACCGCCTGTAGCGCCGAGGGTTTGGGCGTATCGGCCGCCGCGATTATACCGGTCACTTTTTGATCCACTGCTACAAAGACGATGGTTTTCCCCTCTTTTTCCAGATCAGCCGCTTTTGTGATCCAGCCGTCAACCGTCACGCCTTCTTTCTGCATAAATTTCAGATTGCCGATTAAGCTTAATTTATTTTCAACATAAGCCTTCGTCCCCATTCCTGGCACGGCCGTAAAGCGCTCGGCAGCGGCAATGGAAGCGCCTTCCGCCGCAGCTTTTTGAAGAATGGCCTGGGCGAGAGGATGTTCGGAATTTTTTTCCAGGGACACGGCAACAGCAAGAACGGTTGCGGTATCAGCATCATCAGCCGCGACGATACCCGTGACAAAAGGTTCGCCGCGCGTGAGCGTGCCCGTTTTGTCGAAAACAATCATAGAAAGCTTGTGGACCTTTTCCAAGGTCTCTCCGCCCTTGATCAAAATGCCGCTTTGCGCTCCCAGACCGGTGCCCACCATGATCGCCGTAGGGGTGGCCAGACCCAGCGCGCAGGGGCAGGCGATCACCAGCACGGAAACAAAATTAATCAGGGCGCGGCTGAAGTTGCTCTCCGCCGGAACAAAATACCAGACGGCAAAGGCAATCAAAGCGATCACAAAAACGGCTGGAACAAAAATGGAGGCAATCTTATCCGCGACGCGCTGAATCGGTGCTTTGGATCCCTGAGCCTCTTCCACCAGACGAATAATCTGGGCTAAAGCTGTTTCTGCGCCGACACCGGTTGCCTGAAAAGTAAAGCTGCCCGTCTTATTGATGGTGGCGGCAAAAACTTTTTGGCCGGATTCTTTACTGACCGGCATGCTTTCGCCGGTCAGCATGGATTCGTCGATGGTGGATGCACCGGACTGCACAATGCCGTCAACAGGAATCTTCTCCCCCGGTTTCACCCGGATGACATCGCCAACCCGCACATCTTCAACGGCAGCCTCTTTCTCCTGATCGTTGATGATAAGATGAGCGGTTTTGGGCTTCAGTCCGATGAGCTTTTTTATTGCCGCGGATGTTTTGCCCTTGGCTTTTACTTCCAGAAGTCTGCCGACCAGAATCAGCGTCACAATCATCGCCGCACCGTCATAATAGACGTGAGGCATGACTCCCGCTTCAGTAAAGTAACCAGGGAAAAAAGTCGCTGCCGCGGAATAGGTATAGGCAGAGAAAGCACCCACTGCAACAAGCGTGTTCATATCGGATGTTTTGTGTAAAGCGGCTTTATAAGCTCCTGTAAAAAAACGGCTGCCAACCCAGAAGACGGCTGGAAAGGTTAGAATAAACATTCCCCACAGCATGATCGGGCGGGGAATGAAATGCAGAAAACCAAACCAGTGCTGCATGGAGCCCATAAAAATAATCACGCTCAGCACGCCGCCGCAGAAGACCTTCAGTTGAAGATCTTTGATATCTTTATTCCGGGATTCTTCCAGGGGATCGGCAAGCGGATCCTGAATTTCGCCTAAAAACTCATAGCCGTGGTCAGCCACAACTTTCCGGAGAGCTTCAACGCCGCCCCATTTTGAATCATGAATAATGGTCGCGCGTCCGTTCGCCAGATTCACGGCCACATCTTCGACGCCGGTGATCTCTTTCAACGCATTTTCGACCCGCCTGACGCATGCGGCGCAGGTCATGCCGCCGACGGCAACGGTTGTCTTCTTGCGGTCCTCCATACTATTCAACAATATCGTATCCGGCTTTCTTCACAGCCGCAGCGATAAGCTTGCTGTCCGCATTTTTTTCATCATCAAACGTCACCACACCGCTTTTCAAATCTATCTGGATATTCTTGACGCCTTCAATGGCGGTTAACGCTTTGGTCACGGCCATCGCACAATGCTGGCATGACATTCCGGAGACTTTTATTTTTTTCATAGATTTTTCCTCCTTATTTTCAAATAATGTAAGAATGATTTCGATAATGGCAAGACCTGTTTTAACCGATAAAATGTTTGCATATCCTGCTTGATTTACAATTCATTATGTATTATTAAACCCCAAACGCAATCAAAGGTGAACAATGATCATTCACTGCTGGGGATCCAGAGGCTCTATTCCTGTATCGGGCAAACCGTATCTGCGCTACGGCGGCAATACCACGTGCCTGGAGATCAGAACCCAAGACGGCGATATCTTAATGGTCGATGCCGGATCCGGCATCCGTGAAGCCGGCAACGCGCTTACAGCCGAAGGCCACAACGATTTCACGCTTTTATTGACGCACGCACACTGGGATCATATCATGGGGTTCCCGTTCTTCAAACCCATCTATTCACCGAAAACAAAATTGAATATCTGGGGCTGTCCTTGCGGGAAGACATCCATCCGGAAGATGCTCGCCAGAATCATGGCGGCTCCGAATTTTCCAGTTAATTTTGATTTTATACGCGCCCGGATTGATTACCACAAACTCTGTTCTCAGGCGGATTATAATTTTGGCTCGATGAGGATTACGCCGATCGCGCTGAGCCATCCCAATCAGGGAACCGGCTACAAATTTGTGGAAGGCGGCAAGTCTTTCGTTTTCCTGACGGACAATGAACTCCGCTACCGGCACCCGGGAGGACTGACGTATAAACAGTACCTGAATTTCTGCAAAGGCGCTGATCTTCTGTTTCACGACGCCGAATACAACGAAGACGAATACCGGAAAACCCGCGGGTGGGGCCACTCCTGCTATAAAGACGTCCTGAATCTCGCGATGGAAGCCGGCGTCAAAACGCTGGGATTGTTTCATCACAATCAGGAAAGATGCGACGCCGATGTCGATAGAATCTTGGCGGACTGCCGCAAAATCATTCAGTCAAGAGGCAGCAAAATGAAATGCGTCGCCGTCGGCCAGTCGATGAAATTTAAACTTTAACTTTTCAAATATTTTCCGCGGTCCGGCAACAATGTTTTTTATCCTCCACATTTTACTGATGGCGGCCGCAGCGTCAGGCTTGATGGCCGGCATCAGCGCGGCCATGTTTTTCCGGCGCAATAAAAACTGGCTGAATTTTCATAAAACGGTCAACGTACTGAGTTTCGCCGGAATGGCCACAGGGATTATCATGGCTTTTTTATATGTCGCCGACTCCGGCGGCCGGCATATTCAGGGATTCCATCACATAGCCGGTTTGACGGCTTTCGCATCTTCCTTTATCACGCTGATGATCGGATACCGCCAGTTCAAAGCTGAAAACAAACAGGCCTTCAGGGCCACGCACCGCTGGCTCGGGCGTTTTTCTCTTTTAAGCGTGCTGACGGCAGTCATTCTGGGACTGATGCTGATTAATCTATTTTAAACCAATCGTTTTTTTCAAAATATGTTGCTTCCCACCACCAAGGATGAACTGATAAAACTAAAATGGGATCAGCTTGATGTGATTCTGATCACCGGCGACGCCTATATGGACAGTCCGTTTATCGGCGTTTCCATCATTGGCCGCGTGCTCTCGCAGGCGGGATTTCGCGTGGGCGTTATCGCCCAGCCCGACTGGCATACGCCATCCGATATCTGCCGGCTGGGCGAGCCCGCACTCTTCTGGGGCATTACCGGCGGCTGCATGGATTCCATGGTTGCCAACTACACGGCCCTGAAGAAAAAAAGGCACAGCGACGATCTGACGGCCGGAGGAAAAAACAACCGCCGGCCTGACCGCGCTCTGGTGGTGTACGCCAACCTCATCCGCCAATACTTTAAGGAAACAAAACCGCTGATCCTGGGAGGGGTTGAGGCCAGCATGCGCAGAATCGCGCACTATGATTACTGGTCCGACTCCGTCCGCCGTTCGATTCTCTTTGACGCCCGCGCCGATTATTTAATTTACGGCATGGCTGAAAAGGCGACTCTGGAGGTCGCCCGAAAATTAAGAAACGGACAGAGCATTCAGGACATCAAAGGAATTTGTTATATTTCCTCTTCCCCGCCACCGGATTATACGGAATTGCCGGCATTCGAAGATGCTGTCGCGGACAAAAAAAGTTTCGCGCAAATGTTCAATACGTTTTATCAGAACAACGATCCATTAACGGCAAAGGGTTTGTTTCAAAGGCATGGCAACCGTTATCTGATTCAAAACCCGCCGCAGCCCCTGCTTTCCACTCAAGAACTGGATGACATTTATGCGCTCGACTTCTCCCGCACGGTTCATCCTTACTATGCAAAACAGGGAAAAGTCGGAGCGATGGAAACGATTCAATTTTCAGTCAACACGCACCGCGGCTGCTACGGCGAATGCAACTTCTGTTCGATCGGACTGCATGAGGGAAGAACCCTGGTCTGCCGCTCCGAAAAATCAATTTTTGACGAAGTGAAAAAAATCGCCGCGCTGCCTGATTTCAAGGGCTATATCATGGACATCGGCGGAGCGACCGCCAATATGTACGGCATAGAATGTCCCCGAAAACTGAAAAGCGGCGCATGCAAAAACAAGAGATGCCTTTATCCCGGAATCTGTTCCAATTTAAAAATCGACCACAGCCGCCAAATCAACCTTCTGAAAAATCTGCGAAAGATAAAAGGCGTCAAAAAAGTGTTTGTCGCTTCCGGCATCCGATACGATCTGCTTCTGGGCGACAAACAACACCGCGCCGAGTATATGCGGGAACTGATTGCACATCATATTTCGGGCCAGTTAAAGGTAGCTCCCGAACACGTCGCTCCGGAAATTCTGAAGCGGATGGGCAAACCAGCGTCCCGACTGCTTCTGGACTTTAAAAACATGTTTGATGAATTGAATCAATCGCTGCGCAAGAATCAGTTTCTCACGTACTACTTCATGGCCGCCCATCCCGGCTGCACCCGGGACGATATGCGCCTGATCAAAGCCTTCGCCGGCAAGGAGCTGCACATTAATCCCCGACAGGTGCAGATTTTCACACCGCTTCCTTCCACCTACTCCGCGTTGATGTATTTCACGGAATCTGATCCCTTCACCAGAAAGAAAATCTTCGTGGAAAAAAATCTGAGAGGAAAACAGCATCAGAAAGATCTACTCACGGACCGACACACAATCCGCAAACAGGCGCGGAAAGTTTCCTGGTAGGGGTAATCTCTAAATCATCGGGGTATGTTTTGAAAAGGATTTTCCTTTTGGATTGAAAACCGACGCAACCAAGACGCAACCAAACATAAAAAAGGACCCGGCAGAATCGCCCAAGTCCTTGAATTCATTTGGAGGCGGCACCCGGACTTGAACCGGGGAATAACGGTTTTGCAGACCGCTGCCTTAGCCACTTGGCTATGCCGCCAAAAAAAATGGAGCGGGCGAACGGATTTGAACCGTCGACGTCTACCTTGGCAAGGTAGCACTCTACCGCTGAGTTACGCCCGCTCATTAAAAGCGCTTGTGTCTATATCAAATAGCCAATTATTGTCAATAAAAATGTTAAAATATTTTATAAAAAATCTCTTTCTTTGGCCGTTATTCTGACGACAAAAAAGCTCTCCGCCTAATTTTCCACAACGCTTTGATACAGTTTGATAAAATAATCAATGCCCGAATACACCGTCAGGAATAAAGCAAAATAGAGAATGACCATTCCCACGATATGGGCATTGATGCCGAAAATCGGGTAATGAATCATCAGCGCGGTCACGGCAATAATCTGCGTGACGGTTTTTTGTTTTCCCAGAATGCTGGCCTGAATATAGATGCCTTCAGCCGAGGCGATGCTTCGGATGACATCCACAATCAGATCCCGGATGATGGTGATGGCGACGATCCACGCCGGAATGCGGCTGATCGGAATCATCAGGATCATCGCCGAATTCACAATGATCTTATCCGCGATGGGGTCCAGAAATTTCCCCATCGTTGTAATCATCTGATATTTTCTGGCGAAATAGCCGTCCAGAAAATCGGTGACCGAAGCAATGACAAACAAACCGGCGATGATCAGACTCCAGAATTTTCCCGGATCGGAAAGCAGAAAGAAAAGAAACGGAACCACACTGATGCGAAGCAAGGTGATGGTATTGGGCAAATTCAATGTTTCTTTTCGTGAAATCATAGGGCACGCTTACGCGATCAATCTATTTTACGGGCACTTTTTTCCAGTCGTTTAAAAACATCTCGATCCCTTTTTCGGTCAGGGGATGCTTGGCCAGCTGCCCGATGACCTTGAAAGGAATGGTCGCGATGTCCGCTCCCATCAGCGCGGCATCCAGAACGTGGCGCGGATGGCGAACGCTGGCGACAATCACTTCCGTCTCGTAGCAATAATTTTCATAGATGGTGACAATCTGCTCAACGAGCTCCATTCCGTCGTGCGCGATATCATCCAGTCTGCCGACAAAAGGACTGACGTAACGGGCGCCCGCTTTGGCGGCCATCAGCGCCTGCAGGGGAGAAAAGATTAATGTCTGATTCACATCGATGCCTGCGTCGGCGAACATTCTCGTCGCCTTTAATCCCTCCGTGGAAAGAGGAACCTTAATCACCACATTGCTGCCGAGACGAGCCAGTTTTTTTCCTTCAGCAAACATTCCCTTCGCGTCCGGACTCATCACTTCGAGGCTTACCGGCCCCTTAACGACCTTAAGTATTTCCTTAACTACCGCATCGAACCCTCTATTTTCTTTAGCAATTAACGACGGGTTTGTGGTAACACCATCAACCATTCCCAGCGCAATGCCTTCTTTGATTTCTCCAATATTCGCGGTATCGATAAAAAATTTCATATTCACTCCTCAAATCAATTATTTTTTTCCAGTGGGTATTGATCACTGCATTTCTTACTGCAAAAGTAATAATCCTTGCCGGACACTTCTTTTTTATACGCCTGGCTCACGGGAACATAGGTATGACAGACAGGATCTTCCACCAATTCTTCCCCTTTGCCGGCTGGAAATCGGGACGGATCATTTGGATTCGCCGTCGACTTCAAGGCCCCTATTTTTTTCGCGATCTGATATAGGAAATAAACAACGATCACCGATATGATAAATTTCAAGATATTCATAAAACAGCTGCCGGACTTATCCCTTATTCTCTGATTTTCTCGACTACTTTCTGATCGCACAATCTATCTTTCAATCCGCGGATGGACACGCCAAACGAAGGATGAATGAAATAAGACGCTATTTCGCAAAGCGGCTCCAAAACAAACCGTCTCCTGTGCGCTTCAGGATGCGGCACTATCAAATCCGTTTCAGATATGACCTGCTGTCCGTAAAAAAGCAGATCAAGATCAATAATTCTCGAACCGCCTTTCACGTCTCTGATCCGCCCCATCTCATTTTCAATCGCCATTAGAGTCTGCATGAGACGGTGAACGGAAAGCTCCGTTTTAATCTCCACAACCGCATTGACAAATAAAGCCTGATCTTCAATGCCGACAGGCTCTGTCCTGTAAAAAGAAGAAACGGTTATGAGCGCGATGCCTTTTGAGCGGGAAAGACTTTCGATGGCTTTCCGGCAGTTTTGAATGGGTTCGCCGAGATTGGATCCGATCCCGATGTACGCAATGGTGCCGTTCAATGGTTCAGTCAACCTTCATGGTGATCTCTTAATCCCAAAACATCCTGCATATCATACAACCCGTTCTTCTGATGCACAATCCACTGCGCCGCGCGTATCGCGCCCTTGGCAAAGTTGTCCCGGTTGTGCGCCCGATGAATGAATTCCAGCCTCTCTCCGACACCGCCAAAGATGACCGTGTGATCCCCGACGATATCGCCGGCGCGCACCGTCTGGATGCCGATCTCTTTTTTGGTTCTTTCGCCGATCATACCGCGACGGCAATACAGCAAATCATTTTCCACACTGCGCCCCAGCTTGGCCGCGAGGACTTTGGCCATCTGCATGGCGGTGCCGCTGGGAGCGTCCTTTTTCAGGTTGTGATGCGCTTCAATGATTTCCACATCGTAATCATCTTTCAGAATCCCCGCGCAATATTCGAGAACTTTCAACATCACATTCACTCCGACACTCATATTCGGCGTGAGGACACAGCGGACGTTCTGCGCCATCTCTTTAATCTCTTTCATTTCAGCGTCAGTAAAGCCTGTGGAACCGATAACGCTGGCGCAATTTTTCCTGCTGGCCACTTTTAAATAATTCAGAGAAGCCTCATGGTTGGTGAAATCGATGACCACATCGGCGCCGTCGATACAGGCGGATAAATCATGGCAGACAATGATGTCCTTTCTGCCCGATCCCTGACCAATATTCCGTCCGATGATCGGGTGACCGGCAACTTCAACCGCTCCCACAACCTCGATATTCTCCATGGTTGAAATGAGGCTGATGATTTTTCCGCCCATTCTTCCGGCCGCTCCCGTGACCACCGCTTTAATCATAGAATGCCCTCCGCTGCATGCAAATGTTACAAAATTAAATCAACCCGTAATCGGTCATGACCTTTTTTAACTTTTCGAAGTTCGCATCGGACATTTTACACAACGGCAGGCGGTATTCGCAATCAATCTTTCCCATCAATGACAGAGCCGCCTTGACCGGAACAGGATTCACTTCGATAAACATCGCGTCGATCAGAGGGCTCATCTTGTAATGCAACGCTCTGGCCTTCGCCAGATCACCGGCAAAACACGCGTCCACCAGTCCGGCCATATCCGCGGGTGCCACATTGGAAACAACGGAGATAATGCCCGCTCCGCCCATGGCCATCAGCGGCAGAGTAAATATATCGTCGCCGGACAGGACGGCAAAATCCTTGCCGCAGAGATGGATCATATCGCTCATTTGCTTGATGGAGCCTGACGCTTCTTTGATGCCGACGATGTTCTTGATTTTCGCTAGTCGGGCAACCAGTTCCGGCAGCATATTCACGCCGGTGCGCGAGGCGATATTGTAGGGAATGATCGGCAGGGGAACGCTCTCGGCGATCGCTTTAAAGTGCTGATAAAGCCCTTCCTGGGTCGGCCGGTTGTAATAAGGGCAGACAATCAGGGCACCGTCAGCGCCCGTTTCATAGGCATGCCGGGTCAGGCGCAGCGCTTCGGCCGTATTATTGGAGCCGGTTCCGGCTATCACCGGCACTCTCTTTTTGACGGCGTCAATGGTAATTTCAATCACCCGGTCGTGCTCCTCGTGCGTCAGGGTCGCCGATTCACCGGTGGTTCCGCAGGGAACAATCGCGTCTGTTCCATTAGCAATCTGAAACTCAATCAGGTCCCGCAGGGCAACTTCATCAATCTGATTGTTTTTAAACGGTGTAACTATCGCCACCATCGCGCCTCTAAACATAAAAAGGCCTCCTTCAAAATTTCTTCAATAATTTTTTTCCTAAATGGACTGATGCTTATAAGACTTTTGGACAATCTTTGCAATCACGATTTCTACCGGTCAATTTATTTTGCCGGAAAGAAGCATCATGATGTTTCAGCGTGAGAGCACCCCTGCCCTGTTTTGATAATGCCGCGTCACAGACTGAGACGAATTTTAGATCTTGCGCGGTCTGCCCGTTGCCTGAATAATTTTTCAGGACGGCCGGATTCCCCTTGACGCCGCAGCCCGCAATACTGATCAACAACATGAGGCACAGGCATTTAACAGCTTTTGTCCATACTTTTTTCAAATTCGTTTATCCTTTGCAGCACGGCTTTGGCGGCGGTTCCTCCGGTGTGTCGACGGGCGTTGACGGCATTTTCCAGTTTGATCGCGTTTTTGATGTCATCTGTAAAACGTTTGTCATAATTTTTATAGTCGGAGATGGTCAGGTCTTCCAGCTCTTTTTTATACTTCAGGCAATAAGCGACTATTTTCCCCGTAATTTCATGCGCCCGGCGAAACGGGACGCCGCGCCTCACCAGGTATTCCGCGATTTCAGTGGCCGTGGAAAATCCGCCTCTGGCCGCCCGGTTCATAGCCGCGGCATTGAAAGTCGTGTTTTTGATCATTTCCGTGAATATGGATAAACAATCTTTCATCGTGTCCACCGCATCGAATAAAGGCTCCTTGTCTTCCTGCAGATCCCGGTTATATGTCATGGGTAATCCCTTCAGAAGCGTCATAATCGTTACCAGGTCACCGTAAACACGGGCGGTTTTGCCCCGGATCAGTTCAGCGATGTCAGGATTTTTCTTCTGCGGCATGATGCTGCTGCCCGTTGTATAGGCATCCGATATCTCCGCAAAGCCGAATTCATCCGACGACCAGAGCACCAGATCCTCGCAAAACCGGCTCAGGTGCATCATCACCAGCGACGTGCAAAAAATGAATTCCGCGATGAAATCCCTGTCCGCCACCGTATCCATGCTGTTTTCGGTGACCGCGGGAAATTTCAGCATTTTCGCGGTGAGCGCGCGATCGATGGGTAGACCGGTGCCGGCCAGCGCCGCGGCTCCCAGAGGAAGAACATTCAACCGATTTCCGCATGCTTCCAGTCTCTGCGCGTCCCGCGCGAACATTTCCACAAAAGCAAGCAGATAATGAGACAGCAGGACCGGCTGCGCTTTTTGCATATGCGTGTAACCGGGCATAATCGTTTTGATTTCTTTTTTCGCCCGCCGGATTAAAACCGTTTGCAGCGAACGAATGGCGACAAGAATATTATTATTTTCCGCCCGCAAAAAAAGCTTCACATCCAGAGCGACCTGATCATTGCGGCTTCTGGCCGTGTGAAGCTTTCCTCCAATTTCGCCGATCCGGCGGATGAGCTCCTTTTCAACCGCCATATGAATATCTTCATCGGCGGACGTGAATTCAAATTTACCGCGGAGATAATCTTTTAAAATAGCTTTCAAAGCGGCAACAATTTTTAAGGATTCGCTCTTCGATATGATATTTTGCCGGGCCAGCATCGTCACATGAGCAATGGACCCCTCGATATCATAGGGACAAAGCCTTTGATCAAAATGAATCGACGCGGTGAACCGGTCAACACTTTCGGCGGTCGCTTTCTGAAACCGGCCGCCCCATGGTTTTTTGCCTTTTGCCATGCGTTATCTCCGCGCTATATGAGATGTTTATTTTTTCAACATTTTCTGAATAATCAAACGCAATCCATTCAGCTTAATAAATCCTATTGCGTCCTTCTGATTATAAACCTGATCTTTTTCAAAAGTGGCAAAGGATTCACTGTAGAGGGAATGGGGCGATTTGCGTCCGACGACTATGCAATTTCCTTTATACAGTTTCATGCGCGCCGTGCCGGTGACATTTTCCTGCGTCGCATCGATATAGGCCTGAAGCGTCTGCATTTCCGGAGCATACCAGAAGCCATTATAGGCCAGCTGCGCGTATTTCGGAATGAGAGAGTCCCGCATCATCATCACCTCGCGATCCATGGTAATGGATTCCACCGCGCGATGCGCCGCCCACAAGACGGTGCCACCGGGGGTTTCATAAACTCCTCTGGATTTCATGCCGACAAAACGATTTTCCACCATATCGACTCGACCAATGCCATTGTTGCCGGCGATCAAGTTGATGGTATCCATCAGTTTCGCGGGGGATATTTTCTTGCCGTTGATCGCGACAGGATTTCCTTTTTGAAAATCAATTTCCACATAGGTCGGTCTATCCGGCGCCTTTTCGGGCGATTTGGTCAACACAAAGATATTCTCCGGAGGCTCGGCCCACGGATCTTCCAGAATTCCACCTTCATGGGAAATATGCAACAGATTGCGATCCGCACTGTAGGGTTTCGCTTTCGTCAGTGGAATGGGAATCTTATATTTTTTGGCGTAATCAATCATCGATTCCCGGGAATCAAATATCCAGTTATCATCCTTCCAGGCCGCAATGATTTTAATGGACGGATTTAAAGCATAGTAGGTCAATTCAAACCTCACCTGATCATTGCCTTTGCCGGTCGCGCCATGACATACCGCGTCGGCTTTTTCCTTTTTGGCGATCTCGATCTGTCTTTTGGCAATCAGCGGTCTGGCCAGAGAAGTGCCTAAAAGATAAGTTCCTTCGTAAATCGCGTTGGCACGCAGGGCCGGAAACACAAAATCCCGGGCGAACTCTTCTCTTAAATCATCAATATAAATTTTACTGGCACCGGTATGAATTGCCTTTTCTTTTAATCCGGTTAATTCTTCTTTCTGCCCCACATCGGCAGCATAGCAGATTACTTCACATTTATAAGTCTCAATAAGCCAGCGGACAATGACCGATGTATCCAGTCCGCCGGAATAAGCCAGCACAACTTTTTTAATTCCTCGCGACACTTTTCGTTCCTCCTATAATAGTATTTCCAGGATGGCTTTCTGCACATGCAGCCGATTTTCCGCCTGATCAATCACCACGGACTGTGGACCGTCAATGACGTCGGAGGCAATTTCTTCTCCCCGGTGCGCCGGCAGGCAATGCATGACCATCGCGTCTTTTTTTGCCGCTTTCAGCAGCCTTTTATTGATTTGATAATTCTCAAATATTTCTTTTCTTTTCTCAGACTCCGCTTCCTGGCCCATGCTCGTCCAGACATCCGTATAAAGGACATCGGCATCTTTCGCGGCCTTCAGGGGATCGCGCACAAGCGTAATGCCTTCCGTCGCTTCTTTCCTTCCCTTCTCCATGATTTTCCGGTCGGGATCATAGCCTTCAGGACAGGCCAGCGCTAGACTGAAAGGCAGTTTCGCGGCGGCTTCAATCCAGGAATTGGCAATGTTGTTGCCGTCTCCGATGTAAGCAACTTTTATTTTTTCACAAGATCCTTTCTTTTCCCTGATCGTGAATAAATCGCTGAGAATCTGACATGGATGCAGCAGATCTGTTAATCCATTGATGACCGGAATGGATGCAAAGCGGGCAAAATCTTCCACGCTTTGCTGGGAAAAGGTTCTGATCATGATGCCGTTGAGATAGCGGGACATCATTTTTGCCGAATCGGCAATCGTTTCCCCCCGGCCGATCTGGGTATCGCGGGAGGTCAGAAATAGAGCGATTCCCCCCAGTTGATACATGCCGACTTCAAAGGATATTCTCGTCCGGGTGGAGGATTTATCGAAAATCATTCCCAACGTTTTCCCCTTCAGCGAAGCATGCGGCTTGCCGTTTTTTAAATTCTGCTTCAGTTTTTTCGCTTTCCGCCAGATTTTTTCGAAATCACCCTCTTCCAGATCGGAAATATTCAGCAGATCTTTTTTCATCTCCCCTCCATAACTCTGTCAAGTACTTCAATGGCCTGATCGACGTCCTGTATTGTGATAATGATCGGCGGCACAAACCGAATCGTCTTCCCGCCGGTGGAATTGATCAGCAATCCCTGTCGCAGACATTCATTCACGATCTCTCCCGCTTCGATATCCAGCTTCGCCGCAAGCATCAAGCCTTTGCCTCTGACTTCTTTGATAATGCCATGTTTCTGCTGAAGTTTTTTGAGTGCCGACATAAAATATTCGCCCATGCTCACGCAATGATCCTGCAGGTTATCGTTCATAATCGTTTTTACAACAGCATTCGCCGCTGCCATCGCCAGGGGATTGCCTCCAAACGTGGAGGCATGATTGCCGGGAACAAACGCCTTCGCTACTTTATCAGTGGCGAGCATCGCTCCGACAGGGAGGCCGTTGCCCAGCGCTTTCGCCAGCGTCATGATATCCGGCTTGATTCCCGAATGCTCATAGGCGAAAAGCTTGCCCGTCCGTCCCATGCCGGTTTGCACTTCATCCACAATGAATAAAATTCCATACCGGTCGCAGATCTCCCTCACGGAGGCCAGGTAATCCGCATCAGGAATATTCACGCCCCCTTCGCCCTGAATCGGCTCCAGCATGACGCCGCAGGTTTTCGCGGAGATGGCTGCTTCCAGAGATTTCAGATCATTGAAGGGCACGTAATGAAAACCGTCCAGCAGGGGCGTGAAACCGAATTGAAATTTTTCCTGTCCCGTGGCCGTAATGGTCGCCATGGTCCGGCCGTGGAACGAATCTTTCATCGTAATTAATTCATGACGGTCTGGTCCCATATTTTCGTGCGCGTACTTTCGCGCCAGTTTGATCGCCGCTTCATTGGCTTCCGCGCCGCTGTTGCAAAAGAAAACCTTGTCCGCGAAAGAATGATCCACCAGCGATTTCGCAAGTTGAGCCTGTGGCTCCGTGTAATATAAATTGGAAACGTGCGTTAATTTTTCCAGTTGCTCCTTGACGGCGTCAATCACTCGAGGATGAGAATGCCCCAGAGAGCAAACCGCGATGCCGGCGACAAAATCAAGATATTCTTTGCCGTTGATATCCCACACCCTAGCGCCGGCCCCTTTGACCAGAACGACGGGAAACCGCCTGTAGGTATTCATAATATTTTCGTTGGCCATCGCCATGATTTCTTTTTCATTCATTTTTCATAGTCCTTCTTGATTGTTAACTAGAGAACGATTTCCGTTCCAATGCCTTTATCCGTGAACATCTCCAGCAAAATGGCGTGCTTTAATCTGCCGTCAATAATATGCGTTTTCTTCACGCCGCCTTTGAGAGCTTTCAGACAGCACTTGATTTTGGGAAACATCCCGCCTTCGATGGTGCCGTCGTCAATTAAATCCAGCGCATTCTGGTTCGTCATCGTGTTGATCAGTTGTTTATCCTTGTTCAGGACGCCCGGCACATCGGTCAGTAGCAGAAGCTTTTCCGCCTGCAGCGCCGCCGCCACCTCTCCCGCGACCACATCCGCGTTGATATTGTAAGTTTCGCCGTGCTCGCCGATGCCCGTCGGCGCGATCACCGGAATAAAATTATTCTGCGCCAGAGAAATAATTAATTGCGCATTGATGCTCTTTACCTTTCCCACCAGGCCGATGTCAATAATTTCCGGAGGGGTATGCTTTGCTTTTTCTTCGTTCAGATAATATTTTTCCGCGCCGATCAGATTGCCGTCTTTGCCGCTCAGCCCCACGGCATTGCCGCCGTGCCGGTTGATGAGGCCGACGATTTCCTTGTTGACCGTGCCGACCAGAACCATTTCCACGATGTTCATGGTTTCTTCATCGGTCACCCGCATGCCCTGAATAAATTTCGACTCCTTGCCAAATTTTTTCAGGTGCGCTCCGATCTGCGGCCCGCCGCCGTGAACGACCACCGGGTTGATACCGATATATTTCATCATGACCACGTCCTGCGCGAATTTGTTTTTCAAATCCTCGTCAATCATGGCATGGCCGCCGTATTTGATGACGATAGTCTTGTTGTAAAATCGCCTGATGTAGGGAAGCGTCTCCAGCAGGATATCCGCCCTTTCGATTGAATTGGTGATATGTTCCATTTTTCATCTCCGCTATAAAATGTATCTGCTTAAATCCTGATCTTCGATGATGCCGTTTAATTTTTCTTCCACATATTGATCGTCAATAATGATTTCTTTTTTTTCCATATCCGGAGCGTCAAAAGAAATGTCGTCCAGTAATTTTTCCATAATGGTGTAGAGCCGCCGCGCTCCGATATTTTCGGTGCTTTCATTGACCCGCTCCGCCATTTCAGCGATGGCGGCGACGGCGTCCTCCGTGAAGGATAACTGCAGACCTTCCGTCGCCATCATTTCCGTGTATTGTTTCACCAGCGCGTTGTTCGGTTCGGTGAGAATCCGGACAAACTCTTCCTTGCCCAGCGAGTCAAGCTCCACGCGAATCGGAAAACGTCCCTGCAATTCCGGAATCAGATCCGACGGTTTGGTTCCTGAAAAAGCGCCCGCCGCGATAAACAAAATATGATCGGTTGTGACCATCCCGTAACGCGTATTGACATTGGAGCCTTCAACAATCGGCAGCAGATCCCTCTGGACGCCTTCCCGCGATACATCCGGCCCGTGCTGAGAATCCCCGCCGACGATCTTATCGATTTCATCCAGAAAAATGATGCCCGACTGCTCAACCCTGTCCAGCGCCGTCCGGGTCACCTTCTCCATATCTATCAATTTCTGAGCTTCTTCCGCCTCCAGAATTTCCAGCGCTTCCGGCACCTTGACGCTTCGCCGTTTTTTCTTCTGCGGCATGATATTGCCCAGCATGTCTTTCAGATTGAGCCCCATATCTTCCATGCCGGCAGCGGAAAAGATCTCGATCATCGGTCCGCTTCGGGGTTCGGAAACTTCCAGCTCCACCATTTTCTCGTCGAATTTCCCCTCATGAAGCCAGAGACGCATTTTTTCTCTCGAGGAATCATTTTTTCTGATCGGTTCATCATCCGCCACAAGAGAATCTGCCTCATCTTCCCGATGATGATCGCTGAGAATATCTCCCACATTTTTTTCCGCCGGACGCGGCGGCAGCAAAAGATCGAGCAGCCGCTCTTCGGCAATCTCGGCCGCCTTCGCCTGAACACTTTCCTGCTCCTCGGCTTTCGCCATATTAATGGAAAGTTCCACCAGATCCCGAATCATGGATTCCACGTCTCTTCCGACATACCCGACTTCGGTGAATTTAGAGGCTTCAATTTTCAGGAAAGGCGAATTGTCCAGTTTGGCCAATCGCCGGGCGATTTCTGTTTTTCCCACGCCGGTCGGACCGATCATAATGATATTTTTAGGAGAGATTTCATCGGCCAATTCCTCTGTGACATTTTGCCGCCTCCACCGGTTGCGCAGCGCGATGGCCACCGCCCTTTTCGCCTCCACCTGGCCAATGATATGGTGATTGAGCTTTTCTACGATTTCCCGGGGTTTCAACCCTTGGTTTGACATGATTTATCTTTTTCCCTTCTCTTTGCTTTTTTTATCTTTCTCATCACTGAGCGTATCGATTTCTTCAATCGTGATATGGTCGTTCGTATAAATGCAAACCTCCGAGGCGATTTGCATGGCTTCTCGGGCAATTTCCGTTGCCGACAAATCGGAATGGCGCAAAAGCGCCCGGGCCGCCGTTAAAGCAAAGGGGCCGCCGGACCCGATGGCCATCACATCATCGTCGGCTTCGATAACATCTCCGTTGCCGGAAATAATCAGCGCATTGTCTTTATTAACGGCAATCATCAGGGCTTCCAGATGCCTTAAAACCCGGTCTGTGCGCCAGTCTTTCGTCAATTCCACCGCCGCCCTCACCAGATTTCCATTGAACTGTTCCAGCTTCTGATCAAACCGGTCAAAAAGCGTGAAAGCATCCGCTGTGGCTCCGGCGAAGCCAACGATGACCTCATTGTTGTAGAGCCGGCGAACTTTCCGCGCCCCGTGCTTGAGAATAGTGGTTTCCAGCGTGACCTGACCATCACCGGCCACAGTGATCTTGCCGTTGCGTTTGACCGCTAATATTGTCGTACCTCTGATGTGCATGGCTTTTCCTCAAAATAAAAAATTATTTTTCCCGTGTTCTCGGATGCGCCTTGTCATAGACTTCCATCATCCGGTTGATATCCACCGCGGTATATTTCTGCGTCGTCGAAAGACTTTCATGCCCCAGGAGTTCCTGAATAGAGCGCAAATCCGCTCCGGCATTCAAAAGATGCGTGGCAAAACTGTGCCGTAGGGCGTGCGGACTGATTTTCCGTCCAATGCCGCTTTGGGCGGTCAACGCATCAACGATTCGCGCGACACTCCTGGTCGTGATTCGACCGCCTCGCGAATTCAGGAATAACGGGCCTTTGAAGGCATCGCCGCCCGGTTCTTTTCGCGTTTTTTTTCTTTTCTCCAGATAGTCACGCACTGCATCCAACGCGGGACCGCCAACCGGAACAATTCTTTCCTTTCTGCCCTTACCTCTCACCTTCACTAACTTCTGATTAAAATCAATATCACTTAAATCCAATCCAACCAGTTCACTGAGTCGTATCCCGCAGGAGTAAAACATTTCCATGATCGCGCGATTACGCGAACCTGAAACCGAATGGTCTGTTTGCGCCTTTAAAATTTCCAGAACTTCATCAACAGAAAGAAAATTGGGCATGTATTTTTCCGTTTTCAGCGTTTGCAGCGCTTCGGCCGGATTACAGCCAATCTTGCCCGTGCGCAAAACATATTTATAAAATGCCCTCAGCGAAGACACCTTGCGATTGACCGTAACCTTTTTTATTTTTTGAAAATAAAGGTGACTGAGATATTGCCTGATGATCTCCGGTTCAATGCCAATGATGTCCTCCTGCCGATCAATGCGCTGATGATCCTTCAGGTATGAGGCAAATTCCTGAACGTCCGCCACATACGCCGCTGTAGTGTTTCCGGAAACATTTTTTTCTACGTCCAAATAATTTTGAAAATCCCGAATAATGTTTCCCATCATTTTTACATTTTATACTTTCCGAAATCTTCCGCAGAAAGATTTTCCAGAAATTCCCTAATCTTCTCCTCCTTCAACTTATCCAGATCATTGAGCTTAACGCCGAAATCAATGTTGCGGGATTTTTCAATCACGCTCTCATCGACAAAGATCGGCGCTCGCATGCGCAACGCGATGGCGATCGCGTCGCTGGGACGCGCGTCAATGATAAAGTGTCTTCCCTCCCTGGTTAAATAAATATTAGCAAAAAAAGTGTTGTTACGAATATCAACGATTTCTATTCGGTTCACCGCCACTTCAAAAGATTTTAAAAATTCCGTGAATAAATCGTGCGTCATCGGCCGGGGGAATACAACATTTTCCAGTTCCGTGGCAATGGCGCTGGCCTCAAACAAACCGATCCAGATCGGAATCGCTTTATGATTATGCATATCTTTCAATATAACGATTGGCGTATTGGTAATCGGATCAATCGTTAATCCCGCAATCTTCATTTCGATCATCAAGGCCAACCTCCTTTCCTATCTTTCGGAATCTTTGAAAGATGCTTTTCATTACAACCCGATTTCTTCTATCATGTCAATGGATTCTTGGAAATCTTTTTTCGCCCTATCGGAAATCAACTTAAATATTTGAAGCAACTCATATATTTTTTATTTCCAGCCATCAGCGGCACATCAAGACAGAAAAATACAGAATTACATCCCATCATCAGATTTTACTCAAAACGTCCCAAGGATCATAGAACATAGATAAGTAATTGAATATAAAGATATTTCATTAATAGTGTCCCGACAATCTAAACAGCGCCTCATGATGTTCCCATAAATCAGCCCATTATTTTGTCGAACTGACGGTTATAATTAAGAAATAAACAAAAAAATTAATTTAAAAAAAAGTTGAAAAATATTTACATTGACGTGGCCTTAGGATATACTAAATGTGCATAAGTGTAATTAGGTAAAATAGGTGAAAAAATAATAAATAATAAATGTTTACATTGCCTGAATATTATGGTAAAATAACGTAATTGGTTATTGTAAATTTTATTTATGATTTGAACGTGAAAATGAATAAAAAAATTAAAATAAAAATATGAAAAAAAGGAGAACAAACATGAAAAAGATTTTAACAGTAGTAATTTTGGCCGCATTCTTAGTTATGCCTACTTTTGCTTTTGCAAAACAGATCATTGCCGACAGCGAACTGGATGCCATATCCGCACAGGTTGGGTCTATCACCACCGACATGACAGCCACCATTTTTCTCAAGAGCCGGCAATTAAAATCTATCGCTACGGATGGCTGGAATTATTGGGATTCTGATCATCGGTATGGCGATCCGCACAACAGCAATGCCGACGGTTATTTCGACGGTTCGTCCAATAAGAATGTCGGCTTTGGCGAATACAACCAGCCGGGCTATATCGGATACACGGAGGCTTATCTGACCGGCGGATATATTAAACGCTCCGGCTATATGACGACGGAAGTATTTCCCACAATGGATCCCGATAAAAAGTCGTATGTCATTAAAGCGACTATGAAAGATCAATCGCTGGACACGGGTGACGTTGCTGTCGATTTCGTCGTAAAACTGGGGAAAAACACTGACCTCTCCGACGATCAGCCAGCACTGGGACGTGTGCATACCCAGGGCATCGCCAACACGATGAATGGCTCACTGACTGTGTATGCCCATAACAACTCTTTCTTCGATTAACGAGTGAGGAAGCAGTTTGAAAACTTGTACCACATAGTATGCGGCTACTATACGTACGAGAATGTCATACATTATGAAAATACTACTGTTGAAACATATATATGAATATTCAGGTCTTATGAATGGAAATAAATAAAAAATTCTTAAAAGGGAGGAGTGTATGGGGATGAACAAAAAAAATTTAAAGGGGGAGTGTATGAAGAAAGTTTGGATTTGGTTTGTTATTGCTGTGTTTCTGGCAACGATGCCCGCTACTCTGCTGGCAAAAGAGAAGATCATGGAAAACGAGCTGGAGGCCATCACAGCGCAGGAGGGAGTGACGATTGAATTTGGAGGAACTTCGTATCCAACAACCCACTTCTCCATTCTAGGCAACTTTGGCCCGGAACTTCAGTCATGGGGCGACAGTGACGGTTGTACCACCTGCGACGGATATACAGCAGCCGGCTGGTTTGGAGCCAAAAATATGTCAATGGATCCATTTGGATCATACAATCATACATAGGAGGGGGTTTAGGACCACAAGGTTCTTTTATTGCCCTTTACAATAAAATGGACATTGACGTAGGTAGCAGCGGCAGTATGACCAGAACAATCATCGGTTTACCGAGTGCGTTGGTTCATCCGGCAAATATAACACAAACCATTGCCATGGGTACCACCAGAAACCTTAATGACGGGCAGCAAAACCTGGGCACCATGTACACCAGTGAATTCGCTCTTCTTGTGAATCCAACGATGACCGGCTGTATTTCAATTGGCACACACGCTACAGGGGGAGAAGGTGTGGAGATCGGATTTAGCGGAACTCATCCATTTATGGCCCCCGCTTTGGGCGCTTACCCTCAGGGTGTTATAGTCTCTATCCCGGGCAAACCTATCATCCAGTCTTGGGGGGATGCAGATGGCTTTTCGGTTAATGGTGTAGACTACCTTGATCCTGGTTATGTCGGAGCGAAAGGTTTGACCATGGCTGATGGATATGTCTTTGCTACTGCAGTCTGGCCTACGAATTATTTGAATATATTAATTTCCGGAACCATGACGGTTGACGTGGGCACTAACTCATCTGGCGACACGGGAGTTGTTATCGGCGTGCCTAAGATTAATATATTACCGGGTTCGAGTATTACACAACCAATCGCGCTGGGTAATATCAGAGATTTTTCTGATAATCAGGCGCTTCTGGGTAGAGCTTATATAGGTGGCATTAATATAAGCCCCTCCGGTAGTATTGCTATTTCCGCCCATTAATTCAGGGCAACTTTGAAAACGTATCGGAGTTCTGCCGGCCTGAAGAACATTCAGGCCGGCAGAGATGCAAGTTAAAATTTTATATGATTTTATGACGGAGGTAAAAAAGCGCTTTGCGTAATATGCAGTGAATGAATTTTGCATTCAACGTTGCAGGATGTTGCTGAGATTCCCGAATTCTTCAACCGAAAGTGTTTCTCCCCTTCGCTGTCCTTCAATCCCGGCCAGCATCAGAGATTCGCTTAAAAAGTTTTCGGAGCAGCCTTCCATCAATTTGGAATGTTTTAAATTATTCATCAGTGTTTTTCTGCGCTGAGCAAAGGATGCTCTGACCAATCGGGTAAAGAAATCTTCACTGGTGAGTCTGATCAGGGATTGTTGACGAAAGATCCCTTTGATGACCGAAGATTCCACTTTGGGACGCGGATGAAAGGATGACGCGGGAATCGTCAAAATTTTCTCCACAGTCGCAAACATCTGAAGAATCACCGACGGCACGCCGTAGCTTTTCGTGCCGGGTGATGCAGCCAGGCGGTCAATCATTTCCTTTTGCATCATCAGCACAAAAGAATGGATTTCATTCCTGCAGGACAACAAATGAAATAAAAGCGGACTGGAAATATTGTAGGGGATATTGCCGACTATTTTGATTTTCCGATGCTCTGCCCCGGCAATCGATTGGAAATCATAATTTAAAATATTACCGTGATGGACCCGGATGTTTTGATAGGAAGACAACCTGTCTTTTAAGACGTTCACCAGGTTATCATCAAGCTCTACGGCAATAATTTGGGCGGCATCGTTTTGCGCAAGATATTCTGTCAGAACGCCAATGCCTGATCCGATCTCCACAATGATGTCATCTTTCTGCACATCAGCGGTTAGGGCTATCTTTTGAATAGCGTCTTCATCCGTCAGAAAAGACTGACCCAGTTTTTTTCTGGGTTTAATGGCGTAATGTTGAAGAATTTCCCGCGGGGTCATGTTTGATCTTTTGTTGATGAGCATTCGGGACTCACGATAACGGCCAGCGCGACACGGCATTTAAATCCATTCCGCTGCGTGATCCGTTTTTCAGCATCATTTCGCCTCGGGCAGCGATCATAGCCGCGTTGTCCGTGCATAATATTGTGGGGGGAATAAACAGCTCCATTTGTTTCAACGCGGTTTCCCGCGCGAAGCGTTCCCGCAGACTGCTGTTGGCCGCCACTCCGCCACAGACCACTATTTGGGGTATATGATTTTCATGAGCCGCCTTGATGGTTTTTTCCACCAGGGTATCCACAATGGCTTCCTGGTAGCTGGCCACGATATCCGGCAATTCTTCATTCTGGAACTCACGGCCCCGCTTTTTCACCATAGTCAACAGCGACGTTTTCAAACCGCTGAAGCTGAAGTCCATGGAATCCCTCATTGCTCTGGGGAACGATACGGCGCTCGGATTGCCGCTTCTGGCCAGTCTGTCGATGACAACACCTCCCGGATAACCCAGTTTCAGCAGTTTAGCGGCCTTGTCAAAAGCCTCACCGGCGGCATCGTCCCGTGTCTGACCGATTAACTGATACTCGTCAAAATTTTTAACGAGATAAATGCTGGTATGACCGCCCGAAACCACTAAAGCCATAAAGGGAATGTCCGGAATTTTCCCGGAGAGAAATGCCGCCGCGATGTGTCCTTCCAGATGATTGACGCCGACAAAGGGAATGTCCAGCGCAAAAGCGAGAGATTTGGCCGTAGACAAACCGATTAAAAGAGATCCGATCAAACCGGGCCCGCAAGTCACCGCGATGCCTTCCACATCCTTTATTATTATATCAGCTTCAGATAAAGCCTGTTTGATCACGGGATAGATGGCTTCCATGTGCTTTCTGGATGCAATTTCAGGAACAACGCCGCCAAACGGCGAATGAATTTCTATCTGTGACGCAATGACATTAGAACATATTTTGCCATCACGGACGATGGCGGCGGCGGTTTCATCACAGGATGATTCAATTCCAAGGACTATCATTATTATTATGCCTCTATTTTCTCTTTGCTAAAAAATCTAATTCCCTATATAAAAGCAGCAGTGTTTTGTAAACAAACTTTTATCAGTAAAGAGGCATCCAAAAAACACCTATGGAATTTAAAACAGATTTTTTGATTTTAGGCAGCGGCATCGCGGGATTAAGCCTGGCCATTAAAGCTTCAACGCTGGGATCGGTCACCATCGTGACCAAAAAAGAAAAAACCGAATCCAATACAAATTATGCTCAGGGCGGCATTGCAGCCGTCACCGATAAGACAGACAGTTTTGACGAGCATATCCATGACACGCTGATTTGCGGCGGCGGTCTGTGTAAAGAAGAGGTAGTCGAGTTTATCGTCAAAGAAGCTCCGCCCCGGATAGAGGAGCTGATTGACTGGGGCGTCCATTTCACAAAATCCACAACAGAGCCCCAGAACTTTGATCTGGGGCGCGAAGGCGGACACAACCGCCGGCGCGTTTTACATGCCAAAGATTTCACCGGCCAGGAAATTGAAAGGGCATTAAACGAAAAAGCGTCTCAAATCAAAAACATTTCCATTTTTGAAAATCATATCGGGATTGATTTAATCATCAGAAAAGAAGCGAAAAATAAAACAGAACAATGCCTGGGGGCTTACGTTCTGGATATCAATAAAGGTGAAGTGGATACTTACCTTGCCAAATATACGATTCTCTGTACCGGAGGCGCCGGGAAGGTTTATCTGATTACCACCAATCCGGATATCGCGACGGGGGACGGCCTGGCAATGGCGTACAGGGCAGGCGCGAAAATAGCCAACATGGAATTCATCCAATTTCATCCGACATGTCTTTATCATCCTGCCGCCAAGGCTTTTCTCATCAGTGAAGCCGTGCGCGGTGAAGGCGGCATTCTCCGTTTAAAAAACGGTTCCACCTTTATGGAAAAATACCATTCCATGAACAGTCTGGCCCCGCGCGATGTCGTCGCCAAGGCAATTGACACGGAAATAAAAAAATCCGGCGATGAATATGTGCTGCTGGATGTCACGCATCTGGAACGGGATTTTCTCATCAACCGTTTTCCCAACATTTACAAAAAATGTCTTGAGTACGGCATTGACATCACCTCTGATCCGATACCGATTGTGCCCGCCGCGCATTATATTTGCGGCGGCGTCGCCGTTGACCATTACGGCCAGACGTCCATACCCAATCTTTTCGCCTGCGGGGAAGTTTCCTGCACGGGCCTGCATGGCGCCAATCGTCTGGCCAGCAACTCCCTGTTGGAAGCGGTTGTTTACGCGCACCGCATTTTCACCGCAATGGCCGGCACCATCAACACGATGAAACTCACCGACGCGGCGATTGATCCCTGGGACTCCAGCGGAACAACGGAAAGCGATGACAGCGTTGTGGTCACCCACAACTGGGATGAAATCAGGCGGTGCATGTGGAATTACGTGGGGATCGTCCGTTCGGATAAAAGGCTGGAAAGAGCCGCCCGCCGGATCAAGCTCATCCAGAAAGAGATCCATGAATATTACTGGAATTTCAAGGTCACGAAAGACCTGATTGAACTGCGCAACATTACAACGGTCGCCCAGCTCATCGTCCAAAGCGCGTCTCTTAGAAAAGAAAGCCGCGGCCTGCACTTCAATATTGATTATCCCGAAACGGTGGATGCATACAGGAAAGACACCCTTCTGATGAAGGAATGAATTACTTCTTATCCGCAAACACCCGGTTAAAAATAAAATCCAGATTTTTTAAAAAATTATTTACGTCAAAAATAGCGTTCAGTTCTTTTTTCTTCAGATACCCGGTGATCGTGGAATCCTTTTCCAGCAGTTCTTTAAACTCCAGTCCTTCCTGCCATGATTTCATCGCGTTATTCTGAACGATGGCGTAAGCATCCTCCCGGGTGGCGCCCTTATCAATGAGTGACAGCAAGACCATCTGCGAAAAAATCACGCCGTGCGTTATGTTCAGATTGTCCATCATTCTTTCCGGATAGATGACCAGTTTATCCATCATATTGGTAAATCGGTGCAACATAAAATCCAGGACAATGGTGGCGTCCGGTCCGATCACCCGCTCCACCGAAGAATGGCTTATGTCTCGTTCGTGCCAGAGGGCAACATCCTCCAGAGACGCCAGAGCGTAAGAGCGCACCAGTCTGGCCAGACCGGAGAGATTTTCCGAAAGGATCGGATTGCGTTTATGCGGCATGGCGGACGATCCTTTTTGGCCGGGAGAAAAATACTCTTCGGCCTCTCTGACCTCTGTCCTCTGCAGCAGTCGGATTTCCTGAGCAAATTTGTCAATGGACGAGGCGATGATGGCTAAGGCGGTAAAAAATTCAGCATGCCGGTCGCGCTGAACAATTTGGGAAGACACGGGAGCCGGCTTTAAGCCCAGCTTGCCACAGACATATTCTTCCACAAAAGGATCAATAAAGGAAAAGGTTCCCACCGCGCCGGATATTTTGCCGCAACTGACGGATTCCTTCGCCCGCAAAAGACGCTGACGATTGCGCCGCATCTCTTCATACCATAAAGCCATCTTCAGGCCGAAGGTAATCGGCTCCGCGTGAATCCCATGCGAGCGTCCGATCATCATGGTTTTCTTATTTTCAAGAGCCCTTCTTTTCAGAACCGTCATCAGTTTATCTATATCTTCCAGCAATATTTCCGCCGCTTCCTTTAATTGTAAGGCAAACGCCGTATCCAGAACATCTGATGATGTCATGCCCATATGAATGAAACGGCCGTCTTCACCGACTTTTTCCGTCAGAGATGTTAGAAAAGCAATGACATCATGTTTGGTGGTCTTTTCAATTTCATCAATGCGGGCAACCTCTATGGAAACATTCGCCTTGATATTCTTCAAGGCGCCTTTGGGAATCTTGCCCAATTTGTTCAAGGCCTCACAGGCTGCGAGCTCCACATCCAGCCATTTTTGATACTTGTTCTCCTGGCTCCAGATATTGGTCATGATTTCGCGGGAATATCTCGGGATCATGTTTTACTCCTTATTATATGTGTCTTAAACGGTGTAACTTTTATTATGACTCTCACCCATCCGTCAAGAATTAAAATCATTTTTTAAACAATTGACAAATTGGCATAAGGAACATATGTAGCACATAATATTAAGGATATAAGAGGCAATACAATAAAAATACAAACGACGGGGATAAATATGCGCAAATACTTATTATATCTATGGATATCGGCAATTATTCTACTAACGGCCACGACACTGTGTGCAAAAGACAAATACACGGTCACACTGCTGCCCTTCTCGGTACACAGCGCTGAAAACATCGATTATGTCAAACAGGGCATCGAGGCTATGCTTGCCTCGCGTCTTTCCGCTTCCGACAAGATCAGCATCACGGATAAAAACGCTTTACAGGCTGAATTAAAAAAAACAGGCGCGAAAGAAGCATCGATCAGCGATGTCCAGACGATCGGCAAGAATTTAAACGCTGATTATGTCGTCCGGGGAAGTATTACCAAAATCGGCAACAGCATCAGCATCGACGGAAAACTCGTTGACATCTCCCAAACCAAATCTGACATCAATCTCTTCGCACAGGCCCAGAATCTTGACGACGTTATGCCCAAGGTAAACGATTTTGCCCAGAGCGTTGTCCAGCATATCCTCGGTACGACGCCGCAGGCAGCCCCCGTTCCGGCTGCCGCCCCGACGGCCGGCACACCAGCGGTTCCAGCGCCGGCAACGGCAACCATGTCACGCGAATCTCAAATCATCGCCGGCATGAAGGCCGGAAGCAAGAAAGGCGGCACCTTAACGTCCGTCATTAATGCGGAGTTTATCAATGCCATTGAACCCTTCAACCGCAAAGAATTCTGGATGAGCCAGAAAATTCCCACGGAGTTCAAGGGAATGGATATCGGCGATGTCAACAATGACGGCTCCAATGAAATTTTGGTGATTGATAAAAACGCTGTCTATATCTATCGCAAAACCGAAAATGAATTGACCTTACTGGAAAAAATCAAAGGCAAATCCTACGATAATTATCTTGCCGTGGATGTAGCCGATATCAACAAAAACGGCGTCAAGGAAATCATCGTCACCTCTCTGAACGATACCCTGCTGGATTCTTTTGTTCTGGAATTCAAAGACGGCAAATACGCGGTTATCGCGTCAGACATCCGCTGGTTTTTGCGCGTCATCGACACGTCATCCGGCGCTCCTTTATTATTAGGGCAGGATTACGGTTCGAACAAACCGTTTGACACGCAGATCTACGAAATGGTCTGGAAAGACGGCAAGTATGTTTCCGGCGAAAAGATGAAAATCCCCATGGGATTGTCCATCTACGGTTTAAACATCGACGATCTGGGCATTGGCAGTGAAGAAAAAATATTCGCGCTGGATGAACTGGATTATCTTTATGTTCTTGAAAAAACCAATAAGTCTTTAGGCCGGCTTACATCGTTTGGTTTTACCACGGAAGAACTGATCTGGAAAAGCGATGATGTTTACGGAGGCAGCAACAATTATCTCGAAAACCTTGACAAGAAAAATCCAGACGACAAAAGCAAAAGCGGTTATATCAATCTGCGTATTCTCAGCTATGACACAAACAAAGACGGGAAAAAAGAGCTGATCATCGTTAAGAATCTTTCTTCCGTCGGCCGCATTTTCAAAAACTTCAAACTGTTTACGTCCTCTGAAATCTATAATCTCCAATGGGACGGCATGGGAATGGCGGAAAACTGGCGAACAAAGAAGATTAACGGTTACGTTGCCGATTATTGTCTGAAAGACGTGGATAATGACGGCCAGCCGGAAATTGTGCTGGCCCTGGATTTAAATGTCGGCGCCTCGATCAAGGCCAAAAGCGTGATCGTTATTTATGAACTGAATGGGGCACAGGGCGCACAATAATGATTGACAAAATGAACACTCTTCGATATAGCCTGCCCCGGCTGTAGATTGATAGCGTTTATCGATACAGAGGCGGTGTAGCTCAGTTGGTCAGAGCATACGGCTCATATCCGTAGTGTCCCTGGTTCAAATCCAGGCACCGCCACCAAATAAATTCCTGATTAACTTGTTATCGTTCTCCTCTTTATTTTCTCGTCCGGTGCAACCCATAGTTTGAACGACTCGATGATCAATAAAATCAGAAAAGAATCTCCAGAAAACTTCCGGCCATCCTTTATTTTCAGAAATGCTCATTTCCAGTCCATTATGGCCAGTTCCCGCCTGCGCCTGCGCCGAAAGAACAGCATGCTGCAAAACGCGGAAGACCTCATCATCCAAACACCATCCGGTTCCAGGTTGCTGTCATCCGTTTCTTCCCATCCCGCCTCCCGCGGACTGATGATCCTTTTGCACGGCTGGGAGGGGTCGTCTTCATCAGCCTATCTTCTCGACACAGGAGATTATTTTTACCGGCTTGGATTTTCCGTCTGCCGCTTAAATTTGCGCGACCACGGGGATTCTCATCATCTGAACGAAGATCTCTTCCACGGGGCGCTGCTTCAGGAAACATTTGAAGCGGTGGATTACCTTTCGCGTTTGTCGGACAGCAAACCGGCTTATCTGACGGGTTTTTCTTTAGGAGGAAATTTCGCTTTGCGCATTGCCATCAAGCACGGGCATACCCCCATTCCCAACCTCAAGCATGTTTTTGCCGTCAGCCCGCCATTGGACCCTTATAAAACCACACTCGCCATTGACAACGGCTACTCCATTTATCGAATGTATTTCCTGAAAAAGTGGAAGCGTTCTTTAAATAAAAAGCAAGGCTTTTTCCCCCATAAATATGATTTCAATGCCATGATGGACTCCAAAACCTGTATTGAGCTGACGGACAAGGTGATGACCTATTTTCCGGAACGTATGATGTATCGCGACTATTTTAAGCTTTATACCTTGAAAAATGATTCATTTAAAAATCTGAATATTCCTGTTACAATATTTATATCGGAGGATGATCCGGTCATTCCGTATGAGGATTACCGGCAATTGCAGGAAAATAATTTCCTGAAAATATCGAGACAAAAGTATGGCGGCCATTGCGGTTTTATAGAACTCTTTCCGGTCAGGTGCTGGTATCAGCGAATGATTACGGAAATGATCACTTAGTTGTTTTTTAACATTTTATTTATGGACATAAGCCTCTTTCAGCAAAAACAAATTCTGCCCCGCCTGATTATGGACCGGTTGGCCGGTGTGGAGATTGATTATAAAGAAACCAACCGCAAAATCGATCAATCCAGACAGGAAGGTTCCTCCCATCTCAAAGCCGCCGTGGTTTTACTGCTGAACTTCAGAAAAAAGAACGGACAACCCGAATATATTTTCCAGCTTATTAAACGATCCCAGAAAATTTCACAGGGAGGCGACATTAGCTGTCCGGGCGGCATGCTCCAGCCGCGCCAGGATAATTTTCTGACTTTCATTCTGAAGACGGGAATCCTGCCCGCGATTTACGGCAAATACGCCAGCCGGACTCAAAAAGTGGACAGCGAAACCGCGGAGCTGATCAATTTATTTTTAACCAATGCCCTCAGGGAGGCGTGGGAAGAAATCGGCCTGAACCCTCTCAACACCAGATATCTGGGTGCCCTTCCCTCTTACACGCTCTCCATGTTCGCGCGGACTATCTTTCCGGTGGTTTGCATTACCCGCAGAAGATTCGCCTACAAATTGAGTTCCGAAGTGGAAAAAATGGTGGAGATTCCTCTGACATCTTTCTTTCAGCGCGAAAATTACGCGATGTTAAATGTCACCACGTCTCTGGGGGAAGGAACCGAGCCGCTGCAATACCAGACCCCCTGTCTGATGATTCCGGACGGCGACGGAAACGAGGATATTCTCTGGGGTGCCACATTCAATATTATTCATAACTTTTTGCGCATCATTTCCGGCAACACCGTCCCCGACGACTATTCATTCCGAACCGTCAACAAAATCCTGACGCTCAAATACATTTCGCCCAAAAGCTGAATTATGCCCGCGCTGACGATCGATCAATCCAACATCAACACGCTTATTTTTGATTTTGACGGAACGCTGGCCAAATTAAACATCGATTTTCAGGAAATGCGCGACGCCGTTATGGAAGTTGTCTTATCTTACGGCATTTCCCGGGAAGAAATTCACGCTCATTTTATTCTGGAAATGATCGACAGCGCCTTTGGAATCCTTTTTCAGCGTTCGGAAACGGAAGCCCGCCGGTTTTTTTATCAGACCAATGCGATCATTGAAAATATTGAGACGCGGGCAGCCCTCCAGGGTGAATTATTCGAACACACGAAGGACCTGTTCACGTCTTTGCAATCCAAAGAATTTTCCTGCGGAATCATAACGCGAAACTGCACAAAAGCCGTCCAAATCGTTTTTCCAGACATTCTCAGTTACTGCCCGGTGGTGATCTGCCGCAATGATGTCAAAAATGTCAAACCTCATCCGGAACATATCACTCTGGCCCTTGCCAAACTCGGTGCATCCGCTCCCAACACCTTGATGATCGGCGATCACCCCATTGATATCCATACCGGACGCAACGCCGGAACAAAAACGTGCGGCGTTCTCACCGGACACTGCCGGAAAACCGATTTCATTGATGCAGGCGCGGATATTATTCTTTCCCGGGCCGCGGATTTATTGAATATTGTAAAATAACTTTTCAAAAATCTTTTTTTCATCTATAAAATATCCAGCTTTTATCAACGTGCTTTTCAATAAAATGATGAACCCAAAAGGAGCAACGACATTGTTTAATCCCCACGTATTTAGAGAATATGACGTCCGAGGCGTTGTGGACGCTGATTTAAATGAAGAGTTCGTCTTCAATCTGGGTCGGGCAATTGGCACTTACGCTGCCCGCAACAGAGTAAAAAATATGACTATCGGGCGCGATTGCCGTTTAAGTTCTGACGATTATCATAATGCCCTCATCAAGGGCCTTAATGCGGTCGGCATCAATACCATTGATATCGGACTATGCGCCACACCCATGCTTTACTTCTCCATCCGCCATCTGCGCGTCGGCGGCGGCGTCATGATCACCGGCAGCCACAATCCGCCGGAATTTAATGGCTTCAAGATATGCATCGGACACAGCACCATTTACGGTGAGCAGATTCAGGAGCTGAGAAAAATAATGGAGGGCGGAAAATACTCCAAAGGCATTTCCAAAGCCAAGAAGATAAATATCTCCATGGATTATGAAAATTACCTCTTCAAGAGCATTAAAATCAAAAAGAAGATCAAGATCGTCGTTGACGGCGGGAACGGTGTCGGCGGGCATTTTGCCATTCCTCTTCTCCAGCGTTACGGATGTGAAATCATTCCCATCAACTGCGATCCCGACGGTAACTTTCCCAACCATTTTCCCGATCCCACCGTGGAAGAAAACTTGACGGAATTGATTAGACTGGTTCGCAAAACGAAAGCGGATCTGGGCATATCGTTCGATGGTGATGCCGACCGCCTTGGCGTCATCAGCGATAAAGGTGAAATTCTGTGGGGCGATAAACTGCTGCTTCTCTTCGCCCGTCAAATTCTCAAGAAAAAGCCCGGCTCTACCATCATCGGCGAAGTGAAGTGTTCTCAAATCTTATACGACGATATCAGAAATCATCACGGCAATCCTATTATGTGGAAAGCGGGGCACTCCCTGATCAAGGCCAAGATGAAAGAGGTAAAAGCCGAGCTGGGCGGTGAAATGAGCGGCCATTTCTTTTTTGCCGACCGTTATCTCGGCTATGACGACGCCATTTACGCGGCGCTCAGACTGCTGGAAATTATTGACCAGACAGGGGAAACTATCAGCGAATTATTTACCGACGTCCCCAAAACCTTTGCCACACCGGAAATCCGGGTTGATTGCCCGGATGACAGAAAAGCGGAAGTCGTGAAGAAAATAAAAAAATATTTTCAAAATACTCCGGGCATCGTCGAAATAGACGGGATACGCATACCCTTTGCTGAAGGCTGGGCGCTGGTTCGGTCTTCCAACACACAGCCGGTCATCGTCCTTCGCTTTGAAGCAACATCTAGAAAGGCCCTGCAATCCATCTGCAATGAAGTGGAACCGCTGCTGACAATCTAATAAAATCTCCTGGATTGATTATGATTATGCTGGAGCAATCATGCTGATTACTTCTAAACATTTCCAAAACATTCCGGTTCAATCGAAGGACGATTGAACCGGTTACATTAGCCCTACTTTCCTTTAGAAATGAAGGACGTATTTGTTAATAGCCATAGGGGTTATTGGATTGCCAGCGCCAGGTGTCGTTGCACATATCGGTGATGTCTCGTCTGGATTTCCAGCCCAAGAGTTTTTTAGCGAGATACGTGTCGGCATAGCAGGCGGCAATATCTCCCGGACGTCGCTTGACAATCCGGTAAGGTATCTTTTTGCCGGAAGCTGTTTCGAACGCGTGAAGCATTTCCAAAACGGAATATCCCCTGCCCGTCCCAACATTCACAACCAGCGGATTCTTAAACTTCATTTTTTCCATCTTTTTCAGAGCGGCCACATGACTTTCCGCCAGGTCTACAACATGGATATAATCGCGCACTCCTGTTCCGTCTGCTGTTGGATAATCATTGCCGAATACATTTAGACGTTTGAGTTTTCCGACGGCAACCTGACTCAAATAGGGCATGAGATTGTTCGGAATCCCCTGAGGATCCTCGCCGATTAAACCGCTTTCATGGGCGCCTACTGGATTAAAATAGCGCAAAATCGTAATGCGCCACTTGGGATCGGCTTTAACAATATCTTTAAGAATCAGTTCAATCATGAATTTCGATTGGGCATAGGGATTTGTCGGAGCCGCCGGACAGTTCTCATGAATTGGGATAACGGATGAGTCTCCATAGATGGATGCTGAAGAACTGAAAACAATGTTCTTCACGCCACAGCCGGACATCACTGAAAAAAGCTTCAGAGACCCTTCTATGTTATTTTGATAATAGCGAAGCGGTTGTTCAACCGATTCACCGACAGCTTTCAAACCGGCAAAATGAATAACCGCTTTGATTTTGTGCTTCTGAAATACTTTTTCCAGGCCAGATTGACTTCGAATATCTGTTTTAAAGAAAGTCGGCGTCTTACCGGTTATTTTATTTATGCGCGAGAGAACAGAAATTTTACTATTGGAAAGATTGTCCACAATGACTGGATCATAACCGGCATTGATCAACGCCACAACCGTGTGGCTTCCGATGTAGCCTGTTCCGCCGGTCACCAGGATTTCACGTTTTGCAATAGCCTTTTCTTTTATTAATTTAGACATTAATTATGCTCCAGACTAATCATTTATTTCCCTAACTCTGCGAACAAGCAAGCGGCAGCAGCTCAAGATATTCTGTGACGAATAAATGGCCAGTTCATCTGTATAATAGAAGCCAAAAAGGTCTTTCGCTATTTCCTCATCGCTTCTTTTATCACCGGAAATATAGCGTCGAACATCACTGGCGGCTTTCTTCGCGTTCAGAAAAATACTGGCAATATTTTTCCTGTCAGAAAATAATCCATTGTGAGCAAGACCGAGAAATGTTGGACTTACTTTTTCCAGTCGATCAATTGTTTCCAGATAATCTTTAAACCGTGTAAAAAAGACCGGGAAAAATCCCCGTCCCGGATAATGATTACCCAGGCTGTCCGAGACTAAAAGAGTGTTTAAAGCCGGAATATGGACGAGAATATTTCCTGGGGAGTGACCTTTGACTTTCAGAAAATGAATCTTTAAATCCCCAAGATCAACCTCTTCTTCATCTTGAACAACCTTGCATCCGGCAAGCGATGGCGCATTCTTGACCGGTGACGCCTGTGGACACAAACCGCGAGCAGTCAAGGCCTTCAGCATATGTTTATCTTCAGCAATCAAAGACTGTGCCGCTTTCGGATGACTGAGAAAGGATTCAGCGCCAGCTCCTGCAATCACGGCTGCATAAGGATATGAATTTTTCAGATAATCAAGACCGGTAATGTGGTCGCTGTGGGGGTGAGTGACGATCAGATAATCCGGTTCTACTCCGAACGATGAAAGCTGCGCCAGGACTATCCCAGCCGTTGCCGATATGCCCATCTCCACCAGAGCAGATGATTCTTCCCCCATAATTAAATAATGATGAAAGTAATCATTGCCCAAAACCCAGAGGTGATCATTAATTTTTACGGGATACATATCTTTCGTGTCAGACAGTAAAATTCCAGAAGATGAAAATGGTCGGGGCGGAGTGATTTGAACACTCGACATCCTGCTCCCAAAGCAGGCGCGCTACCAGGCTGCGCTACGCCCCGACGTTTAGTTTTTCAATTTTTCCTCGAGGGCTTTCTTAAGCTGGGCAAAAGCCTGCCCCCGATGACTCACTCTGTTTTTCAACTCCGGCTGCATTTCAGCCGCGGTCTTCTTCAGTTGCGGAACATAAAAAATGGGATCGTAGCCGAATCCGTTATCGCCGCGGCGATCATCAATAATCCGTCCATTCCATTTTGATTCAAACGAATCATAACTGCCGTCGACTCTGTATAATACAAGCGCGCAGCAGAAGAAAGCGGTCCTTTTCTCCAGCGGAATATTTTTTAATCTCGACAGCAGAAGATCGATATTGTCGTCGTCGGTTGCCTTTTCTCCTGCATAGCGCGCCGAATAAATGCCCGGTTCTCCTCCGAGTTCATCCACGCTCAATCCGGAATCATCCGCCAGAACCGTCTCGCCCGTAAACTCCGCAATCTTCCTGGCCTTCTTTAAAGCGTTCTCCAGAAAGGTTTTGCCGTCTTCAATAATCTCCGGCACGCCGGAATAATTTTTTAATGAAACGAGTTCAACCCCCATTCCGGCAAGCATTTCTCTGATTTCCTTTACTTTGCCTTCATTGCCGGAAGCAAATACGATTTTCATCCTTTGAGGTCACCTACGATTTCTTTTTGCCGCTTCATAATTTTCTTAATGCCGCTTTCAGCCAGGTCGGTCATTTTCAACATCTGTTCCCTGGTAAAAGGAATTCTTTCCGCGGTGCCCTGCACTTCAATAAAGTGACCCGAACCGGTCATCACGAAATTCATATCCACTTCCGCGCGGGAATCTTCTTCGTATTCCAGATCAAGCATTATCTGATGATCAATAATGCCCACGCTGACAGCCGATAAATAATCACGGATGGGGATTTTCTGAATGATGCCGTCTTCGCGCATTTTCTTAAACAAATCCACCAGCGCGACAAACGCGCCGGTCACTGATGCCGTTCTGGTTCCGCCATCGGCTTCAATGACATCGCAGTCCAGATAAATCGTTTTCTCGCCAAAGGCTGTTAAGTCTGTCACCGCCCGCAAAGAGCGCCCGATCATTCTTTGAATCTCATGGGTGCGCCCGCCTAATTTTCCTCTTGCGGATTCGCGCGCCGTTCTGGTCTGCGTGGACATGGGCAACATGGAATATTCCGCCGTCACCCATCCCTTGCCCGTATTTTTCAGGAAAGACGCCGGTTTTTCGTCCAGTGATGCGGCGCACAAAACCCGTGTGTTGCCGAATTCCACCAAAGCGGAGCCGGCAGTGTTTTTCAAGTAATGACTGGTAATTGTTATCGGCCGCAGTTCATTATATTTCCGGCCCGATTTTCTCTTGACCATTTTTCACCTGCCAAATGATTTGATGCTCGTGGCCATCGCTTTGGCAATTTCCGCCTGCGTCTTTGCGTCC
Organism: Deltaproteobacteria bacterium; assembly: GCA_022710585.1. Taxonomy (GTDB): domain Bacteria; phylum Desulfobacterota; class Syntrophia; order Syntrophales; family Smithellaceae; genus Smithella. The sequence goes on along the minus strand of JAKLGV010000004.1, from coordinate 137,815 downwards.
AGCAGTTTCTTCTTATCCTCGGCATTCGTCGCAAAGCTCATTTCCACGGAGAGCGCGGGAATCCCCATGCCTTCTGTCACGGGCAAATCGGCTTTTCTTAATCCCCTGCCCTTGCGCGGAAATAAATTGCCCATATTTTCCTGAACACTTTTGGCCATTTTTAAAGAATCGCTCTGACATTTGTTCTGCGCATTTGTCTTAGAGGCTTTGTCGGTCTTTTTTTCCGCTGTCGCTTTTTCGCCGCATTCCGGATAATAAATTTCAAATCCGGCCGCCTCTTTGCCGAACCCGCCATTCACGTGCAGACTCATAACAAAATCAGGCTTCGACTTCTCAATGATCTCCCGGCGATCCTCCAGGTCCATTGTTTCATCTTTATGGCGGGTCAGAACAACGGCCATTTTAGCGTCAGTGGCCAGTTCCTTCTGTATCGCCAGAGCAACGGCCAGTGTAATGTCTTTTTCATAAACATCTCCAGTAAGTGCCAGCCCTTTCTCCCTCCCGCCGTGCGCGGGGTCCAGCAGGATGATCATTTTCTTCTCGGCGGCCGTCGCCTCGAAAAATAGACCCAATGAGACCGTCATTAAGACACTCAAAATCAACCATAGATTTTTATTTTTCAACATAGATACCACCTTCATGAAATCAGTGCCTGCTTATAGCAGAGTCGCTTTTTTTGTCAATCATCAAATGGTTTTCAGACAATTTATTAGAAATGATGCAGCCACTCCACCGATTTGACAAATTTCAACTGCCTGATGGCAGCGATAACCTGGTGGAGTTGCGGCAAGTTACTGATATCGATAACAAACGTGCAGGTGGCGATCAGATTTTCCGTTTCCACCTGCGCGTAGCTGATGTTGACGTCAAAAGAAGAAATGATGGAGCTGACCTCCGTCAAGATGCCTTTAATGTCGTCGCAGATCACTTTGATATTCACCGGATAAGTATGATCTTCCCTAGTGTTCCATTGCACATTTACGATTCTTTCCTTATCCATTCTTTTGATATAGGGACAATTGCCGGTATGAATGATCACGCCGCGTCCCCTTGAAATGTAGCCGGCAATATCATCGCCGGGAATCGGATTACAGCACTTGGCAAAATTGACCATGATATCGTCCGGATCATCAATGCCGAGCAGCGATACGCCCATGGACGGCGAAGCGGTTTTTTTCGTTTTAATTTTTTCTTTGACCGGCTCCTTGAGCTCCTCTTCCTGACCGGTCAGAAAATAATGAACGATCCGCTTGGGTGAAATCCGGCCCAGCCCAACTTGTGAAATCAGATCATCCAGTTGGTTGAGCGAACAGCCGTTGATGGCTTTGCTCATCTCATCCGATTTCAGGCAGTTGCTGAATTTTAAATGGTTTCTTTTGAACTCTTTTTCCAGCAGCTCCTTCCCGAGCGCCATACTGTTTCTCTTTTCATCCAGATTAATCCAGTTTCTGATTTTGGAAATCGCCCTGGTCGTCACGACATTTTTCAGCCAGTCCTTGCTGGGATGATGGCCCGCCTGCGTTATAATTTCCACTCGGTCTCCGTTTTGCAGCTTATAGCGCAGGGGAACGATGCTGCGATTCACCTTGGCACCGATGCACTGATTACCGACATCCGTATGAATACTGTAGGCGAAATCAATCGGCGTGGCGCCTTTGGGAAAAGATTTGACATCGCCATGCGGCGTGAAAACGTAAACCTCCTCTGGGAACAAGGCCAGTTTCAGATCGGACATAAATTCTTTGGGATTCTTGATGTCCTGCTGCATTTCCAGAACTTCTCTTAATTTTTTAATCTGATTGTCTTCACTGTCTTTATAGGCACGCCCTTCTTTGTAGCGCCAGTGAGCGGCGATTCCCTTTTCCGCCCATTCGTGCATATTTCTGGTTCTGATCTGGATTTCCACTCTTTCTCCGTAAGGCCCGATCACTGTTGTGTGCAGCGACTGATAATTATTGGCTTTGGGCATCGCGATATAATCCTTGAACCGTCCGGGAACGGGTTTCCAGAGCGCATGCACCAGGCTCAAGACTTCATAGCAGGTTTTTTCCAGATCAGAATCAAGGATAACGCGGAATGCAATCAGATCATAAACTTCATCGAAATTAATATGCTGTTCGTGCATCTTTTTATAGATGCTGTAGAGATGCTTGGCCCTTCCTTCCACCTTGCCTTTGATGGAATTTTTTTCCAGCTCTCTTGCGATGATGCTTTTGACTTCTTCGGTATATTTGGCGCGCGCTTCCTTGGACTTGGCGATCTTGGCGGTTAATTCATCGTAAGCATCGGGAGCGATATACTGAAACGACAGATCCTCCAATTCCATTCTCATCGAATTGATGCCCAGACGATTGGCCAGCGGAGCGTAGATATCCATGGTTTCTCTGGCGATATAAGTTCTCTTGTCTTTGGGATGGTATTGCAAGGTGCGCATATTATGAATTCTGTCCGCCAGACGTACCAGCAGAATCCGGATATCGGCGGACATCGCCAGAATCATTTTGCGGAAATTTTCCGACTGTCGCTCCTCCTGAGACCCGAACGAAATACGACTTAATTTAGTCAATCCACTGACCAGAAAGGCGACGTCCTTGCCGAATTCTCTTTCCAGCTGTTCCGCGGTCGTCAGCGTATCTTCGATGGTATCGTGCAACAAACCGCTGATGATGGTCGCAGCGTCCATCTTCATATCCGTCAGGATACCGGCGACTTCCATCGGATGCGTGAGATAGGGTTCGCCGGACAGCCGAACCTGCCCCTGATGCACCGTGGCTGAGTAAATATAGGCCTTCTCGATCATTTCCAGATCATCCGGCAGCAGATACGCCTGAGCTTTATCAAGAATGTCACTGATACGCAGCATGAGTTTTCCAGTTAAACGCTATGATATATTAAAATCCATATCCTGCCTGATCATTTCTTTGACCTGTTTCACGATGTCGTCCAGAGGGCACAACCGGACTTCTCCGGTTTTTCTGATTTTAAGTTCAACACGGCCCTCCGCGAGATCTTTGCGTCCCACGGTGATCCTCAGCGGAATACCAATCAGGTCCGCGTCTTTAAACTTGACGCCGGCCCGTTCATCGCGATCATCATAAATGACGTCGATGCCTTCCGCCGTCATTGCCTGATATAAAGATTCCGCCGTTTCGGTAAGCGACGCTTCATTGACGTTCACCGGCGTGATGATGACCTGATAGGGCGCCAGCGGCATGGGCCAGACAATACCGTTCGCGTCGTTATTCTGCTCAATGGCCGCGGCCACCGTCCTGCCGATCCCGATTCCATAGCAGCCCATGATCATGATTTTTTCCTGTCCGTCTTTATCCAGGAAAACCGCTTTCATCGCTTTGCTGTACTTGGTTCCAAGCTTGAAGACATGGCCGACCTCAATGCCTCGGGCTAATTTGATATCGCCGCCGCATCGGGGACACTGATCGTTTTCAGTCACCACACGAAAATCCGCAAAAGCCTCCGCTTTGAAATCCCGGCCCATATTCACATTTTTGAAATGAGCATCTTCTTTGTTCGCGCCCGTCACGAAATTGACCATCCCCATAACGGAATAATCGATGAGCACCGGAATCTTGATCTTCACGGGACCGGCGAATCCCCGCGGGGCGCCGGTGACGTCCTTGATCATTTCATCAGAGGCGAGCTCCAGCTCGGCAATATTAAGGTAATTCCTGACTTTGATTTCGTTGATGTCCTTATCGCCGCGAATCAGGACGGCGTAAGGTTTTCCGTCGCCGCTGAAAATCAGCGTCTTCACGATATTTTGCGGATCAACTTTCAGGAAGCCGCTGACTTCTTCGATCGTGCGCACATCGGGCGTGAGAACTTCTTCCAGCGGCAGCCAATCCTGCTCTAGGGTCTCTTTCCTTTCGGGAGAAGACACTTCCGCCTTTTCCAGATTGGCGGCATATGAACATTTTTCACAGAAGGCCATCGCGTCTTCGCCGGAGTCGGCCATGACCATAAATTCGTGAGAGTATTTTCCGCCGATGCTGCCGGAATCGGCTTCCACAGGACGGAATTTCAATCCGCAGCGGCGAAAAATATTGTTGTAGGCGTTAAACATTTTCTCATAACTTTTCTCCGCTCCTTCCTCATCCACATCAAAGCTGTAGGCGTCTTTCATGCCGAATTCGCGGCAGCGCATCACGCCGAAACGGGGACGCACTTCATCGCGGAATTTGGTCTGAATCTGATAAAGATTGCGGGGCAGCTGACGATAGGTTTTGATGTCATTGCGCACCAAAGAGGTTATCACTTCTTCATGGGTGGGGCCCAGACAGTATTCATGATCGTGGCGGTCGCGAAACCGCAGCAGCTCCTTGCCGTAATGGATCCAGCGTCCCGACTCCTGCCAGAGCTCCGCCGGCTGCACCATGGACATGAACACCTCCTGCGCTCCGGCCTTGTTCATTTCCTCACGGATGATCTGCTCCAGCTTGCGGATCACCCGGTAGCCCAGCGGCAGATAGGAATAGATGCCGCTGGTTAATTTCCGGATCATGCCGGCTCTGATCATCAACTGATGGCTGATCACTTCCGCATCGGAAGGAACTTCCCTGACTGTAGGTAGAAACATTTCTGAATAACGCATTAAACTTTCTTCCTTTCTTCAATCATCACATTTATTTCCCGGAGTAAAACATTTACAAAATCTTTTTCCGCGACCTTTTTCCAGAGTTTGCCCTTTTTGAAGATCATGCCCTGTCCCTTGCCCCCGGCCAGACCGATATCGGCATCCGCGGCTTCGCCGGGGCCGTTGACGACGCATCCCATTAAAGCAATCTTCAAATAATCCTTTTGACCAGTCAGAGCTTTTTCTATCTTAGTAGATAGTTTTAAAAGGTCAATTTCACATCGTCCGCAGGTCGGACAGGAAATAATGTCCGGTCCGATTTTTCTGATGTTCAGGGCGCGTAGAATCCCGTAAGCCACGGGAATTTCCGAAACGGGATTCCCGGTGACAGATACCCGGATGGTGTCTCCGATCCCTTCATAAAGAAGCGTTCCGATGCCCGCGGCGGACTTGACCGCGGCGTTCACCAGCGATCCCGCTTCCGTGACGCCCAGGTGCAGTGGGTAATCCGTCCGGGCGGAAACTGCGCGATAAGCCTCGATCATCGCTGGAACATCCGATGATTTCAACGACAGCTTGATCAAATCGAAATTTTGATCCTCAAAATACCGAACCGTCTGCAAGGCGCTTTCGGCCAGAGCTTCCGCTGATGCTCCGCCATATTTTTTCAGCAAATCCTTTTGCAGCGATCCCGAATTCACGCCGATACGGATGACGGTCTTCCTTTCTTTTGCCGCCCGGATAATGACGCCGATTTTATCCCGGGGAATATTACCCGGATTGATTCTGATCCCTGCCGCGCCATGTCTGATCGCGTCAAGCGCAAGACGGTAATCAAAGTGTATATCGGCGATGAGGGGCAGATTGATCTTCTTGAGGATAGCCGGAATCGCTTCAGCGGCCTCGCGGTCCGGAACGGCAACACGGATCAGTTCGCACCCCGCTTTTTCCAGCGCCTTAATCTGCCGGACTGTCGCCCGGACATCGCGCGTGTCTGTGCTGGTCATCGACTGCACGATGACGGGCGCGTCACCGCCTATCGATAATCCGCCCAGTTGGATTGCTTTTGTTTTTCTTCTTTTGATGAATGATAGATGTTCCACAGGAGTCAACATTCCAGGAATAGTGTCAATCATTGAAGATATTAAGCTGAAACCAGGATCATTTGCCCTGCCAGCAATGCAAACACAACTGATCGGACGGCAGACCTATGGCTGCTATCATATCTTCAATTGTTAAATATCTCAGCGAAGTAACGTTTATATCACGACGTATCCAGTCAATCATTTGTGCATATTTAACCGAATTGATATCCAGATATTCCGCCGGGTTTTCTATGTCCTTTCCTTCAAGATCACGCATCGCTTTGCGACAGGCCAGTTCACTTGTTGATCTTGTAGAAGATGCGTAAATGCAAGGGAACATCAGAGGCGGACAGGCGGGGCGAACGTGGATTTCCTTCGCTCCGTTATCCCATAATTTCTTGATCGTTAAATTTTTCAACTGCGTTCCGCGGACAATGGAATCGTCGCAGATGATGATGCGATTCCCGTTGATAACTTCACGCACCGCGCAAAGCTTCATCGTGGCCACAAGATCTCTGATCTCCTGCGTGGGGGGCGTATAACTGCGTCCGTAGCCGGGCGTGTATTTCACCAGCGCCCGACGGTAGGGAATGCCGGATTGCATCGCGTAACCGATGGCATGGCCGACGCCGGAATCAGGCACGCCGGAAACAAAATCGGCCTGTACATTATCCCGTTTGGCCAGATAAGCGCCGCACCGCTCCCGGGTGCCCTCCACACTGATCCCTTCATACGACGAGGATGGATAGCCTGTATAGATCCAGAGGAATGAACAGATCTTTTTTTCTGCTCCGGCCGGCTTCATGGATCTGACGCCTTCGGGACTCAGCAAAACAATTTCTCCGGGGCCTAAAAACTGCAGCAGTTCATAGCCGAGATTTTCAAACGAACTCGCTTCTGTCGCCACGACATAGGACTTCTTATCCTGCTGATTTTTATTTTTGCCAATCGCCAGAGAAAAACGTCCGAATTTGTCTCTCGCAGCGTAAATGCCCTCCTCGGTCATCACGAGCGCGCAGACAGAGCCTTCGATCGCGCCGCGCATGGAGGCAATTCCCTCCACAATGTTATCGCCCCGATTAATCAGACAGGCGACGATTTCCGCGTTATTCACGCCGCCGTCAACCATTTCTCCAAAAGAAGCTCCTTCATTGAGCAATTCATTGACCAGTTCATTTTTATTGGCGATTAATCCCGTGGCGGCCACAGCATAAACGCCGAATTTCGAGCGGAAAATCAGCGGCTGCGGAGAATCATCATCAATAGCGCCGATGCCGAAATAGCCATCCATTTTTTTGTAGTCATCAACGAATCGCGATTTGAACTGAGCTTGCGATACGCTGTGGACAGTCTTGAAAAAACCTTTGGCGCCCAGCACCGCCATCCCACCGTTTTCTGTTCCCAGATGAGAATGATAGTCCGTTCCATAAAAAAGCGTCTTGGCACAATTATCCGATGATACAACTCCAAAAATGCCGCCCATTAATCTTTGCTCCTGATCCTAAAATGTTGAAACACCGATTATATCTTTAAATAAACTAACCTCTGTTGCCCGCGCCATATTTTTCCAGCAGCTTTTGATGAACGTTATCCGGCACCAGTCCCTTGACGGATCCGCCGAGGCCGACCACTTCCTTAATCAGTTTCGAACTGGTGTAAAACCATTTGAACCCGCTCATCAGAAATACCGTCTCGATGTTTTTGGTCTGGCGGCGATTCATCAGCGCCATCTGAAATTCATATTCAAAATCGGACAGCGCCCGCATGCCGCGCAGGATAATATTGGCCCCGCTCATTTTCATGTAATCCACCAGAAGACCAGAGTAGCAATCGACTCTGATTTCCGAGACGTCTTTGAAAATTTCCCGGATCATTTCCATTCTTTCTTCAACCGAAAAAAGATATACTTTGTTGGGATTAAAAGCGATCAGAACAATGACTTCGTCAAACATTCTCGCCGCTCTTTTGATAATGTCCACATGACCGTTGGTGATCGGGTCAAAGGAACCAGGGTAAATCGCGATTCTTTTTGTAAAATTATCCGGCATCATCTTTTCTCCATTTAAAAAAAGTCAGGACATTCTCCCCATATTTTCTCTGATCGACCAGATGAATACGAGCCCCTTTAAAATCAGTAACATTTTCCTTAACCGAATGCTGCATGACAATGACACTGTCCCCGGCATATACCGGGTATTGACTTAAAAGCTCCAGCGTTTTTGCGGCCAGATTCCTGTTATAGGGAGGATCGGCAAAAATAATGTCAAAGACGCATTGTTTATTGAATAGCCTGCTCAATCCTTTCTCAACATCATTAATCACGACCTGACATTTCCCGTCAAAGCGGCATTCATGAATGTTTTTTTCAATAACGGCCGCGAGCTTTGCGTTCTTTTCCAGGAAATAAACTTCTTGAGCGCCGCGGCTGGCCGCCTCCAGTCCCACACTGCCCGACCCCGCGAAAAGATCGAGAAATCTTTTATCCTGCTGCGAATCCAGCAAATTAAACAGCGCTTCCCTTAAAAAGTCGGATGTCGGTCTTTCTCTCGATTCTGAAGGAAAACGCAGCGTCCTGCCTTTTACCTCACCTCCGGTTATTCTCATACTATTTCAAGATCATCACGGCATCTGATCCGTTGAAGCGGGAGGATTCTCCGTGGATTTATTCTTGGTGAAAAATTTTAACACCCACCAGATCGGACCCGAGATCGCATAACCGAGCATAATCACGAAAAGCATGATTTGCGGCCAGTGAAAAATAACAATCAGCAAAACCGTCAGCAGGAAAAAAATGATAAACGGCGAACGCTTCAACAGCTTCATATCCTTAAAGCTGTAAAACTTGATGCTGCTGACCATCAACAGGGATAAAATAAGAACGAAGACCATGATAAATTCATTATGAAACGCGCCTTCAGCGCCGACTTCATCGAAGAAAATGACGGTCGTTGCCACAACGGAAGCCGCGGCTGGAATCGGCAGGCCGTTAAACACACTGCTTTCAATGATGCCGATCTGGATGTTGAAGCGGGCCAATCTGAGGGCGCCGCAGAGCACAAACAAAAACGAAACGATCCAGCCCCATTTTCCGTAAATGGACAAAGACCAGCTGTAAGCCAAAAGCGCAGGTGCGATGCCGAAAGATATCACATCCGCCAGCGAATCATATTCCGCGCCGAATTTACTGGTTGTATTGGTCAGGCGCGCGACACGGCCATCCAGTCCATCGAAAATGACAGACACAAGAATCGCGATGGCAGCGGGAACAAAATTCTCTTTAAATGAAGCGATCATGGAATAGAAGCCGCAAAACAGGCTGGCCGAGGTGAATAAATTCGGCAAAATATAGATGCCTTTTTTCATACGGGTACGCTGAGGAACATTATTCATATTCATGACAAATAACCGAGAATGGTCTGGCCTGCTGTGACTTTATCGTTGAGTTTGACTGAGATTTTTGAATCCTCCGGCAAATAGACATCCACCCGGGAGCCGAAACGAATCAAGCCGAATCTTTCGCCTTTTCCGATACGGTCGCCCGGCTGAACCCAGCAAACGATGCGGCGGGCGATCAGGCCGGCAATCTGAACGGTCCAGATGATTCGTCCATCCGCAGTGCGGATCATGATTTCATTACGTTCATTATCCGAGGAAGCTTTATCCAAATTGGCCGATAAAAACTTGCCTTCGTGGTAATGAATTGTCTCGACTGTGCCGGCATAAGGCGCGCGATTCACATGAACGTTAAAAACATTCATAAAAATGCTGATTTTCTTAAATTTCCCTGAAATGGTCCCATTGACCGCAGTATTTTCTATCTTGATGACCTTGCCGTCCGCTGGAGAGATTAAGACCTTCTCTTCTTCCTGGAAATATCTTTCCGGATTGCGGAAAAACCAGATGATGAAAAAGGTCAGCAGAGCAAAAAAGCCCATGAGCCAGCAGTTTCTGCCCAGAATGGCAATGAAAACTGTAATGATAAGGGATAGAGCAATAAAGGGGTAACCTTCAGAGGCGATAATACTGTCGTGTTTCATAAAGATTTATCTTTTCTTAAGAACAATCAATAAGTTAATAAGACAAAAAATTATAAAAAATTTATCATTTGATGGTCGCCCACAAAATGATTTATTCTGATATATCAATTGACTACGCTTGTCAATAAATCTTTAATTTTTATACAAAAACAAGTGAAAATTATTCTATGTTTACTGTTGCATACGACGCATGGAATATGTATATTATTCAGTAATAATTACGATTTTTCAGGGCCGTCTTTTTATGCAGAAAATCAAATGGAGCGTTGTCTTGGGCGTAGGATCAGCGATCATCTTTTCCGCCCTCCTTTTAATCCGTCTCGATGTTTTTCAAAAAAATCATGAACCGGTGATTCAGGCGCAAGTTGCGAATTCACAGCAGCCTCAGGATGTATGGATGAATATATTTCAAAACGACAGAAAAATCGGATTCATTCACCGTACGCTGGAGAAAAAAGACGACAAATTTCACTTTAATGAGAACGTGAGGATGGAAATCAATATGATGGGCGTAACCCAGGCGCTACATATTATAACCGAAGGTGACTTAAACCCAGATATGACGCTTTCGTCATTTGATTTTAAGCTCAATTCCAGCCTGTTCAGTTTTCAGGCCCGTGGCCATGTGGCGGGCCATCAACTGATTTTATTGACCGGGTTGCCGGACAAACAGGAAAAAATTGAAATTCCTCTTCAGGAAATTCCCCATCTCGGCGGCAGCATTTATGAAGCCGCCTTTCAAAATAATCTGGATAAGGAAACGACCCGCACGTTCAGCCTATTCGATCCCTCCACCATGTCGATTCGGCCCATCCGGGTGACGAGGCATGCCGATGAAATCATTCCGGTGATGGGCAAGCGTGTCTTAACAAAAAAATACTGCGCCGATTTGATGGGGGCGCAAAATTGCGCCTGGCTGGATAAAGACAGTCAGGTGCTCAAAGAAACCGGGATCATGGGTCTTTCCATGGAAAAAACCACCAAAGAAAAAGCGCTCGGCGGCATGGATCAGACGGCAAGTCTGGATGTGACTGAACTGGCTTCTATTCCGTCTAATGTTCAGATCGATGACAAGGAAAAGCTCAAAGGGCTCAGCGTAAAACTCCATGGCCTCATCGATGAGCTGTCCCTGAAGGGCGGCAGGCAAATATATCAACAGGATATTCTCACGATCACAAAGGAGGATATCCCGTTTTCCGCCATCAGCCACAAAGAATTTCCTGCTAACGTCGTTTTATATCTAAAACCTTCTTTCCTGATCCAATCCCAGGATCATCAAATCAGAAACCAACTACATGAAATCATCCAGCCGACAGACTCCGCCGAGCAGAAAGCGCGAAAAATTATCGCCTGGGTCAATCGTCATATTGAAAAAAGACCGACCCTGTCCGTTCCCGACGCGCTGGAAGTCCTGAAAAACAAAACCGGCGATTGCAACGAACATGCGGTTCTTTCCGTGGCCTTATTGCGGGCGGCCGGAATACCGGCGCAATCGGAAGCCGGTCTGGTTTATCTGCGGGGACGATTTTATTATCATGCCTGGTGTGTTTTCTACCTGGACAGGTGGATTACCGCCGACGCGGTCTTCAACCAGGTGCCGGCTGATGTGACTCACATCCGGCTCATCCGGGGAGAAACGGACCGGCAGCTTAATCTCATGGGCGTCATCGGCAAACTGAAACTGGAGGTCCTGGAGCAAAAAAGATGATTCAAATTAATGAACTGACAAAGGATTATGGAACCACCATCGCCGTCAACAAACTGACTTTGCATGTCAGAGCCGGTGAAATTTATGGTTTTATCGGACCCAACGGCGCCGGAAAAACGACAACGATCCGCATGATGGGTGGAGTCCTCTCGCCGACATCCGGCAGTATTTTTATCGGAGGATTGGACATGGCCCGAAACCCGGTGGAAGCGAAAAAAATGATCGGTTTTGTTCCCGACAGGCCATTTTTATATCAGAAACTCACCGGAATGGAATTTTTAAAATTTTCAGCTGATTTATATGATGTAAACCCTGATGTGTTTCCGCAAAAAGCGAAAAACCTCCTGCAGCAGTTCGCTCTCTGGGACTGGTCGGATGAATTGATTGAAGCCTATTCACACGGAATGAAGCAGAGATTGATTATTGCCGCCGCTCTTTTGCATGAGCCGAAGATCTTGATTATCGATGAACCGATGGTCGGGCTGGATCCGGAAGCCGTTCATATGGTGAAAGATATTTTTAAGGCGCTCGCGGCCGGCAAAACAACCATTTTTGTTTCGACTCACACGCTCAGTATCGCCGAAGATCTGTGCCACCGTATCGGTCTGATTCATAAAGGCTCACTGCTGGCGGAAGGCAGCCTTGAGGAGTTAAAGAGCATCGCAAAACTCGGCGAAGCCAGACTCGAGGAAGTGTTTCTGACCATTATCAAAGAAAATACTTTTATATGAGCACTATTTTTTTTCTACTGCGGCCGCGCGTATCTTCCTCTGTCAACAGCTTGAGTCAGGGAGACAAGAAAAATCACTGGGCGCGCATGGTGATGTTCGGCACGATCGGCATTCTTTTCTGGATCGGCATTTTTATTGTTTCGTATCGCGTCTTATCCTATTTTCATAATGTGCAGGATTTCGGCGACATTCTCGCCATGAAGCTTTTGTCCATGATCATCATCATTTTTTTCACGATGATCCTTTTCAGCAACATTATCAACTGCCTGACGCATCTTTACCTGAGCTATGACCTGCCTCTGCTGCATTCCCTACCCGTCTCGTCAAAAGATATCTTTTTATCGCGCTGGATCCTCAGCACTTTCGATAGTTCCTGGATGATTCTCGCTTTCAGCATCCCCATCTTTTTATCCTATGGACTGGTTTTCAAGGCCAATGTCGTTTATTATCCGATTTTCTTTCTCGCGATGATTTTTATGTGCATCATCGCTTCCGCTTTCAGCGGCACGCTGGTTTTATTCGGCGCTCAGATACTGCCGGCCGGACGGATCAGAACCGTGCTTATTATTCTGGGCGCGGTGATGGCGATTGGCCTTATTTTTGTTCTTCGTCTGACCCGGCCGGAACAACTGGTCAGTCCGGACAGCTTTGCTTCGGTCGTCGTTTATTTCCAGTCGATGCAGACGCCGGACGCACCGCTTTTGCCCACCACGTGGGTATCCGACGCGATCAGAAACGCGCTCCGCGATGAGGCCTGGAATTACCTGCTGAATTTGGGGCTTACTGTAACCTTTTCCGTAATGCTGGTGATGTTAAATATTTTTTTCGCTCAAAAAATATATTTTAACGGCTTTTCCAAATCACAAACAACCCCCCAGCGTTTATTTGCTCCTCTGAAATACAAAGAGTTCGGCTGGGAAACTTTTCTGAATTTTCTTCCGCGGGAAACAAAGGCTTTCGCCGTGAAAGAAATCAGGACTTTTTTCAGAGATTCGTCTCAGTGGCCTCAATTATTTTTAATGGCGGCATTAATTGTCATTTACATCTATAATTTTTCTGTTTTGCCTCTGGAAAGTTCACCCATTAAAACTGTTTATCTTCAGAATTTGTTTTCTTTTTTGAACATCGGACTGGCCGCCTCCGTGCTTTCCGCCATATCGGCCCGGTTTGTTTTTCCCGCCGTCAGCATGGAGGGAGAAGCCTTCTGGATTGTTCAGGCGGCACCCGTCCAGGCAAAAAGTTTCCTTTGGATTAAGTTTTTTCTTTATTACATCCCGATGATCATCCTGGCTGAAATTCTCATTATTTCGTCGAATATCCTCCTGGGCGTTTCCCATCTGATGATGATTCTCTCGTTCATCACGACTTTTTTCCTCGTCCCGGCCATTGTGGGCATGGGCATCGGACTAGGAGCCGTTTATGCCGATTTCAAGTCGGAGAATCCGACCAATGTTGTCACCAGTTTCGGCGGACTGCTTTTTATGATTTTAAGTTTCGGTCTCACAGCGATCGTGATTATTCTGGAAGCCGGCCCGGTTTATCAGATCATTATGGCCAATCTGCGGGGACAGACTCTTTCTTTCCTGCAGATGATCTGGATTGTTTTTTCGTTCATGATCGCCATGCTTCTTTGTATCGTTGCTTCAATTTATCCGATACATCTTGGAATAAAAGCTTTAGATTCAAATTAAAAAAAATCTATTGTGATGATTTTCCTGAACAGAGTACCGTCAATAGACGGTGAATCGCAAAATTGTCTTGATTTCACTTAGTAAATAAGCTAAATTAGCTTTGAAAAGGACTGAAAACTGGGAGTCACATGTCAGCCTGCTGACAATATTTTTTTGATTTTTTAAATTTGTTTTTTCAGGGAAAAATGGGGTATAAGTTTTTCCTTTAGTGTTTTCTGCATTTCAGTACTATCAGGAGCAATATGGAAAAAATTTGCATAGTAAGGCGGCGGAGAGAATATGCGCAGCCGGAAATCAAAGTTACCGTTGCGCAGCCGGAAACCAGTGAAGCAAATGTTTCTGAAACGCTGGTCAGCAGAGCGGTCGCTGAAAAAAATAGGGAAGTGAGTACTCAGATAATACCAGAATTCATCGCAGCGCAGACGGAATTAAACAAAACAATCATTCCGGAAACCATCCCGACTGATATGGCAACAGAAAGCAGCACTACCGTGGGTGATAAAAAAATTGTTGAAGAATTCACTGATAATAGCGCTTCCGTCATTTCCATCGTGATGACCAAAGAACAATCCGCTTTATTAAAAGAATCGGAATATATAAAAGAAATCCTGAGCGGCGCCAAAAATGACCCGGCTCTGGATATAAAATTAACCCCTGATGGGCGGCTTTGCTTCAATTACCGGTTTAAAGATTCTTTGCTGGTCAGGATGCTCGCTCCCGCTCAGGTTTGCCAGATGCTCCAGGTGAGCCGCAGTTTCCTGCAGAAAATTGTCTCCGAAAACAAGCTGAAAAGCTACAAATTGGGAAAAATGAGACGATTTTTGCTTGAAGATATTCTGGAATATCTGAGCAGTGAGTCTGAATTTGCTCAGTTTAACAATGAAAAGTGACATTAACCTTTTAATGGGAGATGACAGATGTATAGCGAATACTGGAATTTAGTGAAACCGCCCTTCGATAACGTTCCTGATGCTTCAATGTATGTGGACTGTCACGTTTCAATGGAAGATGTTATCGCTGAAACGATTTACGCCATTAAAGAGGGCAATGAATGTCTGACCGTTATTGTCGGTGAAGTCGGTCTTGGCAAGACGCTCTCTCTTCGCGTCATTATCGATTCGCTGGAACCGGAAAAATACAAAGTCGCCCTGATCACCAACCCCGCTCTTTCTTTCATACAGCTGCTGAGAGAAATTATCGGTCAGATCACCGGAAAACAGTGTCTCGAGAAAAAGAAAGTTGATCTTCTGGAAATCTTTAACCGTCTTCTTTTTGAAGCCGCCGATCAGGGCAAAAAAATTGTTATTGTTATTGATGAAGCCAACGTCATACCGCCTTCCGTTCTGGATGATATCCGGATGCTGACGAACATGCAGGATGACGACCGCAATCTTTTCACCCTGCTGCTCGTCGGCCAGATGGAATTTGCCAGAGTGCTGGAAAAACCCAAGCACGCGAATTTGTTTCAGCGCGTCGGCACATATGGCCACCTCGAAAAACTTCCTTCCAAGGAAGCCGTGCAGGCGTATATTGAAGCAAGGCTGCGCATCGCCGGCACCGAAAAGAATATTTTCTCTGTAGATGCCATTCCTGTCATCTGGGAATTTTCCGAGCACGGCGTGCCCCGCCTGATCAACAAGATATGCAAATTGTGTCTGAAAGCCGGAGAAACCAATGAATTCGAAACCATTTCCGCCGAAGTTGCCGCACAGATTGCCGATCGCTTCCAGAAATTAGGGAAAACATCACGCAGGGCTCCTGGCCGCACCACAGCAGAACCCGAAGCCGTTATGGAAGAACCTGAAAAATTGCCAAAACGGCCGAAAGCCGCCGCTCCCAAACCGGAAGCACCGGAATTAAAGGCTCCTTCAAGGCCGACGCCACCGCCTCGGTTGGCAGAGACTCCGACCGTGCGGCCTATTCCTGCCGCGCCTGAACGACCGCCCATCCGGCCCGTTGCGCCCCCGATAGAAGAGGCAGCTCCCGTTCCCCCAATCCCGGCACCTCAACCGGTGAGGCCGACACCGTCTCCCCGGTTGGCAGAGACTCCACCTGTGCGGCCTGTGCCTGCCGCGCCTGAACGACCGCCCATCCGGCCTGTTGCGCCTCCGATAGAAGAGGCAGCTCCGGCCAGCCCTGTACCGGAACCCACACCGGTAAGACCGACACCAACTCCGCAAATGGCAGAGGCTCCACTCGTGCGGCCTGAACCCGTCGCGCCCGAGCAGCCACCGTTTGCTGCCACTGAGCCTCCTCCAAAGGAAGAGGCCATTCCGGTTCAGCCCCAACCGGTTGCTCCGGAACAGCCGCCCGAGGCTGCCGCAATGCCTCCAAGACAAGAAATGCCGTCTACACGCATCCGACCGGCGATGATGGATCAAAAACCTGTGATTCCGGAAGTACCTGAGCGTCTGGAAATAGAACCTCGGGAAGTTGAATGGGAAGAAGCCATTCCGATGAAACCACGGTCTGTCGCTCCGGAACAGCCGCCTTCTCCGACGGAAGAGGCCGTTCCGATTGAATCCCAACCGGTTGTGCCTGAACAGCCGACGGCCGCTCCGGTTGAACCCCAACTGGCTGTCTCTGGACAGCCAATGGCCGCTCCTGCCGTAGCCCCGAAAGTCGGGGTTGTCCCGGTCCAGCCCAGAACGGTGCCGCTGGCCAAGCCATCCTCGGTTCCTCTTTCTCAGCGGCGGGAATCTGTTCCAATTCCACCCAAAACGATTATGCCGCAAAAGCAGACCGTCGCGCCTATAGCCGTGCCGCCGAAACAGGAAGAGCCTGCTGCCGCTCAGGCAAAACCCCAGGAGTCTTCCGAACAGCCGGCGCAGGCTGAAAAAGAATCATTCGAAGATGTATTGATCGGCCAGCAGCCCATCAAACTGACGATTCCAGCGCACGTCGTCAGGAACGCGCAGGCTGCCGATCCTGACACAAAACATAAACTGGCAGGATATTGGGCTGCGCAGATATTAAAGGGAAATCCCCATTTAGCGCACACATCAGCCGATCCGGTTTCTTTATGGTTCGATGTTAAAAATGTTATTTTGAAAAAATTTAACAGCCGTTAAAATAACGAATAAATAATTTTCAGGAAGAGAACAGCTTAAGAAATCTCGCTATTTCTTAACAGTCACAACATGACCATTAAAACCTCCAAAACGACGAAGAAAGATTCCTATACCGGCGAAGATTACGTCAGTTGGGGATTCACATATATAGAAAATAAAAATTATGACGAGGCTTTAAAATGCTTCAATAAGATGACGGAATTGGAGCCGGACAATCCCATGCATTATATCCATATGGGGTACGTCTATGAACAGATCGACATGTTTGACTCCGCCAAGAAATGCTATGAAAAAGCTCTGAGGGTGAATCCTGCCGATATTCAAGCCATGCTCAACATCGGCCATATTTATGAACTGCAGGGAGATTATCACAGTGCTGTGAATCAGTATCATCAGGCGATTGAAACATCTCCTCAGGATGTGGAGCCCCATTTTCGTCTGGCCAGCCTGTATGACAAGCATGATATGCTTGATGAAGCGGCTGAAGAATATGAAGTCGTTCTGGAAATTAATCCGAAGCACACCAAGGCGCTGCACAATCTGGGAAGAATTCATTTTCAGGATGGAAATTACACGGACGCTCTGAAACATTTTCAAAAAGTTTTGACGCTGGAACCGGACAACATTGACGCCCTCAACGATGTGGGCTCGGTGTATGAGATAACCAAAAACTTTCTCCAGGCCATATCAACCTATCGCCGCGCTTTGAAAGTCAATCCTCTTCATGAAGAAACGAATTTTAATCTTGCGAACGCCTATTTCTCGCTTTATTTATCCAATCCCCGCATCGTGAATCTGGACTCAATCGCCGAGCGTCTTTACGCCGTGCTGGCCCAAAATCCCGATAACAGGAAAGTCCGCGATCTTTTGAATAAAATCAAGTCTTCTTAATTTCAAAATACGACATGCTCTTATGAAGCTTTTTTGACGTGGGCGTCGTGCGAACGCAGATAGACGGGAATAAATGTTGATGCGTCAACCAATTCATTGCGCTGATATTTCCGGCGGCCCAACAGGGCGACGGATGAAGCCCGGATGTATTGTTTCGCCGTCGGAGCGATAGCTGCTTTTGGGGGATGAGTCCGGCACAAAAGGTCGGCGAATTTCACCGCTCCATCGCCGACGAAAATCACTTCTTCTTCCTCCACCTCAATTTTGATCTGGGAGGGATTTAGTACCCGGTCTTCATCCACTCGCTCCATAAGTCCGTTTTTCTCATACTTGAAATAAGCTATGTAAACCTGCCCACGCCCCGCATCCATCAGCGCGCATATTTTTTTGGGTGTTGGGCTGATATTCAAAGCGAGAGCTTCCAGGGAAGAAACCCCCGCTACCGGCTTTTGAGCTGCCAGAATCAATCCTTTCATTGTACTGGCCCCGATGCGCAGGCCGGTAAATGATCCCGGGCCGATGGTGCAGGCGAAGAGATCAATATCCGTAATTTTGATTCCGGTTTGCGCCAAGGCCTGATGGATCGCCGGCAGGAGGACTTCTGAATGATTTAATCCGCTGTTGATCAAGACATCATAAAGGATAAGGTCATCCCTAATCAAGGCCACCGAAGCGGTTTTACCGGATGTGTCAAAAGCCAGAATCAGCATAGTCTATTTAAAGATTTTCAGGATATCGTTAATAATTGGAATATTCAGCCGTTCAATATCGATAAAAATAACAAAAAGCATCAGCATCAACAGCATCGCAAAGCCGATCTGCTGCGCTAATTCCCGGACTTTCACGCTGACTTCCCTTCTCATCACAATTTCAATCAGATAAAATAAAATATGACCTCCGTCGAGAACCGGTATCGGAAACAGATTGATCACTCCCAGATTGATCGAAAGAATAGCCATAAAAAGGACAAAGGGAATGATGCCTTCCTTCACCTGAGCTCCGGCGACCTGAGCTATGAAGATCGGCCCTCCCAACGTTCTCGGCGAGACAACGCCTTCGATCATCTTCACAACGGAAATAACCGTCAGTTTGCTGATTTCCCAGGTCTTGGCCAATGACGATAGCAAGGCATCCAGGGGATTTTTTCTTTCAATTATCGTTTTGCCGGCAGGAGCTATCCCCATCAGATAGGCGGGAACCTCTTCTCCGAAAAGATTCTTCGTTTTAGACAAGTGTGGCGTCACCAGGAGGCGCTTCTGCTCCGCTCCTCTCTGGACGATAACCTCCATTTGTTTGTCTTTCACCGCCGCAGTTATTTCTCTGATCTCTTCCCAGAAAACTATTTTTTGTCCATTCATGGAAACGATTTTATCGCCGTCCTGCATACCGGCCTGAAAGGCGGCCGAATCCTTTTGCACCTCTCCGACGTCCGCCGTCAGCGTCGGCAGACCATACATCATCACGACGATAAATATGAAGACAGCCAGCACAAAGTTAAAAACAGGCCCGGCCAGAACGATTAGGATTCTTTTCCAGACGGATTGTTTGCAGAATGATCTTTTCTCGTCTTCAGGGGGCAGTTCTTCATCGCCTGATTCACCCAGCAGTTTTACAAAACCTCCCAGCGGGATCCAAGAGAGGACATATTCCGTCTCGCCTATTTTTTTGCCGAAGATTTTCGGCCCGAAACCGAGAGAAAATTTCAGAACGCCCACCCCCGACAATCTGGCGGCCAGATAGTGGCCGAATTCATGGGCAAAAATAAGCACTCCCAGTAAAATAATAAAAGAAATTAATGTAATCAATGTGTCATCCTCTCTATGATGGTATGAGTTTTCAGCCTTGCCCACCGGTCGGCATCCAGGATATCCTCCAGGGTAGGTTTTTTTATTGTTTTATGTTCTTTCAGCACCTTTTCAATAATCACGGGAATATCCACAAAACGAACCGTCTTCCGCATAAAAGCTTCTACCGCAATTTCATCTGCCGCATTGAGAACTGCGGGAGCGGTTCCTCCATCTATACCGGCTTGACGGGCGATGTCAAGACATGGGAATTTCCTGGCATCCGGCGGATAGAATTCCAGTGTTTTTTCTTTCGCCAGATTCAACGGCGCGGAATTACCCGCGATTCTCTCCGGATAGGTTAAAGCGTAGGCAATGGGTATTTTCATATCCGGAACTCCCATTTGCGCTAGAAAAGCCCCGTCAACAAATTCAACCATGGAATGGACGATGCTCTGCGGATGAATCAAAACATCAATGGCCTGCATATCCATATCAAACAGCCATTTCGCTTCAATAATTTCCAGACCTTTGTTCATCATGGAAGCGGAATCAATGGTTATTTTTTTTCCCATTTTCCATTTCGGATGCCGCAGTGTCTGTTGAAGCGTGACTTGCTGAAGTTGCCTGGCGGTAAAATTTAGAAAGGGACCGCCGGAAGCCGTCAGAATAATCCTGCGTAAATTTTCGCGCCTGCTTCCCTCCAGACACTGGAATATCGCGCTGTGCTCACTGTCCACCGGAATAATTTTTATTCGCTTTTTCAAAGCTTTTTGGGTGACGATTTCTCCGGCCAGCACCATGGTTTCCTTGTTGGCCAGAGCAATATCCTTGCCCGCTTCGATGGCGGCCAAAGTGGGGATTAAACCGGCCGAACCCGAAATGGCGGAAACAACAATATCCGCCGATGGATGCGCAGCGGCTTCCCGCATTCCCTCAACATCATACAATATTTTTACCCTGTTTTTCGCCGTCAAGGCGGTGCGAAGCTTCAGGGCTGCCTCTTTCGATTTGACGGCAACGACTTTGGGCCTGAATTTTTCTATCTGCTTTAGAAGCAGTTCAGTATTTTCACCGGCAACCAGAGCCACGATCCGAAAACGATCCGGATTATTTTCCACCACATCCAGTGTGCTGCATCCTATGGAACCGGTTGAACCCAGCAGTGTTATCTTCTTCATTTATTCAATCACAAAAATACGAAAGTAATAGACATAAGGCGCTATAAATAAAAGACAATCCAGCCGATCCAGAATGCCTCCATGGCCGGGCAAAAGCGAACTGGCGTCTTTAAGGCCGTAATTCCTTTTCATAGCCGACTCGCAGATATCGCCCAGCTGGCCTGCGATACTGCCTGTAAAAGCAAGGATTGCTATTTTAAACAGGGGGATCTCCGGCAGGAAAAAATGCGCGAAGATCAGGCAGGCCAACGTGCTGCTGACAACCAGTGCGACCAGTCCTTCAACCGTTTTTCCGGGACTGACCAGGGGAGCGAGCTTGCGCTTGCCGAAATACTTGCCCACATACAGAGCGGCAATATCCCCGATGAAAGCGAGAACCAGGACAAAAACGATCCAAATAACTCCGTTTTCCATCATCCGCAGGTGAATGAAATAAGACATCAGAAACGGGATATACATAATGCCGAATACAACTTTGGCAACCGATAAAACATCGAAATGCGCTTCTTTGATGGACAAAACAAAGACCATGAAGACCAGCAAAACGGAAAGCGCCAGAGCGGCAAGCGTGTACTGCGGATTGCCGGTCAGGGACAGCAGAGGGATGACAACCGCGAAAAGCAGGCCTTGAATTTTTTCTGCGATAAAACCATTGCCGAACACCATATGGTTGTATTCCCAGACGCCGCCCAGGATAAACAGAATTACCGCCGCCGCGAAAATCGCCGGAGAGCCGAAAAAAATGATCAGCAGCAGAACGGGCACAATCACGAGGCCTGTCACCCATCGCTTGAACAATGAATTGCTTTTTCGAGGCACCTGTTCAGGCATTAACTTTTCCTTTGCACATTTCAGTATTCACTTCTTTTAATTGTTCACTGGTCAAACCGAAACGCCTTTCCCGCTTCTGATAGCTGGCGATGGCTTTATAAAGATCATCTTTCGTAAAATCCGGCCAGAGCACTTTGGTAAAATACAATTCCGTATAGGCCAGCTGCCACAGAAGAAAATTGCTGATGCGGCATTCGCCGCTGGTGCGAATCATCAAATCCGGATCAGGCATTCCTGATGTATATAAATATTGGCTGAAGGTTTCCTTATTGATGGCCTTGATCTCCATTTTACCGCTTCCGCAGTCTTCAATGATTTTCTTTATCGCCATAATCATTTCGTCCTGCGCCCCATAGCTCAACGCCAGATTCAGAACCATTTTGTCGTTCGTTGCGGTGCTTTCTTTAACCTGGAAAAGTTTTTCTCTCACCACAGGAGTTAAGCGTTCAATGTCCCCGATTGTTGTCAGTCTGATTTCCTGCTTCTGCAATTCCGCGAGCTCCTTGTCCAGATATTCTTCCAGCAGAAACATCAACGCCTGAACTTCCTTTGCCGGACGCTCCCAGTTTTCAGAAGAAAAAGCAAAAAGCGTGAGATACCGGATGCCGATTTCCCGACAGGCTCTGACCACCGTCCGGACAGCCTGAGCGCCCTTCCTGTGTCCCCTGATTCTCCCCATGGTATGTTTTTCCGCCCAGCGCCCGTTGCCATCCATAATAATAGCTATGTGCCGCGGTAACCGGTCGGTATCAATCTTGATCACGTCGTTGACCCCTTTTGCTTTCCTTCAGTTTAATCGACAGACATATTTTTTTCAACGGATAATCATCCTGAAAAACGGCAAAAAAACAAATGGGGAGTCAAAACTCCCCATCATCAATGTTTCATATTCAATCACGATCAGATTTCCATGATTTCCTTTTCTTTGGCCGCCAGAACCTTGTCTGTTTTTTCGATAGACTGATCCGTCAGCTTCTGAACTTCATCCTGGGCGGTAAACATTTCATCTTCGGATATTGTATTGTTTTTCTTTAACGTCTTGAACTCTTCGTTGGCGTCTCTTCGCGCGTTACGCAGCTTAACCTTCGCTTCTTCAGCCATCTTCTTGACATTTTTGGCGATGTCTTTGCGCCTTTCCTCCGTCAACTGGGGAATCGCCAGACGCACAGCCTTGCCGTCATTGGAAGGCGTCACGCCCAGATCCGACTTTTGAATGGCCTTTTCAATAGCGCTGATGATGGAAACATCCCAGGGCACGATTAGAATCTGGCGGCTTTCCGGAACGGAAACATTTGCCACTTGATTGATAGGAGTCGGAGTACCGTAGTAGTCCACTTTAATGCCATCGAGCAGGGAAATGGATGCCCGGCCCGTCCTGACTCTGCTGAAAGACTTGCTTAATGCGGCAATTGTTTTTTCCATCTCTTCCTTAAACTTCTGAAAAACGGCTTCTTTCATATTATTCTCCTACGTAAGTCCCAATTTTTTGTCCGCAAATCGCTTTACGGATGTTACCCTTCTTCTGTAAATTAAACACAATAATCGGTAATAAATTATCGCGGCAGAGCGTTATTGCCGTCGCATCCATAACTTTAAGGTTTTGGGTTAAGACATCGATATAGCTTATTTTGTTAAACATCACCGCTTTGCTGTCTTTGACCGGATCCGCGCTGTACACCCCGTCAACTTTTGTCGCTTTCATAATCACGTCGGCGCGTATTTCCATCGCCCGCAAGACAGCCGCAGTGTCGGTTGAAAAGTAGGGATTGCCTGTGCCTCCGGCGAATATCACAATTCTGCCCTTTTCCAGATGGCGGATCGCTCTGCGCTGAATAAAGGGTTCGGCGATTTCCCTCATCTCTATGGACGACTGCACCCGTGTGGGCAATCCCCTCTCCTCCAGCGCGCTCTGCAGAGCAAGGCTGTTAATCACGGTTGCCAGCATTCCCATATAATCTGCCGTGGTCCGATCCATCCCCTTGGCGCTGGCTTCCACACCGCGAAAAATGTTGCCGCCGCCGACCACAATGCCTAACTGAATCCCGACTCGGGCCAGAGGTTTGATTTCATCCGCGATGTAATTGGCGACTTCGGGATCCACGCCTGTGGATTGTTTTCCCAGAAGTGCTTCACCGCTCAGCTTTAAAAGAACTCTCTGATAAGCGGTTTTTTGCTTTAAGCTCATGACTGCTTCAGTTCCTCGCCCAACTGAAAGCGGGCAAACCGGCGGATCAGGATGTTCTCTCCGGTCTTCGCGATCATGTTGCTGACCAGCGTTCCCACAGTAATATCCTGATTCTTGACGAATTTCTGCTCGGTCAGGCAGACGTCTTCATAATATTTTTTGAGTTTGCCTTCAATAATCTTGTCCCAGATTTTTTCCGGCTTCTTTTCCTCTCGCAGCTGACTGCGATAGATTTCTTTTTCCCGCTCCATGGCAGCCTCTGGAATCTCATCCGGCCGCACATACAACGGATTGGACGCGGCAATGTGCATGGCAATGTCTCTGGCCATCGTCTGAAAATCTTCCGTTTTCGCGACAAAATCTGTTTCGCAATTCACTTCAACCATCACGCCGATTTTACCGCCCATATGAATGTAAGAAGCCACGGTTCCGTCTTTCGCTGCTTTTGACGATCTCTTGGTGGCAGCCGACAGACCTTTCTTTCTCAGATAATCAATCGCTTTCTCCAGATCACCTTCTGATGCAGCCAGGGCTTCCTTGCAGTCCATCATTCCGGCTCCGGTTTTTGTTCTTAATTCTTTAACCATTGCTGAAGTTATTTCCATTTTCTTTTCTCCCTTAATCAATGCTTTAATACAATCCCTGAAGGATTATCGTTATTCGGCGTAAGCTTCCGATTTATCGTTGCTGTCGTCAATTTCCAGCCGTTCGGGAACATCCGTTTCCGCCGGTGCTGTTTCCACGGCGACATCCGCTTCTTTATTGGATTCCGCTACCAGCTTCTCTTCAAATCTCTTTCTGCCTTCCAGAACCGCATCGGCAATCTTGGAGGTGAATAATTTAATCGCCCGGATGGCATCATCATTACCCGGAATCACATAATCGATGTTATCGGGATTACAATTGGTATCCACGATAGCCGCGATGGGAACTCTTAATTTTTTGGCTTCATTAACGGTGATATGCTCCTTGCTCGGATCCACAATAAAAACAGCGGCGGGCAGGGATTTCATGGTTTTAATTCCACCCAGTACATTTTCCAGTTTTTCTTTTTCCTTCTGCAGTTTGGTGATTTCCTTTTTAGGAAACGCCTTGATGGAATCATCTTTGAACATGTTTGTCAGAGTATTTAAACGGTCGATGCTTTTTTTAATCGTCACAAAATTGGTCAGCATGCCGCCCAACCAGCGCTGATTCACATACGGCATGCCGCAACGCGTGGCTTCCTCCTTAATGGCTTCCTGGGACTGCTTTTTTGTCCCGACAAAAAGGATATCCTTTCCTTCGCTGACCGTGTCGATGACGAAATTATAGGCTGACTGGAAAAGCCCAACCGTTTGCTGCAAATCAATAATATAAATGTTGTTTCGGGCCCCGAAGATGTACGGCTTCATTTTGGGGTTCCACTTGTTTGTCTGGTGTCCGAAATGAACACCGGCCTCGAGCAAAAGCTTCATTGAAATCGCTGACATAGTTTTCTCCTTCATTTTGTTTTTTCCTCCATCCCTTTCAACTTGCACGGCAAACTTAAATCGCAAGCAACATACCGGCAATCCGGGGATGTGTGAAATTTAATCGATGACACTTAACATAAACGGTTTAATTAATCAAGTTTAAATCATAGTTGATACATGATCATTTGATCATGACTACGTTGAATATTCGGCGTTGATCTTCACGTAATCGTGGGAAAGATCCGAGGTATAAACGGTGTAGGATTTGTCCCCCGCCCCCAAATCAACCTTCACTTCAATTCTATTCTGAAGGAAAATTGCCTGCAGCTTGCCGGAATCGAAATTCAACGGCGCATTCTGTGAAAATATGGGCAGATCGCCTATGCTCAGGCTTATCTTTTCTTTCTCCACATTGATGCCTGACGCACCGAGCGCGGCGATAATTCTTCCCCAGTTGGGATCCTCTCCGAAAAAGGCCGTTTTGACGAGATTGGAATTGGCGATGGAATAGGCCGCCATCCTGGCGTCTGATTTCGACTTCGCGCCATTCACCGCGATGGTAATAAACTTGGTCGCCCCTTCCCCGTCCTGAACTACCGCCTGACACAATTCCATCAAAACATCCGTCAGCATATCGCGGAAGCGCTGCAGACGGGCCTGAACCTTTTCCAGGGGATTGTTTCCGGCCATGCCGTTGGCCAAGATGATGGCCATATCATTGGTGCTCATGCAGCCGTCAACGCTGATGGAATTAAAAGTCGCGTTGATCGCCTGATGAAAGACCGTATTTAGGGCTTTGGCATCAATGAAGGCGTCGGTCATTACGTAGGTTAGAAGGGTGGCCATGTTCGGTTCAATCATCCCGGCGCCTTTCGCGATACCGCAAATAGTGACATCCTTGGCGCCCACCACACCCCGTCTGATGGCGATCTTCGGATATTTATCCGTCGTCATCATCGCCTTTTCCGCATCCTCAATCCCCGCTTCATTCAATCCCTTCACGAGCTTGCCGATGCCGCCTTCAATTTTCTTTGCCGGTAGCCTCTTGCCGATCACGCCTGTTGACCCCAGTAGGATCAGTTCTTCCTTGATATTCAATTCCTTGGCCAGCGCGCCGGAAACGATTAAAGCGTCACGATGACCTTCCCTGCCGGTTGCCGCGTTGGCGCAGCCGCTGTTGGTGATGATGGCCTGTGCCATCCCTTTTTTGACGCGCTCCTCATTGATCAGCAGAGGCGCCGCTTTAAACGTGTTTTTCGTGAAGACAGCGGCTACTTTTGCCGGAACCGTGGAATAAATCAGACCAAGATCTTTTTCGTCTCCCTTTTTTATTCCGCAGGAGATTCCATTCGCCAGAAAACCGGGCACGCTAATATTTGTTTTACCTTTTGCCATAATCAGCCTCTCTTTAAACGTCTAAGCGCCACAGCATTTCTTATATTTTTTACCGCTTCCACAGGGGCACGGATCATTGCGACCGACCTTTTCGCCTTCATGTTTGACGGTTTTATTGGCCGGCGTATCCTCCCCTCTGCTCATAATATAATCCTGCTTCTGCTTCTGCCTGATGGCTTCCACTTCTTCCTCTCTCTGAATTCTGATAAGGCAAAGCTTCTCCAGGACATCCATTTTGATGCGGGCGATCATCTCCATAAACATTTCATAGCCTTCCCGCTGATATTCCCGCACCGGATCTTTCTGAGCGTAGCCGCGCAAACCGATTCCCTCCCGGAGATGATCCATCGCCAGCAGATGGTCTTTCCACTGCACGTCAATCGCCTGGAGCATAATGACCTTCATCAGGTAATCCATGAGGTCCTTACCGAAATCGCTTTCTTTATGGCGCAGCAGCCCCTGCACTCCCTCGATGATTATATCACGCAGCGTCTGTCCTTCGGCTTTACGGGCATCCAGATTCACCAGATCAAATTTGATGTTGAATTGCTTCAGGAGCGCGTCTTCCAGCCCCTTGAAATTAATTTCTTCTTTTTTCGCTTTCTCATCAATGAAATCGGACAGGATATCATCGACGATCTCCCCGAGCATCTCATCGATATCCCCCCAGAGGTTATCGCCGCGCAGCACCTTCTTGCGCTGCTCGTAGATCACTTTTCTCTGCCGGTTCATGACATCGTCATAATCGAGAAGGTGTTTACGAATATCAAAGTTCTGTCCTTCAACTCTTTTCTGGGCATTCTCAATAGCCCGGGAAATATATTTATGTTCAATGGGCTGGTCTTCTTCAATGCCGATTTTATCCATGATCCCGGATATCCGCTCCGCGCCGAAGATGCGCAGCAAATCATCTTCCAGAGAAAGATAAAACCGCGACGATCCCTTATCGCCCTGACGGCCGGAGCGCCCTCGCAACTGATTGTCAATGCGGCGGCTCTCATGCCGTTCCGTTCCCAGAATATGGAGTCCGCCCAGCTCGGCAACGCCTTCTCCCAGTTTAATGTCGGTGCCTCGACCCGCCATATTGGTGGAGATGGTGACCATCCCCGCTTGACCGGCCTGTGCGACAATCTCCGCTTCCTTTTCATGATTCTTGGCGTTCAGGACGTGATGTTTGACGCCGGAACGGAGGAGATGCTTGCTGAGCATCTCCGACTTTTCTATGGAAATGGTGCCGATCAGCACCGGTCTTTTCTGTTTGTTCAATTCCTTGACTTCCCGGATCACCGCGTTGATTTTTTCCTGTTCGGTTTTATAGATCAGGTCATTGTGGTCTTCGCGAATCATTGGCATATTGGTGGGAATCACCAGAACTTCGAGATTATAAATCTTCTTGAATTCCTCCGCTTCCGTATCGGCCGTGCCGGTCATCCCGGCCAGTTTCTTATACATCCGGAAATAATTCTGAAAGGTAATGGACGCCAGGGTTTGATTTTCCCGTTCGATCTTCACATCTTCTTTAGCTTCCAGAGCCTGGTGCAAACCGTCGCTGTAGCGCCGCCCCGGCATGACGCGGCCCGTGAATTCATCCACGATCACGACCTGCCCGTCTTTCACCAGATAATCAACATCCCGCTTGAAGATCGTATGCGCGCGCAGCGCCTGATTAACGTGATGCAGCGTCTCAATGTTGCGCGGCTCGTAAAGATTCTGCACATTGAGTAATTTTTCCACATGGGCCACACCTTCTTCCGTCAACACCACGGTGCGACTTTTTTCATCAATGGAATAGTCCGTTTCTTTTTTCAACCGGGGAATGATCTGATTGATTTTATAGTACTTATCCGTCGACTCCTCGGACGGCCCGGAAATGATCAGAGGCGTTCGCGCTTCATCGATCAGGATGCTGTCCACTTCGTCAACAATGGCGTAATTGAACTCGCGCTGAACATAATCATCCAGCGTAAATTTCATGTTGTCGCGAAGATAATCAAACCCGAACTCATTATTGGTGCCGTAGGTGATATCGCATGCGTAAGCTGCTCTCCGCTCGTCATCATCCAGCCCGTGAATAATCACGCCGACGCTCAGCCCCAGAAATTGATAGATCGGCCCCATCCATTGGGCGTCGCGATGAGCCAGATAGTCATTGACGGTCACGACATGGCAGCCCTTCCCTTCCAGCGCGTTCAGATAAAGAGGCAGGGTCGCGGCCAATGTCTTGCCTTCACCGGTTTTCATTTCCGCGATTTTACCTTCATGCAAAACAATGCCGCCGATGATCTGCACATCAAAAGGCCGCATCCCCAGCGTGCGTCGCGACGCTTCCCGCGCCACGGCAAACGCTTCCGTCAGGATATCATCCGGTGTGAGGCCGCTTTTTAATTTTTCCCTGAAATAAGGCGTTTTCGCCTTGAGTTCATCATCGCTGAGCGCGGAGATCGCCGGTTCAAAATTATTGACTTCCCTCAGAAGGATCGACAGCCTTTTGAGTTCCCGGTCATTTTTCGTTCCAAATATTTTCTTTATGAAATTCTGAATCATCGATAACCTTTTCTAAAAAAAAGCCGGCAAACGAACCGGCAGAGTAAAACAGCTAAATTTTATTCAATATACCACAACCCAGTTTCTGTTGAGCTACTGCAAAAACCTTTTGGGATTCACGGCGACTCCATTGATGGAGATCGCGTAATGCAAATGAGCTCCCGTGCTACGACCCGTATCGCCAACATAGCCGATGACCTCTCCCCGCTTCACTCTCGTTCCCGCTTTGACGGCGCTGCGGGACAGATGCAGATAAGAGGTTTCAAAGCCGTGGCCATGTTCGATTTTGATGTAATTTCCGTCCTGGGGCTCAAAGCCGCTCCCGACAACAAGGCCATCCGCCGGAGCAATGATCTCTTTGCCGAAGCGTGTGGAAATATCCAGACCTCTATGAAATTCCGTTCCCGCTCCGAAAGGGGATCTTCTGAAACCGAACTCCGATGTCACCCATCCCTCCACAGGCCACAGCGAAGGTGTAGAAGCCAGAACCGACTTCTGTTCCGTTAAAAAAGCCAGTAGTTCCTGAAAGCTTTTTCCCCGGACATTCGCGTCATCATTGAGTCTAGCAATATTATTGCGCATGGCCGCGACCACCGTATTCTGATCTTTATCCAGCAGGTCTTTGATTCTGGTTTCCTTATCCGATCCGCCGACACCCAGAGGAAGTTTCTTATCAGGGCTTGTTTCGTAGGCTAAAGTTCTTATTTTTTTATCCACCTGCCTGAGTTCTTCCATACGATTGGAAAAGGAATCTATCCTCACCGCCAGATCCTCAAACTGCTGGGATTGCTCCTTGATTTGAGCCTTTAACCTGGCCAGTTCAGCACGGTCTCTTTTGATGCTGGCATAGTCATAGATCACATAAAGCGATACCACCACGGCCACTACGGCAGCGATGAGTAGATTGCGAACAAAAACTTTAGGAATGGTTATTTTTTTGACACCGCTCTTGCGGTTGGGAATGATCATCAGTGTAAATAAGTTATCCGACATACCTTACGATCCCTTGAGCGTTAACCTGAGATTTACCAATGCTCGTATTTTGAAGGTATTTAGCTATCACAGAAAAATATTTAAAGTCAAGAATAACTTGAATGCCTGTTATTGCTTGATTTTTTTACATTTTTGCCGTATGTTAACCGCAAAATAGCAAAGAACTGAATAATATTATGAAGATAAACAAATCTCCCTTTATTTTCCTTCTGTTTCAAATACTTATTGTTCCTTTCTTCATCTCAGGCTGCATGCCGCCCCTTTGCGGGGCAAAGTTTGATGCCGGAAATTTCTTGAATCAGCAGAAAGATGCCATCGGCAACTCTTCTCAGATTCTTCTGGTCACGGATGAAAACTTTCTTTTTTTTCACAGACCGAAGCTCCACGCGATGGAAAAAAGCGGCAACCTCTGGAAAGCGGCTTTTGAACCTCTGGATGCCGTGGCGGGAAGAAACGGTTTTGCCCGTGCCGGAGAAAAGAAAGAGGGAGACGGCAAAACGCCGTCCGGAATCTTTCCTCTGCAAACGGCCTTCGGATACACCGCATCCATGAAAACAAAAATGCCCTACCGTCAGTCGCTGGCTGATGATATCTGGGTGGACGATGTCAACGCGGATGACTACAACAGATGGGTCAAAAAACAGGAAACGCGGGCGTCTTCCTACGAAATGATGAAGCGCGACGATGACCTCTACAAATACGGCATCGTCATTGAATATAACACAGACCCTGTCATCAAGGGCAGCGGCAGCGCCATTTTTCTTCATATCTGGAAGTGCCCCGGTCTGCCGACGGCAGGATGTGTTGCCGTCTCCGAAGAAAACATTCTTAAAATTCTGGACTGGCTTGATCCGGCGGCATCGCCGCTCATCATAACCGGCATCAAAAACTGAACGGAGTTGATCGCATGAAATTTAAATCATTATGGAAACTTCTGTGTCTTGCTGTTTTGTGTTTGCCGCTGATGGCCTGTGCCGGCGCCGGGGCTTATCAAATACCCGAGGCGTTTGTTGATATTCAACAAAAGATACCCGACGTTCTGCTTGATATTCGCTATTATGGCGAGCACAACTTTCTGGGTGAACGCGTGGACGGCTATCGTGCCCCCAAATGCATTCTTACCAAAGAGGCCGCGGAAGCACTCGTCAAGGTTCAGAAAGACCTTGCGCCCTATTCCATGACCCTGAAAATTTATGACTGCTACCGTCCCCAGCGTGCCGTTGATCATTTTGTCCGCTGGGCCAAAGAGATTGACAACACCAAAACCATGAAAGAGTTCTACCCCACCGTTGATAAGCGAAATCTTTTCAAAGATGGTTACATCGACAGCAGATCCGGCCACAGCCGGGGCAGCACCGTGGACCTGACCATTATTCCCCTGCCCGCTCCCGCTCAGGAATCCTACATCTCCGGACAAAAGCTATCCGAATGCTACCTGCCGGCCGGGCAGCGGTTCGGAGACAACAGCCTGGATATGGGAACCGGCTTTGACTGTTTTCATGAATTGTCGCACACGGAAAATAAAAATATCTGGCAGCAGCAGAAAATCAACCGGCTTTTGCTTAAATCTTTAATGGAAAAACATGGCTTCAGAAATTATGATAAAGAATGGTGGCACTATACGCTGAAGAATGAACCTTTCCCCGAAACGTATTTCAATTTTGTGATTGAATAAACAATTATGATCAAACAGCAAAACTTTTTAAAGTCTTACGGTTTCTCGATTATCCTGATCATTTCCATTATCATCGGCTCCATTCTGGGATTCATCTTTAAAAAAGACGCTGCTATTTTTAAACCGCTGGGCGATATCTTTCTCAACCTGCTCTTCACCGTAATCGTTCCGCTTGTTTTCTTTTCGATTTCCTCCGCCGTAGCCTCTATGTCCAACATCCGGCGTCTCGGCAAAATCATGGGGGCCATGCTTTTTGTCTTTGTTATAACCGGCCTGATCGCTTCCATTGTCATGATCATCGGCGTCATGCTTTACCCGCCCGCCGAAGGCGTCAAAATGGCTCTGGGCTCAGGCGTCAATCACGAACAGATTAAGCTCTCCGAACAAATCGTGAAAGCCTTTACCGTCTCTGATTTTGCCGATATTATCTCCAAGAAAAATATGCTGGCGCTGATTATCTTTTCCATTCTGATCGGTCTGGCCACCTCGGCCTCCGGTGAACGCGGTAAACCTTTCAGCGGATTTCTTTCCTCGGGCAGTGACGTCATGATGAAACTCATTTCCTTTATCATGTATTACGCTCCCATTGGCCTTTGCGCCTACTTTGCCTATCTTATCGGAGTCTTCGGGCCGGAACTGCTGGGCGCATACATGAAGGCCATGATGCTGTATTATCCGACAGCGTTCCTTTATTTTTTCATTGCTTTTACCCTCTACGTTTTCATTGCCGCGAAAAAAGAAGGCGTCGTCAGATTCTGGCGCAATATCATTCCTCCGGCACTGATCGCGCTGGGAACCGGAAGTTCCATGGCCACGATTCCCGCCAATCTCGAAGCCACCGACAAAACCGGCGTGCCCAGGGATATCAGTGAAGTGGTTATTCCCATCGGCGCGACGATGCATATGGAAGGCTCCTGCCTGGCCGCTGTCATTAAAATCGCTTTTCTTTTTGGAATATTTCAAATGAACTTCTTCGGACTGGAAACCATCGTCACGGCAATCGGCATATCGCTGCTGGTTGGCGTAGTGGTCAGCGGCATCCCCGGCGGCGGAACCATCGGCGAGCTGTTAATCATTTCCTTTTACGGATTTCCGATGGAAGCTTTCCCGATCATCACCATGATCGGCACACTGGTGGACGCACCCGCCACCATGCTCAACGCCATCGGGGATAATGTGGCCAGCATGATAGTCTCACGCATGCTGGGCGGGAAAGATTGGATGAATGGAGATTGAGACTCATATTTCTTTCTTCCGGTAAGTGAGATTCAGATAATTTCCAAATTTATAAACTCTTTTTAGCAGTAATTCGGAGTCTGGAGAAAAATGGATTCTATACAAGAAAAACGTGACGCCTACCAAAAAGCAAGATCGCTTTTAGATAGAAATGATAATCAATTACTACGCTATGCAGTTCTTGAATTTCGGAGATGCATTGAGGCAGTTGTATACGAAAAACTCTGGGCATATCGCGATCGTATCCCGCTAGATGCAGCTAAGAAGTGGCAACCACCTCAGGCATTTAAAGCATTACAGTTAATGGAACCAAATGCGGCATCAACTGCGATTATCCGAATAGCAAAGCAGAATAATATTGGAGAACAAGTTAATGGGAATTTTGAAACAACTGGTATTGATGTGCGACCAAATACTGGATGGCTAAATAAGACATACAATAAAATTGGTACATTTCTTCATGCAAATTGGCCTTTTTCTCATAATGTTTCATGTAAAGACCCCCGAGAACTTCGTGGTTATCTGGAAAAGGTTGCATCGGAGTTAGAACCACTTGTTAAAAAAAGTTTTACTTGCACCGTCGAAAGGTTAGTAACGTTTGAATGTTCTGTCTGTGGATCGAATATTAAGGCAAATGCTAATGGCCTAGAACAAGCTGGTGAAGTATTCTGCATTAATCCAGAATGTGGTTCACGCCATTTTGTCACTAAAGAAGGAGAAAACCTTCTGTTTAGCCTTGATGCTTGCTCCGTCAAGTGCCAAGAATGCCAAACCATAATTACCCTTCCTAGACAGAAATTGCACGTTGGCTATGATTTTTCTTGTCCAAATTGTACATCTCAATACGAAGTACATGAACAAATATGGGAGATTAAGAAAATAAATGGGTAAATACTATGCGCGACTGGATACTCGAAATGCATGAGCACTCATCAAAAATCCAAAATGCTATTGAAATGGATCGCAATGATGAGGCTTGGCGACTGGTGCATGAATTTCAAAATTGGTGTTTTGAACGTATTAATGCTGAACGTTATTCTAAAACCGCAGCAGGGACATTGTTGAGTGCCCCACAAACATTTTTTATAAGAATCTTGGTGGCAGAAGGAAAATATAAGCAGGCTCTTATCCATACCATCTACGAAGGTGTTCTGGATGCACGGAATCTTAAGTACTATGCCAAAAGCATCAAGTCACTTTTTGGTAAGTGCGGATTCAAAGAAACGACCGCCGCTAAAGCTATTGAGTATTATAATTACCTAAAAAGCCAGTCCTATGGCCTAGATCAAGATTTCAAGACAATACAAGATGTTGTGGCTTCTTGGAAATAATCCGGGGGAACGAATATTTTATTACGCTTTTTCATTGGAATACGTCGTTAATGGAAGCACCAAGTACAAAAGCATTCTTTTGCTGCGGGCTTCATCGCTTCTGCTATTGCCCGTGGAATTAAGACAGTGCAACCTATATTGGGGAATTGATCCATCAATAAATAATGACTAAAATAATCAATACAGCCGATCGCTAACGCTCCGGCTGATTTTTTCGTTGCACCTTTCGAATAAGCGTCAACATCCAGAATTTTAAAAATCATTTGTTTGTAGATACAACTGTTAATCAAGGTAAGCATATATACATCATCCCAACAGAAATACATTAGAAAGCTTCTTGACATTTATCCTGAACAACTTATATCTATTGCCATGAACGTTTGTCACAAATGTAGAAAAGAAATCGCGGATGATTTTTTTGTCGGAAGGCAGACGCAATGCCCGTTTTGCGGTTATGATTTGCATTGCTGCATGAACTGCTCATTTTACGATTCCGGCGCTTATAACGACTGCCGGGAATCGCAGGCTGAGCGCGTTCTGGACAAGACCCGCTCCAATTTTTGTGATTTTTTCCTTTTCAGATCGGGAGACAAATCCTCTGTGTCCGCGGCATCCGGCGCCAAAGATAACCTGGAAGCGCTCTTTAAGAAAAGCTGATCTGGATCATTTCATCAGGACTGCTTTATCGCATTGATTCTGTCCAGCTCAGGATTGATGACATCAAACACATACGCCGGCTTAATCACTTTCAGGCACACATTATCCCTGCACGCGGTTTTACGATGATTGGACGCGCTGACGCAGGGGGAACAGGCCAATCCGGCATAAATGGGCGTGGTCTTCCCCAGAGATCCGTAAAGGGCGGGCGTTTCCGGACCAAAGATGACAAAAGTCGGCATATCCGTAATCGCGGCAAAGTGCGGGGGACCGGAATCATTGGTGACCATCATTTCTGACACGCTGTAAAGGACGGGAAGCTGTGCAAAGGTAACCTTGCCCGCAAAATTGACGCATCTTTCATTACCGACCATTTCCTTTAATCTTTGCGCTTCTTCTCTTTCACGGGGATCGCCGGTGATTAAAACCAGCGCGCGTGGAGACTTATCCAGAATCATTTTTATCAATTGCGAAAAATGTTCCTGCGGCCAGCGGCGCTGGATCAGCAGTTCACTGGCATTGGGATTAATCAGGATGATTTTATATTTTGAGGCGTCATATTTTTCAAAGCAGCTTTTCACGATATCGATAATCTTTTTCTTGTCATCGGCGGAAAATACGGCTTTGGCGATCGTGATCTCTTCATCCGCCACTCTCGTCTTAGAATAGGGAATTTCCTTGTGCGCGGAGAGCAGGGCATTCACCAGCGCAATAAAATTCTTCGCGATATGAATGTGGGGATTATAGGCGACTTTATGTGACAGAAAACCTCCCCGATAAAGTCCTTCATTATAATAGGCGTGAAATCCGACTTTGTGGGGAGCGCCGCTGAAACCGGTGAGCAGTGCTGTAAAACGTGAGAAGAGTTCCAGATCGATAACGGCGTCAATTTTTCTTTTCCTTGTCCACCAGAGAAATTTGAAAGTATCGAGAACAAAATTAAGCAGATTATCTTCGCGGATGGTGTAAATATTTTCATCGGGAACAGTTTTCAATAAATCCAGACTGGGTTTGTTTTTCTTGAAGATGGCAAAGTGAAGGCGGGCACCAGCTTCTTTCTGCAGTTTGCGCATCGCTGGGTCAACCAGAATGGCGCTGCCCATTTCCGATAATTCGATAAAAAGAACATTCTTCGGAGCGTTTTTGCCCTGACTGATGAAACAGCGGACAGTTTTTTGAAAAACAGTACCCAGGAAACAAAGAGGAACGCCAATCCAGTAATCTATCCAGCGCATGGTATCAACTTTCATAGAAGTATCCTTTTCGTAAAACAGGCGGCAAAATCGGCTACAACATAAAAAAAATGTTTCCGCCTGTCAATCATTGAATGTTCTAAAATAAATATATCTCAGAAACGACTGCAGGAGGAATTGCTTGACGTTTTGCTTGAGAAAAATCATCATTACGTGTTAGTTTCAAATAAAAAATTGATAATCCCATGCGCAAAATCATTGACCGATATATTTTTCAGGAAATCGCCTTCCCGTTTATACTGATCTTATGCATCCTGACGTTTGTCCTGCTGATGGGTAAAATCCTTCAAATTATGGATTTATTCATTAATAAGGGCGTCGGCTTTTTCTCCATTGTTAAAATTATCATTTTCCTGATGCCTTCTTTCATGCTGTTTACCATTCCCATCGCTCTTTTAATTTCCGTCCTGATTGCCGTCGGCAGATTATCTTCCGACAATGAAATCACCGCGCTGAAGACCTCCGGCATCAGTTTGTTGCAAATGTATTATCCCGTTGCCGTCGCATCGATGATCACTTTCGTTCTGACCCTTCTGATCAGTTACTTTATTCTGCCTCAGAGCAATTTTTCCACCAAACGTCTTCTGTTTAATCTGGTTCAGCAAAACGCACAGATCGGCATCAAAGAAAAAGTTTTTAACGACGATTTCAAGGGCTTTCTCATTTACGCGGATAAAGTTCCTCACGACAAGAATTATATGGAAGGCATTATTGTTTCCGATAAGCGCATCATCGGTGAGCAAAACACCATTCTTGCTCAAAAGGCCATTCTTCAATCCGATCAGGAGTCCATGATGGTTAAACTCAAACTGGAAAACGGCTCGATTCACACCGTCAGCGCCAATCTGAAAAACTACCGGAAAATCGATTTTAAAAGCTATGATTTAATCCTCGATTTATCCAATGTGCTGGCCAGTTTTGACGAATCGGCCAAATCCGGCAAAGAAATGACCATCAGCGAACTTTTGAGAAACGCCGGGAAAAAAGAAGGGAATGTTAAAAAAAGAAGGGAGTTGCTGGTGGAAATGCATAATCGATTTGCCATTCCCACAGCCTGCATCCTCTTCGGCCTGCTGGCGCTGCCCCTGGGCATCAGAAGCCAGCGCTCTGTGAAAGCAAAGGGATTCGCCACCGGGCTGATCATTGTGACGCTTTATTATTTATTGCGCATCGGCGCGGAAGCTGTTGCTGTAAACGGGCATTTGCCTGTGGCGATCTGTGTGTGGACGCCCAATCTTTTATTTTCGCTGGTGGGCATTTGTCTTTTCTATCTGCATTACAGAGAGATTTCTCTTTTCTCCAGAACCCATATTCGAGGATAGTCCGTTGAAGCTTATCGATAAATA
Organism: Deltaproteobacteria bacterium; assembly: GCA_022710585.1. GTDB lineage: Bacteria > Desulfobacterota > Syntrophia > Syntrophales > Smithellaceae > Smithella. The sequence continues at coordinate 100,145 of JAKLGV010000004.1, read as the reverse complement.
TATTTTAAAAGAATTCCTGAGATTTTTTATCATCACCTTTATATCTTTTATCGCCCTCTTTCTGATCGTTGATTTCTTTGAAAAGATTCGTATGTTTCTCAGCAATCAGGCCTCTGTCCTTCAAATTGTCGCGTATTTTGTTTATTCCATTCCGATGATCATCTCTTATATTCTGCCGCCGTCCGTGCTTCTGGCTACGCTGATGACCTTCAGCGCCTTTTCAAAATACAGCGAAATAACCGCTCTGAAAGCCAACGGCATGAATCTTTACAGAGTGATTCTACCCATCGTCATTTTTGCTTCTCTGGCTTCTGTTTTCCTTTTTTATTTCAGCGAACTGATCACTCCTTCATCCATCCAGAAGAAAAATCATCTGGTGAAAATTGAAATACAGAAAAAACAGAATATGGGATATTTCAAGCTGGATGAAATCTGGTACCGCGGCGGGAACGCCATCTACAACTTCAAAATGTTCGATATCGATAACAACATCCTGCGGGGGGTGACGATCAATTATTTAAATCCGGATTTCACTATGAAAGCCCGCATCGACGCGAAAGAGGCGCAATGGAAGGATAACCGTTGGCTGTTCAAGAATCTGCTGACCACCCGTTTCACTCAGAACAGTGATCCTGTGCTGGAATGGTCGCAGGAAAAAATAATTGATCTACCGGAAAAACCGGAAGATTTTAAAGTGATGCAAAAAGACGTCGAAAAAATGGGATTTTTCGAACTCCGAAAATACGTCCAGAAGATTCAATCGGAAGGATACGATGTCACAAAATACCTGGTTGATCTTCACGGGAAAATCGCTTTTCCTTTTGTCGTCATCATTATGGTGATGATTGCCGTGCCGTTTTCCCTGCGTTCGGAAAGAAGCGGCGGGATCATGCAAAGTATTGGAATCGGCATTTTTATCGGCTTCTCCTACTGGATCCTTCACGCCTTCTGCATGTCTTTAGGAAGATCGGAGGTCCTGCCGGCATTTCTGTCCGCGTGGTCGGCCAATATCCTGTTCAGTACCGCCGCCGCTTTTTTGCTCCATAAAATGGACACGTAAGCAGTCTGGATCCGGTTAACGGTCAATAACTTTTCCGAGACTAATATCTGTAATGGTCTGGTTTAAAAGGACCCTCCGCCGTGATGCCCAGATAAGCAGCCTGTTTTTTATTGAGTCTGGTCAACCGGGCGTCCAATCGATCCAGATGCAGACGGGCCACTTCCTCATCCAGCATTTTGGGTAGCGTATAAACACCGATCTGATGCTTCTTCGATGCCAGTTCGATTTGCGCGAGGCACTGATTGGTAAAACTGTTGCTCATCACAAAACTGGGATGGCCGGTCGCGCAGCCGAGATTGACGAGCCGTCCTTCGGCCAGGACGATGATGGAGCGCCCCGACTTCAGCGTCCATTTATCAACCTGAGGTTTGATGCTTTCTTTTTTGCAGACCTTGCTGGTTTCCAGGTAGTGCATATCGATTTCACTGTCAAAATGTCCGATATTGCAAACGATGGCTTCGTTTTTCATCATCTCCATGTGTTTTCCGGTAATGACATCGCAGCATCCGGTCGCCGTCACAAAAATATCGCCGACTGCCACCACGTCTTCCATCGTTTTGACTTCATATCCCTCCATCGCGGCCTGCAGAGCGCAGATCGGATCAATTTCCGTGATAATCACTCTGGCTCCGAAACCCCTCATGGATTGCGCGCATCCTTTCCCCACATCGCCATAACCGCAAACCACAACCAGTTTACCGGCAATCATAATATCAGTGGCTCTCTTGATTCCATCCGCCAGGGATTCGCGGCATCCATAAAGATTATCAAATTTTGATTTGGTCACGGAATCGTTGACGTTAATCGCGGGGAATAAAAGTTCACCCGCCGCCTGCATCTGATAAAGGCGGTGCACACCGGTCGTTGTCTCTTCGGAAACGCCTTTGACTCTGGCGGCAATCTTCTGCCATTTTTCAGGCTCGCACTGATAGGCCTTCTCCAGACGATCCATGATGATTTTAAATTCTTTATTGTCAATTTTTTGTTTCAGCAGTTTGGGATTCTTTTCGATTTTGACGCCCTGATGAATCATGAGGGTCGCGTCGCCGCCATCATCAACGATCAGGTCGGGACCAGAACCGTCGGGCCAGGTCAAGGCCTGTTCGGTGCACCACCAGTATTCTTCCAGGGATTCACCCTTCCATGCAAATACCGCTGCTGTGCCATTTTTAGCTATAGCAGCTGCCGCGTGATCCTGAGTGGAAAAGATGTTGCAGGACGCCCAGCGAACATCCGCTCCCAGAATCTTGAGCGTCTCGATCAGCATCGCCGTCTGAATGGTCATGTGCAGACTGCCCATGATCTTCAGTCCCTTCAATGGCTTTTTCTGCCCGTATTTTTTGCGCACAGCCATCAGACCGGGCATTTCATTTTCGGCCAACTGAATTTCTTTTTTCCCCCATGAAGCGAGCGCCATATCCGCAACTTTATATTTTAAGGCCGGATCAATTTCTAAAAAAGCCATTTTTCCTCCCGTATCATTCTATGATTATTTTTTTTTGAGTTTCTTGATCTTATTTTTGGCATCGACAAACACGCATTTGGGCTTCCAGTCCTCCACTTCGCAGTCGTCGGCAAGGACATAACAGGCAATGATAATCAAATCCCCCTTGGCCACTTTGCGGGCGGCGGCGCCGTTGAGGCAGATGGTTCCGGAATCCCGCTTTCCCTTGATGGCGTAAGTGGTAAATCTTTCGCCATTGTCCACATCGTAAATCGCCACCTGTTCATAGGGTGCAATACCGGCTTCCTCCAACAGCTTTTCGTCGATGGAAATGCTTCCTTCATAATGAAGGTCAGCATCCGTTACGGTCGCACGATGAATTTTTGATTTTAACATGAATCTTTGCATAGTCCTCAATGTCTCCTTGGGGGGTATAGATTATATTTCCAGCTTTTCGCCAAAAACGTGATTATCAATGAGCCGTGTCGCGCCCACTTTGACCGCCAGTGCCATAACAGCCGGACGCCTGATTGTGTCAACATCCTTGAGCGTTTCGGCATCGCAGATCTTGATATAATCAATCAGGGTATATGGAGATTTTGCAATTAACTTTTCCGCCTTGCTAATGATAACCGACGCATTCCTTTCTCCGCCGGCATAAAGTTTCTGCGCCAGTTTCAGCGCTTTGGATAACGTCAGCGCTGACGGCCTTTCAATCTTCTGAAGATATTTGTTTCGCGAACTCATCGCCAGACCATCCGCCTCGCGTATCGTCAGCACGCCGACGATTTCCAGATCCATATTGAGGTCCTCCACCATGCGACGAATGGTCACATACTGCTGAAAATCCTTTTTACCGAATACAGCCACATGGGGTTTGACAATGTTGAATAATTTGCAGCAAACGGTGGTAACGCCGCGGAAATGTCCCGGACGCGACAACCCGCAAAGGTTCTGCGTCACTTTTTCCACATCTACATATGTCTGATAGCCGGCCGGATACATCTCTTTGTCCGTCGGATAAAAAATCACATCGACGCCGACACTTTCAGCCATTTGATGATCCCGTTCAAAATCGCGGGGGTATTTGGAAAAATCTTCCTTCGGTCCAAACTGGGTAGGGTTGACATAGATGCTGGTGATGACGCTGTCGGCCATCTTTCTGGCTTCTTTCATCAACTGAAGATGTCCTTCATGAAAGTATCCCATGGTGGGAACAAACGCGATTCTTTTCCCCGAGTCTCGAAGCTCTCCGGAGAAAGACTGCATTTTTTTAACGGAACTGATAACTTTCATCTGCAATAAAAAAGCCTTTCGTCGCACAACGAAAGGCTTGTATCTTTGATGTTTCCTTTCGTCCCAGTCCTTACGGATCCAAGCGAATAAGACCTATTATCAAAATAATATTTTTCTTGTCAAGAAAATAAATTGAATTATTTTGCCCTCTGCAAAAACACCCGATTTATTCGATCGTTATCGTATAATCAGGATTTGCCCGGGCACAAGTTTTTCATTGCTGGACAGCTTATTCAACTTCATGAGCTTCGACACGTTGATATTATTCTTTTTCGCAATGCTATGCAGATTATCGCGCTTTGTGACAATGTACTTGTTGGTTCCCAGTTTATCGAGATCAGTCGCGGACAATGATCTTCGGTTGATTTTGGCTTTTTTATCAGATCGCTTCACGCGCTTCTTCGTCTGGAGAGTGTCCTCTTCCCCGCTCTCGACCATCTTACGGGCAATAATCAAATTCTGACCCGCGTGAATATTTCCCGTCTTCAAGTTATTCATCTTTTTGAGCTGATTGACAGGAATGTAAAAACGCCTGGAAATCGTATAGAGGGTTTCTCCCTTCTTCACCTTGTAGCGCCTGGAAGACGCAACCTTCTTGCCGTCATCCGGTTGACCGGCCGCATAATATTCTTTTTTGGTGACGGGGATGGTCAGGCTTCTCCCCTGCACCAATTTCTTCCTGGAATTCAGCCTATTGCAGGAGCGGATACTCGCGACAGAGACATGATATTTTCTGGCAATGGAAAAAACCGTCTCTCCCCGTTTAACGCGATGTTTGATAAACGCCGTCCCGCTTTTATTCGGCGATGAATTGCGATTGTAAACAGCCACAAAACTCGGCTTTTCACTGTTCGGAATATCATTGTAAACCAGCTGAAACTTATCCAATGATCCCTTCGGCAGCTTCAAGCTGTATTCCCGGTCCGGCGTCATTTTATGCCGCAGCTCCGGATTCAGGAGGCTTAAAACATCTTCAGATACTTCTATCTTCTCTGCGACATCCTTGAATTTCATGACCTTGTTGACTGTGAAAGTTTCAAAATCAACAGGACTTTCCACACTGCTTAAATCAAACCCGTATTTCTGCGGGTTATTTACGATGTTTACCGTCGCTAAAAATCTGGGAACATAACGGGCTGTTTCATTGGGTAATTGTCTGTATAAGTCCCAGAAACTGTCCAGGTAATTAATATGTTGTCTTGAGATCGTCCGGAGCACTCTACCTTCCCCGCAGTTATACGCAGCCAGAGCGGTAAGCCAGTCGCCGAACATGCCGTGCAGCTCTTTCAAATAAGCGATGGCCGCTTTGGTTGATTTCTGAACATCCATACGCTCGTCAATCCATTCATCGCGACTGAGGCCAAATTTATAACCCGTCGAAGGAATAAATTGCCATAGACCCAGAGCGCGGGCGCTGGAATAGGCGTTAATCTTGAATAAGCTTTCGACCAGGGGAAGCCATAAAAATTCTTCCGGCATCCCCGCTTTCTTCAACTCTTTCAGGATCGCTGCACGATAAAGTCCGGAACGGCGATGAGCGGCCAGAAAATTTTCGCGCTCGATTCCCTGAAAAGATCTGATTTCTTTTTCCACGTCAGCGTTGATGCTTAAAGGTATTTCACCATTCTTTCCGTCAACGACTTTTCTTTTTGAAGAATAAACGGTTAAAATGCGCTGGGATATTAAAAGACGTAAGTCATCTTTTTCCTGAGCAATGGCCGGGTCGCCATTGGCATCAATGATGAGTGAATATGCTTCATCAAGCGTATCCAGCGTTTCCTCGATATCACCATTTTTCCATAGCTTATCCGCTTCCTCCAGCAGCTCCAGGGCGTTTTCCATGATTTCCTGTTTCTCATCTTCGCCCGCGGTTTCCTCTAAGGCCATCTTTTCAGCATCCAAATCGGCAGAAGTATCTTCTCCATTATAGTCATTGCCTTGAACATCTGATTTTGCCGAATGTTTTACGGAATCCGCAGCTTTCTTCGGCATCTCGGCAACTTCATGTTTTTGACCCGTTTCTCGCGCTGCACCGGCAGACATAGCGGCATTCTGACCATGAAGACTCTGAGCCCGGGAAACCGCTGCCGGTTTTTGAGCCACAAGATTCTGATTGCTTTGAGCGCAGCCAGACACGAAAAAAGCAAAAATCAGACTAACCATTATGATATATGGAATACGACTTCTTTTATTTTCAACCATTAAAAAACTCCTCTTTGTAAAACTTGAAACAAATCATTTTATTCATAAAGGGGGGCGGAGCCCCGTCCATCATATTGCTGTATATAGCACAGTTCTGTTCTTTTCCAAAAAAAAATGACCATTGGAACGGAAAGTATTTAATTTCCAATGACTTATCCTGAGTTGGTCGTCTGCATTAAATACGCCTGTATGAAGTCATCAATGTCACCGTCCAGGACTTTCTGGGCGTTGCCGTTTTCCAGATTGGTGCGGTGATCCTTGACCATTTTATAGGGGTGCAAAACATAGGAACGGATCTGACTTCCCCAGGCAATGTCCTTCTTCTGTTTATTTTCCTCGTCAATCTTCTCGTTTTTTAGCTGCAATTCCCGCTCATAGAGCCGGGATTTCAAGAATTTCATCGCCATCGCTTTATTCTGAAACTGCGAACGCTCATTCTGACACTGGACCACAATACCGGTTGGCAAATGGGTTATTCTGACGGCCGAATCGGTTTTATTGACATGCTGACCTCCCTTGCCGCCCGCGCGAAAAGTGTCGATGCGCAAGTCATCATCATTAATTTCAATCTTGATTTCATCATCAACTTCCGGATAGACAAAAACAGACGCGAAGGATGTATGACGGCGGCCGCCGGCATCAAAAGGAGAAACGCGCACCAGCCGGTGGATACCGCTTTCCGCCTTGGCGTAGCCATAGGCATACTCCCCTTCCAGCGTAAAGGACACGCTTTTCACGCCGGCTTCATCTCCGGCCAGATAATCGATGATCTTGGCGGCAAATTTCCTCTTCTCCGCCCAGCGCAGATACATGCGCAGCAGCATTTCGGTCCAGTCCTGCGCTTCGGTTCCCCCCGCTCCGGCATGGATGGAAACAATGGCATTCATGGCATCCTGCTCGGCGTTGAGCATCATTTTGAGCTCTTCCTGACCGACGGCAAGATTCAGCCGCTCCAGCTCCGATCCGATATCCTCCAGAACCTGCTCATCCTTTTCCTGCAGGGCCATTTCGGCCAGATTTTCAATATCGTTTAAATCTTTGTTGAATCTATCCCACCGATCCGCCGCGTCAGATAATTTTGTTTTCTTCTGTAAAACATCGCGGGCTTTATCCTGATCATTCCAGAAGTCTTGTTTGAGAGACAATTCTTCCAGATCCTTAATTTTCATCCTCATTTCGGGGATGTCAAAGACATTCTCCGATATGTTTAATTCTCTTTTGTAAATCAACCATGGTCTCTTGTATATTTTCTACAGACATTTTTGATTCCTCCTCCTGAAGCTGATGATGAAAAAGCAAACCGCCAAACCAAAACAAAAAGCGACGATCAGATCGCCAAACCGATCGTGAAGTGTGGGTATTTTGACAAATTTTACAATACCTTTCAAGGCATCTTCCTGAAATATTCCGGTGGCTGCGATAATTTTGCCGGTCGGATCAACAATTCCGGAGATGCCGGTATTGGCCGCGCGCACCAGATAGAGCCGCGTCTCGACCGCCCTTAAAACGGCCATGGAAAAATGTTGAAACGGAGCCGACGTATCGCCGAACCATGCATCATTGGTAATATTGACCAGCAATTCAGCCGCGTGATTTTTATAGGCCCGGGCGGCCGGCGCCAGAATTCCCTCATAACAGATCAGCACGCCGATCTTATGGGCATTCATGGATAATGGATAAAATCCTTTTCCTGTAGAAAAATCGCCGATGCCCTCGGTGAAGCCTTCCACAAACGGCATAAGCTTTCTTAAGGGCACATATTCGCCATAGGGAACCAGATGGACCTTGTCGTATCGGTCTCTGACCTCTCCCGCAGGCGAAAGCAGATAGGCACTGTTATAAAAGTCCATACGATTCTCGTTTTGTGCGTAGCTGACGGAGCCGAACATCAGCCAGCTTTTCGTTTGCACAGCCAGATTTATAATCTGATCACGCAGGACGCTGTTATCCTGAAATTTAAAGGGAGCGGCTGTTTCCGGCCAGACAATCAGGCTCTCTGGACCCGGCGTATTTTTTAATGAAAGCTGTTCGTAAATATTCAACGTTTCTCTCTGGTAGCTGTCGTTCCATTTTATGGACTGGTCGATATTGCCCTGGATCAAAGATACTTCAAGCTCCGGCGAATTGCGCACAATCTCAATCACCCGGTCAATCCGATAAAAGCCATAGGCAACAATAACCACCAGCAGAACACCAACCGCGCCCGCGAGAATCAATACTTTCTTCGATTTTTTATGAATCACTTCCCAGAAAACGGCGTTGACAAGAATAATGAGAAAAGACAAACCGAATACGCCTGCAATATCGGCAAACTGGATCAGATAGGAATTGAGATACTGGGAATAGCCGAGATTTGCCCATGGGAAACCTGTAATGATGATGGACTTGCCGTACTCAAAACAAACCCATAAAACAGGCGCCGCCAGATACAGGGGCATGGCATTGAGCAAAAAAACCAGAGATCCGGCAAACATGGAAATATAAAGACTCAGATAACAGGCCAGCAGCAGCATCAACGCCAGACCGACAGATAAAGGTAAATGTCCGTACATGACGATCACATATGCAATCCAGTAAAAAATGCCCACCGAGCTAACGATTCCCGCGACAAAGCCCAGAAGCAAACCGTGAGAGACTTTCGTCACGCGGTTCAATGCATAAAAAAGCGGAATCAAAGCAATCCAAGCCAGCCAGCCGGAGCCGAATTTCGGAAACGACAAAAACAATAAAATTCCGCTGAAGGCCGCAAAAAATATATTCGTCAAACAGGTTTTCAGAGGAACCTTCTTCTGAGGTGTTTCGACAGTCGGCTTATGCGTTTTCGATTTCATCGGCTTCAATCTTTCTGATTCTGACTTTTTTGATGCTGCGTTCATCGGCGTTTTCAATGATGACATCCAGTCCATCGATTTGAAATTTTTCGCCAGACAGGGGAATCCTTTTGATGGAATCCAGGATCAGACCTCCCAGCGTCTCATACCGGCCCTTTTTCAAATCAATATTTAATCGTTCTTCGATTTTCTCGATTTCCATCCGTCCGTCCAGCCGGAGCGTTCCGTCTGCCAGCTCCGTCATGCCGTCGTCGGCGTCCTTCATTTCATGTTCGTCCCGGATTTCTCCAACAATTTCTTCGAGCATATCCTCCAGCGTTATCAGACCGGCCGTCCCTCCGTATTCATCAATGACAATGGCCATATGTTTTTTGTTTTCTTTCAATTCAAAAAACAGGCGATGCGTACTTTTGGTTTCCGGAATATAGTAGGGCGAACTCAAACACGACAGAATGTCTTCTTTGGTCACGGGTCGGGACCAGAATTTCAGGACATCTTTAATGTTCAGGATGCCGATGATGTTGTCAATCGTGTCCCGATAAACCGGAATGCGCGTGTGCCCGGACGCGATGACTTCACTGAGGATGGCGTCGATATCGGCTTCCGTGCTGACGGCAATGATCTCCGTGCGCGGGATCATGATTTCACGGGCCAGCGTGTGGGTGAAATCCAGGATATTTTCAATCATCTCGCTCGACGAGTCATCCACCAGACCGCTTTTCCGGGCTCCCGCCAGGGCCGCATCAATTCTTTTTTTGGTGTATTGTTTATCCTGCCAGAAAAATAATCTGGAAATCATTTCTTTGATGCTCAAAAGATTTCTCCCCTGAATAATCAGCCGCGCAAATATTCCGGCCTGATCCGTCTTAAATCCTTATCCTGGAGATCGGCTGCGCGGTCTAAAATAAAAAAAAGGGAGCTTTATGAATCAGGCTCCCTTTGAGATTTTCTGGCGGGGCCGATGGGACTTGAACCCACGCCCTCCGGCGTGACAGGCCTGATTTTAGCATTTTTAACCGTTTTCATTTATTCACTTTAAAGTCTTTCTATTCCTTGTAAAACCTTTGTTTGCGCGGCTTTTATTTACTCTTGACTTAATCGGCATTTTACTTTACTTTACATTACGGGTGCTGGGGATGTGCTGGGGAAAATCCCCTTCGGCTTGTTTAACGCCCTTTAAATCAATTTTGTGCTGGGGATATAACATCATAAGGGGGAAATATCAAATGCCAAAGCAACAAAGAGAAAAGACGAAATATGAGGGGGTTTATTACATCACCCGTGGCAATGATAAAATATTTTATATCTATTACCGAAAAGACGGCAAACAGATTGAAGAAAAGGCCGGGAAACAGTCAGGCGGGATGACACCCTCTAAAGCGCACTTAAAGCGCGCAATTCGTATTAGTGGCAAGGAATTGCCAAACGCGGCGCGCCGGGAACTGGAAAAGGCTGAAAAGCTTGCCGTTGCGGAAAAGATGACCGTTGACAAGCTTTGGGATGTTTACAAAGAGAACCGGGAACGATCCAAAGGGTTCAGGACGGACGAAAGCAGATATAATCTATATTTGAAAGATGACTTTGGGGAAAAGGAACCGCACGAAATTATAAGGCTGGAAACCGATAGACTAAGAATAACTCTATTAAAAAAGAAAAAGCCGCAAACGGTAAAGCACGTTTTTACCCTCTTAAAGCGAATTGTCAATTTCGGCGTTTCCCGGGAATTATGCAAGGCTCTATCATTTAAGATCGGAACCATAAAAGTTGATAACGAAAAAACGGAAGATTTGAACCCGGATCAATTAAAGGCCCTATTGACGGCAATCAACGCTTCAACGGATATACAGGCGGCGAATATAATGCGGCTGGCATTATTTACGGGTATGCGGCGCGGGGAAATGTTCAAGCTGAAATGGGATGACGTTGACTTTGAACGGGGGTTTATTTTTATTCGTGATCCCAAAGGCGGGCTTAATCAAAAAATTCCCCTTAATGAACAGGCCCGCGCCGTTCTTGAATCACACACCCGGTTAGCTGAAAATGTTTTTGTTAGAACGGAAAAGAACGCTGAAGGAACCGTTCAATATTTTACCTTCAATAGTATTACAGAAAGAGTAAACACCATAAAGAAAGCGGCCAAGTTGCCCACCGATTTCCGCGCCCTTCACGGGTTAAGACACACCTATGCTTCAATGTTAGCTTCCAGCGGGGCCGTTGACTTATACACCTTGCAAAAATTGTTAACTCATAAATCAAGTAAAATGACGCAACGATACGCACACCTTCACGATGACGCGCTTATTAAAGCCGCGTCATTCGCGGGCAAGCTGATGATTGAAACATCCACGCCGGGGGAAAGCAACGTGGTTGAATTAAACACCGGGGAAAAGGATCAATAAAAATGAAAATCAGAATTTTAAATGGGGAAAAGGTTTGCGCGGTTCAGGATGATTTGAATAAATTTATTTCTGTTTACAATTATGAGGCCGTTATAAATTCGATTAATCGGATTTTTAATGACGCGGAAAAATCGGAATCAATAAAACAAGGTTCACTTGATCCAATGAAAGTGATTTTAATAATGTTACGCGGGGCCTTTGATTTAAAAGAAAAAAGAATTTCCACAAAGGAAAAGGAAATCATTTTTGATGATGAAAAGAGATTTCACAAAGCAAAGAATAAAAGATTTAATTTCACGAAACCCGCGCCATTAAAGGCTTTGCGAATTATACAGGGCGGGAAAATGTGAAATAGATTTTCAAAAAGGCCGGGGATAGGGAGCGCACCCGATAAGCAGAAAGAACCCCTTTTCTGTTTTCCCGGCCAAACATAAGGGGGCTTAGAGAGGGAAAGCCGATGAAACCAGTCAAAAAGAAAAATGCTGATAATAAAATTTTCAGGTTTTTAAATTTTCCAGAATTTTTAACAAATGATTTTATAAACCTAATTTCACTACATTCTAAATTAGAGATATACAGCTTAGCCTATAATCAAAAACCAGCAATACCTTTTCCCAGCGATAAAGAAATAATTGAACCTCTGTTAAATACGGGGTTTAAAAAAATAGAAAAAGCATTAACAAATGTACCTGATAAATTAAAAGACCAAAAAATGTTAAAGCTTTATGATGAAAGCAAAAAACAAAGGCGAATGTTAGTAAAGGGCAAAAGCAATAAGGAATATTTTGAGAGAACGCATAACTTAATAAATAATTTTAATTCCACTGATTTAAAAGCTTCAGCATTAATGATGACTGCTATAAAATATCTTATTGCTATTGGACAAAATTACAATCAATTAACAGATCAAGAAAAAGAGAAATTCTTATTTTATAAAAATGCGCTCATAGCAAAGGCACATGAAGCCATAGGATTTTGGAAGGCCAAACTGGAAGAAAAAATAAGAAATTCACACGAGAATAAAGGCAAGAGAAACAAGGAAGCGATAAAATATATTTTGGAAGAAATGAAAATAACATCATTAACGGTTTTCAGAAGTAATAAAAATTTAAAAGAAATATTTTTATCAAAGGCCAAAGAAGCAACAAAAATAAACGATCAAGAACATGAACAACCATTAGGTGAAAAAACAATCATGGACTATGCCCGCAATGAATTGGCTGAACGAAAAAAGATAACGCGTTAGATACCAAAACGCCGTTTAGATACCAAAACGCCGTTTTGGTATTTCCATAAAATAAACTTTTTTTGTTAAACCTACACCCGGAAGCACAAAGCTTTCCGGGTTTTGTTTTTAATAAACTTTAAAATCTTAGGAGGTTTTATGGATGACTTGAAAGAACTTTATCTAAACGAAAAGGAAACGGCGGCGATAACTAAGGACAGTTTATCGAAACTTAGAAACGATCGGCACAACGGGCGCGGGCTTCCGTACATAAAATGGGGCGCGCGGGCTGTCCGATATAAATTGTCGGATATCGTTAGATTCATGGAAGCGGGCCGTATCGACACGGCAAAGGGGGAATAATGAATATTTTACACGGAAAAAAATTGACAGGGATCAATTCAATCATGGATTTCGTTGGCGTTCAAGGCGGCGAAACCATAATTTCATGGGTAAAAGAATACGATTTCCCGGCCAAAAAAGAGGGCGGCGTTTATGTTGCTTTTGTTGCGGAAATTAAAACGTGGCTTAAGGAACACCCGGAATTAAAAGAAAACCAGCGGCCCTTAATCGAAGTTTTCAGAACCCGCGAAACAACGGGCCGTTTCGGGCAACGCTTAACAACAATCAAGAAATATACAATTTAAAGCGAGGTATAAAAATGAAAGAGAAAGAAGAAGATTTAATACAAGGCGCGATTAATATTGAGGAGGCAACCGGGGTTGCTTGCGAGGTTTTAAGGTTTCACTGGAAAAGCGCGTATGATTTTCCAATCAAGAAGGTGAACGGTTTCCCGGCCTTGTCACGCAAAGAATATCAGGAATGGCGGCGGTTTTGGGGGGTGGAAAACATCCCCCCCGGAAAACTCTCAAATGGAATTTTGGAAAAATCAGCGCGTGAAAAAAGAATAGCGGCTATGCCAAACACGCTCTTAAACGGAATTGATGAAATCAAGAAAGCGACCAACCAACAGGGCCACGACATTATTGATTGGATAAAAAATTTTGATGATTGCCCCATCGAAAAAGTCGACGGTACTTTTGGAAAACTGCGCGTGAAAAAAAGAGATTTAATCCAATTTCTTGAGCGCAATGGGCTTAGATGGGGTTTTTATATGGGGGAATCAACGCGATGAAAAAGAAAACTCATTTCATCGGTGTCCACGAAGCAAGTCACGCGCTCATTGCGTGGTTTTTTGGGATGATCCTTCAGCTCGTTTCGATCCGGCCCGGCGCGCTGAAGAATGGCCCGGAATATAGCGGCCTTTGCAAGGCTTTTCTTTCGGACGGCTCCCGCGCGGAATCAATCCACTTCAAAGCGTTCAGCGTTCCGCTGGTTTACGAACTTATGGCGGGCCGGGCAGCAACCGACATTCTTTGCCCGGAAATCCCCCGGGGGAACAGTCATAAAACCGATTTTAAAAGAATCGCTGAACTAAAGGCCATAGATGAAACCACGCTGGAAATGGCGCGGTGGCGGCTGGAAAACCCGGGCGCGGACGTTGAAGCATTTTATCAAAATTTCAAGAAACCCATTGAAGAAATAATTCGATCAAAGAAGGGAACGCGCGCAATTCGCGCCCTAGCGCGCGTTCTACTAAAGCACGGGCAAATTTCCGGGGCCGAAGCTGTAAAAATTTTTGAAAAAGCTTGGGGGCAACCACGCCCCCCGTGGGCCTTACCAGCGGAACAACATAAGAACATCATTGAAAAAGGCGAAAAAAGCTTTCCCGATTGTATGAATGAAATTTTACTCTATGTCAGAATTTTAAAAGAAATTATCTTACCTTTGAGAGATGACGAAAAGAACACGGCCATTCAGAACAAAATTTTACAGGATATTTCTGACAAGCTTTTGCATATACAATTTTTAGCAATAGGCCCGGAAAAGGCCGATGAAAATTAAAACCGCGTTGGATTCCAGCGGGCGCGCTTCCTCCAAAAAAAAGAGCGCGCAAAGTGGCCGGGGCAACCCGGCCATGATTAAAAAAGCGGAGTTGATAAAATGAAAAATGACATTGAAAATAAAGTTAAAGATCGAGTTGAAGCCGAAAATGACGAAATGGAAATTCAAAAAATATTTTCAAACCTTGAAAATACCCCTTACTTTATTAAGGATCATTATCTTTGCCGGGGGAAAAAATCACGCGGCAAAAAGAACGATGATGAAAACGTTACAACCGTTTACCTTGCGGAATTTCTCGCATGGATAGGGCAAGAAACGATAACCGATAACGGCAAGGAAATCCTACGCGAATTTCAAATTAAGGGCCTTACGCTCAAAGATAGAAGGCCCCTTCCCGGGCTGAACGTTCAAGCGGGTAAGTTTTCAGGATTAACATGGACTGAAGCTGGGTGGGGATCACGCGCGATATTATTTCCGGGGGCAACCGTGAAAGATAATGCCCGGCATTGCTTTCAAATTATTTCGGGGGACGTTAAAACAAATACTTTTTACGGTCACACCGGGTGGCGAAAGATTGACGGGGAATGGGTTTTTCTACACGCGGGCGGGGCCATAGGTGGGAATAAAAACATTTCCGTTAAACTATCACAGGGCTTAAATAAATACCTACTCCCCCCCCTCCCCCAATGCAAAGCAGAAAAGGGCGGCCCTTCTTTTTCGGGATTAGAAGCGAGTTTAAGCTTTCTTAAGATCGGGCCGGCAAGTGTCACATTTCCACTTTGGTCATTTATTTTTCTGGCACCCTTGACAACGTTAATTTCGCCTATGCCTAATTTCGTTTTATTCCTTCATGGAATAAGTGGAACGTTCAAATCAACGCTTGCTATTTTGGCAAATTCACACTTTGGAAATTTTAAATCAATTCAAGGATTGTCCAACTTTTCCGACACGCCTGGGAATTTAGAATATCGATCATTCATCCTGAAGGACGTTCCTATGATAATTGATGATCTACATCCTGCAAATAATAAGCGAAACGCGGAAGTGATGGAAACCACGGCGCAAAAATTAATTCGCGCTTATTCCAATAGAACAGGCCGATCGCGTTTAAATTCGGACTCAACTGACCGGGGACATTACGAACCGCGCGGCCTTTGCATAATGACGGCTGAAGAAATGCCCGCGCTTGAAAGCACGCTTGCGCGGCTTTGCGTTGTGAACATTGAAGATAATACCATTGACCGGGCAAGGATGACGGCCCTTCAGGAAAAAAGCGATTTACTACCCCATGCGGGGGCGGCCTATATTTCGTGGATCAAGAAAAATATGGAAAATATTGTTTCCGATTTCCCGGCTTTGTTTCGCGATTTCCGGGCGGCGGCGGCGAATGACGGGCAACATAAAAAATTACCTGAACAAGTTGCGTTTTTAGCCTACGGGCTACACTTGGCAACATCCTTTTTTAAGGATAGCGGCATTATCACAGATGACGAAAGCGAAAGAATGAATCAAGAGGGCTGGCAAACTTTTATTCATTTATCAGATCGGCAACAACAGCGAATAACCGATGACAACCCGGTTGACCGTTTTTTTGACATTTTGCAAACCCTTTTAATACAGCACAACGCGCGCCTTGAACCGTTACCCTCTTATGAAGGTTTTTCAATAGGGGCCGGGGATCGGATAGGCTATTTTGATAATCAGTTTATTTACCTTTTGCCCGTTGCGGCTTGGCATTGCGTTTCAACATTCAGTTCAAAAGAGGGGGGGCACTTTCCTTTAGGTAAGCACGCCTTTTTTGCAATGTTGAAAAGCAAAAAAATAATTGAACCTTCCCCAAAGGGGGAAAGCACTGTTTTTTTGAAAATTGACGGGAAAGTAATCAGGGTTTTAAAAATAATTGAAGGGGGGGTATACCGCAAAACCGTGATTTCCGTGACCGAATAAATAAATATTTTTTAATTATTTAATATTATTATATTTATTATTAAAAAAGAAGGTCACAGTTTTGATTTTAAAAACGTGACAAAACTGTGACTTCCGTGACCGGGTAACGGTTTTGGTCACGGTTTTAACAGAAAAGTCACGGTTTTAAAAATAAGATTCCTTTTTATTATTATATGTTTAAGTGTTGGTCACGGAAGTCACGGTTTTGCGGGATACACCCCCCCCTAGAGTTTTTTTCTTTTTTAGATTTTACTGAAAATTAGAGGGTAAAAAATGACAGACATTCTTTCTTTGATTCAGGCAGACGGCCATAATTTAAAACGGGCGGCGGGAACATCCGGGGGGGAATATTGCGGCCCGTGTCCTTTTTGTGGTGGAAATGATCGTTTTCGGGTTTGGCCCAATAATAAAGGTGGGCGGTTTTGGTGTAGGGGTTGCGGCAAGGCCGGGGATTCAATTCAATACATACGGGACACGCGCGGCTTCAGTTATATTGAAGCACTGAAATACTTAGGCATGGAAGGAAATTACACCCCCCGGAAGAAAAAAGAAACTTCCACTTTTTGCCCTGAAGAAAAAGGATCACCCCCGGCAACATGGCAAGAGAAAGCTGAAAAGTTTTTGCAATGGTCACAAAAGCAATTATGGGAACCGGGCGGCGCGGCGGCTCTTGAAATCCTATCAAAAAAAGGATTAACGCGCGCAACGATCCGGGCGGCGGGGATCGGCGCGAACCCCGGGGATATTTACCGGGATTTTGAATCATGGGGATTACCCCGGGAATACAAGGAAAACGGAAAACCCAGAATATTATGGCTTCCAAAGGGAATAGTAATCCCCCTTCTTGAGGACGGCGTTAAACGGCTACGGATTCGCCGGGACAATCCCCATGACGGCAACCGCTACCCTGTTGTGCATGGCTCAACGTCAAAACCGCTGATTTTAGGGAAAGATAGAAAATGCTTTCTTATAGTCGAAAGTGACCTTGACGCTTGGCTTTGTTTTCAGGAAGCGGGGGCGGCGGCGGGAGTTATCGCGCTGGGATCGGCGGCGGCGAAACCAGACAGGGAAACCCATAATATTCTATTAAACGCGGAAAAAATTTTACTTTCCCTTGATTATGATGAGGCGGGCGCGAAAGCTTCATATCACTTTTGGCCGCAAACCTACCCGGGGAAAGTTTCCCGTTGGCCTACCCCCGCTGGCAAGGACGCTTCAGAAGCATGGCAAAAAGGAATTGACATCCGGGCGTGGGTTCAAGTGGGCCTTGATTCCTAGTTTTTGCAATAGTTTTAGGGGTTTGCATTTTTGCATTTCCATTTTATACCTAAATACGTTTAATTCCCGAGGTCTCTGCGCCCGTACGGGAAAAACATTTTAGGGAGGACCCGCTTTACCATATAACATAATAATATTAAAGAGAAATCAAAGGAAACAAATTCTTTGATTTGAAGTTTTTACAGGGAACGGGAAAAGACAAAATATATTTCAACATTTCAATTTGCATTTTCACATATAATCAAGAGATAATGCAGAAAAGATGAAAACACCCGGGAACTATAATAACGTTTCAAGTGGGGGCAAGGTGGGGGCAAAAAGGCCATTTTTCCCCTTGTGTGCTGGGGATAGTGCTGGGGACAATTATTTTTTCATCAAAAATGTTGATAAAATGAAAAAGGGAATCAATGTAAGTTATTGATTCCCTTTTAGATTTTCTGGCGGGGCCGATGGGACTTGAACCCACGCCCTCCGGCGTGACAGGCCGGCGTTATAACCAACTTAACTACGACCCCAAAAAATCATTTATAATTATCAATCCTTCAGTTTTAATGGTAGGCGGGACAGGGATCGAACCTGTGACATCCACGGTGTAAGCGTGGCGCTCTCCCGGCTGAGCTACCCGCCCGTATGCCATTAAAAACGTTTATGGCTTCTAGCAACATTGACATGGCTTGTCAAGCGATAAAAGCACAAAATTATCAGTTCACAGCCTGAGAGCTCATCGGCGGTGTCTCCATAGCGATTGTGGAGCCGATGGGTTTCTCATCCTCAACAAAAGCAATGTTTAAAACTTCGTCAATATGCTCGACAAAAACAATTTTCAGCGCGTTTTGCACATTTTTCGGCACTTCCGCCAGATCTCTTTCGTTGTCTTTCGGAATAATGACGGTTTTAATATTTCCGCGATGAGCGGCCAGAATTTTTTCCTTCAATCCGCCAATCGGCAGAACCCGGCCTCTCAAGGTTATTTCACCGGTCATCGCCAGGTCGGCCCGCACCTTCTTCTTCATTAACACGGACGCAATGGAGGTCACCATGGCAATGCCCGCCGAAGGCCCGTCTTTGGGAATGGCTCCCTCCGGCACGTGAACGTGAATGTCGATTTTTTTATAGAAATTTTTGGTCAGTCCGAATTTCTCCGCCCGCGAACGGATGTAAGATAAGGCAGCCTGCACAGACTCCTGCATCACATCGCCCAGCTTGCCGGTCATGATCATTCTGCCGGTGCCTTCCATAATGGATGCCTCAACCGCCAGGAGTTCGCCGCCGACTTCCGTCCAGGCCAGCCCGACGGTCAGTCCGATTTTATCTTTTCCTTCGATTTCCCCGTGATGGTATTTCGGCACGCCCAGATAATTGGCAACCGCCTTGGACGTAATCGTGACCTTCTTTTTGCTGTCATTATTCACAATCTGTTTGGCCACCTTGCGGCAGATCGAAGCGATTTCCCGATCCAGATTGCGCACGCCCGCCTCCCGCGTGTACTGCCGGATAATTTTCAGCAGCGCCCCTTTGGTGAATTCGACGTTCTCCTTAATCAAACCGTTGGCATCGATTTGTTTCGCGATCAGATATTTTTGGGCAATCTGCAGTTTTTCAAGCTCCGTGTATCCGGCAATCCGGATGACTTCCATTCTGTCCTGCAGGGGAGCCGGAATGGTCTGCAAAACATTAGCCGTCGTAATAAACATGATTTCCGACAGGTCGTAATCCAGATCCAGGTAATTGTCGTTGAACGCGACATTCTGCTCCGGATCAAGCACTTCCAACAGCGCCGACGAGGGATCGCCCCTGAAATCGGAACTGAGTTTATCCACTTCATCCAGACAGAAAACCGGATTGTTGGAGCCCGCCTTTTTCAAGAGTTGAATAATTTTTCCGGGCATCGCGCCGATATACGTCCGGCGGTGACCGCGGATTTCCGCCTCATCATGAACGCCGCCCAGGGAAATGCGGACGAATTTTCTATTCGTGGCTCTGGCCACCGATTTGGCGATCGATGTTTTTCCGACGCCCGGAGGCCCGACCAGACAAAGAATGGAGCCTTTATTTTTCTTCACGAGCGATTGCACGGCCAGGTATTCGATAATCCGCTCCTTGACGTTCTTTAATCCGAAATGATCCTCGTCCAGCATGGCTTCCGATTCTTTAAGCGTGAATTTATTTTCCGTTTTATCCGCCCAGGGCATATCCAGCACCCATTCGATATAATTGCGGACCACCGTGGCTTCCGCGGACATCGGGGTCATCATCTGCAGTTTTTTGATTTCCTGCTTGACCTTTTTGACCGCTTCTTCCGGCATTTTTTTCTGTTTCAGGCGTTTTTCCAGTTCATTAATCTCGTTGCGGAAGTCGTCCTTCTCTCCCATTTCCTTCTGAATGGCGCGCATCTGCTCATTGAGATAATAATCCTTCTGGGTTTTTTCCATCTGCTTTTTCACACGCCGCTTGATCTTTTCTTCCACCTGAAGAATCTCGATCTCGGAGAGCATCAGCGAATAAATCGCTTCGAGCCGTTCGTTGACATCGAAGATTTCAATGATCCTCTGCTTGTCTTCCAGTTTGACATTCAGATGCGTAATCACCACGTCCGCGAGTTTGGAGGCGTCATCAATGGCCACCACAGTCCCCAGCATTTCCACGTGAATTTTCTTGCTGAGTTTAAGATACAGCTCAAAAGACTCCTTGATGCTTCTCATCAACGCCTGTCTTTTGACTTCGTTGCCGTCGTCCACATCATCGATCTCCTGCACCTTCACCAGGAAAAAATCATTGTTGGGAAGATACTCCCTGATAACGCCGCGCGTCTTTCCTTCCACCAGGACCTTCACCGTCCCGTCCGGCAGGCGCAGGAGCTGAATGATAATCCCCAGGGTGCCGATCTGATAAATGTCCTGCTCTTTCGGGTCGTCATCCTTGGCGTTTTTCTGGGCGACCATGAAAATACTTTTTTCGTACTTCATCGCCGACTCCAGCGCGGCAATCGATTTTTCGCGGCCGACAAAGAGCGGCACGATCATATGCGGAAACATCACCACATCCCGCAGCGGCAGCAGGGGAATGATGGCTGTTTTATCCTGATTTTCTTCTTTCGTTTCGTCAAACATATTTTCCATGAAATCCTTAAGCTGATTCAGATTTGGTTTCGTAAATCAAAATGGGTTTTTCTTTTTTCAAGACCACGTCTTCGCTGATCACGCATTCCTTGATATTGTTTTGCGAGGGAATATCATACATGATTTCCAGCATCGAATTTTCCAGAATCGAACGCAGACCGCGTGCGCCGGATTTTCTTTCCATCGATAAACTGGCCACCGCCCTGAGAGCGCCGTCGGTAAATTTCAGCGCCACATTTTCCAGGGCAAACAACTTCTTATACTGCTTGATAATCGCGTCTTTGGGCTCGACCAGAATCTTGATTAACGCGGCTTCATCGAGTTCATCCAGCGTCGCGATCACCGGCAGCCTGCCGATGAATTCCGGGATCAATCCAAATTTCAGCAAGTCTTCCGACCGCACCTCGGTCAGCAGTTCGCCGATTTTCTTTTCTTTCTTACTTTTAATCTCGGCGCCGAAACCCATCGCGTTCACGCCCAGCCTTCTGGTAATAATACTGTCCAGATCGTTGAAGGCGCCGCCGCAGATAAAGAGAATATTGGTCGTGTCCACTTGAATGAATTCCTGCTGGGGATGCTTGCGGCCCCCCTTGGGCGGAATATTGGCCATCGTGCCTTCCATAATCTTCAGCAAAGCCTGCTGCACGCCCTCACCGGAAACATCACGCGTGATGGAAGGATTGCCGGATTTTTTCGCAATTTTATCGATTTCATCAATATAAACGATCCCTTTGGACGCCCGGGCGACATCATAGTCGGCGTTCTGAAGCAGGCTTAAAATAATATTTTCCACGTCCTCGCCGACATAACCGGCTTCCGTCAGTGTGGTCGCGTCGGCAATGGTGAAAGGCACATTGAGGAATTTGGCCAGCGTCTTGGCCAGCAGCGTTTTCCCGGATCCGGTCGGACCGATGAGCAGGACATTGCTTTTTTGAATTTCTATCCCGTCGGAATCGGCTTTGGACAGCAATCTTTTATAGTGATTGTAGACCGCAACCGATAAGATTTTTTTGGTTTTTTCCTGTCCAATGACATACTGGTCCAGAAATTTCTTTATTTCCTTCGGATAAGGAAGCCCCTTCTGTGAGTCCTTCTCAACAATTTTCTCGTCTTCTTCCTCGACGATATAACGGCAAAGTTCTATGCATTCATCACAAATATAAGCTGTTGGACCGGCGACCAGCTTGCGCACCTCGCTTTGCATCTTCCCGCAAAATGAGCAAAAAAGCATGCCGTCCTCCATTCTGTTATTTTTGCCTTTCTTAATCACTTAACTCTCCTTGTTCTGGGTTGTGTTCTCCGGCTTCCTGACGATGATCTCATCAATTAAACCGTATTCTTTTGCCTGCTGACTGGTCATAAAATAGTCGCGTTCGGTATCGTTCATAATTTTCTCCAGGGGCTGCCCGGTCAAATCGGACAATATTTTATTCAATTCGTCTTTCAATCTTAGTATTTCCTTGGCCTGGATGTCAATGTCTGTCGCCTGTCCCTGAAAGCCTCCCAGCGGCTGATGAATTAAAATTCTGGAATGAGGGAGGGCAAACCT
Organism: Deltaproteobacteria bacterium; assembly: GCA_022710585.1. Taxonomy (GTDB): domain Bacteria; phylum Desulfobacterota; class Syntrophia; order Syntrophales; family Smithellaceae; genus Smithella. Next base: position 77,890 of record JAKLGV010000004.1, on the reverse strand, counting down.
CTTTTTCTTTTCTCCTGCGGCCAGGAGTATGGCCGCCATGCTGGCGGACTGTCCCATGCAGACAGTTGAGATGGGCGACTTGATGTATTGCATCGTATCATAAATCGCCATGCCCGCGCTGACAGAACCACCGGGAGAATTGAGATAGAAAAATATTTCCTTGTCCGGATTTTCCGCTTCGAGATAAAGCATTTGGGCGACAATCAAATTGGCCACATTATCATCAATGGCCGTCCCCAGAAAAATGATGCGATCCTTCAGCAAACGGGAATAGATATCATAGGCCCGTTCGCCCCGTCCGTCCTGCTCAACCACCATCGGAATCAAAGTCACTGTCTCGCCTCCGCGTTCAAACCTGTTTTTTCAACCACTTTAATATTGGCATTCTGCTCGATAAAGTCAAATACCTTTTTGTGAACCAGTTCGGTTCTCAGGTAGTCTTTTCTTTCGTCATTCTCGTAAAACTTCTTCAGCGATTCATAATCGCGTCCACTCTGGGTAGCCTGTTCATGGAGATACTGTTCCAGATCGCTGTCTTCCGCAGCCAGCGACTCTTTCTCGGCAATTTTCTTCAGCAGCAGAAACGATTTCACGGTTTTCTCCGCGTCGCCTTTATATTTGTCCTGCATCTTCATCGTAAAATCCATGGCGCTGTTTTCATCGATACCGGCGGACATCATTCTTTTTTGTGTATCGGCCATCATGTAATAAATCTGTTTCTGAACCATGGATTCCGGAACTTCAAAATTATTTTCTTTGATTAATTGGTCAATCATACTATTTTGCAAATTATCCTTGGAGATTTGCTCAGCCTTTTCCTCCAGGGATTTGCGCACATCTGTTTTGAAATCTTCAAAGGAGTCGTATCTCTGGAAGTTTTTGACAAAGCTGTCATCCTCGGCGGGCAATTTCTTCTCCCTGATGCTCTTCACCTTCGACTGAAAAATGACTTCCTGATTGGCAAAACGGCTTTCATGATAGTCTGAAGGGAACGTCACTTTGATCTCCCTGCTTTCACCGTTTTTCATTCCGACCAGTTGCTCCTCAAATCCGGGAACAAATTTTCCTGATCCGATTTCCAGAAAATAATCCTGGGCGTTTAACTCTTTGAACGTCTCCCCGTTGAGGCTTCCGGCAAAGTCAATCACGACGTAATCACCATTGATCACCGGGCGGTCCTCTGCAACCTCTTCCATGGTGGCAAACATCTGTCTGATTTCATCAATCCTTTTCTGGACATCATTTTCCGTTACATTAATTTTTTCTTTCTCCAACTCGATGCCTGTGTAATTTTTAGGTTCAATGTCCGGCTCTGTTTCAAATGTGGCGGAAAAAGCATAATCCGTATTTTCTTTCAGACCGTCCTGACTGATTTCCGGACGTGAAACGGCAATAATTCCTTTATCTTCCAGTGTCTGCCAGTAATATTTATTAATGATATTCGTCGCGGCGTCACTCTCCGCCTGTTCTTTAAAATAGGTTTCCAGAATCTTCCGGGGAATCTTCCCGGGACGAAAGCCTTTTACTTTCGCTTTTTTGCCAATGTCCTGATAAACAGCATCCAACTCATTCTTGACTTCGGTCCACGGTATCTCCAGTGACATCTTTTTTTTGACCTGACTCAAATCTTCAATTTTAACAGCAACCTGACTCACTATATGATCTCCTTTACGATTGAAATATTAGCAAAACCGCGAAAACTGGTGCGAGAGAGGGGAGTTGAACCCCTATTCCGCTTAGCGGGCTGGATCCTAAGTCCAGTGCGTCTGCCAATTCCGCCACTCTCGCCCTGGAGCTTATATATTAATTAAACATAAGAATGTCAACGCAGAACTAAAAACTAAAAAATGAAGGGATAGAAGCTTCCTTCTATCCCTTGATTTTCACTGGTCGGGGCGAGTGGATTTGAACCACCGGCCCTCTGAACCCCATTCAGATACGCTACCAGACTGCGCCACGCCCCGATACTGCAAAGTGAGGGCTCATTACCATTTGAGTAAAACCATGTCAAGAATAAATAAAGCTTTCAACTTTATATGAAAATTTTGGCTCCCCAAACTCGCGGCACGGATGGATTGCTCTGGATTTCCGCAATAATCTTATTGACATTGCGAATTGACCTATGATACTTATCAACACTGAAGATGGCTGATTTATTAATAGTTTATTAAGGTTATTCAAATACTTTTTGTGTCACTCATACTTAAGGAGTTTTCATTGAAACTGAGAGAGGTTAAAGATATACTGGAAGCCAGTGTCGTGGTTGGCGAGGAAAAACTGGATATGGAAGTAAGCACGGCTTTCGGAGCGGATTTAATGAGCGATGTGCTGGCCTTTGCTAAAGCGGGCAGCATCCTGCTGACGGGGCTCACCAACGCTCAAATCATCAAAACGGCGGCCGATAGAAGCATTGCCGCGATCATTATTGTCAGAGGAAAAGAGCCGTCCACGGAAGCGATTGAAATGGCCAGGGAGCTTCAAATTCCGATTTTATCCACCAAGTACATATTATTTGAAACAGCTGGCATTCTCTATAGTAAAGGCATTGTGGGATGCCTGAAAAAAGTGGATGGCGATTTTTACAAATAACCCCCCTTCAATAAATCTTTGATCAGGGAATCTCCGCTCCGGATCATGAGTCCGGAAAGACAACATCGTGCAAATTTTCAATGATTTCATTGACAGTAAAGTCTTGTCTGTGATAGGGAATCACCATTATGAATGTCAACTATCAAAACCGCCGGTCATTTTTTTGGCAAGGAGAACATATTGAAGCTTCGTGAAATAAAAGAAATACTCAACGCAGAAGTTATCGTCGGTGAAGATAAGCTGGATATAGAAGTCAAAACGGCTTTCGGAGCGGATTTAATGAGCGACGTGCTTGCTTTTGCCAAGGCAGGCAGCATGCTACTCACCGGTTTGACCAACACACAGGTGGTCAGAATAGCCAACGTACTCGACATTGCAGCCATTATTCTGGTTCGCGGCAAAAAACCTCCGGCAGAAGCGATAGCTCTGGCCAAAGATGTTCACATCCCCATTTTAACCACAAAATATATCTTATTTGAAACGGCAGGACGACTTTTTGCGAAAGGCATCGTCGGCTGTCTGGAAAAAGTTGAAGCCGGAAGTGAACGCATCTGAAAACATTTTAGTTAAAAACAGTTTTGATGTTGACGGTGGAAATTTTGATACAGCGGGAACCGTTTCCACCCGCATTAAATCCATTCTTAAAGAACAGGGATTGCCTTCCGATGTCGTTCGCAGATCGGCCATCGTCTCCTATGAAGCCGAAATCAACGTCGTATCTTATGCCAAAAGAGGGGTCATCAATCTCACGGTCACACCCGCAGCGGTCGAGATTGCTGTCAACGATGAAGGTCCGGGGATTCCGGATATTGAAAAAGCGATGCAGCAGGGCTATTCAACGGCCAGCCAGCAGATCAGGGAAATGGGCTTCGGCGCTGGCATGGGGCTTTATAATATCAAGTCCTATTCGGATCGGTTTGACATATCATCGGAAGTGGACAAGGGAACTTTTTTAAAAATGATTATTTTAATTCAAAAGCCATAGGGGGCTGTTTATGGAAACAGGAATGATCGCCAGAGAATTAAATCTGAAAGTTATGTCCGGAGCGGACAAAAATAATAACGCCACGGGAGGCTATACGGGAGATCTTTTAAGCGACGTGATGGCCAATGCCCGCGAAGGCGATATCTGGATCACCAGACAGGTTCATCAGAACATCGTTGCCGTGGCCACGCTGAAAGATCTTGCCGCCATTGTTCTGGTCAACTCCTGCGAACCGGCCAGAGACACGCTGGAAAAGGCGATGAAAGAAAACGTGGTGATTATGGTTTCCAGCCAGCCGGCGTTTGAATTGTCCGGCAGAATTTTCAATTTATTGAATTCATCAAAATAGTTTAAGAACAATTCGACTTTTCAGGCTCGGCCAATCCCGGTAACCTATGCTGAAAGTATTTAATTGCGACCTGCACATCCACACCTGCCTTTCCCCGTGCGCTGAACTGGATATGCATCCCCGGGCTCTTGTCGATCAGGCTGTCGCCGCCGGTCTGGACGTGATTGCCGTCTGCGACCATAACGCCTCTGAAAATGTTCTCTACGTCATCAACGCCGCTCAAGGCAAAAAAATAAAGGTATTTCCCGGCATGGAAATCACCACGAGCGAGGAAGTGCATTTTGTGGCCCTGTTCGACTCTCTGTCAGACTTAGCCGATCTTCAGAAATTTATTTACCTGCACCTGCCGGGAACCAATGATGAAGACCGTTTCGGCGTCCAGGCCATTGTCAATGAATACGGGGAAGTCGAGGGCCTCAACGATAAATTATTGATCGGTGCAACGGATATTCCACTCAATGAATTACTGGATTATGTGCATCAACAAAACGGACTGGCAATTGCTTCGCATATCGACCGGGAGAGTTTCAGCGTCCTGAGCCAGCTGGGCTTCATTGATGCCAGCATCCATTTTGACGCTCTGGAAATAACGCCTTTAACCGGTTTTCAGAAGGCGAGAGAAATCTATTCCGATCTGAATCAATATTCCTTTATCATGTCATCCGACTCGCATTTCATTAAAGATATCGGGAAAACATCGACTAAAATCATGATGGCCGAACCGACGCTGACGGAATTAAAAATGGCTTTCGCCCGCCAAAACGGCCGCTGCGTTATGGAGTAATTTATGCTGGAACTTGCCGCTCATATCCTGGACATCGCCGAAAATTCCGTTCGCGCGGGCGCTTCACTGGTAGAAATTAACATCGTCGAGGATGAGAAGGAAAATTTATTTTCCATTGAAATCATTGATAACGGCTGCGGTATGACCCAGGAAGAAATCAAAAAAGTCTTTGATCCCTTTTACACGACAAAAAAAGTCCGCAGAGTGGGACTGGGCGTCCCCCTGCTTTCTGATGCCGCTCAACGAGCCGGGGGAAATCTTGAGCTTCATTCCGTCAAGGGCAAGGGAACGACTCTCAAGGTAACTTTTGAGCTGAATCATATCGACCGGCAGCCACTGGGCGATATTACCGGCACATTCATTATTCTCATCGCCGGCAATTGCGACACAGACTTCCTCTACAGGCACAGGCATAACGACCGGATCTTCAAGCTGGACACCAGAGATATTCGTAAAGAAATCGAAGACATACCTTTAAACCATCCCGAGATACTGAAATATATCAGGCAGTTAATGGAAGATGGATGATGTTCAATAAAATATGTTGATTTTATCTAAAAATATGGCATAATGACCGCCGGTTCTTACAGGTTTATGCAAAAATATGTAAGAATATTGGAGATTTACAGATAATATTTTGCAAAATACTAAAGTATATTCGGGGCGTTATTCACGACAGTTTAAGCGAAATTCAACTGACGGCATAACAAACCAGAAAGATTGAGGAGGAATGTTAATGAAGGCTGAGGATACTGAACTTTTAAAAGAATTCACACCAGATCAAGTCAAGAAATTAAACGAAATTATCAAAAAACACAAAGGCAAACCGGGAAGTTTAATTCCGGTTCTGGAAGAAGCGCAGGTGTGTCTGGAATATCTGCCTGTTTCCGTGCAGAAAAAGATTGCCGCAGGGCTTAATTTGCCTTTGAGCCGCGTGTATGGCGTTGTGACGTTTTACTCCTTCTTCACCATGACCCCGCGTGGTAAACATACCGTTCGCGTGTGCCTGGGAACCGCCTGCTATGTGCGCGGCGGAAAAGCGCTCACCGAAACGCTTCAGAAGGAATTCGGCGTCAAGGAAGGTGAAACGACTCCGGACAGAATGTTCACGCTGGAATCCGTCCGCTGTCTGGGAGCCTGTGGTCTGGGACCGGTTGTTGTTATTGACGAAGACGTGCATGGCCGCGTCAAACCCGCCAAGATCAGAGAAATATTAGCTCAATATAATTAAAATACATTTAAGCCGGGAGGAAACACAAATGGCAAAATTGACCATAGATGATTTAAAAAAAATAAAAGAAAAAGTTCACAAGGAAATGTCCCTGCGTGACGGCGATCGACGCGTCAAAGTTACCGTGCATATGGGAACCTGCGGCATCGCTTCGGGCGCCAAAGAAGTAATGGACAGCCTGCTGCAGGAAATCGAAGCAGCCGGCGCCAATGATGTTTTCGTAACCACTTCAGGATGCATGGGATTATGCAGCCGGGAACCTCTGGTGACCGTCGAGATCATCAATCAGGAACCGATCAAATATGAATATATGAATCCCAACAAAATGAGACAGGTTTTCAAAAGACATATTTTGCAGGGAGAAATTCAGACACCGTTCGTATTGGCCAAGGGATCTGAAGTAATTAAATAATTATATCGCTTGAAACGATGATTTCTTAAGGAGGACGTAGGATAAATGAAAGTTTTACGCGCACATTTATTGATCTGTGGCGGTACCGGATGTCAGGCTTCCGGCAGCCCCGCAGTAAAAAAAGCTTTATTGGAAGCGCTGGATAAGAAAAAATTAACTGAAGAAATTAAGGTTGTGGAAACGGGATGCAACGGTTTTTGCGCACTCGGACCCATCATGGTGGTTTATCCCGAAGGCGTCATTTACATCAATTTAAAGGCTGACGACATGCCTGAACTGGTTGAAGAACACCTGATTAAAGGAAGAATTGTTCAGAGACTGTTATATCGTGAACCGACCACCGACCAGATCATTCCCACCATGCAGGATATCCCCTTCTTCGCTCATCAGGAACTGAGAGTTCTGAAAAACAGAGGATTGATTGATCCGGAGAAGATTGAAGAATACATTGCCCGTGACGGTTATGCCGGCATGGCCAAAGCTTTAACGGAAATGACACCGGAACAAATTGTTCAGGAAGTTCTGGATTCCGGACTCAGAGGACGCGGCGGCGCCGGTTTCCCCACAGGATTGAAGTGGAAATTTGCCTCCCAGTCCAAGAGCGATGTCAAATATGTTCTTTGCAACGCCGATGAAGGCGACCCGGGCGCTTTCATGGACAGAAGCGTTCTCGAAGCCGATCCGCATGCCGTTCTGGAAGGCATGGTTATTGCCGCCAAGGCCATCGGTTCATCTTCGGGCTACATTTATTGCCGCGCAGAGTATCCGCTGGCCATTCATCGTCTAAACGTTGCTATCGATCAGGCCAAGCAGGCCGGTCTTCTGGGTAAAGATATTCTGGGCACTGGTTTTAATTTTGATCTGGAAATTTATCAGGGCGCCGGCGCTTTTGTGTGCGGTGAGGAAACCGCTCTGATGACCTCCATTGAAGGGAAACGCGGCATGCCCCGCCCGAGACCGCCCTTCCCCGCTGTTGCCGGTCTCTGGCAGAAACCCAGCATTCTGAACAACGTTGAAACATTGGCCAACGTCGGCCAGATTATTTTACGCGGATCTAAATGGTATTCCTCTGTCGGCACCGAAAAAAGCAAAGGAACAAAAGTTTTCGCGCTCACCGGCGATGTCAACAACGTCGGTCTGGTTGAAGTTCCGATGGGTACCAAACTGGGCACCATCGTTTACGATATCGGCGGCGGCATTCCCAAAGGCAAAAAATTCAAGGCAGCCCAGTTGGGCGGTCCCTCCGGCGGCATGATTCCTATTCAACATCTGAATGCTCCGGTTGACTACGAAAAAGTTATGGAACTTGGCGCTATTATGGGTTCCGGTGGTTTGATTGTCATGAATGAAGACAAGTGCGCCGTCGATATGGCGAGGTTCTTCATGGATTTCTGCCAGGATGAATCCTGCGGCAAATGCACGCCCTGTCGCGAAGGAACAAAGCGCATGCTTGAAATCCTGACCAATATCACCAAGGGTCAGGGAAAAGAAGGCGACATCGAATTGCTGGAAGAAATGGCCGGCGTCATCAAGAACGCTGCATTATGCGGCCTGGGACAGACAGCGCCCAATCCCGTGCTGAGCACCCTCCGCTATTTCCGCAAGGAGTACGAGGATCATATTCGCAATCATCGCTGCAGCGCTGCCGTTTGCTCGGCGATGTTCAAGTCTCCGTGCCAGCACACCTGCCCGATCGAAATGGATATTCCCGCCTACATCGCATTGATCAGAGCGGGACGATTTGAAGACGCCTACAAAATACTTCTTCAGACCAATCCCTTCCCGTCCGTCTGCGGAAGAGTCTGCGACCATAAATGCCAGACGAAATGCCGCCGTGGCAATATGGATGAACCGATCGCGATCAAGTTCCTGAAGAGATTCATTACCGACAACGCGCCCAGACCAAAGATCGGACCGGTCGAGGTCAGCAGAAAAGAAAAGATTGCTGTGATCGGCGCGGGCCCGGCCGGCTTGACGGCAGCACGCGATCTCGCACAGCGCGGCTACAAGGTAACGGTTTTCGAAGAACTTCCCAAAGCGGGCGGAATGCTTGCTTGGGGAATTCCTTCCTACCGTCTGCCGCGCAATATTCTGGAAGGCGAAATTGACGATGTAAGAGCGCTAGGTGTGGAAATCAAGCTCAACACCCGTGTGGGCAAAGACATCACCTTCGCCAAACTGGAAAAAGAATTTGACTATGTCTACCTTGCCACCGGCGCTCACAAGAGCCAGAAGATGGGCGTGCCCGGCGAGGATCTGAAAAATGTTTTCGGCGGCGTGGAATTCTTGAGAGATTTTAACGCCGATGAAGAAAAATGGATGAAGGGCAAGAAGTCTCTGGGCAAGAAAGTCGTCGTGATCGGCGGTGGCAACTCCGCAATTGACGCGGCTCGCGTGGCGCTCCGCCTGGGCTCCGAAGTTACCATCTTATACAGACGTTTGAAACAGGATATGCCCGCGGCCGAAGAAGAAATCAAGGCCGCCGAAGAAGAAGGAATCAAGATTGATCTTCTGGTGGCTCCGCTCAAGATTGACGGAACCAAAGGCAAGGTTTCTTCGATTACCTGCCAGCGCATGAAGCTGGGCGATTTTGACAACAGCGGACGCAAGAGACCGGTTGCGGTTGAAGGTTCCGAATTCACGCTGGACGTGGACGCGGTCATCGCGGCTATCGGCCAGGTACCGGATATGAGCTTCCTGGATGCCAAAAAAGGCGTGGGCGTCAACAAGTGGGATTGTTTTGAGGTCGGTAAAGTTTATAAATCCGGCACCGCCAATCCCCGCTATTTCGCCGGCGGCGACGCGGCCACCGGTCCGGATACCGTTATCGCGGCCATAGGCGCCGGACATCAGGCGGCTGATGATATCGATGCCGCTATTCGTCAGGCCAATGGCGAACCGGCTTACGAAAAGCCGGCTAAGGAAAAGATTGATGTGCCTCTGGAAATTGACGAAGAAACCGTTGAGGCACCTCAGATGGCTATGCCGGAAATGCACCATGACGCGCGGAAGACGAGTTTTGTGGAAGTCGAACTGGGTTTCAAACCCGAAGACGCGATCAAGGAAGCCTGCCGCTGCCTGCGGTGCGATGCCTCCGTTTAATTCATTCTGATATCAACAACAAAAGAGGTTTGTCCTTCGGGGCAAACCTCTTTTGTTTTCTTCTTTAGTCGCAAAAGCAAGATCGAAAATCCGGATCAGGACAGTTTGAATTTCGCCAGATTCTTTTTATTCTTCTGGGTCATGAATCGGTTGAGCTTGTTGTTGGTTCCTTTAAAGTCGGACAGATACCCCAAGGCGTATAAGGTTTCATTCTTGCGGACATCCACCCTGCCGGCGCCATCCAGTTTCTTAATGGCACCCACATCGCACAGAGCCTTAAAATATTTCTGCAGAGTGATTTTCTGAATATCCAGCTCCGGCAGAATGGATTGATAGAAGCTCTGGTTCGTTATAAAACAGGCGTAAGGATACCGGCCATGATATTTCGGTTCATCCAACTGAAACAGATAGCGGAAAGGTTTTTTTGTTTTGACACTTCTGCTGTCTTTCTTTTCCAGCTCATTGAGAATTTCACAAATCTTGTATTTCTGGATTAAGGGTTCAATCGCGGGATCTTCAATCATCCATTGCGGGGCATACTGAAGCTTCTTCCCCCCCAATTGCCTGAGGCAGGTTTTTTCTATATGTTCTCTGTAGGTGGTCAACGTGTTGTAAAAATCTGTGATGGCCTTGCACTCCAGATAATAAAGCCATTCTTGATCCGCCTCATCCTCCTCATTGATTCCCCCCCAACAGGTCGTCTGGTCAATCCATATTTTAAACAGCCTGTCCAATTCGTCCTTCAGGGAATTGATCTTTGGGGGATGGTCCACCCGGCTCAACGATGTCCCATTTCCAGCCTCCTCCACATCCCCGATCAGATAATCAATGAACGTGCTGAAATCCTTAAATTCCCGTTGATAGATCGTTTCGTATTTTTGACGCGTTGATTTTAAAAATTCTTCGAAGTTTCCATTCCAACTGTCGAACAATGGCTTGTTTGTTTCGAAGTACTTCTTCAGTTTTTTTTCCTGTTGATTCAATGAAACATCTGTTTCTTTAAGGTTATTTTCCATTCCTGCTTATGAGCCTCCGAAACTTTTTAAACATAAAAATTAAAATATATTCTTTCGAAAACTTGACTGCCGGTTTGAAAATACATGTCACTTATAAGAACCTTCCATACGGATGTCAATGCTTTTAAATGATCATAAGTTTTTGAACTTATTCATGACTTACGGTTCTTCTTATATGTTAAAAATTATTACCTTTTTTTTGACAAATTTAACAATTGAGCGTATAAGTGCGGAGGAAAATTACGGCTAAGACTGCTCTTGTCCCGAAACGGGGAGCAGTAAATAAACATAATTTCAAATCATTGAGAAAGGAGACAGGATCATGCCAAGATGGACTTACAAAACAAACATTATTGATCTAGATCAGGTCATTCCGCCCGAGAAAGTCAAATGTGACCTCTCAGGGGACTGCATCGTCACGGATCTTCAGGGAGGAGGTCTTCCGCACTTCAAGGAAATGCTTGACAAAGAAGGCGAAGGTGAATGGGAGCTTGTTCAGTGCCAGTATCATGGAGGCAAGCTGCTTTGTATCTGGAAAAAGGAAATTAAAGAGGCATTTGCCAGCTAAATACATTAACGTTTTTCTGTCGTCAGCTTTTCAGTCATTACCATGCAACAAAAATCAACAAGAAAGCTGATAGAGTCTTAATGCGACAAAAAATCCAGCAATGCGATGCTACGCAATGCATGTTGGTTATTTTAAATAAATGGAGGTAATGTTATGGCTTTTAATGCACCAGCCAAAATGGTCGGACTTGTCGGCAATGCCGGCGTTTACAAATCAAAACTTTCAGTTTTTCAGTTTCTTATTCGCGGGTTCATGGCCGGCGCCTACATCGCAATCGGTGGAGCGCTGTGTACCGTATGCTCAACCGGGGTTGCGCCCTTGCTGGGCGCCGGATTCGGTAAATTAATCAGCGGAGCGGTTTTCCCCGTCGGCCTGATCGCCATCGTGCTCACTGGCATGGAGCTATTTACCGGAGACTGTATGCTCGTCCCCATGGCCGCTATGATGAAACGTTGTACATGGGGTTCTGTATTCAGAAACTGGTTCTGGGTTTATATCGGAAATGTTGTCGGCTCATTTTTCTATGCCTATATGATGTCTGTCGGCCCGTTTGTCGACGGCACCGCGGACGGCACGATGGTCGTCAATGCTTTCGGTATGACGGCAATCAACATTTCCGTGGCCAAGATCCTGACGTACAAGGCCGTGGGAACAGCGGGGCTCTGGTCCTGCTTTATGAAGGCTATCGGCTGTAATTTCCTGGTCAACATCGCGATCCTGCTGGCCATCACTGCGGATGACGTGGTCAGCAAGTTTTTCGGCATCTGGTTCCCCATCATGGCCTTCGTCGCCACCGGATTCGAGCACTGCGTCGCTAATATGTATTTCCTACCGACAGGCAAGTTTTTAACAGACTGGTATCCGGCAACCATTGAAAAGGTCGGCGGTCTGCTGGCGAAAAACGGCGGGTTAAGCTGGGGGGACATCTGGTTCTGGAACATTATTCCTGTGACAATCGGTAATATTATCGGCGGATTTCTTTTCATCGGTGTGGCCTATTATCTGATGTTCAGGAATGAAGTTCCGAAAGACTAGGGGAAGTTCAATTGTCACTACCTGCATGGATCACTTTTTTTGTCTGCGCGGCAGCGGTATTCATTCACTATATGCAAGTGAGGAACACCCGTTTTTTGCTTTTTGCCATACCGGCATTGCTCGCCCTTCTGCTCATCCCCATGATTCTGGCGTGGATGAGTCGGAAAACATTAAATGAAGCGGCGGAACAAAACACCCCCCAGGCGAAGTTCTATAAAATCGCAAAAGTTACTCAGGCGATGACGGGACAGGCTGTCAGCATCAGCGGCAAGGTCAAAAAAATAAGCTTTAAATGGTTGAACAGGCCGCACTTTCATATTGAAGACTTAACAGGTCAGATCAGAGTGATCATGTTCACATCACCCGCTGAAAATATCCAACAGGGCGACGAGGTTGAAGTCCTCGGTGTAGTTATAAAAAATTTTTTCAAACGCAGTGATCCGGCTATTTCGGCAGTCAGCGTGAAGAAACGACTCAAACCATAAAATAAATTCGGGAGGTCATTATGAATTCGAGAGAAATAATCTTTTTAATAGGATTTGCCATTCTTGGCATTACTCCGCTTTTTGCACAGCATCTTGTGGCAGGCGCAACGGAATTGCTCATGCTTGCAGGCATTGCTATTTCCACGGCTACAGCATTTATCAATTCTTGACAGCATGACAGGGCGAAGGTTGACGGCACTGTCTGCCTTCGCTCTGTTCATTCCATTATTTTAACCATAGAAAAAACTTCATTTCAAAATTTGTCGCGCTAAATTTGCCAGTGTTGTCAATCATAAATGACCAAGCTTATTCATAACTTAGAGTCATCAAACTATTTAAACAAAACACTACTTTATGTTTGACAAATTCAACTATTGCGGCTATAAGCCGCTGAAATTGCTGCCGGCATTTTTAACCGTTTTTCATCACGGATTAAAATATGTGCGGTTAGATTGGGGGAGTATCTTAAAGCATTATCAAAGCGCTGTATTAAATTTAAATTAAGAGAGGGAAAAAGTTTATGGCAAATGAAAATTTAGAAACTAAGAGGTGGTTGATCGCGGGCGCTGCTGTAGTTATGCAGCTGTGTCTCGGCACGGTTTACGCGTGGTCTGTTTTCAAAAAGCCTTTAATGGGCGCGCACGGTTGGGCGGAAACAGAAACACAATTAACATTCATGCTTCTGATGGGTGTTCTCGGATGTGCTGCCGCTTTCGGTGGAACACTGGTGGACAAAAAAGGCCCCAAATTTGTGGCCACGATTGGCGGTATCCTGTTTGGTATCGGCACATTAATCGCCGGTTACGCTGACCAGATCGGAAGCTTACCCCTTCTGTATCTTGGTTTCGGCGTCATTGCCGCTCTGGGAAACGGTTTTGGTTACGTGACTCCGATCGCGACTTTAATTCGCTGGTTCCCGGATAAACGCGGCCTGGTCACCGGTCTGGCCGTTATGGGTTTCGGCCTTGGCGCATTTTTCATGGGTCAGATTGCTCCCCCGATGATTGCAGGCTTTAAAACCGTCGATGCCGCTACCGGCGCTGTAACAGCGTCAGGTGTCGCCAACACATTTTATATCTGGGGAGTCATCTTCCTCGTTCTCGTGACAGGCGCAGCCCAGTTATTCAAGAATCCTCCCGCAGGATGGATGCCCGCTGGTTTCAAACCAGCAGCCTCGGCGGTCTCCGCTTCCAATTCTTTCACTTTCGGTGAAGCTGTAAAAACACCCCAGTGGTGGATGCTCTGGGGAATGTTATTCCTCAACGTTTCAGCCGGTCTGGGACTCATTTCACAGTTGTCTCCCCTTGCGCAGGAAATGTACAAACCGCTGGTTGATCCTTCTCTGACCGGCGATGCAATGGTTAAGAAACTGGCTTGGGCCGGCGGTATCGCTGTTGCCATCACAGCCATCTTCAACGGTTTAGGCCGTCTGTTCTGGGCAAAGATTTCTGATAACATCGGACGAAAGGCCGTTTTTGCCACTATGTTCTTAACGCAGGCTGTGCTCTACATCCTTGTCGGAATGGGCGTTGTAAGCAATTTCTGGCTGTTCGTCGTGATCGGCTGTTATCTGCTCGCCTGCTACGGCGGCGGCTTCGCCACGATGCCGGCATTCGCTGCTGATAATTTCGGACCGGGCTACATCGGCAAGGTTTATGGCTTCATGCTCACAGCGTGGGCCTGCGCCGGCATCGCCGGACCGCTTGTTTTCGCCAAGTATAAAGGACAGGCGCTCTATATTGCTGCGGGGCTTCTCATCGCCGGTTTAGTAATCTCGATTATTTTCAAAGGCACGGAGAAAAAAGCCTAAGTTAATCCTTCAAAATTGATGTAAAAGCCCTTTCCGTTTAAAACCGGAAAGGGCTTTTTATTTTCATGCATAATTTTGGAAATATGATAACAGGAAGAAAAAAGCTCTAATGAATTTGTTATGAAATATTTTATAAATTCCACGGCTGAATATCATCAACATGATTTAAATACGCTCGGATGGGAGCTGACCGTCTGCAATTCTCTGGAGCCGGTCAACAGTCCCTGCCGTAGAATCCTTTCATCACCGGATTCTTTTGGCTGTCTTCTTTATATTTTTCTAAAAACAATCATTCCCATGGATAAAGTTGACACTGTTCTGGAAATCGGCGGCGGCATGGGCTATCTGATGCGCGACTTTCTGTCGCTGAATCCCGCCATGCGGGCAAAGATGATTGACATTTCTCCTTTTCTTCTGGACAAACAAAAAGAAGTGCTTCCGTCATCAAAGGTTGATTTTGAGCTTGCCGACATTCTCTCCGTTCCCTTAAACAATCTCACCGGTTTTGATTTAGTGATCATGAATGAAAATCTGGGTGACCTGCCGACACTGGTTGCCGCACAGGAAAATCAAAATGATTCCGGCGCGCCGACCGACAGAATCGATGCAAAGCTGGATCATTTCAATAAACAATACAACCTTCATTTGGGTATGAATCAAAGCGAACACATCAACATCGGCGCTCTGGAAACGGTTGAAAAACTCTGTCTTGCCGGAATAAGATATATCTACTTGAGCGAGCACAGCTGCGAAGCCGCGGTACCCGAGAGCATGCAGGCTTATCTTTCTTTTAATACACCCGGCATTCCCGAGATGATTTCGCTCAAAGGCCATCAGGAATTTACGATTAAATTTTCCTGCTTGCAGAAAATCGCCGAAATGTTAAATTACAAGGCAAGACGAGGGGCATTCGCTGATTTTCTTCCGTTAGACCTCAGCGATAAAGTCAAGACCGCGTTGCGACTGGCAACCCCTTATAACGATGAACAGGAAATCATCCGGCAGTTTGTTTACGATCTTTACAAGTACGAATATTTAATTCTCATCAGAGGAGACGAATCATGAAAATGAAAACGGCGGTTATTATTCTCTCATCAATTTTATTTTTATCCTTTGCGTTCAGTGACGCCTTGGCTTTTCGTTGCGGCATCCGGCTGGTCAGCGCCGGCGATTCCAAGGCGACGGTGCTGGCAACCTGCGGCAAACCGTCCTCCAAAGAAAAAACCTGCAAAGAAGATTGGGTCAGTTCAAGCAGCAGTAAAACCAAAAAGAAAAAATGCGCCGAGAAGGTTGAAGTCTGGTATTACAACTGCGGCGATAACGATTTCATTTATGCCCTGACTTTTGAAAATAACTTTTTAACGGGTGAAAATACCGAAGGGCGCGGTAAGGGCAAATCGGAATGCACGGGAAAGCCATGATTATTTCTTGAATTTATCCGATTTTATGATATCAGCATCGACGTAAAGATAACGTTCGCTGTATGATTTTCTGAACTGAATTTTTACAGCAATATTTTATTCAAAAATAAATCAGGAAGAATGGTATGCGTATGAAAAAGTCCGGTTTGTCTGTCTTATTGCTTTTAATTTTTGCGTTTCTGATCCTTATCACCGCCTGCGAGAAAAAATCGGAAGAAGACCCCCTCCAGGGAATGAGCGACTGGATTCAGTATGGAAATGACAAGGACGGCAGTACTTGGTCCTATAACAGAAATTTGAGTGTCAATAAAGACCGCGAAAATTATATCGTCAACGCCTGGGCCAAAAGAACCCTCTCCGATCAAGGCAGAGAAAAAGCCATTCAGGAATTGAAAACTGTTGGGAAATACGCTGATGGATTTAATAAACTGGCAGAGGATAGAATTCTGAATGAGGTGGACTGCGCCAGACAGCGATTCAGGATATTATCTGTCGTCAGATACGATTCAGACGGCAAAATATTATCTTCACAAAATTTGAATGAAAGCGCGTGGCAGCCTGCCGTCCCCAAAACCAACGGCGGTATTTTTTATAAAAAAGTCTGTCCCCAGCCGTAAAGATTAGGGCTTTTTTTACTGGTTGTCCTTGATCAGCATGGTTGCCGGATCAAGCAGCAGATCTTTCGGTGAGCGATCCGCGGAGCCGCCTTTCAGCGATTTGATATAAACCTCGTCGCCTTTGGTCGCCAGTTGAACAATGGCATCGAACAAGTCCGCCACATGCAGAAAAGAAAGGGGCAGGCCGTTTTCCTGCGGCGTTTCGTGGCGATGCGTGTGGACGGTGAACCAGAGCCCCATGGAGTATTTCTTCGCCAGTTCCTTCAACTGCACGAGCTGTCCCCTGCCCGCCTCATCGAACTTGTAGCCGTCGATAATCACCATGATCGGCTTGAAAATATTCTGCTCCATCAAATCCGTCATTCGCTCTTCCAGTTTCGGTGCGCTGAATCCTTCCACCTTGAACGTCATGATGAAACGATAAGGCTGAATTTTGTCCCAGTATTCCTGAACTTCAGGAATGCCGAATTTTTCAGCAATATCGTGAAATATTTCCTGATACCACAGATCCACCTTGCTCACCGCGTCATGCAGGCTGACGTGCAGAACAGAGTGCTCGCGCAGCATCATATTTAAGGCGAGCTGAACGAGCAGCGCGGTTTTGCCCACACCGGCATAAGCCAGAACGGCTCCAAAACCACCTGCCGGAAGTATATCTTCATTCGCATAACCGAGATTAATCAGCGGATTCCGGTAAAGCATTTCTTTTTTGATCATCATGATATCCTTATACGTTAAATGAATAACATTTTTTTCCCTCTTCAGGGCAACTCCGATGGGGAACATGCTTATTGATCACGCAGCCGACTTCTTGTTTTGAGCGACTTCCAGAGCGATCTTCTCCCCGATCGACTGCGGCACCTGACGGTAAAGGGCAAACTCCATCGTGAACTGCGCCTTCCCCTGTGTGGCTGAACGCAGAATGGTCGAGAATCCGAACATTTCCGCCAGCGGCACCTGCGCCTCAATCACGCACATCACATCTTCATCCTGAGAGCCGATAATCATGCCGCGACGCTGATTCAATAGCCCCATGACCGATCCCTGAAATTCCGCCGGTGTTTCCACAACCACCTTCATAATCGGTTCATGAATGACCGGCTTCGCCCGCAGATACGCTTCCTTGAATGCGCCGCGAGCCGCCGCCTGGAACGCCATATCCGAAGAATCCACCGCGTGGGACGCGCCGTCATTGATGACCACTTTCACTCCGGTTACCGGAAATTCCAGTTTCGGTCCTTTGGCCATGCTCTGCTTGAATCCTTTTTCACAGGCGGCAATATACTGCGTAGGAATCGCACCGCCGAATATTTTATTTTCAAAAATAAATTCCGCGTCGGTCATCGGCTCCAGATAACCGGCCACCCGGCCGAACTGACCGGCGCCGCCCGTTTGCTTCTTGTGCGTGTAGTTAAAATCGGCGCGCTGGGTAATCGTTTCGCGGTAAGCCACGCGGGGATTACCGGTGGACACATCCGCGCCGTATTCCCGCCGCATTCTTTCCACGTAAATATCCAGATGCAGTTCTCCCATGCCTTCGATAATCGTGTCGCCGGTTTCATGATCGACAAATGTTTTGAACGTCGGATCTTCCTTGGCGAACCGGTTGAGCGCCTTGGCCATGGCCACCTGCGATTTGTTGTCTTTGGGCACAATCGCCAGCGAGATAACCGGTTTGGGCACATACATGGAGATCATCGTCAGATTCACATCCGGTGAAGTAAACGTATCACCTGAAGAACATTCGATTCCGAATAAAGCGCCGATGTAGCCCGCCCGCAGAAATTCGACATCCTCCATCTGGTCAGCATGCATGCGCACCAGACGTCCGACCTTGACTTTTTTGCCTGTGCGAACGTTGACGATGGTCGAACCTTTTTCCAGCGTGCCCTGATAAACCCGAATATAAGTCAACTGACCGTACTGGCCGTCTTCCAGTTTGAAGACCAGGGCGACAATCGGTTTTTCCGTATCGTTGCTTAACACAACTTTCTCTTCGTTCTTATCCATATCAATCGCTTCATTTTGTATTTCGGATGGACAGGGCAGAAGATAAGTCACGCCGTCCAGCATCGGCTGGACGCCTTTATTTTTATAGGCCGATCCCATATAAACCGGCGTGATTTCCCTTTGCAGCGTGCCTTTGCGAAGAGCCGCATAAATCATCGCGGTGGAAATTGCGCTTTCATTGAGGATGGCTTCCGTCAATTCATCGGAAAAAAGCGACGCGGCGTCGATCAGCTCTTCTCTTTTGGCTTTCGCTTCTTCCAGAATGTTGGCCGGAATCTCCGCTTCGCGGACCATTTCACCGTTGTCGCCGTCAAAATAAATCGCTTTCATGCCGACCAGATCAACAACCCCCTGCACATCATTTTCGAGACCGATGGGAATCTGCATCGCCACGGCATTATGTCCCAGTTTTGCTTTCAACTGGCTGATGACGCGGAAAGGATTGGCGCCGCTTCGATCGCACTTATTAATAAACGCTATGCAGGGAACCTTGTAGCGCTTCATCTGGCGATCAACGGTGATGGACTGCGACTGCACGCCGCCCACCGCGCATAACACAAGAATCGCGCCGTCCAGCACACGAAGAGAACGCTCCACTTCGATGGTGAAATCGACGTGCCCGGGCGTGTCAATGATATTAACTTCATGGCCTTTCCATTCACAATACGTGGCCGCTGACGCGATGGTTATGCCGCGCTCCTTTTCCAGTTCCATGGAATCCATCGTCGCGCCGACACCGTCTTTTCCCTTGACATCATGAATGGCGTGAATCCTTTTTGTATAATATAGAATTCTTTCCGTCAGCGTCGTTTTACCCGAATCAATATGAGCGCTGATTCCGATATTGCGAATTTTCTGATCATCAATTTTCATTTCTTTTCCTTTTTTTATTGCTTACATAAAATGACACCCCGTCCAGTTCAATCTCTTCCAGATGGGGTGTCCACCATAAACGAGCATTTTGAAGAGGTCTTTCTACATGTTGCAGCGCAATATGTCAAGCAATTATTTTATTATCTGTCGATATTCCATCAGGCTTGTTTCTCAAGACCAAACGTGTTAGTTATATGGCGCTTAACATTTGAATGATAAAGGAGATTTTAATGGCTGAAGAAATCATGCCCGGACTTTTCCGGATTATCATCCCCCTGCCCAACAGTCCGCTGAAAGATCTCAATTCCTACGTCATTAAATCCGATGACCGCAATCTGATCATCGATACCGGGTTCAACCGCAGCATCTGCTTTGATGCCATGGAAAAGGGGCTGCACGATCTGAACATCGATTTGTCTAAAACCGATTTTATGTTGACCCATATGCACTCCGATCATACGGGACTGGTTTCCAGATTGTTCACAGAGACCAGCATCGTTTATATCGGCAGAATCGATTCCCGGGTATTCAACGAAAACATCAACTGGAATGACATGCTCGATTACGCCCTGCATAATGGATTTCAGCTGGAAGAACTGATTAAAGCGGCGGAGAGCCACCCCGGTTTTAAGTACAGACCGCGGAAAATCCCCGAATTTACATTGCTGGATGACGGCAGCGTAATTCAAATGGGCAACTATCGACTGAAATGCCTGCTGACGCCCGGACATACCGAAGGGCATATCTGCCTGTACGAAGAAGAAAAGCAAATACTCTTTTCCGGTGATCATATCCTCTACGATATAACGCCGCACATCGAATCCTGGTCCTATGAGGTCAACTCTCTTAAAAATTACATGAGCAGTCTGGACATGGTCAGAAATCTTCCCGTCAAACTGGTCCTCCCCGGCCACCGCAATTTCTTTACCGACCTTAAAGGAAGAGTCGATGAACTAAAAGAACATCATGAAATGAGAGCCCTGGAAGTTCTTGACGTTCTGGGGAAAAAAACCATGAGCGCCTACGATATTGCCGCCCAAATGACCTGGGATATCGATTGCGAAAACTGGGAGCAGTTTCCCACCGCCCAAAAATGGTTTGCCGTTGGCGAAGCCATCGCCCATCTGCTTTACCTGCAAAGCGACGGTCAAATCATCAGACATCAGGGAGAACAAACCGATACCTATTCAGCAGTGTAATATGAATTGTTCAAAGAAAAATGCTTCACGACGGCAGTTAGAACAATTTTTCTTTTTTCATCTTATCCAGTCTTGACTTCGCCTGCTCATGCCCCCGCAGGGATGCCATGCTATACCACCGGACCGCTTCGGCAAAGTCCTGGGGGACAAATACGCCATCCTGATATATGTCGCCCAGCCATACCTGGGCGTCCGCCTGTCCCTGCTCGGCCGCCTGACGATACCATTTCATGGCTTCATCAAAATCCTGTGAAACGCCTTCGCCGA
The DNA here is from genome assembly GCA_022710585.1 of Deltaproteobacteria bacterium. Taxonomy (GTDB): domain Bacteria; phylum Desulfobacterota; class Syntrophia; order Syntrophales; family Smithellaceae; genus Smithella. Next base: position 57,137 of record JAKLGV010000004.1, on the reverse strand, counting down.
AAAAGTAACTGAACCCCAAATTAAACTGGGCATCGGCCAGCCCCTGCTCAGCTGCTTTACGATACCATTTCGCGGCCTCAACATCATTCTGGGGAACGCCCTCACCATGATGATACATCAATCCCAGATTAAACTGGGCAATGGCGTCTCCCTTCTCAGCCGCCTCGTGATAAGAAGGTGCAAGCGCATCAACATCCGGCAAAGTCTCTGAATCTTTTTCCTGCTCCCCGCCTGGATTAACTTGAGTTTCCCGAGTTTCCGGCTCAGCGGCTTCACGATCTGACTTGACTCGCTCCGCATCTTTTTCTAAAGCTTTTTTGCTTTCATTGAGCATCTCTTCCCGTATAGCCCGGGAATCCGCCTGTCCATGGGAAGTGGCTTTATGATACCATTTCGCAGCCTCTTCATTGTCTTGTGGAACCCCCATGCCTTTTTTATACATTTCAGCCAGATTGAATTGAGCGGCCACCATTCCCTGCTCAGCCGCCCTGAGAAACCACTTTGCGGCTTTTGCGTATTCCTTCCGCTCCTTGTAGCTCAGAGCCATGTTGAACAAAGAAATTGTATTTCCCTGCTCATCCGACTTGAGATAAGACTTTACAGGCTCTACGACATCCTGCGGAACACCTTTACCTTCGACAAGACGTCTCTGCATTTCGTGATGAACGTCTATGCCTGCTTTTGCATCCCCCTCTTCATCACGTCTTAGGGATTCTGAAGTTTCCTGTGCAACGCTTTTGCCTCCAGGTATTGTATCCAGCATGGTCTTAGCATCCGGATGTCCCTGTTCAGCCGCTTTGAAAAACCAATTCGCGGCCTCTGCGTCATCCTGCGGAACGCCTCTGCCATCTTTGTACATCTCACCCAGATGAAACTGGGCATCCGAGTGTCCCTGTTCAGCGGCCTTCAAAAGCCATTTCGCGGCGCTTGCATAGTTCCTGCCTTCTTTATACCTCATTCCCATATTGAACAAAGCGACAGCATTTCCCTGTTGATCCGCTTCATAAGAGCTGCTTGAAGGCGTCGCTTCTTTTCGCGAAACATCTTTTCTTTCTTCCTGGTCCTTTTTAGTCTCAACCTGAAATGCTGTTTCAATTTTTCCAGGCGCCTCGGCAAAGGGTTTGACAGGCGCCTTCTCCTCTTGCGAAACATCTTTTTTCTCTACAGGTTCCTTCTTAAATTCAACCTGTGCTTCGCTTTCTTTTTTCTCAGCCGCTTCCACAAACGCTTTTACGGTCGCAGCATCCTCTTGTGAAACATCTTTTTTTTCTACAGTTTCCTTTTTAATCTCGGACTGAGGTTCTTTTTCAATTTTTTTAGCCGCCTCGGCAAAGGGTTTTACAGGCGTCGTCTCTTCCCGAAAAGCGTCCTTACTTTCCGTTGGTATTTTATCCTGTTCGCTTGACCTCCCCTTGAAAACTGCACTCAGAAACCTTTTTGCGGCTTTTGCATAGCTCTTTGTATCGCTTTTTTCTTCTCTGGAGGCATTCTCAAGAATAGTGCGAGAATCTTCTAACTCCCGTTGATTTGCCTGATGATATGATTTTGCAGATTCTATCTCTTCCTGCGCAGGGGTTTGAACTTCTTCCGAACTCTCCTCCCGTGTGGTATGAACATTCGCATCAGCCTGGTCATTCACTTTGCGATGCCATTTTGCAGCCTTTGCATCGTCCTTTGGAAGGCCCCTGCCTTCTTTGTACATATTACCCAGATTCATCTGAGCAATTGCCAATCCCTGTAAAGCGGCCTTAAAAAATAATTTTGCGGCCTCGGCATAATCCTGCACAACACCCAGGCCATCGCTGTACATTTCTGCCAGAGTGCACTGGGAATCCGCGTGTCCCTGGTCAGACGCTTTACGATACCACTTTACGGCTTCTCCATAGTCCTGCTGAAAACCGATGCCTTTCTGGAACATCAACCCCAGATTAAATTGAGCCGCGGCTATACCCTGTTCTGAAGCCTTGAGAAGCCATTTCGCGGCTTCCTTGTAGTCCTGCGGAACGCCTTCGCCTTCTCGGCACATCAAACCCAGATTGAATTGGGCCGCGGCATCTCCCTGCTCGGCTGCCTTGAGGTATAAATTAACGATCCCGGCATCATCCGGCGAAACGCCTTTGCCCTCTATGTACATCTTGTCCAGTATAATCTGGGCATCAGCATCCCCCTGCTCGGAGGCTTTACGATACCACTTGACCGCTTCGGCGTAATCCTGTGGAATGCCCAAACCATTTTGATACATCTCGGCCAAATTGAACTGAGCCGTTGCAATGCCCTGTTCTGCCGCCTTTAAAAGCCATTTTGCTGCCTCGGCATAGTCCTGTGAAACTTCACCGCCTTCGTAGTACATCATGCCCAGATTAAACTGAGCAGCCGCGTTTCCCTGTTCTGCCGCTTTATGAATGTCCTTCAGAGATATATTTTTTTTCATATATTTTTTTCTTGAGAATGACTTTCATTATAAAATTATTTAGATGATTTGTCTTTTATCATAACACGATTCGTTTTTTTTAAAAGATAAAAATCATAGCCTTTTGAACGAAGAATTAAAAATAATTTCGGGCGGTAACAAGCATTATTATTGCGGGCAGAAGTTCGATGACGCTAATTTCAAAGCAGGTCTTTGCTCAAATCCTTCCCGACAGTGGTGCTTTTCAATTCCAGGCCTGACAACGAAGCGGCTGTAACCGCGAGATCAGCGATGCGAACAGGCTTTTCACTGACACCAGTCCTGCCGCCCGGCACGGATATAGCGGCAACAATAGGAAGCGTATCGACTGAACCGTGTCCGCCGTTATAGACACGCCAGGGAGGTGTCCATTTGGGCGCCTTGATTCCGACATTGGGAATCTGTCCGTTATAGACGGGAATCTGCCAGCCGTTTTTCGCCAGAATGATGAGATCGGGCCAGATGATGGTCTTTTCTTTATCCATATCCACATAGTAGGTATGATAGAGTTCGCCGGGCAGACATAAGCCTTCCACACCATTTTTCATGTCATCTCGATCCAGCACCCACCAGGGACATTCTTCTTTTCCCGTCTGGGGATTGAGTGTCTGGTGAGCCAGGAGAACGTCCTTAGCCTTGGCAGCCTTTTCTTTATTTTTTCGCCAGTATAAAACGCCGTAACTGCTCACGCTGAAGGCATACATTTCCTTCTTTTTCAGTATTCCGCTTTCCTCGATAACTCCGGCCTTTTCCAGAAGGCCTTCGCAGTCGGTAGAAGAAAAATCTCCGGTATAGAGATGATTCTCGGCAGAGTGGTCACTCAGGAGAATGACATGAGCATTTTCAAGCGCGCCCTGCGCCCCGAGGCCGTCCATCAGGCGTCCGAATTGAATATCTACGTCACGAATAACATCCAAACAAGCTTCTTTAAACAGAAGTTTGTTCCGGCGGCTGACCAGTTGATATTCAGGTTTATCCTCACATCCCTTCGGTGGTTTATAAGGTGGATCGATTTGAATAAATTCCGTCGGATCCCAAGCGCAGCCAATGGCATGGCCGGCATCGTCGCACTGGGCAAGGAGAATATAGGCCATATCGGGTTTTTCCCGTTTAAAGATTTCCAGAGTTGAATCAACAATCCAGCCGTCATGCGGAAAATGATTGGCAAAGTGTTCCATCTGTTTTGCCAGAAGACTTCCCTGCCCTGCATAGAGCCGCGTCATAACATCTCTGGACCCCATAGATTTCCCGAAAAATCCCAGACGTGACGATTCCGGATCACAGGCCGCATCCTTGTCTGTATGAGGATCGGCAAAACTTTCTCTCTGCGGTGCTTTCAAATAATCCGGATGCCTGGGACCCGTTACTAAAATATCAATGCCGGACGGATTTTTTTCGCTGCCGCGGAACATTTCTCCAATCCATTCCTTGCCGGTAATCAGCATGGTTTTAGATTCCGGCCAGCGTTGCTTCCATGCATGAAAGAGTGTATCCACCGGTCTGCCCCTGTCATCCCGGGCAAACGACATGCTGGTCGGCTGGACAATAATATCACCGGCATCATTCCACCCGGTCGGTTGCGCCCATACACTGATAATGCCGGTCTGCGCAGAAGAGGTTCCGGCCAGCGCATTGAGATGATTCATGTCCGTAGCGGCGGGTAGAAAACATTTGGCGTTTTTGTACCATAACGATTTTTTCAGAAAGGCGTTGACGTTGGGCATCAGCCAGTTGCCTTCACCGCCTCCGGGCATACCTTTGGCATCCAGCTCGAAGTATTTCGGATGAAGCGCATCAATGGCAACAAAGATGAGTTTTTTCTTTTGATCATCCGGCAGAGAGGCCAATGCGTTTTTGACGGGGAAAATACCCCGGTTCATCAGAGTGATTCCGCCCAGATAAGTCGTGACTTTTTTCAAAAACGATCTGCGGCCTAACCGACACATCAGGAAGTTTTCATCGTTGATGTTATCTTCTTTCATCACGGTTTTCCCCAACAGTGATACGATGCTCAGATAACCGGCACCGGGCAACGTGATCAGACGTGTCTGTTCAGCCAACCGATCGTGTCTTGAAAAACCTCTTCGCGGTTTATTTCATTGAGCATCTCATGGCGACCATCTCCATAGAATTTTAAAGTCACATCTTCGATGCCCGCGCACTTGAATGTATGATACACTTGAGTCACGCCTTTGGTGTTCGCGCCCACGGGATCTTTCGAACCAGAGAAGAGATAGACAGGCAGGTTTTTGGGAATCTTGGAAATATTCTCTTTTCTGTTAATAGTACCAAGGCCGCCCAGCATATCGCAGAAAAATCCGGCCGTAAAAACGCCCCCGCACCAGGGATCGTGGATATATTTGTCCACCTCGGCATTATCACGGGACAGCCAGTCATATTCGGTGCGGTTGGGCTTAAAAGCGTTGTTGAACGCGCCGAAAGAAAGTTTGTTCATGATGTTGCTTTTCGCCTTTTTCCCGTGCAGTTTAGCATCCAGCCTGGCGACAAAAATGCCAATCTTCCCGATGATACCCGGATCGCCACCGGTTCCTGACAGGATCAGTCCGGTCAGTTCGCTGCCATAAAGCATAGCGTAATGACGGGAAAGGAACGATCCCATGCTGTGCCCGAAAAGAAAGAAAGGCTTCCCCGGATTTTCTTTTTTGATGATTCCGGTGAGCGTGTGCATATCATCCACCACTTTTTGCCAACCGTTTTCATCGGCAAAATAGCCCATGTTTTTCTGAGTACCGGCGGTTTTGCCGTGCCCGCGGTGATCGTTCGCGTAAACGGCATAGCCGGCCTTAGTCAACGCTTCCGCGAATCTTTCATAGCGCGCGGCATGCTCCGCCATTCCATGGGCGATTTGTACAGCTCCCTTTACAGCGGATACGTCATCAGGAAGCCATTTATAAGTAAACACATCCGTCCCGTCAACAGCTTTGAAAGTCAAAGAATCTTTTTTCATCTGATCATCCTCTCTGGCATTGATTATATTCCCGGCAAATGAACTGCAATTTTTCGATTGATCCGCTTGTTTCACAAGCGTCACTCTACCGGATTGAAGATAATCCGGGAATGAATTCAAAATCAAATGAAATGACGCCCACCCTGCTTCTGATTTTGATGGGAATCTTTTTCTCATCGTCGGTTACCCATATTTTCATCTGGGAACTTTCATTGTTTTTCGTTAGATTTTTTAAGTTATCGAACATTTTCATATCCGGCGTTATGGCGATGGCGTTATAGGTTTTGCCGGCAATTTTGACCCGGCTTCTTTTGCCGATCGTTGCGGTGACCTCAATGTTCTGCTTCCCGTCGGTCAGGGGTATGTAAATTTTGGAATTTTGCTGGAGATTTTGCGTGCGGATCACATAGAAAAGGGCCAGCGGATCGAAGGCGCCCGGTGAAATACGGACCGGTTTTGCTTTCTTGCCGAAATTGGAGTAGGTAGCCTGCCTGTTTTTCCAGTCAAAATCGACGATGACATTGCGTGGATGCTTGCTGATGTTATTCTTTCTGTAAAGCAGGCTGCGAGTAATGCCGGTATCAACATACGACTCCTGTCTTTCGCGCACTTTATAGATAACATCCACCCTGGGGCTCGTCTTCGTAATCATTACGAAATGATAAGCTTCCGCACCACTGATCCTGGTAATCGGTAAAACTTCCATAGTGAGTTCTCCAGCATCGAGTTTCCCCCACGTTCCCCGGTAGGCTAACTTCTCGCCCGGCTGAAAAGGAATTTTTTTTCGGGGCGCCTCCCTGGCATAGCCAGCGACCGCAAAACTCAAGATGAGCAGCGGCAAAAGAATATAATTGATGAAGCGTGCCGAACGGGCATAAATCCCGAAGACTCCGCATAAAATGTTTCCGTTCCCTCGCTGGAAATTCATTTTGATGACACTCCTTTCATGGCGCGTTTCATCGACAAGATCCGCGGGCTCCGGCGGCCTCCCATACCTCGCAATGCCCCAGAGCACAGGCTTTTTGCGCGTCAGAGCATCCCGCTTTTATATTCCCCGTATTTAAATATAAGGACGCTCTGTTTACATAGGCAACCCCATGATTCGGGTTCAGTACGATAACAATATTAAAATCACTGATGGACTTTTGATAATCCCCCAACCTGGCCGACAGAACACCCCGGTTAAAACGGCCCAGGATATAATCCGGCTTAATCCGGATGGCTTCGTTTAAGTCGTTCAGCGCCAACTGATGCTGACCCGTTTTCATATAGAGATTCGCCCGGTTGTTGTAGGCCTTCACATAACCGGGGTTGATAGCAATCGCTTTACTGAAATCATCGAACGCTTCCCTCAGCATGCCGTATTTCAGATAAATGGCTCCCCGATTGTTATGAGCGCTATCCTCTTTCGGCTGCAGCAGGATTGCCTGATCGAAATGATGAAGAGCCTCACGATCCCTGCCCTTTTCATACAGAGCCAGACCCAATTGATTGTTGGCCAACGCGTTGTTTTTGGTTACCCTCAGGGAGTGGCTGAAAACCGACACGCTGTTCTTCCAGTAGTGGCACTGGTGCCACGTGAGCAGCATCATCAGACAAAGAAAGATGATCGCGGCCGGAGCCAGAATATTTCGCCTCAATTTTTTGTTTTCGATCCATGACGGGATGCCCCAGGCGAGCGCTAGCGCAATGCCGACAGAAGGCAAATACGTATATCGATCCGCCAGAGCCTGCGAGCCGACCTGCACCAGACCGATAACCGGCACAAGTGTGCCCAGATAAATAAACCAGCCGGTGAAGAGATAAGGTCTTTTTCTGACAGAATAAATAGCAATCAGCGTGATGAACAAAATAACGGCGGCGGAACTTAGAATTTTCCACAGCGGCAGCACAGGTTCATAAGGATAAAAGACAGCCAGATTGTCGGGCCAGAAGATCTTGGCCAGATAGGTGGCGTAGGCCACAATCGCATTGGACGCGCGAATCATAACAGGGACATAATCCAGAGACGCTACCGTTCCTTCCTTGGACTGCGCCCAGACAGCGGTGGCACTGGCGGCAATGCTCACACAGAAAAAAGGGATTTTTTCTCCGACCAGTTTTACCGCCGATTGAAAACCCGCTTCAGTCTTATCGCCATATTTTTGCTGCCAGCGATTCAGCGGCCAGTAATCCAGCAGCAAAAGAACAAACGGAATGGTGACGGCCATCGGTTTGGACATCACTGCCAGAATAAAAATCATCAGCGATAAAGCGTATTGTGATAGCTTCTTCTCCCGCGCGTAGAAAGCGTAGGCGTAAAAACACAAAACCGTGAAGAAAAGATTTAAAACATCTTTGCGTTCCGACGCCCAGGCCACCGATTCCACGCGCAGCGGATGCAGAGAGAAGAGCGCCGAGGCAAAAAAGCACGGCCAGAAATTGCCGGTTGTTTTATATAAAAAGAGAAATAAAAATATGACGCTGCCGATGTGAAGGATGAGACTGACCAAGTGGTGTCCCGAAGCATTCGCCCCGAATAAACGCCAGTCCAGCATATGAGAAATCCAGGTCAGTGGATTCCAACAGCCGAAATGAGTCGTGGTCAACGCCCAATGGATGGTCTGTAAATGGATGCCCTGCTGCACCTGGATATTTTCAGTAATGTATCCGTTGTCATCAAAATTGATGAATTCATTTGCCGCGATAGGACTGAAGGCGACAAAAGACGAAACGACCAGCAATACGATGATCACACATTGATATTTTTTCTTCATGGAGACCTGCCGGTATTTCTTTTAACATATGTCAGTGATCAGGTCAGCAGTTTTTTTATGACTTCTGCTTGACAGCAATGGAGTAATCTCTTATTCTGCGTGCGGCTTTGGTGAATCCATGGAAAAAGTTCTGACGAAAAAAGGTTTGCTTTTCGGATTTCTGTTGGTGGCTTTTGTCATCCTGTTTGAAATCATCCTGGCGCGTTTGTCTCTCCCCGCCTGGCCGGCCTTTATGGTGATGATTTTCTTTTTTGTGATTCACGAAAACATAAAACAGGCGCTGCCCATTCTCATCGGCGGCCTGGCGGGCATTGCCTGCGTTTTACTTTGCGGAAAGTTTATTGAAATCCTTCAGCCGGTTATCGGACATGAACCGTCCAAGCTTCTCTTCATCGGCCTTTTTGTCTATTCCATTGTTCTGTTGAAAGACGCCATTCCTTATGTCTTCAACAGTTACGCGTTTATGTTTTTCCTTGTCGCCTCTCTCGCCCTGCCCACCGCCAAAGTATCTCCTTACGTCTGGATGGGGATTGAACTTGTTGTCGGCGGCATCTTCATCCTGGGGATTTTGGGAATAAACCGACTGGTTGCCGCGATTCTCAAAGAATAATCAGAATGCTGGTGACTTCATCGTTTGCTTAGACAGGTTCATCCCTCAAGACATGAATGTCTTGAGGGATGATTCGTTTTTTCGAGGATTTGTTCCGGTTAGAGCAGGCCGGTGCTGAAATACCGCTCCGCCCGGTCGGGAAGCACAGTGGCAATCACCCATTCCGGATGTTGTTTGGCGGTCTGTCTGGCGGCCCAGATGTTGGCCCCGGAGGAGGTCCCACATAAAAGAGAATTGGTCAGGGCCAGTTCGCGCGTTGTCGCAATGGCGTCGTCATCGGTCACTTCGATGATGCTGTCAATGAGCGACACGTCCAGAATGTCAGGAATGAATCCATCGCCGATTCCCTGAATCTGATGCAGCCCCGGTTCGTGTCCGAGAAGAGCCGATACGTTTTTAGGTTCAACCGCGATTATTTTGACGGCCGGATTTTTTTCCTTCAGAAAAGTGCCCACGCCCTGAATGGTGCCGCCACTGCCGATGCCGGAGACAAAGGCATCAATTTTCTGTCCTGCCTGCCTCCAGAGTTCCTGCGCCGTCTGTTCATAGTGGGCCCGCGCGTTGGTGGGATTTCTAAATTGATTCGGCATATATCCGTTATATTGTTCAACCAGTTCTTCCGCTTTTCGCACCGCGCCGGCAATGCTTTCGCTGTCCGGCGTCAGCACAAGATTTCCGCCCAGAACTTTGATGATGTTTTTTCTCTCTTCGCTCATACCTTCGGGCATCACGATGAATACCTCGTAGCCTTTCGCGACGCCGACCAGGGTGATGCCGATGCCCGTATTGCCGGATGTCGGCTCAACAATTTTCATTCCCGGCTTGAGGATTCCCTCGCGTTCAGCCGCTTCGATCATCGCGAGCGCGACGCGGTCTTTGATGCTGCCGCCGGGATTCAGGAATTCAGCTTTGGCGATAATGTTTTCGTTTCTCAGTTTGATTAGAGGCGTATTGCCGATCAGTTCTATAATGTCATAAGTTCTCATATTTTTTTCCGTATCGTGGTCAGAAGTTCTGCGCGCTTATACTAAAAAACAGATTAAAGTTCATTGTTTTTTTGATGAAATTTGGTCAACAGCCCGTTTACGGATGCCGTTTCCTTCTAGGACCTTCTCCCGTAATGTCTCACCAGCAACAGACTGGAAAATCCGACGCACAGCACGCCGCCCACTGACCAGGCACCGATGCCAGCGGCGGCAGGAACGAGATAAAGAGCGGCAGCGCCAACCGCTGGACCGATGAATTGACCGGCGCCGATCATAGCTTCATGAAAACCGGCGTTGGCGCCCTGATTCTCCGTTACATTCATAGAGTAATAGAGGGATGAGAAATAAATGAGTCCTATCGACAGTCCGAATCCAACCTGCGCGGCTATGAGAAAGCCGACTGACGACGCCATCAGGATTCCAAAGAAACTGACGATCATGATCAAAAACGAACCGGCCAGCCCGTGGAAACGGTAATGCCAGCCCGTCCATTGCCAGAAGATGACAAATGCAGTCATCCGGGCAAACATCCAGACGGAACAGACGATGCCCGCCATGGCCGTGGAAAGTGAAAGCTTGTCGGCAAGAGAGGGAATCAAAGGGATGACCGTGTTAATCGCCACATACGAAAAAGGATTCGCAATCCAGGCCATCCGTATAAACTGCCTGGTCTCGGGGTGGGCAAATTCTGATGTTAAGGACTCTTCAAGAGTACTGCAATTATTTTCCCGTTTGAGCCATCTCGTGGCCAGAGGCATAAACGCCAGTTGAATAAGCGTAAGACCGAGGGGAATCCAGAACAAACTGGCCATGCCGAATTTTTCAATGAGCATCCCTGCGGTAAAATAGCTGATTGAACCGCCGACAGCCCAGGTCACATTATAAATGCCGACCATTTTCGGCAGCGACTTCCCAGCCCTTTCACTGACCAGAATTTCCAGGGCCGGCCACATTAGACAAATGCCCACCGTCCACAGACAATACACCAGGATTTGTTCCGCCGGTGAAGAAAGCAGCATGCCGATAACCATCGATAAGACTACACCGCAGGCGCCTATACAAAGCAGTTTGATGGCGCCATAGCGCTGTGCTAGTTTACCGCCCTGCCAGGACGCGATGATATAGACAAAGCCGCCCAGCGCCGCTGTTGACAGATTTTCCGCCTCGCCGAAACCGAATGTATTCTTGAGATAAAAAAAGACAAAATTAGAATAGTAAACGGCCGCGTAGCAATTAATGAATTCAATGAAATAAAATAAGATTTTTGCCCGACTGATCATCATTACCTTTAAGAACACTCAAGACCAGAGATTAGATGCCCGAATCAAGATCAAGCTTATTAACCCAAAACCAGAGAATTGTCATCATTAATAAGGGGGTTATTCGGACATCATCCAAAACCCGATTTGGAATGAAAAGATTTTGGACAACCAATTCAGGATTTGAGAAGTTCTTTAAACATAAAGAGATAATAATGATATATTTATATCATTATATATTCATCGAGCAGAAACCGGCGTAAATAAATTGAAACATTAATTGAAGAATAATAGCTAAGATACTAGAAAATCTAAATAATCAAAAATAATGAAGCTCTGGGGTATATCAGGACTATTTGATTCCCCAGCGTAAGCTGTTTGTGCGGTGAACCACTTCATCGTAAAGTCTCTCCAGGGGCTCCGCCACTTCTTTTCCTTCCAGTATCGCAACGGCAACCGCTACCGCCTCAACGGTGGACATTCCATCTGATCTATGCGGTTCACGCAGCCGCTTTCTTTCCTTGTCCGGAACGGGCAGCACAAACCTGGGCATTACCTGGAGCGCCGGTGTTCGGCTATACAACCGGCGAGCCTGCTGCCACGTCGCGTCCAGAACCACGATTCGTTCCGGTGGCGGAAAAGTCGCTTGGACACCGGTGCCGTCCGGCCAAAGAAGCCAGGTGCCGGGTGTCCGCAGCAGGGCATCATCAAGTGGGGCAAGACCGATCCGATCCCCTCCGCCGCACGGTATAATTTTCGCATTTGGCATCGCCAGAGCAACCAGTCTGCCTGTGTTGCTCGGCCTTTCTGCTTCCCAGATATGCCGCAAAATCAGAATTTCCGTCCGAGTCGCTACCTTGGGCAGAATCGGGCAGATACAAACTTCCCTGCGCATGTAACAGCGGAAGCAGTGCGTGCTGTTATCGCGCGGCCTCGATGAGCGCATTTTTTATAACCTTTCATTAATAATATAGATGCCAAGGCAGCTTTCATAGATATTTCCTTCTGATGAATCCATAATGCCAACATCTCCAGGACGAGTGTCTTTTCATATATTGTTCAACCGGTTTAAACATTTCATTCAAAAAATAGCAATCTTAAGACATTTAAAATGTTAATCATCAAAGGCCTCCATCAATAATTCATTTTATATATTAATTAGTTAGAGAATTTCCCCAATCCATTTAAAAATCTGGCACGCTATTTTCATTAATATAAAGGCAAATAAAACAAATTACCCCAGGAGGTAACAGATCATGAAAAAGACAGTGGCAACAACAATCGTAGCGGCAGCGGTAGTTCTTTTAACGGCAACTTTCAGCTTTGCTGAATACGCGGCAACAGGAGCCGCCAACTTCCCCTTCTTCCAGTTGGGATGCCTGATCGTTGGCGGGTTGATTATGGTTTCTCTGAAACGTAAGTATGAAAAGATGTATGTCGGCGAGGTGGTTGGTGTGTTCGCTCTCTACACAATTCTGATGGCTCTTTTCACCAATCCGGTTATTAACGCGGTAAAAACATTGGTCAGCTAAAGTATGGCAACAGATAGACAACAGGTAACTGGTTAACGGCTGCGCAAACGATAAAAAACATGATCTGTCGATATAGGTTCACCCCCTCAAGGTCTGGATGACTTGAGGGGGTTTTTTATTTCATCTCTTCCTAAACTGACTAAACTGAATGTCCCGTTGAACGGTCTCTTCCCCGCTCTTTCTGCTCCTCATCAGAATCGACAAATTGGCGGGCGATGTTTCTGAACTGTTCGTGAATGTCCAGGAATGCGTCTACCATGGCGGGATCAAAATGGGTCCCTCTTCCTTTCTTGATCGTATCAACAGCGACATCATGCGGATAGGCTTCTTTATAAACTCGCTTGTTGATAAGCGCGTCATAAACATCGGCCAGCGCCATCAGTCTGCCGCTGATAGGGATATCATTTCCCTTGAGACCCAGCGGGTATCCTGAACCATCCCATTTTTCGTGGTGGGAACAGGCGATTTCTTCAGCGATGGTTAGAAATGACATCTTGCCGAATTTACGGACGGAGGCATGGATCAGGTTGCGGCCGTTGGTCGTGTGTGTCTTGATAATTTCAAACTCTTGCTCCGTCAGTGCGCCGGGCTTGAGCAAAATGTTATCGGGAATACCGACCTTGCCGATGTCATGCAGGGGCGCGGACTTATACAACATATCGATGTTTTGATCACTGAGAAATTCTTTGTACTCTTTCTGATGCTGAATGCGCTTCGCAAGCAAATGAATGTACATTCGCGTACGCTTGATATGGCCCCCGGTTTCCTGATGGCGGTGTTCGGTCAGGTTGGCCAGGCTCTCGATGGTGATATCCTGGGTAAGCAGGAGTTCCCGCATACCCGAGAGAACCTTCTTTTCTTCAATCCTGTACCTTATCACGGTTAGAAAAATGTAGATACAGACAAGCGCCACAATGGGAAATGCCGTGGCGATAAAAAAACCTGTGCGATAAAAAATCTGCTGCGTCGAGAACCATAAACCAACGACAAAGAGCAGCATCGCTAAAAAACAGAAGGCGGCGTTTCTGTAGCTGATCAACAGACTCATCACCGCCCCTGAAACAAGAATAAGCAACACAACCATCAGGTTGGACCAGCCGGGCACCGCAATGAAGTCACCGGTCAGAAGATTATCGACCACCGTCGCATGCACTTCCACGCCTGGAAATACCGGCCCAAAAGGCGTGGTCAATAATTCTTTCAAGCCGACGGCTGAGGTGCCGACAAAAACGATCCGCCCCTCCAGGCGTTCCGACGAGACATTGCCGTCTAGAATATCGGCGGCCGATACGTATTCATATTTTTGCTCCATCCCCCGAAACTTAATCATCATCCGGCCGTACCGGTCGACTGGCACAGAGTTTCCCCTGTAATGAATCGATTGGAGGACATCCCCGTCTTTTTCCAAAATGATATGGTCTTCCCGGTTCAACTTTAAAACCGTGGCAAGAGCCAGACTGGGATACAGCTTTTTTTCATATTGAATCAGCAAGGGCAAACGCCGTAGCGCGCCATCCTCATCGGGACTGAAGTTGAAAAAACCTGATGCACCGGCCTTTTCCGCAAGCATATTTAAATTGCATAAAACGCCGGTGCTTTGCGGAATCTCCGTACTTTCTTCAATTGCCTCCACGTTATGCTTGTAAGAAAACTTGACGGGATGCAGAATACATTGTTCCGAGCTTTTCTTCATCTGGTTGAAATGAAATACATTACCGACGATAAAGGGACCTCTGCCCAGGACCTCAGCAAGAATCTGATCATTGTCCCGCAGCTTTCCGGGCAAATGATCAATATCAATTTTAATCTTGTATGTGTTTTCGAGGTCTTTCATCAGAGGTCCGGCGGATGTCCTGTCCGGTTCGGCAAACACGATATCAAGACTGATAATGGACGGCTTCATAGCTGTGATATTGTCCAGCAATCTGGCGACGCGGTAACGGGGCCACGGCCATTGACCATAACGATTCAGGCTTTTTTCATCCAGATCAACAATGACGATTTTGGGACTGGCGTGATTATTGGGAAAATGTTTTAGTAGCAGGTCATATTTTATATAATCAAGACGCTGTATGAGATCCGGTTTGAGAATAAAGATAGCAGCGCAGCACAGGGTCAACAGAATTCCCCAGACAAGAATGCGGCGGCTCTCCGATCCGCCGCTTACGATACAATTTTTCGAGTTGAAAATGTGATTCTTATTCGATTCTTTTTTCATGAATAATCAGCGCGAATCGTTTTGATTATCGAATGGTGACTTCGACCCTCCGGTTGCGCGGTTCCGCGACTTCATCGGCCGTCCTAATCAGAGGATTTCCTTCCCCATGGGAAGTCACCTTGATAATAGATGGATCTGCGCCTTTGGCCACCATAATCTGAGACGCTGTCTGCGAGCGCTCCAGAGCGAGCCGGTAATTGAAGTCCTTTTCTCCAACGGTGTCGGTATGTCCTGAAATGACAATATCGTCGGAATGCCTGCTCTGCATGACTCGAATAATTTCCGGCAGGACGGCCTTCGATTCTTCGGTCAGATCATTGGAACCCGGAAGGAAATAAAGCGTGAATATGACCGGCGGCACCGGCCTTGCAGCCAGCGCTTCGGAAAAAGTTGAACGGATTTCTTCGGAGCTGAGCCTTTCAACTTTACCCGGCGCTTCCTTTTTATTCATCACCTCAACAGCCTGATTGGCTTCGTTCAGCACCTTCTGTCCGCCTTCCGTCGCGACAGTCACCTGACCGACATGGCCATCGAAATCGGGAATTAAGACAACCGTGCTTTTCGCACAGCAGCCGTTCAGCCATAAAAGAATGATTAAACTCAAGAAGACATGAATCCGGTTCTTCATCAAAACCTCCCCCAAAATAACCGCAAAACAAACAGCAAACGTTCTGCTTTGCCGGTCACCCTTTATAAATTATTTGCAGCCGTCCACCTTGACCAGGAATTGCGTTCCGCGAATACCAACGGTTGCGTCGGGCGTCAGGAACTTCACCGATTCCGGAGCCAGCCGTCCGATAAGTCCGGAAAGATAGGAAGCCGTTCCTCTCACCATTCGCGCAATCATCGACAACAACCCCTTTTCCGGAGCGAAGACATATTCATCAATCACGATTTCGCTGTTAGGCCCCAGAGACAAAATTGTATTGTCTTCAAACAGAATCCCGACAGAGCTGTTCGCGCCGGTACGGATGGTATCTTTCTGAAAAATTTTATCTCCGATAGTCAGGGGCATTTCCTTAGCACCGCGAATCATGAAAGCCTCTCCCTTGGTTGTTTTTGTTTTTCCTATGGGCATTTCATCTGCCATGGCAACACCGGGCAGAAAAATCAGGATGGCTAGACAAAGCATGAAGATTCTTTTCATAGGCAAGCTCCTTATTTCTCTTAACGTTTCGGAATACCCGTATCACGTCCGGAGTCGTTCAGAACGGGCGTCTTTGCTTTAAATGATTAAAAGGTTGCTCTTAATTATTAGAATACTAACATATGTTGTTGACACAGAAAAGGATATTTTACTGCGATTGGGCAATATCTCCATCGTCATAAACGATAAGCTTCATCCGGCAATAAATAATTTACGGGCGAACCATTCCATGATAAAAAATCCCGCAAGAAAGATTAAATCATTTATATCCATAAAAGACGAGTAGCGTTCAGGAATACGACCAATGGCAAATCTGAATAAATGGATCATTAGATTGCTCACCCGGCTGCGCGATGAGCGCATGATCTGGGATTTGATGGGATCTCTCTACAACCGGCGTATTTACGACCTGATTGCTGAACTGTACACCCATATCGCTCAGCAACTGCCGAGCCTGCGTACCGCCCGGATCCTCGACGCGGGCGCGGGTCAGGGTTATCTCTCTGTATTACTGGCCTCACATAGCCCTGATGCTCAGGTGACGGGAATCGATTATTCACTCATACAGGTTCGCCGGGCGGAAAATTACCGCCGGCAGAAAAAAGTGCTCAACTGTGCTTTCGAGCAGAACAATATACTGTCTTTGGCGTTTCAAGACGCCTTCTTTGACGCAACAGTCAGCGTGGGATCGATCAAGCATTGGCCCGATGCTCATCGGGGATTGACGGAAATTCATCGTGTCCTCAAGCCCGGCGGTTGTCTGATGATTGCGGAAACAGATCGCGAGGTATCGGATGACAACCTCCGCAAATTTGTCAAAGGTTTTCACATTCCTTTCGTACCGGAAGATCTGCTCTTCTGGGGCTTACGCCATGTGGTTTTCGGGCAGAGCTTTTCTCAGGACACACTGGCCGCTGCCGTGAATCGCGCCGGGTTTCGCAATATCGAAAGCCGGAAAATGGATTGCTGTCCCTATGTCGTTGTGAAAGCTTGGAAATAAAATATAACAAAATGAGTGGCATATTCGGATAAAAACAAATATTAATTCCATGCGCGTCAGTAGCGCATACGCAAAAGGAGAGATTATGAACAAAAGTCCATTAACGATAAATCCACTGACCAGCCCCCTGTTGACCGATTTATATCAATTCACCATGATGGAAACCTACCTTCAAACCGGTATGGATAAGACGGCCGTTTTCGAATTTTTCACCCGGGCGTTGCCGAAATATCGCGGTTTTCTGATTGCCGCCGGTCTGGATTCCGTCCTCTCCTTTCTGGAGAACCTGCACTTTACTGCAGAGGAAATCGACTATCTGCGCCAGACGGGCAGATTTTCTAAAAAATTACTGGACTATCTGGCTTCATTCCGTTTCAACGGTGATGTCTATGCCTTGCCGGAAGGAACCGTCTGTTTCGCCGGTGAACCTCTGATCCGTGTCGAGGCGCCGATACCGGTCGCGCAGTTTGTCGAGAGCCGCCTGATGAATTTCATGCATTTTGAAACGTCGATTGCCAGCAAAGCCGCTCGCTGCTGCCTTGCCGCCGGCGGCAAAATACTGATTGATTTCGGACTGCGGCGAGCTCACGGTGCGGAAGCGGGAACCCTGGCCGCCCGTGCGGCTTATATTTGCGGATTTACCGGCACAGCCACGGTCCTAGCGCAGACGCTCTATGGAATTCCGATTTTCGGTACGATGGCCCATTCCTATATCGAAGCGGTCGGCGATGAAGAAGAAGCTTTTGTCAATTTTGCCAGAACGAATCCCAATAATGTAACTTTCCTCATCGATACCTATGACACCTTAAAAGGTGCACAGCACGCGGTCCAGGCGGCGAATCGCATGACAAAAGAGGGCATCCGGACCGATGCTGTCCGTCTGGACAGCGGCGATTTTCTCTCTTTATCAAAAGCAGTGCGAGAGATCCTTGATCAAAACGGTTTACCCGACATTAAGATAGTCGCCAGCGGTAATCTTGACGAACATATGATTCAGACACTTGTGGCCAGTAGAGCGCCCATTGACGCATTTGGCGTGGGCACAAAGCTCGACACCTCTGAAGATGCCCCCTATATGGAATGCGCCTACAAACTGATGGAATATGACGGTAAACCCAAGTTAAAAAAATCTTCAGGAAAAGCGACACTGCCCGGCCGGAAGCAGATTATGCGGAGTTTCCGCGATGGGAAAATGGTTAAAGATCTTGTGACACTCGAAGGCGACGCTCAGGAAGGCACTCCCCTGATTAAAAAAGTTATGGCTGATGGCAGGCGCCTGGCGCCGACTGTTGATCTTGCCGCGCTGGCCGCCTATACAAAAAGTCAACTGCAAGCACTTCCGGAAAATCTCCGGCAATTGTCGGAGGCATCATCCTATCCTGTGGAATTCTCCCCTGCCCTACTGCACCTCAGGGAGAAGGCGGAACAATTGATTGGCGAATGAAGCGACAAAAGAGCATCCGTGATTGCGGCGTCGCCGCCTGCACCCGGTTATGCCATGCTTATAACGACAATTCGTTGTGATTCAGGATACGAACGCCCCGTTCTTTCATCCTCTGAAGAGTTGCGGTAACATTGCCCGCCGGCACATCCACGCCCCGGCACGCATCCAGGATAACGCTGGCATGAAACCCCATCTCTACAGCATCCATCACGCTGGAGAAAACACAATAATCCGTGGCCAGACCGCAAAAGTATAAATCTTTTATCTCAAATCCCTGCAGGTAGAAATGAAGACCTGTCAGGGTTTTCTTGTCATTTTCCAGGAAGGTCGAATAGGAATCGATGTTCAGGTCATTCCCTTTCCGGATGATCAAATCGACTTCCCGCAAATCCAGATCCCTGTGAAAATCGGCGCCGAAAGAACCGGCCACGCAATGATCAGGCCACATGACTTGCTGTATCCCATCGATGGTCATGATTTCATACGGCTGTTTCCGATGGGTTGATGCAAAAGAGATATGTCCGGGTGAATGCCAATCCTGCGTCGCCACCACTTTGTCAAATTTCGAGGCCATGCGGTTGACGATCGGAATGATTTTGTCGCCTTCCGACACCGCCAGCGCCCCGCCCGGACAAAAATCATTTTGTATATCGGTAATAATCAAACAATTCTTTTCCTGCGTCACTCTTTCCCCCTTATCACCATCCGAAATTCGGCATCGAATATGTTTCTTCAGTTATCTTGTACAGAACGCCCTTCATCAACAATTCGTCATGGAACAATCGCAAACACTCTGGCCGGCGCTCCCGTTGCGCCTTTAATCGACATGGGAATCACGTACAACGTTGCTCCCTTCGCGGGCAATTTATCAAGATTGGCAATATTTTCCAGCCCGAGTTTATCCGCGCCGCAAATAACGCGGTGCACCCAAAATTCCTGCGACTTCCCGTAATCAATGCTCGGCGTATCGATGGCAATGCCTCTGATGTTTCGTTTCTTTGTCAGAAATTCTGCCACTTCCCTGGAAAATGCCGGAAAACTCAATTCCGGAATCGCTGACAAACCTTTTTTATCCGTGCCCAGAACACGCTTTGCGTCCGGATAAAACTGCGTGCCGATTCCCGTGTACATAATGACCCACGCCCCTGCTGGAATCCGGCCATTCTTTTTCTCCCAGTTCTTAATATCCTCAACCGACAGCAGATAATCCCGGTCGCGGTTGCACTGCGGTCTTGCATCGATTTTTACCGCCGGCCCGATCCACTCCTCCAAAGTTATCTGATCAATGGTCCGCCCGTTTTGTGCAAAATGAAGCGGTGCGTCGGCATGCGTGCCGCCGTGTTCCGAAGCCGCATAAAAGTTTGCCGCATACCAGTAACCCTTATCGGTCATTCCGTGAAACTCCGGCGTCAATTTAAACGGTGTTGCGTTCGGCCAAAAGATTGTATTTTCGTCATAAGCATACGTCATGTCCAGCATCTTTCCCGCGCTACCCGCAGCGTGCCCGGATAAGGCCATCATCGCAACCATCACCGCTGCACCCATTGATATAAGAAATACCTTTCTGATTCCCATGATTGTTTACTCCTTCTTGCACACCTGTACGCTACTTCACCAGTTGCACCCTGGTCAGGCCGAAGAGCGTTCCGATCCAGACCGTCTTGCCATCGGCATCAAGGGAAAGAGCGGCATAAAAGTTGTTGTAGCCGGGAGCACCGGGACCGACTTTCGTGCTGAAACGAATGTTGTTCAAGTTATTCCCGTCCAGGCCGGTCAGATACCAGCCGTCAGGCCTCTTGTCGTAAGTGTACACGATGTTGGAAGCCAGGCTCATCTTCGATACCACAGAAGGCGCCGCGACACTGTTGTTCAGGCTGGCCACGGTAAAGGATCCATCGCTCGTCAGATGCATTCTGACGAATCCCGGTTTCGTTACGGCAGCGCCCAGGGTGCTGCGGATATCGTCATTCCCGTAATTATTTTCAGCATAGATATCCATGCTCTTGTCATCGGTTCCGGGGGCGACAATCAGAGAGTTCTCATCGCTCACATCTTCATTCTGACCGAACGGTGCAAGCTGTGCAAACAAGCGCTGCTCGCCAGCCAGTAAATTGGTTTCAGCACGGTACACGTTGACGTTCATGTATTTTGCATTGTCTGCGATGGTCACAAAGCGGCGGCCTTCCATACGGAAGATGGTGGGAGTCGTACCGGAGCCCTGCGAGACCTGGCCGGACTTCTGCTCTGTCCCGCGGTCGTAATCGGCGTACCAATCAATGACCGGGTTGCCGTCTCCTCCTACACCCAGGCGGTACAGCCGGTGGGTGGTCAGAACGTAAACACCGGAAGAACCGCTGGCGCTGTCCCCCTCATCCACAGAGTGTGAATTGTATATTTGCTGGTATTCACCGTCCAACTGCTCCTTGCGCACGCCGGTCCCGTTCGGATCGTTCAGGTCGATCCATACAACCTTTACCGGATTGCCCGGCGTAATCGCGCCCACTACCGCCTGGGAAGTGGTGAACCAGATATTGCCGTTCTTATCCGGCACCACAGCGTAGAGATCGAGCTTGGTCAGGCCCTGGGGAACCGGTACAGCACCCCCGTTGCCGGTAATGTTGTAATCGTTATCCACGTTGTACCCGTCAATGCCCCCGGCCGTGGAGGGAGTGCGCCGCAGCACCAGCACATGCCCGTTCGACATGGCGGTAACCATGCGATACTGGTTGTCCTGGTAGAAATAGCCCGCGCCGCCGAAGCTGAAAGGATCGCCGGCCTTGGGGGTAAAGAGAAAAGGATAGAGAGCCACAATCTGCATCGTATTGCGGTCAATTGTCGCGACATAGCGTTCATAGGGGGCATCCGCATCCTGCTGGTCGGGCAGGCCCGCACAAACCGTCTGGATATTGCCCTGGGCGTCAAAGGCTTGCGCCGCGCATTCCCCCAGAGGCACAAACCGGTCGTCGCCGGTTTCGGGATCCTTAACAAAAGAAAACTCTACCTGCGCAACCGCTGTCTGCCTGGCGGAGGTCGGCCCGGCAAAAGCATAACTGTCGGACATGTAGGAATCACAATGAACATTATTGTTCGGGTTGGGTGACATGTAGGGATTTTGCCAGATATCGGCAGTCCGCTGCGCGTTGGAATCGTCGGAATCACTGCCGCATCCAGCCATTAGTATCACCATCGCAACCATCACCGCTGCACCTATTAACGTAAAATATAATTTTCTGACATTCATGATTGCTTCCTCCTTATTTGCTCTCTTATTTAAAAATTATTCTTTTCCTAAACGAAATTCCAAATTATATCAGTGGAAATATCCCCAGAGCGAAGTGAGTTAATGAGCGCCGTAAAAGTAAACAGGACGTCCCCGATTACTGTGCGATGACTGCCCAATGACTGCCTCAACCTTTCTTCTTTAATCGATGGCCGATTAATCGATAAATCTCTTCTTTATCTCTTTTGCCAATGCCCCATACTTCGATAATTTCGATTTCTTCCCCCAGCAGGCGATAGACAATTCGTATTTTTTTATTATCAACATACAATTTATAAAATCCTGTCAGATCCATGTTGAATTTATTGCCTAAATGTTCTCCCAGCAATGGATTCTTTGATAATTCTTCGAGCTTTTTATTAACTTTCTTTTTAATGCTGCCATCGAGAGATTTATAATCAGCAGCAGCTTCGGGAATAAATTCTATCGAATAGGTCATCGTTGTTTAAATCCTTAGATCTTCCCATTTAACATTCTTCGAACGTTTGTAATGCTTCATCCTTTTTACGATGACATCATTAATTTCATACTGTTCGATCAGCTCGGATAAATTCATCAGATATTCATATTCGGCGGACGAGAGTATAACAGCCTCCATCTCATTGTTCTTAAGAACAAACAAAGGACTGCCACCCTCTGAGATATCCCTTACACGTTTTGTCAACTCTTTCTGTAATTTGGTAACAGGAATCATCCTATCGGTTTCGATTAACATAATACGGCCACCTCTCTATATTATTATAAGTATAATTATACGTAATATTATACCTTGTCAATCTATTTAATTCCTTGATTGTGGATTTTACCGCGGTAGCGCGCGTATTCCACCATGCGTCCGAACGCAAACATGGCGCGCTCCGGCGTGGGATAACACGGCACGCCCAGTGCCGAAAATCCTTCGTGAACGTGAGCGATCTCCCTGGACGTCCCGCCGTAGTAACTCGCGAAAACAGGCTTGTCCGGATGCCGGCTGAAAATTTCGGCAAAAGCTTCCGAAATGTCAAACATACTTTCCGGCATAAGAACAAAAATAATCAACAGCGCATCGATGTCCTTTTGATCCAGCATGCACCGGGCGATATAGGTGGAAGTTTTTTTCGAACCGTGCTGCTCGATGGCGGACCAGATGTCGATGGGATTGCGAACAGGCGCCCATGGAGGGATCACTTCCGCCAGTTTTTTAAGTGTGGCGGGATTCAGTTCAGGCAGAACAATGCCATATTCTTCTGCGGCATCGGTCGAGGCGACGCAGCCCATCCCCGTGATGGAAAAAACACCCATGCGGTTCCCTTTTGGCAGCGGGAGCTTCTCAAAGGCGGAAAGAGCATCGAAAAAAGCCTCGGGATTGTTCGTGCGCACAAGGCCTGTCCTGCGGCAGACCGCATCGAAAACTGCATCCGATCCGGCCAGAGAGCCGGTATGGGACGCAACGGCAGCCGCGCCCGCCTCGCTGCGACCCGCTTTCATGACCACGACAGGTTTTCGTTTACAGGCCTTTTCAGCCGCCCGGATGAAACGCCGCCCTTCAACGATGCCTTCAAGATACATGCCGATGGTCAGCGTCGCGGCATCGTCGGCCAGATATTCCAAAAGATCGCTTTCGTTGACGTCTCCTTTGTTCCCGATGCAGGCCACTTTGGAAAGCCCGAAAGGCTTGGTGTCCGCTATCCACCGCGCCCACCCCGACGAAAAAACTCCCGATTGACCGATGATTGAAACGCCGCCTGCTTTGATCGGCTCCAGTCCCACGATGGAAGTCGCCATACCAGCGGAGGGATTCAGCGTGCCAATGCTGTTGGGCCCCATGACCCTGATGCCCGATTTCCCGGCCTGTTCGATGATTTCTTTTTGTTCCTTCGCCCCGGTTTCACCGGCGTCCGAATAACCGCCTGTACTCAGAATAACGTTGTTAACGCCCTTGGCCTCGCAGTCCTGCAGGGCTTCCGTCACGGCGGCTTTGGGAATCACAATCATGGCCAAATCCACAGGATCGGGCACATCGCAGACACTGGCGTAAGAGCGCATGCCCAGGATTTCTTTGACCGTTGGATTGATGGGATAAATAGGTCCCCGAAAACCGGCCTTCAGCAGATTGCGTAAAATGATGTTGCCACCTTTCCCCGAACTTCGCGATGCGCCAACAACAGCGACGGATGCCGGACTGAAAAACGAGGTCATCGTTGCAGAGTCCGGGTGTCTCCGGGACGTTTTGGGCTGGCTTCCGTCCAATCTTACCAAAGCGTCCACAGCCAAAACACCGTCCGGATAAGCAATCAACGGATTCACATCGATTTCGAGAATGTCCTGGCGTTCGGATATCAATCGGGAGAGCACCGAAATTACATCCACGATGGCATTGATATCCAGAGGCTTCTGAGAGCGGTAGCCTTCCAGCAGAGCGGCGCCTTTGAGACGCCGAAGCATCGCGCGGGCAACACTGTTATCTACCGGCGCAAGCTCAATAGCGGTGTCACGAAATATTTCTGTGAAGATGCCGCCGATACCAGCAAGGACCACCGGCCCGAACACAGGATCCCGCCTGACGCCCAGGATGAGTTCAATGCCCGACTGCGCCATTTTCTGTACCAGAAAAGCATGAGGAACTTCAGAAAATTTACGGTTCATCTTATGGAATGCTTCGCCCAGAGAAGCTGCGTCGGCTATATTCAGCGCAACTCCGCCCCGCTCGGTCTTGTGAGGAACAAATTCCGAACAAATCTTCAGCGCGACGGGAAAGCCCAACTGACTTGCCGCAACTTCAACTTCCTTTTCATCTTTCGCCAGAATACAATCAATGACAGAAATGCCCGCCTGCTTGATCAAAGTTATCCCGTCAAACTCGTTTAGTGTTGTGATGCTGCTCTTCAATATGAAAATACCTCCGGAGGGATGACAAAAGGTGTCATTCCCATTGTAGATGCTCTACCCAGCGGGTAAAGTCGTCTCATCAAAATCCAAATCGCTAAATCCAAGAAAACGCTCCAGAGTGTCTTTCCACACTTCTTTTATCGCCTCATTGTAAAATGCCATCATTTCCGCATCATGCTCTTCCAGAAACTCCTGAAGTTTGCCTGATGCTTCCACTTCTGAATATTTCATAGGTGCTTTTTCTTTTAACGCCTGTCGAATCATTTCCAGACGCTTTTCTTTTTGGTTTTCGTCAGCTAGATTTATCATCATTGTTACCTCCGTTTGGCCTGATGACATTATATTCTTT
The DNA here is from genome assembly GCA_022710585.1 of Deltaproteobacteria bacterium. Taxonomy (GTDB): domain Bacteria; phylum Desulfobacterota; class Syntrophia; order Syntrophales; family Smithellaceae; genus Smithella. The sequence goes on along the minus strand of JAKLGV010000004.1, from coordinate 32,271 downwards.
TGGAAAATTTTGTCAAAAAACACAGGATAAATGAATCATACACATGGAATTAAACAGAGCGTGACATTCCCCCAATCAACGCCATGAAATAGGAGGCTTGTTGCGCATGGGTATCCGGTGATATCTGAATTTGGGATATCCCACCATCACCGCCCCAAAGCACTTATGGCCCGCGGGTAAATCCAATACTTTCATTAGAGGTTCATGCATGACGGCCGCTAATGTGAAATACCCGGCCCAGCAGGTTCCCAGACCTTTGGAAAAGGCGTAAAGTTCTAGATACGTGAGCGCGATTGCGCAATCCGTCGTGGGAAAAGGCTGATCAGCAGGACTGTGAACCACAATTAAATGCGGAGCTCCTCGCATGACGCGATCTTTGCCGTCAGCCCAGGCATCGACAAGCCGCTGCATGCGCTTTGCTCTTTCTACATCGGTTATAACGGGAAGAATAATTTTCGTGAAATCAACGACCATCCCGGCCAGTTTGCGGACATCTCCAGGATTCTGAAAAACAGTCCAGTGCACCTCTTGAGCATTACTGGCGGTATGAGCATATCGTGCTGTATCGATCATCTCCGCCAGAAGTTTGCGTGAGACGACCTTGTCCTTATACTGACGGATAGAACGCCGTGCCTGAAGAAAATTTTTCACCGTGTCGGCGTCCGGAAGAAGTTCTTTTTGGATTGGCGGACAGGCCACAAGGGGCATTGTGGATAGCGTTAGCGCCCCGTAAGGACAAACCGCCACGCAGTGTCCGCAGTTAAAACAGAATTCTTCACTATTATCCAACAGAGACGGGAAGGATTTCTTGTCGGCCTGGACAATGATTTGAGCCGGACATTCCGCCGCGCAGATGCCGTCCCGTTTACATTTCTTTTGATCAATCTTAAATAGCGACATAATAACTCCTTTCATCTTTGTCATGCCGGCCCCGCATTTGCTGGGTAAACTCCGGCCGGCCATTTTGCCCCTATAGTGCCCTTCAGAGTATTTAGGTTAGTCAGTGTAGTCAGGGTAAATCCAAGTCTTCTTTTTTAATTACTTAAACCTTAACTACCGATTTTAAATTTTCCAATCTTCCAAACACCTTTTTCCCGGAAAGCGGGAATTGTCTGTCTGCGGGCGGCATTCAACAATGTGTTAACAGATTTTTTATTTGCCTTCGCATAATCGGCCAGCGTAATTATTTCATCGCCCTGCAGATAAGCGATCCTTTTATGTAAAGATTCCGTCAGCGCCAACGAGAGAATCTTTTCCATCATTCTCGTCTTTTTCAAATCTTTATATTCCCCGAAAGATTTATAATAAGTTGGTTTCTCTTTGTCGCGAATAATTATATCGGGAAATCCCAAACGACCGAACTGATAATTAATGATCAAGCGACCCATTCTTCCATTGCCGTCGTTGAAAGGATGAATCGTTTCAAAATCGAGATGAAACCTGGCAACCTTATCAATAAAATAAGATGATTGATCAGCGGAATACGCCAGAATAATCTCTTCTATCATTCTTTCTAAGTGTTCCGGTGCTGGAGCAATATGAGTGCCCACACGCACATACTCACCTTTTTTACGGAAGCGTCCGGCGATAGAATCATTAATATTACCCATTAGCATTTTATGCAGAAGAAGAATCAACTCTGCGGAAAAATCCGGCTCGACAGATTTCGTTCTGATGTATTCCATTACACGCGCCAGATTCTTTGCTTCGAAAACTTCCCGCACCGACACATTACGGGAAATTGCCATCTCCATTAAAATGCGCTCTGTTTCTTTGAGTGTTAGCGTGGAATTTTCTATAGCATTGGAATTGAAAACACTTTCGGAAAGCTCGGATTCGTTGATTAACTTGAGCAATGACCCCTTGCCTTTGCTCAACTTATCGTATGCAGTCTTAAGAACCTTGATATATTCTTTTGTCGTATTATTGGTTGCCATGGACGGCACACTAGCATATTAACGAATATTTGTCAATTATTCGTTAATTTGACCATATAATGACATAAGTTAACGTTTTTTTTGTTTCGCCCTTGTTATCCCGAGCAGGCAGGCCATAATACTTCTATAGTGCCCTTTAGGGTATTTAGGGTGAATGCAGTCTTTCACCTGTCTCTTTCTTAAAGTAGCTTTAATCTTTCCAATTCCACTATATCTGAAAAGTCAAGGGTAAAGATTTGACCCCGATTTCTCCGACCTTATGTCAAGGTTATGACTTGTTTTAATGCGCTGATAACTGATATAATAATTTTAAAAGATTGTTATAAGAAGTCGTCATGAAAGAATTTGATTTAAATTCAGAAAGTCACAAGCGCATTAGCAGAAGAAAGTTTTGTCGCATTATGGCAGGAACACTCATCAGTTCAGGATTACTTCCACCTCTTTTGCAGGCTAGGATTTTGGAAACGAAGCCGGAAGAAGATCTTTTTTCTTTTATGAATCGCACGATGGGCAAGTTTGACCGTGTGACGTATCAGCAGATTTTTGGCGCGGCGAATGCCTTCAAGGAAGGCGATCAGATTCTGGGTGTTGCGGCGACGGATGAAGCGGTGCGTTCCAAAGCGCGCCGGCTTTTATCCAACACCCGCGTTGGCGATATTCTGAAGCACCCGTTGTTTGAAGATAAGCTGTATGCCTGTCTTCTGGAAAACCTTTCACCGGAAGCGGTCAGGAAAACAAGTTCCATGACCATGGGCGAGCTGAAAAACTTTTTGCTCTCCCGCAATGAATCTGAAATTCAGCCGATGCTGGACGGCCTGTGCAGTGACGTGATCGGGTGTGTCGTCAAAATCATGTCGAATGAAGAGCTGATTGCCGTCGGGCAAAAAATATTTAATCCGCTGGCCGGAACCAACATAGGCGCCAAAGGCTATATGGGCGCCCGCATCCAGCCGAATTCTCCCACGGATCATCCTGATGATGTCATCTGGCAGATTTTTTCCGGATGGTCTTACGCAACGGGCGATGTTGTACTGGGGGTCAATCCGGTCAGCAGTCTGCCGGAATCCGTTGCCGCTCTGGAAACGGCGCTGGAAGACCTTCGCCGCACGTTTGGTGTGGAGGATATTATTCCACACAGTGTCCTGGCGCATATTGATATTCAGACGGCGGTGGAAAAACAGCAGCCGGGAACAACGGGCGTTTGGTTTCAAAGCCTGGCCGGCAGCGATAAAGCCAACTCGACGTTTGATCTATCTTTAGACAAGATGCTTGAATACGCCGCACAGAGGAACGGGCAATACGGGTTTTATTTTGAAACCGGCCAGGGTGCGGATTTTACCAACGGCAGCGGTCAGGGAACGGATATGGTTATCCATGAATCGCGCAAGTATGGTTTTGCCCGTCTGTTGAAAATGACAGTCGCCAACAGTCAGCGCAAGGCGGGCCGCGTTCCCGCGCCGTGGCTGCATGTGAACGACGTGGCCGGATTTATCGGGCCGGAAGTTTTTCGCACACGCGAACAGCTGGTGCGCTGCTGTCTGGAAGATATCGTGATGGGTAAACTCCACGGTCTGACGATCGGCCTTGATATTTGCTCCACGCTGCACATGGATGTTTCGCTGGATGATCTGGACTGGTGCCAGGATCAGATCATGCCTGCCAACCCGGCTTATCTGATGGCGCTGCCCACCAAGAATGATCCCATGCTGGGCTATCTGACCACCGCGTATCAGGATCATGTGCGCATTCGTGAGCGCTTCGGGTACAAGGTGAATGACCAGATATGGACGTTCTTTCAGCGGCTCGGCGTGATCGATGCCAACGGACGCCCAACCGCCCATTTTGGCGATCCCCTCTGGGTATGGTATCAGTTCCGGCTTGCTAAAGGCGATAAGCGTTCCTCGGCTGCAATCAAGCGCGAGGGAAAACAAAAGATGAAGGACGTCCGCGCCCGCGGGGTTTATCTTGCGGAAGGATTTGACAAGGAAATATGGAAGATGGAGCCGGGGCTGGATCATGAAATCCGGGCGCTGTATGCGGACGCCAAGAAATCCATCTGGGTTGAACTTAAGCCTTCTTTTGTGGCGGCAATACCCGGCGCCGTGCCGCTGAAAACGCGCTCAGCGGATCGGACGGATTATATTCTGCATCCGCAAACCGGCGAGGTATTGGACGATGCTTCTCTGGCGGCGCTGCAAAACCTGAAGGCAAAAAGAAAAGACGCCGTTCAGGTTCAAATTGTCATCTCGGACGGGCTGAATGCCCACGCTATTATGGATAAAGGGCATCTGGCGCCGTATCTTGACGCGCTGGAGAAAAATCTGCACAGGAAAAATTTGAAGCCGGCACCGGAGATTCTGGTGATTAAGGGCGGCCGGGTTCGCGCCGGTTACCGCATCGGCGAAACTCTGTTTGGCGATTTGCCGGAAGCCGGAGAACACAAGGCTATCATTCATATTATCGGAGAGCGCCCCGGCACCATGCATCACACGTTTTCCGCCTACATTACAGCGCCGGCCGCAGGTCTCTGGAAGAAAGGCGAAATCGATCACGATATCACCAAGGTGGTTTCGGGCGTTGCCGATACCGCGCTGAAGCCGGAAAGAGCCGCACTGGAAACGGTAAAAATAATCGAACAACTCTGGAAGGGATAAAATCACTTTAATACCCTCCTTTTTTAAAGGAGGGCTAGGGAGGATTTTTAAGATCCCGCGGCACTACGTGCCTGGGATAATTCGCCTTACGCTTCGACCTACACTTCGTTTGCTCTCAGCTTGGCTTATTAGATTCAGAATCACTTTAATCATGATATCTTTTTCCGAAGGTTTGCTGGCGGCGATCATGAGCGTTAACGCGACAAGCGCATTATCATCAATGCGTTTACTTCCGTCTTTGCAAAGTAAAATACCGGTTCTTTGAAGAAAACAAACAAAAAGTGCGGCGGCTATGCGCTTGTTGCCGTCAATGAAGCTGTGATTCTTTGTCACAAAGTAAAGCAAGTGAGCCGCTTTATCTTCTATGGTGGGATAGACATCTTTACCGTCAAATGTCTGGTATATCGCTCCGATGGAACCCTGAAAGCTTTTATCTTTTTCCTGGCCGACAAGAGCCGAATCCCTGAATTTCTTTTTCATTTGCTCAATGATGCTCCTGGATTCTTCATAGGTCAGTTTATATTTTGCTTTTTTTGTACCTTTGGGCACGATCAGTTTTTGATGATCGTAGTCGTCAAGCAGATTTAATGCCCGCGTATATTCAGAGATGATTTGCACAATGCCCTTTGCCTCATCGGAAACACTTTCCAAAAGAGCCAAATTGCCCAGTAAACGAACGGTTTCCTGAAGCTCTAGGATTTTGGACTGCTGTGCCTTGAGCCGTTTTTCATTGATGGTGTAACCATCCACAAGATGCCTGCGCAAAACATTGGTTGCCCAGATGCGAAATTGGGTACCGCGCTTGGAGTTAACGCGATAACCAACAGAAATAATGGCATCGAGATTGAAGCAGTCAATATCTCTCTCAACAGTCCTCTGGCCCTCTTTTTGAACTATCCGGAATTTCCGGATAGTTGATTTTATATCCAATTCTTTTTCTTGATAGATGTTTTTTATATGTTCGTTGACTGTTCGCAGATCTTTATCGAAGAGAAGCGCCATTTCTTTTTGCGTCAGCCAGACAGTATCCTGCTGCAGGCGCACATCGATTATCGGTCCACCCTTGGCTTTGTAAATTACTATCTCACCTTTTTTGATCTCTTCGTTTTTCATACTTAAACCTTTTATTCAAAACTCTTTGATTTTGCCACCCTTATATATTTGATTTTACGTTTACTTTTAGCACACTTTTGTTGCCATTACACTCTTTGACGCAAAATAATGAGATTGACAACACTTTTAAATGAGGCGATAAGTTAACCATCCATTGTAATAGTTTTTATATAAATACCGGATTCCCGATCGGGTTGGGAATGATGAATGTTTAGGAAATCCGGTAGTGCATAATGAGGGAAGGAAGTGAAACAGAATCTCAAGGGGAAAAACATACTCGTAACCGGAGCGGCAATGGGGATCGGCAAGGGTTTGTCAGAATGTTTCGCCAGGGAGCAGGCGAATCTTATCCTGGCAGACCTTCCCGAACAGAAAGACCTTCTTGAGGCTTGGGCTTCAGAACTTCAGAAGACTTACCGCATCAAGACCTGGACTTTTTACAGGGACCTCACGGAATCGGACGGTCCCGAACAACTCTACCAGCAGGTTGTCCAGACTGTGCCGGAAGTCCATGTGCTCGTGAACAATGCCGGCCTTTGCTGGTTCGGCAGGTTTTCAGAAATGCCCATGGAAAAACTCAATACAATGATTCTGCTGAACTGTCTGGCCTCTGCGAAATTAAGCCGCCTCTTTCTCCCCGCCATGATTGAGCGCAACGAAGGCGGCATCCTGAACGTTTCATCGGTTTCTGCCTTCCAATCCGTTCCGAAGCTTGGACTTTATGCCGCAACCAAGGCCCTGACTCAAAGCCTGACCGAGGCCATCCAGGCGGAACTTCCCCGAGGAAGCAAGGTGGTCATCACTGCGATGAATCCTCCCTTTACAAGAACGAATCTTATCAACGACGCGGGTGTTCCATTGGATTTTATACCGGTCAAGATGTCTTTGATGAATGTTGAAGAGGTCACTGCTTCCGGCGTAAACGCGTTCATACGGGGCAAGGAAAGGTATGTGCCCGGTCTGCTCAACAAGATCACTTATCTCGGAGTATCCAAGTTCCTGCCCCATAGCCTTTTGAAAAGGCTCACCCAATTGCTCAGCCATAGAATTTCCGATTTCATTCCTGCCCGGGTGATGACTTTTTTCAGTTCCTTAAAATCAAAGTAATTGATTTAGCGCTTGAGGTTGCGGATCGCCGCAGCTATGCGATCGAAAGCCAATTCAAGGGTCGCATGGGGGCAACCGAAGTTAAGGCGCACGAAACCCGGGACGCCGAAGTCGGCTCCGTTGGATAGCCCGACGCCGGCCTGCTCAAAAAAGATGTATGGATCGGGAACATCGAGTTCGCGGACGTCAATCCAGGCCAGATAGGTGGCCTCGACATGATTCATGGACAGGCCCGGGATTGAGCCGATAAAGGTTTCGACCAGATCACGATTCCGACGCAGATAATCAATCAACTCAAGATGCCAGTCTTCGCTGTCACGATAGGCGGCCAGAGCGGCGGTGTATCCCATGATGTTCACGTGCGGCACGATGCCCTGCATAACATTGGTGAAGCGCTTGCGCAGTCCTTCATCCGGGATGACAGCCAGCGAACAGCCCAGACCGGGGAGGTTGAAGGTCTTGCTGGGCGACAGCAAAGTAATGGTTCGCTCGGCAATGGCTTGATCGAGCGCGGCAATCGAGAGATGGCGTTTCTCCGTGTCCAGGACCAGATCGCAGTGGATCTCGTCCGCGCAAATGATGAGATTGCGGCGCAGGCAGATTTCGGCCAGGGCGGAAAGCTCATCTCTTGTAAAAACGCGGCCTGTGGGGTTATGCGGGTTGCAAAGAATGAAGAGTTTCGTTTCTTCTGTAATAGCGGCTTCGATGGCTTCAAAATCTATTTGATAGGCGTGGTTCCGGTTGGGATGCTCCACAGTAATCAGTTCACATCCGGCCAACTCAGGCGCAGAAAGAAAGGGAGGGTACGCCGGGATGGTGGTCAGAATGGCATCGCCCAGAGCGGCGACAGCACGGCATGCGATGTTGATGCCCGTGACCAGACCGGGCAGCCAGACAAGCCAATCGCTTTGTAGGTCCCAGTTGTGGCGGGTGCGGAGTCTTTCGATAATCGTCTCCTTGAGTGCCCGGGGCGCGAAAGCATAGCCGAAGATACCGTGATCGATGCGTTCATGCAGAGCAGCAATGACCTGCGGGGGCGAGGCAAAATCCATGTCCGCTACCCACAGCGGTAGCACATCACGGCCCTGATAGATGTCCCATTTAAGGCTGCCGGTGTCTTTGCGATTTATCGGCGTATCAAAATCAAACGGCATTTTCACCTCAAAAGTTTACTGACGCTGTAGAACTGCTCCACGATATCCACCATGCCCATGGTGTCGAGGCCGCAGTATTCCTCCAGGAGCTTCCGGACTTTTTCCTTGTCCTTGTTGTCTTCTGTAAAAGTAACTCGCATGTATTCGTTACTGGCGGTCCCCCCGTCGCCGATTTCCATTTCGTCATAAGATTTGCCGGTCAGAACCGGCAGTACTTTTTTGAGTGAGCAACTGCCGTCCTGTTGCGGATGATGATAGGCAAAATCCCGGAAAGGCTGGATCAGATCAATCATTCTTTCCCCTATGGATTCCACCCAGCTTTTATATTCCGGAAGGACATCAGTGCATTTTTTAAGAATGTTCATCTCAAAGCCGGCGTTGTAGGCAATGACCGATCCTTTTGTGCCCATAACTTCTTTTAGCCTGGCCATAAACTCAGGACGCGGATCATCCGTGCCGTCAGCCAGAAAAGAAAAATGTTCCGGCTCTGCTCCTTTTTCTTTCACAACATGAACGGAGAACTGAAACGGGATCTGCTGATACGGGCTGGAATCGTCAAAAAGTGGAATCGCCGAGCTGCATGTTTCAAAATCCATGTAGTAGGCCGGATATTGAATTGTCTCCAAAAACGCTTTTATCTTTTCTTTGTCAATATACGGTTGACCCGTCTTTTCGCAATCAACCTGTATCTGATGCTTCTCGTTGAGCTCCAAGCCCGCCGGTATTTCCGCAAGCTTCAGAATGCCGTCTTTGATTAATTCCGCCGGCAGTTTATTGTTTCTGTAGAGAAGAAACACATTTCTCTCCGGCAGGAAAGCCCAGCACTTGCCTGTCAAAGGGCATGGATACGGCGTGCTGCAGTGCGGGCCGATGCCCGGCTCGATGAATATGTCCGCGGCAATGGCGTCCAGCATTTCCGCCATATTGGCCTCAATCGTCTTGCTGTATGTTGCTTTGATGGCTTCGGTCACGTCTATCTTCTTCAGCAATTTACCAGGCTCTATGGCTCCCTTGCGGACATACGTATTATCAACGCACATCAGATAACATTTATTGATCTTCAGCCCCGCGCCGGTATAAAGATAATATTGAAAACCGATGTCATGGTAATTGACGTCTTTCAGATCCGTTGAGCTTTTTACTTCAATCAGGTTCCATTCATCTTCTCCGATTGGCTCCAGAATATCCGCGCGGGCGTAGCATTGCTTGTAGGTCAGCGCTGCTTCAAATATCGGCACTCTCTTTGATATTAATTCTCTGGTCGATTTCAGGCCAGCATCAAATGTTCCGGTGTGATCGACCTCCACACCATCGGGAAATAGCTTCTTGGCATAGTCGCCCACCAGATGCCCTTGGTCAAAGATGGCCTGCGTCGCTTCGTCGGGTGAAGGAATCTCCTCCGGTTCATGATAAATATACCAGAGCAGCTTTTTGCACTGCAGGCCGTTGAGATACTTTGATTTGGATATTCTGATGTTCATGGTTGTTTTTTATCACTTTTACCATTTTTTTAGTATATTTTTAGATTGATGACGCTTTATATGCAATCATTATTTTTCCCTTGCCCTTTGCAAATCTCTTTGCCACTCGTACATCGCCTCCCAGCAGCGCATATAGGCATCATGCCGCTTATAATCCTTGCCCTTGATTGTGTTTTTGAAATTGTCATATCGCAATTCAATGGCGGCATTTAAAATAAACAATGCAAATGTCTCCCGGGGAACAACCATCCGGTATGCGTAATCGGCACGCGGAGAGTTTATGACTTCTCCTTCAAATTGATATTTGTCTTTCAGCAGTTTTTGAAGGGCATCCATATCTTCGCTCGCTCTGGCCCTAACCAGAAGCTCGTCTTTTTTGCACGGCTCTTTATGCACGATAGAGTAGAAACCTGTTTTCAGATAAAGCCACATAATATTTACAACCCCTTTTGAAGTTATTTTGTAAATACTATTTCATGATATCGTTCCATAATGCGGCATGTTTTTGATTTTCATATTTACTTCGAATTTCTGGTGAGTTATATTGCCCACAAACAAAAGATGGAGGGAACCATGCCCGAAAAATTCGATCCTTACAAAAGTTACGGTGAAAAACTGATTGGATTGTTCGCCCGTCTGCTCTTTTCAGGAGAGAGTCATTCCCTGACGCAGCTTGCCAGGATGCTGGATTGCTCGAAGCAGACAATTCTCCGTTTGCTTGAGGATATCCGGAAATCTTATGGCATCGATATTGAAGAGACCAAGCAGGGCAACAGAAACTTTTACCGGATCAGAAAATCCGGCGCTTCGCTCCAGAATATCCCCATCACTTCAGCCGAACTTCAGTCTCTGCATATGTGCAAGGCCTTTACGCAGCATTTGATCGGCAAGAAACTTTACGAAGAAGCGACACAGGCAATTTTCAAAAGCAAGGCCGCTCTGGCGGGTGGCCAGCAACTCAGCGAATGTCACTTTGCTTCGTTCCGTCCCGGCACCATTGATTACACATCGCATCATCAGATTATCCATACCTTAATCGAAGCCATGGAAAATCATAAGATCTGCAAACTGACCTATCAGGCCATCGAGGCGCCACGTCCGAAAACATTCTACATAAAACCACTGAAACTTTTTTCTCATCATGACGCCATTTATCTCCACGCGCAAAAGGCCAAAGAACCGGGGAAACCATACCAGGCACCGAAGTATGATCCCCTGCTGGCGGTGCACCGGATGAAAGCGGTCGTAATGACAGATACCGGTTTCCAGCCTGATCAATTTGATTTCGAGAAATCTTTCAATCAGCAGTTTGGACTCATGAAGGATGAATCTTTTCAGGTCGAGGTGGAATTCAGGGATTGGGCAGCCTCTTTCGTGGCCGAACGCATCTGGAGTCCCGATCAGAAAATACTGAAAAAAGGCAAAAACAAGATCATTCTGAGATTTACCGCATCGTCCGAACCGGAATTGATCAGTTGGCTGCTTTCCTTTGGCGAACAGGCCAAACTGATCAAACCGGACCGGCTGGTTAAAGAATTAAGATTAAGGATTGCCAAACTAGCCTGTTGCTATCCGTAAGAACAGCGAAATAATCATCAACAGCCAAGACCAAAAGACTGAACGGAGAGTCTTGTAGGGATTGTTCGCCGAACAATCCGAAATGCGGCGCGTTCAGGGAACGCGCCCTACATAAAAACTTATTTGTCATTTCCAACTTATTGTAATAATTAACATATCCGCACTCACTACTTACAATCAAAAAATAATAATATCGTTCCTTAATATGGAACGGTCGCATGATAATCTATTCCTGAATCAGACATAAAAAGGGAGGAAATTATCATGGCAAAAGAAGAAATCAAGCGGAACGAAAAAGCGCTGGCCGAATACGGCATTATTTATCTCGCGGGCGACATCGATGATAAAAGAGCCGAAACTGTATGCAAGGAAATTATTGAACTCAACATCAAGGGCAACATCAATCAGATCCAGATGGTTATTAATTCACCCGGCGGCACATGCTCTGACGGTTTTTCAATTATTGACATCATGGAATGGTCCAATATTCCCATTTATACAACGGGCGTCGGTATAATTGCTTCTATGGGACTGCTGGTTTTTATGACCGGCGAAAAAGGGCACAGGGTTGTTACGCCGCGGACGTCTATTTTGTCACATCGCTTTTGGGCCGGTCATTTTGGAAACCACAGCCAGCTTATTGCCGGACGCCGGGAGGAAGACTTGCTCCATGAACGCATTCTGAACCATTACATGACTTATTCCAACATCAAAGACCGTAGCGAATTGGAAAAATATCTTTTGCGGGATGTCGACACCTGGCTGTCCACAGAAGAAGCCGTCCAATTAGGCATCGTGGATGTTGTCGAAACCCTGAAAAAAAGAATTTAGGGAGAATAAAATATTATGGACATGCAAAATATTACGAGAAACGACCAAATGTCGTCCCGTTCGCAAGCCGGGCAATTATTCTCAATAGTGCCAAATATCCACTCAAGCATAGATGCAATGCCGTTTGCCAATAATTTTGAATATCTTGATGCGCTGGAGAAAGAAGCTCTGCTGATCCTGGCATTATCGGCGGTCAGACGTGGAAAAACTGATTGGACATTAGAAAGTCCTACCGGCGACAGATTATATGCCTGGCTTGGTTTATCAGCCGGTGATTACACAATCGATAAAATGGAATCCGTACTGACCCGGCATCAACAGATAAATGAATCACGACGGAAGGCATCAATTCATGCCGGCGTCAAATTATTTTTCTCCACCTTTTGCCATGAAAACAAGCTGGATGCATTTGATGAAAAAATACTCTTGTTGCTGTTCATGAATGTCACCAGCGAACGATTTCGGGAAATGTTTTCACTATGTCGGTTTGATGAAGATAAACGGGGCATAAAAATTAATATCATCCTGTCCGCTCTTTGTTCGGATTACAGAGAGCAGCTTGAAAAACGTGCCCATTTCAGCAGAAATGCCTCGCTGGTCAAACACGAAATAATATTTTTCCATACGGATTTTGGCAAAACAAGTTCGCACGTCATGGATGAGACAGCCACCATCAATGAACGACATGTCCGGTATATTGTCGGTGACAGCAATCTGTATAACAGCACTTATAAAGAGATAACCATTGAGAGCAGCAACATCAAACTGGCCAATGTCATCATGCCGGACAACGTCAAAGAGCAAATGGTCGGACACGTCGATAAATATCTTAGAGAAAGAGAAAGTGTCAACGGGTCACGTCTGGATGATTTCCTGGAATACGGCACAGCCCTTACCATGTTTTTTCACGGACCGTCCGGGACAGGCAAAACGATGATGGCCAAAGCGCTTGCGCATCATTTCAACCGGCAACTCATTACCGTCAAACTCGATGATATGCATAATTATTGGCGTCTGGAATATTTAATGATTCAGGCCTTTCGGGAGGCAGCCCTGCTCCATGGATTCGTTTTCTTTGATGAAGCGGACGACATTTTTAAAGAAGGTTCTTATCTGGCCCGGTCGCTTCTCATCCAACTTGAAAAAGCGCGTTGTGTCGTAATTTTCGCGACCAACAAGGCAACCCATATTGATCCCGCCATGGAAAGACGTCTGTCTATGAAAATTCATTTCCCTTTGCCCGATACGGAACATCGCCTTCAAATCTGGCATGCGCTGATGCCTGATTTTATCAAACTTGCCCCGGATGTTGATTTACAATCGCTGAATAACCGCTATCCTTTCAGCGGCGGCCTGATCAAAAACACTATTTTCCTGGCTGCAAACGCAGCGGGATCAGATAAAAATGGCAACTATAAAATAAGCCGGGAAATACTGGAGCAAGCGGCTAATCTGCAAACACAGCAGATGATGGACAATAACAAATATTGCAGGACCTATGTGCCTCTGAAGAAAGTAGATAACCTGCCCCTGGCCGACAAACAACGCTCAGAATTAAAAAATATCGCCAAAGCCTTTCAATATTCGCAAAAGAAAGATTCGGGATTAAATATTCTTTTCAGCGGAACGAATATTGATACAGGCATTCACGCCGTCGATGCGCTTGCCGCCGAATGCGGTCTTAAAGTTAAAGCTTTTAAGTACGGTGACCTGGATACTCTCTGCAAAGACCATGAGGCCACTGACGGGGTCTCCCATGAAAAGGTCAAACTGATTGATTACGCCTTCAGCCAGACAACGGAAGAAACCCATTTACTGCTTATCATTGATTACAACGGCGTCATCAACTGGATTGAAAGCGGCAATCCAAACGATATGGATGTAAATCTAACCTCAAGGAATGGTGTTGCAGCATTCTTGAATCATTTGCGCGAATATCTGGGCTTTTGCTGTCTCGTTATGCATGAATGCCCGAAAACCAATATACCTCTGGAGTTTCATGCCCATTTAAAACTGGAATATCCGCCGGAGAAAATGCAGATGGAACATTGGATAAATAATTTATCATCGTCCTCCTTGAATGACAGAGATCTTGTCACGCTCGTAGAGCAACATCCCATGCACATTGTGGAAATAGATTCCATCATCCACCGGGCATCCATCCAATCACTTGTAGAAGGAAAGCCCAGTCAACCATCTCTGGAAACGGTGAAGACAGTCATTGCACGGTATCGAGGCAAAAATAGCGCACCGGTATTGTTTGGCGGAAATAAAATTTAAGCGGAGATTTATAAATGACAATATTAGATCGTTATAATGCGTTGAAACTGAAAATCACGGAGCGTAAGAAACCTTTTGACAGATTCATTACTTTGCTGGAAGATGAAACCACTTGGCTTACTTCCCCTGCCAGCACAAGGTTTCATCTGGCGGAAGAAAAGGGACTTTTGAAGCATAGCGTCGGTGTGGCGGAATCCCTGTTGAAATTTCGGGAATTTTTAGCACCATCGATTAATGAAGAAAGCTGCGTCATCGTTGGCCTGTTTCATGACATTGGCAAACTGGGCGTGCCGGGAAAACCCTACTATTTGCCAAACGACGATGCGTGGGTGGTGAAAAACAGGGGGATAAATTACAAAACAAATCCAGAAGTCATCGCGATGGGACTGGCTGTCCGCAGTCTCTATCTTATTTCGCAATATATCTCGCTTTCAGAAGCAGAAGCCCAGGCCATTGCTTATCATGACGGCCAGTATATTGACGACAACAAAATCATCGCTCATAAAGAAGAGCCTTTAACGCTTCTCCTTCACTGGGCAGACTACTGGACAGCTCATATTTATGAGGAAGGGCGGTATGAACAACTGAATAAACTGAACCTGCGACGTGAGGAAGTATATAAACTAATTGGAGGTAATTATGAATCTTGTTGACAGAGCCAAGCAGGCATTATGGAAGAAATCGGGGCTTAAACATGACCATAAAGGTTATTTAGCAAATCCAGAGGGGAATCTTTTGTCTGGTGTCATCCCGGAAATGATCAAAGGTGATTACGTAAAAGGAAGTGGTCACGAATGGACAGGTAAATTCCGCGCTATCCATTCGTCAGCGGCGCTTGCTGCCAACACTTTCGGACGATGGAAGATTGAACCGTCAAGGTTGACATTTGCAGGCTATACAGGATTTAATAAGTTAAACTTTGAGGATAAATGCTCAACTGGCCTTGGAGGCACACCACCACATCTCGATGTTCTGCTTCAATCGACAGATACCGTGATTGGTATCGAATCAAAACTCCTCGAACCACTTAGTCTGACTAAGCCCAAGTTTTCGGCCAGTTATACAAGAGACAGGCTTTGCTGTGAAGACGAATGGTGGGCCCTGCTTGAAAGCGTGCGTCAATGGCCAGCATCACATTTGGATGCAGCACAACTCATCAAGCACTACCTTGGACTGCGGCACAGTTACCCAGACGTGAATGATGTACTGCTCGAATATCTGTTCTGGAAGCCTCTCAACGCGGAAAATTTTGACGAATATAAACGTCACGCGGAGGACTTAGAAATATTTAAAAACGCAATACAGAATTCAGACAAGGTACGATTCAAAGCGCTAGACTACTTGCAACTTTGGGACGAGTGGGAGAAAGACCAGAACATGGCTGAACACGCAAAACTGTTGAAAAAGAGATATTGCGTTGAGATATAAGTTGATGTTCCATTGAATGACTCACATTCTCACGAGAATACTTATATGGAAGAAAACATATCATCTGCATCTTTGACAGATATGCAAAAAATGGCAGCGCAAGGTGACGCAGATGCACAGTACAATCTTGGTTTAATGTACAATTATGGTGAAGGCATCCCGCGGAACGATACCGAAGCGTTCAAGTGGTTTCTGGAGGCATCTGAACAAGGCCACGCAGAAGCACAGTTCCATCTGGCAAGGATGTATTATAATGGTGAAGGTGTTACACGGGACGATGGCCTGGCTTTAAAGTGGTATCGTAAGTCAGCGGGACAAGGACATACAGAGGCACTGTTCGCTCTAGGCTGCATTGAATTTTTCCATCAAGGTAATATGTACTTTGACGAAGCCGAAGATTGGTTTGCTCTGATATCAGCACAAAAAGATGAAATCACTTATAATCCCGAGGTGGCAGTGCAGGAACGTCACCCGGCCGATCCTCCAACCGGCCGGCTAATTGTCAAACGGGGCGGTCACAGCATTACCCGGCAGATTCCAAAACCAATTGTTCTCATTGATACCCGTGAAAAATATCCCTTCGACTTTAGCAGATTCAAAAACTGGATCGCTGAGTCGAAAAGCCAGGCACTGAAAGTTGGCGACTACAGCATAGAGGGCATGGAGACATTGCTTGTTCTGGAAAGAAAAACGCTGACCGATCTGATAACCACCGTCATTCAGCAGCGCGAAAGATTTTTCAAGCTCTGCGAAAAAATGACAGAGTATCGCTGGCGCGCATTGTTAATTGAAGCAAGTTACGAGGACATCAAGACACCCTATGATTATGATGAATACAATACACTGGCTCATCCAAACGCTGTTTCCGGCACGCTCGACGCCCTGGAAGCGCGTTTCGGCATCCCGATAATCTATACATCACTTTATAAGCCATTGGCCGAAGAAAAAGCCGCAAGCTGGCTGTCGAAACACTTCACATACTGGTATCTGGAAACAAATGGTTTTGGTCGTGTTTTGCAGGAAGGAGATTTATAAAAATTACAATCTTGCAAGAAAAAAAGAAAATAACGTGGGACGATTTAAATTTCTAATAGCAACTCCCTCATTCGAGGGATATGCAAACCCATTGAATCAATTCAATTTTATCCTTGCAATGTCGCAAAGAAGTTGTAAGATGCTTTTCGTCTAAAGAAACACTTATCTTTTGGATTTTAATATAATATTTAAAAAGTTGCGCTCAAGATGGCGGATATTCTACTAACATTCACAGGCTTTCATGATCCATATTTTAAGGGATTGGTTGATGAAGTCGATCAACCTGGGCCTCTTCTAACTCTCTTGAAAGTTCGAAAATTTGATCACGTTTTTCTTTTCGATACTCCAAAGACAAAAAAAATAACCGACCAAACCAAAAATGCTATTACTAAACACCATCGCGAAATTACAGTTAATGTTCTTGAACTAAATCTTAGTGATCCTACCAATTACAAAGATATTCTAAGAGGCCTCAAAAATCACCTGCAGTCTATCGTTGCAGATTATCCGTCGGCCAAATATTTCATATCTGTCACGTCAGGCACACCGCACATGCATGCGTGTTGGATTCTTTTAACGGCAGCTGGTGTTATCCCCGCGCGTATTTTAAACGTGCGTCCGCCGAACTTTGTAACCAAAGAATATCCTCTTGTTGAGGAGATAGATTTGTCGTCTTTTGATTTTCCCAAAGTGAGATTTCAAGATAAACCTATTGCAGCAGCAGAAAGTCAAAACGATGCAAATATTGTAAGAACACAGCTTGGAATAGTAGGTGATCATCCGGCAATGCAACGTGCTCTTGAAATGGGTGCAATGCTGGCACCTTCACAGTCACCGGTACTGATTTTCGGCGAAACGGGAACAGGCAAAGAATTATTTGCCCGATACATTCACAGATTAAGTGGAAGACCGCAAGAAACATTTGTTGCCGTAAACTGTGCAGCCATTCCGGATAATCTTGTTGAAAGTATTCTTTTTGGACATAAAAAAGGTTCTTTTACAGGTGCAATTAACGACCAGGTTGGTAAATTTACAGCAGCAGATAAAGGAACACTCTTTCTTGATGAGTTAGGTGAACTTCCCACGCCCGCGCAGGCCAAATTATTACGTGTTCTGCAGGATGGCATGGTGGAGCCTGTTGGCCAAACAAAAGCGCATAAAGTTAATGTGAAGATTATCGGAGCGACAAATCGTGATTTACGTAAATTAGTTCGACAAAATAAATTCCGTGAAGACCTTTTTTATCGCTTAAACGTAGGTGAAATTATTTTACCGCCCTTGCGTGAAAGACGTTCTGATATTCCCAAAATAGCTTTAAATATTCTTGATCGGTTGAATGACACATTACGAAAACCCAAACGTTTAACCGCAATGGCTTTGACGAGATTGCAGGCACATAACTGGGAAGGCAATGTTCGTGATTTGGAGAATGTCATTGAAAGATCAGTTCGTCTTTGTCGAAAAGATGTTCTGGACGCCGATGACTTGTTAATCACCCCACCCGTTTCTTATGCCGATCCGTTAGCCGCACTTCCAGTCCCTTATGAAGGTTTTGTGATGGAAGAATTTATAAGCAGTGCGAGAAAGCAAATCATTCTTCGCGCTATCGAAGCGGCAAAAGGCAACCAAAGTCAGGCTGCGCGGATGCTTGGTATTACACCGCAGGCTGTCCATAAGTTTATGCAGCAGTCTAAGAAGAAAGTTTAAATTAAAGTTTAAGTTGTTTTAACCTGGGTTTAAATATAGGATAATTAACCATACTATTGTGCAAGGAAATAAATAAGTAATATTAAAACATTAAGAAATTAGCAGGTCGTTGGCACGGGCCTTGCTCTTATTCACAGAAAAAAAGAAAGCTTTTTAAATAAAACAAGTGAAAGGAGCAAATATGGCAACGTTTAATGTTACAGAAATTATTGATGGCGATACTTTTAATGTCTCTCCGCAATGGAAGTGGAATGGAGAAATTGGTAACAGAATAAGACCGGCCGGTTATGATGCGCCTGAAATTAATGCTTATGGAGGCCAGGCAGCAAAAAATAAATTAGCCAGGCTTCTCCATGGAAGACAGGTTGAATTGGTGACAGCGCACAAGATTGATCGTGGGCGCCTTGTCTGCGAAGTATTTTTGAATAATAAAAATCTGGCGGACTATTTTCCTGAATGCCAATGATTTAAATAAGGAGTTTTTTTGAAGGACTATTCAACTGAAGCAGATGCGAGAATTTTGATTGACGACTTGCTAAAACAGGCCGGTTGGAATCCTGCCGACAAGTCACAGGTGCAAACCGAGGTGTCCGTCCGTGATACCTCAAACAAAATTGCCGAACCTATGTCGTCATACGCTTCAAATGCAAATCAAAGCACGGTCAATTTTAATGCTGCATCTCTAGGCAAAGCTGATTATGTCCTCAATGATCGTCGTGGTCGTCCGCTGGCTATTATTGAAGCTAAAAGAACGGCGGTTGAACCTTACACGGCAAAACAGCAAGCGTTGCCCTACGCTAAAGCAATCGGCGCACCATTCATTTTCCTCACCAATGGCGAACTGATCTATTTTTGGGATTACGGCAACGATGACGCTCGCATTGTGAATTCATTCTTTTCCTGTCGTGATCTTGAAAGAATCGTCGAAATGCGTTCGACACGCAAGACGTTGGCGACGATTGAGATCCCTGAATATTATCTCCGCCAGGGAGAAACAAGAAAAGTGCGCCCGTATCAGCGGGAAACAATGCAGGCATTAGATCATGCTGTAGAATTGGGTAAAAGGCGTTTCCTGATTGAACTACCCACTGGCACAGGCAAAACCGACTTAACCTGTCTTTATCTGAAACGCCTCATCCAAGCCGGTCGGGCAGAGCGCATCCTTTTCCTGGTGGATAGAGAGCAACTTGCCAAACAAGCTATTGAAGCCATTCAGGATGTTCTCAATCAATACAGCAGTTACTGGCTGCGTCCGGGCATGGTCAAACAGGAACAACAAATTACGGTCTGCTTGTTGCAAACAATGATCGGCAGATACACAGAATTTACCAGCGGATATTTCGATGTTGTGGTAGCAGACGAATGTCACCGTTCAATTTACGGTGCATGGCAGACAGCGCTCACACATTTTGACGCTGTTCACATCGGGCTAACCGCAACACCGGCAGCATACATTGAGAGAAATACGTTTCAGTTTTATCAATGCCGCGATGGACAACCAGATTTCGCTTTCTCAATACTAAAAGCATTCCAGGACGAATTTTTATGTCCCTATAAATTTGCTACCGGTATCACTCAAATGATCGCTGAAGGCGCTGAGATCGATGATGAAAAATACGATCCTTCCGAATTTGAACGCAAATGGACAAACGAAGACACCAATAAGAAAATGATGCAGGAGTTCGATCGCCTTGCCTGGCAAAATTACAAAGAACTTGCCCCAGGTCAAAATACTGCACCGGGCAAAACAATCGTATTTGCCATTACCAAGCATCATGCTGCCCGGTTGGCTCATTATCTGAATGAATTGCATCCTGAACTCAAGGGGCAGTATGCGGAAGTTATTACCAGTGACGTTGCCAATGCCGATGACCTTATCCGCAAATTCAAGCGCGAAGACTATCCTCAGGTGGCTGTCAGTGTCGGCATGCTGGATACCGGTTTTGATTGCCGCGAAGTGCTGCATTTGGTTATGTGCCGTCGTGTGCGTAGCCCGATTCTTTATCAACAAATGCGCGGTCGCGGAACTCGCACTGCACCACATATTAAGAAACAAAAATTTGTCATCTATGATTTCTTTGGCAATCATGATTATTTCAACGATTCCGATACCGATGTTTTTACAGGCACGGGATTCGGGCATGCTCCTGCCGGTGAACGTAAACCACAAAAAGAACCACACGATCTTATTGAACTTGGACTCCAGGACGAATGGTTGCATGCAGTTACATATGTCGAAGTCGGACCAATCGGCGAGCGCGTCGATAAACGTGATTACGTAACTAATTGGGAAGGCACAGTTCAATCCGCCGCGAAAGACGACCCAATTGTGCAAAAAATACGTTGTGGCGAGCTGTTGACAGAAGATGAAGAAAAGGTTCTCGCCGATAAACTCAACCGGCGCGAAATGTATTTTAACGAAGAAAATCTTCGCCGGGCATATCGTCAACCGGGCGGCAATCTTATTGATTTCATCAAAGCGGCTTTGGGAAGTCTTAAGATAAAACCGCGTGAAGAAGAACTGACGGAAAACTTTCAGGCCTGGTTGGTATCAAAAAATTTAACGCCGCAGCAGGCGCAATATTTATCCCTTTTAAAAAATCGTGGTATTGCCCGCGGCCGGATTGAATTGGATGACTTGTTCCAACCGCCGCTTTCCATACTCAATGCTGCAGAAATGGGCGTTGAATTATTCGGAGAAAGAGGCCTTAAAGAAATCATCACAGACTTGAATGAATCGGTTTTCATAGTGAAGGCCGCATAAGGAGAAGTAATGAATCAGGATTTACGTAGAAAATTAAACCGGATTACCGATATTCTTTGGGCTGGCGGAGTGACCAATCCGGTTACCTATATTGAGCAGATATCATATCTGATCTATCTTAAACTGCTTGATGAAGAAGAAAACAACCGCGAACTAAAGTTGCGTCTGACAGGAGAACAAACAAACGGCAACAGTAGGCTATTATATCCAAAGCAGGCTGAACGTTTTCGCTGGGCCAAATGGCGTTTCAAGAGCGGCACTGACCTGCGCGATTTTGTGCGTGATCATGTTTTCCCCTATATGGCATCGCTGGTTAAAGAAGAACCGCAGATTGCCGAATATTTTCGTGATGCCGTGTTGGAAATTGTTGATCCCAATGTGCTCAAACAAGTAGTTGATGAGATTGACAGTATTGAATTCGCCAAACTCGGTACTGATGTTAAAGGTGATATATTTGAATATCTACTGACGCATCTTGGCCAATCCGCTCTGAATGGTCAATTCCGCACACCTCATCAAATCCGTGCCATGATGGTTGAAATGGTAGATCCTGATTTGGGAGATACAATATACGACCCCGCTTGCGGCACAGGTGGTTTTCTGATTGATGCCGTAGAGTACATACTGGCCAAATATTCGACGGAAGTTCAAGAATTATCTATTTACGGCGAGGAGTGGTTGGAAAAACGCAACCAGACCATAGCGGAAGCCAAAAAGGATATACCCGCGTTACAAACATACAAAAAAGGCCCCGGCGAAAAGATTCCCGACTGGGGAATATTGGAAAAATCCATATATGGCATTGATGTATCTCGTCAGATGATGCGCATTGCCATGATGAATTTAGTGTTGCATGGTATCCGCCAGGCCAATGTTAAGCGCGCCAACACACTTTCAGATATGGGCGGCCTTACGGAAGATGACCTGAGACGCCGCTACAAAGTAATTCTTTCCAATCCACCTTTTGCCGGCGTGCTACCTAAGGAATCAATACGCAAGGATCTGCCTACAAATTCCAAAAAGAGCGAATTGCTGTTTCTTGGTGTGATGATGGAGGCTCTTGCTTCGGGTGGACATTGCGCTGTTGTTGTTCCAGAAGGGCTTCTTTTCGGTTCGACTTCCGCGCACACGGAATTGAGGAGGAAGCTTGTTGAAGACTTTGATCTTTTAGCGGTAGTTTCTTTACCGGCGGGTGTATTCAAACCTTATGCTGGTGTCAAGACTGGTGTTTTAATCTTTAGAAAACCACTTGCAGGTGGCGATAAAGACAAAAAGACTAAACACAAAGAAAAAGTATGGTTTTATGAAGTGCGCGCCGATGGCTTTGACCCGGATAAAATTACCGGTGGCGGACGGCCTGAAACTCCTGAACGAAACGATATTCCGGACCTGCTTGTTCATTGGAAGAATTATAAAAATTCAAAATTTACAAAACCGCCTGGCGTAGAAGCGGGATCTCTACTTCCTGCAGGGGCAGAAGAACCCCGCTGCTGGTGGACTAATATCAAAGCTGTTGCCGAAAATGATTACAATCTAGCCGCTGGCCGCTACAAACCGCAGATCGCCGAAAAGACACCGGATGATGACCCTACTCAGCTCATCCTGGAAACTCTGGCCGTTGAGCGTGACATTACCGCAGGCTTGGAAAAACTGCTTCAGGAAGTGGAGGCAGTCGAATGATGTGGAGTTCAGTTCAAATAGCAAAAACTTGTTTACGAACTCGAATGCGCGACCCCAGGAGCAATCCCGATACTCCTTTTTTATATGTTGATATTTCAGCAATTGATCGCAGTCTAAAAGTCATCACCGCGGCCCCTGAAATTCTCGGGACAGACGCACCTAGCAGAGCAAGAAAAGAAATCCGCGAAGGCGATATATTAGTCTCGACAGTCCGTCCGAATTTGAATGCTGTCGCTGTTGTTCCGCAATACTTAGATGGACAGATTGCATCAACAGGTTTTTGTGTCCTGCGATCTAACAAAGCGATTATAGACGGAAAGTACCTTTTCTATTTCACGACTACTCCAAATTTCGTAGGCATTCTTAGTAGTAAGGTTCGTGGAGCTCATTACCCCGCCGTCTCCGATGCCGATGTTAAAGAGATTGAGTTGCCATTGCCGACGATATCAGAGCAACACCGCATTGTGGAGATACTAGATCAGGCGGATGCGCTGCGAAAAAAGCGCGTCGAAGCAGATGCCAAAGCTGCTCGCATCCTCCCCGCGCTCTTTTATAAAATGTTCGGCGACCCAGCCACGAACCCAAAAGATTGGCCAATCAGGAATCTTGTTAATGTCTGCACCACTAAGCCAGAGTATGGTGCAAATGCAAGCGCAATCGCTTGGTCAGAAGGGAAGCCTCGCTATGTACGTATTACCGACATCACAGACGATGGAAAGCTTCTTAAAGATGGTATTATGACGCTTGACTTGGAAGCGTGGGAACCTTACCGACTTATTCCTGGTGATCTACTTTTTGCAAGGAGTGGTAACACGGTTGGGAAAAGTTATCTATACAGACCAGAAGATGGATTATGCGCTTTTGCCGGTTATCTGATTCGTTTTAAACCTGACATTAAACAAGTTGACCCACTGTATCTTTTCTCTGTGACCCAAACAAAATATTACCGCTCTTGGGTAGAGGCTCGCAAGCGAGTAGCGGGACAACCTAATATTAATGGGCAAGAATATGCAAACCTCAAAATTCCTTGCCCACCGCTATCACTTCAAAAAAAATTTTCAAAAATCATGGAAGATTTGCTCAAAAGACGAGATAACCGAGAAACAGCTGAGCAATCAATCAATACACTATCTGATGTCCTCTTTCACCGCGCCTTTACCGGTGACCTCACGGACAAGTGGCGCGAGGCGCACATGGAGGAACTTCTGGTGGAAATGGAACAACAGACCAAAGCATTGAACCTACAAAGGAGCAAAGTATGAAGCTGCGGCATATCGCAATTGAGAATTTCCGAGCCTTTGCAAAGCCATTGGAAATTGAGATTGATGATTTTACTGCTTTCATTGGCCGAAACGATGTAGGAAAATCCTCCATTCTGGCCGCCTTGACTATTTTCCTTGAAGGCGACGGCATAAAGATTGATCAGAATGATGCATCGGTACATGGCGACCGTTCCAAGGTGCGGATTACTTGCGAATTCGATGATCTTCCTGAAAAAATCATTCTTGACGACTCCTTTGAAACCAGTCTTGAAGACGAGCATGTGCTCCGATCCAATGGCAGGCTGCGTATTACTAAACTCTATGACTGCACAAAATCCAAAATCAGCCCTTCGATATGGATCAATGCAGAAAACCATCCTGTTGACGAAAAGGGTAATTCTTTGTTGCCCCTAACAATTCAAGATTTGAAGAAGGAGGCTGAAAAGCGCGGCGTAGCCATAGAAAAGGGTGAAGGCACTATCAAGGCACGAATTCGCCGGGCCATAGTTGAACGTTCAGACGCATATGCTTTGCGACCTATCGACATTCCCATTGATAAAAACGAGACAAAAACGCTGTGGGAACAGATTCTGAAGTATCTGCCGATGTGTGCTTTATTCGTTTCTGATCGGTCAAGTTCAGATCAGGACCCCGAAGCGCAAAGTCCTATGGGAGTGGCTGTTGAGCAAGCATTGGCAGACATTGATGATCAACTTGACAATCTGGCTGAACATGTTGAGAAAAAAGTCCAGGACGTGGCGGCCAGAACTCTAGATAAACTAAAAGAGATGAATCCGGAATTGGCGGGTCAACTCAAACCTCAACTCAAAGACAAAAATATCAAGTGGAAGAGCCTCTTCAAATACACGCTTACCAGTGACTTGGAAGTACCTATGGACAAGCGAGGTTCCGGCGTTCGACGGCTGGTCCTGCTAAATTTCTTTAGAGCTGAAGCCGAAAGAAAAGCATCTTCTGATGGGCATCGTCCCATTATTTATGCCATTGAAGAGCCGGAGACATCGCAACATCCCGATCATCAGCGCATGTTGATGCGGGCTTTACTGGAAATAGCGGAGAATACCGGTCAAGTGCTTATCTCCACGCATGCTCCCGGCTTGGCGGGCGAGGTTCCTATCAGTAGCCTTCGGCTCATCGACACGGATGCCGACAAATGCCGTTTTATTAGGTGTACTGCTTCAGAAGACTCGACGACTTTCTTCAGAGACCTGGCGGAGAAACTCGGCATGTTGCCGGACAATCTCGTTCGCGTCTTGGTATGCGTCGAAGGTACTAACGACGTTCGTTTCCTTCGACATGTCAGCCACACGCTCAATGCATCTGATTCGACTATTCCGGACCTTAGCAGAGATCCCCGCTTCGCAATCATTCCTATGCATGGAGGAAACCTGCGCGACGTAGTGAATCTGCATCTCTTCAAAAACTTTTATAAGCCGGAATTTCATATTTACGACAGGGACGACAGCAACACATACGAAAAACAGACGAAAGAAGTCAACAACAGGAAAAATGGTTCGAAGGCCGTCCAGACCTCCAAACGTACCATGGAAAACTACATACATCCGGCTGTTATTGCCCGCGTGACCAGCGCAACAATTGAAGTCACGGACGACAACGATGTCGTCACATGTTTGTGCGGAAAGCTCGGTAAGAGGAAGCCTGAGGTTAAAGCCATTTTGAGCGATGAGGTAGCTCCGGCAATGACAGTGAAAGAGATTAACGAACGTGATCCCAACCGTGAAATACAAGGTTGGCTTAAAGAAATAGCCACTCTTGTCGAGAGGCCTTTGGCAACAGGAGAATAGATGATGGCACAAGGACTAATCACTTGCCCACATTGTGGCCAAGAGTTCGAACTTTCAGATGCCCTAACGGGGAAAATACGGGAACACTTGAAGACGGAACTTCAGCAAGATGTCACTCGCCGAGAAGGAGAGTTGAAGAAAAAACTTAAGGCCGTGCAGGAACAGGAAGAAGCAATCGCAAAATCTCGAGAAACTCTGGAAGAACAGATTCAAACAGGCATTAAGAACCGTCTGAAGGAAATTGAAGAAAATACTACAAAGAAATTAGAAGGCAAATACACTGACCAGCTTAAGGAGTTGAATGATAATCTTGAACAAAAGGACAAGGCAATAAAGGAATTTCGTCAGCAAGAAATTGAACTCAGAAGAAAGCAGAGAGAATTGGAAGAAGCAAAAGAGGAAGCTGAGCTAACAATAGCCCGGAAATTAGATGAAGAACGTGCCAAGATTCAAGATACAGCAGCTAAAAAAGCGGCTGAAGAGCATCGACTTAAAGATTTGGAAAAAGATAAAATCATCAATGATCTGAAAGCTTCTCTCGAAGACATGAAACGGAAGACAGAACAAGGTTCTATGGAACTCCAAGGTGAAGTACTTGAACAAGATTTTGAAACGCAACTGAAAACTTTCTTCCCTCACGATGATATTCAACCTGTTCCGAAAGGCATTCGGGGTGCTGATATTATCCAGTGTGTGCGTACACCGTTTGGTCAGGAGTGTGGTATTCTCCTGTGGGAGACCAAGAACACAAAAGGGTGGAGCGCATCTTGGGTGCCAAAGCTAAAGGACGATGTGATTGCCACACGTGCAACGCTGGCTATTTTAGTGTCTGTTGCCCTGCCGGAGAACATCACACGCTTTGGTCTCCTGGATGGTGTTTGGGTAAGCGATCCGTTATGTGCTTTGCCACTTGCCGCTGCCTTGCGTGAGCAAATTATTGGGATAAACCGAGAACGGACAATCTCGATTGGGAAAAACGAGAAAATGGAAGCGCTCTACCAGTACCTGGCAGGCACGGAGTTTAAACAGAAGATTGAGGGGATAGTAGAAGCCTTTACGTCAATGCAGGCGCAGTTAAATCAGGAACGTCGTGCGATGGAAAAGCACTGGAATCAGCGGGAAAAGCAGATTCAGCGAGTCATGAAGAACACAGTAAGCCTTTACGGTGATATGCAAGGTATAATCGGCGGCCAGATACCGACGATTGCCGCACTAGAATTGGATGATCAGACTATAAAAAAACTGCCACAAGATCTTTCGGAAAAACCGTTGCAAGATTTAGACGGTGCTACGGAAAACGATGATATGCCCTTCTAATGCTTGTTGGATTTGGCGAGTAAGTGAGGCGATCTTTAGTTAAAGAAAGGTTGTAAACATGCTAACAGCCATAAAAATTGGAAATTTTAAAGCATTTGCCGAGACACAGAAAATACCTATTCGACCGTTGACCTTAATTTACGGTGCTAATAGTTCCGGCAAATCAAGTATTCTTCATAGCCTTCTTCTTGCACACCACGCGCACGAAACGGGAGAGCTTGATGTTCATCGCACAAATGTCGGCGGTGAATCTGTGGATTTAGGTGGCTTCCGTCAATACGTCTATAAACGGGAAGCTAACCGTCGCGTAGAATGGGCTATTGATTTGGACACAAGTTCATTTAAAGATAAGCTTGCTGAACTATTCGCGCCCGTCAAGCAGATTACAGTTTTGCTGAATATGGGCATCGGCCTTGATGATCAAGATCGCCCTTTGCCTGGTGCGATACCTGAAATTATTTCTTACGAAATCTTGGCTGACGGGCAGAGTCTTTTACGAATGAGTGGACGGAAAGACGGTAAGCTCCAACTTGACCACTTAGACCATGAACATACTGTTTTTCGTGAAGTCATAAAGGCAATAGTCCTTTCCTCGACAACGACGGAAACAGTTCGTCCGGAAGATTTTGAAGGCTTGAATGAAGCAATTGAGGCTCTTGTTCCTGAAATTGTTGCCGTTCGTAGTAAACTGTTACCTGAAGGTCTTTTCGAATCAAATGTCTTCAACCCCAGCGGCCAGATGAGTTTATATCCAATCAGTAAAGGTAGGAGGCAAGAGGATTTAAATGGGGTGGTTCGTTTAGTGCTCCCTCGAAAGATTGATGAATTATTGCGTGGTCTTGATAAAATAGTTGCCGACGAGCTTGCGCGGCTCAGATATTTGGGGCCACTGCGGTCTTATCCCCCACGCCATTTGACGTTTGCACAGCACCATGATCCCAATTGGTTTGCCGGTGGTGGTTATGCTTGGGATGTTGTTCGATGGGATGAAGAAGTACGTAAAATGGTCAATGAATGGTTAACCGCCAAAGACAGATTGCAGACGCCTTATGAATTACTTGTACGGAATCTAGTCGGCATTGATCAGTTAGAAGGACCTTTACTTGATGGTCTTGAGCGACTGAGTGAAGAAGGCCTTGATTTAGAAAGCGAACCAGATAGTGATCACACAATTGGCGGAGTATGGCCTATTATTAAGGATCCAGAAGCAGAAGCAACTAAAATACAAGATCTCATCCGTAATTCAGATATCGACAAGCTTAGCGAGCTTATAATGATTGATCGTCGATCAAACACAGTTGTGAGTCATCGGGATGTTGGTATAGGCGTCAGCCAAGTGCTTCCGGTGTTGGTCAGTGCTTACGCCGGGGAAAATCAAATTGTTGCCATAGAGCAACCGGAAATCCACCTGCATCCAGCTCTGCAAGCCGATTTAGGTGATGTGTTTATTCAATCAGCGCTTGGAAAAAAGAAAAATAGTTTCTTGCTTGAAACGCATAGCGAACACTTGCTTTTGCGAATCATGCGAAGAATCCGCGAAACATCAGCAGGCAAATTAACAGAAGACTGCATTCCAATCACACCTGATGATGTTATGGTTTTATTTGTCGAACCGGATGGCAATCGAAGCATTATCCGCGAAATGCCAATCAACAAGCATGGCGATTTAATTAAACCTTGGCCGGGCGGTTTCTTTGAAGAAGATTTCCAGGAGTTATTCTAATATGTACTTCTATGTTTTTCTTCAACCTGAAGTATTATCCAAAGCCGCAAACGATGGCGAAGATGCGATGCAGAATGTTGCTTCAATTCTGAGCGGATTTCTTCAAAATTGTTTTTTAGCTGTTTTTGAAGATGATAGATGGTCACCAACGGTCAAAGAGATGCTTATGCAATGGCCGGAAACATCCAATCGAAAAAGGGTCATGTCTCTATTGGTACAACTGAAAAAGCATAAACGATTTCTTTATTGCATTACGCCTGATTACATGAACGAAAAATCGGATATCGATTGCGTATTTGATCAAGCTACAATAGTTCCTTTGGATCTTATACTTATACTCGATGCAGAAAAGGATCGTTCTGCACCGGTGGGAACGGAAATTACTTCGAGACGCAATTATCAAAGCACAGCATTTGAGCCTATTCGGTCAGATATTGCAGTGCATGGAAAAACCTGTATTGATGGTGAAATGGATAATATTTCATTTATGAATTTCCATTTTGCTAGAGCTCTTAAGTATGCAACTGAAATCCATATATGTGATCGGATATGTGGCAGTAAAAATCTTGCTGATAATTTTATCTATACTATCAGAGAGCTAAGTTCTTTGTTGGCCAAGCTTTTACAGGAGCCTGCTTCATGCAGAATAATATTTCATTTAGGGCAACCGGCTGGTCAGTATGGAATTGACCATATTTTGGATCAGCTGAGTATTTGTAAGAGGAATTATTTGCCACAAACAGAAATAATTCTGCAAATATACAATGATGTATCAGGCACCCCAAGCTTACCACATCAGAGATTTATCATGACTGATCAAATTGCTCTCAATATTGAACGCGGATTGGATTTTTTAGACAGAAAGACACGGCGTTGCCGCGATACTTATATCAGTTGTCAAAATCCTGAAGAAGCGCAGAGACTTCTTAATGGCTATGCCTCAAGTTGTTTGTCTAATCATACGGTTGGTTAAATATACTGCTTAAGCAAGTTATGTATCCATACAACAAACGTATAATAAGATTAAATAAAGGCTTTATATGAAAATCTTGTTTAATAGATACGGTAATCCATTTTCTCAAAAAGTAATCAAAAACAGTGTTGAACATTTTGGCACAAGTTACACAGCCACAATGTGCAATATCATCAAAAGATCACAGCGTGGCCTAACACAGAAGATTTTTTCTGAAAACGTCTCTCAGCTTATGGCAAATTTCAAAATGACCCGTAAGGGACTGTTTCATGGGGTTAAACATTTAAATGGTGCCATTCAAGACCCCAATAGACAGATTTCCACGTGCTGGTCACTGATAGGCCAAGATGCCGTCAATCTAAGAAATTATCTCCTGCAACAGAATGTCAGTAATCCCAAAAGAATTCTTGTTGAGTTGACTGCACAAGCGAGAAACCAGGTAAGTTCTGATCTATGGATAATGTTCAAAAAGCTTTTATCCGTATGCATGAGCGACGGATCATATGGCCTTGTAGCTGCAAGTAAGATTCTGTTTGCAGTTTTCCCGGAGATTGCGCTGCCAATCGATAATGTTCAGTGGAAGAGTCTTTTTAAGACGGTTGATTACAGCGACATAACATCTTTGATGGCCGATGAAATCATCACTTGGGAAAACCAAACAGGAAAACAACTTGATTCATGTGATTCTTCAGGCACGTTTACTGTTGTTGCCGTTTACAATGTCATGGCTATGAAAGCTCGGCCATAATTTACATAAAGTCTATTTTAAATTCGATGATTTGGTAAGAAATTTAAAATATTAATTTAATTTATATTCTGATGACCACTAGATCTGTTTATAAATACTTAACTACCCCAAAAGAGCTATTAGAAAATGACTAATATGTGGCAACCACAGTGGACAACGCAGGTAAAAATTGAAAGTGATGGTCGACATCCTTTAGGGCTGAACGCCTTTCATGATGGCTTGGATGAAATATTGATAAAAAGTATCACTGTCGGTGCTAACAGGCTCCGCTATATAACTTATTGTTGTTGGGCTATTGGGAACATAGAAGATAATGAGAAATGCACAGAATATTCTGATTTCGTTGAAGCATTTCGCAGACTTGAAAATGCAATGGTTCTGGGAGTATTTCTATTGGCTCCATCTTATCCTGTCCCTGGCTCTACCGCAATTTCGAAAATATTATATAAAAAATTTGATAAATACGATTGTTCATTTGACCTTATGCAATCAAATGAGTTAGGTGCGTTTGGATTATACTATAAAGCTACAATGTACAATCTTGGTCTCACTGAAGACAATGAAATTGGGATACTTATTTTAACAAAATTAGGAAGATCGTTGTATGAGATAGCTGAGAGATATTACAGTAAGTCACGCCCTGAATATTGGAGAAAATACGTTGGTAAGAAGATAGTTCCAACCAACATTCTGAAAGAATGGGGCGAAGTAAATGATAGCGGGTGTGGCCGCGGAGTACAAGTTCATTGAAAAACAATGTGGTCGAAAGGATACGGATTGGGAACGTGACTTACAGATGGTTTTGCGTTCGGATAACAAACACTACCCTTTCAATCGAGACAGAAGGTGGAAAAATATAATGTATATTATTTCCCGGCCACAAGATGGACTTCTAATTTACAACCGACCGCATGAGCATATTTTTTCAGTGTGGCAAGCGTCGGGGATTGCCGAGCATCAGAAAGGGCTGTCTCGAGCCGGGTGACAGCTGGCGCCTTAGTCCCCATTTTCTTAGCCACTTCTGCCTGAGTTAACCCTGCGCGCTGACGTGCTTGCAGGATCTCGCGAAGTAAAACATATTCTGTTTCCAGTTCATCGTAGGCTGCTTTAAATTCAGGATCTCGCTTCCATTCCGCGACCATCTGGCGATGCGTTTTTGCCGGTATATTTTTTTTCATGATTTACTTACCTCTCGTTGCCGCTTGCGGGCTATATCCAATTCCCGCTGCGGTGTTTCGTTAGTTTTCTTAATGAAAGAATGCAGGACAATTATTCTCTTGCCCACTTTTGTACAGTAGAAAACCCTGGCAATTCCCTCTCTTCCTTTCGGGCGAAGTTCGAAAAGCCCACCGCCCATTGCACGCGAGTGCGGCAGGCGAAGATCAAGACCGAACTCTTCTATCAATTCCGTCAGCCGAACGAATGAAGCCTTTATTCCGGCGGGGAAAGCATCTATTTGCAGACGAACTGCTTCGCTAAAATATTCAATCGTCCAAGACATGACTAAATGTAACAAATATGTTATGTTGAGTCAAGGAAAAGGTGAACACCGAATTGCCTCAAATAAAATGTTACCGAAGGGTTGCATAAAAGGGATACGTTGCCTCATAAACCGATGTTACCGAGAAAAGATTCGGAAACGGAGGTTTAGCGATGAGTCCCAAATCCAAGGAAGA
>JAKLGV010000039.1 GCA_022710585.1 Deltaproteobacteria bacterium | reverse complement strand
TGCTGGATATGGAGAGCTGGGATATATATCTTGTCGGCAGGGATATTCCGGATATAACATTTTGCGGAGATTATAAGCCGAAGCAATACGAAAATATGACCTGGGCGGAATACGCGGACCTCGCGGGTACCGTCGATCTCGGTCTGATTTTAATGTATTCTCCGCATCCCAGTTATCCCCCTCTGGATTTGGTCGCGAGCGGCGCCGTGGTTGTCACCAACCGTTTCGCGAACAAGACCGATTTAAGCGGATATTCGCCAAATCTGATTTGCGCGGATCTCGAAACCGATGCTCTTGTCGATGCGCTCCGGCAGGGGGTGAATGTCGCGACTGATGCGATAGAGCGCGAAAAAAACTTTCAGAAGAACACGCTTCTCAGTGACTGGCATGAATCATTTGCCGGAGCGCTGAAGCAATTTGCCGGAGGCGCCTGATGTTTACAGCCAGTCTTCCGGCAGTGCCGTATTCTGATCCATGGAAGATACCTCTGTCTGTACGGCTCAAGATGATGGCGCGCGGCAGGCGCCGGATTGCCTATTATTACGAAGAGGCCAATAACAGCACTTTTCGTTACCGGGCATATAACATGGCGCAGGTCCTGAACGATGTAAAAAACAATGATGTTTCCGCCGGCTATTTTTTCCAGGCCGATTTGCATCAGATCGAAGATATTGTTGATCTGGCTGATGTGCTTGTCATTTGCAGGTCAATGTACAATCATCATATTAATGAGTTAATTATGAAGTTTCATGTACGGGGTAAGCGTGTGCTCTTCGATATAGATGACTTAGTTTTTGATGTTCGTTACGCACATCTGGTCATTAACACACTGGATCAAGATGTAGATAATCCCGCCGTATGGCATGACTGGTTTGCCTGGATTGGCCGTTTAGGCGAAACACTTCGAGGCTGCGATGGTGCCATCACGACTAATAGTAATCTAGCCGCAAGAATCGCAGAGTTTTCAGGTTTGCCGGTTTACGTAGTGCCTAACTTTATAAATAAGGAACAGCTTGAACTATCTGAGCGACTGTATGCAGAAAAAAAGGCTTCCGGATTTGCGAGCGATGGGAAAATACATCTCGGGTACTTCAGCGGCTCGCCCTCTCATGATCTGGATTTTGAGATGATCGTTCCCGCCCTGGAGAATCTGCTGGATGATGATCCGCGGTTGGAACTGGTGATTACCGGATATATTGAGCAGCACCCGTTGCTCAAACGCTTCGGAAAAAGAGTCATCCAACAGCCCTTCCATGATTACATCAATCTTCAGCGGCTCGTGGGCAGTGTCGAGTACAATCTGGTGCCTTTGCAGTCGAATGTTTTCACTTCCTGTAAATCCGAGCTCAAGTATTTCGAGGCGGCCGTAGCCGGCACCATCAGTATTGCTTCTCCTACCCATACCTACGCGAAGGCTATCCGCCACGGACACAACGGTTATTTGTCCCGGGCTCATCAGTGGGCCTCTGTCATCCGTCAGGCCATCGGCCAAATGGATTCGTACCAGGAAATGGCCTCAACCGCCTTTGCTGATGCACGAACAAAATATGTCGGACTCAACCAGCGCGAAGTCATTTTGAAAGCACTCGGAATGTCGCAGTCAGAAGGTGCCTGAGCATTATCTTAACGCAGAATCAAATTTACAATCAGATGGAAAAAATTCAGGGATGATTAATCGAAATATTGTAGCCATTGTCGTTACGTATCAACCGGACATTAACGTATTAACCGGATTAATGAATGCTCTGAATAATCAGGTTGATTCGATCATCATTGTCGATAATGGATCCGAAATAGATATTCCATCATATTTCAGCAAAGAGTCTTCACGATCTGTTTCCGTTCTTAACCTGGGTAAAAACATGGGGGTGGGGTTTGCGCAAAACACCGGCATCAAAGAAGCCATAAAAATGAAGGCCACGCATGTTATGCTGCTTGATCATGATAGCATTCCCGCTCCCGATATGATTTCAGCCCTGATAAAAGCAGAGGATGCGTTGACGCTGACCGGAGAAAAGATCGCCGCAGTTGGACCACGTTATAAATTTCCCAATACAAATATATCGTCTTTCTTCGTTCAGTTCGGTTTGTTCAGGTTTAAGAAAATATACTGTACTGATGAAGGTTGTCCCGAGTATGTTCCTGCGGATTTCCTGATTTCATCCGGATGTTTGATTTCCTTAAAGGCCATTGATGAAATCGGTTTTATGGATGAATCGCTTTTTATCGATCACGTCGACACGGAGTGGTTTCTCCGGGCAAAATTTAAATGTTTTTCATCGTTTGGTATCTGCAATGCCGTTATGGAACATAATCTGGGCGATTATTTATTGGATGTTTGGGTTGGTAAAAAAAGAACCTTGCCAATTCACAGCCCAACTCGATTGTACTACATTTTCAGAAACAGTTTTTTGCTTTATAAGCGTTCCTATGTCTCTACCCAATGGATTGTGAATGATGTAATCAGGCTCTGCCTGATGTTTATTCTTTTTTCATGCAAGGTCTCACCCCGGATTCAATTTTTTAAAATGATGTCCCGGGGAATTTATGATGGACTGGCGGGCAAAAGCGGTCCGTACAGCATGTAACCGGCATTCACGACATTCTATGCCGTCCTTCCCTTCCGGGCGATATTTGCGAGTCAAAGGATCTGATGAAAATCTTGAATCCGGATCAGTTCAAAGCCTTGTTATACGCTCATATGGAGGAGGAATTTGAAAAAGTGATCAATTCTTTAAAGCAGAAGATTGGTTTTTAATGTCTCAGGTATCCGTCATTATTGTCAACTATAACGCCGGTCCCCTTTTAAAAAGTACCGTAAAGCTGCTGCTGAATTCTCCTGTTGTCGGCAGAATAATCGTTTGTGATAATCATTCTCAGGATAACAGCATCAATGATATCGAGCTCCTTGCCGCTTCCAGATCGCGCCTCATATGTATTCGTAATATGGAGAATCTGGGTTTTGCAAAGGCCTGCAATATTGGTGTTGAAGCTGTCGACAATTGCAAATATTTGCTTTTTCTGAATCCGGATTGTTTGATGAAGGGAAATGCTCTGGAGACCTTGTTGACTTTTATGAAGTCATCACCGGAAACAGGCATGGCCGGACCGCTTTTGTTTAATCCGGATGGAACAGAACAGTTAGGGGGAAGAAGAGCAATACCGACTCCTTGGCGTTCATTCGTTCGCGCTTTCGGTTTATCAAAACTTAGTGAAAGATATCCACGTCTCTTTTCTGATTTTTTGCTACACCAGCAGCCTTTACCGGATGGTCCCGTGGAAGTCGAGGCTATTTCCGGTTCCTGTATGCTGGTGAGGCGGGAAGCTTTATTTGATGTCGGCCTGCTGGACGAAGGATATTTTATGCACTGCGAGGATCTGGACTGGTGCATGCGTTTTCGTCAGAAGGGCTGGAAAATCACCTTTGTTCCTGATGCCCGCGTGGAACATCATCAGGGTACCTGCAGCAAGGCAAGACCTGTTTTTGTTGAATGGCACAAACACAAAGGGATGATGCGGTTCTATCGGAAGTTTTTCCGGAATCAATACCCGGGGGTATTAATGTGGATTGTGTCAGTGGGCGTATGGTTACGTTTTGGAGTGTTGGCAATATGGCATTCTGTGCGCAAAGCAGGAAGTATTGTTGTGATTGGGCGTGAGTGAAAAACGTGTAGGTTTGTTAGGGGCGACGAGTTTAGTCGGCCAGTGTCTCTTGCCGTTGCTCAAAGAAAATGGATGGCAGGTCCGGGCATTTTCCCGCCGCCAGATTAAAAGCAGTGATCAGAACTTTCAGTGGATGCGACTTCCGAATTCTCATGATTATCAAAACATCACCACTGGCGGAACTGAAAGAATGGATTTCTGGATTTGCACTGCACCGCTCTGGGTGTTGCCGGATTACTTTCCGATGATTGAAAAATATGGTGTGCGCCGTATCATCGCACTTTCTTCGACTAGCCGCTTTACTAAGAGTAACTCCTTTGATAAAAATGAAACGGTTGTGGCTCGC
>JAKLGV010000038.1 GCA_022710585.1 Deltaproteobacteria bacterium | reverse complement strand
TGTACCGTGACGTTGTAATTTATGGAATCTGGGAAGGCACCAACTTCATCCAGGCTCAGGATTATACGGGGCGCAAGTTCACCATGAAGGACGGCGCGCCGTTCAAAAAGTGGGTGGCGGAAATCGACGATTTTGTCGCCGGCAAGAAGACGGACGAATTCGCGGCGGAATTCGTGATGATGGCGGAAGCCATGGCGGCTTTCAAAGAGATCGTCAACATGAATGATGCTTGGACGAAGGGCGACAAGCAGATGAAACAACTTTTCGCCACCCGGACCCTGCATGCAGGCGCCAGAGTTTACTGCGGCATGCTGCTCCTGGACCAGGCGCTTCTGGCGTCGGCCAGGATGAAAGAGAAGGGCGCAATCGACGCCGATTTCTACAAGGGCAAAATTGCCACGGCCCGGTTCTATGTCATGAATCATGTTGCCGATATCTTCGGATATCTCAAATCGATGAAGTTCGGCGACCGCAGCGCGATCGATATCCCCGAAGAAAGCTTCATGTAGGGCGAACGGTCCCTGCTGAAAAGCGTAGAGACAGGGAAATGGGTATGAGATAATAACAGTCAGCGATGAGATCGGGTAACATCGATCAATCATCGAATGACTGAAAAGAACAACAAACTGATGCAGTGCAGAAGAAGTTTGTAACACTGAAGAGGCAGGGTCGGAAACGACCCTGCCTCTTTGGCATTTGCGTCATACGGTATTTGTATGAAGTCACGCGTCGCTTACCAATTTTAATACGCTTCGCTTTTAAAATTTAAGTCTCATTACGACCAGCAAACTTCAGTGCACTACGTTTCTGAAGTTTGGGTCTCATTATCAACGAGTCTCATTACAAGAAAGGCAGCGGTTTTTCCAGCCTGTAAACCAGTGCCTGGCAGGAAGCCAGAAGTTTACCGGAATCGTCGGTTGCGCGAATATCGTAAGCGGCAGTCTTCTTCGTTCTGTTTATTTCCCGGGCTTCGGCGGTAATGATGGCTCCTTTTTCGGGTGAGGCCAGGTAATTGATATTCATGCTTAAAGCGACCGCCATCGTACCGTGCGAATTGGAGGCAATTTCAAAAGCCGCGTCAATCAGCGAAAAAATCGCGCCGCCGTGCGCCATGCCGAACATGTTTTCCAGATCTTTCGTAAAATGCATTTCCACCCGGGCATAGCCTTCCTGCACCTCAATCAGTTTTAATCCGAATTTTTTACCGAAGGGTTCTTTTCATGGCGCCCTCCCAGAAACAGCCCAAAAAACCCATTAGGAGGCATGCCTTAACAGCCGTTGCCCGGTGTTCGCTTTCAAAGATAATGCGTACAATCCAGAAAACAAGTACAATCCAAAAATAGATCATAGGATGAGCATTGCCCACCATCCCCGAACCGAAGTAAACGAGAGTGCACACGGCGATATTGATCACCGTAACGAGATAACTCGGATTTTCCTTCCACGCTGTCGCGAACGGACGGGTTGCGAAATAAAATCCCGTTGTGGCGCAGAGAAATATAGGAAATGTCCATACGGACTGACCTTGAAACAGGAGACTCAACGGTTGCCAGTAGTAGATAAGGATGTCGTTGTCGATATGAAAGAATTTATCGCACAGCGTGAACCATGCGGCCGCGCCTATAACGCCTATAGCTGTCAGTATGTTATGTAGTTTCATGAAATCCTCCAAAGATAGACTGATACCGATTAATAACTATTCTGATTATCAGCAAGCCGTGTTACTGGTACGGGCTATTATTTCATCCTGTAATTCCGGTGACAAATCGCTGAAATAAACGGAGTAGCCGGATATCCTGACCAGTAGAAAAGGATATTGGTCTGGATGTTCCTTGGCTTTGCGCAGCACTTTGCTATCCAATACATTCAGTTGAGCCTGCATTCCGCCGCGCCGGAAATAGACGTCAAGCAGCGAGGCCAGCATATGGCGCCCTTTTTCATCGCGCACACTATTGGCGTCAAGTTTCAGATTAAAGTTAATGCCGTTGGCGATCGGCGTATAGTCAATGCTGTTCATGGAATTAATCAGAGCCGTCGGTCCGCTCCTGTCCATGCCGTTTTGCGGAGCCATACCCGAAGGAAACGATTCGCCGCGGAGTCTCCCGCAGGGCAGAGCGTCCGTGTTCATGCCGAAATGCATGTGCGCTGTATTGGAGTAAATACCCGCTAGATATTGACCGCCGCGGGTATTTATTCCCGACTGGTTCAGGATGCGCGCGTACTCGTCCACTACGAATTTTGTCCAGAAGTCCGCCCGATCGTCATTGTTACCGAACTTCGGAGCTTTGCGCATTAGCGTAAACCAGTAGGCGTCGACTTTACGCGCGGCCAGAATATTCCGCAGACGGATGAGCGATATTTTTTTCCCCTGAAACACAAGGCGATCTATCGCACAAAGCGAATCGCCGGCTGTAGAAATACCCACCCCTTGTATTCCGGAAAAGTTATAGCGGGCGCCTCCTTGTGTCGAGCAGGTACCGGAATCCAGGCACCCTTCGATGAAAAGACTGGTCAACGGCGTTGGATGATATTCGGCATGAGCGTGCTCAATGTTTTTTAAATCGCTGATCAGGCGGCCGATCAGAAATTCCAACTGGGTAACAAAGGCTGCGGCAACATCGTCCATGGTCTGCATTTGAGATACCGGCATTGTTTTTGCGCCTGAGCGTAAATGCGAATCGAAGCGCCGTCCCTCATTAAGCGCCAATTCCATGGCCCGCGGTATGTTTAAAATGGCCGCATCGGTCGAACCGAGCGTTTTCCCCGGAGCAGTCGGTTCCACGCAACCGATGGCCACATAATCACGTGCGTCGCGAATATCATAACCGACGCTGGTCATCGCGGGTACTATGACGTCATCATTGAATAAGGCCGGCGAATTGCTGCCATCCGCTAGCACAGCGTAGATAGCCTTTTTAAAATCTTCAGGAGATTTGTTGTAGATTCGTGCGTGAAAATTCGGCTGGCGCATGCGCAGTTCAGATGCGATATCCAACAGCATATAACTCAGTTCATTGGTGGCATCGTTCCCATCTCGATCGGTTCCACCCATCGTGATGACCTGCCAACTCGGCATCCCGCCGGCCAGATTTGTGATCGCCTGCGAAAAAACGGGGATGGTTTCGCAAAGTTTGATACAGAACAACGCGAGCAATTCCCACGCCCGCTCGGGCGTGATGCGTCCGGCCTTCAGATCGCTCTGATAATAGGGATAAAGTATCTGATCTATTCGCCCGGGGCAGATGGTTTCGCCCATGCTTTCCTGAAAAATTGCAATGTGGAGAAAGAAGATACTCTGCAGAGCTTCGTGAAATGTTTTTGCGCCGTGACGGGGGACATTGCTGCACACCCTGGCAATATCCAGCAATTCGGTACGCCTGGTCGGATCATTTTCTCTTACGACCAGCGCCTGGGCACATTCTCCATAACGCTCGCCAAAAAGCGCCAGAGACTCTGCCGAGATCAGGGCTGCCTCGTAAAAAGCATCATGATCGTGATTGCTATTTCCGGTCTTGAATTGTTCTATCTCTTTTTTTATTTTATCTATCCCCAGTCGGACAAGCTTTTCATGATCGGGGGCCAGATGCGCTATGCCACCTGCTTCGTAAATGTAGTAATCTTTTGCCTGTAGCTGCTCAATGGAATAACGCGCTCTCTTAAACAAATCGGGAAACGCTTTGGCTACGAGAAAGCGGTTTTGCCAGAAGGGCAAGATCATAGCCAGTTTGAACTGTTGTTTACGGGAAATTTTCAGGGGATTAACGGCGCGTTTCGGGTATTTCAGCAAGTCCAGCATTACCGGAACGCCGTGCAGTTCAGGATAGATAATTCCACCAACGCGTAGCGACGTATAATTCCCGACAATCAATTCGTCCGGATAAATTGTAATGCTCTTGTTCATTAAAACATGGCGTAGTGCCTCAGCTATTTGTACGATGACTGCTTTCTTGCGGTTTTTTCGGTCTTTGAAATACGCCGTCCATAAAAGCGCCCGCTCGGTGCAAATGCCTCTTTTATATTCCTGTACCTGCCGTTTCAGACGATTTATCCGGTCGTTGCTGTTAATTTTTTTAACCGCTGCTTCCTGCATGACCACGCTCCATAAAAAAGACGCTTTTTAATTGGTAATACCAATAACACTAAAAAACAGTATTTTGTCAACATTTATTTTGAAAATATATGAAAAATGTGATATTGGTAATACCAAATTGCAGAAAACAAAAATTAAATTATGAGGATAATTAGATATGGATAAGAAACTTTCTAATAAGATCATCCGGGATATCAAACAGAAAATATTATCGGGTAAGCTGCGCACCGGCGATCGTCTGCCCGCGGAGCGGGAACTGGCTGAACACTACAAAGTCAGCAGAATAACTATCCGCAACGCCATTTCCAGGCTGGTCTATCTGGGCTTTTTGCAGACCTTGCCGCAAAGCGGCACGTTTATCGCCGATTTTAAAAAAGAGGCATCTCTGGAATTACTCGTGGATATCATATCCAGCAAAGAGGAGGTCGACAAATCCATCCTCATTGAACTTCTGGAACTGAGAAGGGTGTTTGAAACCTACAGTGCCGGCCGTGCTGTGATGCGAATGACAGATACGGACCGCGCCGTGTTGAGGGACATGATTCACGGCATGATGGAGCAGAAAAATAAACCGGAGCAATTGGCGGAAATTGATTATAAAATTCATTCTTTGCTCATGGATCTCGCCGAAAACAACGTCTTGCGCCTGTTATTCAATTCATTTAAGCCGGTTTACCAGTTTTATTTAAAAACGTTTTATTCCATATCACAAAACGCCACCGGAATTCTTCCTTACTATGAACGTTTCTGTCGTGCCGCTGAACTGCGCGATGATCGCGTTGCATTGATAAGAACTTGCTTTTATTTGTCGGCAGTATAAGAAACGTTCACTTGTGTGTCAAGAATATTTTGCCACAAGATGTAGTGTATAGCACCAATGACCACACGGAAGGAAAATTCCGACATCATT
>JAKLGV010000037.1 GCA_022710585.1 Deltaproteobacteria bacterium | reverse complement strand
CAGTAACGTCTCGCGCGGGAAACGAAAAGAAACTGGAACAGACGATGCCATCCCCTGTATTCTCGAACCGGAGGGCAATGTAAAAGCCTTAAGAAAAAGCTGGGCAAGACTGATTCAAAAAATATATCAGGTTGACCCTTTGGTTTGTCCGAAATGTCAAGGCGTCATGCGGATCATCAGCTTCATCGAAGACCAACAGGTCATCCGTGATATCCTCCAACATCTGGGACTCTGGCTCGTCCGGTCAAGGCCGCCGCCGAAGATGCGCGCGGCCATCACATTATCCGAATCCAAAACCTCCGATTCCTACGCGCATCCACCACATCCACACACCGACGCCTACGCCGACCCCGAATACTCCTGGGATGATTATATTGATCCTGAAGGGCACACGCAGTCATAACGTTTTGTGATTTTTTTAAGAAGCATTCAAGGCGCGCCGGAGAGGTTTGTCCGAATTCCGGGGAAAATGTCTGTTTTGCAGGTAACACAACCAAACGATGAACAGATGTCTCAAAAGAACGGATGTCGCAATACGCCTTCAACTCGGCCATTGGCACCACACCCCACATCTTGTGGCAAAATATTCTTGACACACAAGTGACCGTTTCTTATACTGCCGACAACGAAAAGCAAGTTCTTATCAATACAAAATATTTGTATTTAGAAAATGTAGTTGGTTTTTTTGAGATTATATTATTCGTGTAATTCCACAAAATAAAATTGTATATGACATAACCGGCGCCGAATAAAAGCAAAGCCCAGGTCAATTTATCAGATACCGGTTCTACGCAGGAATTGGCGCCATTGACGTAATCTCCAATGGCAGTAAGCCCCATACCCAACGCAAACCATAACGCATATTTTGCCATTAGATTGTTTTTTTTGAGGGATTTGTACAACAAAATCTGAGAAAAAATCAAAACCAGCATCAAAAAAATATGTAAATAATGGTACAGTTTGTCTGAAACAGACGCAAGTCCGGCCAATAAAGTAATTTCAAATATAACGGATGCCAATAATGTTATCGAGGCAATTTGGATGTAGTTTTTTGTAGTCATTATATTTCTCCTTAATAATTTTTTAATATCCGCGGAACTGACTTTCTTTGGAAATACCTTGAAAGATTCATCATTATTACCAAGCTATATTCATTACGCTGAACCGCGAGGTAAAATCATATTGTTCCAGCTCCTTCTTCGCCAGTTTATGAGACGGACACTTGTGCAGACAACGGCCACAAAAATCACCGCAGATAATCCCGAAACAGTTTTCCAGCATGGATTTATCGTAATAATGCATCTCCGTGCCCGATTGCGCGATGGCATAATTGACGAATAATCCCGGGCCTTCTGGAATTTTGATATCGCTTCTGCCCCCGGAACCCTTGACCATACCGTGAATGGCATAGGTACAGCGAACATTGTCATGAGCCGCATATTCGAATGTTCTTTCGCCAATCCGCACTGTCTGTTTTTCCCCGGCGGAAATCGCTTGTGTGGGACAGGTTTTCACACAAATGGCGCCGCATCGCTCCTTCCGGCACAGGAGCGGCCCTGAGTATAGCGGTGTCGGCTCAAGTTCCGCGGATGTCAGGATCGAATTGAACCGTTGCATCGCTCCGAATTCCGGCGTCAGAGCCAGTCCGTTCCATCCGAATTCCGCGATGCCCGCGGCAACTGCGGCGTGACGGTGCGAAAACTCAGCACGCAATTTTCCTTCCACGAGACTTTCATCCATGTATTTAGTCATACTGGTTAACCACGTAGGCAGGAAACAAAGAGTTTTATACCCCTGGTATTCCAGTAATTTCGCAAAGCGGTTGACAATGCGCGAGCTTTCCAGATTTGTTAATCCGTATCCGTAAAAAAGATAAGGTGTGATGGATTTGCGTCTATCGTCATAATCTCCCCACACATCCGCCGCGCCCTGATGAATATGCAGTCCGATTGAAATAACCGATTTACATTCCGGCATAAAATCAGTGGGCCTATGTCCTTCCGGCGCGTGCGCGAATCTTTCCACAGGTGCAATACCAACAAGATCAGCTCCCAGATCAAGCAGCGTCTTAACCGTTTTTTGCGTTAGATTATTCATAAGTTAATCTCCTTATAAGAAATTAATTTTAGACTCACTGCACCGTATTCATGGTCCTCGCGATCAATTCATCCTGCAGTTCAGGCGACAAATCGCTGAAATAAACTGAATAGCCGGATATTCTGACCAGTAGAAAAGGGTATTGGTCGGGATGTTCTTTAGCTTCGCGAAGCAAAGCGCTATCCAGCACATTCAGCTGAACCTGCATTCCGCCGCGCCGGAAATAAACATCAAGCAGCGCATTCATGAAATTACGTCCCTTTTCATCCTGTACGCTGTTGGCGTCTAGTTTCAGATTAAAGTTAATTCCGTTGGCGATCGGTGTGTAATCAATGCTGTTCATGGAGTTGATCAGCGCCGTTGGGCCGCATCGGTCCATACCGTTTTGCGGCGCCATGCCCGAAGGGAATGTTTCACCGCGCTGTCTGCCGCAGGGCAGTGCATTGGTCATCTTTCCAAAATGCATGTGTGCTGTATTGGAATAAATACCGGCAAGATATTGACCTCCGCGGGTGTTCTCCCCCGCAGCTTTCAATATGCGTGCATACTCGCCGATCACAAATCTTGTCCAGAAATCGGCTCGCTCGTCATTGTTGCCGAATTTCGGAACTTTGCGCATTAATGTAAACCAGTAAGGGTCGGCTTTCCGAGCGGCCAGAAT
Source organism: Deltaproteobacteria bacterium (assembly GCA_022710585.1). Lineage (GTDB taxonomy): Bacteria > Desulfobacterota > Syntrophia > Syntrophales > Smithellaceae > Smithella. The sequence goes on along the minus strand of JAKLGV010000037.1, from coordinate 3,144 downwards.
TTTCCGCAGACGAACGAGAGATATTTTATTATCCTGAAACACAAGACGCTCTATCGCGCACAGCGAATCGCCGGCAGTCGCCACTCCCACGGCCTGTATTCCCGAAAAATTATAACGGGCGCCGCCTCGTGTCGCGCATGTTCCGGAATCCAAACACCCTTCGATGAAAAGGCTGGTCAATGGAGTCGGATGATGTTCGGCATGAGCCTGTTCGATGTTTTTTAAATCACCGATCAGACGACCGATCAAATATTCCAATTGGGTTACAAAGGCAACGGCAACATCATCCATTGTCTGCATCTTCGCCAACGGCATTGTTTTCGCGCCCGAGCGTAAGGGAGAATCGAAGCGGCGTCCTTCATTGAGCGCCAATTCCATGGCCAGCGGTACGTTTAAAATGGCAGCATCGGTGGAACCGAGCGTCTTGCCCGGAGCGGTTGGTTCCACGCAGCCGATGGCCACATAATCACGCGCGTCATGAATGTCGTATCCGACGCCGGTCATCGCGGGAATAATAACTTCATCATTGAACAAAGCCGGCGAATTGCTGCCGTCTGCCAGCACTCTGCAGATGGAATTTTTGAACTCCTGGGGTGATCTCTTGTGGATTCGCGCGTGAAAATTCGGCTGGCGCATGCGCAGTTCGGAAGCAATGTCAACAAGCATATAACTCAATTCATTCGTGGCGTCATTTCCCTCCCTGTCAGTTCCGCCCATCGTGATTACCTGCCAGCTCGGCATACCTCCGGCAAGATTCGTAATGGCCTGCGAAAAAACTGGTATAGTCTCGCAAAGCTTAATACAGAATGCTGCGAGCAATTCACGCGCCCTTTCGGGAGTGACGCGTCCGGCCTTCAGGTCGCTCTGATAATAAGGATAAAGTATCTGATCTATCCGTCCGGGACAGATGGTTTCGCCCATGCTTTCCTGAAAAATTGCGATATGCAGAAAGAAGAGACTCTGCAGTGCCTCATGAAATGTTTTTGCTCCGTGACGTGGAACATTGCAGCATACTTTTGCAATGTCCATTAATTCAGCTCGCCGCGTTGAATCCTTTTCATCATCAGCCAGCTTCTGCGCGCAATCGGCATAACGCTCGCCGAAGCAAGCCAGTGCCTCTGCCGAGATAAGCGCCGCCTCGTAAAAAGAATCATTATCGGAATTATTTTCCCCGGCCCTGAATCGTTCTATTTCTTTCTTGATTTCATCTACGCCCAATCGGATGAGTTTTTCATGATCGGGAGCCAGATGCGCTATGCCGCCAGCCTCGTAAATGTAGTAATCTCTGGCCCGCAATTGCTCAATGGAATAACGGGCCCGCTCCAATAAATTGGGAAAAGCTTTGGCGACCAGAAAACGGTTTTGCCAGAAGGGGAGGGTCATTGCCAGTTTAAACTGCTCTCTGCGCGAAATTCTCAGTGGATTAACAGCGCGTTTCGGATATTTAAGCAAATCCAGCATGACCGGTACGCCGTGCAGTTCCGGATAAATAATGCCGCCAACCCGCAGCGACGTATAATTCCCGACGATTAATTCGTCTGGATATATGTTGATGCTTTTGTTTGTCAGGACGTGGCGCACCGCCTCGGCCATTTGCACGATTACAGGTTTCTTGCGGTTATTTCTTTCTTTGAAATACTCAGTCCACAAAAGCGCCCGCTCGGTGCATATGCCTCTTTCGTATTCCTGAACCTGCAGCTTCAGGCGCATTAGCCGTTCATTGCCGCTAACTGTTTTAACTGCTGATTCCTGCATCAAAGCTCTCCACAAAAAAAATAAATGTTCAATTGGTAATACCAATAATGCTAAAAAGTAGCAAATTGTCAATAAATATTTTGAATATAAACAAAATATATGATATTGGTATTACCAATATCAATAAAACAATAAAGGAAATTATGGGGATAAAATAATCATGGATAAAAAACTTTCTAATAAGATAATCCGGGATATCAAACAGAAAATATTATCAGGAAAACTGAAAACCGGAGATCGACTACCCGCGGAACGGGAACTGGCTGAAGATTATAAGGTAAGCAGAATAACCATCCGCAACGCCATTTCGCGGCTGGTTTATCTGGGTTTCTTGCAGACATTGCCGCAAAGCGGTACTTTCATAGCCGATTTTAAAAAAGAAGCCTCTCTGGAATTACTCGTGGATATTATTTCCACTAATGAGGAAGTCGATAAATCCATTTTTCCTTTGCCATGTCAACATGAATTAGGCCTTGTTATTTTCACCTCATTATTTCTTTCTTGACAATAGGACGTTCGTCCTACTATAAATCATTCCTTCGCAGTTGATCTTCATATCCGTGAGGTAGAAATGTCATTGCCGGCAGCCTCATACCACCCCCGCCAACCGCAGGATACGGATTATTACCACTGCGTGGAGGATTATTTTGAAACCTTTGTGCAGGAATACGATAACCGTTTCTCGCGGCAGTATGGCTTCTGGCGGCCCTATATCGAAAAAGTAATCTATCGTTATCTCGATTGCGGCGATTTGCACAATGGTTTTGCCCGCATCAAATGTAAAGACTGCGGCCACGAATACCTGCTGGCGTTTTCTTGTAAAAGACGGCATTTTTGCCCCTCTTGCCACCAGAAACGTGTGGTGGAATTCGGCGAATGGCTCTGCATTGATGTCCTCAAAAAGATACCCCACCGACATTTTATTTTCAGCATCCCGAAGATCCTTCGCCGTTATTTTCTTTACGACAGAAAGCTTCTTGCCGGTCTCAGCCGTTGTGCCTGGGAATCCCTGAAGGTGTTTCTCCAGGATGCGGTTCCCGAAAATGAACCTATCCCCGGCGCAATCATTGCCGTTCAGACCTTTGGCGGCTTGCTGGGTTTCAATCCCCATTGCCACATCCTCCTGACGGATGGCTGTTTTTATGGCGAGAGAGGAATGTTCCGCGTCGCCCCTCCTCTGGAACTCAAGAAGCTGGAGGCCATTTTCCGGCACAAAGTATTCAGGATGCTCCTGAACAGGGGAAAGATAACGAAAGAGCTGGTTGCCATGCTCTCGACATGGCGGCATTCCGGCTTCAACATATTCTGCGGCAACCGGATTTTGCCGAAAGATGAAACGTCCCTGGAAAATCTTGCACGCTACATTATTCGAGCATCGTTCTCGCAGGA
>JAKLGV010000036.1 GCA_022710585.1 Deltaproteobacteria bacterium | reverse complement strand
TTGAGCTAAGAAACATCATTGAAATGAAGCTCAAAAAGATTACCCGGCTTCGGTAACATCTTTTATGAGGCAACGTTTCCTATCCACTCTCTTCGCTCGGTAACATTTTTTAATGAGGCAACAGGCCCTTGGAATAACCTTGAATTTTGTGCTGCAAAGTATTAGTTTATGTCAAACTAATTTTAATCAAATATTCAAGGAGGGATACTCCCATGGCTTTAATGACCCCTGAACAATATGAAGAAAGCCTGCGTAAAATGAATTTAAAGGTCTATCTGCTGGGAGAACTGGTAAAAAGTCCGGTGGATCATCCGATCATACGGCCTTCTATGAATTCTGTAAAAATGACTTACGCGCTTGCCCAAACTCCCGAACACGAAGACCTGATGACGGCAAAATCCCATTTGACTGGAGAAAAAATAAATCGTTTTTGCCACCTTCATCAAAGCACGGATGATTTGATGAAGAAAGTAAAGATGCAGCGCCTGCTCGGACAAAAGACGGCGTCGTGTTTTCAGCGGTGCGTCGGCATGGACGCCATCAACGCCGTGGACAGCGTCACGTTTGAAATGGATCAGAAACTTGGCACGCAATATCATGAACGATTTATTCATTTTCTGAAAATGATGCAGGCACAGGACCTGACTGTGGACGGCGCCATGACCGATCCCAAGGGTGACCGGAGTCTTCCTCCCAGTAAGCAGACCGATCCTGACCTCTATATGCGCGTGGTGGAAAAAAGAAAAGACGGCATTGTGGTGCGGGGCGCCAAAGCGCATCAGACGGGCGCCGTCAATTCGCACTGGGTGCTTGTGATGCCGACGATCGCCATGACGAAGGATGATGCCGATTACGCTCTTTCCTTTGTCGCGCCTGCCGACGCGGAAGGCATTTCCTACATCTATGGGAGACAGTCATGCGATACCCGGAAACTCGAGGGCGGTGAAATTGACGTCGGCAATCACCGGTTCGGCGGCCATGAAGCATTGATCATTTTCGACGACTTATTTGTTCCCTGGAAAAATGTTTTCATGTGCGGCGAGTATGAATTCAGCGGCCTGCTGGTGGAACGTTTTGCCGGCTACCATCGCCAGAGCTACGGCGGCTGTAAGGTCGGCGTGGGCGACGTGCTCATCGGCGCGGCGGCGCTGGCCGCCGATTACAACGGCGCGTCCAAAGCCTCTCACATCAAAGACAAGCTCATCGAAATGATTCACCTGAATGAAACGCTTTTTTCCTGCGGCATCGCCTGCTCGGCGCAGGGGCATAAAACGGCTTCCGGTACTTATCTGATTGATCTGCTGCTGGCCAATGTCTGCAAACAGAACATCACCCGATTCCCTTACGAGATTGCGCGCATTGCAGAAGATATCGCCGGCGGATTAATGGTGACCATGGCCTCGGAAAAGGATTTACGTCATCCGGAAATCGGCAAACTGGTCGAAAAATATTTCAAGGGTATCGCCTCTGTTCCCACAGAGAACCGCTGCCGCGTTTTGAGACTGGTGGAAAATATCACGCTGGGCACGGCCGCCGTCGGCTATCGCACGGAATCCATGCACGGCGCCGGTTCGCCGCAGGCGCAACGAATTATGATTTCCCGCCAGGGCAATCTGGAGCAGAAAAAGAAACTGGCCAAGGAGATCGCCGGGATTAAGGACTGAATTGAGTGTTGCGTCTGTCCCGTCTATCGAAAGCTGGATAGTTTTTTCCCCAAGCCTGGATTACGCCAGTTGTTCATAGTAAGCGTCCGTGACGTTGTCCAGAAGCTGTAAGGACGTCGCTTTGATCACGACAATTCGGGCGTCGGGATTATTGAAGAAATCTTTCAGGTCGGGGTGCTTGCGAATCAGAACATTCCGAATCGCGGCAATCCTTTCGTTATTTTCAACGGCCTGAAAAACTCCTGTGACCGTCAGGGCCCTGGTATGGTCTTTCGGTTCCGCGTCCCTTGTATCGATCAGCAGACTGACACTGGGATTGGCGATCAGATTGCGGTATTTCTTCGTGTCTTGGAGGGTGACCATATAGATTTCACCGCAGGCAGCGTCTGTCGCATAAGACATCAGAGAGCAGTGCGGAGCGCCGTCCGCGACGGTGGCCATGACGCATACTTTATTCTCTGAAATCATTTTTTGAATATCGCCGCGCATACCCCTTCCTCCTGAAGTATAAGTTTTGAAGTGATTCTATCACAAATTCATAAAAGATTGAATTCAGTCTTGCGTCTTTCAAATTCTTAACGTTTGTTCCTCGGCGATGAAGCTTGCTCATTTCTCGCGTTTAGATTAAAAGATTTTCAGCACTGAGGCTCAATATGAAGCGAATAGGAATAAAATACTGCGGCGGATGCAATCCGGTGATGGATAGGGTCAAGCTTGTTCAGGAAATCAGCAGGCAGCTTCCACCGGAGTTTGTTTTGGAAGATCACCAGACTTACAATCCGTGGGACATCGGCATTCTCGTCTGCGGATGCCTGACCGCCTGCGCGGATCAGTCGGAGTTTAAAGATCTTGCCCGTGAATGGATCATCGTCGCCGGCTATACTGTTGATTTAAATTGCACACCGGAAGAAAAGATTGCCGAATCTGCCATCAGTAAAATCCAAAATATAAAATAGCAGGTTCCATTACCCTTCATCGACTTCATCATTATGAATATAAAGGGGGCAGAAGCCGGAAATCAATTTTTGACCCGTCTGCAGCTGTTTACACAATTATAAAACGGCAATTTTGTATTCTCAATATTTAAGCGGGATGGCGGAGGCGCTTTGGTCTTTTTCCCTCGGGGAGCAGGCAGCCGGACAGACAGATGTCGGTGCACTGACCGTCGCATGGTTCAATGTGAATGGTGATGGTGGATTCCGGAAATTTATCCCTGATATTTTTCTTTAAGACCCTCGTAATATTGTGCGAATCCTGCACGGACATATGCGAATCAACATTGATGTGAAATTCTACAAACCGGACATGCCCGGCTTTGCGCGTGCGCAACTGGTGAAACCCATAAATGGTGGACTCACGGCTAATGATGCCGCGGATAAAATCCTCTTCTTCCGCCGGCAGTTTCGCATCGACCAGATCGCGAAGGGAATTCATCGTCAGTTCATAAGCGGCATGCATGATAAGAATGGCCACGCCAATGGCGGCCACGGGATCAATCCAGTGAATCTTGGGGTCGGGAAAAAATTTATGCCCCAGCCAGATGATACTCAGACCAAGCATGACGCCCGCGGACGTGTAAACATCGGTTCGCAGATGCCAGGCGTCAGCCTGAAGGGCGATGGAGTCTGCCTCTTTGCCTACCTGAAAAAGTTTTTGCGACACGATGAAATTCATGACGGAAGAAAGCAACATCACCCCGACACCCCATTCGACGTTTTCCATGACTTCAGGCGCGTTTAATTTTTTCAGAGCTTCAAAGATGATCCAAAACGCCGCCCCGAAGATGAGCAGGGCTTCCACAAAGCCGGAGATGTTTTCAATTTTCCCGTGGCCGAAGGGATGACGCTCGTCAGCGGGAACGCTTGACGTTTTGACGGAAAACAATGCGATAAAGGCGGCCAGCAAATCGACGCCCGAGTGAATCGCTTCCGATATAATCGAAACCGAACCGATGGCCATACCGACCATCATTTTGAATAAAACGAGAAAAGAGTTGGAGGCCACCGACAGCATCGCCACCCTTTCCTTGCGTTTTTGTATATCCGCCACTTCTAATTCCCCACGGTTCCTGTGATGGTTTTCCTCTTTAATTGACATTCATTTACTTTGCAAGCGTCTAATTTTGTGGTAGGAACCACACCCTGAATCTCGTTGTAAACCGTAAATTATGAACAAAACATTTACATCCCTTTTTAAAAACGCGTCGATCAAGGATTGGCAGGACTGGCGCTGGCAATTTAAAAACCGCGTCACCGGCCTGGAGTCTCTGGTAAAGCTTGTCGGAAAGACCTGTCTGGATAAAGCAGGTATCAGCGCCGCAGCGGCGGTTTATCCTCTGGCCATTAATCCTTATTATTTATCGCTTATCGAAAGCTATCATGAAAGCGATCCTGTCTTTGCGCAATGTGTCCCCAGTTTGCGGGAAATTTCCTCATCCGACAGCATGCCGGAGGATCCTCTGCAGGAAGATTCGCATATGCCGGTGCCGAAACTGATTCATCGTTATCCCGACCGCTGTCTGGCGATGGTTACCGAAACCTGTGCCACTTACTGCCGCCACTGCAACCGCAAGCGTTTCTGGTCGCGCCCCAATCACGTCAGCTTGAAAGCCCGCCTGCAAAAAATGATGGTCTACATTACCGCCAACCCCCAAATCCGGGAAGTCATTATTTCCGGAGGCGATCCGCTGATTTTTGATGATAACGCTTTGGAAAAGCTGCTTTCTTCGTTAAAGCTTATCCCGCATGTTGAAATTTTGCGCATCGGCAGCCGCGCGCCGGTCGTGATGCCCATGCGCATTACGAAGGATCTATGTAAGGTCCTCAAACGTTACCGGCCGGTATGGTTTAATACGCAGTTTAATCATCCGGCGGAAATCACGAAAGAGTCCGCCCGCGCCTGTAATATGCTGCAGGAAGCGGGAATCCCGGTTTCCAATCAGTCGGTTTTATTAAAAGGCATCAATGACTCTTCGGACATCATGAAGGATCTGCTCAACGATCTGCAAAAAATATCCGTCCGTCCCTATTATCTTTTTCATTGCGATCCGGCCAGAGGATGCGCGCATTTTAGAACCAGCCCGAAGGCGGGCGTAGTAATGATGGAGACAATACGACAGCAATGTTCGGGACTTTGCCTGCCTCAGTACGTTCTGGACGTACCCGGAAGCGCGGGGAAAATACCCCTGAATGTGATGTCCAAAGCGATAAAAACCGATCTAAAAAAGCATCAACATTTTTTTGACAAGTTGCAATAAATAGATTAGAGAAGCGCCAGAGCAAAATAGGCAATTTTGTTACACTAAACAAGTAAGGAGATATTTTATGATAATCCCGGCCAGTGAGTTAAGAAAAGGGCTAAGGCTGAAAATTGATAATGAACCTTATACCATAACTGAATTTAATTTCGTCAAGCCGGGCAAGGGCCAGGCCCTGTACCGCACCAAGCTCAAAAACATGATCAATGGCAACCAGTTTGAGCGAACATTCCGTTCCGTTGATAGCTTCGAAACCGCTGATTTGCGCGAAAAGAAAATGCAATATCTCTACAAAGAAGGCGATAAATACTGCTTTATGGACAACGAAAACTATGAGCAGGTTTACCTGACGGAAGATCAGGTTGACGATGCCGTGAATTTCATGACCGACAATATCGAAGTGGAGATTCTTCTTTTCGAAGACCGGCCCATCGGCATCAGTCTTCCTAATTTTGTAGAGCTGGTCGTGACGGAAGCCGAGCCATGGGCCAAAGGCGACACCGCTGCCGGTAACACCAAACCCGTCAAGGTGCAAACCGGATACACCATCCTGGTGCCAACCTTTGTTACCGAAGGGGATAAAATCCGGATTGATACGAGAACGGGAGAGTACTTGACCAGAGTCAAGGGCTAACTAAGCTTTCCGAAATGCTCATATGCTGCGTTGCGCTTCAGCATTCGTCGTTGCAACGTATTAATAATACGCTTCACTCCTCATGCTTCGCGCGCCTTGCCTCTAAGACATTTTGAAAAGCTTCATAAATATGTACAATTTTTATCAAGACGATAACTTTAACCTGGCGCGCAAGTCCCGGGTTTTAGAGACGCGCGCCAGACTCATTCAAAGCACCCGTCTCTTTTTTATCAATAATGGATTCCTGGAAGTGGAAACGCCTGTGCGCGTTCCCGCGCCCGCGCCGGAAGAGCACATCGAAGCCATCCGTTCGGGGGACTGGTTTTTGCAGACATCGCCGGAAATCTGCATGAAGCGTCTTCTAGCCGCCGGATATCAGCGGATTTTTCAAATCAGTCCATGCTTTCGCGCCGCCGAACGAGGCGATAAACACCTGCCGGAATTTACCATGCTGGAATGGTACGTGGCCGGATTCGATTACCAGCAACTGATGGATCAGTGCGAAAAATTGGTCTGGTCCGTCGCCAGGAATCTGGACATCACCGAAATAACGCGGCAGAATAAGAAAATTGATTTGTCGCCGCCCTGGGAGAAGATAACGGTTGCCGACGCTTTTGCCGGATACGCGCCTGTTTCCGTGGACGAAGCTATGACCCGCGATATCTTTGATGAGATTCTGGTTGATTATATCGAACCACGCCTGGGCGTTAACCAACCAACCTTTCTTTATGATTATCCGGCCCCACTGGCGGCGCTTTCTAAATTAAAGGATACCAGTCCCGATGTCAGTGAACGCTTCGAGCTCTACATCGGCGGTCTGGAAATCGCCAACGGCTTTTCAGAGCTGACCGACGCGATCGAACAGCGCCATCGTTTTGAGGACGCTTTAAAAAAACGAGCGGAGAAAAACCTGGCGCGCTATGCCATGCCGGAAAAATTTCTACACGTGCTGGGAAATCTTCCGCCTGCCGCCGGCATCGCTCTGGGCATTGACCGACTGATGATGGTCTTAGCCGGCGCCGAAAAAATCGATGATGTCATTGCTTTTACACCCGAAATGCTTTAGCCAGAATCTGTCGGATGCAGAGCCCCACAGGCAGCCATGCTTATTAAGTCTTTTATCACGAATACAGCCCTGTTGCCTCATTAAAAAATGTTACCGAGCGAAGAGAGTGGATAGGAAACGTTGCCTCATAAAAGATGTTACCGAAGCCGGGTAATCTTTTTGAGCTTCATTTCAATGATGTTTCTTAGCTCA
>JAKLGV010000035.1 GCA_022710585.1 Deltaproteobacteria bacterium | reverse complement strand
CTTTGATGAAATTCAGGACAAAATCCGCGAAGAAAGACAGCGGCAGGATGAAGAACTGGAGAAAGCCAGGGAAGAAATAGAATCGGCTAAAGCGGAAGCTGATCGCTATCGTGAAGAATTAGACAAGCTGAAGGATGGCAAGCGCTGAAACTCGACATTTGAATCATAAATTACAAATACATCTTGACACAGCCGGTCAAATCACATATTGGCTACTAAAATTAAAACATTATGGATGCCGACATGCAAAATGTTTCCATAAATAAATTCTCGCCTTATTGTATCTATATGTATTGATGCCTGCTTGCCAATGTTCGACCAGGTAAGCGGGCTTATCCAAAATCAACAGCAAAAAATGTACGGCAATTATCATAAGCAACAGATTAAGTATATTTGTGTTTATTGAAAACAAAAAAATGGGAGGGGTTGGTCAAATGAAAAAAAAGTTTTTTTCAACAATGTTATTCTTTGTTATTGCTACAATACTATTTGTTTTTACAGCGGGAGCGCAGGCTTTTGCTGCACCTCCGATCAAAATCGGTGCTTTGTTTTCTGTTTCCGGTCCGGCGGCATTTCTGGGCGAACCGGAACGTAATACAGCTCAAATGTTAGTCTATGAGATAAACAAAGCCGGTGGTATCAAGGGACGGAAACTGGAGTTGGTTGTGATTGACACGCAGGGAGATCCGGCCAAGGCGGTGCAAGGTGCTAATAAACTCATTAAAGATGATAAAGTTGCGGCGATTATCGGCCCCAGCACAACAGGCGATTCCATGGCTGTCATCCCGGTGGTCGAAAAGGCCGGGATACCGCTTATTTCCTGTGCTGCCGGAATTAAAATAACCGATCCGGTTAAAAAATGGATATTCAAGACAGCGCAGAACGACGCACTGGCCGTGGCAAGAATTTATGAATACCTGAATAAACAGAAAATCGGTAACGTGGCCATCCTTACGGTATCTGACGGTTTTGGCTCCTCGGGACGCGAACAGCTCGTTGCTCATGCCAAGGAATACGGCATAGAAATCATTTCCAATGAAACGTATGGACCGAAAGATACGGATATGACCGCGCAATTGACGAAGATTCGTGCCAGTGGTGCTCAGGCGATTATCTGCTGGGGAACCAATCCGGGTCCCGCTATTGTCGCCAGAAACGTTAAACAACTGGGGATAAAAATCCCCCTGTTTATGAGCCATGGCGTATCCTCCAAGAAATTTATTGAACTGGCAGGTGACGCTGCAGAAGGTATCATGCTGCCTTCCGGCCGTGTCATTGTGGCAAGCCAGATGCCTAATACCGATCGGCAAAAGAAAGCGCTCTTAAGTTATGTCACCAGTTACAAGAATCTATACAAAGTAGAAGGTGATCATTTCGGCGGACATGCCTGGGACGCGATGATGCTGTTGAAGGGCGCCATCGAGAAAGCGGGAGATAAACCTTCCGCCATTCGGGATCAGCTGGAAAAAACAACAAAGTTTGCCGGAATCGGTGGGACCTTCAGTTATACAGCGCAGGACCATGCCGGATTAACCAAAGATGCTTTTGTTCTGGTAGAAGTCAAAGACCAGAACTGGAAATTAGTTAAATAGTAGGATATCTTGTTTTAATTAAATGACGGCATAGGAAAGAATGCCTATGCCGCCATCATAATCATTGAATGGATGAATAAACCAGCAAATGGACAATCCAAGCCAACTCGTTCAGTATATCTTAACTGGGCTTTCCAACGGTGCAATTTACGCCTTGATTGGTTTCGGTTTTGCTATCATCCATAATGCAACCGGTATTCTTAATTTTGCCCAGGGTGAATTTGTCATGCTCGGCGGCATGTTTACCATATTTATTCTGTCTTTCTTAAACATTCCCCTTCCCATGGCCATTGTGCTTGCTATTGCGTTCTCCACACTGGTCGGCATTCTCTTCGAACGTCTGGCAATTCGTCCATTGAAAAACGTCAAACCGTTAAGTCTGGTCATCATCACCATCGGTGCCAGTATTTTTATCCGTGGTGCCGCCATGCTGATCTGGGGAAAGGACACGCATGCCCTGCCTGCTTTCTCCGGCAATGAACCGCTCTATGTCTATGGAGCAACCATTATGCCCCAGCATCTCTGGATCTTTGGAATCACCATTTTGATCATCATCGCCAACAAATTGTTCTTCAGTTACAGCATCCTCGGCAAAGCCATGCGGGCCTGTGCCTATAACGCCTATGCCGCAAGCCTTGTCGGCATCGATGTAAAAATCATGGTCTTGCTGTCGTTTGTTGTCAGCGCAGCCATCGGATCAATGGCCGGAATCATCATTGCCCCGCTCACCATGACGTCCTATGATGTCGGCATTATGCTGGGAATAAAAGGATTCTGCGCCGTCATCATCGGCGGAATGAGCAGCGGTTTGGGAACGGTCCTGGGCGGGCTTTTGCTTGGGTTGCTGGAATCATTAGGGGCCGGTTATATTTCCGCCAGTTACAAAGATGCCTTTGCTTTTATCATTTTGTTGTTGATTCTTTTTATTCGTCCGGAAGGCTTATTCAAACAAAAGGAAACGCAGAGAGTATAGCAACGATGATTTCTCCAGGATGCTCTGTAAGATGATGATCAAAGAAAAGCGCCAGATTTTTATTTTTCTTCTTTTTGCACTTGTTGTTCTTTTGGTGCCGATATTTCTAAAGGGCAGTTATTTTTTAAATGTACTGGTATTCATCGGCATCAATACTCTGCTGGCAGTGGCGCTGAATCTACTTCTGGGATACGCTGGCCAGATTTCTCTCGGGCAAGCGGCTTTCTTTGGTTTGGGCGCTTACATATCCGGTATCCTGACAACAAGATTCCCGGTTGATCCCTGGCTGGCTCTGGTTGTTGCCGCCGGATGTGCCTCCGTGCTGGCATTTGTGATCGGTTTTCCGATATTAAAGCTCAAGGGACATTACCTGGCGATGGCTACCCTGGGCTTCGGCATCATCGTCTATATCATATTTAACGAGACGGTCGACTGGACCGGAGGCCCATCTGGATTATCCGGCATTCCCAATCTCCGGCTGGGCCCGTTTGTATTTGATAACGACCGGAACAACTACTATCTCGTCTGGATGATGACCCTCGGAGTCATGTTGCTGTCGATCAATTTATCTCAATCGCGCATCGGCCGCGCCTTAAGAGCAATCAACGACTCCGAGGTCGCCGCCCGCGTGATGGGTGTTAACGCCCGCATGATGAAAGTTCAGATATTTACTGTATCAGCGTTTGTTTCCGCAATTGCAGGCAGCTTATATGCCCATACCATAACATTTATTTCTCCTGCCTCTTTCGGATTCAACTTTTCCGTCGAACTGTTAACCATGGTCATTATCGGAGGCCTGGGCAGCATTTACGGTTCTTTTCTGGGTGCAACCATTCTAACGATGCTGCCTGAATTTCTGCGCGTTTTTCGGGATTTTGATATCGTCATCTACGGATTAATGCTCATTTTAATCACCATGTTCATGCCTGCAGGATTGATCGGCGGCATTGAGATGTCGATAAAAATTATCGCGGAAAAAATCAAAGGAAGTGCGGAGAACAATGCTTAAAGTTGAAAGCATAACCCAGATTTTCGGGGGCTTGACAGCCTTGGAAAATGTGTCCTTTTCCGTTGCGCCGCATTCCATAACAGGCGTCATCGGTCCTAACGGAGCCGGTAAAACCACTCTGTTTAATATCGTGACTGGACTTTATACTCAGACTGAAGGAAAAGTGTACTTAGGTGACAAAAATATCTCCTTTTTCGAGCCGGAAGTTCTGGCGAGACTTGGCCTGGTGCGCACATTTCAGAATGTGGAACTTTTCGGGCAAATGTCGGTTCTTGAAAATGTAATGGTCGGTCTGCATACCAAAAGCAAAAGCGGTATTTTTTCCTGCGCCTTCAAGTTACCAGGCCAGATAAAGGAAGAAAAGAGAATCAAAGAAAAAGCATACCAATGGCTCGAGTTTACCGGCTTGGCCGATTCAGCCGATGTCACGGCATGCAATCTCCCCTTCGGCAAAGGCAGACTTCTGGAGATTTCGCGGGCAATGGCCGTGGAACCACAGATCATTTTGATGGATGAACCGGCTGCGGGATTAAACAGCCGTGAAACGGCGGGCCTTGCCGGGCTGATCCGTAAAATTCAGGAACTGGGCGTTACCATCGTACTGGTCGAACATGATATGGAACTGGTCATGGATGTTTGCGAATCGATTATAGTGCTGAATCTAGGAAAAAAACTGGCTCACGGAACGCCGCGTGAGATTCAGGAAAACAAGGCGGTGATAGCCGCCTACTTAGGCGAGGACTGACGGGATGAGCGCTTTACATGATTATAAAACCAACAACAAGTCATCCCCACCCGGCGAGATTGATGGATAAGAGTTGTTTTTCAAAGGACTCAATGTGTTAAGAATAAAAAACATCAACACATATTACGGTCAGGTGCATGCCCTAAAAAACGTTTCTCTTCATCTGGCGGAGGGAGAAATCGTAACGCTCATCGGTGCCAACGGCGCAGGCAAAACCACTCTTCTTAATTCTCTCTCCGGAATCGTGCCGCCTAAATCCGGCCAAATTCTTTTCAATGATACGGAAATCAATCATCTTGAGGCTCATAAAATCGTTCGGCTGGGGGTATCCCAGGTGCCCGAGGGCCGGCAGGTCTTCAAGCCTCTTTCCGTTGAAGATAACCTGGAGTTGGGAGCTTATTTGAATTATCGGGTCAAGGACGGCAAGGCGCAAAGCAAAAAATATATGGGGATGGTGTATGATTTATTCCCCATCTTACGGCAAAGACGAAAGCAACTTGCCGGGACGCTTTCCGGCGGTGAACAGCAAATGCTGGCGATCGGCCGGGCGTTGATGGCAAAGCCCCGGTTGCTTTTGCTGGATGAGCCTTCCATGGGGCTAGCGCCGATGATTGTCCAGGAAATCCTGAAAGTCATTGCCGATCTTTCCCGGGAAAAGAAAACAACCCTCTTGCTGGTTGAACAAAACGCCCGCGCCGCCCTGAAAATTGCACATCGCGGCTATGTTCTGGAGACGGGCCGCCTGATTTTGGAAGGCACGGCCGACGAATTGCTTGAAAATAAAGACGTTCAGAGAGCCTATCTCGGCAGAGATAAAAAAGAGATATGGGAACGATAAACAAACATAGGATTAATTTAGTATTGCAGTCATTTCATTTTTCCTGGGAGGCCGTTTTATGAATATCTGGGACCCGACTCATGAATGCATTTCACGGGATGAACTCGAACAGCTCCAGTTGGAGCGCCTACAGGCAACCATAAACAGAGTTCACAAGAACGTTGTTCATTACCGGAAAAAGTTCAACGAACTTGGTATTATACCCGAAGACATCGTTTCACTTGAAGATTTATCCAAGCTGCCTTTGACCTCCAAGGATGATATCAATTGCAATTATCCTTATGGCATGTTCGCCGTACCGCTTAGGGAAGTGGTCCGTATTCATTCATCATCCGGAACGGGAAGCAAGCCCATGGTGGCGGGTTATACCAAAAACGATATTCGCATCTGGTCCAATCTGGTGGCGCGTTTTATGACTGCTGCGAGCGTCACCCGCGATGATCTGGTTCAGGTTGCTTTTCATTACGGTCTTTTTACCGGCGCGTTCGGATTGCATTATGGCGCGGAAACCATTGGCGCATCCGTTATTCCCATGGGCACAGGCAACACCGAAAGACAAATCATGATCATGCAGGATTATAAATCCACGGTGTTGGTCAGCACTCCCAGTTATGCTTTGGAGCTAGCTTACCGTATGGAGCATTTGGGGATCAATCCCAAATCGCTTTCACTGAAAGTCGGATTGTTTGGCGGCGAGCCGTGGTCGGAAAATATGCGCTCCGAGATCGAACAGGGCCTGGCCATCAACGCAACGGACAACTATGGACTCTCCGAAATCATCGGTCCCGGCATTGCCGGTGAATGTTCCTGCAAAAAAGGCCTGCATATTTATGAAGATGCCTTTCTTCCTGAAATCATTGATCCGGATACCGGTAAAGTTTTGCCAACTGGGACGGAGGGCGAGCTGGTCATTACAACGCTTACAAAGGAAGCCTTCCCCTTAATCCGTTATCGAACAAGAGACATCACCAGCCTAAATTATAAGCCTTGTGACTGCGGCCGAACGCTGGTGCGAATGAAAAGAATCAGCGGACGTTCCGATGATATGTTGATCATAAGAGGGGTCAACGTTTATCCATCACAAATTGAAGAAGCCGTTTACGGAGCAGCACAGGGAGAAGCCCCCTATCAAATCTTGGTTGAACGCATCGGCGCAATGGACAGCATGGAAGTGATTATTGAAGTGACGGATAAAATATTTTCCTTGGAACTGCAAAAACAGCGGTCATTTTTAGAATCGGTTAAAAAACGAATCAATACGATTACGGGTATTCATGCTTACGTAAAACTGGTTGAGGCCAAAAGCATTCCGCGGCAGGATGGAAAAATCAAGAAGGTGCTGGACAAGAGGCATATTTAATCAATTGATTAAAAACTTTTCGTTTGCAAAAGCGCACCCTCATCGCGGATATTTCTGCAAAAAATGTATTGACCTTTGGCAAAGATGTCTGATGGAATCGATTACCACGCTTTGACTTCTTTATGTTTGTAACAACTCGCCTGCTGCAATTACTGAGATAGCGCTTTCCGTATCTTTTTTCATTTGCAGAAGCTGGCTAAGAAAAACCGCCGTCATTATCGGCCCTTTCCGACGGATGAAAATGAGAGCAGCAGTCATTGACGTCTTGTTGAAACTGGATTATGCGGGCGCGCTAACGGCGGTATCGACGCCATATTTCTTTTGCAGATATTTTTCCATCGTTTGAGGGAATAATATCCATCCCAACAGATCTTCGTCGGTTCGCGCGAGATTGCCGATCGTCTTTTTCGCGTCTTCCATTTCCGGCGGAAGGTCATCAGCCGGCCTGCCTGTGATCGGCGTTTGCCCGCGTTTGTAATTTTTGAGTATTTTCTGGGCCAGTTCCTTGTCAATAGGTCCGGGGGTTTTGCCGTACAATCCCAAAACAAGATCCTTAAGTTGGTTGGATATGCGGACATAGCGGCCAAAAAGAACATTCAACACGGCCTGTGATCCGATAATTTGTGATGCCGGCG
>JAKLGV010000034.1 GCA_022710585.1 Deltaproteobacteria bacterium | reverse complement strand
ACCGTGAGCATCCCTTTCTGCCTCCTTCTCCCGTATTTATTACAGAATAGAAGGCTTCCAGGACTGGGTCAATTTTGAATGCCGATTTTGCCTACTGGTGGGTCATTATTGCATGCCGATTCACAGAAAAATAGGTAATGTATAATGAATACATAAAAAATGTAGAAAATTTAAATTGAAAAGCGTCAAGTGATGTTATAAATAAAGCAAAGTGGCTGATGGAAGATATAAGAAGGGATAAGAAACTGAGATCATAATCGAAAGATTCGGAATCCAGATATTGAAATGTCAAGAGTAAAGATTTGACCCCAAGATCGTACAAGAGTAAAGATTTGACCCCAAGATCGTAAAGATTTGACCCCAAGATTCCCCGGGATCCCTTAGGCGAAAGAAATGGCAGACGAAAAAGCAAATCAAATAAAATACATAAAACCATCCGCAATGCGCCTGAGCGGTTCAAGGCAGGCCTTCAATGACTGCAACCCGACAGGCAGCAGTGATACGGCTAGATGCCGAGCTGGCTCATCAGCCGTTGGAAATTGCCGAAGCACCGGCAATACAGCAAGCGGAAATTGCCGAAACAACGGCAACACAGCAGGGGGTAATTGCAATAATAACGGCAGCAATACAAATCCCTAATACTTCCTTTGCAGTGGGAAATTGGGGTCAAATCTTTACTCTTGGGGGGGGAATTGGGGTCAAATCTTTACTCTTGACATTTGGATTTAATCATATTTTACCTCGCTGCTGTTTTAATGTTGCAACTTGAACTAGCATATTGTAAATTAATTGCGTAGACGGCAACAAGCCCAATCAAGCAACAAAGCAGTCCGGGGCAATAACAATTAAAATAATTTGAAATATGATCATAGCTTTATGACAGACGACAAAGAACAAAAAAAATACATGAAACCGGAAGCCGTCCGTATCTACAAACCCGGACAGGCAGGGGCCATTTCATGCGCAACAGGAACCACAGTTACTACGCCTCCAGGATCAGGTTGTTCTGGGGGATTTGGAAATGCAGGCGGATGTGGTTTTGGGCTTTGGGGAAGCAGGCAATGTAGCTCTGGTGGTTACCCCAGGCCTTAATCTGTTTTCAATTGCAGATAAATTGTCTTCTGGTTCAAGGTTGGAACTTAAATCAGACTATTGAAGAAACATTGCTGAGCCGGCAACAACCTGTCCGGCGTATGCCGGATGCCAACTCAAGCTAAAAGTCAACAGGAAGAAGCATTTTTATTCGTCTTTCTGATCTTCTATAAATTTTAGCATAGATTGTTCCATGTCCAATTCCACCTGTTTCACTACCGCCTCGAGTTTTACCGGATCAACCCACAGGCGCCACGGATAGGCTATATGCCAGCAATTACGCTTATAATAACCCACGCAGAGATCATCGGCCATGATTTTTAACTGTCCCCGCATTGGAATACCGAAAAACACTATTTTTAATTTGGTACTTTGCGGTGCGAAACGATGCAAGATGCCCATCAGGGCGCGCGAAGGGAAAAGCCGCTGATAAATCCGTCTCAAAATTATTCGAAACGTGCAGTACAGGCGCGCATAAGCATAGTCCATCATGCCCGCCGTGCCGCTACGTAACTTTCTGCTGCCTTTGGCATCTTTGACCGCAACAACCTTTCCTTCCACACCAGAAAGGGGAATTAGATCCGGGTCGTTTTGCGAGTTATTGTCTCCCCGCGTGATCAGACCTCCCGGTTGTACTTTCATCACACGATGCACAACCATCGCTCCCGTTGAAGGAGATGGAAAATGTATGACATCACCGCGGCGCGGTTTTTCCTTTACATAAGGTTGTACATCGATGTATCCCGGCGTTATCATCGTCGGATACATACTGCTTCCGGAAACCACAATGCCGGTTGTGGCATTTTTGATCTGATCAAAAGCGCCTGTCCGGGCGTTTACCACTGACAAGGACAAGATTTTCGACTTTGCCTGTTGCAGCGATTCTTCCAGAAGCGTCCAGAAATTGCCGGTTAGGCTCAGCAACAGACGATAGGCCGGAAGATTGGCCGTTACTTCGCAGACGATGCCGAACTGTTCAAGATGATTTTCATGAATATCGGCCGGCAACATGTCATTATTAAAAACCATATTGGCCTGCTCAACGGATTCGATGAGCATGGCCGCGGCCTGATTGGCATTGAGTTCTTCCAGGCCATCCTCCGGCGACTGATAGAGAAAATACAACGATTGCAGGGGGACGCTGTATTCGGTTTTCCATGACCCTCCCGGTCCTCCAAAATAAAACCGGCTCCATGTGGGCCAGGGGTGTCCGTAATAATTTCCATCAGCGCTACGCGCAATCAATACAAGATCATCGGAAAGCGAACGCCAGGGCGCGGGCAGACGATCGGACGTTGTTGTTTTCCCGGTGCCGCTTGGCGCTGCTAGGATGACTCCCTGACCCTGATATTCGGCCAACCCGCCGTGCACAAGAATTCCGCCGCGTTTTTGCAGCAGGTGCGCGACAGCAAGACTCACCTGCACGACTTTAAAGGCGATATCATCCTGATTGACAGGCGGAAGGATCCGGCAAATAATTTTCTTGCCTTGTAATGAAAAAAGTTCTTCTGTCTCTCCTGTAAAAACCTGAAGAGTGTGTTCTGCCTCGCCGGTTTTAAGCATCATTGCCCGCGCCAGCAATTCAACGACGGGTATCGCTTTGTCATCGCCCGCTGTGATTTGCAGACTGAAACCATCGGCAAACGAAATTTTATGAGATGTAGTCATAAGAATTTTTCAAAATTAAAACATTTAATCAATGCTACAATTATCATGTCGCTGTCACTTCGAGCGAATGCGAGAAGTCTTTATTAAGCCGGAAGTGCAAGATTTCTCTTCGTCCCGATAAATCGGGACTCATCGAAATGACATAAGGTGTATTTTTTTAGTTTATTCCTTTTTCCAGCTCCTGCGGCGGTTTGCGGGAAAGAGCCCCAGTTCATCAGCCTCCTGGCATTGTTTACCGGGCCAGATCATGCCGCCGCCTTCCAGATAGTTATTGGCGACGCAGCCTGTCCGGCAGGAGCTTGCCATCAGGCAGTCACCGCAAATCCCCGGATAATTTCGCGTGTCTTCCAGTTCTTTTCTGAGCGCCTGAAGCTTCGGATGATTCAGCCAGATGTCGGTAATGCTGTCCCCGAGCTTGCCGTAAACCAGCGAGGGAATCGTCTGGCCGATGCCGCACATGGCAATCTCGCCCGTTCCCAGAATGCCCAGAATTCCGATAACGCCGCAATCCCCGGTGCAGCCTCTGGTCTCCATCAGTATCTGAAAAGAACGGAGGGCGGGCGGAATATTCAAAATCAAATTTTTCAGCGATGCCTTTTCTTTCAGCTCTCCGTAAACATATTTTTCTAGAGCCAGCAGATCCTGTATGCTGAGAGTCTCACCGCGTTCAGTCATCTGCCTGCCCCGGCCCGTATCGGTGACCGGATTGAATTTAACTGAAGTTGCGCCGTGCGCAGCGGCCAGCGCGACAACTCTTTCTATCTTCCCGATATTTCCTTTGTGCACGCTCATGATAACCTGTGTGTTATTATAGCCCGCTTCTTTGAGCGCGTCGAGTCCGCGGAGAGCGGCGTCAAATGCGCCTTTGACACCGCGGAAAGCGTCATGCGCTTGGGGCTCGTCTTCGTCGAGGCTTACAGAAATGAAATCGATTTTTGTTTCGTTTTTCAAAAAACGCGCCAGCTCCGGCGTAAGTAGCACACCGTTGGTTTCCATGTTCATACCAATGCCCAGTTCGGAAAGCCCTCTGGCAATATCCCTGAAGTGCGGATGAAACAACGGTTCGCCGCCGGTAAGTTTTGCGCTGGACAGTCCCAACGTTTTGGCTTCGCGTACAGCGTCAAAGAGAAGCTCCGGGTTGATGCATTCCTGCGGGTCGGGTTTGCCGTTGATAAAACGCGGTTTAATCCAGCAGTGACGGCAGGCGAGATTGCAGCCGGACGTCAGATAAAGGTAAAAAGCGCATAAAGGCGGCACGCCGGGCGGCAGATTTAAAACGGAATTTGCCGATGCATCAACCGGAAGATTGGGATCACACAGGGACATTCTTTCTCTCCACATATTTTTTGTAACAGTTTTCCCGGTCAACAGCATCGAGTGTGTTGTGCTGTGCAAAGACAATCGCCGGGCATCCGCCGGTACAGAAACCCGCGAAGCGGCAATTTTCGCAGCCGGGAATGGTTGTGATCGGCGTTTCATAACGCTTACGCAGGACATTGATGTGATGGCCCAGCAGCCAAATTTCCTGAAGCGGCGTTTCGCCGATTTTGCCCATAACCATGGTGGGCAGCATATTGCAGGGCACCATAGACCCGTCGTGTAATATGCCCATTTTACTGAACACGCCGCCGCAGGCGGATAATTTTCCACGGCGAGGGAGGCCTGTTTTTCCATCCGCCATTGCCGTTTCAATCTCTGCAACATTTTCGGCAAAGGCCAGCGGTCCGGCGGCCGCGTTGATGCGCCCCGGATATTTCGTAATTAAATCTTTCATGATTTTAACGGCAAAATCCCATTCGTCTTTGGTGAGAACAACATCCTGCCCGTAGCAGCGGGCGGAGCCGAACCGGTCGGCGCTGTTGGTGCCGAAAGAATTTAATCCCACATCGTCAAGCAGCAACCGGGCTATGTTCGGCAAATCATGAACATTGTGACGGTTGATGGTGACCCGGACGGCTACCGGAAATCCTTTTTCTTTTAAAAGACGCAGCCCCCGCAAGGCGCGCTCGAAACTGGCCGGAGGACGGCTTAAATCGTGAACAGCCGCGCGGGAGCCGTCAATGGATACCTGAATGGAATCCAGACGCGGGCGTCGTTTGCCTTCATTAAATGATGCGATGACTTTTTCATTGATGAGCGTGCCGTTGGTGAGAATACTGTAACGCATTTTGTTTTCGATTAAGCTGTCAATGAGCGCAAACAAATCGGGGCGGGTAAATACTTCGCCGCCGGAGAGCGTCAGACGGTGCACACCGATGCCGCCGGCTTCAGAAAAAAAATCCTGCCAGCGCTGAGCCGGCAGGTCGTCCAGTGCCGCCATCTCGTCGGCGTAAAAGCAATACTTGCAGCGCAGATTGCATTTGCCGGTCAGGCTGATTTCCAGTTCCTCGGGCGCGCCGGGCAGCCCGAAAGGGTTCTTTTCATTTTGCGTCTGCTTCGTCATATAAAATCACAAAATCCGGCAACAGGGATTCGATAAAAGATTCCACATCGGCAAGAACGTTTTCAGCGTCTTTTGTGTTGGCTTCAATATAGGCGGCGATTTCCGTCGCTGTCTGCGGCTGCACGATGGTCTCCCAGATCATTCTCCCTGTTTCATTAATCAGCACAACATCGTCCAGATCCGGGTTGTAGAGGAGCGCCCCTCCCGATTCTTCCCTCAGCGATACGACAGGATTGACCGCATAGCGTTTCATACTTTTACCTCAAAACCGATCAGGCCGGTATCCATCAATGTTTGCAATACCGCCAGCATATCTTCCTCAGCTTCCGGCGGCGTTTCTGCAAAACATTTTTTTGTGTCTTCGATGATTTCCTTAACGGTGGCGGTGCCGTTCACCCGCTGCCACAAAAGCATCCCCGTCTCATTCAGGGCCACAGCGGCGGCGCTGTCCAGATTCACCAGAACCGTCCAGTCCCCGTCTGCCTCTCTGAGGGCATGGGCGGGATTGCGGATAGGGCGTAAGTTTAAATCAATATTTTCTATCATTTCAGATATATGAATTTTAATCATTCATAATTATTTTGGATCAAGTACAACGAAAATCCTTATGGTGTCAATAAAGAACTGAAAAGATTGATATGGAGACCGTTGATTTAAATCTTCATGTTTTTTACTAAGATTCAGCGTATAAATCGACGCGGCATTTAATCTTCTGGCAGAGGCATAAACATTTGAAATAATAAATATAATTTGACATAATGGGTTCGATTGAATATAAATTAAATATTTCTAAATGTTCAATAAATTGTGTTTCCGTATGGAGTCGTGTAACTCAGGGGGCGGAGCTGTATCAGCCGGCCGAAAATGTTGATTTTCTTTAAAAAGATGATATTGTTAGAAAAACAGAAAGCTTTGCACAAATCAACATCACGTCATTTCGAGGAGCAAAGCGACGAGAAATCTTTCTTTTATATTATTATTTTATAAGATTTCTCCCTTCGGTCGAAATGACATAAAAAGGCATTTCGACACAGTCTTTTTTTGCTGGTTCAGGCTTGCAGCCTGAATCTAAACATTTCGGAAA
The DNA here is from genome assembly GCA_022710585.1 of Deltaproteobacteria bacterium. Taxonomy (GTDB): domain Bacteria; phylum Desulfobacterota; class Syntrophia; order Syntrophales; family Smithellaceae; genus Smithella. The sequence goes on along the minus strand of JAKLGV010000034.1, from coordinate 2,586 downwards.
CGTTGCGGAGCCGGCAGCATGCCCGCTCCAGCCAGAAGAATGACAGAGATGAGATGTTTTTAACCTTGAACTTTGAACATAGAACATTGAACTTAGATCAACAAATAAGGAAACTATGAGCCCTTTAAACGCATTGCCCCCTCCACCGTCAGCGCAGGCCGGACGTCCGGTCAGGCCGCCGGTGGGAAGCGAGATAAACCTGTTCGATTACATCGGCGTGCTCTTGCGCAGATGGAAAATCATAGTCCTAGTTTTGATGGTCGTCTTTGCCATCGTTGCGTTTCAGACCCTCAAAATGAAGCCGATTTATCAGGCATCATCCACCATCCGCATCATGGAAAACAAAGACAGAATCACCCAGATGGGCCCGAGCTACTGGGTGGATCCGCAAACAACCATGAACACAGAGCTCGCCACCATCAAATCCCGTTCCATCGCGGAAAAGGTTGCCGAGAGCCTGCATCTCAACCAGGAGATTGCCGGCAAGTCTCCCGGATTGTCCTTCAAGATTCTTGAAGGCAGATCCACGGCGAAAAATTCTCTTTACTATATTACCCTGACATCGCCGGAAACCTTTGAAGTCCGGGACAGCGCCAGGCAGTTTGTCGCGAACGGTAAAACGGGCGTTCTGCTTCAAAAAGAAGGACTCAGCCTTCTGATTGATGATCTCAAAGGAAAAGCCGGAGACAGATTCCGTCTCAAAGTCCTGCCTCTGGAAGAGGCAGCTCTCCAGATCAGCGGCGGATTCAGCGCGGCGCCTTATGAAAAAGACACCAATATCATCCAGGCGACTTATACCAGCACCGATCCCGTTCAGGCGAGGGATATGGTGAATGCCTTTGTCCATGCCTACATCACAAATTCCGTGCAATACAAGACAGAAGATACCAAACGGACTGTCGCTTTCATCAATGATCAGATTAACGCGTTGCGCGGTGATCTGGAACAGTCAGAAACCAAGCTTCAGGCCTATAAAACCGGCCGGGGCATGCTGCAGCTCGACAGCGAAGCGAGTTCCGTGATCAGCAGGATATCAGCGCTTGAGACAAAAATTACGGAACTGAAGCTGCGCGAAAACGAACTCCTGACCAATCTGACCCCGACACATCCGTTGGTGAAATCCATCCGGAATCAGATTAAAGCGGCAGAGCGTCAGTTGGGCGCCTTTGAACAGCAAATCAAGAAACTTCCCACAGTTGAGCAGGATCTGACTAAACTGACCCGCGTTTCCAAGGTGAACGCCGACATTTACACCTTCCTGCTGCAGCGGCGCGAGGAAGCCCGGATTGCCACGGAATCCGCAATCAGCAATCTCGAAGTTTTGGATACGGCCGTCATTCCCAAGTGGCCCATTAAACCCGACATCCGGAAAAATCTTCTCATTGGACTGCTGGCCGGACTGGGGCTGGGCATTGCTCTCGCCTTCCTGCTGGAATACCTTGACGATACCATCAAGGATTCCGATCAGGCCAAACGTGCCATCGGGCTTGCGATACTCGGAACCATCCCGCAGATTGAAAGACGCGCAAAAAGCCGGAAAGCGCTGCCTCATGCCAATAACAGTCCCTTGATTACATCGGGTGAATCGGACTGCAACGGCATTGTGCCGGAAACCATGCTGATCGCGAAGACCAGTCCAAGAGCGCTGGCCACCGAGGCATTTCGTGCCCTGAGAACAGGACTGCATTTTTCCGCCATCAGCAAAGACAAGAAGATCATGCTTTTTACCAGCACCTTCCCCAAGGAAGGCAAGAGCGTCATCTCCGCCAATACAGCGCTGGTAACTGCCCAGACCGGAGCGCGGGTGCTGTTGATCGACTGCGATCTGCGACGATCCTCCCAGCACCAGAAATTCGGATGCGTTAAAGTCCCCGGACTGAGCGAGGTGCTGACCCGTGATGTTACATTTGACGAGGCTGTCCATCGCACAGCCATGCCCGGTCTCGATCTGCTTTGCGCGGGCACGGCCCCTCCCAATCCTTCGGAGCTGCTGGGCTCGGAGGCGATGCGTCAGCTTCTGGAGACACAGCGCGAGGATTATGACTACATTGTCATTGACGCGCCGCCGGTTCTGGCTGTCACCGACGCGCCGGTTCTGGCCACCGTATCCGACATTGTCGTGCTGGTCATGGAGGCCGGTCGCGTGCCCATCAAGGCCGCGCAGCATGTCCGCGAAATACTCGACCGACTGCGCGTGCCCATTGCCGGTGTCGTAATCAACGACAAGACGGGGAAGGGCGAGCGATACAGCTATTATAACGCCGGATACTACGGCAAGTCCTACGGCTACAGGCAGGGATACGGTTATGGCTTCGGCTATGGGTATGGATATTATTCCGACACGGAACCGGAAGATGTCCGGAAGGGTTTCCGCTGGGGAAATTACATTCCCGACAAACTCCACCGCAGCCTCGAAAAATTTCTAAAAAGGGATTAACGTTGGGGAACGTTGGGGTCAAATCTTTACGGCCTGTTGCCCAAATAAGTTTTCTAGAATCTTACCGGCGTAGAACGCCCATATTCACGCATAGTGAGCAATAATATTTTACGAAAGCTGTAAATAGCATGCTGGATATTCACAAATAA
>JAKLGV010000033.1 GCA_022710585.1 Deltaproteobacteria bacterium | reverse complement strand
GGTCAAACTTGCTCTCACAAAACAACTTGAAATCCTGAACCCTTTTGAGCTAAACACTATTATACAAATGAAGCTCAAAAAGATTACCCGGCTTCGGTAACATCTTTTATGAGGCAACGTTCTCTCCACTCGCTCTTCTTTCGGTAACATTTATTAATGAGGCAACAGGTTGCTCTTGCCGCTGTGAGTCTTACATCTTTTTGATATATGAATCCACCCGCACGCTGTTTCCGTCGGTTGTAAACATGACCGCGCCGTGTTGAGCACTGCTGAGTATTTCTGCTCCGGCATCCCGATATCTCTTTACAACCACGGGATGCGGGTGGCGGAAAACGTTTGCCTTCCCGGCGCTGACGATGGCCCAGCGGCAGCCGACGGCTCTGACAAATTCAGGCCTGCTGGAATGGATGGAACCGTGATGCGGAATCAGCAGAATATCGCTTTTTAAATCAGCGCCCGAGGCAATCAGCTGTTCCTCAATCTCAGCCGAAATGTCGCCCGGAATCAGAAAACTGATTTTTCCGAAGGTTATTTTCAAGACAAGAGAGGAGTCATTGACGTCATCGTAAGAAAGAGTCTCCAACGGTTCGGATGAATGAGCGGGCGGCCAGAGCGCTTTCAATTGGACGCCTTTAATATCCTTTTCGGGTGATTGACCGGAAAGGAAAACGGGGTTTATTTTGTTGTCCCGGATGGCTTTTCCCCAGTGCGGGAAGATGTCGATGTCGACCGGCACATCCGTTTTCCAGACATTCCGGACGCCGAAATTATTCAGAATATAAATCAGGCCGGACAGGTGATCGGGATGAGGATGCGTCAGCACCACCGTATCGACTTTATGGATTCTCTGCGAATAAAGGTAGGGCGCGACAACGCTTCTGCCCACATCAAAAGAGCTTTTTGAAAATCCGCCGCCGTCAATCAACATATTTTCCCCTCTCGGAAACTGAACAAAAACGGAGCTTCCCTGTCCGACGTCAAGAAATGTGATTTTTAAATCAGAGGATAATTTGTGCTGAAGAGACAGATAAACGATATCGGCGACCGCTGTCAAAACAGCGATGACCAATAAATATTTGATGGTCGCAATCCGCAACGGAGTGGATGGACGACTATCTTTTTTCTTCTTGCGCTCATCAACAAGCTGAAAAACAAGAAAGATGATTGCGTAGAAAAGAGCGATTTCCAGGATATCCGGTTTGGCAACGGACAGGGATGACCAAGACAAAGCCGCCAGTTGACTGATCAGATGAATGGATACCTGCGTCAGAAAAGAAGCCAGTTGAATACAATATCCGGAAATGACCGGCGCGAAGGAAAATAAAATGAAAAACATCGCGACGGCGAGCGTCAAAGTGCCCAGCAGCGGAACGGCTATCAGGTTGGCAAGAAAGGTCACGACCGACACGCGGTCAAAATAATAGACGATTAGAGGCAGTGTGCCCATGGTTGCCGCAAGGCCGACAATCGTCGTCAGATACACATACCGGATAATACTCCGGACCCAGTCGGGAAGAGCAGACATCTTCATCGGGAGAAGATTGCTGAGTCCCGGTACAATCAAAATGATCGCCCATACGGAGGCAAATGAAAGCTGAAAGGAAATATCAAAAAGAGCATCCGGCGATATCACAAGGATCATCAAACCGGCAAGAGCCAGCGTATTGTGCATATCTTTTTGCTTTCCTGACAATAGCGCAGCCAGAAAGACAAATGCCATCAGCGTTGCCCGCATCACGGGAACCCCCAGTCCGGCGATGAAGGCGTAGAATAATACAATGATAAAAGCCGCGGCTGCCGCTAATTTAATAATATTGAATCTCAGCATCAGATATTCCGACGATTTCAGGCAGAGAAAAATCAACATGAAGAAAGTCCCGGCAACCATGCCGATATGTAGGCCGGAGATGGAAAGAATATGAGACGTTCCTGTTTTGTTGAAATGATCCCGGATGTCGTCGGGAATTGCGTTTTGATTGCCGAGTGTCATGGCTTCAAGGACTTCTCTTTCCGGTGTCGCCGAGTTTTGGATAATAATCTTTTTCAGGTAACTTCTGAATTCTTCCAGTTTCAGCCGGAGACTGCCGGATGTGTCTTTTCTCAGAAGAATAATTTCCGACCTGTCGCTGACGAATCCGGAAACATAAATTCCCTGAAGATTCATATAGCGCTCATAATCAAAGCGTCCCGGATTGTTGAAGTTCTGGATTTTCTTTAAATTGGACTGAAAGCGGATATAATCGCCATAGTGAAAATTTAAGTCCGGAGGAATGGACAGACGGACGATTCCCGCAGTTGGCGCATAGGATTGATTTTCTAAAATGCGGAGACAGCGGACAATTAAAACATCTTTTTCCTGATAGCTGACCGGACTTTCCGTGACCATGCCTTCCACGGTGACTTTGCCCTGATCGATGTCTTGGAGGATCCGGAAGTCATCTCGGGGAAAATAAATTTGTTTTTGAATATTGAAAAATCCCAGAAGAAAAAGAAATCCAGCAGCGCAAACCAGCGCCGCCGTAAACCATTTCTTTCGGATGCTGACCCCAATGAGAATCAAAACCGTGGTGGCCGGCATCAGAAGAAGACGATAAGGCAGCGTGAAATAGGCGCCGGCAAGAATGCCCGCGGCTAATGCTGCCAGAAGACAGAGCAATGGTCTTTGCATTTTAACCTGCATGGAATCGCCACGATTCAAATTTATTAGCCAAAACAATTAAAATATTATAACATACGCTTACATTAAGCCTTGCACGGGAAACGATAATGAATATAGCGCAGACGGACGGTTCGGTAAAAGAAAAAATTATGCGCCGGATCTTCATCCTTATTATATCCAGACTTGTCATCATCACGGTATTTCTCGGCATTACTGTTTTTGTCGATGTCAAAAGAGAATTGTTCAGCCTCTCCTATATCATTATCAATTATTTTTATATCATCGCCGGCGTCATTTACCTGTTTTCAGCTATTTATATCATTCTTTACAAATTCAAGTTAAAGTATCAATACATTCTATACCTGCAAATCACAGTGGATATTCTATCCATCACCTTTCTGATCTTTATGTTCGGCAACACGCAGATTGATTATTCTCTCCTTTACACGCTGGTCATTATTTATTCGGCTATTTTTTTTGGACGCCGGGGCGGGTTGCTGGTTGCTTCCATTGCCAGCATTTTTTACGGCTTCTTTCTTAATCTCGAATTTTATAATTTGATGCCTTCGATTTCCGCCGTTCATTATAATGAGAAAAGTAATTTTGCGGACGCCTTTACCAATTTGATTGTGCGCATCACGTCTTTTTATATTCTGGCTTTCCTGGCCAGTTTTATCGTTGAGCAGGAAAAGAAGACGGCGACCTTGCTGGAAGAGAAAGCGTCGGAATTCAATCAGTTGGATCGGCTTTTCCGCAGTATTGTCGAATCTGTTTATACGGGCGTTATGACGATTGACCTCAACAATATCATCAAAACGTTTAACAGCGCCGCAGAGGAGATTACCGGTTTTTCCAGAGGCGCGGTCCAGGGACGTAAACTTGAGAACGTGTTTCCTGAATTTCTGCCCTTCCTTACAGATGAGATGATGAATGAACAAATGAGCAATAGAATTGAAATGGTCGTCAAAGGCAGCGACAAAGATAGAATTAATCTGGGGTTGTCGGTTTCTCCGCTCAAGGGAAAGTACGAAAAACGGATTGGAAATATCTTGATTTTTCAAGACATAACGAAAATTAAAGAGATGGAAAAGGATCTGGAAAAATCCAGGAATATGGCTTTAATCGGTGAGATGGCGGCAGGATGGGCACATGAGGTTCGCAATCCGCTGGCGGCGATCACCGGCTCGATCGAACTCTTAAAACAGGGCATGGAACTTGAGGGCACCAACAGGCGATTGATGGAAATCGTTTTGCGCAGCAAAGATCAGTTGGAGACGTTTGTCCGCGACTTTCTTTTGCTGGCCAGACCGGTTCCGGCCAAGCGGGAATCTGTCGATGTCAATAAGATCATTGAAGAAATCATGGAAAACATTAAACTCAACAAAGGCTGGAATCAGCAGTTGGAAATCCGGACAAATTTATCCGATGGTGCACAGGTCCTGGCCAATAAAGAACAGGTGCGGCAAATTATTTATAATCTGGTGCTTAATGCCGTCCAGTCTATGGGGGGAGGTGGCCTTCTGTCTGTCGCTACCAATCGGATCAAACGGGATGACGGGGTTGAATACACGGAGATGATGATTGCAGACACAGGTTGCGGTATCGCGGAGGATGATTTGGAAAAAATATTTGAACCGTTTTTCACAAAAAAAGAAAAAGGAACCGGCCTGGGATTGTCGATTGTCAATCATATCATTGAAGGTTACAATGGAAAAATCAGGATAGACAGTGGGGTTGGTCAGGGGACAAAGTGCCGGGTATGGCTGCCGGTTGGAGAACCGGTTGAAGAGAAGGCAAAGATATCAAGGTAGAGCGGGGGAGATATGATCAAAATACTGGTTGTTGATGATGATTCGGGCATGCGGGAGGTTATGGAAATTATGCTGCAGAAAGAGGGCTACGATGTCGTCAGTGAAGAAGAGCCTCTGAAAGCGATTGAATTATGCCGGAAAAAAGTTTTTGATCTGGTGATTACCGATTTGAAAATGCCCAAAATCAGCGGCATTGAGTTTCTGAAGGCCATTAAAGACTACAAGCCGGATACACTTGTGGTTCTGATTACCGCTTACGCTTCGGGAGAAACGGCGATCAACGCGATGAAAGAAGGCGCCTATGATTACGTGGAAAAGGGGGAAAACTGGCAGGATGAACTCAGAAGAGTTGTTCACTCCGCTCTGGTTAAAAAGGGGCTTATTGAAGATCAACTTCCTAAAGAAAAAACAGTGGATGCCGGTAAAGAGGAAAATTCGTTTTGCGGTATGATCGGCATCAACCGGGAGATGCGTAAAATATTCGATACCATCAAGAAGGTAGCCAATACGCCGGCCAATATTCTTATTCTGGGGGAAAGCGGCACAGGCAAGGAGCTCGTCGCCCGGGCCATTCATGAAAACTCGGCGCGCGCTAAAATGCCGTTTGTCGCGATCAACAGCGGCGGCATTCCGGAAAATCTTCTGGAAAGTGAGCTTTTTGGCTATATGAAGGGTTCCTTTACCGGAGCGTACGCCGACCGGCAGGGTTATTTTGAAATGGCACGCGGCGGCACCATTTTTCTCGATGAAATCGGCGAATTATCGACGGCTTTACAGGTAAAACTTCTGCGGGTGGTTCAGGAAAAAACGTTTCGGCGCATCGGCGGCGCGGAAGACATCAAGGTGGATGTGCGCATCATTGCGGCCACGAATAAGAATCTCAAAGAAAAGGTGAAAAAAGGAGAATTCCGGGAAGATCTTTATTATCGTTTGAATGTCATTCCTGTTTTCATTCCGCCATTACGGGAAAGAAGAGAGGATATTCCTCTCCTCATCAGCAGTTTTATCGAAAAATATTCGAAAATGTTCGACAAGCACATCAGCAATATCTCTTCCTATTCTATGGAACTGCTGATGAATTATGATTTCCCCGGTAATATCAGGGAATTGCAGAATATCATCGAACGCGGCGTCGCCATGGAGAGTTCCAATATTATCTTGCCGGAAAGCCTGACCTTCGGCACCCAAAAATTTGATATGGATATTACGGATAACGGCATCGATTTGAATTCGGAACTGGATAAAATCGAAAGAATGCTCATTGAAAAAGCTCTGCAAAAAACAAAGGGGTCAAAGAAGAAAGCGGCGGAATTATTAAAAGTAACTTTTGATTCTCTGCGGCATCGCATCGATAAACTGGGCATTGAATAGTAAAAAGATCATCTTGATGTTTCTTTAAAAAAAATGATCCTTTCCGCCGGCATGCTTCTTTTTTCTTGACATTTCCTTCCTGTTTGCTTTATATCCCTCAGCCAAGCAAGAGGTTATGAGTGTGTTGAAAAATAATTCATTTAAGAAGGCAGTCTTTAATTACTTTTTTAGCTTTATCGGCTTTAAGGTCTGCCGGATAGATTCATGACCATTAACAAATGGAAATGAACCGTGGGCAGATAAATACCCCACGGTTTTTTTTTGCCATGATGATGGCGCAATTATTACAAAAATAGGGAAGGGGAGGTTAGGCGTATGAAAAGCAGAGTATGGATAGCAATTTTATCGGCAGTTTTTTTGATGGCGGGTGTCGGCAGTTTGCAGGCCAAAACCATCAAGGTGGGAGCAGCGATCAATTTAACCGGTCCGGCATCAACCTGGGGACAGTTTCATGAAAAAGGCCAGCGGGATTATTTCCGTTACGTGAATGAAGTAAAGGGCGGCGTTTATGGAAACAAGATTGAGATGATTACCGTGGACACGGCTTACAAGGTGCCTGAAGCGCAGGCGGCGGTCAATAAATTCGTATTGCAGGATAAAGTCGATATGATCGCAACCTGGGGTGCTGGCGAAGGATTGGCCGCGAAGCCGATTATTCAGAAATACAAAGTTCCGGCTATTAATTATTCCACCAGTTGGGAGATTCTGGAAAAACCGGTTGATTATATGTATCTGCCTTTCGGCAGCTATAAGATGGATTGCCATGCTGTACTGGAATACATTAAAGCCATTCACAAAGGCAAAGCAGCTCCTAAAGTCGGTCTGCTGACTTACAACAACGCGTATGGCCGTTCAATCCATGCGCCGAGCAAGGAATACGCCAAGCAGTTGGGCATCAATCTGGTAGCCATTGAAGAATTTCCGCCTAAGACTGTCGATCTCAACACCGAACTGCTCCGTTTACAGAAAGCCGGCGCGGAGTACGTATTCATGCAGATGCTCCCTTCCGCCATTATTACGGCATTCAAGAGTGCCGATCGCATCAATTACAGTCCTATGTTTCTCGGCACATGGACATCAACCGATCCCGACTTCTTCAAGATGGGCAAAGGTTTGATCAAAGACCGCCTGACCATCCAGTTCCCCGGTGGATTGCCCGTTGATAAATCAAAAGGCATGGCTGTGATGCAGGACATGTGGAAGCGCTATAAAACCGTCAATAAATTTGACGCTTCCTACTGGGAGGGTGTTGTCGTCGGTATGATCATGGAAAGAGCGTTTGCCCGCGCGTACGAAAAGAGCAAGAATATTACTCCGGAAACGGTGAATGCCGCTCTGGAATCTTTTAAGAATGAAGACTTCGGCGGACTGGTGCCGAAAATAACCTATACAAAGAATGACCACGGCGCATCGTTCACTGCCCGTATGGTCAAGGTTAAGGAAGATGGAACCTATGCGCCACTGACCAATTTCTATGTTCCGGGCAAAGACAAAATAAAATTGCTTAAGAAATAATCTGTTATCAATGAAGGGTGTTGTTGGAAGCTTTTCTGACAACACCTTTCATTAGAGAGGTTTGAATGAAGGCTTTTCGCAGCCGTCCAGCGATTATGATGGACCGCCTGGATGAAGATAAAAAAGCTGAACTGGAAATTCAAAGTTTGCGTTTGAATTTTGGTGGTGTCATTGCCGTCAAGGATGTGGATCTGAAAGTCCATACCGGCGAACTGATGGCAATTATCGGCCCCAACGGCGCGGGCAAGACCAGCCTACTGAATTGTATCACCGGCTTTTACCGGGCTCAAAAAGGCAAAATCATCTTCAACGGCCAGGACATTACCAACTTGCATACCCACGAACTGGTCGGCGTCGGCATCGGCAGAACCTTCCAGAATATTGAACTTTTCCCCGGTATGACCGTTCTGGCCAACATGACGCTGGCGCGGCACATTCATTGTGATTACAGTTTCTTAAAATCATTTCTTTTTTCCAAATCGGTCCGCGACGAAGAAATCCGTCACCGGCAGATTCTCGAAGAGATAATTGATTTTCTGGAAATGCAATCCATCAGGAAGCTGGCGGTCGGTTCTCTGCCTTACGGCATGCAGAAGCGGGTTGAACTGGGCAGGGCGCTGGCTCTGGAACCGAAACTTCTTGTTCTGGATGAGCCTTTTGCCGGGATGAATATGGAAGAAAAGGAAGACATGGTCCGCTTCCTGCTGGAACTCAACCAGCAATGGGGACTCACCATGATTCTTGTGGAGCACGACATGTCCATCGTGATGAGCATTTCCCAGAGAATTATGGTCTTGAATTTCGGGGAAAAACTTTGTGAAGGAAGCGCCGAGAACGTCAGCGCCAATCCGGAAGTGATCAAAGCTTATCTGGGCGAAGCCGAGGCTTTGTAAATATTGAAGGCGTTGTATTTTGAGCAAGAAAGCACAACATAAGATAAATCGCGATCTTACGCTGCCGCGGGTCCTGATGGAAAATGCCGCCTTATACGGCGATTCTCAGACGGCCATCCGGGAAAAGGCTTACGGCATCTGGCAGAAATACACCTGGGCGGATTACGCCCGCTATGTGCGGACGACGGCGGCCGGCTTTGCCGCGCTGAATCTCAGACGCGGCGAGAATGTCTGCATGGTGGTTCACAATCATCCGGAATGGCTTTTTTCAGAGTTGGCCGCTCACACGCTGGGCGCGACGACGCTAAATCTTTTTACGTCCTCCATTGCCGATGAACTGGCTTTCTCCATCAAAAGAATCTATTCACCGGTTGTGGTCGTGCAGGATCAGGAACAGGTGGACAAACTTCTGGACGTCAAGGAAAAGCTGCCTCAGACGCAGAAGGTTGTCTATATTGATCCAACAGGCATGACGTCCTATGCGGATGACTCCTGGCTGATCAGCTATGCCGATCTCTTAAAGTTGGGAGAGAAATATATTGAAGAGCATCCCGGCTTCATCGAAGCAGAAATCAGCAAAGGCAGGCCTGATGACGCCGCCGTGATGATTCAGACATCGGGGACGACCGGTGTTCCCAAACTTGCCATGCTGTCGCACCGCAATCTGCTGACGATGGCCGGACAGTGGGTGGAAGAAACAAAAATTGAACCCGGAGAAAACTGGCTTTCCATGTCGCCGCCGGCCTGGATCGTTGATCAGATGTGGGGAATGGGCGTGGCGCTCGATGGGGCTATGTGCATGAATTTTCCGGAGACGGCGGAAACCGTGCTGGAGGATTTCCGGGAAATCGGTCCTTCGATGATTATTACATCGTCCCGCTTCTGGGAAGATATGGCCTCGAGAATCCGCGTGAAAATATCCGACGCGGGCTGGGTGAAAAAGAAATTGTTTTATCTTGGCGAGAAAATCGGCAAATCGGTTGTCGAAAAACAGTCTCACAAACAGCCGGTGCCGGTGTCCCTGCAGGTTTTATATAAAATCATGTCTGTGCTGGTTTACCGGCCGCTTTTGGATCGTCTGGGGTGCGCCCGTTTCCGCAGCGCGTTTACCGGCGGTCATCCCATCAGCCCCGATGTCATTCATTTTTTCCGGGCGATCGGTTTGAATTTAAAGCAGTGCTATGGCTTGACGGAATCCTGCGGCATTTTTCAGATTCAGCCGGATAATGAGGTCAAACTGGAAACGGTGGGCAAACCCATGGCCTTCACTGAAGTGAAAATTGCCGAAGATCAGGAAGTGCTGGTGAAATCCGCAGCGAATTTTTCCGGTTATCATAACGATTATGAATCAACGCAAAACGCTTTTGAAAACGGCTGGCTCAAAACCGGCGATGCCGGATACATTGATCAGGACGGCCATTTACTGATTATCGGACGCAAGGAAGACATTATACGCAACAAGAGCGGCGAGGCCTTCTCTCCGGATTTCATCGAAACGCGCCTGAAGTTCAGCCCGTATATCAAAGAAGCGGTGACATTCGGTGAAGCGCGCCCTTACATCTCAGCTATGATTAACATTGATCTGGGCAATGTCGGTAACTGGGCCGAGGATAGAATGATCCCTTACACAACCTATATGGATCTATCCCAGCAACAACCGGTAGAGGAATTGATTCTCAATGAAGTGCGGCAGGTTAACGAGCAGCTTCCTGAAGTCATGAAGATTAAAAAGTTTGTTCTGCTTTATAAATTGCTCGATGCCGACGATGAAGAACTGACGCGCACGGGGAAAGTGCGTCGCCGCTTTGTTTACGGCTTGTATCTGAAAATCATCGAGGCGATGTACAACAACTTGAAGAATGTTGAAGTAACCGGCAAGGTCAAGTATCGCGATGGCAGAATCGGCGAGATCGAAACATCGATCAATGTTATTAACGTCATATAAGGAATGAGAAATGGAATTTTTTCTGCAATTATTAGTCAACGGCATTTGCGTGGGATTGCTGTACGGGATTTCCGCGATGGGTTTTGTCATGATTTTTAAATCGTCGAGCGTTTTGAATTTTGCCCATGGTGAACTGCTCGCGCTGGGAGCTTTCTTTTTTCTCTCTCTGGTGACCTGGGCGCAACTGCCTGTTTACATCGCCTTTATCCTGACAATGGTCGGCTGTTTTTTGTTGGGTTTTCTTATTGAGAAATTTTTCCTGCGTCCACTGATCGGCGAAAAACTTATATTTGTTATTATGCTGACCGTGGGACTGGCGGCGATGTTCAAAGGTTTTATTCTGCTTGTCTGGGGTGGCAACCTGCAAACGTATCCGGAGTTTCTGCCTCAGACGATGGCTATGCAGTTCGGATCCGTTTACGTCGCGCCTGTTTACACGGCTACGCTGATTATCAGCGTTATTTTCCTGGTGGCCTTCGGGATTTTTTTCAAAAAGTCCTCTCAGGGAATTTATATGCGCTCGGTGGCCGACAATCAGAAGGCGGCACTTTCACTGGGCGTTCATGTGCGGCGCGTCTTCGCGCTTTCATGGGCGATTGCTGCGCTGGTGGCCTGCATGAGCGGGATCGTGCTGGGCATCATCAACGGTGTAAATGTTCATGATTTGAGCTCCATCGGCCTGAAAGTATTCCCGGTTGTTATCCTGGGAGGACTCGACAGCATCGGCGGGGCGATTATCGGCGGCATCATCATCGGTCTTCTGGAAACATTTACCGGCGGATATTTATCGCCGTCGCTGCGTGACGTTGTCCCTTATATTGTTCTGGTGTTTATTCTGATGGTCAAACCTTACGGATTGTTTGGCCTGGTGGAAATAGAGAGGGTTTAACCATAAATGAAAATGGACAAATTATCTTTTCATCCCTGCGGCAATTATCGGGAAACCTACGAGCAGGAACTGAATATTTTTGAAACCGATTTCGGCCGTTTATGGATGGGCATATTCCTGGGCCTGCTTTTCTTTGTCGCTCCGTTTGTTTTAAGCCCTTATATGCTCTACATTTTAAATACGATCGGTATCGCGGCCATTGCGGCCATTGGTCTGAATATTCTGATCGGCTACACCGGACAGATTTCCCTGGGGCATGGCGCGTTCTTCGGTGTAGGAGCTTATGCCGCGGCCATTCTGGCCACAAGACTGGGCCTTGGATTCTATGTTGCCATTCCCGCAGCGGGTATCATCACTGCGATGGTCGGCATGATCTTCGGTATCCCTTCAGGAAGATTGAAAGGTTTGTATCTGACGATTGCCACACTGGCCGGACAATTCATCATTGAATACGTCTTAATTCAATGGGAGAGCCTTACCAAAGGCACGATGGGCATTACCCTGCCGTCGCCGGAAATTATTGGGTGGCAGATATCCGGGGACAGAATGTTCTTCTTCCTGATATTTATCAGCCTGGTTTGCATGACCTGGTTTGCGGTAAACATCATCCGCACGAAATACGGCCGGGCGTTCATCGCCATCCGGGACAACGACCGCGCGGCCGAAGGCATGGGCATCCCGATTTTCAAATACAAACTTTTGTCTTTCGGCATCAGCTCATTCTACGCCGGTTTCGCGGGTGCTCTCTGGGCATATTACATGGTCAGCATCACGACGGAACCCTTTAATCTGGGACTGTCGGTCGAATATATCGCGATGGTGATCATCGGCGGCATGGGCAATATTCCCGGAGCGATTTTCGGCGCAACCTTCATTACGCTGCTTAATGAATTATTGCGATTTGTGACGGGTGCCTTAATGAATGTACCGGCCATTGCCAGTATGGGATTGAATATGGCACCGCTTCGTGAATTTGTTTTCGGCCTGGCGATTGTTTTGTTTATTTTGATTGAACCGAAAGGACTGGCGGAAATCTGGCGAATCATTCGCTCCAGTTTCCGACTTTGGCCGTTTTCGTATTGAGGTTAGTATGGGTGACATACTTTTACAATTAAATAATATTTCCGTTGTCTATTCTGATGTTATACAGGTTCTGAAAGGCGTTTCTTTAAGCGTCGAGAAGGGGCATATCGTTTCGCTTCTGGGCAGCAACGGCGCCGGAAAGACGACCACGCTGAAAGCTATTTCCGGTTTGCTTAAACCGGAAAATGGCGAAGTGACGGACGGTACGATTATTTACAACGGCGTCAACATCCAGAATCAGGCTCCGGAATTCATCACCCGTCAGGGGATTATTCAGGTTCTGGAAGGCAGACAGCCTTTCAAATATCTAACGATTGAAGAAAATCTGCGTGTAGGCACGGCTACCCGGTTCGGCAAACCCTATAAGCAGGATCTGGAGATGGTTTACAATTATTTTCCAGCGCTGGTAAAAAGAAGAAAAGCGCTTGCCGGATATTGCAGTGGCGGCGAGCTGCAGATGCTCGTTATTGGCCGCGCCTTGATGGCGCATCCGCAGTTGCTCCTGCTTGACGAACCATCGCTGGGTCTGGCGCCACTGGTTGTTCAGGAGATCTTCCGCATCATCAGAAAAATAAATGAAGACCAGCACGCGACAATCATTCTGGTCGAACAAAATGCCCGCATGGCCCTTCAAGTTGCCCACTACGGCTACGTGATGGAAAACGGCAAAATCATGATGGAAGGCACATCCCAGGAATTATCCGATAATCCGGATATCAAGGAGTTCTACCTGGGGATGGCCGCATCGGGTGCTGTGAAATCATACAAAGATGTGAAATCCTACAGGCGACGCAAGCGCTGGCTGTAATGAAACCCGAGAGTCGGGAAAAAGGACCTCATCTGCTTCCTTCAATCATCTGACATTGACTTGATCATCAATCATTTTTTAAATCATACTTGTTGAATGCCAAGACATCGTGGACAGTTTTTGTGCCAGGACATCGTGGACACTCAAGGTTAATTAACGCAGTTTGTAATGAAATTCCTCGACCTGGATTTTATCCAGGAAGAGCTTTAATTTTTGT
>JAKLGV010000032.1 GCA_022710585.1 Deltaproteobacteria bacterium | reverse complement strand
TTTTGAGTTAAACACTATGATACAAATGAAGCTCAAAAAGATTACCCGGCTTCGGTAACATCTTTTATGAGGCAACGTTCTCTCCACTCGCTCTTCTTTCGGTAACATTTATTAATGAGGCAACGAGTGGAGATTTTGTGACAATGAAGCCGGCAAAGTCAGCCCCAAAAGGCGACGGGCATATTTATAAGACGAGAAGAATCTGAAGATCGCATACATTCGTGAAGGTGGGACCCGTCTTGAAAAGATCCCCCGTATTAGTGAAGAAATGATAGGCGTCGTTTTGTTTAAGATGCGCTTCGGCCTGAGCCGGGATTGTTTTCATTTTCTCCATGAGCGACGGCGTCACAAAAGCGCCTGCCGCATCCGTGGGCCCGTCACTGCCGTCGGTGCCGGCAGATAAAAAGAAGATATTGGAAGCGTTTGGTTTTATCCGGTGTAGTTCAACGGCGAACGCCAGCACCAGCTCCTGATTTCTGCCGCCCTTCCCTTTGCCCCTAATCGTCACCGTTGTTTCCCCTCCGGCGATAAGCGCCGCCGGTTTGGCCATATCGGATTTGTCCGAATCAATATCTTTGGCAAGCCGTGCGAAACATGCCCCTGCCTCCGCTGCCTCCCCGGCCAGCGTCGTGCTGAGAATGCGCGCATGATATCCCAGCCGTTCTGCGGTTTTCCGCGCCGCGCTGCAGGCAAGCGTGTTGTTCCCCAGAATGATATTATCGGTGCTGCGAAATACGGGATCGCCCACTTTCGGAGTCTCCGGAACCTTCCCCTGCGCTCCCCGGGCAAGATGATCTCTGACTGCTTGCGGCAATTTATATTCCAGATTGTATTTCCGGACGATCGAGAGCGCATCCTGAAAGGTGGTGGGGTCGGGCGCGGTAATGCCAGACGCGATGGTGTCGATTCTGTCGCCCATCACATCCGATAAAATCAGGTTGATCAGTCTGGCGGGGCTGGTGATCCTGGCCAGGCCACCGCCTTTTACCCGGGAAAGATGCTTCCGGATGCAGTTCATCTCCTCAATATTCGCGCCGGAAGCCAGCAGGACCCTGGTTATCTGCCGCTTATTTTCAAGACTTATGCCGTCCGCCGGCAGACAGAACAATGATGATCCGCCACCGGAAATGAGGTTGATAATAAGTGTGTTTTCATCGGCCGCCGCCGCCATCTGCACCAGGATGCGCGCCCCTTCAAGACTGTTTTCATCGGGGACGGGATGGCCTGCTTCCCTGACGTGAATTTTATTAAGCTTGCGTCCGTGACCGTATTTTGTGATGACGAATCCCGAAGAGATTTCGTCTTCCAAGATGTCCTCCATGGCGGATGCCATGCGGGCTGACGCCTTGCCGATGCCCAAGACGATCACCTGTCGATAGCGGGAAAGGTCTTCTGAAATCTTTTTGTCAGGGCTCTGGATCGTCAGTTGCCGGCCGTCCAGCTTTATGTAAGACCGGATAAGGCCTGCCGGATCAACCTCCCGAACCGCATCCTGGTAAATATTTTCCAAATCTTGAACAGGGTTCACGGCATTCCTTCTCCGTGCAAAGTATTCTGATAACAGTCATCCATTCGTCGCAATTACCCTCTGCCGTCATGACGGAAACACGGAACGTTGAACTTCAAACATTTTTTATTGTGAGACCCAAATTTCGAAAACGAAGTGCATTGAAATTTGTGAGACGAACAATCCCGCAATGAGCGGAGGGTACTATCTTGCCCGTGATTAGCCGTACCTTCGGATTCAAATATGTTTAAAGGGCGTCGCATAATCTTTCTTATCCATTCGGATTGATTGTTTCCAATACTGTTTTAATGAGACCCAAGCTACAGGAACAAAGTGAACCGGAGCTTACTGGTCGAATTATCCCGATAGCGAAGCGGTCGGGATAATTCCCCGCCCCTTGGGGCGTATGTTTCTTTTGACACCTCGCTTCTTGCGGCGGAGTGGTTCATTTCCGTCTTACCAGTTGCATTTTAGCATAAAAATATCATTGTGGTAAGGGAACCACATCATTCCCGCGAAGGCGGGAATCCAGTGTCTGTTTCTTTTAACATATAACATTGAACGTTGAACTTAGAACGGTTTTTTTAAAAATTTCTTGATTTCTGTCCGAAAGAGGCGTTAATAAAGCTCCGTCCCACAAAATGCGGCAAGTGTCGGATGACACTTTTGTTTCTGCATGTTTCACTAAAATAGATTTGTAATATTAGTCGGAGGTTGAAATTTAATTTCAAGACCTGGTTATAAAGAATCTTAGTTACACTCTACAAAGGAGGAAGTTAAGAGTGGCAAAAAAGTATTGCGAAATCGCAGCAGACATGTGTTGTAGGCTTCAAGAAACTCCTGTAGCTGGCAAAATATTCTCAGCATATTCTAGCCATGATCCAGACATAGTTGATCAAATACAAAAAGCATTAAAACAGCTGAATAAAGAGACAGGTTTCAACTGGGTCGCGTGGGAAAAAGATCTCGATATTGAAAATAACTTAATTTTCTGTGAAATTTGCAAAAATATATTTTTTTCAAAAGCTATTTTAGTTGAACTATCTGAATTAAATTTCAACGTCATATTTGAATATGGGCATGCATTGGGTTTGTCCAAAAGAATTTACCCAACTGTGAATCAAAAATTCAACTACGAAACTGTGGATAGATTTTTGTACCCTCTTTTAGGAATTGGGATCAGTAAGTATGAAAATAATAAATTAGCTCAAAAATTGATTAAGAAAAACTTTTGGGAAAAGAAACCGCAAGAAACCCCTTATTCATTCAATACAGCTGATATTTTATCTGATCAACTTTCCGCAGATGTTAATCGACTACTATATATAAAAAACGTCGATTCGCCTGATATTACAGAAGCTATAGAACAAGAGATTCTGAAAGCTAGGCTTGATTTTATAGTTGATGACGGACAGGAAGAATCAAATAATATCGTCTGGTATTCAAAACAAATAAAGCAATCTTTCGCCGCTATTATAGACATTGGCATATCTGATCAAACATCAAACCTTAAACATTTTTTGAAATGTGCCCTTATTGCCGGTTTGTGTATCAGCACAGGCAGACGATTATTAATCATGAATTCTGTTCATGCCCCTAAACCGACGGACATAATATCTATTATCAAACATTATCAAGGTAAAAAAGATGCGGGAAACTTAACGCACAAATTTCTTAAGGCACTATCTAATGATTTTTCGGTAATTAATTCGTTACGCACCACGGCATATAGCAATAAAGAATTAACATTCGATTCTATTAATCTTGGTGACCATGTTGCTGAGAACGACGGTTCATATTTGCACACTTGTTTCATAGAAACACCTGAATATCGATTACTCTCAAAAAACGGTTACAAGTTAATCGTGGGACGAAAGGGTACTGGTAAAAGTGCAGCTTTTTTTCATTTTAAAAAAACTACTATTAAAAATCCAAAAGACCTCGTTATTCATCAGCACTTTGATAAGTATAATTTAAACGATATCTATGCACTCTCAGAGCAATTCCAAGAAGAAGATTCTAAACATCGAATTGTTTCAGCTTTTTGGAAATTTATTATACTGCATATTATTGCTGAAGCTATAAAAGAAGATATTTCAACTGCAGAAAGACATTCAAGTGAACAAGTGCTGCTTGATGAAAAGTTTTTAAAGTTCTACTCATCCCAGAAAG
The DNA here is from genome assembly GCA_022710585.1 of Deltaproteobacteria bacterium. Classification (GTDB taxonomy): domain Bacteria; phylum Desulfobacterota; class Syntrophia; order Syntrophales; family Smithellaceae; genus Smithella. The sequence goes on along the minus strand of JAKLGV010000032.1, from coordinate 14,349 downwards.
TTTTTTCAGAAGAAAAAAGTATCACAGAAAAACTTTTTACTATCATTAAAACTATTAAAGACCAAGGAACAACATCCATAAAAAAGATACAGGAACAGTTTTACTCCTCTCAAATCCTATCTCTTCTAAAAGAGATAATAAACTATTTTCGCGAATCCGATAAAATGTTATTTTTAAATATTGATGGCTTAGATGCTAATTTAAGCCTAAATACAAATAGAAAGCTTATATCTCCTATTCTATATAATCTTCACGAAACATGTTCAACCCTATTTACTAATAAGTTTGAGAAATTCTCTATAAATCTATTCATACGAAGTGATTTATACAATACATTTGAAGAACAGATACCTGAAAAAGACAAAATAAATAAAATCCTATTCTCTTGGAGTGAAGAACAACTGATTCAACTTATCAACGTGAGGCTTCAAGCTAACTTAATAGATCACTTCTCAAAGTTATTGGATAACGACCTCGACGTGAATACACTTCTCCAAAAATTAAACAAATTCGTTTATTGTCGGCCTCGTGATTATATTTTCTTCTTCAATTCTATGATTCACAATGCCCAAAGTCAAAGACGCGAAAAGATAAATCTCAAAGTATTTGACGCTGCTATGGATTCTTATGCTATACACATTAACGATGCAATTGAAGGCGAATTTATTTCTATGCCTTTCGATTTTCGTTTTGGTCAGTTCATGAATAACTTAAAGCATGTTAACAATAGTAAAGATAGGATTCCAATAAGTACTTTGCAATCCATTTTGTCAGAGAATTTAGGACTAGATACAAAACTCCAGAGAATGTTGATGGAATTCATGCTTAGAATTGAATTTCTTTATATTCGGGAAAATAATGCACCCGTAAAATGGAATAACATCATAAGCCCAGATGCTAAGTTATCATTATTGTTGAAGGAATCGGAGAAGAGGCGTATTTATTTTCATTTTCATCCAATTATACAGAAACTGTTGAGAGATTATTATTGAGGAACCCATGAAATACCGAAAGCCGGGAAACCAAGAGCAACGCCCAATTTCTTTCCATAAGACAACAAGGATATTAGGGACAGCGCCCTATTTTAAGGAATAATTGGTGATGGGCTTCAGTTCACTGCGTTTCTGAAACTTGAGTTTCAAGGAACACCTTATTTACGACATCGATATAATTATCCCGGTGGTGTGTTTTATTTATTTTCTTTCGTATTTTGTCTCCGTTTTCAAAAAAGCCTCCCATGAAAGTCCAGATTTCTTTCATTTTATTGGTAATATGCGAGGGGCCGGACAAAACTTTCAAATATTCATCAAATAAATGATCATGGAAAGCCCTGATGATTTTGATTTTTTCAGCATAAGGCTTTTCCGTATGGAAATTAATCTTTTCCGCCAGGAAGGGGTTCCCAATCAGGCTTCTGCCGATCATCCACCGCTTAATTGATCCGAACCGTTTAGAGAGCATCTCAAATTTCTCAAAAGAATCTATGTCGCCGTTATAGACAACCGTGTGTTTCGAGAGATTAAGACACTGCGCGAAGATATCGAGGTCAACTTCGCCTCCATACATTTGCTCACCGGTTCTCGGATGGATGATCAGTTCTTCTAGTGGGAACCGGTTGAAAATGGGAATGAGTTGAAGCACCTCATCAGGATATTTTAATCCTATCCTGAGCTTGATCGATAATTTCGGTTTTATGGCAGGCATGGTTTTTTCGAGGAAAGATTCGATCCTGTCCGGATAACAAAGCATCCCCGCTCCTCTGCCCTTCTTCACAACCATACTGAACGGACAGCCGATGTTCCAGTTCACGGTGCCGTGTCCGATGTCGTATAACGCATTGGCAAGCCTGGTGAAGTCCTCCGGCTGAGAACTCATGATCTGCGGTATCGTGGGGATACCGGTATTTTGATCCGGGTAATGTTCGCGCAGAAGGTTGTTCATCGATTTCATTTTCTTCGATGTGGAAAGAAACGGCGCAATGGCTATATCAACGCCCTTAAAATAAACAGGGAACAGGTTGCGGTAAATCCTGTCGGTTACCCCCTGGAGTGGTGCAAGGTAGATCATGGGTAATTTCCAAACCCTTTGTCCTTTGGCGATCGGCAAAATCACAGGGCTTGCTTCTTCCTGATAGCAGCCGGTTTGTCAAGAATAATATGCCTCCTCATTTATAATTTTATTTTCACAATCGCTATGATATGTAAAAAAATCTTGTTTATCCCCTTCGCAAAAGGGGAAGAGTCTGGATTCCCGCTAGGACCACGCGGGAATGACAGAGGTTTGAGGCGGGCAATCTATGAAGGGAGTAAAAATATGTTCTTGAAGGCTGTTTTCCCCGGAAAATACATCCAGGGTGAAAACGTTTTGAACCAATTACCCCATTGGGTTAAATGGTTTGGTAAGAAAGGATTGATCCTGGCATCGCGTTCAGCGACAGACAAAATCCTTGTCCCTTACGCCAAAGATCTAGCTGCTCACTCTAATTCCGTCGAGCCTTTTCAGGGAGAGTGCTGTGAAAAAGAATTGAATCGCCTGGCCCGCGTGATCAGCCGCAAGCGGGTGGACATTCTTGTCGGCATGGGCGGCGGGAAGGCCATCGACACGTCAAAAATTGCCGCCGACCGGGCAGGCATCCCGGTGATCATCGTTCCGACCATTGCCTCGACCGATGCGCCCTGCAGCGGCTGCGCCGTCGTTTACTCCGAGGAAGGCACTTTCGATTCCGTTCATTATCAAAAAATGAATCCGCAGGTGGTGCTGGTGGATACGACGGTGATCGCCAATGCTCCCGCACGCTTTCTGATAGCCGGGATGGGTGATGCGCTGGCGACCTGGTTTGAAGCGAGGTCCTGTGACCGCACGCAATCGGTAAACGAGTGTGGCGGACACAGCACCATGACGGGGCTCCATCTCGCCAGGCTCTGCTATTACACACTGCTTTCGTCTGGCGCTGCCGCTAAAGTTGCCGTCGAGAAACAGATCGTCACACCGGCGCTGAATCATATTATCGAGGCGAATATCCTGCTCTCCGGCCTTGGATTTGAAAGTGGAGGTCTGGCCGCGGCACATTCCATTCATAACGGCCTCACCGCGCTTAAAGAAACTCATTCGTTTTATCATGGCGAAAAAGTCGCCTTTGGCGTTTTGACCGGTCTGCAACTTACGGATGCATCACCTCAGGAATCGGCGGCCGTGTACTCGTTCTGTGAGGAAATCGGCTTGCCGACCACGTTTGCCGATATCGGTCTTATCAAAGCCGACCGGAATAAATTGTTGAAGGCGGCTAAAAAAGCCTGCGCTCCCACTGAATGTATTCATCACGAGGCTGGCAAAATAACTCCTGAAAAAGTTCTCCAGGCGATGCTTGCCGCGAATGCCATGGGAGAAGCAAGAAAAGGCAACAGCCGGGCAAAGAGTCGAGAATGACAGTGGTGGTATAAAAAAGAAATGCCCCTTTTCAGGGGCATTTCTTTTATTCTGTTTCAATTAACTGATTAAAAGTTACGCAGCTTCCACTTTCACCGCGCAGACCTTGTATTCCGGAATTTTTCCGATCGGGTCCAGAGCCGGATTGGTCAACAGGTTGACAGACGTGTCCGCGAAATGGAAGTTCATAAAGATCGAGCCCGGAGCACTCTTTCTGGTGATGGTTGCCTTGGCTTCCACAGAACCGCGGCGCGAGGTGACCTTGACTTTCTGGCCATCTGCAATTTTCAGTTTATCGGCATCGGCCGGATTGATTTCCACCAGGCTTTCGGGATAGCGCTCGGTAAGACCTTCCGCGCGGGTGGTCATGGTGCCGGTGTGGTAATGATACAGGACGCGTCCGGTGGAAAGCAGGAACGGATACTGTTTGTCGGGCAATTCATTGGGCTCAATGTATTCAATGGCGCTGAATAATCCCAGACCGCGTGAGAATTTATCCTTGTGAAGGAATTTGGTTCCCTGGTGTTCCGGCGTCGGGCAGGGCCACTGAATGCCGCCTTTTTCAAGACGTTCGTAAGAGATGCCCGCGTAGCTGGGTGTGACCTTTGCCACTTCTTCGAAAATCTCTTTTGCGGAAGCGTAGTTCATCGGATAACCGAATTTATTGGCAATGCCGCAGATGACTTCCCAGTCGGTTTTGGATTCGCCCGGCGCTTCAACTGCTTTGCGAACTCTTTGGACACGGCGTTCGGTATTGCTGAACGTTCCATCCTTTTCGGCAAAGCTGGCCACCGGCAGAACAACGTCGGCCAGTTGAGCGGTTTCGGTCAGGAAGAGATCCTGGACAATCATTAAATCCAGTTTTTGAAGTTCTTTTTTCACGTGCTGCAAATCGGGATCGGAAAGCATGGGGTTTTCGCCCATGATGTAAATCGCTTTGATCGTGCCCTTGCCGGCTGCTTCCATCATCTCCATGATGGTCAGTCCCGGTTTGGGAGAAAGCTGCGCGTTCCAGAACCCTTCAAACTTTTTACGGACATCTTCGTTGGCCACCTGCTGATAGGCCGGATAAACATTGGGCAGACCGCCCATGTCGCAGGCGCCCTGAACATTGTTCTGGCCTCTGAGCGGATTCACGCCGCCGCCTTCAATGCCGACATTGCCGCAAAGCATGGAAAGATTGGCCATGCTCTTGACGTTATCCGTGCCGCTGATGTGCTGGGTAATACCCATGGCGTAAAGGATGCTGGCCCGGTCGGCCTTCGCATACATCCGGGCGGCTTTCTTCAAATCGTCCGCGGGCACGCCGGAAATCTTTTCAACCTTTTCCGGAGTATATTTTTCGACCATCTTCTTGAGCGTGTCGAATCCTTCGGTTCTGTCTTTCACATACTCCTTGGCATAAAGGCCTTCGGAGATGATGACATTCAACATACCGTTGATCACGGCAACATCCGTTCCCGGTTTCTGCTGCAGCCAGATATCGGCGTATTTGACCAGATCGATTTCGCGGGGATCAATCACGATCAGTTTCGCACCGCGTTTGGTAGCCCGCTTAACCTTGGCGCCGATCACCGGATGATTCTCCGTGGTGTTGGTGCCTGTTGCCAGGATCAGGTCTGTGTATTCAATTTCATCTATGGAGTTCGTCATTGCACCGCTGCCGAATGTGGCGGCCAGACCGGCCACCGTGACAGAGTGTCAGAGACGGGCACAGTGATCGACATTGTTGGTGCCGATACCGGCTCTCATAAATTTCTGGAACAGATAGTTTTCTTCGTTGGTGCAGCGCGCTGAGGACAGACCGGCAATGCTGTCAGCACCGTTTTCTTTTTTAATTTTGGAAAGCTTGTCGGCGATAAACGTAAAGGCTTCATCCCACGTTGCTTCTTTGAAGTCTTCATTTTTCTTGTAGCGGATCAGGGGTTTTTTCAGACGGTCGGGATGTGCTACGAAATCCATACCGAAACGTCCCTTGACGCAAAGACTGCCTTCGTTGGGCTGGCCGTATTCGCGATTGCCCATGACCTTGATGATTTTATTGTCCTTCGTATAAAGATCCATCTGGCAGCCGACACCACAATAGGTGCAGGTGGTGCGGACTTTGTTGAGTTCCCATGGACGGCCCGCAAATTTCGCCTGCTTGAACGTGATAGCACCGGTGGGACACACCTGGACGCACTCGCCGCAGAAAAAACAGTTGGAGTCGATGTAATCCGCATCAAATGCCGGACCCACTTTGGCCCTGTAACTGCGTTTGGCAAAATCCAGCACTTCGTTGACTTGAATTTCGTTGCAGGCACGAACACAGCGGCCACAGAGGATGCACTTGTTCAAATCGCGCGTAATCATTTTGTTGCTTTCATCCAATGCGTAACCGGGCGCTTTGATTTCAAAGCGGGGCTGATCAATCTTCAGCCAGTAAACAAGGTTCTGCAATTCGCACTGGCCGTTCTGTTCGCACATGAGGCAATTATGATCGCCGGACGCCCAGAGCAATTCAATAATCATTTTCTGCGCGGCGCGTACCGCCGGTGTATTGGTGCGCACAACCATATTCGGACTGACCGGCATGCAACAGGCGGCAACCAGTGATCTTGCTCCTTCCTGTTCGACAACACAAACACGGCAGGCGCCGACGTTGGTTGTTTTGGCGTAGTGACAAAGGGTAGGAATAAAAATGCCGTTTTCGCGGGCGCATTCCAGAACTGTCTGACCGGCAGTCGCCTCAACGTCTTTTCCGTCTAGTTTTATAGATATTTTTTTCTCCATTTTCTTCTCCAATCTTCAGTATTCAATACTCTTCCGATGAAAGAGCTTTATTTTTTTCAGCGCGAATTTCATATCGGCAAGTGATTATCTTGTCAATTCTGTCAATATTGACTTATATCATCACTGACATATGCTGGATATTAAGCTGCGCCTGAAGATTGGATGAGGCTATTGGTCGTCGAGGATGAGCAGCATCCGACACCGTTGACAGTCAAATTCGAGACGGTAGGTATGATGGGCATCCTTCAGTCTGAGCGGTTCTTTGACGGGCTGACCCGGGTGCTGCATTTTGGGACAGAGGTCCAGTTGATAACGGATGCAGTATCGCGTCGTCATCAGCGTTTTTCCCTGAATATCGGAAAGGGTTTCAAAGGCCGGTTCTTCAACCGTTGCGCCATGGCGTTCATAAAATTTTCGCGCCAGGTCGTTGTAAACATTGGCGCGGAAGTCTAACGTCTTCTCAGGATACGGGGCGCTATTGGCAACAAAGGGTATGTTCTCGCGGGAATATGCCTCACGTCTGATTGTGGTAAGGGTCTCCAACGCTTCTCGTCGAATGCCGTTTAATATACTTGCTGAAAGAAAGCCGGGAGCGTCAGGCTGAATCGTCAAGCTGACAGACTGATAAGGCGTGTTACCGGTGCTGGTCAGGTGTTTCTCCATGTGCCTGCGGGCTGTGTCAGGCTCCCGGGAAGGCTCAAACAAAAATTCCCTGAACACGTTTGCCTCATTGCCGTCTTCATCTCTCACCTTCAATCGGATGATGGTTTCCTCCTGAGCAAAATCCATTTGCACGTTAATGAGACGTTTGGCCGACGGCTTCTTCAAAATTCTGTTAAAAGCCGTATCCAGATTGCGATAAACAGACATCCCTGCTTCCAGTCCCCTCATGCTGTTCGGGTATATTTTTCCCTGATGCACACGGTTCACCCTGAACCCGGCCAGATCATTTTTCTTGGTGAAGAAACAAAGTCCGTCTCCGTTTTGCAGATCCTCGCAGTTGATTTGGAAAAAATCTTTACCCATTGCCGTGATTTTTCCCAGATGCTGTCCAATGGATTTCTGCGTATCAAGAGAGGCAATCTTTTCTCTTTTGCCGGAGATGAAATATTGGCTGTAACCGCGATTGAAAGTCCGGTCGGGATCCGGGATAAAAGTGAAGGAAGCCGCGCCGGAACTGCTGCGCCGATAGCCGGTATGTTCGCTGATGAAGCGGTCGATCACCTGCCGGTAGGCGGCTGTGATATTCTTCACATATTCAATTCCTTTATATCTGCCCTCGATTTTAAAGGAAGTAATCCCGGCCGCAATCATCTCCGGCAGGCGACTCATCAGATTCAGATCTTTGAGAGAGAGGAGATATTTGTTCTGCAGAATTTTGTTGCCGTCGCCGTCTATCAGCGTGTAGTGCGAACGACAGGGCTGCGCGCAGACGCCGCGATTGCCGCTGCGGTTCGCGACAGCCTGACTCATATAGCACTGCCCGCTGTAGGAAACGCACAGGGAACCGTGCACGAATGCTTCCAGCTCAATTTTGCCGGTTTTCCGTCGAATCTCAGAAATATCTTCCAGGGAAAGCTCTCTGGCCAGGATCACCCGCTTGAAACCGACGGCCTCCAGAAACTGCACCTTCTCTACCGTGTGGTTGTGCATCTGCGTGCTGGCAATCAGAGGAATCGGCGGCAAATCCAGTCCCAGTAAACCGACATCCTGGATAATCAAACCATCGGCGCCCGATTCGTAAATCACCCAGATAATGTCCCGAGCCTGGCTTATTTCCCGATCCGTCAGGATGGTATTAAGTGCCACATAGACTCTGGCGTTATAAAAGTGTGCGTGCTTGATGAGGCGTGATAGCTCAGAAACGCTGACACCCGCGCCGGCGCGGGCGCTGAACTTTGGCGCGCCGACATAAACAGCATCCGCGCCATGATCAATGGCGGCAATCCCGATTTCGGCATTACCGGCCGGCGCCAACAACTCCAGTGATGTGACCATTTATCCGCCTCCCAAAGATAATTTTTTCTCTTCAGCGACTTTCCGGATGAATGCTTCGATAATTGTTTTGGCTTCATCCATGGAACCATAGGCGGCTGTCTTGATCGCCGGATCGCCTGCAATCATGGCGGACAGAGGACGCTCCGGTTGCTCCCGGTAGAGGCACAACACCGGCTTCTTCAGTGCCGTGGCCCGGCCCAGTTCATAGCCCACGCCCAGCGACGGCGTCGTCACTTCGGCCACCACCAGATCAGATTGGGCCAGCCAGGCCATATCGCGCTCGTAGATATGGCGGTCACTTGGTCCGTCATCGCCTTTTGACGAAAGAGCGGGATCGCCTACATGATCGGTTAAGACCTCACCGAACTGTCTCAACCACGCGATCATCTTTTCGTAGATCGCGGCATCATCCCGGCCCGCGCGGATCGCCCCCGCAAAATATATTTTCATTGATTTCTCATTTTCTGCCATTGGAACAATTCATGATTTTAACTTGTTTCAATACCCTTTTATTCACGTCTGAAATCCTGACCCCGGCTTTTCAAAGAGGTGGATGGTTGATTTGAAACCTGTAGGGATCGAGAAAAACGCTTCTGCAATCTGAGGTCCTGAAATAAGGTTGGCAATAGCCTGGCTGATCAATGTTTAAGAAAAATATTTAGGGGCAAAACGTAAGTTATTGTACTTATTATAATTTTTATGGTGGGCGATGTGAGATTCGAACTCACGGCACCTGGCTTCGGAGGCCAGTACTCTATCCAACTGAGCTAATCGCCCGTGTTTGAAGCTCTTACTATATCACGCGACAATCTTCAACGAGTAAATGTGATTCATTCAAAATTGTTTTACTTCTTGCGACGCATGCACCATTCACGCGCTTCATCGATATCTCCGAAACTCTTCGATTCGTTGGGCCCCCACATATTTTCAAACGTTTGAAACGTTTTGCCCAGAATGTTATGCGATGACTTTCGGTGAATGATGGCTATTCTGAGTTTCGGATTCTCGCTGGAAGCAATTGCGGTCTGCGTGGCAAAATGCTGAATCTGATCGATAGAAATATTGATTTCTTTGGCTCCGGAAAAGTCCCAGATCTGGTAGCGCAGTTGTGGGAATGATTCATCGGCGTGTATTTTCGATTGCAGTTTATCGACTTCATCTGCTTCAACAATTCCAGAGAAAGTAATGACAATGCCGGTTCCTTCCGCTTCTTTGGTTAGTTTGTTGGGCATAACAACATTCTCCTTCAATTGAAATAAATGGATAAAAATGTTTATTGTTCAGGGTGATAATAGCACAAACCGGACAAACTTTCCGTATATTTTCACCTGTCTCCGGGGTTCAAGAATTAAGAAACTTCATCACAAAACTTTTTTTCTTTGCTGTTGGACATGATTTTGTTATAAAAATCGGCATGGAATCGATCAACTCTCTGAACATTGGCAGTCTTCCCGGCATTATTTTTGGCGCCGGCAAATTTTCCGAACTGCCGAAAATCATCCCGTTATACGGTCAGCACGCGCTGATTTTCATCGGCGGCGAATCGCTGAAAAAGTCCGGTCGATGGAATACGCTGGCCCCGCAACTCGAACGGGCACAAATCAAATACCACGCGGTCTCTGTCTGGGAAGAACCCGCCACAGACGCCATCGATGCCATCGCTCTGGGATTTCGCAAAACACCGATTGACGTTGTTGTGGCAATCGGCGGCGGCAGTGTCATGGATTTCGGAAAAGCCGTATCGGCCATGCTGGCTGCGGAAGGCTCGGTGAAAGATTATCTGGAAGGCGTCGGCATCAGGAAACCAACCGGCGCAAAGGTTCCGTTCATCGCCGTTCCCACGACAGCCGGCACGGGCAGTGAAGCAACAAACAATGCCGTGGTGTGCGATCGAAAAGAGGGGTATAAAAAATCGTTGCGCCACAAGGCCTATACGCCCGATATCGCCTTGGTCGATCCCGAGCTGACACTGAGCTTGCCCCGGCACATTACGATGGCTTGCGGCCTTGATGCTGTTGCGCAGCTCATTGAAGCTTATACGTCAACCCAAGCGGATCCGGCCGTTGACGCACTGGTTTTAAAGGCGCTGGCGGACGCTTCCGAAAGTCTGCTGCCGCTGGTGCATGGAAATAGCCATAATATCGCGTTGCGAACAAAGATGTCTTCCGCGGCTCTGGTTTCAGGCATTGCGCTCACCAGATCCGGATTGGGCGTGGTCCATGGCATCGCCGGACCGCTGGGCGGACTTTGCCCCGTGCCGCACGGCATAGCGTGTGGAAAGCTTCTGTTCCCGGCCATGACTTTTGTGATCAAAAAAATCTTTGATGAAAAGAATATTGCCGCCCAAAAGCGGTTTGCCGAGATCGGCAAAGTCCTGGCCGGCACAGATCCCGGCCATGATGATATTTCGAACTGCAAGCAATTTCTGGACGTTCTGGACAGGTGGACACGAGCTTTCAAAATTCCGCCGCTTTCCCGCTTCGGTATGACAGCGCAGCACATGGAAAAAACCATGGATCTCGCGGACAGCAAAAACAGTCCCGCCGCTTTAAGCAGGGAAGAAGTGAAAGTGGTTCTGGAAGTCGTGCGCTGACGGTTGGCTCATAACTACCCCAAAACCCGGTTATGCCTGTCATTTCCTGGCGGGCAAAAAAGGCTTGAAGCCGTTTTTGATAATTTCGCTGAAGCTGACCGCCAAATCATCCAGCGACATTTTAATTTTATTGTTCAACCAATCCTGATAGAGGCCGACAAAACCGGAAGCGAACACATCGACGGCCACCATGAACTGATCTTTATTTTTGATGGCCGACATTTTCTTCTCATCGCTGAGCACCTTTTCAATAAAAAGCGTCTTCAGATTATTTAAAAAAGCAGTGGAGCGGTGCGAAAGGCTCAACAGCCGGTAAAATTCCAGATCCTGTTCCAGAAAACGCGAAATCTTCCTTAAGAAAGGCAAAGGATTTTCGATCAGCCATGTATTTTTAAATTCATCAAGAAATTCAAACAAAGCCGATGTAATTTCACTACCGATCTGCTCCGAAACGGCATAGACACTCGCATAGTGGGCATAAAACGTCCCCCGGTTCAAATCCGCTCTGGTCACAACGTCCTTCACGGAGATTTTATCAATATCTTTTTCCTTCAACAACTCTACATAGGCACGTTTGATTAATTTTCTGGAGCGAATAGCGCTCCGGTATTCTGCTTTTTCTCGTGCGGGTTTTTTGATCATGTTGGTCTCCTGTAAAAATTTTGCACAAAGTCAAACATTAATATTACTAATTGTTCTATTTTGGACAAATATGTCAAAAATTGGCTATTGACTATCAGTCAAACGTTCTTTATTATACTTATGTTCAAAAATCAACATTAGTTTGATTTTGAAATAAAAAAATTTATGGAGAACAACAAACAGAAAAAGGATGGACGACAATCAAACGTCCAAACCCGGCAAAAAAGCCTACCACAGCGGTAAACCCGCTTCTCTCTTGTTCCCGAAATAATGACCGTCCACACGGTTAGAAAATCGGGAATTCATTATCACCCTCTCTCCAGAAATGGAGGGAGGGTGTCTTTTTTTACCCTTTCATCCCTTCTTGGAATCACGTGCGATCATTCGTTTCATGACCGTTCTGATGTTCGGCACTTGATATATTTCCGCAAATAATATAGGTTTCATTCCGCAATTCAAGGAGTTTAAGGAGTTTGACCCCATGGCAGAAATGACGATCTCAAATCCCTCTGATTTTATCCGCGACATCATCGACGACGATCTGAAAACAAACAAGAATAACGGAAAGGTCGCCACGCGTTTTCCGCCGGAACCCAACGGTTATATCCATATCGGGCACGCCAAGTCCGTATGCCTTAATTTCGGTATTGCCAACCAGTATAACGGCACGTGCAATTTGCGGCTTGATGACACCGATCCGGCAGGCGAATCCATGGAGTACGTGGAATCCATCATCAACGACATCCGCTGGCTGGGATTTGACTGGGGAGACCGTCTCTATTATGCCTCCGATTATTTTGAAAAGATCTACCGGCTTGCCGTTGAACTTATTCAATCCGGCGATGCCTACGTCTGTTCACTGAGTCCCGATGAAGTCCGGGAGCAGCGCGGAACGTTCACAGAACCGGGAAAGAACAGCCCTTACCGCAGCCGCTCCGTGGAAGAAAATCTCGACATGTTTCAGCGGATGCGCAACGGCGAGTTTGCCGACGGCGCTCATACACTGCGGGCCAAGATTGACATGGCCTCGCCGAACATTGTCATGCGCGACCCCGTCCTCTACCGCATTAAACGGGAGCCCCATTACCGGACGGGCGCGAAGTGGGTGATTTATCCCATGTATGACTTCGCGCATTGTCTGTCCGATGCGCTGGAGGGAATCGTCTACTCCATCTGCACACTGGAGTTTGAGAACAACCGGCCTCTTTACGACTGGATCGTGACCAAACTCATTGCCGGTCCTCGCCCGCGGCAGATTGAGTTCGCCCGATTGAATCTGAGCTATACGGTGCTCAGCAAACGCCGGCTGATCGAACTGGTGGAAAACAGGCACGTCAGCGGCTGGGACGATCCGCGCATGCCCACGGTCTCCGGACTGCGCCGCCGCGGCTACACCCCGGAAGCCATCCGGAATTTCTGCGCCCAGATCGGCGTGGCCAAAAACGATAATCTGATTGACGTGGCGCTGCTGGAACACTGCGTCCGCGAAGAGCTCAATGAGCAGGCGCCCCGAGCCATGTGCGTCCTGCGGCCACTGCGCGTGGTCATTGATAACTATCCCGAAAATCATGTGGAAGAGATTTTGTGCGCCAATCATCCGCAAAAGCCGGAGATGGGCGCCCGGAAAATTTCCTTTTCCAGAGAACTGTATATCGAGCGGGATGATTTTATGGAAAACCCGCCAAAAAAATATCATCGTCTGGGTCCGGGACGCGAGGTGCGGCTGAGAAATGCGTACGTCATCAAATTTGAAAGAGCGATCAAAGATGAGCAGACCGGTGAGGTGATAGAGCTGCACTGCACCTATGACCCGGCAACACTGAGCGGCCCGCCTGCCGACGGGCGTAAAGTGCCGGGCGTCATCCACTGGGTATCAGCCGGGCACTGCGTTCCCGCCGAAGTGCGATTGTATGACCGGCTTTTCACTATTGAAAATCCGGGCGCCGAAGAAGATTTTATCAGGCATCTGAACCCGTCTTCTCTGGAAACACTGGCGGCCTGTTATGTTGAGCAAAATCTGAAAGACGCCCCTCCGGGCAGCCGGTTTCAGTTTGAAAGGCTGGGGTACTTTTGCAAAGACGCGAAGGATTCGACGCCTGAAAAACCTGTTTTCAATCGCATCGTGCCGCTGCGCGATTCGTGGGCAAAGATAGCCGGATCTGAGGATTCAAAAAATAAAAGCCGGTAATTTTCTTATGACGGCTTTCAGAATGTTTCGATAATAATATTTAAGGTTGCCAATAAGAGAAGGCCCCTTGATCCTGAACATCAAGGGGCCTTCTCTTTTAAATAATCCCAAATCTTCTTTAATGGGCGAAACTATTTCGTGGTTTCGAGAATGGCTTCTACTCTGCGGTTCTTCTGTCTTCCTTCCGCCGTATCATTGCCGGCAACCGGCACTTTACTGCCAAAACCTGTCGCTGTAATCCGTTTCCCGTCAATGCCGAATTTTTCCATAAGATATTGACGGACATTTTCCGCTCTTTTTTCCGATAAAATCTTGTTATTCGCGTCACTGCCTTCATTATCGGTATGGCCTTCGATGGACGCTGTTGAATCGGGATTTTCTTTCATGAAATCAGCGACTCTCTTGATGTCATCATAATATTTTTCTTTAACAATCGTCTTGCCGGTATCAAATTCCACATTAAGCGGTACGGCAACTTTACTCTTCACAGGCACTTTTGTATCCACCATCGCTGACGCGGGCGCGGCCTGAACTTTACCCTTCTCTTCAGCAGCCCCGTCTTTGCCGGTCACAGCAGAACAGCCCTGATCATCGACAATACGACCGGCGGGCGTATCGAGGCACTTGTCGCGGTTGTCGCATACGCCGTCTTTGTCGGCATCCACACATTTCTCTTTGCCGCCAAACGCGAAATTGATACCGATGGTGGTCATCAAGTCATTGTAATGAT
>JAKLGV010000031.1 GCA_022710585.1 Deltaproteobacteria bacterium | reverse complement strand
TTTTGAGCTAAGAAACATCATTGAAATGAAGCTCAAAAAGATTACCCGGCTTCGGTAACATCTTTTATGAGGCAACGTTTCCTATCCACTCTCTTCGCTCGGTAACATTTTTTAATGAGGCAACAGGTGATATCCGGCAAAATATTACAAATATGCTCATAAAAAAACATGGATAATCTTATTGACCTTGTTGAACAATTTCTGTATTAATCCAAACATCATGGCACGGATAAATATTGAACTGCCTGATTCTGAATAAAGACTTAAGAAGGAGATTAGTGAAAATGAGTACCGAAATTATAGCCCCGATGACCGGTAAAATTATCAGCATTGCTTTAAAGGTAGGCGACAAAGTCAGCGCCGATGATGAAGTCATCATCATGGACGCGATGAAAATGGAAATTCCCGTTTATGCTCCTGAAAGCGGAACGATTAAAGAAATTAAAGTGAAGGAAGGCGATTCCGTGAAAACGGATCAGGTTCTGATCATCCTGGAATAATCATTTTGCATTGGAAGAAGAAGGTCTTTTGAGTTTACTGTTCTTCTTCAATATGTTCTTCGATCTGTTCTTCGGTTTTGAGCGCGTGAGGCGTTTTTAAAACCTTTAAAAAAAACTTGAACGTGAAATAACTGATGATGGACCAGGTCACCATCAGCATGATCCAGGCAGCGACCGTCATCGGGAACCTCCTTTCTTGCGGAAATCAAAGTAAACCATGACCGCTATTCCTGCAAACAAGCTGAAAAGCAACAATCGGGTCATGTCCTGAACCAACACTTTTGTCCCCCTGCCCTCCGGTGTAAACCATGCGGAATCAACGCCAACATGAAATAACTTTCCAATCACACTGTTGGCGGCCAGCGGCCATCCGTCACCCGAGAAGAGAGAACGGAAAGCTTGAGCCCAGTTGCCTTCAGCCGGCTGAATCAAAGCGCCTATAAAAACAACCAGAATAAAAACCGGCGTGACATATTTTATAATGAATCTGAATATTCTCGGCACATGGATATCGGCGCCGCGCGTGATTTCTTTCCATCCCTTATCGATACCAAAAACATATGAAAAGATAAACACTTCCAGCAGGGCAAAAATGACTAGGGAAAATGTCCCTGACCAGAAATCAAACTCATCGAAAGCGCCGCCGGGATAAAGCCAGACACAAAACAATCCCAGAATCATGGTCGAGGCTCCAAAGATCAAAGCGGAATTCCGGCGGTTCATTTGATGTTCATCCTGAAAATAAGCCATGATGGGCTGCCCCATCGCCAGCGAAGATGTGATCCCCGCAAAAAACAGCAAACCAAACCACAGGGCTCCGGCAATCGGGGCGAACCATCCCCAATTGTTAAACAATGTCGGAAGACTTAAAAATCCAAGCGAGAATCCCCCGCCGCCCGCCGTGGCCGATTGCACTGCCGCAAGGCCCATATAAGCTGTCGCAATGGGAATCAATAAGGATCCTCCGAGAACAACTTCGACAAATTCATTCATCCAGCCGGCACTCGCCGCGTTCAAGGCAATGTCGCTTCTTTTGGAAACGTAGGAGGCATAGCAGTGTATGGCTCCCATCCCTAGAGATAAGGTAAAGAAAATCTGCCCCGCCGCGGCCAGCCACGTGGTTGGTTGAGTAAGCCCCTCCAGTTTCGGATTCCAGACAAAGTTGAGTCCATCCAACGGCGACTGGACCACTCCGGGATCGCCGGCATCCAGCATCAAGCCCCTGACCACAAGAACCGCGGCAAATATAACAAGAAGCGGCATGCCGATTTTTGCCGCCATTTCGATTCCCTTCGCCAATCCCTTGGACAGAATCCATATGTTGAGCGCCAGCGTCAGCAGGAACCAGCATCCCGCCTCGAGGGGAAACGCAAAAAGTGAATCCGCTGTTTCTCCCAGGTAGTTGGGGAAGAACACTTTCGGCTCTGTTTGCGCAAAAGTGCCGATTAAGGAATGAAAGACATAGGAAAGGGTCCAGGATTCAATGTAACAATAATAAGCCGCTATGGTTAAATTCGTAAAAATGCCGAAAACACCAATATATTTTAACCAGCCCTTATCGCCCATCACGTGAAACATCCCGGGCGTTGAATGATGTCCGTAAATGCCGCCGTGCCTGCCGATGGCCCATTCCACCCAGAGAAGGGGAATACCCATCAATGCAAAAGAAATCAGATATGGAATTAAGAAAGTGCCCCCGCCGTTTTGCGCGGCCTGTGCCGGAAATCGCAAGAAATTTCCCAACCCGACGGCATTACCGGCCATAGCCAGCACCAGTCCGACGCGCGTCGCCCATTGTTCTTTTGCCGACATCAAATCCTCCGTTCCAGAAAGACATTAGAAGCTGACCCGGCTTTATACTTTCCTTGAAAAATAAAATCAATTTTTTGTTTCAAGAAAATATACCCACTCAAAAGCATAATATTTGACAGAAAAGGACAAATAAAATATGTGGATATAGAAGGATTGTGCTATGCAACTGGAAAACGATCTATACGCCATCGATAAAACGCTTCTGGTCAAAGCCGGTCAGGTTATCAACCGCAACACGCTCAAGCGAATTGCTGCATTATCGGGAGACCATATTGATCAACCGATCAAAGATACCTGGCTGATGAAGGATCTGATCGAAACTTTTCAAGATCAACGTTATACAAATATTTTATACCCGCCGGAGGTGAATCAGCATGTCATCCGCTGCATCAGTCATCTGAAAATACCGGAAAAGATATTTCTGGAACTTGCTTTCATGAAAGAAAAATCGCCCGCTACGTATCATCATATTCTGGTCATCGCTATTCTTGCCGCCAAAATATCTCTCGACCAGTCCATCAAATGTGTATTTGCCACCGACATGGCCATTATCCTGAGCCTTTTTCACGATCTCGGCAAATCCCGCATTCCTGACAGCATTCTGGACAAAAAGACACCGCTAACGTTACAGGAAAGAAAAATGCTCAGCACCCATCCCCTGATCGGTTACATCCTTCTGCATTATTATTTCGGCAACAGCCATCATCAATTTGACTTCTCCTCCTATCAGCATCACGAAAGGCTTGACGGTTCCGGCTATCCTCTCGGCATCAAAAAGATAAACAAGTATTCACAGTTGATCGGCGTCGTGGATACGCTCGATGCCTTGATCTCCGATCGTCCCTATCGAAGCAGACCCTATTCGCTGCGGGCGGCAATAGATTTTTTACTCGATGAAGCGGAAAAAGGAAAATTCAATAAAAATCTGGTACGCACGTTGATTATCTATTCCCGCCGGGCAACGCCCGGCGCTAAAATTGTCATCGGGGAAAAAGGGCGCGATAAAGAACCGGAAAAAAATTCCTACGGCAAAACAGTTAAATCGTAAAGCTTATCTATTATTTCTAAAGTCTGTAAGACAAACACTGACAATTAGTAGGACAAAGTCCCGCCCTGAATTCGGACGGATGCCGATACCGTAAACCTGCCAAAAGGTGTATCCAATAACCGCTTTTCAGGGGGGCCATGAACTGCATCAGCCATCTATGTCCCGCCTTGATGGATTTTAAACACAAAACGTTTTTGAATCAAAACGACCAAGGCTAACGCCGGGACGTATCCCCCTGAAAAGCATTAAATAAAATGCGTCCGCAAGATGAAGGCGTCGCGACATTCAATAAATATGTTTTTCGGTGCAAGCCGGGGCATAAAAAATATTTTAGAAAAAGGAGATTTATATGGCTGAAGCAAAAGATCAAGAATTTTACAACAAGGTTTTTCCAGTACCTGACAGGGTAAGAGAGAAATCTTACATCAAGAGCCGGGCGGAATACGACAAACTTTACAAAGAATCGATCACTGACCCCAACGCATTTTGGGCCAAAATGGCCAATGAAAGACTGACCTGGTTTAAGCCCTTTGATCCCAAGAAAGTGTCGGACTGGTCATTCGATGCTAAAGACGTTCATTCCAAATGGTTTGCAGGCGGCAAGATCAATGTCAGCTACAACTGCCTGGACCGTCATCTGGCCACCAAGAAAAATAAAGCCGCGATTATTTTCGAAGGCAACGATCCCAACGATTGGAAAGTTTACACCTATTACGACATGTATCGTGAAGTCAACAAGTTCGCCAACGTTCTCAAAGGCCTGGGCGTCAAAAAAGGTGACCGCGTTACGATCTTCCTACCCATGATCGCGGAGCTGTCCATCGTCATGCTGGCCTGCGCCCGCATCGGCGCTATTCATGCCATCGTTTTTGGCGGATTCTCGGCGGAAGCTTTAAGAGACCGCATCAATAACTGCGGCGCTGAAGTAGTCATTACCTGCGACGGCACCTACCGCGGCGCCAAAGCAGTTCCTCAGAAAGGCACCTGCGACAAAGCCGTGGATCAGTGTCCCGGTGTAAAAACCGTGGTTGTTGTGAAACGAACCGGCACGGAAGTTGCCATGAAGGAAGGCCGCGATGTCTGGTATGAAACGCTAATGGCCACGGCGGACAAATACTGCAAACCGGAAGAAATGGACGCGGAAGATCCTCTGTTCATTCTTTATACCTCCGGTTCCACCGGACAGCCCAAGGGTGTTGTCCACACCCAGGCCGGCTACCTGCTCTATGCTTCCATGACTCAGCAGCTGGCTTTTGATGTCCATGAAGAAGATACCTACTGGTGCACCGCTGACATCGGCTGGGTCACCGGTCACAGCTACATCGTTTACGGCCCGCTGTGCAACGGCCACTCTAGCATTCTTTTCGAAGGTGTTCCCAATTATCCGGACTTCGGCCGGTTCTGGGCTGTTGTTGAAAAATACAATGTTAATAACTTCTACACCGCGCCGACGGCGATCCGTTCGATAGCCAAAGAGGGCGACAAGTGGGTTGATATGCATGATATTTCCTCGCTGCGCGTTCTGGGTTCGGTCGGCGAACCGCTCAATCCCGAAGCCTGGAAGTGGTATTACGATAAGATCGGCGCCGGTCATTGCACGATTTCCGATACCTGGTGGCAGACGGAAACAGGTGGACATATGATCCTGCCTCTGCCCGGTGCAATCGATATCAAACCGGCCAAAGCCATGGTACCGTTCTTCGGCGTTGTTCCGGCTTTGTTTGATGAAGAAGGAAAAGAGATCAAAGGACCCGGAACAGGCGCTCTTTGTATTAAAAATTCCTGGCCCGGTATGGCCCGCGGTTTGTGGAATGACACAGAAGGCCGGTTCGTTGAGAATTACTTCGTGCAGTTCCCCGGTAATTACTTCTCCGGTGACGGTGCGGAACGCGATGCCGACGGCGATTACAAAATCACCGGCCGTGTCGATGACGTGATCAATGTTTCCGGTCACAGGCTGGGCACTGCGGAAGTTGAAGCGGCTTTGACTTCTCATCCGGATGTCGCCGAAGCGGCGGTTGTCGGTTTCCCCCATGACATCAAAGGTCAGGGCATCTTCGCTTATGTCACGCTGAACAATAATGTGGCCAAGACGGATGACCTCAAAAAGGCTCTGGTCGCTCATGTCCGCAAGGTCGTCGGCCCGATCGCATCGCCTGATCAGATTCAGTGGGCGGACGGTCTTCCCAAGACGAGATCCGGCAAGATTATGCGCCGCGTTTTGAGAAACGTTGCCGCTAAGAAATTCGAAGATTTCGGCGATACATCAACCTTAGCAGATCCAGCAGTGGTCGATGATTTGGTTAACAATAGAAAGACACTTAGCTAACATTTTTTCTACGCGAAGAAAGCAGGACTTTTTCTTCGCGTAGGATTTCCTTCCTAAAAATGCCGTTTCCCGAAAAATCGGGAAACGGCATTTCTCTTCTTTAAGATTTAAGTTGCTAAAGAATGGACACCAGAAAAAAATCTCTACCCGGAAATTGAAGTCGTAAGATTTAAGCCAGGATAACTGTCACCAAGGCAGCGAAGAATGAGCAAACCTGCGCTGAATTTTAGAAACTAGCCGCCGATTTTTTTCTCTTGACCCGCCCAGAACTTTGCCCGCAAGTCACGCTTCAGGATTTTGCCGGTACCGGTCTTTGGCAGTTCGCTTACAAAATCCACCGTGCGCGGCAACTTGAACTTGGACAGCAGCGTGCCGCAGTGGTCAATGATTTCTTTTTCGGTCGCCTGCATCTTTGGCCTCAGGACAACCAGCGCCTTGACGGCCTCGCCCCACTTGGGATCGGGAACACCGACCACAGCACATTCCATGACGGCGGGAAACTTGTGAATAGCCATTTCGACTTCCGCGGAGGCGACATTCTCGCCGCCGCTGATAATCATATCCTTGCCGCGATCGACGATCTGAACGAAACCTTCCTGGTCGATATTGGCAATATCGCCGGTGTGCAGCCAACCATCGACGATGATTTTGGCGGTTTCTTCCGGATCATTCCAGAAACCCTTCATGACGTTATTGCCGCGAACGATGATCTCGCCCACATCCTCGCCGTTGGGTTCCACATCTTTGCCTTCTTCATCAACCACCCGCAATTCGACGCCGAAGACAGGTTTGCCGGTCTTCGCCCGATAAACAAGCTGCTCTTCAAACGGCAGTTTCTTCATGTGGTCCTTCAGGGTTGACAACGTCAGCATGGGACAGGTTTCCGTCATGCCATAGGCCTGATAGCATTTGACTCCGAATTTTTCCTGGGCTTCCCTCAAAATGGTAATCGGCACCGGCGCGCCGCCAATGATCATCCGATCCCACAATGAGGTATCATATTGGCCAGCTTCAGGATAGTTAAGCAGCGTTGTAACCATGGCAGGCACCATGGCGCCGATCGTCACTCTTTCCTTCTGGATGGCCTCCAGCACCTGCTTAGCCCGAAAATCCCGGACAATCACATGGGTGGCGCCGGAACCGGTGATACCGTGCGGAGATCCCCAGCCGTTCACATGAAACAGCGGCACACTGTGCAGCTGCGTGTCGGCGTCGGTCACACTCAGCATATGAATATAATTGATGGCATTCGCATAGATATTGCGGTGCGTCATCATCACGCCCTTGGGTCTGGATGTCGTACCGCTTGTATAGAACAGTTCAGCGACATCATTCTCATCCATCTCCGGCCGGACAGGTCTTTCTGTCGAAGCCTCGTTTAACAGCGTATCATAATCAGGCCAGTCGATGCCGTTGGGGCGATGGCCGTCGGTAAACAACATGAAGTGCGTCACCGTTTCCAGTTTGTCAACGACCGGCGCAACCAGGTTCGCATATTCCCAATCAACGCAGACCACTTTGGCGCCGGCATGATTCAGAATGAAGGCAATCTCTTCCGGACTCAACCGGATGTTGATACAAAGGAGAATGGCGCCGATTTGGGTGATGCCATAATAGGACTCGAGAATACGGTGCCCGTTGGGGCCGATATAGGCGACACGATCGCCCTTCTTGACGCCTTCGCTTATAAGAGCATTGGAAAGCCGGTTTACCCTTTCGTTGAACTGGTTGTAGGTAAATCGTTTTTCTCCATCAACGATACAGGTCTTAGGACCATACAACTTGACGCCCCGATCCAGAAAATGTGTAACCAGCATAGGTACTTGCATAATTGTTGTCTCCTGATATATGAAATTCCTTTTTCAGCGGATACGCGTATATAATTTGCCGGCCATGACGCCGGAACGTATTGCAGATGACGGACGCAATACGCGCACCGATGAAGACGTCTGTCCAATACTACAAGATGGCGTTTTGCGGTATCCGTCTAAGTCTGAATTAAATGTAAGACAAATTCTGACATGCGTGCTCACGATAATTTCAGCGCCATTGAAATCATATTCTCATCTTTGGAGTCTAATACAAAATCGCAGCGCCGGAAAATCCTCAGCATGGAGTAATTCTGTTGAAGTGTTTCGGCGCGAATCGTCTTGTAGCCCTCCTTCCTAGCCAGCTCGATGCATTGTTGGGACAAGGTTTGACCCAGAGATTTTTTTTGCCAGAGATCCGAAATGATCAGGGCGTATTCCACTTCACTCTCACAGCGTCTGTTTTTGATTAAACGCGCAATCCCCAGGAATTTATATTGATTACCTTCCTTCATCTCCGCGACAACGGCAATTTCCTCCTCCGGATTGAGATTGCAGAAACGCTCAGCCCTTTCTGGTGTAGCAGAAAAAGGCGATAAGAACCTGAGCCATAACGATTTTTGAGAACAGTTATTGACAAAGTCCGTCCACAAAGCAATATCCTTGGGATTGATCAGACGCAGGCGCACGGGCCGGTCATCGACAAAAAGCGAATCTTTGGTCAGATGACGGGCGATGGAATCGGCAATAGCGTTCTGGCGTCTCACGCCGTAATGATACATCTGGCTTAAAACTTCCGCCGCCATCTCCGCAGTGGAATAAACGGGAATGCCGGCCTGCTCCATTTTAACCACCTCATCAATCATGAATTCCTTACAGGCCACGCAGCAGACAACGGGCTTTTCCCTGTAATCTATATTCTTCATGACCTCGACAAAAGAACCGAGCATCTCGCCCTGGATAATCACAATAAAACTGTGCACGTCGTTGCTTTCCACACCGATTTCTATCAGGTCTTTCACCTGCTGAGCCGTCATGGCGAAAGTGCAGTCGATGGGATTGCCGATGGCGGCATAATCAGGCATGACTTTTTTGATCCGCTTCTGAAAATACGGCTCCAACGTGGCAAGACGCATGTCAGACAGGTACAGCATATCCGTTGCGGCAACGCCCATCGATCCGGCGTAGGTGATCACCAGAACGCCGTTGCCTTTGGGAACCGGCTGTTTGGAAAAAGCCCGGGTCAGAGCAAATAGATGTTCGTTATCACGCGCGCGGATAATTCCGCTTTGCTTAAAGGCCGCGTTATTGATTTCGTCATTGCCGGCGAGCGATGCGGTATGGGAAGATACCACTTTTTTACCGGCTTCTGTTCTTCCCGATTTTAAAATAATAACGGGTTTGCGAACCGCCGCACGTCCGGCGACATCCACAAAACGCTTGCCGCTGCCGATATCCTCCATATACATGACGATGATGGAGATATGATCATCTTCGCTTAAATATTCCAGAATATCCGTTTCATTAATATCCATCTTGTTGCCGATGGTCGCTACAATGCCGAAATCCAAAACATTGCTGAGTCCCGTCAGAATTCCGGCGGCGTAGGCGCCGGACTGCGCTACCATTCCGACCTTGCCTTTACACAAATCGGACAAAAGCCCGACGGCTTGCACCATATTATGATGCGTGTTGATAACGCCAGCACAGTTGGGACCCAGGACACGGCAACCATGCGCCCGGATGATTTTTTCGATCCTTTCCTGAGCCCTCTTGCCGTCTTCACCGGTTTCTGCAAATCCTGCAGCCTCGATAACCACATATTTTATCCCCTTGGCACAGCATTCGGCAATGGCCGCCTCAACCCCTTTGGCCGGAATGATGATCACAGCCATGTCCACCGGATCGGCAATGTCCAGAACGGATTTGTAAGCCTTGATTCCCTTGATGGTTTCCTTGGATGGATTCACCGGGTAGATCCTGCCGGGAAAATCATGATGAATCAGATTCCAGACAACATTATAGCCGAGTTTTCCCTTGGCGTCGGACGCACCGATCACCGCAATGCTTTTCGGATAGAAGAAATCCCGCAGGCTCTCCCGGCCGGTCGGCGTAATATTTTCTCCGGTCGACGGCTCGCTGACAAACATCCGGGCATCAACGGTCACATAACCGTCCGGATACAGAAACAGCGGGTTGATGTCCAGTTCGCTGATTTCATGATTTTCCACAACGAGCCGGGAAATTTTTAGAAGCAGCTGGCTGAGCGATTCCAGATCGACAGCCTGGCCACGGTATCCCTCCAGGATGGCGGAGCCTTTGATTTCCATGATCATTTCGGAGGCGTCCTTTTCCGTAATCGGCAGAATCCGGAAGGAAACGTCGCGCAGCACCTCCACAAACACGCCGCCCAATCCGAACATGATGAGCGGGCCGAAATTGGGATCGCGCGTCACGCCGATGATGGCTTCAATACCCGGCTTGGCCATTTTCTGAACGGTGACCCCTTCAATATGCTGATACTTAAATGTCTCGATGATTTCACGATAGGCGCGGCGCACATCCTCGGCACAGGTCAGATTCAGCTTCACACCGCCGGCATCCGTTTTATGCACGACATCGGGGGAAACGATTTTCAGCACAACGGGAAAACCTATTTTTTCGCTCAGTGCCAGCGCCTCATCTTCTGATCGGGCGACCAGAAAACCGGTGGTCTTGATGCCGATGCCTTCAAGAATTTCTTTGGTCTCATGCTCCATCAGATAACTGCGGTTATCCTGCACCGCCTGATGAATGGTTTCGGCCAGTTCCTCTTCCAGCAGTATTTTATTGGCTGAAGGCATGTGGTCACTTTCTTTCATTTTGTGTTTCTTTGTATCCTCTGATGCGGGTAGAATCTTATTCATTCAGTCCCCCCTGATTGTTTTCCGCGATTTGATTCGAGACGCAGAACTTTAGCAAATCTTGATATGATAGCGAATTAACACACGGCCTGAAAAGAAGATATCGGAGAGAGTCTTGTTTGTTTGTCAGAACGAAACCAAAAGGATTGACGGTTTCTGTCTTACAGACAATACCGTTTCTCTTATACGAACAACCTTATCAAGGTTTAATGAATCAGCTTGTTGTGCACAGCATAGAGGGTCAGTTCGGCATTTTTCTTCATACCCATCTTGGACATGACCCGGGTGCGGTAGGTACTGATGGTTTTAACGCTCAAATTCAATTCGTCGGCGATGTCGGAAACGGATTTGCCGCCTGCCAGCATCAGCATGACCTGATGTTCGCGGTTGGAAAGTCTTTCGTGGGGAAGTTTTTCGGTATCCACTTCCAGTTGATCCGCCAGTTTTTCCGCCAGCAACGCTGTGACATATTTGCCGCCACCCGCTGCCTTCCGGATGGCGCCGATCAGTTCCTGCGGGGCACTGGCTTTGGTCAGATAACCGGACGCACCGGCTTTTAGGGCGCGCACGGCATACTGCTCCTCAGGATGCATGCTTAAAATTAAAACGGCCTGTTTGGGACGCTGCGCCTTGATATCTTCGAGCACTTCCAGTCCGCTTCTTCCGGGCATGGAAATATCCAACAGGACAACATCAAAGTCCTGTTCGGCAATTTTTTGTAATGTTTCCGTTCCGTTTTGCGCTTCATCCTTGACGGTCATATCCTGGACATCCGCCAGAATCTGTTTGACCCCCTGCCGGACTACAGCATGATCATCGGCAACCAGTATTTTTATCATTGCTTTTTCTCTCCTTTGCCCAGCGGAATAACGACTTTTACCGTTGTCCCCGAAGGTCTAACATTGCGCACGTGAATGGTGCCGCCCCATAAATGCGCTCGTTCGCGCATGCCGATCATACCGTAAGACCGGGGATCATCCACCTGCCACTGCGTAATGCCAATGCCTTTATCTGTGACCTCCAGACTCAACTCTTTTTCATTTTTAGTCAGAGAGACCCGGCAACTCGTTGTTTTCGCGTGGCGCGCGATATTGGTGAGGGTCTCCTGAAAAATACGAAACACGGCGGTCGCCAGATCCTTATCAATCCCATCATCACTGCAGCGGATGTTCGTCTGACAGAGAATCCCCCAGCGCTTCTGAAAATCACCGGCCTGCCATTCGATGGCTGCTGGCAGTCCCAGATCGTCAAGCATGCTGGGACGCAGCTCCATAGTAAGTTTGTGAACACTGTCGATCGTTTCATCCACCAGTCCGGACATACTGCGCGTTTTCTCCCGGATGTCCTTATGACCCGCAGGAATCCTGTTTTTCAGCCACGACAAATCCATTTGCAGAGCCGTGAGCGACTGCCCCAGTTCATCGTGGATCTTGCGCGCCACCCGGGTACTTTCTTCTTCGCGCACGGACTGAAGATGAACGGATAAATTGCGCAGTTCCTGCCGCGAGCGTTCCAGTTCCTCCTGTGCTTTTTTCTCAGCTGTTATATCTTCGTAAGTGACGACGATACGCTTCTCACGCAGTTTTTCTCCGATGCGTGAGGCTTTCATCCGGCAGAGAATTTCCCGTCCGTCCTTGCAGATGCATGGATATTCCGTTTCATAGGTACGCCGTCTTTCGAGTGATGAATAAAAAATGTCGCCGATCTTGTCTGCCTCTTCCTCGTTGCGGTAAATCATACGGATACTTTTGCCGATCAGTTCTTCACGGTGCCATCCAAAAATGATTTTGACCGCATAATTGGCAAAATTAATCCGGCGTTCATGCAATCCGAGAACCGCCTGGGGAATCGCGTCCAGAATGGAAGATTCCAATGCCTCCAGCTCTTCCAACCTGCGGCTTGCTTCCTTTCTTTCGGTGATATCCATCGAATTGCCGAGGATAGCCCGCCGGCCGTTGAACTTGATCGGCATAACGGTTTCCATGATCCACTTGATTCTTCCGTCTTTGGTGATAATGCGAAATTCATAAGGGGAAAATCGCAGCTCCCTGAGCATCATGCTCGCATTTTTAACCGTCCTGTGACGGTCCTCAGGCAGGATGAAGGAAGTCGGATGCATTTCGAGCATTTCGTCTTCCGAATAGCCGGTGTAATCGCAGAAGTGTGAATTGATGAACTTGAAGCGTTCATCCTGAATAATATAGAAACCCACCTGGGAACTGTTCGCCAGAATTTTATAGACGTCTTCCCCGAATTCTCCAAGCGATTTTAAAGGCTGCTGTTCGTCACTTCGAGCACGCAGTGTTGTCAGCAGCGCGATCAACTCTTTTTTGGACATTCTTTCCAGTTTCATCCGCCCTCCCAGATATCTCAATCTTAGCGCGATTTAATCATAAGTAAACGAAAAAGTCACGGTGATGTCGTAATTAGTAAGTTGGAAATGACTTCGAACCATGAAGCAAAGTATCTCAGGATGGGTTATGGGAAAGTTGATGAATAATTTAAAACGGGATTTGAATATCATCCGGCTCGATGACTTTTTAAGGAAGATTATCCACTGGTTTGCTGAGAATTCGCTTTGGATTCTAACCAGCGTTTGATGCGATTCGCGTCTCCAATACGCGTCAGTTTTCCCTGGGAATCAAGCAACACGATCAGCAAAGATCGATCTGCTACATTTGCCTGCATCACCAGACAACGTCCCGCATCGTCGGTGTATCCTGTTTTAGAAAGACCGATCTGCCATTGTGAGTTCTTGACCAGGTGATTGGTGTTATGAAATTCCAGTGTTCGCCATCCGGTATGAATCACGGCTTTTTTGCAGGTCGTAAATTCACAGATCAGACCATATCGATAAGCATTATCCACCAGACGCGCCAGGTCGCTGGCCGACGATACATTGCCGCTGGATAGTCCGGACGTATCCTGAAATCTCGTACTGAAGAGTTCCAGAGAACGGGCCTTTCTATTCATTGCATGGACACAGGCGCTCAATCCTCCCGGATACGTTCTTCCCAGTGCATGAGCGCAACGATTATCGGACGACATCAGCGCCAGCAGCAGCGCTTCTCTGCGCGTGAGGTAAGTCCCAACCGGAATGCGGGAGCGGGAATGCAGCAGTGTGTCGATATCCTGCTCTTCTATTCTCAGGGATTCTTCAAGATCCAGTTTGGCATCCAGCACCACCATCGCCGTCATCAGTTTTGTGATGGAAGCAATCGGCACCACCGCCCCGGCCTTTTTTTGAATCAGACATTCGCCGGTTTGCTGATCTTCGACAAACACGGCAGCCGAACCTAAAATCAGGTAACTATCATTTTTATTGCTGCGGACCACCGAACGCTTTTTCTGATGAACCGCTAATTTTTTACGAGACTGTTTTCGATGATGAGATATCTTTTTTGAAGCTTTGGAAAGGGTTGACTGCTTACGATGATGACATGCTTTCGGGGAGGATTTTGAAAACGCCTGAGAGAGCGGAAACAATAAAACAGCAACACACACAATGATCGCCAGAACTTTCTTGCTGTATTTACTCTCCATTCCTTACCCGTATCGTTTAAAGTTTCTAATCTACATTGCAATAATGACAAGTTTTGATTTTATTTTACATATTTTTTCAAATTAGTCAATTTTGAACTTCATTTTTCGCAAAAAATTATGGCAGCTTTCCACAAATCTCTTTTTTTGTGTTCACTGTCGGTCTGGACGGAACCTTACAAAACAGGTGTTGATATACATTAAAAGAGCGGCATCCCCATCCGGGATGCCGCTCTCTCCAATATCGATGCTACTCAGCGAGTAGCTGATCATTCAATCTTTAATGGATGGGCGGAATGTCCTGGTTGATCTCATCTCTATCCATTTTCTTCTTTTCTTCTTTTTTCATGCGCTCCTTCATCCGTTTTTCCTGCTCTTTCCGTTCCCGTTTGTCCTGGTCCTGTTTGTAACGTTCTTCTTTCTGTCGGAGTTTATCTTCCTGAATGCGTCTTTTCATTTCCTGCTTATCGCGCGCTTCCTGCTCTTTCATCCTGTACTTCTGCTCACGCACTTCCTGCTCCCGCTTCAAGCGATCCTCTTTCTGTCTGAGCTTTTCCTGCTGTTTGAATTTTTCCTGCTCCTGTTTCTTTTGTTCCAGAGAACGTTGATAAACTTCACGCTCCCGACGCTGCTCCATGGTTTTTCTCTGTTGATCCTGCTCTCTCTGCTGTTCCAGTAAACGCTTTTGTTTTTCCTGCTCCTGGCGGTAACGATCTTCCTCTTGCTTGATTCTATGCTTCTGTTCGCGCAGTTCCTGTTCCTGTCTCTGGCGATCTTCTTTCTTTCTCATTTTTTCCTGCTGTTCACGCCTTTCCTGATCCTGTCTGAATCGTTTGTCCTGCTCTTTTTGTATTGCTTTCTGTTTGCGGCGCTCCAGTTTATAATAGGTGTCGGGATGAACAATATGATGGTTCTTCTCCAATTTTCTGCGATGCTCATAGAATTCAGGACCGCGGACTCTGTAATTCGGCCTGCTGGAGCGGATATCATGCGCTGACATTCTTCTCCCGTGATCATGCCAGGGTTCACGATAATAGCGATGGCCTCCTTTCCAAAAAACAATATCAACATAGCCATTATCGATCTCATAGGTAAAATAATCGAAGGCAAAGGTTACGGATATCGGCGGCGCGTAATACATGGGCTCGCCATATTCTATCGGAACCTCCACATATTCATCGTAGCCATAGCCGTAGTCATCCCCATAGTCATACGGTTCTTCATAAGCGCTGGACGTGGTCGTGGTACTGACCGGAACCGGCACAGGAACACAGGCTGACAGAGCAAGGGTCATTAGGAATAATATTAAAAATTGTATGTTTCTTTTCATAAATCATCCTCCTTTACCGGTTTTTAATATTTTAATTGATGAACCATTCCGACTTGATGCTTATTGAGTACGGCTAACTCATTTCTCTTCTTCCACTAAATTCTGCAGAATGTCCTGCAGATAAGGCCGGTCGCGATGACCTGTATATTTAGCCGGGAATTTGATCAATCTCAGCTCCGCGTATTTAGCAATGCCTCCGGACTTGAGGTCTTCATAATCCTTGATCAGTCGCCTGTCAATCCGGTCACGAAATAATTCAAGATCCTTCGTCGTCGCGTACTTCGTCAGGACAACCCCCACGCGCATATCCTTGTCAATGATGCTGTTGTCGATGTAGGGCATATCATAAAAGGTAATGACAAAAGAAGGTGCTTTGAAGCCCTGATCAGAGGCCTTCGTTTTCTGATACTCCAGCGTTATTTCCACCTTACCGTCATCAAGACTCTGCGCTTTGATCTCCACCGGAATCGTATCACCGTTAGAATTGGCGGAGCTCTCATCCTGCATCACCACTAAATTCTTATCCTTATCCTCAAGCAGCACAATGCTTTTGACCACCGTCCCGGGCAGGGATGCCAGCGCGTTGAGCTGTTTAACGGAAAGATTTCTGCCGATGCGCCGCAGCTCGGAACGCATGGCAAAGTAATCTTTCTGCAATGAATCGGAATATGACTGATCATTGTAAATTTTCGCGGTCAGATCGCCGTCCAGTTCCTCAAACAGTGGTTTGATATCTACCGTGTCAAAGTTGCGCGACAGTACATCCAGAAACATGACCCGCTGTTTGATAAGGCGGATATTATCGGGATTGTTGGTGGAGGTTACATCTTTGCTGAACATCGCCGTAAAGAGCATCTGGAACATATTGGCGCGGATGGAATTGTCCGAGCTTTCCCGCTCGGTCATAATCTTGGTATAGACCTCGCGCATCTCGGAAGCTTTGGTCATCTGCGCCTGCTGATAGCTGTAGACCGAGCCCATAATCGCCACCGTGGCAGCGATCAGCGCCGGCCCCAGCGCCTGCATGATATCCCACAGATCTTTCTTCTTGGGCGGCTGCTCGGATTTTGGGGATTGCTCATCGGACATCATCTAAGCCCTCACCGGCACTTATTTCAAACTGAAATCGCGTCTGGTTTCTCCGGGACCGACAAAAATTTTCCATTCATCTTTCGCGCCAACCACCACAACATAAGACCCCGGTTTGATATCCTTGAAAGCATAATTTCCTTTTTTATCCGTCGCCACGGGCTGTCCGACCTGGGCGCCCTTGTCGTCTTTCAGCGTCACTTTTGTTTCGACCGGTTTGCCGGTTTTGTCGGACACAATCCCAAAAAGATTGGCCGCATAAAGTATTGTCGCCGTGAAAATTCCCACGATGACTAAAATTGAAATGAATACTTTTTTCATCATCAACCTCCTTTAAAAGCGCCTTTAATATAGGGATGATCAAATGGTATGTCAACGACTTTTTCGGCATACGGTGTCGGATGAAAGCTCGATTCCTAACCTATTAACCGGATCATTCAATAGTGATGAGCATTACGGAACTACGTTCCTATTCTTGCCTCGGATTTTTTAAGCATCGGCAAAAAGGCTGTGCGTTTGTGTTCAACCAGTTCAAAAACCGAAAAGACGCACTGATGAACGCATTGACCGCAGCCGATGCACTTGTCGACATTCAGTCCCACTTTTTTTTCCACAACTTTTATCGCCCGGGTGGGACAGTACTTTTCACATCGGCCGCATCCCGTGCATTTGGAATCATCTTTAATCTTCGCCTCATAACAACAGCGGTAACGCAGCGGAGTGGCGCCCATATTGTAGGTGCGGAAAATGCCGCAACAGTCCCAGCAGCAGTTGCAAAGACCGATTTGTGGAAGCCTCGTATTGTCCATTTCGTGAAACACGGTATGGACGGCGCCGCAGTCTCTGGCTTTTTGAATGATATCATACGCCTCTTCCTTGCTCACCCGGCGCATATATCCGAACTTCATGTAGGTCATGATCCCCTCGCCGAATCCCATACACCCGATATCATCGGGCATCTTCAACCGGCATGGATCATGGATATTGGCCGTGATCTGGCGGCACATACAGGCCTTGAATTGCCCAATGATGCTTTTTGTTCCATATTCCCTGATCAGATCGTTAATGGAACTTGCCGGATAAATCTTCGAATCCGGTACGGTAATTTTTTCATCAATCACAATGGTTGATTTGCCTCTGGCATTTTTTGACTCACGAACGATCCCGACGCTTTGATTGGAGATATTCGTATATTTGCCGATGACATTCATGACATTCCGTAGAGGGAAAACATTATATTTGCGCACGGCGTTAAGAAATTCCATATACCGTTGCGCAAATTCCTTTTCTTCGGGCCTGCCGATCAGATACGACACCTGGCCTTCGAACCAGCCGACCACAAAAGGATGGAGGGTATATTTCTCATCTTTTGTATCAGGATTTTTGATTCCGATAAACGCCTTTTGTTTAAGAGATTCAAACACGAGAGAAAATTGCTCGTTCTTCATGCCGCTGAGGGCCAGGGCTTGTTCATAGGTGTACAAACCGGCACCCATTTTTAAAAGCAGCGACAGTTCTTCCGGCTCAATCACCAGATCAAGCATTTTGATTACGGGATCCAGCGGAGGCCAGAATCTTTTGTTCTGGCTATTCATCAAAAGAACGAGCTTTCTTAGATCGCTTTTCTTGTTGCGCAGAGCTTTATTGTTTGTTTTCATATAAAATTTATGAAATGGATAGGGTGAAACCATCATTAAATAGTGAAGAAGAATACGGAAATATTGCTTCGATGTCAATTTTTATTTAATGCTTCGAATTGCCTCAAATAAAATGTTACCGAAGGGATGAATAAAAAGGATACGTTGACTCATAAACCGATGTTACCGAGAAAGATTCGGAAACGGAGGTTAAATTATGAGTCCCAAGTCGAAGGAAGAA
>JAKLGV010000030.1 GCA_022710585.1 Deltaproteobacteria bacterium | reverse complement strand
CCGGATGGCAGTGCCCTCGAAAAACCGTCGGACACCGACAGCCGGAAGCCCGCTACCATGCTCCGCATCTCTTCGGACTGCGAAGACATCTCCTCGGCGGCGCTGGCCGACTCCTCAGCGTTCGCCGCGTTCTGCTGCGTCAACTGATTCATCTGCTCGACCGCCTTGTTCACCTGGCTGATCCCCTGATCCTGCTGCTCGGATGCCGCCGCGATCTCCGCCACCACCTGGCTGACTTTGTTGATCTTCTCGGTAATCTCCTGGAAGTTCTTCAATACCTCCGTATTGATCGCCACGCCGTTCTCCGAGTTCTTCACCGCCTCTTCAATCAGGTTCGCCGTGTTCTTCGCCGCCTCCGCGCTCCGCATCGCCAGATTACGGACTTCTTCGGCAACGACGGCAAAGCCTTTCCCGGCGTCACCGGCTCTGGCCGCTTCCACCGCCGCGTTCAATGCCAGCAGATTCGTCTGGAACGCGATCTCATCGATGGTCTTGACGATCTTGGAGGTCGAATCCGACGAGGTCTTGATCTTGTTGATCGCCGAGGACATCCGGCTCATGCTCTCCACGCCTTTCTCCGCACTCCCCCGCGCCTCTTCCGCTACACCTTTCGCTTCCCTCGCGTTAATGGCGTTCTGCTTGGTCATCGACGACATCTCCTGCAGGGAACTGGAGACTTCCTCCAGCGAGCTGGCCTGCTCACTCGCACCCTGAGATAAGGATTGTCCGCCGGAACTGACCTCCACACTGGCCGCCGCCACCTGATCGGCGCCAATGGCCACCTGCTGCAGGGCCTTGTCCAGATTTTCCACCGCGGTATTGAAGGATTCCTTGATCTTGGCATGGTCACCCCTGTATTCGCCCATCATCCGCGACGTCATATCCTTCCCGGCCACCTTCTCCAGAGATTCAGACGCTTCATTGATCGGGCCGGTCAACTCATCCAGCGTCCGGTTGACCCCGTGAACAATCTCCCGGTAAGCGCCTTCGAAAGCTTCTTCGTTGCCCCGAACGTCCAGTTGCCCGTTCATCGCGGATTGAGTGAGCATATTCATTTCACTGACCAGATCCTTGATCGTATTGGTCATCTTCTGCAGCGCGGGACCGATTTCATCATTTTCGTCAATAATTTCGGGAGCGACATTGACATTGCCTTCCGATATCTGCTGCATGTTGAATACGACATTCTGCTGGAGATTGTCCGTAAACGAATCCATCGCGTGGGTCAGATCGCCTATCTCATCCTTCCTGTCCATATACAACCGTCTGGAAAGATGACCCTGTTCCATTTCCCGCATCATAAACAGAGCCCGCTTCAGCGGTCTGGTCAGAGACCGGTTAAAGAAAACACCACATCCGACCAGGAAGAGGGCGCCAAAAAGCGATCCCAACCAGAGGATGCCCGACCAGCCTCCCCGGCCCTTAACATTTTTTTTAATGATGGCCTGATGTTTACCGGCGCTGTAGTCACCGAGTCCGCTGACCGCCGACACGATTTTCTTCTGGGCTTCCGTCACAAAGCTGCCCTCGGCTAGCAGGCGGCTGACTTCATCATTCTTCCCCTCGGCCGCCAGTCTCATCACTTCTTTATAGCCGCGCTGAACCTCCGGCCAACCGGCTTCAATGTCGGCAATCAATTTGCTTTCCTCGGCGTCAAGACTCCTGCTTTTATAGGTCTGAATCATCCGCTCGATCGACTCCGTTTCCTGCTTGATGCTCTCCTGAATCTTGCCGCGCCCCGCAGACAGGGCAATATAGCCGTAGATCTGCTTCTCTATCTTCTCCAGATTGGTTCTCAGATCGCCAATGGTCTGCATCTCCGTTAAATACTGGACATAGCTGGCATCCAGCCCGCGCAGCGCGTTCATTCTGACTTTGGCGCCGGTCAGCATCAAGGCTGTCACGATGATAAACACAATGGCAAATGCCCCTGTTAACTTGATTCCGATCTTCAAGTTATTAAACATTTTTCCTATCATTTTTGGGCTCCTTATCTGTAATTTTAATTCTTGATTCTCATTCAGTATGTTTCCGGCCAGGCCTCTAGACATCGGCCATTCGGCCCTGAACCAGATTGGCACTCAGTTTAAAACTGGCCACCATGCTGCGCATCTCCTCGGACTGGGAAGACATTTCTTCAGCCACACTCGCCGATTCCTCAGCACTCACCGCATTTTGTTTGGTCAGTTGATGCATTTCATCCAGCGCTTTGTCCATCTGGATGAATCCATCATACTGCTGCTCGGAAGATTCAGCGATGTCCGATACGACCTGACTGACCTTGTTGTTTTTCTCGGTAATCTCCTGGAAGTTCTTCAAAACCTCCTTATTGATCGCCACGCCGTTCTCCGAGTTCTTCACCGATTCTTCGATCAGATTTGCCGTGTTCTTGGCCGCCTCCGCGCTCCGCATGGCCAAATTCCGGACTTCTTCCGCGACCACCGCAAAGCCCTTGCCCGCATCGCCCGCCCGGGCCGCTTCTACCGCCGCATTCAAGGCCAGCAGATTTGTCTGGAACGCAATCTCATCGATGGTCTTGACGATCCTGGCTGTGGCATCCGAAGATGACTTGATCTGGTTGATCGCCGAGGACATCCGGTTCATGCTCTCCACGCCTTTCTCCGCGCTCCCCCGAGCCTCTTCCGCCACGCTTTTGGCCTCCCGGGCGCTTACGGCATTTTGTTTGGTCATTGACGACATCTCCTGCGCGCACACAGTCACGATGTCCAGAGCATTGTTTTGATCACTGGCCATCTGGGATAAAGACTGGCCGCTGGTACTAACCTGGACACTCACCGATGCCAGTTGATCCGCTCCAACGGCCACCTGCTGAAGAGCCTTGTCCAGGTTTTCCACCGTCAGGTTGAGTGATTCTTTTATTTTGGCATGATCGCCTTTGTAGGTACCATGAATACGCGCGGTCATATCCCGTCCGGCAATGTTTTCCATCACTGATAAGGCCTCGTTGATCGGACCGGTCATCGCGTCCAGCGTCTTATTGACGGCACTGACCAGATACCTGAAGACGCCCTTTAAATCCGTTTTGTTGCCACGGACATCCAGTTTGCCTTCCACAGCCGACTGTGTGAGGATCATCATTTCATTGCCCAGCAGATTCATATGGTCAATCATTCTCTTAAAAGCCGGACCGATTTCATCCCGCTCATCAATGATATTGGTATTGATGTCAATATTGCCGTCAGCTATTTTCTGCACATTCAGGACGATATTCTGTTGAAGGTAGTCAGAAAAATTATCGATGGCATGGGCCAGCGCGCCTATCTCGTCTCTGCTGCGAATACCCAGCCGGTGGGAAACGTGGCCATTCCCCAGTTCCTCAACGCCTTCGACGATCTTTGTCATGGGGCGCAAGGACCACGAAACGACCGCGAGAATCGTCACGACGATACACGCGATGAGGGCCAGCATGGCCAGTGTGATCACGATGACGGAGGATTTGCTAAGCCCGGTGAT
Organism: Deltaproteobacteria bacterium; assembly: GCA_022710585.1. Classification (GTDB taxonomy): domain Bacteria; phylum Desulfobacterota; class Syntrophia; order Syntrophales; family Smithellaceae; genus Smithella. Next base: position 26,473 of record JAKLGV010000030.1, on the reverse strand, counting down.
CATCTGCATCAGTTCAACCTTCGGAATGCCGGCATAGAGAGCGCCAATGACCTGTCCCTGACTGTTCAATAAAGGCATGTAGGTTGTGTGATAGGGAGAACCGAGAATATTGGCTTCGCCGACATACATGTTGCCGTTGATGAGATTTTGATACGCCTTGCTATCCTTGCCCAGCCCGGTTCCGTCTGCTCTGCTGCCGTCGTTCTTCTTCACCGTCGTGACAACCCTGGTAAAGTCGTCGCCTTCGCGGGCAAAGATAGTTGCCGTACTTGAAAATTGTTTGGATATCCGGTCTACCACTTCATAGCGCTTCGCAATGGGCATGCCGACCTGATCCACCAGACCGCCATTTTTAAGATCCATGACACCATAGTTTCGCTCCACCTCGTCACGGAATGTGTTAATTTCCGAAGACAGCTTCTGCTCCAGAAGATGATCCGCAACCGACGTAGCCGTCTCTTTGAGCTGTTTATTGGCAATCAAAAGAACCCCGACGGTAAAGATAACGATGGGAATCAGGCAGAATAATACGATTTTAAATGATATGCGCATGATGGTTATTTATCCTTTTCATTGCCGTGCCGGATCGAAGTCTTATCCGCGTGACCATCAAACGCGACTCAGGCCCCTGAATGCTCCTCGCTGGAAGCCTTTTTCATGTTGATGATGTCGGACGTTGTGATCACTTTCTCAATATCCAGAAGAAGACGCACCCGCCCCCCTGTCTTGCCCACCCCGAGAAGATATTCGGGATTCACGTCCCCGCCGAAGGCGGGCGTATCTTCAATATCATCGGCGGCCACATTCACCACTTCAGAAACCTTATCCACCAGAATACCCATCATCAAACTAGAGGTTTTGATGACAATGATGCACGTCTCCTCTGTGATCTCGGCTTCTTCCATACCGAACTTGATTTTAAGGTCCATAATGGGATGAATCTTACCCCGCAGATTAATGACGCCCCGGATATATTTTGAGGTCAGCGGCACCGGTGTAATCGGCATGCGTCCGATGATTTCCTGGACTTTGAGAATTTCGACGCCATACTCCTCGCTGGCCAGGAAAAAAGTCAGGTATTTACCGGCACGAGAATCAACCTTGACAGACTGACCGTCTTTCGCTGCAGTTGCGTTATTCATTTTTTCCTCCTCATAACCTGTTTATGACTCTTTAATATTCACTTGCTGTCGGGCGATGCTGACAATGCCGGCAGCATCCAATATCAGACCGACAGTGCCGTCTCCCATGATCGCTCCACCGGCAACACCCGGCACATTATTGATGCCGCTGCCCAGCAGCTTGGTGACAACCTGCGTCTGGCTCAACAGATCATCCACAAACAGCGCGCACCGCTGCTGACCTTCACCGATCACGACCAGAAGGCCGGAGGTGAGTTCCGTGGCGCCGTCCGGGATCTTAAATAACCGGTGCAATCTGATAATCGGGATCAATTCCTCCATAAAGGACAACATTTCCGCTCGCAGATTCACGGTGTGGATACTGGACGATTCCGGCCGGACGGCTTTTTGTATATTGTACGTCGGCAGGATATATCGTTGGGACCCCACTTTAACGATCATGCCGTCGGTAATCGCCATCGTGAGCGGCATTCTCATAATAAAGGAACAGCCTTTTCCTTCCGTGGTCTGGACTTCTATCCGGCCCCGCAGCGCTTCAACGGCCCTGCGCACGACATCCATTCCCACGCCGCGCCCGGAAACTTCGGTTACCTTTTCGGCCGTGGAAAATCCCGGCAGAAAAATCATCTGCCAGACCTCCTGATCCGTCATTCTTTCGGCTGAATCGATAATCCCCCGCGCGATCGCCTTGTCCACGATATGCTGGCGGGACATTCCCCGGCCGTCATCCCAGACTGTGAGCATAATGCTTCCTTCGGCGTGACCGGCGGTGAGATGAATATGCCCGTTTTCGGATTTTCCGGCCCGGCGCCTCTCCTCCGGCATTTCGATACCGTGGTCAACCGCGTTGCGGATCAAATGGATCAGAGGGTCGGCGACCATATCCACCATGTTGCGGTCAATTTCAATATCATCGCCTTCCGTAATGCAATTGACCATTTTGCTGTTTTTATGGGAAAGATCACGGGCCAGCCGGACCATCTTCTGAAAAGTCCCCTTGAGAGGCACCATGCGCAAAAACATGCTCAGATCATGCAGTTCACGCACGATCTTCCCCGCCTGAGAAATTTTTTTATTCAGTTCGTGATATTTCCCGTTGACAATCAATTCATCCTGTCCCACCATCGTTTGCGCGATGACCAACTCACCCACGGTATCCAGCAGTTTGTCCAACCGATCCACCTTGACCCTCACCGTTGATTCCGCTATCTGTTCCGAAACAGGAGTTGCTGAAACGGTCTGCTCCGCAGGAGCTTCCTTGGCTCTGGCAGGCGTTTCTTTAACCTTGGCCGGCGCCTCTGGGGCCTTGACAGGGGCCTCCGGGGCTTTGGCGGGAACCGCTTCAACCGACACCGCTTGAGCGGCCGGATCCTTCGGCTTCTCAGCGACTTTTTGTTCCTGGGTGCCGGAAACAAAACCTTTGAGCGTTTCCAGGAGTTCCTGATGGCCCGGGGGCAGGTCTATCTGCTGCCCGGGACCGGATGACTTCATCCGCTCCAGAATAAATTTGATCATATCCAGCGCTTTCAGGGAAAGATTGGCGTGTCCCGTCGTAAACGTGTCCTCGCCATCTCTCACCCGGGCCAGCATGGATTCTACATGATGAGCCATGTCCTTGACACAATCAAGATTCAGAAAAGCGGAGGTTCCCTTAATGGTGTGAAAACCGCGAAAGATGGTATTGAGCAATTCTTTGTTGTTTGGATTTTTTTCCCAGTCCAGAATCGCCGATTCCGCCATGGTGGACCATTCCATGTTTTCCACGATGAACTCGTTCATCAGGTCCACGTCAAATTCCGTCGAAAGCGTAAATTTCTGCGCTGCCATAACTTTGGGCTGCGCGACGGCCGGCGTTTCCGGTTCTGCCGCCGGCAATTCCTGTTCGCCGCATTCCATGGCCCGCTCCAATAGATCTCCCAGACGGGCAATCCCCTCACGGCGCTTCTCCACATCCTGGTCGGGCCAGGAATCCATCTCATTGCAGGCCTGTTCCAGAATTTCCCGGAGAGCGCCAACGGTCTTATCCTTAATGAGGATCAATTGTTTTTTGAATACATCGCATTCGGCGTTGTTTTGGGGATCGAGTTCAATCAATGATATAGCAAGATTATTCAGATTCATTTTCTCATCTTTTCAAATATTTATTTTAGTCAACAATATTGGGACTAAGTCGTACTGCATCGTATGGCTGCTTTTATGAATCAGAAGATTTTTTTGGTTTAATTTGACATATTTCAAATGGTTTTGTCAATATTATTGTTAATTTAAATATGGTCATTCTTCATCCGCCGGGCTGTCTGTGCTGCTTTTTTTCAAACCAAAGAAACGGAAAACCAATGCGACCACTATCCCGCCATAAAATCGCATTTTCAAATTCCCGTTCGGTTGTCCGACAATCGTCGTTCGTTACAATGTGTTCGTCTCTCCTCACATTTGATGTTGACTATTTAAAAAAAGTAAACAATAATACAAAAACATTGATGTCCGCTGTCCTGGCTTCAGGGATTGGAAGAACAATCCATAAAACAGAAGTTTTTTTCACATATTCAGGACCATGATGAAAAAAAATCTTAATTTTTCCGGCAAAATGTTATATACAAAAAAAAAGTAAATCATTTTCTTCTTGACAAGAGGTTAATATGATAAAAAAAATATTAATTGTTGACGATTCTCCCATCTCTGTAAAGATCATCAAAAGCTGCATCCCTAAAGATAAAGAGTACGAATTATTTGATGCCAATGACGGCCAGGCGGGTGTGGACAAATATAAAGAAATAAAGCCGGACCTGACCTTCATGGATTTAACGATGCCGGTGATGAATGGTTTTCAGGCCCTGGAAGAAATTCTGAAGTTCGATCAGAAAGCAAAAGTCATTATTCTCACGGCCGATGTTCAGATTAAAGCCGTGTCCAAGGCCCATGATTTAGGCGCTTTCTCGGTCTTGAAAAAGCCCCCCGCAAAGGAAACCATAGCCGCGGCAATCAAAGAAGCAGATAACGCATTACTTTAATGTGGATGAATTATGCAGAAAAATGACAACGTAAAAGAGATGATTACAACTGCCGAGACGGACCTGCTTCAGGAAATCATGAATATCGCTTTCGGACGGGCGGCGTCAGACCTCGCGGAATTTGTCGATATCTTTGTGATTCTGAGCGTTCCTCAAATCAGGCTGCTCCAGGCCTTTGATCTTCCGACTTATATCAACAGCGAGATCTTTGACTATGACAGGGACCGCGTGTCCGTCGTGGAACAAAGCTTCTGGGGCAAGTTTAAGGGGAATGCTTTTCTGGTTTTCCCTCCCGGCACGGGAACAAGATTGATTTCATTGTTTGACGGGGGAACCACCGTGCTGGAATCAGAACCGCTTCAGGAAACGGAAAAGGAAACTTTTCTAGAAATCGGCAACATCCTCATCGGAGCCTGCATCGGTAAGATTGCCGAGCTTCTGGGCGATGTCATTACCTATTCGCCACCGCGCGTTGTTGTTGAAAAAAGTCTTCACGGTGTCGTTTACGACAATCTGATTGACCCGGACAATATGGCCATTGTTCTAAGAACCGTCTTTGAGTTCAACGAGAAAAATGTCAGCGGATTTATGTTCATCATTACCAAGCAGGAATCTTTCGTCTGGTTAAAAAATGCTTTGCACAAATTCCTCGAGCAGTACGAATAGACGCCTTCTCCTCTCATACCCTCCGTTTTCTTAAAAGGGACAAATTAAACCAAGCGATCTTCCCCATCCGACTGGGCGTTTGATAATTTTTTCTCCGGCCCGGCTCGGATTTTTTTGGTATTCGTCGATGCATCATCCAATCGTCGTGATTGCTGAAAAGCGTCCTGATATTTTTTGTCTTGATTATCGCCGGATGATTGTTTAGGTAATCTTAAAATCAACATGACAGGGGAAAGATGCGATGACCCATCCCGCACTCATTGACGCCATGAAAAATCCGGATTTTTATCCTCACCATCCGGCAGAGGTTGAGTTTATCCAGACGCATATCTCCTATGTTTTCATCGCCGGAGACTTCGTTTACAAAATTAAAAAACCGGTCAAATTCGATTTCCTGGATTTCACAAGTCTGGCGAAAAGAAAATTCTATTGTTTGGAGGAATTGCGGCTCAACAGAAGACTCGCTCCCGACACCTATCTGGATGTCGTCCCTATTTCCAGAAACCCGCAAGGTGACCTGACGCTGGAGAGCGGTTCTGAAATTATAGAGTACGCCGTGCGCATGAAAAAACTGCCCGCCGATAAAATGCTCAAAATGCTTCTCGCCCGGAAAAACGCTGATGAAAAAACCATGGACGCCCTGGCTGAAAAGATCGCTCTATTTCACCGGCAGGCCCAAACGGGAGGGCACATCGATGAAATGGGCAGCATCGAAAATATCCGCCGCAACCACGATGAAAATTTTTCTGAAACGGCAGATTATATTCATGTCACCCTTCCCGAACATCAGTATCTCTTCATCAAAGGCTACGCGGAACAATTTCTGATCGACAACAAACGCCTTTTTGAAAAAAGGATATCGGATCACAGGATCAGGGACTGTCACGGTGATTTGCATCTGGATCACATCTGCATTAACGATGAAATAGCGATTTTCGACTGCATTGAATTTAACGAACATTTCCGCTGCGGCGATGTCGCCGAAGATGTCGCTTTCCTGACTATGGACATCGATTTCAACGGCTATGCGGAACTTGGCGAAGCTTTTGTGAAATCTTATATCCGCTACTCCGGTGATGCCGACCTGCCCGCAGTGCTTAATTTTTACCGCTGCTATTCCGCCTATGTCCGTGGAAAAGTGACCAGTATACGGCTTGCGCAGGAGGACATCACGGAAAACGAATATCGCGATACGCGGCAAACAGCCGAAAAATATTTTGATCTGGCCTATTCCTACGCGGCCCGGCTGGAGAAACCTGTGTTGATTGCAACGGCAGGCCTGATGGGATCAGGAAAAAGTTATCAGGCCCGCCAGCTCGCCATGCGTTTCGGCGCGGAGATCATCCGCACGGATGTCGTGCGCAAGGAAATCTTTGCCCTTCAACCGACGGACCGACGCTATGAAGATTTTGGCCGGGGCATATACGCCGATGATGTTTCCCGCCTCGTCTATCAGAAAATCTTTGAACTGGCCGGGCAAAAAATCAGACAGGGCAAGCCGGTCATCATCGACGCCTCCTTCAAAAAAAAGGAGGAACGGCAAAAGGCCATGCATCTGGCGGAAAGACTGGGGGTGCGCTTTTATCTTCTGGAATGCTTCTGTCCGGACGACGTGACCCGCCGGCGACTGGAAAAAAGGCTGTTGAAGAACGACAACGCTTCGGACGGTCGATGGGATCTGTTCCAGAAGCAAAAGAACGACTTTGATGCGATTCAGGAAATTCCTGAAAATTGTCACCTGAAGATGGACACCTCAGTCCATCAGGAAATGGCCCGGCATGAAATGATCGTCAAAATAAAAAAAGAGAACTCCCGGATGTGAATGGGGGGAATGAAATTTATTGTTTTGTTTTATCTTCCCTGCTCAGTTTCTGCTGCTCTTTCTGTGCTTTCTTCTTTTCCTTCGCTACTTTCTCAAGCTTTTCTTTTTCTTCTTCGGCGATTTTCGCCTTCGTCTCATCTATGAATTTTTTGACTTTGATGTCAATCCCGCTGTTGGCGTATTCCCGGGCAATGGTTTCGAAACGCGCCAGGGCGGCCTGATATTTTTTCTTTTTCAGGTAAAAAGAGCCGATGTAGAATTCCCGCTGTGCCAGCTTCTGTTTGACTTCCTTGAGTTTCGTTTCCGCCAGCGGGGAAAACTTGCTGTCAGGATACCTTGAAATAAGCTTTTCCCAAGCCCTGCGGGCTTTCATCGTTTCCGTCTGATCGCGGTCAATCGCTTCCATCTGATGATAACTGCACATCCCGATCTGATAGATGGCGTAGGGAACATTTTCATTCACGGGATGCATGGCCATAAAATCGCTGTAGGCATTTTCCGCTTCAACATATTCCTTGTCGCTATAGTAGGAATCGGCGATGCCGATCTCTGCCAGAACAGCCATGTCATGCAGGGGATACTCTTCCTTGAGACGGGTGAAATAGACGCGCGCCTGACTATAGTTATTTTCCTTATATTCATCCGAGGCCAGGGCATAAAGTTTCTCGGGTGTGGACACAGCCGTTTCCTGTTTCTTAAACAGCGAACAGCCGCCGAGGATCATGGATAGCGCCACCAGAAGTAAGACTATTTTAAATTGAGGAAATCCGGAAAATTTTCTTGAATCAATCAATGTTCAGCCTCTTGATACGACAATTAAAACGATTTTTTCACAAAATCTTCCAGCTTATTCTTGGGCACAAGACCGATGAGGCTGTCCAGCACCTGTCCTTCTTTAAACAGAAGCAGCGTCGGAATACTTCTTACGGAATATTTAACGGCTGTCTTCTGGCTGTCATCAACGTTGAGCTTCATAATTTTTATCTTGTCCTGAAATTGCGCCGCTATCTCTTCGACGATCGGGCCGATCGATTTGCAGGGACCGCACCACGGCGCCCAGAAATCCACAAGAACAGGCTTGTCGCATTTCAGAACCTCCCCCTCAAAATTATCGTCAGTGGCAACGCCCACTAATTCACTGCCCATGAATAAAATCCTCCTTAAATTTTAGCGTTTGTTTATATGTCACAATAAAGGATAGAAAGTCAAATGCAATCTGCTATGCCACAGAGCGCATTTCTTTGACGGTCGGACATTAATTTGCTATACAAGCGGGCAAAGGGAGAGCATATGGAACGATTGGGCATTATTTCCACCGGCTTAATGATGGCCGACAGTGATTTATTAAAGAAAAGCACTGCCAGAGCCATGAAAAATGAGTTCGGCAAAGCTGACGTTTTCATCACAGACAAGACCGCGCTGATTCTGCGCCATGGCAATTCTCCCCAAAACTATATTTTACCCCACCTCATCAACCATCGCGCCAACATCAAGGCCTTAAAAGATATTGGTGTGACGGAAATCGTAGGCGTCAATTCTACCGGCTCCTTAAAAAAACGTTTGCGGCCGGGAATGATCATTGTTCCCGATGATTTTATAACTCTGACAGCGACGCCAACGATCCATCACAAAAGCGCTGTCCATATCGTTCCGTCTTTGAACGAAGAGGTGCGACACAGGATTATCAGGGCGGCTCTGGACAATAAAATTAAAGTTGTCCGGAAGGGAACTTACTGGCAGACGCAGGGCCCGCGGCTGGAAACAAAAGTGGAAATAAAAATGATGGCGCGTTTTGCCGATGTCGTCGGCATGACCATGGCCAACGAAGCGGTCATTGCCCAGGAACTGGAAATTCCCTATGCCTCCGTTTGTTCCTTGGATAATTTCGCCAACGGCCTACTGGAGAAACCTCTGGGCATTGAGGAAATCCGTGAAGGAACCCGCAAAAACGCGGCTTTAATGAAAAAAATATTGCAGAGCTACCTGAAATTATTCCTCTAAAAAGCGCCCAGCTGACACGGTTTTACCTTTATATCCAGAGCTTCACAGGCTGCACAAACCTTCATACGGGGAATATCTAATTTCTGAGCGATTTCCCAGGCGGCAATACAGGAAAGCTTTCCGTCCTGCACGGCGGCCGATATGCTTTCCTTCAATTCGGGAGATATTTCTTTGGCCGGCTGCACGATTTTCTTGGTTTCACCGTATCCGAAGAGACCCAACTGGCATTTCGTAATATTGATATTCAGAATATCAATCGTCCTGCCTGTTTCTTCCAGAGAAAATCCCATCTCTTGAGCAATTTCCTCCGCCTTCCTGCAAGAGATGCTGTTATTTTTCACCTGTTCGAGAATCTCTTTTTTAAGATCTTCATCGACGGGCGTTCCATCGGGATGTTTCTTGAAATATTTGCCTTTATCCTCATGCGTCATGATGCTTCCTCCTGCTAAAATATTGAACAAATGATAAACATATCACATATCGGAAAGCGCTTGACTGTCCAGCGTCTTAAAGCCTTTCTGCTCCAAAAGATTGGCCGTCTTCTCCATCTGATCCACGTCAACGACAAACACCGCCTGCCTGGAGGTCTCCAGCACAAAACCATAGGCATTGTTGATATTGATGCCCTCCTGATACAGGAGCTGCATCAAGCTGTCCAGTCCTCCCGGATGGTCCGGAATCAGGACCGCTAAAATTTCCCGGAGATGAACCATCATGCCGGCCGCGGAAAGAGCGGCCTCGGCGCGCCGGGGATCGTCAACAATCAAATTAATAATGCCGAACGTGTCCGCCGTGGCGATGGTGGTCGCCCGGATATTTATTTTTTCTTTCGCCAGCACACCTGTTATCTGGGCGAGTTTTCCGGATTTGTTTTCCGCAAAAATGGATAGCTGATACGCGAACATATACTTCTCCTTTGTTGTTTCAGTGAATGCCTGTCTGCGCCTCGACAAGACTGCCGCCGCAGTATTTCTCGCGGAGTTTCGGCTTCTCAATTTTGCCGGTTGGATTGCGCGGAACATGGTCGAAGATGATTTTGCGCGGTCGCTTATAGCGCGGCAGCTCCCTGCAAAACTGCTCGATCTCAGCTTCCGAAAGAGAAAATTCAGGCTTCAGCTCGATGACGGCCGCGACGATTTCGCCCAGACGCTGATCGGGGAGACCGATCACCGCCACATCCTTGATCGCCTGATGCGTCCGCAGAAAATCCTCGATCTGCACGGGATAAATATTCTCGCCGCCGGTAATAATGACATCTTTCTTGCGGTCCACCAGATAGATGAAACCGTCTTCATCCGTCTTCGCCATATCCCCCGTGAACAGCCAGCCGTCTTTCAGGATTTCCGCCGTGGCTTCCGGATTATTGTAATAGCATTTCATCACACCCGGACCTTTTACGCAAAGCTCACCGACCTCTCCCTGCTTCACGGGATTCCCCTGTTCATCCGCGATCTTCACCTCCCAACTGTATCCCGCCTTGCCGATGGCTCCCACTTTATGGATATTTTCAATTCCCAGATGAACACAACCGGGGCCGATGGATTCCGACAGTCCGTAATTGGTGTCGTAGTCGTGATGGGGAAAATATTGCTTCCAGCGCTTGACCAGACTGGGCGGAACCGGCTGCGCGCCGATATGCATCAGCCGCCACTGATCAAGGTTATAATCGTTTAATTTGATGTCGCCGCGTTCGATGGCATCCAGGATATCCTGTGCCCAAGGAACCAGCAGCCAGACGATGGTCACTTTTTCCTGGGAAACCGCTTTTAATATCCATTCCGGCTTGACGCCGCGCAACAACACGGCTTTGCTGCCGGCAAGAAAACTGCCGAACCAGTGCATCTTCGCGCCGGTGTGATACAGCGGAGGAATGCAGAGAAAATTATCCGCGCGCGTCTGCCTGTGGTGATCCTTTTCCACTTCGCATGAGATCGTCAAAGCGCGGTGCGCGTGAAGAATCGCCTTGGGAAAGCCGGTGGTGCCCGATGAAAAATAGATAGCCGCATCGTCATCATCGGAAAGACTGATTTTCGGAGCGGTCGAAGAACAACAGGCCGTCAGCGCGTAATAGCTTTCAGCAAAGTCAGGACGGCCCACACCTAAAAACAGCTTTATTTTCACTCGCGGAATCTTATCCTTGATCGCATTCACTCGCTCGGTAAATTCCGGCCCGAAAATCAAGACATCACATTCAGCCAGATCAAGACAGTATTGGATCTCATCTTCTGTGTAGCGGTAGTTCAGCGGCACCGCGAGAGCGCCGGTTTTCAGAATACCGAAATAAACAGGCAGCCATTCCAGACAATTCATCAGCAGGATACCGACCTTGTGGCCTTTGGTCAGGCCCCTGCCGAGTAGAAAATTGGCAAAGCGGTTGGCCTTGTCGTCAAACTCGCGCCAGGTCATTTCACGACGGTACCGCTTTTCGGGATTGGTCTCGACCAGTTCGTAGTCCTTCCAGCTGGCCGGAACGTCTTTAATTTCCGGATTGATTTCAACCAGGCATATTTCTTCACCGTACAGAGCGGCATTGCGGGCAAGAATTTCTGTGATGGGCATTGTTCATTCCTTACATTTACTCATTTGTGCAGTTATCAGCAGCATCCTTCAGACGATGCAAGTTCATCGCGGATCTGCTTTTTCTGTCCGACAAGATACGAATTTCGGACTATGATGTCAAGGATGTTTTGGATGGGGGTAACCAATCCTTTTCATTATCTATTTAAAAGAAGTGGAACAATAACGACAGCGCTTCTTTTAAATACCACTCACTTCTTTTGACTGTATTGTAAACGATTGCAAATCACTTTTCCGGCCTCATCAAAGACAATTCCTTCTTTTTCCAGCAGGGCCCGCTTCATCGCAGCGCCACCCCCGAAGCCGCCGAGAGAAAAGTTCGAAAGGACTGTCCGATGACAGGGAATAATGATCGGGAACGGATTACACGCCATCACATTGCCCACCGCTCTCGCACCGCCGGGGACTCCGACATGTGATGCAATCAACCCATAAGTGCTGACAGAACCCCGCGGAATCGCATACTGCGCCAGCAAAACAGACTTCTGGAATTTCGTGAACGATGACAAATCAACGATATCCAGAGAAAACTGGACAGGGGCACCTTCAAGGCACGCCGTTATGGAGTCAGCCAAAGCGTCAATTTCCATACAGGATGATTTCCCTGATTTCGCGAAAAGATTATCCGCCTGAGCTTCAGACGAAAGTCCCGGTCTGGAAAGCAGAATACTGACAACCAGAGGCTTTTGATTGATCACCGACCAGATCACCACAACGGGTCCGATGGGCGTCCGCCTGATTATTTTTTTATTTGTCTGCTGAATTTGAATGAACGACATTCTGTTCCTCCCGTTTCTTTTTGGGAATTAAAAAGAAAAGACCGATGAGCAGGACAATCGTCAACTGCTGATAAGCATCCTTGAACAAAGCCCACATCATCATCGCCAAAAACGGCAGAGCCAGGATCATAAGGTGAATGCGCAGTATTTCATTTTGTTTGAAAGGAAGAACGATGCGCTCCCAGGAATTCCTGCGCATAAAATCATCCGCGTTCGTGATAATGGTTGCCAGAATCATCAGCCAGTATTTTTCCGTAAGATAAACCACGGGCGTAAAAAAATCCGAATTGATGAAACCATTGGGACCAAACAAATTTAAAGGCGGCATGGCGGCAAATACTGAAAGAAAAAGGCCGTAAAACGAAAATATCCAGGCGTATAGATAAAGTGCGATAAAACCGACAGACAGACTGACCGGAATGATCGCCAGCGTGAATAATTCAGGAGAAATGTTCTTGAGGAAGGCGGCTTTGGAATCATAATAATCTTTTTGCGTTCTGGCCGTCAACATAATTTGTATGACCGCTGTGACAACGCACGTCCACGAATAAAAGAGAGCGGACAGCCAGATGCACCAGCAGAATTCCTGAAGCGACCACTTCTGAACAATCGCCAGATAGGACGTCAGACCGAAGGCGATCAGACTGACGGCTATGTTTCGAAATAAATTCACAATTGTTTTCTATGGACTATCATTCCCCGGCTTGACCTGAAAATCCAGTAGCCACATAAAGTTAAGATTAGAACATTCCTGAATGATCCTGTTGGAGCATCAAATAATGCCTTCCAGTATCTCCACCACACTCTGCACGCAGGGTTTGCATATTTTATTACGATAATCGTTTTCGAGATATCTCTTATGTCCTTCATCATCGGATAAATCGCAGCCATTCAGCAACTGGCGGCAGATGAACGATCCGTATTTTTGAGAAAACTGATTCATCAGCTCTCTTGTCTTGACATAAGTGATCTCCGTTTCCTTCTGGGCATCATTTTCTCCCCGACCGTACTTTGCACCGATAACCATGACGCCACCGGTCACCGCGCCGCAGACCTCTTCTTTTCGTCCCATGCCGGCGCCAAATCCGCAGGCAATCTTGAGCGCTTTATCTTTGTCCACCTCCACATCATCGCAAAAAGCGAAAAAAACCGACTGCGCGCAGTTATAACCGCTGACAAATTTGGCAACCGCCAATTCACCTCTATCCATATTTCCTCCTGTTTGCTTCTCTTTAAAAGCTCAGCGAATGAATTGAAAGTATTTTTTTACGTTGTTCACCCGAAAATTTCAATTCTTCTTTTATGATTAGGAATTGAATTTAAAAATAGCTGGTAGTATAATTTGCATCAAGATCAGGGGGTGACATCATGTCCAGAATCGACCTGAATGTTCAGGCGCCGGATTTTACGCTGAATGATTTCAACGGCAAGAGCGTATCCCTTTCCAGCTATCTCAACAAAAAAAACGTTATGCTCGTTTTCAACCGCGGCTTTATTTGACCCTTCTGCCGCGCGCACATGGCGCAGTTGCGCCGGGATTATGAAAAATTCGCAAAACTGGATACGGAAATTCTCGTGGCCGGTCCGGAAAACGCCGAAGCATTCAAGAAATACTGGGAAAAGGAAAATCTGCAATTCGTCGGTCTGCCCGATCCCGAACACAGGGTGCTGAAACTTTACGGACAGGAGGTCAAACTCTTCAAACTCGGCCGTCTTCCCGCTCAAGTCATCATTGACAAATCCGGTATGGTTCGCTTTGTCCACTACGGTCATTCGATGATGGATATTCCGGAGAATAAAGAATTACTGGAGCTTCTGGAGACGCAAATCACGAAGTAAACACTTTCGGTGCTATCGTCCTTCCCGTAAGAATAGCGGTAATGGGTTTATTTTAGCGTCTTTTGACGTTCTTTTTCCCCATTCACGCTCTTTTTTCATTAGAAACCTCTATGAAAAATAATCTAAAAAACCCCACTTTCGAGGGATTGTTTTTTCTTTTTTCAACAAGTAGAATGAACCGTTCTGCGGAGGCGTTCTCCTCCCAAACGGAAGAGTTGTGGACACACTCCCCTCCACTCCTTGTGTGCTACTCTGCCTCCGCAGGACTTCCGGTACAGCATTGAAACGACTTTGGAAAGAATTCACCGCGGGCGCAAATCCGGCATCAAAGAAGAAACGATCAGACAAGGCTTTTCCTATTGCTTAGCTGACCGCTTTTTTATCCCGCAGATGTTTAAAAGTAAGCAGACAAATAAACAAAACAATAGCAATGAAAGAAATGATGGCGCCTGTATAAAAATATAGGGGAATGAAGGAAAGTTCAACACGATGTGACCCTTTTTCCACAGGAACTCCAATAAAGCCGATATTGACCATCATGGGAGTTATTCTTTTTCCATCTATTTTAATATTCCATCCCTTGTCGAAAGGAATTGAGAATAATAATATTTTATCTTTATCGACATTAATTTCGCCTTTAATTTTATTTTGTCCATGTTCACTTATTTTAAGAGTGTCCTGACTTAGACGTTCCACATCCTTTTCAAATCCCTTTTCCCAGTAATTATCAGACATACCACTTAAATCAAACTTAACCACATTACCAAAGCTGTTATAAATACTATCATCGATAACAACAGCTTTGTATAATGTGATCATCTTTTGATTTTGTGACAGACTTTTAAAATCTTTTAAAGAGATGTAATTTTCATATGTGAATCCAAGTGGTAAAAAGAATTTATTTTTCAAAACCTTCACATCTCCAAATCGTTTTTCAATTAAATCATAACCAAATTTTAACAAGTAGGGATCTTGATCCTTACTGAGAGCGTATTTTATACTTGCGAAGCTATGTAGTAAAGGACATCGAGTAAGTCCCAAAGACCAGCGTGCGTCCCGTTCGCTATCCATATTTATGATTTCTAATGTTTGAAGAAATTTTATATAGTTTGATTGATTAAAGGAATGATAAGATGATGTTCCGTAAAAATCCTGAACTTGGGCATCATTCAGGCTTTTGTTCATGGATGTTCCTGAAGAATAATCTTTATTAATTCTAAAGAATGTTTTATCATTCAATTTAATGAACGCCAGGGAGTCAACTGTATAATCGTTATAACCGACTTTTTTTACTATTTCTTTACCTGAAATCACAGGCCTTTTGTTAATAGTTGCGTTGTGGGCGTAGATTAATTCTATTACGATCAAGGATAACAGCGCAATTTTTACAATATTTTTTATGTTTTTAAACTGAATTAAATAAATAAGAGCAGAGTATATTATTAAAAAAATTGCGACGGTATTTCTGATGTCTTTATTAATAATTTGCGCGTTTTTATAAGGGTAATAAAGAAAAAACAACAAAAATAATAATGTCGCAATGATTATTTTTATATTTGCTTCTGATTTACAGTCAATATTGTCAATACTTTTCAAACCAATTAATAAAATGACAATGGCAACAAATAATGAAAATATTCTGTAATAATTACCTGTATAAAGCCAGAAAGAATTTCGGAAGAAAGGAAAGATGACAGGAACTAAGAAAATTAGGATCCAAATAAGGTAAATGATCTTTTTTCTTCTATCGGACAGACTCAGAAAATGAGGGAACGTAACCAATGAAATTAATCCGCAGTAAAATAATGGAGCCTCAAGATAATTCCACCACCCTTTAAAATTATTGCCCGTACCCAGAATGTTGCAGGAGAATAATCTCATAAATGAAGTCAAGTAATGTGTCTTCCCGGAATATTCAAAACCAAAGATTGGTCTGGAATAATACAAATTGAAATAAGATGTGTTACCGCTTATGCGGGGACTTTCAATCAAATTAAAGATGTGTATTGAAAAAAATGCACTGATCGCTATACCGATCATTCCAAGAATAAAAATTTTTTTAAATAGAACAATTATCTTTTTCGGTTCTTTTTCGTTGGTTTCAAATAGTCGAAATATGACGTAGATTAAAAAAAATAAGCCTATGATATATAGATCTAGCGGTTGGTTGGAAGCAATCAGAAAAATACATAAGGGGAATAATATCCAATTATTATCCTTATAAAGTTTTTCAAATGAATAAAGCAATAATGCAACGTAAACGGCTTGCGTTGAAAAAAGGCCCCATTGTCCCCCTAAGATAATAAACCCACTAAAAGAATATAAAATTGTTCCTATAAATACAGTGTAATCGGACAAATCAATTTTTTTCAGAAAAAGATAAAAAAATAATCCGGCACACAAGATTTTAAGTAATTCCGCGTAGAAAATGGAGTAGTAAACCAAATTTTTACCCATCATTATGATGAATAAGGAGAAAGGGTCTGATAATCCTGACGGAAAAATGTTCTGTCCCATCCCCTGATTAAATGACCATTTTGGTATTCCTTCGTTTGCAATATAATTTGCCAGGCTATAATATGATGGATAACTGATGTTGATTGAATCGCTGCCAGCAGCATCCTTAAAAAGGTATATTTTTTTCAAAATAATAAAATCTTTGAAGACAAAAGCAATGATTAGTGCAATCAGAAAAAATAAGAAATAATGGCCATACCTGTGAAAAAGGTCATCAAATGCTTTCAATAGAATATTTTCTGACTTTATCTGATTTGCTGATTTAACAAGATTAAGTGTTTTTTGATTTTTGTTTTGCATCATATGTATTCTATAAGCTGAATTTATTCTCGTGAAAATATATCGAATGCTTACGTTACATGAATAAATATTTCAAATATTTCTAGATTAACATTCTTATCAACAATCAACCTAGCGCCGGATTGCGTGAAAAAGTCCACACAGAAAATGATTCCTTAGAATACTGCTCGAAAATGCACAAGGCCTCTGGAATAGTTTCCAGAGGCCTTATCTTGCGGGTTTAATTGATAACGATTTTGTTTGCCGGAAATACCTTTAAGAAATTCATTTTACCATGCTTCGGGAAACGCCATATTGGTAAAGGTATCTTCCAGTTTGACCTTATGGCCTCTTTCCATAGTCGCCAGCGACTGAAACATCTTTTTCTGTTCGGCGTCCTTGCTACAATTGGCCATTTCCGTGTACATCTCCATCGCCTCTTCTTCGTTCTTGACCGCCAGCGCGATGGCATCAACCGGCTTCATGCTCAAGCTCAGTTTCGGCTTTTCAATGGACTGGGCAACTTTATAATCTTTGGTCTCGTCAAACTGCATCTGTACCTTGCCGGACGTAAAGCCTTCCAGGAACTTGCGATGTTTAGCTTCTTCTTCGGCCAGTTCCGCAAAGATCTTCTTCAAGCCGGCGTCTTTTGTTTTGTCCGCAACTCCCTTATAAAAATCATAGGCTTCAATTTCATTGGAAATAGCGAAAGTAATTATTTTCTTAAATTCATCAGTTTTCATAAAAACCTCCATTAGGATAATAATCTTTGAATGAACATCCACACTGCCTGGTCATCTGGATTTGAGATATACATTAAATGACAAACAGCGTCAAAACATTTGTTCTGAAACTGTCTGATGATGATATTTTTAATCTTTTAATCCATTGACATGCGGCGCTGTGAACCTTATAATTAATGATTAGGAAAAGGCTTATGAAGAAGGATAAGATGCGCGTTTATATTGGATTTGATGATACAGATGCTGTCAATTCGGATTACGGCACCGGGAAAGTGGCCCGCCGCTTCATCAAGCTGCTGCCCGCAGACTGCAAAGTCTGGGGGGTTGTGCGTCAGCAGCTTCTGGTGGACCCGGCCATCCCCTATACGTCACATAACAGTTCAGCCTGTGTTGTCGTGGACTGTCCGGATGAGTTTTCCATTGATGCTTTGAAACGCGCGGCGATTGCTCACATCGAGGCCATGTCCGTTCCCGGCAGTGATCCGGGGCTTTGCCTGGCTGACGAAGGAAATCACTCTCTGCCCGGACTTATCTCGTTTGGCATGCTGTGCACATCAAAGGTTGTTTCCCAGAAGGAGGCCATTGAGGCGGCAAGCCATGCGCATCTTTCAGGACATGGAGGCACCAACGACGGCACCATCGGGGCCGCCGCGGCAGTTGGTCTCACCGCGTCAGGATGGAGCGGGCGGTTTATTGAATATTCAGGACTGAGAGATAGTCCGGAGAATGTGGCGGTTGCAGTTTTGCAGCAGCACAATATCCGGGTGATTTCTCTGGATCGGGATGCGTGTTGTCCCCGTCCGGAAGACGTGGTAAATACAAAAGGTTGGTTAAGGCCCAGACTCTGGGGAAATGAGGCTGTGCTCCCCGTCAAACCGGCCGGCGCCGGTCTTTGGGAAAGCCTGGGAGAAAAACGAAACCCTGACAAAAAGAAAACTTAGGGAGGTAACATTATGGCGGGGAAAATATTTTATCGCGAACGGATTAAAGTGGGGGAAAAAGAGAAGAAGCCGCGCTTCAAACTGGTCGCGGTTGCCGATGTAAATCTCAAATTTCATGCCGATCATCTCAAGAAAAGAGAGTTGGAAGAAATCGCGGCCGCCGTGGGAGCGGATCTGGTCCTGCTCAAGGCACCCCAGGATGGTTCGGTGAAAGACGAGGAAGTTGAGGTTGAATAAAAAGGAAAGGACGCTATGGCACTGTTCAGAGAAAAAGACGGACGAAGACTGCATGTGAAGAGCAGACTGATGGGGGAAAGTCTGGTGAGTAAGCAATTTATGGAAGATCTTCGGGTTGCCCCCCAGGAACGACTTTTCCCCGACGTCAATATTGTTAAAATCGGCGGGCAATCCATCTGCGATCGCGGGATCAAGGCTTTGCCCGCCATCATGAAAGAGGTCGTCGCCAATAAGAAGAAACACAAGATTCTGCTGACAACAGGCGGCGGCACACGTAGCCGCCATATTTACGCCATCGGTCTGGAGTTGGGCATGCCGACCGGCATCATCGCAAAATTCGGAAGTTCCATTTCGGAGCAAAACGCCCTGCTGGTTTCCACACTGCTTGCTCCCTGGGGCGGCATTAAAATCGGCCACGATGAAATTACAAAATTATACAATTACTTCGGCCAGGATTGCATTCCCGTGATGCACGGCATGCCGCCATATGATTATTTTGCCCTGCCGGTGGCAAAATCGCGCATCCCCGTTCACCGCACGGATGTGGGAACGCTGGTGATTGCCGACTTAATCGGCGCCCGGAGCTGCATCTTTATCAAAGACGAGCGGGGACTTTACACGGATGATCCGAAAAAGAACGGCAGGGCAAAGTTCATTCCTGAAATCAGCGTCAAAGACCTGTTGAAAAAAGACCTGGATGATCTGATTATTGAAAGACCGTGTCTGGACATCCTGCTCAACAGCGAGGTGATCGACAGGATTCAGATTATCAACGGTCTGGAAAAAGGAAACCTGACCAAGGCGCTGAACGGAAAGCCCGTCGGCACGATCATTTATAAAAAATAAACAAATCCTATGGATTCAGAAAATCCAGGAGGGCGCCTGTATTGCAGGTGCCCTCTCTATTTTGATTTGCTTTTGATCGTCGATGAAGCAGCGCAACCGTGCTTCCCTTTCGTACCGCACTTGCAGAGGTCTATTTGCCTTGTAGGAATCAGTCCCAGATCGGCAATCATTTCATGGTCAAGCTTGCTGTTTCTTTCGTTGGCATTCAGATAATTTCCGGTCATCAGAGAATTGGCGCCCGCGATGATCGCCAGCGGCAGGAGCTGCCTCAGATTATTTTTCCCGCTGCCGCACACCTTGATGTCTTTATCCGGCAGCATGAACCGGGAAACAGCGATCGTCATGAGAATTTCCATCGGAGAAAGCGGCTGTATCCGTTTACCCTGGCGGCCTCCGTCAGGATCGATGATATTGAGGGCAATGGAATCCACGTCCAGTTGACGCAGCGCTTCAGCCTGCTGGATACGCTGTGTAAAGCTCTCGCCAAGGCCGAAGCCAACTCCGGCACAAGCGGACAGGCCGGCAGCCTTAATCATTTTCAAATCTTCTTTGCCGTCATTTTTCAGATTGAAGCAAGAGCGGGAAAGTCCGGCAGCTTTCAGTTGCGCAGCCTGATTTGCATCAATCCTGTCGGCAGACAGACAGGGCTTGATTCCTGATTTGTTGATTTCCGTGATAATCCGGTAAATGTTCGTCCATTCCTTTTTCGTTTTCAAACTTTCAGAACCGGCAACGATGCTGAAATACTCCGCCCCGTTTTTTTTCGCCTGTATGGCATCCTTCAGGATCTGTCCGGCTGTTTTCATTTTCTTCGCCGGAAAACTTTCCGGATCGGCTTTAATAGAGCTGCAGGATGTGCATCCCTGCGTCCATTTTGCAGATGTCAAGTGAGTTGTGCCGCAAAGAATAACTTCTTTCCCCTTGAAGTGTTCACGGATTTCGGATGCCGCAGCCAGCACACGATAGGGATTGCCGGTGCCTTCAACAAAAAGTTCGAGCGCTTCTGAGGCGCTGACATTTTTTTTCTTAATCGCTTTTTCTTTTAATTTTCCGATAAAATCCATTTATTATTTTACCTTTCTCATTACCGGAATTTAATAGTTAAAAAAGAATGGCTTGTCAATTTGTAAATCAGAGTAGGCCATGCTCTGCAGCGAACCCGCGTGTAGGGCTGCCAATCCCGGTAAGAACGATACACCAATAAGATTAAATGTGAGGCGCGTTTATCTGCTCTGAAATAAATTGATAGTGTTCAGAAAAAACTTGTATGTCGGTCCCGGATTTCAGATGGATAACGACCATGCATCCAACTCAGACTGATGGCGTAAAAGATAAACCTTGCCGTCCGCGGTCCTGACCTTGAAATAGTCAATGACGGACCGGCCGCTATCCAAACCACCTTCATACCAGCGATCAACGATTTCCTCTATTTTCCGCCGCTCTCCCTGATAAGTAAAAGCAACCGGCCGTTCATTGGCTTTAAAACCGCTATAGCACTCAACTTGAATTTCTTTATAGTCACCTAACATAGAAAGTAGAACGTTATCTCTTCATCAGGTAAGCTTGACCAATTTGGGCTTCACAAGTCTTTCATAATCGATGTATGACATCTCGATGAGTTCCGAGTGCGTGCAGGCGTTAAAGAAGATCTCATCATCCTCCGTCAAATGCTGGTCTGCGTAGACTTCCATTCCGTATAAGTTACCGAAAGGCGGCATGGCGCCGAGCTCGCAATCCGGAAACATGCCCTTGAATTGTCCTTCGGTGGCCAGTTCGATCTTTTTCGCGCCGATGGCTTTCTGGAAATGATCGAAATTGACGGAGCGGTTGGCGGGCAGAACTGCCATGACCATCTTTCCATCAATAAAAACCATGACGGTCTTTGCTATCTTCCTGCCACTGATGTGCAGAGACTGGGCAATTTCGTGGGCTGTATAGGCTGTGGAATGCGAAAGCTTGACATATTTCACTGCCTGGCTGTCCAAAAATTCTTTCAATTTTCTTGCTGACATAAGTGACCTCCTTTTAAACTTGTTGACGGGGTTAAACGCTTCCGGAAACTAGCCAGTCAAAGGAGCGGGATCACATTTTTTCAACAGGAGGGGGAATAAACAACATCTGTATGGAACTTTTTTTAATAATACCACTTTTAACTTAAAACGTAAATAGCGACACTCGCTGATAATGAGACCCAAGCTTCAGAAACAAAGTTCGCCTCATGTCTTATTTACCTTGCACCCCTTATCAAGAGATGGATGGGAAGATCTTTGGGAAAGGATAAGTTCTGTTGGGCAGATGCGGCAGGGCAAAGCGACGGCATATCACTCTTCCACCAGGAGATACCTGCAGACCATGTCTTCCAGCTCCGCGAGCAATCTCTTGCCGTCAATATCCGATCCCATGATTTTAATATGATGAATGATTTCCTCGCCGATTCTGTGAAGAAGAATCGCCGCGGCTTCGGCGTC
Organism: Deltaproteobacteria bacterium; assembly: GCA_022710585.1. Classification (GTDB taxonomy): domain Bacteria; phylum Desulfobacterota; class Syntrophia; order Syntrophales; family Smithellaceae; genus Smithella. The sequence goes on along the minus strand of JAKLGV010000030.1, from coordinate 4,605 downwards.
TTTTACGCGGGTATATTTTCTGTACTCTTTAAACAACAAGGTCATGGCGGCGATGACTTTCCGGTCTTCTTCGCGGCTGATTTCTTCGATTTCCCTGTCCAGCAGGATCATCGCGAGCAGTTCCCTGTGCAGCGCAGGATTGACCGTATGGGCTTCGTAGAGCGCCCTGATCATGTAATGAACAAGTTTTTTCCCTTCCCGGTAATTGTCGGTGGAGTTGTCCCGCACCTGGATATTATAGGCATTGAGAACTTTTTCCGAGGTCGCGGCATAGAAGTTCCTGATGATTTCTATCAGGACTTCCTTTTTATTATTGAAATATGCGTAGAAGCTTCCGGTCGCGACACCGGCCCGGGCGGCAATTTCCAGGGCGTTTGTTTTATGAAAACCTTTTTCCGCGAAGAGGTCCTCGGCGGCTTCGAGAATTTTCTTTTTCGTTTCCATGCCCCTTTTCTGTATGGGGCTTCTCGCTAGATGTTTTTGTTTTGACAATGTTTTCTTCATGCCTTCTTATCGAATAAAAAAAGAGATAAATCAAGCATAAAATGAAAGATGTTTCACATTCTGCTTGACAATATGAAAAATGTTTCATATTAAATGGGCACCATGGAAAACATTCGGGCAAAAGGAGGCTTTGCAATGTTCAAGTATCGTTACCTGATCTTTTTGTTGGCAATTCTTTTTTCTCTGTCGTCGTTGCGTGTGGAGGCGGCGCCTTCAGAAGGAAACACGTCGCCGCAATCGTCTGCGCAATTTACCAGAGTGGATCAAACATTTGTCAGCCAGGGTGATAAATTGAAGGCCTGGCTTTATCTGCCGGCGGGAATTGCAAAGCCGCCCGTCGTCGTCATGGCGCACGGATTCGGCGGCCAGCGATGGATGCGCCTGCCGGCCTATGCCGAACATTTTGCCAAAATGGGTATGGCGGTTTTTGTTTTCGATTATCGCGGATTCAACGACAGCGAGGGCAAACCGCGCAATTATGTAAATCCCAAAAGCCACCTGCAGGATTGGGACGCGGCGATTGCGTATGTGAAGACGCTGAACGAAGTCGACGCGAAGCGCATGGCCTTGTGGGGCACGTCCTTCAGTGGAGGCCACGTCATCGTTGAGGCGGCAAAAAATCCCGACATTCGTGCCGTCGTATCGCAGGTTCCTTTCACGGACGGCATATCGACACAGTGGTACTACATTACGACGGATCCGATGTTTGCCCTGAAAGGGACTTATCACGGTCTTGCCGATGTGTTTGTTTCTCTCTTTACGAATCGTCGTCATAATGTGCGCATCGGGGGAAGACCGGGTGAAGCATTTGCCATGATGAGCAAGCCGGACTCGATGGCGGGCATTATGAATCTGACGGGTATGGATGAAAAGGAATTTGAAAAAGACAATTTCTGCCCCGGAAACATCATTTTTACACTTGGTCTTTACAGGCCGATCAGCAAGGCCGCAGAGGTTGCCTGCCCGACGCTGATCATCGGAGCGGAAACGGATACGCTGTTTCCCCCGACGAGACCGAAGAAAATGGCGGATAAGATGAAGAACGCCAGATATATCAGCCTGTCCATGAACCATTTCGAACCGTATGTCGGAGAGCCGTTTGAAAAGCTTGTTGTGGTGATGGGTGATTTTTTGAAGACGAATTTGAATTAGAAATGCGGCAAGCAAAACTTAGCCGCATGTTCAGAAAAGCAGCTGACCGGGAAATTTATTCCGTCAGTTGCTTTTCTTTCGGAGGTCGGCGCCGGCGCTGACTGCGTTGCAGCCCGAGGGCACCGAGTTGCTCATAGATTTTCTCAACTTCCTGCGCAATTTCCGTTCTGCTACCTCCTCTTGCTTCAATCTCATCAAGGATGTGGTTGATTGCCTTGTCATAATCCCGTTTAAATTGTTCATTAACCGATTTCCAGGGCACGTCAGCCAGGAGTTTTGCGATCAGGGGATTGAAAGAGATTTTGCCGATCTGCAAGAGCACGGCGATAATGGGATATCCCATGTAGCCTTGCCAATAGGAGGCATTGTCATTCGATGTGATTTCGCTGATGTCTTCAGACCACTCGACATCGTATGTTTTGTCGCGAGAGGAAGACTGAACCTGCGCCGTTGTCCGGCCTGTCAGGGAGACTCTTTTGTCGGCCACGGCACTCAATCCTTCATAGACTTTTGCTTTCGGCGGCATCTTCCAGGTTGACATATAATGTCCTCTTTCTAATAAATCTGAGCGCTCATGTGTGGGAGTTTTTCTCCCTCATAGAAAATATTGTTTCTGGAGAACATCTCCTGCCAACCCTGACGCGAGCCGATGAAAAATTCGTAATCATCGTAATGATGATCAACCTCGTCCCACACTATACAGCCGTTTTTGCGCCGAATGCCGGGTGATATGGGGCAATTTGTAATCAATAAACTTATCGCTGAATCAGGAAACAGTTTTTCCAGCAGGTCGTATAACTGCACAAAGGTGTTTTCGTCCATCGGCGTTGCGTCCCGGTCGAGGTGGGGAATATTTCCGTCCCGGTTTCGTATAAACAAGACTCTTTTATTTTGCAGGTCGTTAAAGAATCTGTGAACGAGCATGTCATACTTCTGTTTCACCAGCGGTAATTGCTGCTCGATAAGATCCGGAATAATTTTTTCATCCTCCGTCTTTTTGAAGTCGTGATGGTACAACAGATTATAATATTTATCCCTGACAGTGAGCAGATCGGAGGATACTTCCAGATTGTTGATATTAAAAAGATCGTGGAACCTGCCTTCCAGCAGTTTCCATAATGCCTGAAATGGCGTTATCCACCAGTCAAACGGATAGGCGCGTTCGATGCCGAAATAATCGCGAATGCTCAGGGTGAGCTCGCAGTTACAGCCGAGGCTGATGATTCTGTCAAACTTGTTGTGAGACCCAAATTTCGAAAACGAAGTGCATTGAAATTTGTGAGACGAACAATCCCGCAATGAGCGGAGTGTACTATCGTACCCATGATTCGCCTTGCCTTCGGATTCAAATATGTTTAGAGGGCGTTGCATAATCCGCCTTCAGCCTTAACTCCCTCGGTCTTTCTTTGCAACATTGAACATCGAACTTAGAACAGTTTTTTATTCACCATCCACTAGCAACGAGTCACCAGGCACTGTTTTTCCCTTCACCCTTTCACGATTCACTGTTTAAATCCTGACCATTGAACCGGGGACGGTTTTTCTCGTCTTCACCGGCAATTCAGTCCAGCACCGTCAGATCCAACGGCGTTTTGCAAAGCATTTCTCCGCCGTTCTTCGTCACCAGAACCGGACATTCCAGCCTCATGCCGCAGACACCGGGCACGGTCATGGCGAGGAATGCCACTTCGACAACGTTTTCCTCAAGAACGACATCGCGGAATTCATCATTGTTGACGATAGCCGGATACCATTCATGGCCGAACACGCCCAGTCCGTGACCGAAAGAAGGAATCGTGTACTGGGCGTAACCCAGCCCGGTCACTTTATCCATGACCGCCTTGCAGACATCACCCACCTTGTTCCCCGCCTTGAAATTACGAACAATCGTTTCCGCCGTTGCCAGATAGGCGTCGGCCAGTTTTCTCTGTTCGGGGGACGGCTTGCCGATAATGAAATTATGGGCCAGATCCGAGGGATATAACTGATAAAGCGGGTGCAGGTCCACGATGAGATTTTCTCCGCTCTGCAATATTTTTTGCGTGGGCTGAGTCGTACCGTTCATGGCATACGTCGCCCGGTATCCGGAGGCGACTTCCGACGATCCGGTAACCGCCCAGTGATATTCACTACCGAGGCGGCGCAGTTCCATTTCACCAATGCCGGCTATTTGAGCCTCCGTCATGCCGATGTCCAGCGAATTCTTCACGCAATCGATGGCGGCGTCCGCTATGGCGGCGGCCTGACGCAGCAGCTTGATTTCGCCCGGCTCCTTGATGTAGCAGGCCCGGTCCACGATGTTGATCGCATTAACAAAAGCTGCCTGCGGCAGCGCATTTTTCAGCAATTCGTATTCCGTGGCAAACAGATATCCCGTATTCCCGCGGGGAGAATGGCCCAGCTCAACACCTATCCTTCCCTTTTCCGCGCCGTGCTGCTTGATGAAGTTGATGACAAGATCCATCAGATCCATGCCCGGCAGCGGAGCATACGGCGAAATGTTGCTTAGCCAGGACTCATTTTTCAATCGTTCACAATCGAGCAGCATGGAAATCAAACCGACATCCCCGTCTTTCGATACAATAACCGCGCTTCTCCAGGGGATAAAAGCGCCGGCCACGTAACTCAGACTGACCGTTCGCGTGCCCACGAAAAGATCGAGATTGGATTTCTTCATTTCTTCCTGTATTTTTTTTATACGCGCGGCATAATCGATATATGCATTCATAATGACCTCCGCTTCTTTGATATTTGATGAAAATTATTTTCATCAAGTTTCAGTATAGGCCTGTTGTCAGAGTTAGTCAAGACGACCCGGATGGACGAATTGCCTCAAATAAAATGTTACCCAAGGGTTGCATAAAAGGGATACGTTGACTCATAAATCGATGTTACCGAAGAAAGATTCGGAAACGGAGGTTTAGCGATGAGTCCCAAATCCAAGGAAGA
>JAKLGV010000003.1 GCA_022710585.1 Deltaproteobacteria bacterium | reverse complement strand
ATTCATTTGATTCAAAATCATAAAATCCCACAAAGGGGGTAATGGAAACAGAGTTGGCTCTGACTTCCGCCTGCGCTGATGCGACCATACTCATCAGCATTATAATAAACGCTAAAAATCCAATCTTTTTCATAATCTTCTCCTTTCGCTCTAATGTTTATGTAAAACAATTTTCTTTGAAAACCACATTACATGCAGAAACATAACGGCTTTCTATAAATTTGATTATTAATACTAAAATAAAGCTTTTATGTCAAAGATAATTCTCAATTTATTTTATACGGTTTTTTTACGGACTTCCGTCTCTGTCGGCCGCAACTATTTTATTTAAATACTTGCCATATTTCCAAATTTCTTTTAAAATACTCCCACAAAACTAATGACATGAGGAGGTGTAGATTATGCAGAGAGTGAGCGATATTTTAAAAGGTAAAGCCAAACAGACGTGGACAGTTCCTCCGGATTCTACGGTATATGATGCACTGAAACTTATGGCCGACAAAGAAATCGGCGCGTTAATGGTTGTTGATAAAAAAGGCAAGGTCGCGGGGATAATGACAGAACGCGACTACGCGAGAAAAATTGTCCTGAAAGGCAAAACATCACCCAAAACGCTTGTTAAAGACATTATGACGCCTATGAATAAAATGTTTGCAGTGAAACCCGATACCACTGTTGAGGACTGCATGGTATTAATGACCGGCAAGCATATCAGGCACGTGCCGGTTTTTGACGGTTCTAAATTCCTGGGGATTGTGTCTATCGGGGATGCGGTAAAATCGACAATATCTGAGAAAGATGTACTGATCAATCAATTAAGCAACTATATTGCTGGTCAGTATTAATCGTCAATAATATCAAATTCTTCAAATAGAAATTCATTTTAAGGCAGGGTTATACCACCCCTGCCTTTTCTATTGCCTGTTTCGATTTTTTATGATTCTTACGGGCAATATTTCTTGTTTACTGGAATGGGGGACTGAAAAGTCAAAAGGAATCAAAACACTACATATTGTGGTGTAATTATTAGGAAACCACATTTTGTTGTATTTTCGCTTTACAAAGTTAAAATCTTTTGTTAGGGTTTCGCCAACCTAACACCATACTAATAAAGATGTTTTTCTATGAATCTGAAAAGTTTAGAAATATCGGGCTTTAAGTCATTTCGCGACAGGGTTGTCCTAGATTTTTCCACGGGGGTAACCGGAATAGTCGGCCCGAACGGCTGCGGCAAATCCAACATCGTTGACGCGATCCGCTGGGTGATGGGGGAGCAAAGGGTGAAAGCGCTGCGCGGGAAAAAAATGGATGATGTCATATTCAACGGCAGCCAGGACTCCGCGCCGGTCAGTATGGCGGAAATTACCATGACGCTGGTGGCCAATGGAAATAATTTTCCGGGGGCTTACGCGGACATGAACGAAATATCCATTTGCCGCAAAGTTGTGCTGGATGGGGATAGTGAATATTACATCAACAAAGTTCCCTGCCGTCTCCTCGACGTCAAGGAGTTCTTCATGGGAACCGGTGTCGGCGCCCGCACCTACTCGCTGGTTGAACAGGGCCATGTGACCAATCTGGTGGAAGCCAAACCCGAGGACAGAAGACTGTTTATTGAAGACGCCGCCGGTGTTTCCAAATACAAAAGCCGCAAGGAAGCCGCTGTCCGCAAGATGGAAGCAACACGTCAGAACATGGTGCGGTTAAACGACATCATCAAAGAAGTCCGGACACAGCTCAATACCATTTCCCGTCAGGCTAAGAGAGCGGAGCAGTATAAAAAGATCAAGCAGGAAACCAAAGATGTGGAGCTGGCGATTGCCATGCAAAATTATGTTGAGTTTGCAGACAAGGAATCCGTTCTGCAGGCTGAGCGCGAGGAATGGCAAAATCAGGCGCGTCTGATTCAAACCGGTCTTGAAGGCAAGGAATCCGCACTGGATGAAATGAAAATCAGGCTGCTGGAAAATGAAGAGCTGACCGCGAAGACCCAGCATGACCTCTACGAAATGAAAAACGCCATCAGCATTAAAGAAAAAAGCATAGAGTTTGCCACTCAACAGATTACCAGTATGAACGAGCGCAAGCAGAAAGATCTGGCGGAGATTGAAACGCTCAGGACCAGACGGACTGATTTGATGGTTGAAATTGAAAATCTCCAAAAGGATGCGGCTGAGGCCGAAGGCAAACTTTCGGAGCTAAAAAAAGAACATGAAGACATTCAGCAGAAGGTACAATCGCTGATTGACGCCGACAGGGAAATACATAATCAACTGGAAGAGAAGAAGATTCTGTTTATTGATGTTGTGACGGAGAAAGCCAGACTCCATAACATGATTTCCGGATTGAATAAGAGCATCGAAGATCTGAAAAGACGCGAGGAAAGAGAAACGCGCGAACTCGAAGAAGACAGAAAGATGTTGGCTGACATGATGAACGCCATGGAGTCAGTCAACGAAGCGTTAAAGAATGACGAGGCACAAATTGTCCGGTTAGAGGAGAAAAAAGAAGCATCGTTAGCCGAGCTGGAGCGTTTCAAATCGGATCTGCAGCTCCATGAAGAAGATATCGCGAAGATCAGGGAAGATTCGAGCGTCAAATCCGCCCGCCTGGCGTCGCTTAAGGAATTCCGGGACGCCTCCAAGTGGAGCAACGAAGGCGTCAAGAAAGTCATTGAAGATCAGGAGCACAGCGATAAATTTTACGGCGTCATCGCCGATCATATCAGCGTGTCCCGCGAATACGAAGCCGCCGTGGAAGCCGTTCTGGGGGAAAAGCTTCAGTATGTGGTGGTGAAGAGTCAGGAAGATGGTATCCGCGCGATTGATTATTTGAAAAACTATCAACTCGGACGAGGCAGTTTTGTCTCCGTCGATTTAACATGCCACAACGCGAATCCATTCGGCACGGCGCAGCTCCACGACGCGCAGCCCCTGCTCGAAAAGGTGAAAGTCAGCGCGGAGTATCAGTCCATTGTGGACTGCCTGCTGGGCGACGTTTTACTGGTGCCGACGATGGAAAGCGGCATCACGCTGTGGAAGCAAAACGCTTTCCAGGGAACTTTTGTCACGCCGCAGGGCGATATTCTTTCGCCGCACGGCGTTCTGACCGGTGGCAGCGGCGTGGCCGTTGAAAAAAGCCTGCTGGCGACGAAAAGAGAAATCGGTGAGCTGGAGAACGACGTTGCCGCGCTTTCCGTTGAACTGGAGGCTAAAACAAATCAAAGATATAATATAATCGCCGCGATAGCAAGGCTGGAGGAAGAAATCGGACAGATCACTCAGGGCATTCACGCTCTGGAAATTGCCGTTAACGGCCGCAAAAAAGATCATGAACATTTTGAGGCGGAGATCAACAGGCTGAAACAGAGAGTCGCTGTGCTGGAATTCAACCGACAAAATCTGAACGCGGAAAAGAAGGATGCTGAAGAGAAATTACAGACATTTAATCTTGACGTTGCGCGAAAGGATGTGGAAGAAAAAGAAATTAATGACGTCATCACAGTCCTGAACACAAAAAAGGAAGAGTCGCGCTTGGCCATTGATGAACAGGAACGTTATTTAACCGGTAAAAAAATTGAGAAAGCCGCCCTGGAAGAAAAACGGGATGCTGATCTGAGAACCATATCGAGACTGCAGGATAATGTCAGCGCTATGGAGAATGAGGCCGCGACGAAGGAAGAAGAAATCATTTCCTGCGAGAGACAGATTGTGGAACTGACCAAAACCATCGCCAGTGAACAGGCCTTGCTGAAAGAGGCGTATGACAATTTTGCCGTGCAGGAAGCGCTACTGGCGGAGAAAAAAGCCGAGCAAAACCGTGAAGACGCTCAGGTGAAAATAAAGGAAGGTGAAATCAGGGAAATCAAAAAGAAGTTTGATGATTTGCGCCAGCGGATCAATGAAATGGAGATGCAATGCCGGGAAGTCACCTTAAACATTGAAAACCTGAGGAAAGCTGTTTTTGAAAAACATAATGTGGATCTGGCGGGCATGACCTCCGGCTTTGAACGGATTTCCGAAGAAAAACTGGCCGAACTGATCGCCTTGCTGGAAAAAAACAAACAGATCATCGATACCTTTACTGACGTAAATTTGCTGGCCATCAGCGAATATGAAGACCTGGACAAACGCTATAACTTCCTGTCCACGCAAATAACCGATTTAAATGCTTCCCTGAATGTTCTGCAAAGAACGATAACCCGCATTAACAAGATTTCCCGCGCGCGTTTCGCCGAAACCTTTTCGGCGGTCAATACCTGTTTTAAGGAAGTGTTTGCGCAGATTTTCCCGGGAGGACACGGAGAGCTGGTGCTGACCGATGAAAATGATTTACTGGAAACCGGTGTGGACATTGATGTTCAGGTGCCTGGCAAAAGAAAACAGAATGTCAGTTTGCTGTCCGGCGGCGAGAAATCACTGGTCGCGGTTGCCCTGATTTTTTCCATTCTTAAATACCGTCCTTCGCCGTTTCTGGTGCTGGACGAAGTGGACGCCGCTCTGGACGACGCCAACACCAATCTGTTTAACCGGCTGATTAAAGATGTTGCCGGGAATTCCCAGGTGGTCATGATTACGCACAACAAGAGCACTATGGAAGTTGCCGATACGCTGTTCGGCGTCACCATGCAGAAACAGGGCATTTCAACACTGGTTTCCGTCAATCTCAACTAATCCATTCTTTACTTATTCATCAAAAGCGGTTATGAACACTCATCGCATGAGGAAAGGTGTATTTATGGCCAAGATAAGTTTTTTTGAAAAAATAAAAAAAGGACTCTCCAAAACGCGGGAAGTTCTGAACACGGATTTGAATGATCTTTTTGCCAAAAAGGTCATCGATAAAGATCTTTATGACAAACTGGAAGAACTGCTGATTTCGGCGGATATGGGGCCTCAATTTACTTATGATTTAATTGATGATGTCAAGAAAAGAGTCAGCCGCCATGATCTGCAGAACGCGGACGAGATCAAAAAGGTGATGCAGTCCAGAATGAATGCTATCCTGCAAAAAATAGATAAACCTTTAATCATCCCCAAAGGAAAGCCGTTTATCATTATGACCATCGGGGTGAATGGCAGCGGCAAGACAACTACCATCGGCAAATTGGCCAATATGCTGAAAAGTGAAGGCCATGAGATCATGCTGGTTGCCGCCGATACATTCCGGGCGGCGGCGGTTGAGCAGCTGGAAGTCTGGGGTCACCGGGTGGGCGCGCCGGTTGTCAAACAGAAAACAGGGGCTGATCCGGCGGCTGTTGTTTTTGACGCGATGGCCAAAATCAAGGCCGGGTTTGCCGGCGTCGTGATTGTGGATACGGCCGGCCGGTTGCATACCCGCGTGAACTTGATGGAAGAGCTCAAGAAAATTAAGCGTATTTTAAACAAAGAAATGCCGGAGCTGACGCCGGAAATCCTGTTGATTCTCGACGCGACAACTGGTCAGAATGCGGTGGTGCAGGCCAAAACGTTTAAAGAAGAAATCGGGGCAACAGGCATTGTGCTGACGAAGCTTGACGGCACGTCGAAAGGCGGCGTCGTGGTGCGTATTGCCGGCGAACTGGGCCTGCCGGTGCGATTTATCGGCGTGGGTGAAGGGCTGGATGATTTGCGCGTTTTTGAAAGCGCTAACTTTACGAAGGCGCTTCTGGATTAAAATATTCAAAGGTTGGTATGCATAAAATCTTTGCCATCGGCGATATTCATGGCTGTCTGGAAAAACTGGAAGATCTGCTGGAACAGCTGGCTGTGGACAGGCAAAGCGACACGTTGGTTTTCATCGGCGATTATATCGATCGCGGTAAATACAGCCGTGAGGTTGTCGATTATCTGATTCGATTGCAGCGTGAATATCGTAATGTCATCTGTCTGCGGGGCAACCACGAACAGATGTTTCTGAACTATCTGGATGGCGTCAACGAAGGTTTGTATCTGGGCAACGGGGGCCGGGCGACGCTTGATTCCTACGGTATTCTGCTTTCCGACGATCTTGAAGAGAGGAAAGCTAAAATTCCCGAAGAGCACATGAACTTTTTCCGGCTGCTTCTGCCCTATTATGAAACTGATCATTATATCTTTGTTCACGCCGGTGTCCGGCCGGAACTGCCCCTGAATCGGCAGGCCATTGATGATTTGTTATGGATACGCTTCGAATTTATCGAAAACGAAAATGACTTCGGGAAGACCGTCGTTTTCGGCCATACGCCCATGAAAAATCTTTTGATCAATAAAAATAAGATCGGCATCGATACCGGTGCTGTGTATGGTGGTAAGCTGACCGCTATAGAACTGCCGGATATCAGAATTTATCAGGCCTGAATATGAAAATCATCGAATGCGTTCCCAATTTCAGTGAAGGGCGCGACCCGCAGAAAATCTCATCCATTGCCGCTGTTTTTAAATCCTTTCCGAAAGTCCGACTGGCTGATTTCAGCGGCGATGCCGATCATAACCGCAGTGTTTTTACTTTTCTGGGAGAGTCGGAACCCCTGCTGGAAGCGGCCCTGGCCGCGTGCGGAAAAGCGCTGGAATTGATTGACATGCGAAAGCAAATCGGCGCGCATCCTCGTCTCGGGGCGGTTGATGTCGTGCCCTTCATTCCGCTGGGCAGAGCGAAGATGAAGGATGCGGTCAATCTGGCGCACGCTTTCGGACAAAAATTTTATGAACGTTTTGGCGTCCCCGTCTATTTTTATGGCTTTGCCGCGAAAAAAGATCAGCATACGGAACTTCCGGATGTCCGGCGGGGTGGCTACGAGGGGCTGGCGGATAAAATGTCTTCTGCTAAGGGCAGTCCCGATTTGGGTGGAGAAGAATTTAACTCTCGTGCCGGCGCGACAGTCGTGGGCGTCAGGGATATCCTGGTTGCTTATAACATCAATCTTGCGTCTGATGATTTTCTACTTGCGCGACACATTGCGTCGCGTATTCGGGAAAAAGGCGGTGGTCTAAAACACTTGCGTGCCATCGGGGTAATGCTGAAAGGAAGAGCAATCGCGCAGGTATCGATGAACCTGACCAATTGTAAAGAAACATCGCTGAAAATAGTCTATGACCGGGTGAAGGAACTGGCGGCAGAAGGCGGTGTTCAAATCCTGGAGTCCGAATTAATCGGTCTGGCGCCCAGGTGCGCGTTTGCCGGAACGACACCCGAGGATCTCCAACTCAAAGATTTCAATGAGCATCGTCTGCTGGAAACTCATCTAAAATATCTATCCCGAAGCTAGTTTTTTTTCTTGGCTTCCTTCTTTTTCACTTTGGCCATTGCCTTGAGAAGTTTTTTGTCGGGAGGGGCATTGGTTGGCCATGTTGCTGGAGGAGGTGATGCAGATGGTTCCTGGAAAACTTCCGGCACAGTGCTTGACGGATTTGCCTGAGGCGGCGATACAGATGGCACTCGGGAAACTTCCGGTACCGTTTCCTTTTCACCGCGGCGCGCGCGGATTTTTGCGGCAATGGCCTCCGCCGCCATTCTGCCGAACTGTCCGATAAATCCGGCAATCAACACAAGGACAATCCATTTCAGAACAGACCATGTGCTGATATATTCAAAGAAGTCATTCATCACGTTTTCAAGTTCTAATTCAGTTGTAATAATTCCCCGGGATGATCAAAAAGGTAATCCGGTTTAGCGGCGGCCATTTTTTCTTTGCCGTGCCAGCCCCAGGTAACACCGACTGTCTTGATACCGGCTTGTTTTCCTTCTTTAATGTCGCCCGTTGTGTCTCCAATGTAATAAATGTCTTCCAATTCGACATTATATTTTCCGGCGGCGTAAAGAATTTTTTCTTTTTTGCTGAACATAAAATCGGAACCGAGAATGTCCCGGAAATAATCGTCGTAATTAAATAGATCAAGAGCTTCTTTAATGGAGGCGTAGTCATTGGAGGATACAACAATCAGACAGTGCTTCTTATGCAGTTCTTGAATAACCGGCGCGACATCCGGAAATGGTTTCATATCTTTGATTTTAACCTTCGCCAGAATGCTTTCGGCGGCTTTCATGAATTCATCCAGATCAATTCCCTTATTTTTCAGCGACGCATAGAAATTATCTTCAAAGAGTTCCAGAAATTCTTCTCTGCTTTCTATCAAGGGCTGTTTGATGTCTTTGAGACAGTCGGTTACCGTCTTTTCGTAAACCTCCAGCGAGTCGGCAAGCACTCCATCAAAATCAAAAAGAAAGAGCTTCATCAGCGCTTGCCTCCTTGATGCAAACGGGCGATGGACGTCTGATAAGGTTTTCTTAAGATGCCTTTTTCCGTGATAATGGTCGTGATCAGGCGGGCGGGCGTGATGTCAAAGGCCGGATTATAGACCTTTGCTCCTGCCGGTGCGCTCTGTACTCTCTTGAAATGCGTGACCTCGTTACTTTTCCGTTCTTCAATGGGAATGGACTTTCCTGTTTTCAAAGAAATGTCAATTGTGGAAAGCGGCGCGGCGACATAAAAGGGGATACGGTGCTCTTTGGCAAGAACAGCAAGAGCATAGGTGCCGATTTTATTGGCCGTGTCTCCATTGGCGGTAATCCGGTCCGCTCCCACGATAATCCTGTCAATCCTGCCCTGTTGCATGAGAAATCCCGCCATGTTATCCGTAATCAGCGTGTAGGGGATTCTCTCTTTTTTTAATTCCCATGCCGTCAGACGCGCTCCCTGCAGAACAGGCCTTGTTTCGTCCACGTAAACGTGCAGTTTCTTCCCCTGTTCTTTGGCGGCGCGGATGACGCCCAGCGCCGTGCCGTATCCAGCCGTAGCCAGCGCCCCGGCGTTGCAATGCGTCAGGATGTTGTCGCCATCGGCAAAGAGCGAACTGCCATTTTTCCCCATTAGTCGGTTTATTTCAATGTCCTCGGTGCAGATTCGTTTTGCTTCGGCGATGAGTTCTTTGACCAGACGTTTTTGGTTCACTTCATTTTGCTGAGCAACAACTTTCTTCATGCGCTCCAGCGCCCAGAAGAGATTACGCGCCGTCGGTCGAGCCTGAGCGATCTCATTACAGATATCGAAAAATTTTTGCCGGAATTTTTCGGGAGATAAAGAGGGAAGGTGAAACGCTCCCAGAGCGGCTCCCATCGCTGCGGCCACGCCGATAGCCGGAGCGCCGCGCACGGTTAAATCTTTGATGCAGGAAATGACTTCTTTGTAAGATTTACAGGTAACGCATTGTTCGACAAGCGGCAGCGCGTTCTGATCGATTAAAACAACTGTATTGTTTTTCCAGAAGATTGTCTTAATCATTATCCGGCAAGCATTTTCTTGAGCAGTTCATTGACCAGTTGTGGATTGGCTTTGCCCTTGGTTGCCTTCATGACCTGGCCGACAAAGAACCCGAAAACTTTTTCTTTCCCACTGCGATACTCCGCAGCCTGTGCCTGATTGGCTTCGATGATAGACGTAATGGTCTTGATCAGCTCGCCTTCATCGGTAATCTGCACCAGGCCCTTTTCTTTGATAATATCCTGCGGCGATTTGCCGGTCTTATACATATCTTCCACGACTTCTTTTGCCATTTTGCCGCTGATGGCGCCTTCATCAATCAGTTTAATCATCTCGGCCAGCGATTCGGTCTTGATGGGACATTCACGGATCGAGCGTTTGTCTTCATTGAGAAAACGCATGACATCGCCCATGAGCCAGTTGCTGGCGACTTTTGGTTTTCCGCAAAGTTTGACGACTTCTTCATAATAAAGAGCCAGCGTTTTATCGGCGGTCAGAACCCCGGCATCATAGGCCGGAATCTGATATTCATTGACGAAACGTTCGCGCTTGGCCAGCGGCAGTTCGGGAAGGTCTGCTTTGATTTTTTCCACCCAGGCATCGTCTACCAGAATTGGCACCAGATCGGGATCAGGGAAATAACGGTAGTCGTGCGCTTCTTCCTTGCTGCGCATGGAATTGGTCGCGCCCTGAGCGTCATCCCACAAACGTGTTTCCTGAACAACCGTGCCTCCGTTTTCCACCAGATACTGCTGACGTTTGATTTCATACTCCAGCGCGCGCTGGACATTGCGGAAGGAATTCATGTTCTTTAATTCCGTCCGCGTGCCGAATTCTTTCTGGCCTCTGGGGCGGATGGAAACATTGGCATCACAGCGGAAAGATCCTTCCTCCATATTGCCGTCGCAGATTTCCAGATAAACCAGAATTTCGTGCAGGCGTTTGAGATAATCGGCCGCTTCTTCCGGCGAGCGCATGTCCGGCTCGCTGACGATTTCAATCAGCGGCACGCCGGTGCGGTTCAGGTCAACATAACTGACCGGGTTGTGCTCGTCGTGAATGAGCTTGCCGGCGTCTTCCTCCATGTGAATTCGTGTGATGCCGATTTTTTTCTGCTCGCCGTTTACATCCAGTAATACATAGCCATGTTCGGCGATCGGGTATGCGTATTGCGATATCTGATAGCCCTTGGGCAGATCGGGATAAAAATAATTTTTGCGGGCAAACTCGCAGGATTTGTTGATTTCGCAGTTGGTCGCCAGCGCCATTTTCATCGCGTATTCCACGACCTTTTTATTCAGCACCGGCAAAACGCCGGGCATGCCCAGACAAACCGGGCAGGTATGGCTGTTGGGTGTTCCGCCGAATTTGGTGGAGCAACTGCAGAAAATTTTCGTGTCCGTTAACATTTGGGCGTGAACTTCCAGCCCGATGACTGTTTCAAAATCCATTATAACGCGGGCCTCCTCTTTTCAATTTTAGCGTTTTTCTCGTAAGCAGAGGCGATTTGGATGAGTTTGCCTTCTTCA
Organism: Deltaproteobacteria bacterium; assembly: GCA_022710585.1. GTDB lineage: Bacteria > Desulfobacterota > Syntrophia > Syntrophales > Smithellaceae > Smithella. Next base: position 191,326 of record JAKLGV010000003.1, on the reverse strand, counting down.
AAATGGCTGGCCAGAAACTGCACGCCGATCGGCAGGCCACTCGTTGAATAACCACAGGGAACCGAGATTCCCGGGATGCCCGCCAGGTTTGTTGAGATCGTGAAAACATCGGAAAGGTACATCTGCAGCGGATCATCGGTTTTTTCGCCGATTTTAAATGCCGGTGTCGGTGTGGTTGGCGTTAGAATTACGTCACATTTTTTGAATGCTTCATCAAAATCCTTCTTGATCAGCGCGCGCACCTGAGAAGCTTTTTTATAATAAGCGTCATAATAGCCGGCGGACAAGGCATAGGTGCCGATCATAATTCTTCTTTTGACTTCCGCGCCGAATCCCTGCCGGCGCGACTCTTTGTACATTTCCAGAAGCTCGCGGACATCGGCCGCCCGAAAGCCGTATCTGACGCCGTCATAGCGTGCCAGGTTGGAACTGGCTTCCGCCGGAGCGATAATATAATAAACCGCCACGCAATATTGTGTATGCGGCAAAGAAATGTCCACGCAAACGCCGCCGCATAGTTCAATGACCTTGATGGCTTGTTGAATCGCGGCGGTGATTTCCGGATCAATACCTTCAATAAAATATTCTTTGGGAATGCCTATTTTCCAGCCTTTGATATCGCGTCCAACAAACTGCCGGTAGTCGGGAACTTCCGCATTGACGGATGTTGACTCTTTCGGGTCATAGCCGGCCAGCACGTTCATCATGATGGCGCAGTCTTCCACGTCCTTGGTGAATGGACCAATCTGATCAAGCGATGAGGCAAATGCAATCAGTCCAAATCGCGATACACGGCCGTAGGTTGGCTTCAGACCGACAACACCGCAAAGCGCTGCGGGCTGGCGAATCGAGCCGCCGGTGTCGGAACCGATGGAAGCGATGCATTCATCGGCGGCAACCGCCGTGGCCGAACCGCCACTGGATCCACCGGGGATTCTTTCCAGATCCCAGGGATTGCGTGTCGGGCCGAACCAGGACGTTTCCGTGGACGACCCCATAGCGAATTCATCCATGTTGGCCTTGCCGACAAACACCGCTCCGGCCGCTGTCAGTTTTTCCACCACGGTCGCGTTATACGGCGGAACAAAATTATGCAGGATATGAGAACCGCACGTTGTGGTAATGCCTTTGGTGCAGAGGATATCCTTCAGTGCGATGGGAATTCCGGTTAAGGGTTTGATATCGCCTTTTTTTATGTCTTCATCCGCTTTTTTTGCGGCGGCCAAAGCGTTTTCCTTCATCAGGCGGATGTAGGAATGCACGCGTTCTTCCACGGCATCGATTCTTGAAAACACGGACTCGGTAATCTGTGACGCCGTCACAGAGCCGTTTTTGATTTTTTCCTGCAACTCGTGAATGGTTGACTGATTGAACTCCATAATATCCTTTAATTCTCTGATAGATTTTTGTGTATTCAAAGATTCCGGATGGCTTTACTAATCGATGACCTTGGGCACACGGAAAAATTCGCCGCGCGCGTCCGGGGCGTTGATAAGCGACTGCTCCGTGCCGATGGAATCGATAACTTTGTCTTCGCGAAATGCGTTTGTTACGCCGATGGCGTGGCTCATCGGCTCCACACCTTGCGTCTCCAGCTCATTGAGCTTGTCGATGTATAATAAAATATCGTTAAGCTGGGAGGTGAATTTTTCTTTTTCTCCTTCCGTTATTTCCAGGCGCGCCAGATGCGCCACATATTCAACTTCCCGGGTGCTGATTTTCAAAACTTGATCTCCTTTAAGAAATTTTCCAGTAGGGGGTGATTCGGGCAATTACTTTGTCGACGGTCGACTGGCCGGCGCCCGCCTCAACTTCATTTTCAATGAGGGCGAGTCTTTCTTCTGAAATATGCGTTTCATCCAGCATTTCCCGCAGCACCGCCTTGATCGATTTAGCCAGTCCCGAAAGATGATAGCCGCCTTCCAGAACGGCCACAAAACGTCCCTGGCAGCAAGCATCGGCAATATTGAGCAGGACACGGGTCATCGCGGCAAAACCGTCCGGCGTTACGCGCATCCCGCCCAGCGGGTCCTGATAATATGTATCGAAGCCGGCGGATAAAAGCACTAATTCCGGTTTGAATTTCAGCGCTACCGGCTGCAGAATTCTCCGGAATATTTTGACAAAGACAGCATCTCCAGCGCCCACGCTTAAAGGCACATTGATGGTGTAATTTTCTCCCTCGCCCCGGCCGCACTCGGCAAGACTGCCCGTTCCGGGATAATAGGGGTACTGATGTGTGGAAAAATATAAGACACGCTGATCGCCATAAAAGCTGTGCTGGGTACCGTTGCCGTGGTGCAAATCCCAATCCACGATCAAGACGCGCTGCAGTTTGAATTTGGAGATGGCGTGCATCGCGCCGATGGCGATGTTGTTGAAGACACAGAAACCGGCGGCGGTGTCCTTTTCCGCGTGATGTCCCGGCGGCCGCACCAGAGCGAAAGCATTATCCACCTTACCTTCAATGACGCTGTCGATAGCGTTGCATACGCCGCCGACGGCGAGCTTTGCCGTTTCGTAGGTTTCGGGAGAAGTGGCCGTGTCGGGGTCCAGATAAACACATTGCTTGCCGGCGGTGCCGGCGATAAATTCTACATAATCAGGGTTATGAATGCTTTCTATTTCTTTATGAGTAGCCATGCGGGGCTCTATCTCCGTGAACTTTCCGGACATTGATGGATGATCCAGCATCTCATAAATAGCCCCCAGCCTTTCCGGACTTTCGGGATGAGCAAATCCGGTGGAATGGCGTAAATACCTTTCGTCCTTAACGATTCCTGTTCTCTTCGGCATAGTTTCCCCTGCTTCACTCCTTCCCGTTCAAATAGGTGAATCGTTTACCATAAATGGCAACAAAGAGCAAAACATTTCCCCTGAATAAACCGCTCAACCGGTAATGACTATAAAAGATATTGACAAAAGCCATCATCAAAATATAGGGTCATAACCAGTTTTTTTAAGGAGTTGATGATCGATGTTTGGTATCGGCATGCAGGAACTTATCATTATTGCCATCATTGCTCTGCTTATTGTGGGGCCCAAAAAACTGCCGGATCTAGCCAAATCTCTGGGCAAAGGCTTCAATGAATTCAAGAAGGCAACGGACGGCGTCACCGAAGATATTAAAGATGCCCTGAAAGTGGATGAGAAGCCGAAAGAAGATGACGGATGGAAGGATTCTCTTTTAATGAAAAAAACTCTGACCGAAGAATCCAAAAGCAACGACACCGACAATGCCTCCGACAGGCCCTAAGATCAGTCAATCCCTTGACCCTGAACTGTCATCAAACGAAATATCCCAATGAGCGAAACTGATAAAGATAATCAAGAAAATCAAGAAAACGAACATGCAGATCATAAAATGTCTCTCACCGGGCATTTGATGGAGTTGCGCACAAGACTGACCCGTTCTTTGATTGCCCTGTGTATCGGTTTTGGCGTCTGTTATTATTTTAAGGACTGGATTTTCGATGTCATCACACGGCCGCTGACGCAGGTTCTGCCGAAAAACAGTTATCTGATTTATACCGGTTTGACGGAAGCTTTTTTTACTTACATGAAAGTCTCTTTCTTTGCCAGTCTGATCATAACCAGCCCATATATTTTGTATCAAATCTGGAAGTTCGTCGCGCCGGGATTGCTTCCAAACGAGAGAAAATATGTCGCTCCTTTTGTGCTGACTTCTTCTTTTCTTTTTATCAGCGGTGTCGCCTTCGGATATTTTGTCGCCCTGCCTCCAGCCTTCAAGTTTTTCGTCAGTTTTAATAATCAGTATCTGCAGGCCATGCTCGCTTTTAAAGATTACCTGTCGCTTTTTGTCACTTTTTTGCTGGGTTTCGGTTTATCTTTTGAATTGCCTGTATTTATGTTTTTCCTCACCAAACTGGGGATTGTCAATCCCCGGATGCTTTCCAAACAAAGACGATATGCTATCCTTATCATTTTTGTTGTTGCCGCTATTTTAACCCCGTCACCGGATGCTCTCAGTCAGGTCTTAATGGCGATCCCCTTGATGTTTCTCTATGAAGTGAGTATATTCGTCTCCAGATTTGCCGAGAAGAAGGAAACAGGCTCAACAGGCAATGAATAATATCCGGTGAGAAAATGAAATTATTCCGAAAAAAGAACACGAAAAATCACGGAACAGCCGGGAAGGGCTTTGCGCTGTTGAGTATCTTTCTTCTAATCATTACAATTGTTCTTGTTTTAAGCGTTGCCGGCGCGATCGGTTATTACGCTTTTACCATGGATTTGCCGGATATTGACGCGCTCAAAGATTATCGTCCCAGCATTTCGTCCCGCATCTATGACGATAAAAATCAACTGATCGATGAATTTTTTCTCGAAGACAGAAAGCTGGTGAGGGTATCCGAAGTTCCCAAGGTCGTTGTTCAGGCTTTCGTGGCCGCGGAAGACTCCCGTTTTTACGAGCATAAAGGTCTTGATTTACATGGCATTTTTCGCGCGGTGGTGAAAAATATTGAAGCCGGGCAAATCATCCAGGGCGGCAGCACCATCACCCAGCAGGTGGCCAAGATGATGTATCTGTCTCCGGAAAGAAAATACACCCGTAAATTCAAAGAAGCGATTCTCGCCTATAAAATTGACCGGTATCTCAGCAAAGATGAAATCCTCAACCTATATTTAAATCAGATTTATCTCGGTCATGGGGCCTACGGGATTGAATCAGCGTCACTGGCTTACTTCGGCAAAAGCGCCGGCGAACTGCAGCTTCATGAAGCGGCCCTGCTGGCCGGTTTGCCCAAGGCGCCCAGCAATTACTCCCCCTTCAAGCATTATGACAAAGCGAAAGAGAGACAGGTTTATGTTCTGACCCGGATGATGGAAGACGGATATATTACCCGAGAAACAATGGAGAAATCGATAGCTGAACCGATTCGATTGAGGCCGGTCAAGCCCAAAGAAAAGATTGCTGCTTATTTTGTAGAGAATGTCCGGCGCTATGTGCAGGAAAAATACGGTGCGGATGTCTTGTATAAAGAAGGCCTTTCCATTTATACCACGCTGGATTTGAACGCTCAGCGATATGCCGGCGATGCCGTGCAGAGGGGCTTGAGAGAAGTGGAGCAGCGAAATAAATATCCGGCCGGTCTTGTCCAGGGCGCGCTCTATTGCATGGACGCGAAAACCGGCGCTATCCGGGCGATGGTCGGCGGCCGCGATTTTAATAAAAGCGAATTCAACCGCGCGACGCAATCTCGCCGGCAGCCCGGATCCGCTTTCAAACCGCTCATCTATACGGCGGCTTTCGATAAGGGATTGACGCCGGCCACCTTATTTGTGGATGCTCCCATCGAGCTGGAAGACCCGTCCCAGGAAGACGGTTTCTGGCGGCCGAAAAACTTTGACGATGAATTTATGGGGTCCATTACCGTGCGCACGGCGCTGGTCCAGTCGCGCAATATTGTAACAATTAAGATTCTACAGGAAATTGGCGTGGACTACGCCATATCCTACGCCATGAATATGGGCATCGCGTCTCCTTTGGCGCGCAACCTGGCGCTGGCGCTGGGGGTGTCGGGCGTCACATTGCAGGAACTGGTGCAGGCCTACGGTGTCATTGCCAATGAGGGCAGAAAAGTAACGCCCTATTTCATCAAAAAAATTGTTGACCGGACCGGCAATGTTTTTGAAGAAAACAAAATTCAGTCGGAGCAGGTGATCGATCCCCGCATCGCTTTCATGACCTCTTACGTGATGCAGGACGTTGTGATCAGCGGCACTGGCACGCGCGTGAAAAGCATCGGCAGACCGGTAGCCGCCAAAACCGGAACAACCAATGATACGCGTGACGCCTGGTTTATCGGCATGACGCCTTCACTGGTGACTGGTGTCTGGGTCGGCTTCGATCAGGAGGCCTCGATGGGCGCGCAGGAAGTGGGTGGCCGGGCGGCCGCTCCGATCTGGCTTTATTTCATGGAAAACGCTTTGCGGAATACGCCGGTGGAATCATTTCCCGTGCCGCCGGGCATTGTGTTTATGAATGTCAATGCCCAGGGCAAACCGGTTGCTCCCGGAAAAGGAATTCCGGAAGCCTTTCTGGAAGGCGCGACGCCCGCAGATAAAACCGATGGCCCGAAAGAAGATAAAGAAGATTTGTTCCGGTAAAATAGGTCACGAAAGTTTCACGGCCATTATATATTTATTTACAAATTTCAACGGCAATGGCCTTTGCGCTGAGACCATTCTAATAAGTTACACTCTCCTGCCGCACACATTTCTTGCGCGTATCGACAGCCGGCAATCATATTTCCAGAGTTGAAGTAAGCATGAGCTCTGTTTATGTAAGTTTGCTTATCCCCGGGATTTAAACGGATAGACGTATTGTAATCGGCAATTGCGCGCTGATACTGCCCCAATCTATTATAAACATTACCCCGGTTGTTGTAGGCGCTCGCATAATCATGTTTCATCAAAATCACCTTATTATAATTCTCTATGGCAGGCTCATGTTGACCGAGTTTATTGTATGCATTCGCCAAATTATAAAATGCTTCCACATAATCAGGCTTCAGGCTGATAGCTTTGTTATAATCCGCAATAGCATTTTGATATTTATTCATCGCCGCGTAAGCGTTGCCGCGATTGTTATAGGCATAAAAATAATCATTTTTAAGTCGGATGGCCTCATTATAATGCTCAATAGCTTCTCCTATTTTGTTTTCTTCATTTAAGGCTGCGCCCAAATTGTTATGTGCGACAAAATTGTCGCTTGTTACCTTCAAAGTGTGCTTCCATAAATCAATACTGTTTTTCCAGTAGCTACTCTGCCGCCATGCAAAAACTGCCAGAATAGCTAATGTGGTTATCCCGGCTGGTATGAGAAATCTTTTTAATCGATTATTTTTCCTGACAAAAGAAGAAGCACTCCAGGTTACCATGACCACTATGCCAATAGATGGCAAGTAATGGTATCGGTCTGCCATCGCATAATACCCGTTTTGAATGATACCGATAACAGGGAGAATAGAGATGGTGAACCAGAACCAACCTACGAATAGATATGGAAAGCGCTTCGCGGATACAATAACGGTTATGCTGATACTTATAATGAAAGAAATGGCTGCAAAGAACTGCCACGTTGGAGGCTGAACCGGAAAAGGATAAAAGGCAGCCATATTATGTGGCCAGAATGTTTTCTCTAAATAAATCACAAAAGCAACCGGTGCATTTAATATCCGGGATTTCAAGGGGAAATATTGAAAATGGGGATCATTCATAACGTAAATCGTTATCCCGGCTAACATAAGTGACAGAACAAGAAAACTTGCCTTCTCTTTGAACTGCCACGAGATAATTTTATCCTGATGAGACGCGAATCTTTTCAATGGCCAGTAATCCAGCAAAATCATAATGACCGGTATCGTAACAACCATGGGCTTGCTTAGGAGAGCTAAAATAAAAGCAACCAGTACAGGTAAGTATCTCTTCATCACAGGTTTTTCAGTATAGTAGACATATAGACAAAGCGTTAACATCAAGAAAAATGAACTGAGAACATCTTTTCTCTCAGTGATCCAGGCGACCGATTCAACGTGCATCGGATGAATTGCAAATAAAGCGGCGATGAAGGCACTTTCCCAAACGGTTTTCGTCATGCGATTGAAAAGCCAGAAAAGCAAAAAAGAATTTAAAATGTGTAAAATGAGATTGCTCATATGGTATCCGCCGGCATTTAATCCAAAAAGCTGGTAATCAAACATCAGTGACAGCCAGACCAGAGGATTCCATAAATTTGAGGTTGTGGTAGTAAAGGCCCAGTATATTCCTTCGAGAGTGATTCCTGATTTCACGTGATGGTTGTGGGTCACATACTGAACATCATCAAATACGAATCCGTATTGATTCACTGACCAGAAAACGGCAAGCGTCATTGCTGCGAGCAAGACATAAATAATTAAAATTATTTCTTTTGATTCAATCTTTATTTTATCTGTCATCATCGCCATCCCGGCGTTTTCTTGCAAGGATAATGTAAGTTATAAAAAACAATGAGAATAGGCAATAGAAAGTTATTTATCGATTGGAAATATTTTTCGAGATGTTAAAGGCTTGCATCAGAATGCTGAAGACGAATCGTGTATTCCAGAAAGAACGATGTTTACTCGAATCGTGGATTACCTGGCGATCTTCAAATTCCGCCAATGAAAAATATGATTGACAAATATTTTGTTTTTAGCTATTTAAAAACCAAATTAATTCAGTGGAATAAAGTTTTATGTTTCTTAGAGGTTTTAAAAGCGGCATTATCCGGATACTGAACAGAGTACTGGTACTCGTAGTAGTCGTACTTACGGGGTCTGCCGCCTTGTATCTTTAGGAAACAAGAACAAAAGATACAAGCCGCAGGCCCCTGAAGCCCGCGGCTTTATTGTTTCAGGCATAAGCCGCTTTTTTCAGAAGAAACTGGCGGCTTTTTCAATTGTCAGGATATTTAAGATCGAAGGGGATGAAGAATGAAACTGAAGGGAACAGAAATATTGCTGAAGGCGCTCGAAGCAGAGAATGTGGAAATTATCTTCGGGTATCCCGGAGGAGCCGTTCTGGATATTTATGATCAATTGTATAAAAGTAATATGAATCATATTCTGGTGCGACATGAACAGGGCGCCGTGCATGCCGCCGACGGCTACGCCCGCTCCACGGGGAAAGTAGGCGTCTGCCTGGTGACATCGGGCCCCGGCGCGACCAACACGGTCACCGGCATTGCCACGGCCAATATGGATTCTATCCCTCTTGTCGTATTTACCGGACAGGTGCCCACGGGGCTTATCGGCAATGACGCTTTTCAGGAATGCGATATCACGGGAATCACCCGTCCCTGCACCAAACATAATTTCCTGGTGCGCAATATTGAAGATCTGGCTGCGACCATCAAAGAAGCTTTTCATATCGCCCGTTCGGGACGACCGGGCCCGGTCTTGGTTGATTTGCCTAAAAATGTGATGGCGGCGTCAACGGAATACGACCCCGCCAATATCAAAATAAGAAATCAGGAGTCCCCCTACAGACCGGCTTTCAAGAAGATGGCCAATCTTCAGGAAATGCTGACAACGGCAAATAAACCTTTAATCATGACCGGCGGCGGTGTCATTCTCGGTAAAGCTTCAGCGCTGCTCACCGAGATGGCCAGAAAATATCAGATTCCGGTGACCGGCACGCTGATGGGACTTGGTTCTTTCCCGGGCACCGATCCACTGTGGCTGGGCATGCTGGGAATGCACGGTACGTACTACGCCAATATGGCGGTCAGCCACTGCGATCTGCTCATTGCCGTGGGCGTCCGATTTGACGATCGGGTGACCGGCACCATTGAAACATTTGCAGCAAAGGCCAAAATTGTTCACATTGATATTGATCCGTCTTCCATCAATAAAAATGTGGCGGTGGATTTGCCGATCGTCGGCGACACCAAAGCGGTATTGAAGGATTTACTTAAATATTTTGAAGAGCACAATTTCACGTATATAGCTGCTGAACGGCAGGAATGGCTGAACGCGATTGCCGACTGGAAGGAAAAAGTGCCGTTGACATACTGCCAGAACGGCAAGGTCATTAAACCGCAGTTTGTGATTGAGACGCTATATAAGCTGACAAAGGGCGATGCGATTATTACAACAGAAGTCGGTCAACATCAGATGTGGACGGCGCAATTCTTTCCTTTTGATAAGCCCAATACTTTAGTGACTTCGGGCGGACTGGGGACGATGGGCTTTGGTTTTCCCGCGGCAATTGGCGTCAAGTGCGCTTTCCCTGATAAGCACGTGGTGGATATTGCCGGCGACGGCAGCATCCAGATGAACATTCAGGAACTGGCCACAGCCGCTCAGTATAAAATCAACGTGAAAATTGTTTTATTAAACAATGAGTTTTTAGGTATGCCACGCCAATGGCAGGAATTGTTCTATGAAAAACGCTATTCACATACAGACATGACTTACGCTCCCGACTTTGTCAAACTGGCGGAAGCGTATGGCGTTGTCGGCCTGCGTGTTACAAAACCGGAAGAGGTGGAGCCTACGCTGAAGCAGGGGCTTGCTCTGGATAAACCGGTGCTTATGGATTTCCGGGTGTCGCGCGAAGAATGCGTTTATCCTATGGTGCATCCGGGCGACTCCATCAGTAATATGTCGTTGGGCAGCAGGGAGATGATCAACTAAAGAGGTTTAAATAAATATAATGGTGAGGAAGGAAATGGAAAAGAAGGAGCATATCATTTCAATACTGGTTCACAACAAGCCGGATGTGCTGGCCAGAATTGCGGGTATTCTGGGCGGCAAGGGCTACAACATTGAAAGCCTCTGCGTGAATGCGACCACGCAGTATGAAGTATCCAAAATCGTGATGACCACGATCGGCAATAAAGAAACGATCAACAGAATTGAAGGGCAATTGCGCCGGCTGGTGGATGTTATTCAGGTGGATGACCTGACCAATGTGGAATCCATTCACCGCGAACTGATTCTGGTTCGTCTGAATCTGACCGCGGACAAGAAGGAACAGATTAAAAAAGCTGTTGACACGAATAAATGGAAAGTAATAGTTTCCGCAGATGCGTATATTGTTCTGGAATTAACCGGTGATAAGTCCCAGATTGATTTTGCGCTGGCGCGTCTGGAGCCGCTGGGCATTGCCGACATCACGAGAACCGGCGTTGTTGCTCTGGATCTGGACGATTAAAAATTTATATAAAACTTTATTATTGAGGGGGTTATTATGGCAAAAATTAATTTTGGCGGTATTATTGAGAATGTCATTACAGCGAAGGAATTTCCGCTGAAGAAAGCTCAGAAGGTTCTAAAAAATGAAGTTGTAGCGGTGCTGGGTTATGGTGTTCAGGGGCCGGCGCAGGCTCTGAATATGAAGGATAACGGAATCAATGTTATCATCGGTCAGGCCAAAGAAGACAAGGTTTACTGGAAAAAGGCCATTGCTGACGGCTGGGTGCCCGGCAAAACGCTTTTCACGATAGAAGAAGCGGTCAAGCGTGGCACCATTATTCAGTACCTTGTTTCCGACGCGGCGCAGAAACTTCTCTGGCCCAAAGTCAAGGCCAACCTGAAAGAAGGCGATGCCCTTTATTTCTCACACGGATTTTCCATAGTTTACAAAAAGCAGACCGGTGTTGTACCGCCCAAGTATGTAGATGTGATTATGGTTGCACCCAAAGGTTCGGGCACATCCGTCCGCAGAAATTTCCTGGATGGCAGTGGCATCAACTCCAGCTTTGCCGTGCATCAGGATTACACCGGCCGCGCGAAGGAAAGAACTTTGGCGCTGGGCATTGCCATCGGTTCCGGATTTTTATTTCCGACCACCTTCCAGATGGAAGTTTACAGCGATCTGACGGGAGAGCGCGGTGTGCTGATGGGCGCTCTGGCCGGCATTATGGAAGCACAATACAATGAACTGCGCAAACATCGACATACTCCCAGTGAAGCGTTCAATGAAACCGTGGAGGAGCTTACACAGAGTTTGATCCGTCTGGTTGCGGAAAACGGCATGGACTGGATGTATGCCAATTGTTCCACCACGGCTCAGCGCGGTGCGCTGGACTGGCGTCACAAATTCCGCAAGGCAGTTGCGCCCGTATTTGCCCAGCTTTATAAATCGGTCGCCACGGGTAAAGAAACAGCGATCGTATTGAAGGCCAACAGCGCTCCGGATTACAGAGTTAAACTGGAGAAAGAACTCAAAGAAATGCGCGATTCGGAAATGTGGAAGGCTGGCGTTGCCGTGCGCGAATTACGTCCGGAAAGACGCAAGAAAAAATAATAAGGCTTTAAAGAAAGTCCTTGGCATAGGCCGAAGGTACATAACTGTAATTATATTCACCAGGGAGAGAAAACAATGAGAAGCGATCTCATGAAAAAAGGTTTGGAGCGGGCGCCGCATCGTTCGCTGTTCAAGGCGATGGGCTACACGGATGAAGAAATTGCCAGGCCGCTGATCGGCGTGGTGAATTCGGCCAACGAAGTCATTTCCGGACACATCCATCTGGATTTGATCACGCAGGATGTCAAAGCGGGTATCCGGATGGCCGGAGGAACGCCTGTGGAGTTTCCGGTCATCGGTGTCTGTGACGGCATTGCCATGGGACATGAAGGCATGAAGTATTCGCTGGCCAGCCGCGAACTGATTGCCGACTCCATCGAAATCATGGCCAAAGCCCATCCGTTCGACGCTCTGGTTTTCATTCCCAACTGCGACAAAATCATTCCCGGCATGCTTATGGCCGCTTTACGCCTGAACATTCCATCCATTTTTATCAGCGGTGGTCCGATGCTGGCCGGAAAACTTAAGGGCAAGGCCGTTGACCTCATCAGCGTATTTGAAGGGGTGGGAGCGGTCAAGGCGAAGAAAATAACCCCTTCCGCATTGAAGGAATTGGAAGATTGCGCCTGTCCGGGCTGCGGTTCCTGCTCCGGCATGTACACGGCTAATTCTATGAATTGCGTCACCGAGGCATTAGGCCTGGGTTTGCCCGGCAACGGAACCATTCCCGCTGTGCTGGCCGCGCGCCACCGACTGGCCAAACAGGCCGGAATGAAAATCATGGATCTGCTCAAGCGCAACATCAGACCTCGTGACATTGCCACGCTGGCCGCTTTTAAGAACGCCATTGCCGTGGATATGGCGCTGGGCTGTTCCACCAATACCGTTTTGCATATTCCCGCCGTCGCATATGAAGCGGGGATCAAGCTGGATTTGGATCTTTTCAATAAGATCAGCGAGAAAACCCCCAATCTCTGCAAACTCAGCCCCGCCGGACATCATCATATTGAAGATCTGGACATGGCGGGGGGTATTCAGGCGGTGATGAAAGTCATCAGCAAACTCGGTGTGATTGACGCAAAGGCGATGACGGTAACCGGCAGGAACGTCGGCACCAATTTGAAGAATGCGAAAGTTTTCGATGCAGATGTCATCAGGCAGCTTGATAATCCCTACCTGAAGCAGGGCGGCATCGCGATTCTGCGCGGCAACCTCGCGCCCGACGGCGCGGTCGTGAAGCAGTCTGCCGTCGCGCCGGCCATGCAGAAGAACGACGGCCGGGCAAGAGTATTTGATTGCGAAGACGATGCTATCAAGGCAATTCTGGGCGGCAAAATCAAAGGCGGCGATATCGTGGTCATTCGCTATGAAGGTCCCAAGGGCGGCCCAGGCATGAGAGAAATGCTCTCGCCCACATCGGCCATTGTCGGCATGGGGCTGGATAAAACCGTCGCGCTTCTGACGGATGGTCGTTTCAGCGGCGGTACACAGGGCGCAGCCATCGGCCACATCTCACCTGAAGCTGCGGAAGGCGGCCCGATTGCTTTAGTCAAAGAAGGAGATATCATTTCCATTGATATACCGGCCAAGAAACTGACTTTGAAAGTCAGCGATCAGGAACTGGCCAAACGAAGAAAAGCGTTGAAGCCTTTCAAACCGAGAATTACCACGGGCTATCTGGCAAGGTATGCGAGATTGGTTACATCCTCTTCAACCGGTGCCATATTTAAGGATTAATGAAAAACGAGAAAATATAAAACTGTCATTGCCGGGATGGACCCGGCAATCCAGTTTTATCAATTCTTGGATTTACCCTAAATATCCTAATGTATGTCATGATCACCTGTCTGCATGAAGCTTCAGGCTATTTCCTTGATTTTCATATCGAGCTTCCAGAAGGCTGTGCTTATCCGGTCTATGATCTCATCCAGTTTTTCCTGATCGATCATTTCCTGGTCATTCGCGCCTTCCCATCGGCATTGCACCGGTATATAAATTGTCCATTCAAGTTCTCCCATGGCATCCGGATAATCTTCAATTTTAAATAATATTATTTTGTCGCTTTCCTGATACACCATAGAATCGATTGATGAAATAGACACTTGCCAGCCAAGAGAGCTTTTAACAATTTTATCACCAACTGAAGTAATGATCTCTTTCACGAAAGTCAGCCTTTTAAGTTTTGAGGATTATTGATCAGTGCCCATCTGACAGCATGAATCCCGCATGGATACCGTTTCATTCTAGTGATGTGCAGTCATGATAACGTTTTATTTCCGGGCCGTAAGTATCTGTCGAACCCTTTCCAGTTCCTGTTTGTTGTCCACTTCCACGGAATCATAAGGCGTGATGACAACTTTGATTTTATAACCGTATTCCAGCGCGCGGAGCTGTTCGAGGGCTTCGAGTTTTTCCAGTTTCCCTTCAGGAAGCCCGGTGAAGATATCGAGAAAATCGCGGCGGTAGGCGTAAATGCCATGGTGTTTGTAATAATCGGCCTTCAAATTTTTATCGCGGACATAAGGAATTGTTGCCCGGGAAAAATAAAGAGCAAAATTCCGGTGATCGAGGACAACCTTGACCGCGTGTGGGTGGGTGATTTCTTCATCGAGAACAATTTTATAAATCAGTGTGGACATTGGAATGGATGGATCATCCATCAGCGGCTGAATCACTTCATCCACCTGCGTCGGTTCGAAAATCGGCTGATCGCCCTGAATGTTGACGACAATCGCATCGGCGGGAAGATTCAGCGATTGGACCGCTTCAGAAATCCGGTCGGTTCCGGAGCGGTGCGTCACTGCCGTCATGACAGCATTGCCGCCGAAATTCTTAACCGCGTCAAATATCCTTTGATCATCGGTAGCCACCGCCACATAGGGGACGGCTTGTGCTTTCGCTACTCTTTCATAGACGTGCTGAATCATCGGCTTGCCGCAAAGGTCGGCCAGCGGCTTGCCCGGAAACCGGCTGGATTCATAGCGTGAAGGGATAATGCAAACAATTTTTCTCATAATGAACAACTCCGTAAAAAGTCCATATACTGCGTTGCACTGCGTCCTTCGTCCTTGCGGCCTACGCTTAAGTAGGCCTCACTCCTCAGGCCTTGTGCGCCTTGTCTCTGGAGCTTTTTAAGAAGCTGTTATAAACAGTACAATCACATAAATACATGTTATTTTATAATCTATAACTATTTATTATCCCAAGTGCGGATCGGCTTTTTGCAGATAATTGACCACGTAATCCCGCACGGAATTTTCCAGCGAAGAAAACTTCACCGGGCATCCGGCCTTTTTCAGCTTGCCCATTTCCGCTTCGGTAAAATACTGGTACTGATTGCGCAGCGCTTCGGGCATCTCAATGTATTCGATGTTTGTTTTTTTCTTCATAGCCGAGAAAACCGCCTTGATCAGGTCGTTCCAACTCCTGGCCTTGCCGGTGCCCACATTAAAAATGCCATTGGCTTTAGGATTTTTGTAAAGCCACCACATCACATTGACGCAGTCCTTGACGTAAACGAAATCGCGTATCTGCCCGCCGTCCTCATATTCCTTTTTGTAGGACTTGAAAAGCTTGACTTTGCCGGTTTCTTTGATTTGATGGAAGGCCTTGAAAATGACGCTGGACATATCGCCTTTGTGGTATTCGTTGGGGCCGAAGACGTTGAAGAATTTGATGCCCGCCATCTTATGCTCCAGTTTCTGGCGCAAAGCCCACAGGTCGAACACCTGTTTGGAATAGCCGTACATATTGATCGGTTTGAGCTCGTTGATGGTTTTGTGATTGTCCGCGAATCCCTTCGTTCCGTCGCCGTAAGTAGCCGCCGAACTGGCGTAGATAAAGCGGATATCGCGCTCCAGAGCCCACTCGGCCAGC
This sequence comes from Deltaproteobacteria bacterium, assembly GCA_022710585.1. Classification (GTDB taxonomy): domain Bacteria; phylum Desulfobacterota; class Syntrophia; order Syntrophales; family Smithellaceae; genus Smithella. Next base: position 175,651 of record JAKLGV010000003.1, on the reverse strand, counting down.
ATCTTCGTATAAGCGTAATTATTGTGCCAGAGGTAATCGGCATCGCGTTCCGTGGTGGAGGAGCAGGCGCCCATATGGATGATTGCGTCGATTTCGAATGGCACCATATCCGTGTCAATCATTTCCAGAAAATCGTCTTTGTGGACGTAATTGACAAAACGCAGATTGACCAGATTTTTCCATTTGTCCGACGTTCCCAGCCGGTCCACGATAATGATATTATCAATGCCTTCCTGGTTGAGTTTCCAGACAAAAGCACTGCCGATAAATCCTGCTCCTCCAGTAACTATAATCATTTGTCTTACTCCTTTTCTTTGAACGGTGTCATTCAGTAAGAACCCCGGTTTACTGAATTCGCGGATAGTCATCCCCGATCGTCATGACACGGCACGGGGCTTCGCCTTTGAGCATAATGAAATTCAGCTGCCGCCCCGTGATGCCTCCCGACCCTCGATGCGAGAAAAACAAATCCTGACGGCACGACGTGCATAAATTTGCCAGATCGATATTATCTTCATGGATGCCGCAATTGATGAGCTGCCGGCGATTGGCTTCCGGCAAGTCCACCATCCACTTTTTCTTTTTTTCTCCGGGGGATAGAAACAATTCACAGTCTTCCTGAGCGCGGAAAGATTCCGCCGCTTCTTCATCAACTTCAAAACAGCAGGGACCGATGGACGGCCCGATGGCAATGAGCAAATCTTGCGGATCGGAATTATATCTTTCGAAAAGCAGGCGGATCACCTTGGCGCTGATGCCTGCGGCGGTGCTTTTCCAACCGGCGTGAACCGCGGCAATAATTTTCTGTGCGCGGTCAACCATCAAGACCGGCACACAATCCGCTGTCTTGATGCAGATGGCCAGGTTCTGGCGGGGCGTGACCATCGCGTCGTAATCCAGAGTTTTGTCCGCCGACAGATAATCGCCATACGGTTTGATGACGAAGATATCATCCCCGTGAACCTGATTCAGGGTGAGAAAATTATCCAGGGGAACGGCAAACGCCATCGCCAGACGATTCCAGTTCTGCAAAACCCTGCTTTCCAGGTCGCCTTCCCGGAAGCTGATGTTGAGAGAATCATAATCCTCTTCCGATATGCCGCCCAGTCTGGTGCAAAAGGCGTGAGTTAAAAAATCGCACCCGCTCAAGAAGGAGGATTCATAATATTGAATGGAATGTGTTTTACTCAGATGAAACATTTTTCCTCTCTTTAAGTTTATTTTTCCACAGATCTTTTTGGGAGTCAACAGACTTTAAACCGGATGTTAATCCCGAACGCAGCCCGGAGCATAAATTAGCCATGTCATGCGGCATATCTGCTGTAAAGACCATTCGTTCATTCTTGACGGGATGAATAAACGAAAGCTGCGCCGCGTGTAGCGCCTGCCGGTTAAATTCTTTGAGCTTGGTTTTGAGCACAGGATCGGCGACTGCTTTGATTCGGGACGTATTGCCGTAAACGGTGTCGCCCACGACCGGATAGCCGCGATCGGACAGGTGCACACGAATCTGGTGCGTGCGTCCGGTTTTAATCTCTACCTCCAGAAGTGTCACGCAGCCGAAACGTTCGCTGACCTTCCATAGCGTAAGCGCTCCTCTGCCGTGTTTGCTTTTGGTGGACATTTTCTTGCGGTTGACCGGGTGCCTGCCGACAGTCGCTGCGATTTCTCCATGGTCTCCTTTCACGTTTCCCCATACCAGCGCCAGATATTTCTTGTGCACGTCGTGTTTTTCAAACTGCGATGAAAGGCTTCGATGCGCTTCATCGGATTTTGCCGCCACAATGAGTCCGGACGTATCTTTATCCAGCCGATGCACGATGCCCGGCCGCAAGACGCCCCCGATTCCCGATAAATCGTGGCAGTGGTAGAGCAGGGCGTTGACCAGAGTTTTATCAGGATTGCCCGGCGCCGGATGAACGACCATTCCCGCCGGTTTGTTGATGACAATAACGGAATCATCTTCGTAGACGATATCCAGCGGCATTTCCTGTGGCACGGCCTTGGCTTCCATTGGCGGCTTCTTGGTCAGCACAATCACATCGCCTTCCTTGATGTGCTGGCTGACTTTGGGAACCTTGTTGTTGACCAGAACATCGCCTTCTTCAATGGCATACTTGACCTGCGAACGGGAAAGCGCCGCTTCGCTTTGCACGAGAAAGATATCCAGCCGCTGTCCACACTGGCTCTTAGTTACAGTGAAACTTATTTCTACAGGATAGGTTTCAGGCACAGAAAATAACTCCATCATGAAGCTAAAGCGATGTTATTTGTTTCAGCCCTTCAACGATAAAGGTAAATTCATCCTCGGCTACAGTGCGCATATCGAAGAGGATTTCGTCTTTATCCACGCGGGCGATGATGGGCACGTCGATCTGGCGCAGTTTTTCTTCCATCTTGGTGGCCGGCATGTTTTTGTTTTGGACGGCAACCAAAACAGTCGGAATCTGCTGCGTGGGCAGGGAACCGCCGCCTGCCGCCGCGAAGTCTTCGCGCAGCATAAATTTCAGAGAATCGAAGTTTTCCTTCTGCAATTTTGCAATTAAATTCTCAGCCCGTTTTTTGACATCGGCGACCGGTTCGGTCAAAGCCTTCAGTGCTCTTAATTTCTTCGACGCCTCGGTGGCATTTAAGTAGTGCATTAAAGTGGCTTCCAGCGCTGCGAGAGTGAATTTGTCAATACGTAGCGCGCGATTCAACGGATTCTTTTTTATTTTTGATATAACGTTTTTTTTGCCGACGATGATTCCGGCCTGCGGACCACCCAGCAGTTTGTCGCCGCTGAAGGTGACGACATCAACACCGGCAGCCAGTCTTTCACGAATCGTCGGCTCGTGCTGCAGACCATAAAGGTCAAGATCAATCAAGCAGCCGCTACCCAGATCGTCCATGACCGGGATGCTGCGATTTTTCCCCAGTTGAACCAGCGATTCAATACTTGCTTCTTCGGTGAAACCCACAATACGGTAATTGCTGGTATGGACTTTCATAATGAGTCCGGTTTTGTCGTTGACGGCTTTCTCGTAGTCGCTAAGTCTTGTGCGGTTGGTTGTTCCCACTTCGCGAAGTTTTGTCGCGCTTTTTTGCATGATTTCCGGGATGCGGAATTCACCACCGATTTCGATGAGCTCGCCGCGCGATACGACAGCTTCTTTTTTCTGCGCCAGAGTATTGAGCACCAGCAGAACAGCCGCCGCGTTGTTGTTGACGATTAATGCATCCTCGGCTCCCGTGAGCGCGCAAAGCAGGGAACTGACGTGATCGTAGCGCTGTCCACGTTCGCCCCTGATTAAATCAAATTCCAGATTGGAGTATGCCTTGCCCACTTCGATAATTCTTTCCAGAGCTTCGGGACAAAGCGGCGCGCGACCCAGGTTGGTGTGAAGGATAACGCCGGTGGCGTTGACGACCCGGCGCAAACTGTAGCGGTACAATCCCTTGATGGACTCTTCCACCTCTTTGGCGACGGTTGTCGCATCGGCATTTAATTCTGCAGGTAGCTTTTTCTTGGCGTTGACAATTTGATCGCGCAGGTCCTGCACAACCTTGCGGCAGGTTTCCTTGACAACATCGCGCGGCGCCAGATCGTAAATGTTTTGCTTTTCCAGAATCAGAAGAACTTCATCAATCTTCGGCAACTGCTTTAACATCTCTTTTCTTTGCTCATCCATAACTGTCCTTTTATTTATGTAATCTTCGCCTGTTTGCGACAGTAATCGCGGAAATTGTTCACGGCGATGAAAAATTCCCGCATCATGATCACCCAGAGATAGCGGCCGTAAGGCGTCAGATGCAGATAGGGCGGAAAATAACGGAAAGCCCTGACAATTTCGAAAGCGGCTATTTCCTTCCACATGGTCCTTAAAAATTTGCCGTCGTATTTTTTCTGCATGGCCTCAATATCAAGCCTTGTGCTGAATAATTTCATTAAAAAATCATAGTTCATCTGATCGTGAAGGTTAAACCGGCGAGAGGCCTGCAGAGGCAGCCGGCCTTTTTCCAGATTCGACACATATTCTTCGATGTCAAAGGTATTGGAGTAGCATGTTCCGTAAAGATAGCCGATGGCGCCGCTGCCCAGACCCGCGTATTCTTCGAATTCCACTACGTATTCATCAACGAGCGATTCCTTGCGCGAGAAGCACCAGGCTGAGGAAAAATCATAATGTTTTTCCAGACTCCTTACAATGAGCTTATATAATTTTTCTTCTCCGCCGAAATCAACGCCACCCATCGTCGTTTTCATGATCTCCCGTGTGAGATCGGAAATCATCAGGGGATAAAAGGTGACCTGATCCATTTTTAAATTCAGGATGACGGACAGGTCATCTTCCAGCATTCGGATCGTTTGTCCGGGGAAATTAAAAATCATGTCGGCGTTTAAGGTGTGAAATAATCCCTGCGTGTTTTTCAACCGCTCGGCGATTTCCTGGCCGGAACCGTATTTTTCGTAGCGGCCGATTTTCTTTAGCATATCATCATTGAAGGTCTGCACGCCCACGGAAAGTCTTTTGACCTTGCTTTTGCGCAGAACTTCAATTTTTTCCGGCGTCAGATGATTGGGATTCGTCTCGACGGAAATGTCCTGAATCGGGAAAAGTTCCCGTGCCAGATCCAGAGTTTCGGCCAGTTCATCGATCAGAACGGTCGGCGTGCCGCCGCCGACATAAATGCCTTCAAATTGATATCCTTTTTCGTGATAGAGTTTTATTTCACGGCGCAGGGCCTGAAAATACCGGCGGGTTAACGGCTCCGAAAATGTCACCCGATGAAAAGAGCAGTAGGGGCAAAGCGCTTCGCAAAAAGGGATGTGCAGGTAAAGAAGACGCTGCTGATTGTCCCGGCAGGATGGCAGCTCGGGCGAACTTCCGTCTTCGAATTTCAACGAACGGGCAAATTCCCTTCTGGCCAATCTGGTAACAATTTGAGTAATCAATGATCAATCATCCCCATGATATTTTTATGAAATCAAACCTTTAGTGTTGTTTAGCAAAATATATACGATTTATGCAAGCGACAATTCCTTGAATTAACGCGGAATCGGTGATAAGGGACGCCAAAAATAAGTAATGAGAAAAGCAATGTCTGTAAAAAGAGTTTTAGCGTTATGGAATGAAGAGGGGATAAATGCCAAAGATACCTCTGTTTTAAGGAAGAAGTCCCTAGAGTTGCCAGTTCCTCTAGATAAACAAGCGCACGAGATGATTAAGACTTTGATCGACGCTTTTATGGAAAGAGACGATGCCGTGGGTCTTGCGGCGCCACAGATCGGCATTAATAAAAGAATCATCGTTTTCCGGACCAGAGGCTTTGATGAAGGGCAGAAAAAAGTAAAAAGTATTGACGATATAGAGGTTCTGGTCAATCCGCGGATTACGCAGGAACGCGGCGACAAAGTGACCGCGTCGGAAGGGTGCCTTTCCTGTCCGGATGTGCAGGTGGACGTCAGCCGCTTTCCGGAAATCAAGGTTCGTGCCCTGGATGCCAAAGGCGGTAAAGTCAACAAGAAGTATCTGGATTTCGTTGCCCGTGTCATCCAGCATGAAATCGACCATCTGGACGGCAAACTGATTGTGGATTACGGCGACATTTATTATCCCAAAAGCAAGCAGCTGTTTTTTGAAAAGCTCTTTCATGAATAATCGGCCGAAATGGTTAATTCCGTCTTGAAATATGCGCTAAGTTATAGTAATTCTTTCCAAGACAGCAATCATTACAGGTAAAATAAAAGTTTTTTCCGCTGAATTATTTTTTTTTCCGGGGCAGGTAATCTTATGCTGAGAATTCCCCGTTCCCGATATAACCGGTTATTTTTATGTTTAAATGATTGAATGGAGTAAAATTGAAAAAGACGCCCTTATACGAAAAGCATGTCGCCCTGAAGGCCAAAATCATTGATTTCGGCGGCTGGGCGATGCCCGTGCAATATACCAATGTTATTGATGAACACCGGACTACCAGAAGCGCCGCCGGTCTTTTTGATATCTGCCACATGGGTGAAATAGAAGTTAAAGGTTCGCAGGCGCTGGATCTTCTGCAACTGGTTTTGACCAGAAATCTGGCTGACCAGACCGTCGGGCAGGTCAAATTATCCGCTCTGCTCAATGAAGATGGCGGTGTAATTGATGATCTGACCGTTTATAAAATGGATGAATATTCATTTATGCTGGTGACGAACGCAACGCCCAAGGATAGAGACTGGGAGTGGATTAATAAGATTCAGGCCGAAAAAAAATTCGATTGTGAATTGAAAGATGTCAGCGACCCAACGGGTAAACTGGATTTGCAGGGGCCGCGCTCGGAAGAAATCCTCCAGAAGCTGACGGATGCTGATTTGAAAAATCTGCGCTTCTATCATTTCTGCAAAGCAAAAGTTGCGGGGCTGGAGACCATTGTGTCCCGTAGCGGCTACACAGGCGAAGACGGATTTGAAATTTACGCTCCGGAAAACGTTATAGGACAAATATGGGACAGGTTGATGACGGCGGGCGCGGAATTGGGTATAAAACCCTGTGGTTTGGGCGCTCGCGACACGCTGCGGCTGGAATCGGGCATGATGCTCAACGGTCAGGATATGGATGAGTCGGTCAGTCCGCTGGAAGTTCCTTACAGTTGGATTGTTGATAAGAGCAAGGAATTTGTCGGAGCTGCCGCTCTCAGGGCAAAACAGAGCACCGGAATCAGAAAAAAGCTGGTCGGGCTCGAGATGACCGGGCGGGGCATTGCCCGTCATGGATACAAAGTTTTTCATGGCGAGAAAGAAATCGGTGTGGTAACTTCCGGCACTTTTTCGCCGACATTAAATAAAGCCATCGGCCTGGCTTTTATGGACGTTGATTACAGCGCGCCGGAAACGGCAATAGAAGTTTTGATTCGTGATACCATGACAGCGGCTAAGATTGTGAAACTGCCTTTTTATAAACGGATAAAATAACATTGCAAGGAGGGCCTTATGTCCAAGCCAAACCCGACAGACAGATATTATTCCCGCGACCATGAATGGCTGATCTACTACAGCGATGGAACCGCGCTGATTGGCATCACCGATTACGCCCAGGAAATGCTGACGGATATCGTCTTTGTGGACTTGCCGGAAATCGGCCGGAAAGTGGTTCCGCATGCCACGGTGGCTGTTGTCGAATCGGTGAAGTCCGTATCCGATATATTTTCCCCGGTAACCGGAGAAGTGATTGAAGTGAATCAGGCGCTGGAGGATACGCCGGAGCTGATCAATCAGGATGCTTTTGGCGAAGGCTGGATAGTCAGTTTGCGGCTATCCGATCCGGAGGAACTGAAAATGCTGCTGACTGCGGCTGACTACGAAGAAATGATCAAAGAGGAAAAATAAACCGAGAAAGAAAATAATCATGGATTACTGCCCGCACACCTCCGATGACATTGCTCAAATGCAATCGCTCATCGGCATTTCCACCCTTGACGAACTTTTTGCCGATATTCCCGAACAATTCAGAATAAAACAGATCCCCGACGTGCCGGGCGCGTTGTCCGAAATGGAAACGCTGTCGGTGCTGAACGGTCTGGCCGGAAAAAATAACCTGACGCGGTTGACCCTGACCGGAGCCGGCGCTTACCATCATTACATTCCGGCGGTGGTCGGTCATCTGATCGGACGGGCGGAATTCTACACGGCTTATACCCCCTATCAGGCGGAAATCAGTCAGGGCATTCTTCAATCCATCTACGAATATCAAACGATGATTGCCCGTCTTACCGGAACGGAAATTGCCAACGCCTCCATGTATGACGGAGCGTCGGCGATGGCCGAGGCGGCGGTGCTCTGCGCGAAAATGTCCGATCGCAAAAAAATCATCGTTGCCCGCTCCGTGCATCCTGAATACCGGAAGGTTCTGAAAACATACTCGTGGGCCAACGGCTATGTGGTTGTTGAATCGGATTACGCGCCTTCGGGACAGATTGACATGAATGAATTGCAGCGCGAACTTGATGATCAGGTTGCCGCGGTGATTATACAAAGCCCCAATTTTTTCGGTGTCCTTGAGGATGTCGCTCCTGCGGCTGAAGTCGCTCATCAGAAAGGGGCCATGCTGATTGCCGGATTTACGGACGGCACGTCACTGGGCGTTCTCAAACCGGCGGGAGCATCCGGCGCTGATTTTGTCGTGGGTGAAGGTCAGAGTTTCGGCAATCCCTTGAATTACGGCGGACCCTATCTGGGCATTTTTGCCGCCAGAGAAAAGTTCATGCGACGTATTCCCGGCAGACTGGTCGGCGCGACCGTGGATAAAAAAGGCCGGCGAGGATTTGTGCTAACCCTGCAAACCCGCGAACAACACATCCGCCGGGAAAAGGCGACATCCAATATTTGCTCCAACGAAGCGCTCTGCGCGCTGGCGGCAGGCATTTATCTGGCCGCTCTGGGCAAAAATCTGAAGAGGCTTGCCGAACTCAATATTGACAAGGGTCAGTATCTGAAAAACAAACTTCTGGAACTATCGGGATGGAAAGAAGTGTTTTCCGCGCCCGTTTACAACGAGTTTGTTCTGCGCTGTCCTGACGCCAGAAAGGTTAACGAAAAGCTGAAACAGGCAGGAATCATCGGCGGCTATGATCTTCAGAGGGATTATCCGGAGCTGGAAAATGCACTTTTGTTTTGCGCAACGGAAATGATTTCCAGAGAAGATATAGATAAGGTTGCGGCGATATTGAGATAGGACCAGGAGATCAACATGGAATTGATATTTGAAATAAGCAAACCCGGACGCGCGGCCGCGGATATTCCGGCCAGCGATGTGCCCACGGTAAATCTTGAAAATATAATCGGCAGTCAGTATCTGCGCGAAGAGCTCGAATTGCCGGAAGTGGCCGAGATTGATCTGGTTCGTCACTACACCAATTTATCGCGGCGTAATTTCGGCGTCGATCTGGGATTTTATCCGCTCGGCTCCTGCACGATGAAATACAATCCCAAGATTAATGAAAATACCGCCGCTCTGCCCGGTTTCACCGGACTGCATCCGTATGCCGGCGCGGAATTTATACAGGGCAATCTGCAGTTGATGGCTGAAATGCAGAAATATCTGTCCAATATTTTCGGTATGGCGGAATTCACGCTTCAGCCGGCGGCAGGCGCGCACGGCGAGTTGACCGGCGTGATGATGATTAAAAAATATTTTGAAAAGAAAGGCCAGAAACGCCATATGATCTTGATACCGGACGCGGCTCACGGCACCAATCCGGCATCCAGTGCGCTTTGCGGATTTGAGGTCCGGGAGCTCAAATCGAACAGCGAGGGCGGAGTGGACATCGAGCATCTGGAATCGCTGATGACCGAGGATGTGGCGGCGCTGATGTTGACCAATCCCAACACCCTTGGACTCTTTGAGCGTAATATCGAGAAAGTTGCGGCCATCGTTCATGGCAAAGGCGGTCTGCTTTACGGCGACGGCGCCAATGCCAACGCTTTTTTGGGTAAGGCCCGGCCCGGCGATCTGGGGTTTGACGTCATCCAGCTTAATCTGCACAAAACTTTTTCGACGCCACACGGCGGCGGCGGTCCGGGAAGCGGACCGGTGGGTGTAGGCCAGGCGCTTGTTGACTTTTTGCCTGTTCCCCGTGTCGTGAAGCGAGATAATCAATACGCGTGGTCGGAAGACTTTCCGGACAGCATCGGCCGTGTCCGTGCTTTTTACGGCAATTTCAGCGTGATTGTAAAAGCCTACACATACATCCGTTCCCTGGGTGCTGAAGGCTTAAAACGCGCAACCGAAATGGCGGTGCTCAACGCCAACTATATCAAGGAAAGATTAAAAACCTATTTTGATTTGCCCTATGACCGGATCTGCATGCACGAATGTGTTTTCTCCGGCAAAAAACAGGTTGCCGAAAGCGGTGTTCACACAACCGATATCGCCAAGTGTCTGATTGATTACGGTTACCATCCGCCGACCATTTACTTTCCTCTGATTGTTCCGGAAGCCATGATGATCGAACCTACCGAAACGGAAAGCCGCGAGACGCTGGATACCTTCTGCGATGCTATGATTGCGATCGCTAAAGAGGTCAGGAAAAATCCTGAAGGTGTAAAAAACGCGCCGGTGACAACGCCGGTCAGCCGTCTGGATGAAGTCCTGGCCGCCCGCAGGCCCGATGTCTGCTGGAAGGAATCCTAGACCTTTATAAGCATTTTCCCCTTTCTTAAGGGGGATCGAGGGAGATTTTTATTTGATTCAATTACGTAAAATCTCCACTTACCCCTCTTGAGGAAAGAGGGGGATTTTCTATGCGGCAGTCTTTTAATTCAAGATACCAGGTTCTGTATGAGTTCTTTAAAAGCAAAATCACACATCCTCCGCAAGCCCGACTGGCTGAAAGTCCGCCCTCCTTTTTCCGATGACTGCCGCAGCATCAGATCGACTCTTTCCAGACTTCAACTGCACACGGTTTGTCAGGAGGCGGCCTGTCCCAATATGGCTGAATGCTTTGCTTCCGGAACCGCTACATTTCTGATCCTGGGAAATATCTGCACGCGCGACTGCCTGTATTGTAATGTTGAGCACGGCCAGCCCTTGGCGGTTGACGAAAATGAAATCCAACATCTCACCGATGCCGTTCGAAAGATGCATCTGCAATATGTGGTGATTACATCCGTGACCCGCGACGATTTGCCGGATGGTGGCGCTTCGTTTTTTGCCGATGGTGTTGTAAGATTGCGAAAAGAAAATCCATCCTGCAAAGTGGAAGTTTTGATTCCTGATTTTCAGGGGAATCCGGAATCGCTTCAAAAAATTATTCACGCAAAGCCCGATGTTATCAATCACAACATGGAAGTCGTGAAACCGATGTTCAAACGTTTGCGTTCGCAGGGTGATTACGAAGTTTCGCTCAATCTTCTCAAGAAGGTGAGTTTATCTTCTATAACTTCTAAAAGCGGTTTTATGATCGGATTTGGCGAGAGCCGAGAAGATATTGTACGCTTGATAGATGACCTGGCGTCCGTGTCCTGCGCGCGACTGACGATCGGGCAGTATCAGCAGCCGACACTCAGGCACTGGCCGGTGGCGAAATACTATCATCCGGATGAATTTGCCGAGTTCCAGAAAATCGCCTACCGGAAAGGTTTTCAATATGTAGAAGCCGGCCCTCTGGTGCGCAGTTCCTATCATGCGGCAAGGGCGGGGGAAGGGTAAATGGTCAAGGGTCAAGCCGTAGAATTCTAGTTTCTGATTATGTAAATTGTGAGGGAAAGACGTGTCCGAAAAATATGATTTAATTATTATTGGTGGCGGGCCAGGGGGATTGGCGGCTGCCGAAGCGGCAGCGGCAAAGAAAAAAAGAGTTCTCATCATTGAAAAAAACGGCTGGGGCGGAACCTGTACGCATCGGGGCTGCATTCCCACCAAAGCGCTGCTGAGCTGCAGCAAGTACTACGCGGATCTGAAAAAACTCAAAAGAATGGGGATCAATGTGACGGAGGCATCCGTCGATTTTTCCGCCGTCAAGAAACACCAGCAGCATATTGTCAAAGTATCCGCGCTGGGCGCGCAAAAACTGCTTTCAGATGCCGGGGTGGAAATCAGGCAGGGTATCGGTGAAATCCCTTCGCCGTCAGAAGTTCGTTTTACCGACACATCGGGTAAAAGTGAAAATTTCTCAACACAAAATATCATGATTGCCTGGGGTTCCGTGCCGCAGGTTCTTCCAGGGATCAATCTTTCCGAAAGGATTATGACTTCAGACGGAATCTTGAACTTAAACATGCTTCCGTCGAGCATCATCATTGTCGGAGGCAGTGTCATCGGTGTAGAGTTTGCCACATTCTTTGCCGAATTAGGCGCCAAAGTAACCATCGTTGAAATCCTGGACAGAATCATTCCTCTTGAAGATCAGGAGTGCGCCGATCTGCTCAAGCAGGAATTAACCAGAATGGGCATTTCCATTTACACCTCGACAAGACTGGAAAGCATTGAAGATACAGGAAGCTCGGCTGAAGTAACCGCCCAAAAAGACGGCAAGCCCCTGGCCATCAGCGCTGATTGCGCGCTTCTGTGTACCGGCAGAAAACCTTTTTTGAATACTGAACAATTGGACAAACTTGGCATCATGTATTCAAAAACCGGAATCAAGATCGATGTCAATATGATGACCAATGTTGCCGGCATCTACGCGGTGGGGGATGCAACCGGCGGAATGATGCTGGCGCACCGGGCGATGCAGCAGGCAAAATGCGCCGTTGGGCGAATCTTTGGTGAAGAGGTGTTGGATTATAATGAGAATTTCATTCCTTCTGTCGTTTACAGCCATCCGCAGATCGCGCGCGTGGGTTATACCCAAAAACGTGCTGAAGATGAAGGATTTTCCGTCGAAGTCGTCAAATCCCCGTACAGCGCCAATATCATCGCTCGCGCGGAATTGATGGGGCAGGGCTTTGTTAAAGCGGTTTTTCACCGGGATGAACTGATCGGAGCGGCGATTGTCGGCGAAGACGCGGCGGAACTCATCGCGCCGCTCGCTCTGGCCGTATCCAATAAACTGTCTAAAAAACAGTTGTGGAATTGGGTGATTGCGCACCCGACATTGAGTGAAATATTCGCCCCGTTGTTTGGTTAAATTCGGCGCCCATTTGATGGGTAGTTTGTCAAAAATATTCTTGACATTGTAGCCGTAATCAAGTAAGAAAAATGCACCCTTGATCATCGAAGCTCGTTTTAATTTTGTATAAGTGCTGTTCAGTCAGATGTGGTTACTTGTAAGTTCTTGATTTGTATAGGTAATGTTATTAAGTGATCATCAGGGCGAATGCTTTCTTTGTTTCTTAAATCAGATAGCCGCAAAGAGGTAAACGTGAAAAAATTTTTAACATCCTCAGTCATTGTAATCCTTTTTTTAACATTACCCCTTTTATCATTTGCTAAAACAGCTATCTCCGATCAGGAACTGGGTTTATTATCCGCGGAAGCGGGCGTTACGCTGGACTTCACCGCCCCGACCTATACCGCCGGCGCCGTTTCCGGCAGCGTTATGGTAACTGATTGGCTCCCGTTCAAATTTGCCTGGGGCGATTCGGACGGTTTTGGTTCATACAGCAATGCAGGTTGGGCGGGATATGCTGGGTCACTGAATACCACCTATTCTAACATCATAATGTACAACAGAATGACGCTGGATGTCGGCAGCAGCGGCACGGTGACGAAACTCAATATCGGTTTGCCTTCTATCCTGATCCATCCGGTAGAAACGAATGCCAGATTGAGAATAGGCTTAGATGAAAGTCTCAGTGGCGGTGACCATCAGTACGCACTGGGATCCTTTTACAATGATAAATTCGCGCTGATCGTCAATCCCTACGGGAACGCCGACCTAACCATTTCCAACCACGCGGATAATACGCAGGGACTGGAAATGGCATTGAACAACTTTTATCTGGCCATTCCTTCCGACGAGATTGACATATCCTGGGGTGACGCAAGCGACGGCTTTACCTGCGATACAGAGTTCCGTTCCGCCACCAGCCTTGGGGCTATAGCAACAAATGTCACCCTGGCCTACGATTCTGCAGGCTATGTGGGATTGCGAAATTATAGCCACGGCGGTTACGGTGTAAGCAATACTCCTATGCTCATCTCGATGAGTGGCACAACAAGTATTGATGTCGGCACCAGCGGAACCCAGACGTCAATAAATCTTGTTTTGCCGACTACGGTCGTGAACGCCGGACTGGCCAATATCATCGCTCCGCTGGTTGTCAGCACGGCAAAAGAGCTTCCGGGATCGCAGATAGTCGGTATTTTAGACGTTCGCGGCTTCAGCACCACAATGAGCGGGAGCATGCAGATTTATGCCCATTAATAATTTAGAAAAAAACGAATAGAAATAAAAAAGGGGAGTATTTTATGAAAAAAATCTTTGTGAGCGTTATCGTTGCCGTTTTTTGTATGATGATGCCGTTTCTGTCGTTAGCCAAGACAGTGATTTCCGACGGCGAACTGGAGGCCTTAACCGCGCAGGAAGGTGTGACGCTTGACTTCACCACTGCCACCTACACCTACAGCACCATTTCCGGAAGTGTGATGGCGACAAATTGGGCACCCTCCCTTTTTGCCTGGGGGGATGGAAACGGTTTTGGTTCAACATACACTGCTGCCGGTTGGACCGGATTGAGCAACATCACGATGAGCGCTGCTTCAAATATCATCGTATATAATAAGATGACGCTGGATGTCGGTAGCAGCGGCACGTTGACGAAACTCTATATCGGTCTGCCATCTGTTTTTGTGCATCCTTTAACAACGGACGCTCTTGTAAAATTGGGTTCAAATCAACTGCTTGGCGCTTCCAATCAGATAATGGGCTCGATCTATAATGATCAGTTTGCAGTTATCGTCAATCCTTTCGGTTCAGGCGCACTCGCTGGTTTAGGGTTCCCAAGCAGCAGTTTGACCATTGGCAATCATTCGACAGGTAATACGCAGGGGATTGAACAGACGTTCAGCAATTTTTATCTGGGAATTCCATCTGTGGCCATCGATGTAACGTGGGGTGATGCGGACGGTTTCACGGGTTATGCGGGCGCCGGTTTTGTAGGTGTTAGCAATTATATTCATACTAATGCCGGTATGTTTGGTGCTATCGGTACCAGCATGATGTTAGTCAAGATGGATGGGACCAGCACGATTGATGTCGGAACCAGCGGCACCCTGACAGCTATCGGCATTACACTCCCAACAACGACAATCAACTCGAACTTTGCCACAGGTACCAATGCCACGATCACCGCTCCTCTGGTGTTGAGCACGACGAAAGATCTGTCTGCCGGGGTGCAGGTGCTGGGCACTGCTTATATAGAAGGCTTCCAACCGACCACACAGGGCAGTTTCTGTCTGTATGCCCATTAATTGTTTAGGGTAAAAGATTTAAATAAAACCATGTGTCGTTCACAGCAACGGCACATGGTTTTTTATTTTATTAATGGCCGAAAACCTGCGGCTTGTTCGCCGGCCAGGTAGCCGGTGGAAAAAGCAGCCTGCAGATTGTAGCCGCCGGTATCGGCGTCAATATCCATCACTTCACCGCAAAAATATAAGCCCCGAATCAGCCGGGAAGCCATGGTGCGCGGATCTATTTCCTTTAATGAAACACCGCCAGCCGTAACGATGGCCTTTTCCAGAGGCAAGGCTGCTTTGATGTTAAAACGCAGCGCTTTGAACAGCTCGACTATTTTTCCTCTTTCCACGGCTGTGATCTGATGAGCCGGTTTTTCTCTGTCAATACATGTTAGTTCAATAAACGGTTCAATCATCTTGGCGGGCAGGTAGTCCTTGATAATGCCGGCCAGTTTCCTTTTGCTGAATTTGTCCAGATCCGCCTGAAGGCGTTTATGAAGTTGTTCTCTGGTCAGGGCCGGCTTTAAATCAATGAGCAGGGATACAGGGCCTTTTTCCAGCGCTTCAGTCACAGAAAGACTCATCAGGAGGATAATCGGACCACCCAGTCCGAAATGTGTGAACATCATTTCACCGAAACGGCTTTCAATCACCGGCGCCTTCGGCTGTTTTTTTTCTCCCCGGCCATAACCAGAGTCAGGCGTCAGTGTAGAATCAATGGATGACGCCTCTCCATGAAAAGCTGTGGTCCGAACATTGCGCAGACTCACGCCCTGCATCGCCTGCGCAAGCTTCTGTTCCCTGACTACGAGAGGCACCAGTGAAGGCCTGAGTTTGACGAGGGTGTGTCCAAGTGCCGCGCTTATTTTGTATCCGTCGCCGGTGGAGCCGGTGGATGGCCATGTCGCGCCGCCCGCCGCCATAATGACGGCTTTGCTGTGGAAAATGGTATCATTGGCACTGACTCCACAAGCAGTATTGTCTTTTACGATGATATCCGTGACTTTCGCGTTAAGTTTGATCTCCACCTTATTTTCGAAAAGATATTGTTTGAAAACGCGTAGCACATCACGGGCGTCATCAGAAACGGGAAATATCCTGCCGCCGCGCTCCACTTTGGTGTCCAGGCCGTGATGGTTCAGAAAATCAAGGAGTTCGGGACGGAAAAAATGATGAAAAGCGTTGAAGAGGAAACGTCCGTTGTCTCCGTACATGGAAATAAAACGAGGCAAAACCGCGGTGTTGGTTAAATTGCAGCGTGTTTTGCCGCTGACCAGAATTTTCTTGCCCAAGCCATCCGTTTTTTCCAGAAGCAATACACTGGCGCCAAGTTCACCCGCCCGACCGGCAGCCATCATCCCGGCAGCTCCGCCGCCGATGACAATAATATCATAATATTTTTCTTCTTCTTTATGCATTTCATCAATTTCCCGTGTTTCACGTTTTACCTAACACGAAAGATGATGAACGGTCAATCACAGGGTATTTGGACATAAATTCCCCATCAATGGGGAGTTATTGTCCGGCAGACAAATAGAAAACAGGGAGCTTTTGAACGATAGAAAAAAATTATTATTATATTTCATTCACTTACAAATTATTCAGTCTTTATTATTGATTGGCATACAAGTTGCTTTATGCTGGCCAAGATACACAGAGGAGGCGGATTATCATGAAAAAAGCATTATCGTTAACAATCGGTATCATTTTTCTTTTTTCATTAACGGCTTTTGCCGTTGATAAAGCTGCTTCGACTGTCAAATCCACTCCGGCCAAAACCAATATTGTCAAGGCCGCGAAAATGCACGCTACAGGGAAAGTCACGGAGATTACCGACGCGCTTATTAAGATTGAACGCACTGTAAAAGGCGACATTGAAACCATGGCTTTAGCGCTGGAAAAACCGTCAACAGGCATTAATGTGAATGATTCGGTAAAAATCGAATACACGGAGAAGGATGGCCAGCTGACGGCATCGAAAGTCACCAAAGTGACGTTGAAGAAAAAAGAAGTCAGTGCTCCGCAGACCAAATCTGCTCCGGTCAAAAAATAGGGATTGTTTGAAGCCCCTCAAAAGTAGAGGGTAGTATAAAAATAAATGTAATTTAAAAGGAGGATTTTAAGATGAAGAAAGTTGTATTGTTAGTCGTTGCTATGATGTTTGCGTTCACCATGACAGTTGCCGCCGCTGAAAAAGCTGCTGCCCCTGCCGCTGAGCCCGTAAAGGCTGCCGACACCGCTGTGAAAGCTGATGTCAAAAAGGCTGATGACACCAAAGCCGATGTAAAGAAAGAAGTAAAGAAAGCCAAGAAAAAAGCCAAGAAAGCAGCAAAGAAAGTTGAAAAGAAAGCTGAAGAAGTAGCTCCGGCTGCTCCGGCTGCTCCCGCTGCGAAATAATTTTTCTAAAAAAATTATTGAATGAAAGAGGGGACGAGTTTTGCTCGCCCCCTCTTTTGCGTCTGGATAATTATTTTTGAGTTTGGTATAGCTGAACACATGCTGCGGAAAGTCCTTCAAAATATCAAAGTCTCTTATGACACGCTGACCGTTCGTGTCCGATTGATGATTCTGACCATTTTCGGTCTGGGGCTCACCATGGCCATCTGGGGCATTATTCAGCTGACCGCTCTCGAAGGCATATTGGTCAGCCAGCAGGTGAAAAGGCTTGAAGACGTTGCAGAAACAGTCAGCACGTTTTATCAGCATTTTCCGACCAGACAGGGGCTGCGCGCGCTGGATTCGGCTTTGAAGGATCACGTGCAGACGGATGTTCGTCTGGCCAGGATTGATATCTTTGATACCGCTCATAAAGATGTAAATTACGTTGCGGGGGCCAGCCGGGTCCAGTATGAATGGCCGGATCATATCGTTGCTGCCGCCGGAGCCGGCAACAAACAGCGCTATGTTGAAATCGAAACGGAAAGCGGTCCGGCGTTGGGGTTGCTCTATCCTGTTTCTGGAGAATCAAAACGTTCACAGCTGGTTGTCGGGGTGATCGGCTTTTCCCGCTCCAACATGGAAATTATGAACCGGGCCCGCGTGTTGCTGGTTTTCAGCAGCGCCGGGCTGCTCATTCTGATTCTTCTGGTTTTCGGATTAAGCTACCGCTGGATCATTGAGAAGCCTCTGAGGGCAATTCTCCAGGCGATTGATGAATTTCAGACAGGGCAATACAAAAACCGGCTTTCCATTGTGCACAGCGACGAATGGGGGCAGATATCAAGACATTTCAATGTCATGGCGGATGAAATTCAGGATGTCATGAACAGCAATCTGGAGCTGAATAAGAATCTGGAAGCGCGGGTTCGAGAGGAAACGCTCAAAGTTGTTGAACTGCAAAAACAGGTTGCCGATTTAAAGCAGTTGACCACGCTGGGGCAATTGACGGCGAATCTCGCTCATGATCTGGGAACGCCGCTGCATTCAATCGGAGGTCTGGCCAAGCTGTTGCTGGAGAGAAGTGACTGGCCGCAGGATGTGGAGCATAAATTGAATTTAATTGTTCAGCAGACCGAGCGGCTGGATCATGTCATCCAGAATGTGCGCAAAGCCACGCGTCTGCCGGAACCGCATTTCGAGGTGCTGACGGTTCAGCAGGTGTTAAGCGAGACTCTGCCGCTCGTTGAACCTTTTATACAGAAAAGCAAAGTCAAATTATCGGTGAATCTGGAAGCCGGAATCAAATCCTTGTATGTTGACCGCTATCGCATCCAAACAGCGCTGATGAACATCATTCAAAATGCTCTGGAGGCGATGCCCCAGGCGGGTGAAATAATAATATCGGCTCAGAATATTTTGCCTGATCACCAGGTGGTTATCAAAATTGAAGATACGGGAACAGGCATGTCGCCGGACACGATGGAAAAAGCCTGTGAACCGTTTTTCAGCACCAAACAGTTTGAAGGAATGCGCGGATTGGGATTGGCTATAGTCCGCGATATCGTTAAAACGCATGGCGGCAGGATGGAAATTAACAGTTCTCCGGATAAGGGAACATCCATTATTTTATACCTGCCGGTTTTCAGGGAAAGCGAACGTCAGTCTTGATGAACTCAAGAGGATGGCGTCATGACGGGGAAACCTTTGCTTATCAGGTTTCGGAAAAAGCCTTTTTATTCCCGTCATTTTTCTTCTGACAGGTCATACCGCTGGATTTTCATCCGTAAAGTTTTCCGGTCAATGTCCAGAATCTGTGCCGCTTTGGATTGATTCCAGGAAGTTTCTTTCAGAATCTGCAATATCTTTTCCCGCTCTACGGCCTCCAGAGGTGAGAAATCAGACGGCGCGGTTTCCTCACCCTTTTCTTTCTGTTGTCGCAATTTATCCGGAAGATTTTCCGGAAGAATCAGCTCAAAAGGAGAAAGCAGCAAAGTTTGCTGGAGTACATTTTCTATTTCCCGGACATTGCCCGGCCAGTGATAGGCGATCATCAGCTCCATCGCTTTTTCAGAAATGCGCGCTTTCGTATAGCCGAATTTCTTCAATAGAGATTCCACCAGCAGAGGAATGTCTTCTTTATGTTCCCTTAAAGGCGGCACGCGCAGCCTGACGATAAACCTGTGTAATAAATCCATACGGAAACGGCCGGCCTGAACTTCTTCATCGATGTTTTTGTTGGCCGCTGCCACAACCCGCACCGCAACATTTTGAACATCGTGGCTGCCGATTCTTCTGATCTCGCCATTTTGCATAAACCGCAGAAACTTCCCCTGCAGGGCCGTGGACATTTCCGTAATTTCATCCAGAAATACCGTGCCGCCTTCCGCGGAGGCCAGCAATCCGATATGCTGCTGATGGGCGCCGGTAAAGGAACCCTTTTCGTAGCCGAATAATTCCGATTCCAGCAGGTTGTCGGGAATGGCGCCGCAGTGCACGACGACGAATGGCTTGGCTCGGCGTGAAGACATACTGTGCAAAGAGCGCGCGGTTAATTCTTTGCCTGTGCCGCTTTCGCCTTCTATCAGAACGCTTGCCGGCGAATCTGCGATGCGGGCGATCTGTTTGTAGAATTCCACCATAGCCGCTGAAGAACCGATCAGTTTTGTTTCCGATTTTTCTTCCGGAGAATCCAGTTTCAGGCGTCTTTCCCGAAGTTCCCGGACATCAAGAACTTTCTTGACAATTTTGCGGCAATCATTCGGTGAAAAAGGTTTGCTGATATAATCCCAGGCGCCGAGGCTTAATGCTTCCATGGTCGTATCCAGCGAACCGTAGGCGGTCATCAGGATGACAGGCAAATCAGGCCACTTTTTATGCACCTGATCGAGAAACTGCAAACCATCCATTTCCGGCATCCTAATGTCGGACATCAGCAAAGCGAATTGCGAGAGCTCCAGTTTGAGTGCCTCTTTGGCCGACGTCATGGTTTGCACCTCATAGCCGTCGCGGGCGAGAGCTTCCTGAAGAAATTCGCAGGCGACGGCATCATCGTCAATGACTAAAATACTTTTCTTCATAAGACACCTTTGCCGCTGCTAATATCATATTTGTTTTGGAATGACACGGGGTAATCTGATCGGGTTAATTTTTTGGAAACAGAAGGAACGACAATCGCCTTTCGTGATTGATGCGATAAACAAATAGACCCGCACGTGTTCAAAACGTGCAGGCCTATTTGTTGAGGATTAAGAGATGATATTTTTATTTGAGTTGTTTGCTGGAATACCCAAGAACATTTCTGGCTACAATCAAGTGCTGAATCTGTCCTGTGCCTTCAAAAATGTCGGTGATCTTGACATCCCGCATCCATTTTTCGGCCAGGTTTTCACAGGAGAAACCCAGCGGTCCCAGCAGTTCGCAGCATTTTTGACAAATCAGCGTGCCGTAGCGTCCGGCTTTCGCTTTGGCCATCGATGCCTCTAGATTGTTGAACTCGCCGTTATCCATCATCCAGGCGGCGCGCCAGGTGAGCAGTCGCATGGCTTCCAGATGAGCTTCCATCAAATAAAATTCTTTTTCCATAGCGCTCAAGTTGTTGGGATTTTTTTCGTAATCCAGCTTGACGCCGCTCTCTTCAATTTTTTCCCGTGTGAAGTCCAGAGCCGCCCGCGTTACGCCCAGCGCCATCGAGGCCACCAGCGGCCTGGTGTTGTCGAAGGTTTTCATGGCGCCCTTGAATCCTTCGGTCGATTGTTTGACTTCCGCGCTGCCCAGAATATTATCTTTTGGAATGCGGCATTCATCGAGCACGTACGTTCCGGTGTCTGAAGCGCGCACCCCCAGTTTATGCTCCAGTTTTTCCAGTTTGAAGCCCGGCGTTCCTTTTTCCACCACGAAGGATTTGATGCCGGCCTTGCCGGCGCTTCTGTCTACCGTGGCCCAGATCACCGCCACTTCGGCGCGCTCCGCGCAGGTGACAAATATTTTCTCGCCGTCAAGCACCCATTCGTTGCCGTCCAGAGTGGCTCTGGCGGTGATGGATCCGGAGTCGGAGCCGGATCCCGGTTCGGTAATGGCCATCGATGCCCATTTTTCGCCGAATCTTTCCATTTGTTCATCGGTGGCCACGGCCGCGATGGCCGCATTTCCCAGACCGGCGTTCGGCAGCGATAACAATAATCCCAGGTCCCCCCAGCACATTTCTTCGATCACGATGACCATGGAGAGGTTGGCGCCCAGTTTTTTGGCGCTCGGTTTTTCCGGCTTCGCTTCTTCGCCCGCTTTTTTCTTTTTCGGCCGGCTCATAATCTTGATGGAGCGGAACATATCCAGCTCTTTCGGATACTCATGCTCATGTTCATCGTAATGCCGGGCGATTGGCCTAAGCATGCCGGTGGCCATATTATTCATCCCGCTTTTCACATCCATCATCTTTTGTGTAATTTCCAGATTAATCATGATTATTCCTCCTATACCGTGGCCATGCCTTCAAGAATGGTGATGCCTCTGCCGTTGCGATAATAGCGCTCCACCGGATTTTCGCGAATAAAGCCGTGTCCGCCCAGAATCTGCACACCGTAATCCGTCAGCTTCATTGTCATTTCTCCGGCGTAGAGTTTGGCCAGATACGATTCGCGTTTGGCTTCACGGCCGGCTTCCAGAGCGGATGTCGCTTTCCAGGTCATCAATCGCATTGCGTCCACTTCGTAAGCCATCTCGGCGATCATAAACGCGATGGCCTGCCGGCTGGCGATCGGCTCGCCGAACTGCACGCGTTCCTTGGCATATTCTCTGGCATACTCGTAGGAAGCGCGGGAAACGCCGGTGCCGATGGCCGACATGGCAATGCGTGTCTTCTGCAGGAATCTGCCGTAATCGCAGCCATTGTCTCCTCCGACACGGTCATCAGCGGGAACTTCACAATTCTCCAGCGTGACTGGATACGTCTCCAAGGCGTATAAGCCCAGATTTTTCTCCCGTTCGCCGATCTGAAGTCCGGGATTGCCGTTTTCAACAATGAATAAATCCATCTTGCCGTCGGCATTGGCGGCCACGAGCAGATGTCCGGAATCTTTTGCCATTGGCACAAAACACTTTTTGCCGTTGATGATGTATTTTTCGCCGTTCTTTGCGGCTTTTGTTTCCAGGGTGGCCGCGTCGAATCCGAATCGGGGCTCGTTGACCGCCACCGTACAGGTTTTGTAAGCCGGATCGCAATACAGGGGCAGATACTTCTTCTTCTGTTCATCGGTGCCCATTTGCAGAATCGTGTAAATGAATGTGGAGGGAAGCGTGGCCGCGATGGCCAGCGCCATATCGCCCGCGGCCAGTTCTTCCAGAAAGATGGCGTTCATCATGGGCGAATAGTCCATTCCGTATCCCCCATATTCCTCGGGAACCATAGAGACGGTAGCGCCCAGTTCCCAGATTTTGTCAATAATATCCCTGTGCAGTTTCCTTTCCTCATCCATATCGTGGGCCGGATTGCCGATGACCATACTCTTGATAAGTTTGGCGACAGTATCCTTCATACTGCTCTGCTCTTCCGACAAACCAAAACCAAAATCTTTGTCTTCCATAATTTTCTCCTCCATCAGGGGCATCCAGATTGCGCCTGAATCAAATTTTAAACAGATTGCTGAACGGGCTGAAAAAAATTACCGGGGGAGATCTCTAACCCAAGCCCCCCCAGGATGGTTTTCTGATGCACCCCCGGCAATGATATTCAGTAATGAATGAATGGACGCTAAGACGCGCAGACGACTAGATCAGTGTCTGCAATTTCATCAGCAGAACCATATCACCGTTGAACTTGAGCTTGCCGTTCATAAACAGATTCTGTCCGGTCGTCTGCTTGTTCTGCATGGCGATCCAGTCCTGCAGGTCAAGGCTGATGTCTACAGACGGCTTGGTTTCTCCGTTGAAAATCATCGTGACAGGAATGGTGTTGGCGTCCTGTTTCAGATTCAGATTGAGCGTGCCTTTGGTGTCCATCAGATTCTTGAGCCTCATCGGATCGGCGATTTCGACGGGATCGGTGAAGCGGTCAATCATGCCTGAAACCTTTCCGGTGACTGCGTCAAGAAATGCCTGTTCGGTTAAGGACAGTGTCAGCAGGGGTTTTTCAACGCCGCCTTTCACAACATTCAGATTCGTTCCGTCCTTGATATTCAAACAGAATTTCTGATCATTCACGTTGAACTGAAGATTGACTTCCTTGCCGGCCAGAGACGAAAGATTGGCGCCGGCGGTAATATCCTTGAACTGATCCGGGACATATTTCTCGAAGAAATCATTGACGTTGACATCACTGGGTACCTGAAATTTTGCCATATTAACTTTACCTCCAATTGATTTTTTAGTATAATTGTGCCGTGAAATTATTTACCGGTTGGTAAATACAAAAAAAGAAATGCTCTGTCAAGATATTTTTTTAAATTTTTCCATTTTTATTTTGAATACCGCGTGTTGTTTGATATAGTTTATTGATAACAGTAACTTATGAAACTGGTAATAAAATATGACGTGGATTTTCTCAAGCTGTCCTATGAAAACAGTAAAAAATTGAAAAAATATTTACCATACGGTTTGTTTTATGATATGGAAAGACTAGAATGATATGGGTGAAAGAATGAAAACGGCCAAAACAAAACCGAAAAAAACTGCCGGGAGGCGACCTCCGGCCAATGAAAGCAATGTCCGGGAGCGGATTTTACAGGCGGCCAGAGAAGTGTTTACCGAATATTCCTTCAAGGAAGCCGGTACGCGGATGATTGCCAAACAGGCCGGCGTGGAGCATCCCATGATTCATTATTATTTCGGCTCCAAGGAAAATCTTTTCTACGCCATGGCGGAGTCCCTATATAATGAAACTCTGCCGATACTGGAATCGTGGTATGAGGGATTGGAGAAGATGCCGTTGCAGCCGAGCTTTTCTCTTTTCATTGACCGGATGCTGGATTATACCATGGCCACTCCCGATGCCTTGCGGATTGCCGCCCTCAACGCGGTGAACATCGGCAATCTTGAGGAAATACCCGGTTATCGCTTTATCATTCTGAGCATGGCCGCCATGAGACGCATTATGGAAGAAAAACTTAACCTGAAGGGATCAAGCCGGGAAATTGAAATGTTCATTTATTGCTTTTACAGCCTGATGATATCTTTCATCGGCGCCCGGACCTGTCAGGCCCAGATCCTGAATATGAATCCTCTCGAAGAAAAATATCGTGCGTGGGTGAAGGATGCCAGTATGACGCTCTTTTTCCCCTGGTTCAAAAAGATTCTTACCGGACAATGAAATCATCCGGGTATCTTCGTTTTTTTTCTTGCTGATCCGTTTTTGCGAAACGGTTTGGGGATCGCAAATTATCTTGACTCTCTTTCGGCGTCTTGCTATATCTTTTTTAAACAAGCATCGAAAATTCAATAGCATTAACTAACTCTCAAACAACAGTATCGACGTGGTGATCCTTATGGACATGAAACGCGATTACTACGAGGATGTTAAGTTATTCAAAAGCGGCACGATTCTTTTCTGGTCGGCTGTTCTGCTGATCTTTCTTTTTACACTGCCGATTTATTTGCCCTCCTATAATATCTATCTTTTAAACATCATAATGGTGAATGTGATTCTGGCGGTTGGACTCAACATTCTGGTCGGCTATACCGGACAGATTTCTCTGGGGCACGCCGGATTCTTTGCCATCGGCGCCTACGGCACTTCGCTTATAATGATGCATCTGCATTTGCCCTTTGTTGCTGCGATTATCCTTGCGGCGCTCATCGCGGCGTTTTTCGGCTTTATCATCGGGCTTCCGGCGCTCAGGCTTGAAGGTCCTTATCTGGCGATTGCCACGTTGGGCTTCGGATTGACCATCATGCATATTATCGGCCGCTGGGACGTGTTCGGCGGCAGAATGGGGATTACCGCTCCTCCGCTGGATATGGGCATTCCCGGTTCAGCCTTCAGTTATGTGGTGCAGGGAGACGTGAAAATTTATTATGTGATTTTAATCATCACGGTTTTGCTGGTCATTGCCGCGAGAAATATGATGAAAACCCGCGTTGGACGGGCTTTTATGTCCATTCGCGACGACGATATTGCCGCCGAAGTCATGGGTGTCAATCTGACGATCTATAAAACCATGTCTTTCGCGGTCAGTGCTTTTTATGCGGGAGTCGCCGGCGGTCTTTACGGTTTTGTCGTCGGTTTTTTTGATCCCTTCACGTTTAATCTGATTCTTTCGATCATCTTTCTGGTGATGATTACGGTGGGTGGTCTGGGTTCGATCATGGGCGCCATCATGGGCGCGATGCTCATCACCTACCTTCAGTATGATTTGTTGAAAAATGTGGAAAACCTGCCGTATCTGGGCGGTCTTCTGACGATGGTATCAAAAAAATGGTTTACCATGATTGGCTTGGCCAATTTCTCCAGCATTGCGCTGGGACTGATTATGATCGCGATTGTCATTTTTGAGCCGCTGGGCATGTTCGGCATCTGGATCAGAATGAAAAAATACTGGAAGACGTGGCCGTTTTAAAATCAAGGGAGAGATTCCATGTTTGAGATGCTGCTGATTGAGGGAATTGCCATCGGAGCCTGTTACGGCCTTTTCGGCGTTGCCGTCGCCATTATCTATAAAACCTCGGATGTCATTAACTTCGCCCAGGGAGAAATGGGCATGGTGGCAACGTTCGTAGCTTACCATATTTTAACCGTTTATAATGTCCCTTTCTGGATCGCTTTTCCTGCTACCCTGGTTTTTGCCATACTGCTGGGCATGGCGATTGAATTTTGTTTTTTACGCCCGGCAAAAGATCCGACAGTGCTGGGTCTGCTCATTATTACTCTGGGTGCAGAAATGCTGCTGATGGGACTGGCCGGCTGGAAATGGGGAGCGGAGCAAAAGGACTTTCCCTTTCTCCTGTCTGTTACCAAGACCCATGAAATCATGCCGGGCCTGTTGATCAATGAATGGACGATCGGCGTGTTTACCTTGACAATCATCATCATGATATCGCTGTTTTTATTTTTCCGTTATTCGAAGCTGGGCATCGCCATGCGTGCGACCCAGCAGAATGTTAACGCAGCCAAAATTATGGGAATCAAGGTCGAGAGGGTTTTTTCGATTACGTGGGCGATGAGTTCGCTGATCGGTGCCATCGCGGCGATGTTTTTTGCCGCGCGCTCCGTGCTGGATCCCAACTTTATGATGGAGCCGTTTATGCGCGCTTTCGCCGCGGCAGTTTTGGGCGGCCTGACCAGCATTCCCGGCGTCGTCATCGGCGGCCTGATCATGGGTATCACTGAAAACTTCTTCGGCTACGCCTGGCCGGAATGGAAGCCGATTGTCGCGTTTGTCGTGATTATCCTGATTATTACGGTCCGGCCGAGCGGTTTGTTTTCGAAGCATTATGTCAAGAAGGTGTAATGGGAAGCGGTGGAGAAGCGCCATGACTAAGACGGTGAAAATCATTATCCTGATTTGCCTTGCCCTGATTATTTCCGGCTTTGTGATTTGGGACGCTCCCCGCAATCAGGTGGCGCTATTCCTGGAAAAGGACAACATTGAACAAACGGCTCGCGCGTATCTCAATGCTGAAATGGAAAAGAGCTCAAGTCAGGTTTATGATCTTCTGGCGCCGTCTTCCGATTACAGGAAAACGCATACCTATGAAGCGTATCTGAAAGACATTGCCGACAATCCGCCTACCTCCATCCATGAGTATAAGATTATCCGAATTTACCGTCTGCGCGATAACGACAACCGGCAGAACTATCCGGACGTGGATAAATTTGTGCAGGTTGAGGTGGAGATGACCTTCACGCATTTGGGACCCAATACCGTCTATAACTACAGCTTCACTTTTCTGAAGGAGAAGGGAAGGTGGTACAAAGGCTGAGAGATCAAAAATAATATCGGGTGTTCAGGGGTAATCAATTATTAGAAATATTTTAATGCAAGGAGGGCATCATGAAAAAAGTATTCATTGCATCAATGATTGTATGCGCGGTTCTGGTGGGTTCATTCTTTGTCTTTGCCGCCGGCAAGCCCGGCTTTGACAACAAGGAAATCCGAATCGCCCAGTGGGGGCCGCAGACCGGACCGGCCGCGCCGTGGGGATCAGTCGCCAGAGGCAGCGGTCTGCTCTTTCAAATCGTCAATGATGAGGGTGGCATCCATGGACGGAAAATCAAATATTTCATTCGCGATGATCAGTACAATCCCGCTCAGACGAAGGCCGTTGTCAAAGAACTGGTCGAGCGCGAAGGGATTTTTGCATTCGTGGGTGGAGTTGGCGCTGCCTGCGGAATGGCCGTGAAAGATTATCTGGCTCAGAATAAAATCATCTGGGTATCGCCGTCAACAGCCATCGAGGAGTATGTGTTTCCCGTCAATCCGTACCTCTTTGCCATGTATACGCTCTATGACGATGAGGCCAGCATCCTGACCAAATACACGGTGGAGAAGCTGAAGGCCAAAAAAATAGGGTTCCTTTATCAGAATGACGCTTATGGCAAGAGCGGACTCAAAGGCTGCAAGGCGCGTCTGAATGCCTATAAGATGAAACTTGTGGAGGAGATTTCTGTGGAACCCGGAGAGAAAGATCTTTCTTCGCAGATTTTAAGGCTGAAAAATGCCGGTGCGGAGGTCGCTGTTCTGTGGGTCAATCCCACCTCTGCTGCTATCGCACTGAAAACCGCCGCTACAATCGGTTACAAACCGCAGTGGATTTCATCCAACACCTTGATGGATTTCCCGCTGATGAACAAGATTACCGGAGGCCTGTGGGAAGGCGTGATCACCGGCGGGCTTGGCCTGCCCACCCATGTGGATCATCCTCTGATGAATAAATACCGTGCGGCCGCCAAGAAATACGCGCCCGAAGAGCGTTTCGGCGTTTTCTATACCGCCGGCATCATGTTTGCCGAGCCGTTGGTCGATGCGCTCAAGCGCGTTGGTCCGAAACTCAGCACAGAAGCCCTGCTAAAACAGCTCAACGCCACAAAAAATTTCCAGGGACTGGGCGCTGTTGTCAACTGGAGTCCCACCGTACATCAGGGGACGGATTCCATCCAGATATTAAAATGCGGTCCGAACTCCAGCTACATAACACTGCAGGATTGGACGTCTAACGAACTTGCAACCTGGAAGAAGAAAAAATAGTAGCTTTTAAACGGAGGCGGGGTTATCGCCCCGCCTCACCCCTCAAGACGAATGATATGGCACACTTTAAAGTGGAAAACCTGAGTATTTCCTTTGGCGGCATCAAAGCGGTGAATAATGTCAGCTTTGAAGTTGAGGAAAATAAGATATTTTCCATTATTGGCCCCAACGGAAGCGGGAAAACTACCATCTTCAACATGATCAGCGGCATTTACAAGCCGAACGAAGGCACGATATTTCTGGAAAATGAAAATCTCGTCGGAATGCGCCCGGATACCATTGCCCTCAGGGGAGTGGCGCGTACATTCCAGAATATTCAGCTTTTCGGCAATGCCACGGTTATGGACAACCTGATGCTGGGGCGTCACATCCACATGAAGACAGGCATCCTCAGTGGCGCTTTCATGTGGGGCAGACATTCTTACGCCGCGAAAGAAGAAATAAGACACCGGGAAATCATCGAACACATTATCGACTTCCTTGATCTGCAATCCCTGCGCGATTTGTTTGTCTCCAGTCTGCCGTATGGCAAGCGCAAGCTTGTCGAACTGGGAAGGGCGCTTGCGCTGCAGCCGAAAGTGCTTTTGCTGGATGAACCTTCCGCCGGCATGAACACGGAAGAAAAAGACGATCTGCGCATCTGGATCAAGGATATTCAGGAGGATTACAAAGTCACTATCCTGCTCATTGAACATGACATGAATATGGTCATGGGGATTTCCGACCGGATTCTGGCCATCAATCAAGGCATGAAAATTGTCGAAGGAACGCCGAAGGAAGTGCAGAGAAATCCCGAAGTCATTGCCGCGTATCTGGGCGAGGAGGAATAATGCTCTCGATTAAGAATATTGAAACCTGGTACGATCTGATTCGGGCGCTGCACGGCATT
This sequence comes from Deltaproteobacteria bacterium, assembly GCA_022710585.1. Taxonomy (GTDB): domain Bacteria; phylum Desulfobacterota; class Syntrophia; order Syntrophales; family Smithellaceae; genus Smithella. The sequence goes on along the minus strand of JAKLGV010000003.1, from coordinate 146,348 downwards.
TCCTTTGAAATCAAAGAGGGCGCTATCGTTGCGCTTCTGGGAAGCAACGGCGCGGGGAAAACCACCACTCTCAAAACGATTATGCGCCTGTTGGATGACGACCAGCCGGAAAAAGGAACGATCGAATTCATGGGCAAGAGAATTGATCGCATGGATACCGAAGAAATCGTCCGGCTGGGCATCAGCTATGTGCCGGAGGGACGGGAAGTTTTTCCCGAACTCACCGTGATGGAAAATATTCTGATGGGCGCCTACACGCGCAAGGACAGGAAAGGCATTCAGGAAGACATTGACGGCATTCTCAAACAATTTCCTATTTTACAAGAGCGGAAAAATCAGCAGGCCGGACATTTAAGCGGCGGCGAACAGCAGATGCTGGCCATCGGAAGGGCGCTGATGAGCCGACCGAAACTGCTCATGCTCGATGAGCCGTCTCTGGGGTTGTCTCCGTTGCTGACCAAAGAGATATTTACGATCATTCAGAAAATCAATCAGCAGGGCGTGACGATTCTGCTCGTTGAGCAGAATGTGAATATGGCGCTCAAGTATTCCCACTTCGCATTTCTCATGGAAAACGGACGCATCGTCCGCGCGGATAAGCCGGAAATTTTGCGCGAAGACGACGACGTCAAGGAATTTTATCTGGGCATTGCCACGGAAACATCGGTCAAGGGCTACAAACGTTATCGCCGTAAGGTTCGTTTCCGTTGAGGTATCAGGATGACTGAAAACGAAATCAAAACCCTTCCTCAGGCGCTGAAAGTTCTGGTCGAAAAGCAGCCGGACAGGATTGCCATGCGCATGAAGGACTACGGCATCTGGCACGACATCACCTGGAAACAGTATTATGACAACGTGAAAAAGGTGGCGATGGGATTGTATGCGCTGGGCGTAAAATACGGAGATCATGTGGCCATTGTCGGAGAGAATAAACCGGAATGGCTCTTCTCGGCTATGGGCGTCATGTCGCTGGGCGGAATTTTTGTCGGCGTCTATACCACCAATCCCGCGGCGGAATGCGAGTACGTTGTCGGGCATTCCGAATCGGTGGTTTTTTTCTGTGAAGATGAAGAACAGTTCGACAAGGCCCTGGCTTTTCGCGAAAGAACACCGCACCTGAAAAAAGTTGTCGTGTGGGATATGGAAGGCCTCAAGCATTTTGATGATCCGATGCTGATGAGCTTGGATAAGCTTCTGGAACTGGGGGAGAAGATTGATAAGGAAAGACCGGGCCTGTATGAAAAGATTGTTGCCGGAAGAGAGACCGAAGATACCGCTTCCATTATTTACACGTCAGGAACAACCGGACCGCCCAAAGGCGCGCAGATCTCCCATCATAATTATTTATGGGTCGCGCATCAGAGCCGGAAAATAACCAAAATGAGCGTCGATGACGAAACCATCTCTTTTCTGCCGCTCAATCACGTCTATGAACAGATATTTGATTTGATGATGCACCTGACAACAGGTCATATTGTCAATTTTACCGAAAACACCGACACGGTCATGAACGACCTGCGTGATGTTTCGCCGACACTGTTTCATGCCGTCCCGCGGATCTGGGAAAAATATCACTCCGGCATTGTGCTGAAGATGGCCGATGCCACCTGGCTTAAACGCACCATTTTCAATCTGGCCTTCAAGATCGGAACGCAATACAACAGCTGCAAACTGGCCGGGAGAAAGATCCCCTGGTATTTATCCCTGGGTTATCATCTGGCGTATTTCAGCGTGTTCTGGAAACTCAAACAGCGTTTGGGTTTTGATAAAGTACGGTTGGGATTTTCCGGCGCCGCGCCCATTTCGCATGAAGTTCTGAAATTCTTCCAGAGCATCGGCATACCGATTCGAGAAGGCTACGGGCTGACCGAGACAACCGGTATTACGCACATGTCCGATGAAGAACATTTCAAAGTGGGAACTGTGGGGCGGGCGCTGCCCGAGTCCGAGGTGAAAATCGCCGAAGACGGGGAAATACTCATTCGCCACGGTGGAATTTTCCAGGGATACTTCAAAGAACCGGAAGCGACGGCGGAAGCACTGGAAGGCGGCTGGTTTCATACCGGCGATGTCGGCGAAATCGATGCGGAAGGTTATCTGAAAATTACCGACCGTAAAAAAGATTTGATTATTACGGCCGGCGGCAAAAACGTGGCGCCGCAGTATATCGAAAATCTGCTCAAGTTTTCCCCCTATATAACCGATGCTGTGGTCATCGGCGACAAGCGTAAATACATCACCGCGCTCATTGTCATTGACGAGGAAAATGTGGTCAAGTTCGCACAGGACCACAAAATTCAATATACGACTTTCGCCAGCCTGACCCGCGCGGAAGAAGTGGTCCGGCTGATTACTGATGAAGTGGAAAAGGTCAACAGGCAGATTGCCCGCGTGGAGAACATCCGCAAATTCCGTCTGCTGGACAAGAAACTCTACACGGAAGACGGTGAAGTCACTCCCACCATGAAGGTCAAACGAAAGTCCATTTCCGCGCAATACAAAGACATCATCGAAGAGATGTACAAAGATTAAGCGATTTATGGATGATGAATATCGCCGTGCTTAGCGTTGTTGCCGTCATTATTCTGACATTGAAAAAAGGCAGACTATATACTGCCTGAAAGAAAAGCCCCACAACCTTAAACGGTCCTGGGGCTTTCTTGAATCACAAATTCCAACGTTAGAGAAAACTGTCAAACGGATTATTTCGTTTCGAGAACAGCCTCCACTCTGCGGTTCTTCTGACGTCCTTCCGCCGTGTCGTTTCCGGCAATCGGCACTTCCTCGCCAAATCCGGCCGCCGTAATGCGTTTCTCGTCGATGCCGAACTTGTCAATAATATACTGGCGAACATTCTTGGCTCTTTTTTCGGATAATGCCTTATTGAAGGCATCATTGCCGACATTGTCCGTATGGCCTTCAATGGCCGCTGTCGTATCGGGATTCGCTTTCATAAAATCGGCGACTCTTTTGATGTCATCATAATATTTTTCATTGACTGTCGTCTTATTCGTATCAAATTCAACATTCAGCGTTATGGTTACTTTTTCTTTCGCTGGCACTGCAGCGGGGGCCTTTTCCACAACAGGTTCCGGTTTCTTTTTTACAACAGTTTCCGGTTGAGGAGCGGGAGCGGGGGCCGGTTGGGGTCGGGCAACTTTTTCTTCACAGCTGGGGGGGCAGCCACAGTCTTCTATTCTTTTATCAACATCAATTTGGGGAAGACTGCCGGCTCTGACATCTTTAGGACAGCACGGCGGACAACCGCATTCTTTAATCCGATCATCATATTTGATCTCAGGCATACTGCCTGCCGCCTGCGCGATGCTGACAAGGGCAAATACCGCTGCAACGGAAAACAACAAAACAATCTTTTTCATAATAATCTCCTTTCTTGATAAATTGAATTAAGTTGATTTACAAAAAAACAACATATGAATGATCGTAAATTACACCTCCCCGGGTAAACATGCAAGCCATTTATCCGCGGCGGAATAGCCTGTATGCTGTGAGGTGCTGATATTTTAGAATAAATATTTTTTATGCCGACTGTAAACCAACTGAGTTCTGAATGCTGGCGACAACCGGTGGATCCAAATTCAGCCCGGAAGCGAATTGACGCAGATATTCTTTCTCCTTTTCCGTATCCACTTCAATGGCCAGCAGAGAAGCCGCGTACATCTGTGCCGCCAGTTCCGGTTGACCCTTTGCTTCGGCAATCAATATTTCTGTTTCCATCGGTTTTTGCAGTTGAGTCGTCAAATAGTTTTTCCCCTCCTCATCAATGCCGATTTCATCAAATTTACCCATGATTCTGTTGATTTCATCCTGATCGACACGGCCATCCGCTTTTGTCGCGTTAATCATCGCTCGTAAAACCAGCTCCGAGCTCTGATCGAGCATCTGCTGGTCTTCTTCTGTCTTGGGCTCCAGCAAACCTGCGGGAATCTGAGGTTTTGTCTGACCGGCGCCCTTAAGCGCGTTAAAGGCCAGCGCTCCGAGAAGCGCCATGAGTCCTCCGCCGATGGCTCCGCCGGCAGACTTTCCGCCGCCGCCCAGGATGGAGCCGATCAGGGCGCCCAATCCTCCGATGGCAAGATTTTTATTGCCTCCGACCGCTTTGCCGGCATCGCCAAGCATATTCGAGAGCAGATCACCGATGCCGCCGCCCGCGCCTGCCGCGCCGCTTTTCTGTCCGCCGCCTAAAACACTGGAGAGCAAATCACCGATTCCTCCTCCGCTCTTTCCCGCGCCACTTTGTCCGCCGCCCAGGACATTGGAAAGCATATCTCCGATTCCACCCCCTGCTTTTCCGGTACCGCCGCCCAATACGCCCGCCAGACTATCAAGATCATTTCCTCCTCCCAGAGATTTCTTCATCCGATCAGTGGAAGAATTCGACATTCCGGTTTGCACCATCGCTCCAAGCATCTCGCCGATGTTCATGGTTCTGTCCTCCTTGTTTTACGGGTTATAAAAAAAGTTAAAATTAGGCCGATCATAAGATCATTCCGCTGTTTTTGTAAAGTCAGTCAAACTTCACTGACCTTCTTTGTTCCGGGTCTTTTCCTGCCGGCAGTGTTTCCGCGTGAGGTTACTTTTGTAAAAGTTTGTTTTTTGATTAAACAATGCTATATAAAAACCGTTTATTTTTCAATAAGGATATTTGAAATGGTTTCGGTGCGGAATTTAATGAGGATTGTTTTCTTTCTGATCGGGGTGATTATTCCGGTAAACGCGTTTTGTTATCCGTCTGTTGAATCTGACGCGCAGTTGTGGAAAGTCGGTGAGCGGCAGTGGACGATACAGGAAGAAGAAAGGTACAGCCGATGGGTGGCTGAGAACATTACCGAAGATTTTTTCATCCGCCATAATATTCCGGTGGACTGTGCGGATGTTGTTTACGCGATCCGTTGGATTTACGCGCGAATCGAGCATCTGCCGGCTGCCGCCTCCACGGTGGACGGACAGTTGATCGGCCACTGGTCCGGGAATTGGGGACATCTGCCCACCCATCAGCAGTGGGACAAGGACCGGCGTTTCCGGGCCGCGCTGATGTTTATACTTTCCAGGACATCCACCAGAACACTGCCGCTGGACACATACCCCATTCGCATCGCGGCCGACTCAGTGCAGCCGGGCACCGTTTTCTTTATCGCCGAATCCCATGCGGGCATTGTCCAGGATGTTGTTGCGGACGGAAGTACAGCTCACCCCATTCAGACATACGAGGCCACCATGCCGGCCCGCATCCAAAAATTAAATCATCGGAATTTTATTTCAACCCGTCCGGAGTCTTCGTTCCGATCCGGCCTGGTGAAGTTTCGATGGCCGCTGAAGAAGGATAACGGGTGGCAGTATCTTGCGATGCCGGAGCACCCCTATTATTCGGAAGAGCAGTATTCGCCAACTTTCAATAAGGGATATATTGACTATATCGAAGCAGTGGCCAGGCGGATTGATCCGAAGGATTACGATCCGTATGAAAAAGTAAACAGGTTGCTGGAAGTCTTTATCCGTCAATTGAAAGAAAGAATCCCCGTGGTTCTGACAGGCTATGATCAATGTTACGCAAAGCAATGCCCGGCGGGATCTTATTTGTGGGAGATCTACAGCACACCCGGCCGTGATGAATATATCTATGTGATGATTTCCCATATCAAAGAAATCATCAAGAAAAATCATATAAAGCGGAAAAACGCCTTGAATAAGATGGATGGTATTCCTCTGCAGATTGCTCCCGATCAGGTGATAACGGTCGAGCAGGCGTTTCAAAACGCGGTCTGGATGTCTTCGGATCCTGAAGATACGATTTCCAACCGCTGGGGCTTGGACAAATGCAGCATTATTGAAAGACGAATCAAGAGCGCGCAGGAGACCATAACCTTTATCAGGGAAACATATAGCCAGGCCAATCCCCGCCTTGCCGACCGGCTCATCGCGGTCAGACAAATGATTGTGAACGACATGACTGAAGAAAAGAAAAAAAGCAGCTGTGCGGACAGCGTTATGATTAAAAATTAGCGGTCAAATTTATTTTCAAAATGATTCTGTTGATTTCAAACCGTGCCATTCATTTTTTGCCCCGGATTTTCTTGACATCTATAGAGTGATTCCTTATAATCCAAGCCAACTTAGCAGTATTTTATTGCGGCTGCGTTCTCATTTGCAGGGTTGTTAAAAGCCGCAAAGACCATCATCATTACGGAGGTTACCCTGATGCCCGGCATAGATTTACGCCACGAAAGGGTTGTTGTGGAAACGGATCGCTACCGCGTGGAAGGCGACATTACACTCCCGCAGGGAAGTTACCGCAACGCGCTTGCCGATTACATCAACCGCAGCGACCAGGAATTTCTGCTGCTCACCAACGTGGAACTGGTGGCACTGGACGGTTCAGGTGAGAGCTTGCAGTATCCATCGCTGAATCTCGCAAGAAAGCATATTCGGCTGGTGGTGCCGATAGAATCTCCAGAAGGGTAAGCATTGCCTGTCCGGCAATGCCACACGTTTTAAATGAAAATCAGATATATTTTAATCACCTTTATAATTTTTCTGTCTTTACTGTCACTGGTGGGCTGTAAAGGACGTCTTTCTACGGTGGTCACCAACCTGCCTGAACCACCTGCCAAGGATTATAATCGCGAGCTGCCGCCGGGTGAACTGGCATTGAGAAAGATTACCGATCCCGCCCAGATACCGGACTACACGAAGGCTTACGCCGACACGGAAGGTTTGCGGGATGCCGTCTCCAGAAGCATCCATTATATGGAAAAGCCGTCCAGCGAAAAATTTTACCCTTACGGGGAAATTACACATGACCATGGATTAAAGAGTCTGCGGGAATTGGAAAGACTTCTGGATTTGAAACTGCCCCCCGAGGAAATGAACCGGCTTTTACGGGAGAAATTCGATACGTACATTTCAGTCGGCTGCGATAATCAGGGGACGGTTCTATTTACGGGATATTATACGCCTATTTTTAAGGGTTCACCTGTCCGCACGGAGCAATTCAAGTATGCTTTGTATAAGACTCCGGATGATCTGGTCAAAGGCGCCGATGGAGCGATTTTGGGGCGCAAGGGAACAGACGGTCAGATTCAGCAATATCCGAGCAGAGAAGAGATCCAAAAATTAAGCCTTCTTGCCGGTGGTGAGCTGATCTGGTTGGCCGATCCTTTTGAAGTTTATATCGTCCATGTGCAGGGGTCGGCAAAAATTCGCATGCCGGATGGTCAGATCAAGACAGTCGGCTACGCCGCTCATAACGGCTGGGAATACCGGAGCATCAGAAAAAAGATGATTGTTGACGGAAAACTTACGGAAAACAACATCAATATGAAAGCCATGATCGATTACTTCAAAATACATCCGGAGGAAGTCGATCTGTATGTCAGTCAGAATCCTCGATTTGTTTTCTTCCGATATGAGGAAGGCGAACCCAGGGGATCGCTCAATGAACCGGTAACGCCGTTCAGGACCATCGCGACGGATAAAGCCATTTATCCGAGAGGGATGTTTTCTTTTGCCGACGTTGAACTGGACAAGCCGGTTGGTTTTGTCCTTGATCAGGATGCGGGAGGCGCTATCCGGGCGGCTGGACGTTGCGATGTTTATATGGGAGTCGGTGAAAAGGCTGGTGAACTGGCCGGCAAAACCTACCGCGAAGGCCGGCTTTATTATCTTTTTCTGAAACCGGAGAGCGGTCAGAATCCTTCCGAAGCAGGCCGATAAATGTTGCAACCGGCATAACATCCCATCTGCCGCAGTTCGACTTAAAAAATATTTGCATTCATCGGTTGTTTATTATAGTTTTTACGCCAGCTATTATGGAGTTTATATAGTTGGAGAATACATAATTTATATTCGTTATGAAGAATAATATTTTGGAGGAATAGGTATGTCTGATGTACAAAAAGTAAAGGGAACCATGCTGATTGATCAGGTGCGCATGATCAGAGGCAATAAGGATAAGGATTGGAAACGATATCTTAGACCCGAAGATTTGACGATTGTGCAGGGAGTGGTTTTACCGTCCGCGTGGTATCCTGTCGAGACATACAAAAGATGCGGCCGCGCTGTTTTTCAGGTTCTTGCCGGCGGAAACACGGATATTGTGCGTTTAAGAGGAAAAATCAGGGGCAAGGAATTATTTGAAACCACCTACAAACACGTCATCGCCGACCGCAATCCGATGAACGCGGTCAGTTCTTTTGTAAATTTATACGGACAGCTTTTTATGCCCAACCCGCTGGAATTTAAAAAAATAGATGCCAAACATGCCACTGTGTCCTATGCATATAACGATAAATCCGATCCGGGCAATCTGCCGTTTTGCTATCAACTGATGGGACATTTCGATACACTGGTGGAAATGGCGGGAGGAAAAAACGTTAAAGTAGAGTTTAGAGAAAAAATGTGGGAGGGTGCCGACGCAACCGTTTTTGATCTCCAGTGGACATAGGGCGAGGCTCAGAAACGGTGATGGGTGATGCGGCCGCTTTCATCTGAGCCAATGACATATTTCCATTTTTTTAAGTTTGTTTACTTTTCTTCTTTTAAAAAGAAATGAAGCCATGCTGGCAAGCCTCTTCGCCTGCTGAATCATAGTGGTTTTTTTTGCATGCAGCTTTCTTTCACTTCCCAAGTATAGATTGACCGTATCGCCTGATTGTGCCATTTACGGCTACCCTCTGTAGCGGATGTTTTATGGAAAAAGCGATTTTAATGGTATTTTTAATTTTGTTTCTCGGCCGATTGATCTGGCGTTTCTTTTTGCAGCAGGTCAACATCGGGCATCTGCGCAGTCACGGCAAAGAAATCCCCGATGTTTTTCGGGGTGTGATTGATGAAGCAACCCTGAATAAAATGGTGGATTACACCTATGACAATTCACGTCTGGAGAATAAGGAAAACGCAACGGAAGACATTCTGGAGTTGGCCATTATTTTTCTATTGCTGCCTGTGCTTGTCGCGAAAATTGCCGGCCTGCAGTGGCACTTGATCTGGCAGGCGCTGATTTTTTTCGGAACACTGTCGGTCATTGGCGGTGTCGTGGGAATGCCGTTTGACATTTATCACACCTTCGTGCTGGAAAAGAAATACGGCTTTTCCACCATCACCTGGAAACTCTGGCTGACCGACCTGGTCAAGTCTGTGCTTATTTCCGCCATCCTGATGGGGGTTCTGCTTTCCGCTTTCATGGCCTTTATTCTTTATTGGCCGAATAGCTGGTGGTTCTGGGCGTGGGTATTCTTTACCGCGTTTGAAATCTTGCTTTTATGGCTTTTCCCGGTGGTCATCGCGCCGCTCTTTAATAAATACGAACCGATCAAGGATGAAGAGCTGAAAGGGAAAATTGAAGCCCTGCTTTCCAAAGTCGGATTGAAGGCCAAAGGCATTTTTCAGGTGGATGAAGGCAAACGCTCCAAGCACACCAATGCCTATTTCACCGGCATCGGAAAAACCAAGCGAATCGTTCTGTTCGATACATTGCTGGCTTCGCATTCGCAGGATGAAATACTGGCGGTGCTCGCGCACGAAATCGGCCACTGGAAAAAAAAGCATATTCTAAAGCAGTTGATTTTTATGATTGCCGCTTCTTTTGTCGGATTCTATCTGATTTTTCTGTTGGTGAACTGGCCGCCGCTGTACGAAGCATTCGGATTGTATCAAACCCCGGTATACGCTGGTCTTCTTCTGGTTTCTCTTTATTTCAGTTGTATCGGATTTTTCTTCAGCCCCCTCGGCGCATGGATTTCACGCCGGTATGAACGCGAAGCAGATCAGATGGCGAATGATCTGACCGGCACATCCGAACCGATGATGAACGCCCTCAAACGACTGGCCAAAGACAACCTGTCCAATCTTCATCCTCATCCCTGGTATGTCTGGTTTTATTACTCCCACCCGCCGCTGCTGGAAAGAATCGAATATCTGAAGGCTATGGATCAAAAATCGAATGATTGCTGATTTGAAGTGTATGCGGAAACGTTTGACGAATATTCAGAAGATCGTCATTATAGACAAAACAGTTGCCCATAATCTGCTTGACAGAAAAAATCATGCCTCTTATAGTCTGGCCGTCCAAAATTTGCATTTCATCAAAAATACATTGCAGCCGTGAGAAAAAATGAAATACGGAATTATTGCCAATCCCGCTTCCGGCAAACGTTCTCTGGATGAGAAGCAAAAAATTCTTAAAGAAATATCCGGCGTTCTGAAAGATGTTTTGATTGCCGGTCTGGATACCACATCTCCCGAGGAATTCAGCCGCGCGGCCTGCGATCTGTCTCAAAAAGTATCCATCCTGCTGGTTGCCGGCGGCGACGGAACCTTTTCTCTCGTCATGAACAGTGTTTCCCGGGAGGTGCCCTTGGGGTTTCTTCCCTTCGGTTCGGGGGATGTGCTGCGGCATACCTTTCATCTGCCCCGCTGTCCGAAAGAAAACGCCCGCGCGATTTTAAACGCGAAGCAGCATTCCATTGACGTCATCTGCTGTGACGGGAAAACAAAGGCTCTTTTCGCGAGCATCGGTATCGAGGGCAGCATCCTGCTGGAAAGAAATAAATATCTCATTCATGATCTTCTCGGATTTACGGCTTATGGCCTTTCGACGCTTAAAGTTTTATTTGATGGATATGTCAGCGCGGATTTGCGCGTCTCCATGGACGGCAGGGAGATCACAATGTCAAACTCACTGACCGCGGTCATCACCAAACTTCCCTTTTACGGCTATGGTTTCAAGGTTGTCCCCCAGGCTCATTATGACGACGGCTATTTACATTTGCTGATTCTTGATTCCGGCCCTTTTGGGGCGCTGTATGCTCTGGCGACATCACTGATGGGAGGAAACAGAGTCGGAGATTATTATAAGGCGAGAGACATTCATATCACAACTTCAACCGAACAATTCTTACAGCGCAACGGCGATCCGGAAAAGGAAAAACGAACAGATTTTTCCTTTAAGGTCCTGCCAAAAGAATTGAAACTGATTTTCTAAATCTTCCATGCCGGCAATTCACCCAGTGCCGTCGATTCCTTCAAATAGACGACATCATGCTGGAAGGCAAGATTTTGTATGACTTCCAGCAGTTTCCGTGGCGGCATTTCTTCCAAGATCCTGCCGGATAAAAGCGAGTAGGGCGCAACGTATCCCCACATATGCTGGACGGTATTTCTAAAACCGCCTTCAGTGGGCGGGCAACGCAGTAGCCGCACCAGTTCAGGATAGATGTCCCTGATGCCTTCACCGGATTTGCACGAAGCGACCCGGCGGCCGATGCGTTTGTATTCGTTAACATCCCTTGCCATGACCGAATGTTTGTGCTGCTCCCATAACTGCTGAATATTTCCGGGAAGAGGAATCCGGCCTTGTTCCTTGTTTTGATATTTTCCCGTCAGGATGTTAAATTGTTCGGCGGGCGGATCAACAAAGACCTTCGGCCATATCAGCTTGCCGGTTTTGAGCTCCACAGGTGAGCGGTCCGCATAGCCTCTCAGACTCATTTCCTCCGCCAACAATCTGTGGCGTTGAGCAAGCGCCCAGCCAAAACCCTGCCAGCGCAGCGTTTCGGGATGCCGCGAATATCCCTTTCTGTTGTTGATAAAAATAGACACAATCGCGTGGAGTTCACGGTGTTCACCCAAAAGGCTTTGCCGGTTTAAATACCCCGGATTGACGTCCCAAATTCTCACAAGTCTTCGCTCTTACCTGTTTCGTGTAAAAAAAACCTATCAGAAACCCTGTATTCGGATCCCGATAGAATCGGGGCGCTACATTATATTGTAGGGCGCGTTCCCCGAACACGCCGCTTGTCTCTTTTGTTCTTAAAATTGACCTTAAATGTATTAATTCCGCGATGGCCTTCTAACTTACCCTCCGTTAATCGGTGATGCGCTTTGCATAGCCATAAGCCATTGTCCAGTTTATCTGTGCCGCCATCCTTATGGGGTTTTATATGTGCGCCTTCTATTTGTCCTGAACATGAGGTTTCCAAAATATTTTTTGGCAAATTTTTAATTTTGCTGATTTCACATTCATTTTCAATTTTATTCAGACTTCTATTTAAGGAAGCATTTCTTTGAAAAACAGGTTTCGACGGATATAACCATAAAAACAAATCCCAACTCTTTTCGATTATTTCATTAATATCCTTTCCTTTGAAACCTCTGGCAATACTCAAAGCAAAGATATTTCCTGTGCCTGTTATGCCTTTCGTATCTTTTGCAAATACCGATTTTGCAAAACCAACTTTTTCGATTTCGTCAAGCTTATTAAGGAATTCTTTAATGTCTATTGCTTTAATTCTCTCTTGTTTGCCTTTATTCTTGAAACGTAAGGAATTTTCATCTCTATATAGTTCGGTGTTGATAATGATATTTTTAAACACTTCATAGTCAAAATTCTTCTTGAAGAATGATGTCATTATCGGTGAATGCGCCAACACGAATAACAGGTGATTTGTATTCTTAAGTTTGAAATATAGGTAGCCGCTACGATAGTCGTTTCTCCTGTTTCTGTCCGCTTTCTGGAAGTAAGAAAAAGCCAGATCCAATATAAAATACTCTTCTCGATTATTTACTTTTCTAAGAATAGCCTCACGTCCCAATTTTTCAGAGACGGATTTGACTATATCTGTAACTATTTTGGGAGGTTTCGTCATTTTACAATATGGTCTATGATTAAAATTTATACAGGCTATTATGCCCGGGTTTTCTTGGGCAGTGGCACACCCAACGCGTTTGCAATTAGCTCGAATCCTGCCTCATTTTTGAAGGGATCGATCTCATTTTGAAATTTCTTAAGCCTCACTTTCTGCCAGCTTGAAGAAATATCGTGATGAGCTTTAATAAACTACGACAGGTAATTTCAACCAATCTCGTTCGTTCAATTTTATCCTCCAAAGTTTAAATCAAAAAAGAAAAGTTTTTATTTTGAGCACTCTGATCCGTTGCGCCTCGGCCGGGTCGGATTTCAGGATGTGCGTGATTACGTCAGCCGGCCGGGCGGAGCCTTCCTGAAGATGCGGGACGGCAAAGCTGACTTTTCCGGTTTGAGTATCCAGTGTCAGATGATTCACAAAAGGGCGGATATCCTTGACGATGGTTTTGCCTTTTGATGTTTTATGGATGTTGAAGGTCTCTGCTGCCAGAAAATTCCTGATGTTTTCTTCCATGTCTTTCAGTCGGTCATTATCGATATCAGCGGGTAGATGAAGCTCGTACTCAAAACCTTTTAAAGCCTGAGCGATCGCTTTTTCTTCCGGAGATAATTTTCTGATTTCTAGGATTTTAACGCCGTCGGGAAGGAGAGCGTTGATTTCATCTTTCAACAAATTCAGGTCGGACAAATATTCCTGTCCCGTGATGTCCGTATATTCCTGTGCGCTTTCCATGCCCACGGAGGTGGCGGTGGCAAAGGATATTTTGGGATGCGGATGGAATCCGGCGGTGTAGGAAAGCGCAAATCTGCTGCGGCGCAGAGCGCGAACCAGAGCTGCGGAAAGCTCCAGATGAGATAGAAATCCGGATCGTCCTGTTTTGGAAAACAGAAAACGATATTTTGATTCTTTCGTTGGAGGGACATCGGGAACGGGAGGCAGGGAAAGGAGCGCTTCAGTTTCTTTTTCTTCCGCAAAAACATTTTCTAATTCTTTAAAATCACAGGCGCCGCATTCCTGGCAGGCTTCAAAACGGCAGTCGTCTGTCGATTTTTGCTCTGTCGATTTTTGCCTTTCTTCCAGCAGAAATTCGCGGCTGATGCCACAGTCAATATTATCCCACGGCAGTTCTTCATCAGGTTTACGTTCGCGCAGGAAATCATCGGGATTGATACCCGTCTCAGCCATCGCTTCCTGCCAGAGATCAAAGCGCAGAAGGTCAGACCAGCCGTCCAGTCGGCAGCCCTTGTGAAAGGCGGATTCCAGCAGCTTTCCCGCTGTCGCGTCGCCGCGCGAAAAGATTCCTTCCAGCAGACTCATCCTGGCGTCATGCCATTTAACGCTGAGATTGCGGTTCTTGATTCGATTGCGGATGAAATCCTGTCTGGCATAAGTTTCTTCCAGTGATATCTGTCTTTCCCATTGAAAAGGCGTGTGTGGTTTGGGAACAAACGTGGAAAGGCTGACAGTGATCTGGCCGCGGTTCTTTGTCTTGCGCAGCGCTTCATAGGCAAGGTTGACGATGCCTTCCCAATCATCCTGCGTTTCGCCGGGCAGGCCGAGCATAAAATAAAGTTTGATTGATTTCCATCCCGCGGCAAAGATTTTATCCACGGTGGAGAGCAGATCTTCAGTGGTGTTGCCCTTGTTGATGATCAGGCGCATTTTATCCGTTCCCGCTTCCGGTGCGAGCGTGAAGCTGGTTTTGCGAATCCTTTTGATTTCTTCCATTAAGGTTTCATTGAGCGATTCCACGCGCAGGGAGGGAAGCGCCACGGCCACTTTTTTCTGATAGTAGCGGTTCATCAGGTTTTGTACCAGCGGTTCGATGCAACTGTAGTCGCCGGAGCTGAGCGATAGAAGCGATATTTCTTCGTGGCCGGTTTCCTGAAGCATCTTTTCGGCCATTTCCATTAAGAGAGATGTATTTCTTTCGCGATAGGGACGCCACAGCATTCCCGCCTGACAGAACCGGCAGCCGCGTGTGCAGCCGCGCGCGATTTCCAGCGTGACGCGGTCGTGAATGGTCTGCATCAGCGGGACAATCGGTTTGAGCGGATGCTGCCAGGCGTTCAGATTCTTCACGGTTCTTTTTTTAATGACGTTGTAGTGATGGTGAACGGCGGGAACGTAAACGCCGGGAATTCCGGCGAGCTCTTTTATAAGATCATTGCGGGAGAAAGATTTCTTTTTGCCGTCGCGAATCATCGCTACGATTTCTCCGACGACCTCTTCGCCCTCGCCAATCACAAAGGCATCGATAAAATCGATCAGCGGCGCTGGATTGAAGCAGCAGGGGCCGCCGGCGATGATCAGCGGATGCTCTTCCCGGCGTTCTTCTCTGTGCAGAGGGATGTCTGCCAGATCCAGCATGTTGAGCACGTTGGTATAAGAAAGTTCGTATTGCAGGGAGAAACCGATGATGTCAAAATCTTTCAGAGGCGTCTGGCTTTCCAGCGATGTGAAAGACAGTTTTCTGTCGCGCAGTTGTTTTTCCCGGTCCGGCCAAGGCGTAAAACAGCGTTCTGCCGCCACATCGGGGATTTCGTTCAAAATGGAATATAAAATCTGCAAGCCCAGATGAGACATTCCCACTTCATACGTATCGGGAAAGGCCAGCAGGAAGCGGACTTCCGCTTTATCTTTGCGAATGGCGTTGACTTCCGTACCGATATAGCGGCTGGGTTTTTCAGCGCCGGATAAAAGAGCATCGAATTTCCCTTGATTCATGATGGGGGTTCCTGTGCGGGACAAAGTCTGATTTTATTCTTTCTTATCAGAATGAACGCGGGATCTGTATTTATAAGGATCAGCTTTGATTTCTCTGAGTTTGGACAATGCCATCTTTTGAGCGAAATTAGCGTTAGAAAGGTATTCCAGCGAATTATTCCTGAATGTGTTGATTAACTCGTTACGGGTCAAATCTTCATTTTCTTTCTTCACGAACGTTCTTTCCAGCGTATGTTCATAGGCCAGTTCTTCGCCCATGATATTTTTTACGAGAACGTAATCTTCATTGTTTGTGAAGAACGATTCCTTTAAGGAAATTTTAGTCTGAAAGGAAATTTCCACCTTGATTGTGTCCGCGGCAATCGCTCGGGACAAATCAAAAATCTGTAAGGTCAGCCCGTTGGGCAGTTTGATTTCTTCGATTAAATTCATTCTTGCTCCATTCCCTTATATTTAACGGCTATGTAGTTAGCATTTTTACACTTGACCTGCAACCCCAATCCTTTTATAGATAGTGCGTTGAAAATAACCAAGGTGACGTATTCTGATGAGTGATGTCAATGCCATTTTGCTTTTGTCCTGCCCCGATTGCAAGGGGCTTGTCGCTCGGATATCCGATTTCATTTTCCGCTTCGACGGCAATATCGTTCATGCCGACCAGTACACCGCCAAGGCGGAGAAGCTTTTCTTTATGCGCGTCGAATGGGAGCTCAACGGTTTTGCTCTGGACCGTGAAGAAATTCCCGTCGCGTTCGCGCCGCTGGCCAAACAGTACAGGATGAAATGGGCTTTGCATTTTACCGACTACCGGCCGCGTGTGGCGATTTTTGTGTCGAAGCATCTGCATTGCCTGCACGATCTGATTTTGAGAAGGGATATGGGCGAACTGGCTGCGGATGTTGCCGCGGTCATCAGCAATCATGAGGAGGCCCGCGATCTGACGGAGCAGTTCGGAATGAAATATTTTCATTTTCCGGTTACCGGAAAAAACAAGAAACAGCAGGAAAAAAAGGAATTGGCTCTGCTCAAGGAGTTGAAGATTGATCTGGTTGTCCTGGCGCGTTATATGCAGATCCTCAGCGGGAGTTTTCTCAAGTATTATCCCGACCGGATCATCAATATTCATCATTCGTTTTTGCCGGCGTTTGCCGGGAGCAATCCCTATCAGCAGGCTTACGACCGCGGCGTGAAAATTATCGGCGCCACCGGCCATTACGTGACAGCGCAGCTCGATGAAGGGCCGATTATCGCGCAGGATGTAGTCAAGATCAGTCATCGTGATGCTGTTCCCGATATCCAGAGAAAGAGCAAGGATCTGGAAAGAATCGTTCTGGCGCGGGCGCTGCGCCTGCATCTGGAAAATAGAATTCTGGTTTACGGATCCAAGACCATCGTGTTTGAGTGATTCCACTTCACTTGAAAACATAACAGGAAGTTCATCCATGTCTGATTCCCCGATATTCGTCCTCTGCCAGCCGGACAGCAGAAAATCATGCGGCGCGTGCTGCGGCCTCTACAATTACGCGGACAGCACAAGGCCTTCGCTGACGCTCCGTCTGCAGTCGCGAACAAAACGCTTCCGTGAGCTGGTCAAGAGTCCCGATGATTTGAAACTGTATTCCCGGCAGACGCTGGAGGCCGAGGATTTCCAAAAAAGATATGAAGTGATTCATTGCTGCGAATATCTGGGTTTTCTGGACGACCAAGAAAAGAAAGTCGGGTGTCTTTTGCATCCGATGCAGAATGCCGGCGTCGATATGCGCGATGTTTCGTTTTACGGACAGGAGCTTTGCGCCGGGCATCTCTGCCCCAGCCATTATTTCATTCCGCTTTCACAGTCACAAATTCTGCTCAAGATCATTGATGACTGGTTTCTTTACGGTCTGGTGCTGACGGATATTGATCTGGTGACAAAATATTTCCAGCTCATTGCCGACCGGGTCGGCAGCGAACTCAAACCGGCAGTGTTCGATGATGAAGCGTTGAAAAATATTACCCTGGAATATTTCGGCTGGAAAATCAACTGGCCCTTTCGGTCGCGGGAGACCAACCGGCTGGGCAAATATTATTTTGACGGCTCGCAATATATGATCAGTCATATTGATTATGAACGGTTTGGAAGAGACGTGTCGCCGCTGAACTCCATTTTGTTGAGCCTCTGTTCCAATTTCCAGGATGCGGCACAACTGGACGCTGCGGAGAAGATGATCTGGACGAATATTGAGAAGTTTGTCGCCGCCTATCAGCGGCATGTTTAATTTTTGTTGACATCCGGCAGCCACTTTGGCTAATCTGAACAAAATTTCAGGCGATTTACATATGATTTCGGGAGCTTTGTAATGGATACAACATCCAAAGAAATTCTTTTTTCCAGAGAAGTGATCCAGAAGAGAGTTGGCGAGCTGGCGGCGCAAATCTCAAAAGATTACGCGGGCAGAGAGTTAATTTTGATTGGCGTGCTCAAAGGCGCTTTCATTTTCATGGCGGACCTGATCCGGGAAATCAGCATTCCGTGCCGGGTGGATTTTGCGAGGCTGGCCAGCTACGGCGCCGGTTCCGAGAGTTCCGGCAAGGTGGTCATGACTAAAGATATTGAAACCTCCATCAAAGACAAAGATATTCTGATTGTGGAAGACATTCTGGATACCGGATTAACCATGCAATACTTTGTGGACTGGCTCCGGGAAAGAAATCCCAAATCCCTCAAAGTATGCGTCTTCCTGGACAAGCGCAAAAGACGAAAAGTCACGCTGGAGGCCGATTATGTGGGGTTTGCGATGGAGGACGGCTTTGTCGTCGGATATGGACTGGATTTCAATGAAAGGTACCGCTTTTCCCCCGATATTTATGTGATCAAGCAGTGAAAGAGGCTGGACAATGATTATTCAATGCAAACAATGCCGCACAAAATTCCGGTTTGATGATGCCAATATGCAGGGGAGCGGCATCTGGCTTAGATGCAGCCGCTGCGGGCACGTTTATTTCCAGGAAAATCCCAAAGCCAAACAACCGGCGCCGGAGTCGTTGATGGAAACAGAACTGGCACCGGCCAAAGAGGAGGCGACGCACGCTGAAGCGGCACCCCAAACGGCCGCGGAGACGCCATCCGTGTTTCATAGAGACGAGCAGGGCAAGAAGTCGCTGGATAAAATTATGGAAGCCAGAAAGCGCGTCTCGGAAGACATCGATTTGAGTTCGGAGACAGCGCAGGAATCAAGCCCGGACGAGAAACCTGAAGATATCATCCGACCGGCCGAAATCGAAAATGATCAGGAAACGGAAAGGGCAAAAATCGAACAGACGCCTGTTCGGAAGCGTTCGGGAAGCGTCTGGAAAATCGCTCTGTGGTCCGTGCTGGTGATCGTGATCGTTCCTCTTTTGATCTATTTTGTCGCGTTGCCGCAGTATGGCGACCAACTGATGAAAAGCGGAGAATATCTCTTTCAAAAGGTCGGTGAATATACGGGCATGTCAGGGCCGCCTCCCAAAACGGGCGCCGCGATCAATCAGATGGTGAAATTGCAGATCGTGCGCTACCGTCCTGTCAACAATTACATCCTGGGAAAGATTGGCGTGCTGGAAGGAACGGCGCTGAACCGCGCCGATTTTCCGATCGCCCGGATACAGGTCAAAGGGCAGATCGTGGACGCCTATGCCGTGGTTTTAGGCGAACGCTCCAGTTACGCGGGCAATATTCTGACTGATGAAGAGCTGGCCAATTTGTCGGAAGAGGAAATTCTGATGAAGCTTCTTCAGCCGGAAGGGCTCCAGAACACCAACGATAAGATCATGCCCAACGGACAGATTCCGTTTATGATTGTTTTCCCCAGTGAGCCGGTCGGCGTCATTAAAACAGCGGTAACGCTAATCGGCGCGGAGCGTATTCTTTCGGATTAACCGCCGGGTCAACTCATGGGGAATGGTCTTAATCAAAAAACTTATCCGGTCTGACTCACCGCGATGAAAGGTAGAAACATTGAGATACGAAGGAAACATCTTCCGGCCGTTTAGCGAGGCCAACAGTTATTTGCTGCAGTGCACCGTCGGCTGCTCCCATAATCAATGCACGTTCTGCGGCATGTACAAGGACAAAAGGTACCGGGAGCGGTCGCTGGCCGAGATTATGGAAGACATCGCCCTGGCGAAGGATCACTACGGGGATCTGGAAAAGGTTTTTCTGTGCGACGGCGACGCGATTGCTCTGGAAACGGACATGCTGCTGGCCATTCTGAAAAAGCTTTATCAAACCTTCCCCTCCCTGCGCCACGTGGGCAGTTATGTCGGGCCGCAGAGCACCTTATCCAAATCGATGGAGGAATTAAGGACGCTGCGCCTGGCCGGTCTCACCAAGGCGTATATCGGCGTGGAAACCGGCGATGAAGAGCTGCTGAAAAAAGTGAAAAAAGGCGTCGGCTACGATCAGATGCTGGAGGCCGGACAGAATCTGATCGCCGCGGGGATCAATCTTTCCGCGATGGTGCTTCTGGGGCTGGCGGGAAAGGGTGAAGCCTCCCGGCGGCACGCTCTGGCCACGGCGAAAATATGCAATGAAATGAAGCCGCAATATCTGGCGGCGCTGACCGTTACGCCTGTGCCGGGGACGGTTCTGTATCGTCAGGCGCAAACCGGCGAATTTGAACTGTTAGACCCCTTTGAAACCCTGGTTGAGATGAAACAAATCATGGAGAATATCACGGCGGATCCCATCAAGTTTGTCGGCACCCACGCGTCCAACTATCTGCCCGTGACCGGCACGCTGCAGAAAGATAAACAGAAAATGATCGCGGCGATTGACGCGGTCTTGAAAACCGGGGATGAAAGCAGGCTGCGTCCGGATTATATGCGCGGTCTGTAGAAGGGAAAATCTGTTCCGTCTTAAAAAAGAAAATTTGATATGAAAAACAACACTCCATCTTTAAACGATGTCCAAATAGCAGCCGAGCAGGGCAATCCGGTTGCCCAGAGAAATCTGGGGCTGATGTACCTGACCGGCAAGGGGGTTGAACGGGACTATGAGGAAGCCGTGATCTGGTTTCAGAAGGCCGCCGAGCAGGAGGACGCCAAAGCACAGTTCAATCTCGGCTGGATGTATCAGGAAGGCAAGGGGGTTGAACAGGACGATACCGAGGCGGCGAAATGGTATCAAAAGGCTGCCGAGCAGGAGGACGCCAAAGCCCAGTACAATCTGGCGCTGATGTACAAGAAGGGCGAAGGGGTGGAACAGGATGATGAGGAAGCCGCAAGATGGTTTATGGAAGCCGCGGAACAGGGCATTTCTGTCGCTCAGTATAATCTGGGCGAGATGTACAGAAGAGGCAGGGGGGTTGCGAAGGACGAGGCCAAGGCACTGAAATGGTATCGCAAGGCGGCAGCTCAGGGAAATGCGGATGCCCGGAAAAGACTCGAGAGTATGGGGCAAAAAAGCAAAAGTGCTGCGCGTGAGGATGCGGAGGCGTCCGGAAAAGCTCGCAGGCCGGTTGAGCATGAACAGCCGGAACCACGGACCAGAGCCAATCATGTCAGTCCGAAATCTAAAAGTGTTCCCCAGGAGGATGCCGAAGTTGTCAATAAATTGCTTAAAGCAGCCGCCCAGGGAGATAGCGTTGCCCAGTTCAATCTGGGTGAGATATATCATAAAGGTACGGGTGTACCGCGCGATGATGCTAAGGCGGCGAAGTGGTATCAGAAGGCGGCCGATCAGGGGCATGCGGACGCCCAGTTTAAACTGGGCGTGATGTATCAGCACGGGGAAGGCGTCGCCAGGGATGAAGCCGAGGCGGTGAAGTGGCATCAAAAGGCGGCGGAGCACGGCAGCGCGGAGGCGCAATATAATGTGGGACTGCTCCACCTCAAAGGCGAGGGCATTCCCAGGGACTGTGCCCAAGCGGCAGCGTGGTTTTCGAAATCTGCCGAACAGGGCTACGCCGAAGCTCAGTTGAATCTGGCGCTTATGTTCCAAAATGGCGAGGGTGTTCCCCCGGATAATCAGGAAGCCGTGAAATGGCTTTTGAAAGCTGCTCAACAGGGAATCGCGGACGCCCAGTTCAAAATGGCTGAAATGTATGAGGCAGGTCAATGCGTGCAGATGAATCTGGAAGAAGCTGCCGGGTGGTATCAGAAAGCGGCTGAGCAGGATCATCCTCAAGCCCAGTTTCATCTCGGCATGATGTATAAAGAAGGGAAAGGTGTTTCCCCGGACGATGCCGAAGCCACCAACTGGTTTTTTAAAGCCGCCAAACAGGGCCTTGCCGAAGCCCAGCTCAATCTGGGTCTGATGTACCATAACGGGGACGGCGTTGAGCAGGACGACGAGGAGGCGGTGAAGTGGTATCAGAAAGCTGTCGAACAGGGCAATGCCGAAGCACAGTTTAATCTGGGCTTGAGCTACTTCTTTGGTGAAGGGGTGCCTCTGGATTTTGCGGAAGCGGCCAGTTGGTATGAAAAGGCCGCTGATCAGGGCAATGCGCGTGCCCAGTTCAATCTGGGTCTGATGTATCACAACGGCAAGGGGGTTGCTCAGGATGATGCCGAGGCGGCGAAGTGGTATCGCCGGGCGGCCGACCAGGGGCGGGCCGATGCCCAGTTCAATCTCGGGTTGATGTATCAGAAAGGTTCGGGTGTCGCCCAGGACGATGCCGAGGCAGCGAGGTGGTATCGCCAGGCCTCCGGGCAGGGGCGGGCCGACGCGCAGAGAATGCTGGACATCATGTTCAGAGAAGGAAAGTGCGCTCCGCAAAACGATGAAGAGGCGCTCAAATGGTATCTCAGATCGGCGGTGCAGGGGGATGTCGATGCCCAATTCAAACTGGGTGAAATATACAGCGAGGGCAAAGGCGTGTCCCCGGATCATGTTGAAGCTGCCAAATGGTACCTGATGGCGGCGGAGCAGGGCAATGGGCAGGCTCAAATCCGGCTGGCTGACATGTTCAGCCAGGGCAAAGGCGCGGCGCAGAATACCGGGGAAGCCGCGAAGTGGTATCTGATGGCGGCCCAGCAGGGCAACGCGGACGCGCAATATCATTTGGCGGTCATGTTTCGGCGGGGAGAAGGCGTTGCCCAGGACGATGCTGAAGCCTTGCAGTGGCTGCTGAAATCCGCAGAACAGGGGATGGTCGCCGCGCAATTCAATCTGGCTGAAATGTATCAGGACGGATTGGCCGTCCCGCAGGACGATGCCGAGGCGATCAAATGGTATCTGAAAGCCGCTGAGCAGGGCGAGGCCACGGCCCAGTATAATGCGGGAATGATGTATCGCAAGGGAGAGGGCGTTGCCCGGGACGATGCCGAAGCCGCGAAATGGTATCTTCGCGCCGCCGAACAGGGACATACGGGCGCACAGATTAATCTTGCGTGGCTGTATCAGGATGGCATCGGTGTCGCGCAAAACGATGCCGAAGCCGCGAAGTGGTATCTCCAGGCGGCCGAGCAGGGGGACGCGGACGCTCAGTTCAGTATCGGCGTGATGTACCGCCAGGGACGGGGGGTACAGAAAAAATATGTTGAAGCGGCCAAATGGCTGTCAAAATCTTCTCAGCAGGGAAACGCGGATGCCCAGTTTCATCTGGGCGACATGTACCGGCGGGGGGAAGGCATTGAACATGACGACATCGAGGCCGCAAAATGGCTGTTAAAATCCGCCGAGCAGGGCAATATCAATGCCCAGTGTATCCTGGGTGAAATGTATGAAGAAGGCGCGGGCGTCGGACAGGACAGCGCCGAAGCAGTGAAATGGTTCCGCAGGGCGGCCCAGCAGGGTGACCTATCAGCCGCGTTCCACCTGGGTGAGATGTACTTTGAGGGGGAAGGCATCGGCCAGGATTATGCCGAGGCCGCGAGCTGGCTCCTCAAGCCTGCCGCACAGGGGAATGTTACCGCCCAGTTACATCTGGGAGAAATTTACAAAGACGGTCTGGGCGTCGGTCAGAATGACGCTGAAGCGGCGAAGTGGTTCCGTATGGCGGCCCAGCACGGAGACCTATCCGCGCAGCTCCATCTGGGCAAGATGGCCCTTGCGGGAGAAGGTGTCAGTCAGGATTATGCCGAGGCTGCACGCTGGTTTCTCAAGCCTGCCGAGGAGGGGAATATGACCGCCCAGTTCCATCTGGGTGAGATGTACAGAGAAGGTCTGGGAGTTGGTCAGGACAGTGCGGAAGCCGTGAACTGGTATCGCAAGGCGGCCGAGCAGGGACACGCGGAAGCCCAGAACATTCTGGAACTGATCTATACGCAAAGCAAAAGAGAGGCGCATAAGCAGGCGGCGGTTGTGCAGGAACGCATTGAGGAAACTGAAAAGGAAGAAATTGCTGCGCCCGTTGAAGAAGATCTGATGCAACCGGAAGAACCGGCTGCTGTAGAGGAAGAACATATTGTTGCACCGGAAGTCCAGGTTATTGAGCAGGAAGAACAGGTTAGGGTAGAGAAAGAGCAGGCAGACATGGAAAGCCTTGAAGAAAAAGAAGCGGGTATGGATAAGGACGCTGCCAACCCGGAGCAGAAATATCTCAAGGCGCTCCGGGAGGCGGTTCAGGGAAATGCCGCGGCCCAGTATGAACTGGGCGTAATGTACCAGCAGGGATCGGGAGTCGAGCAGGATGATAACGAAGCGGCGAAATGGTTCCTTAAAGCAGCCGAGCAGGGAATCGCTGCCGCCCAGTTCAGCATCGGCATGATGTACAATTATGGCGAAGGCGTTCCGCGTGAAGATTTTGAGGCGGTAAAATGGTATCTGAAAGCGGCGGAGCAGGGCCATGCCGATGCTCAGTTCAATATCGGCTTTAAATTCTTTTTCGGTGAGGGGGTCTCGCAGAATTTTGATGAGGCTCTCAAATGGTATCTCAAGGCTGCCGAAAAGGGACAGGTTGATGCCGAGGTCTGGCTGGGTGACATTTACCAGGATGGCGTGTTTGTGGCGCAGGACATTACCGAGGCCGTCAAGTGGTACACGAAGGCGGCCGAACAGGGATCTGAAAAAGCGCAGTCCAAACTGGATATGATGAAAGAAAAAAATTTGTTCTAGACAATGTTCAATGAATCATCCGCGCTGCAGCGATGATAGCGTGGTTTCAGACGATAGCCATCATCAGTCATGGTCGATAAATGACCGCATCGATGAGCAGGCGCGATATGCGTTCCGGGAGGGATCATGAGCGAAAGAAGAAAAGCGCCGAGACTGCAGGAAACAAGCGATGTGACCATCACCGTGAAGTCGGAGGGGAAAAATCGGAAAGTTGTTTATGAAAGCAGCAAAGATATTTCTGCTTATGGCGCCAGAATTCATTCCCGTGAAATGTTTCCCGTCGACACCCTTCTGGAAATAGATTTTACCTCCAAAACCGTGCAGGAAAAAATCACCGCTCTGGGAAAAGTGAAATGGATTAAAGTGATCATTGAAGACGCTTCTTATGAGGTCGGTGTGGAATTCGTCAAAAAGCCGGGAGAAGCCGTCAAGAAGCTTGAAGATTACATCTTATGGAGACAGAAACGCCTCCATCTGAAGCCCTTCGATGATCCATTGTAAATTCTCAAGGGGGCGAACAGCAGGAAATCATCACGGAGGGGCTTCTATGGAATATGTGCAATATCCGTTTATTCCATCACGCCAATATCGCGCTGATGTCCATCCGGGTTTATCGGGGGCTGTGACGGTGAATGTCCATCAGGAAAAAAACGATGAAAAAAAATAAAAGTCCCGGGATATCTGAAAAGAAAACCGCGCTGCGACATGTTGGCCGTCGGTGCCTTGCATCGCCGAAAACGGGCCGTGAAATTGAAGAGAAATATCAGACGATTCTTGATAACATTGAAGACAGTTATTACGAAGTGGATCTGGAAGGAAACTTCACATTTTTCAACAATTCTCTGTGCCAGCTGGGCGGATGTTCCCGTGAGGAACTGATGGGGACGAATCACCGGCAATTTCTGAATGAGGAGACCGCCAGGGACGTTTTCCAGATGTTTAACAAAGTTTACACGACGGGAACCCCCGCCAAAGCCTTTGACTGGAAGATGATCAGAAAAGACGGCGCCATCCGCTACGTGGAAGCCTCAGCCTCGCTCATCAAAGAGGCATCCGGCAAACCGGTGGGATTCCGGGGCATCATCCGCGATGTTACCGAGCGCAAGAAGATCGAAGAAAAATTGCGCAACGAGGAGCATCTTTTCCGGACCCTGGCCGAGCAATCTTCGGACATGATTGTTCTTGTCAACCGCAAGGGAATGATCACTTATGAAAATCCCGCGATTGAGAAGATATTGGGATTCAACGTGGACGACCGGATCGGCGCCAGTCTGTTTGATCTGATCCACACGGAGGACCTGAAGTGCATTACGGACGCAGCGCTGACGCTGGCAAAGGATCGAAGCGCCGACAGACTGCACACGGAATTGCGGCTGCGGGATCGGGAGGGCAACTGGCGCACCTTTGAAGTGACGGCGACCAACATCGTACACGATAAGCTGATCGAAGGCGGATTGATCAACCTCCGCGATATTACCCGGCGCAAAGAGTCGGAAAGAGAGCTCAAGGAAAGCGAAGCCAAGTACCGTCTGCTGGCTGACCA
Organism: Deltaproteobacteria bacterium; assembly: GCA_022710585.1. Taxonomy (GTDB): domain Bacteria; phylum Desulfobacterota; class Syntrophia; order Syntrophales; family Smithellaceae; genus Smithella. The sequence continues at coordinate 120,397 of JAKLGV010000003.1, read as the reverse complement.
TACCAAGGATCAGATCTGGCTGATGGATCTGAATTTCAAAATATTCTATGCCAGTCCTTCCGTGGAGAAATTGTGGGGATATACGCTCGAAGAGTTGAATCACCTGGCCTGGGATAAGGTGCTTCTGCCGGAAACCCTGGCGCGAATCATGGATCTGGTCACGCAGGTTACGCCGATCACGATGGATTCTCTGGATAATATTTTAGAACGTTCGGTAGAGCTTGAAATGCGCTGCAAAGACGGCCGGACCGTGTGGGAAGAAGTTGTTTGCAGCTTTATCCGCGATGAGAACGGGAAGGCGGTAGCCATTCTGGGGCAGGGCAGAGAGATCACCGAACGGAAACAGATGGAAGAAGCTCTGAAAAAAGGTGAGGGGCGCTACCGCAGCGTATTTGAAAACGCCGGACTCCCGATGGTCATCATGGAGGATTCCCTGCTGATTTTCATGGTGAATGACCGGTTTGTAGAGATGTCGGGCTACGCGAAGGACGAGATGGAAGGTTTGATGAAATTCGCGGATTTCATTGCGGTCGGGGATCGCGGCGCGCTTATGCAGTGTTTTTCCCGGCGTAAAGACGACAAACCGGTGGAGTACGAATGTCAGATTGCCCACAGAGACGGCAGAAAATTTGATGTTCTCATCCGGCTGGGGCATATTCCCGGCGCCAACCAGTTTATCGCTTCCTTTACGGATATTACGGCGCGCAAAGAAGCGGAACAGGCGCTGCTGGAAAACCAGGAATACCTGCAGAAGGAAAACATCCGTTTGCGTTCGTCCATCCGGGAGCGCTACCGGTTTTGTGACATCATCGGCAAAAGCCAGGCCATGCAGGACGTTTACGAATTTATCCTCCAGGCGGCCGAGACGCAGGCGAATGTCATTATTTACGGAGAGTCGGGTACAGGCAAGGAACTGGTGGCCAAGGCCATCCACGAAACAAGCGACAGAAGCCAGAGGGGCTTTGTGACCGTTAACTGCGGCGCCATCCCGGAAACACTTATGGAAAGCGAGTTCTTCGGCTATAAAAAAGGCGCTTTTACCGGGGCGAATGTCGATAGACGCGGCTATCTGGATGAAGCGGACAGCGGAACGCTTTTTCTCGATGAAGTCGGTGAAATCGGGATGAACATGCAGGTGAAGCTTCTCCGGGCCATCGCGGGCGACGGATACACGCCGGTGGGCGGCAACACCATCAAGAACGCGGATGTCCGGATCGTCGCGGCGACAAACCGCAACCTGCGGGAACTGGTCCGGCGTGGAATGATGCGGGAGGACTTCTTCTACCGGATTCACATCCTGCCCATTTATCTCCCGCCTTTGCGGGCCCGGAAGGAAGATCTGCCGCTGCTCGTCGATCATTTCCTTGATTTGTTCGATAAAAATCATGCCCCGCTGCCCGGACATATTTTGGAGGCTCTGCTGAACTATGACTGGCCGGGAAATATCCGGGAACTGCAAAGTGTCCTGTACCGCTACCTGACACTCAAGAGACTGGATTTTGCCGGAGTCCCCCAGTTGGTGAAAGAACCTTATGAAAAGTTGTCGGCGAAAGTCGACGATTCCGGTTCGATTACTGCTGCGGGTGACGGCGATGAAAGTCCGGATCAGTTTGCGGCAGGCGGCGATGACAGGAGTTTGGAAAATAGCCTGAAATCGATTGAAAGGGAGCACATCCTGAAAGCTCTGTCGGAAAATAACTGGCATCGCGGTCAGACGGCTTCGGCTCTGGGCATAAACCGCAAAACACTGTTTCTGAAAATGCAAAAATTCGGTTTGACCCGGAAGCTGTTGTGAAATAAATACCCCAAAATAGGGTATCTCTTTCCCATCTTGTAAGTATTTAATAATAAATAAATATTGTAAACTATACCACAATAATTGGGGTTTGATTGCCCCAGTTAAGCATTCTTATTTATCGAATTTCAATAATACAATTAACAATTATTTTAAGTACTTATATCAAATATTAGTCATTTTTGAATACTGGCATACTTAATGCTTTTCAACATGGGAATTAACACTCAAATAAAATTTCTATGGAGGGACAGGAATGAAAAAAGTGGCTTTCTTTTCGAGCAAACGCCCAAGTCTTAAATCGCATTTTTACCGGAACATGATGATCCTGATGATTGCACTGATGGGAATGGCGATGGCACCGGGAGTCAGCCAGGCGGCAGGCGTTCCGTTGAATCCCAGCGGCATCTACAACACAACGGCTGATGACGGCAGCAAGATCTTTTTGTATCGCTACGCGCCATACACGACGGGAACGCCAAAATTCCGTACCAGCGGCACACCGATTGTGATCTTTACAGGCATTTGCATGAACATGAACCAGTATCTTTCCGTGACCACGCCCGAAATGAAGGATGCTTATAGCGGTGTTTACCTCCCTAGCGTTGCCGACGCGCCTGACTGGGCGTTAAATTCGACAAAGACAGACTATGAACCTTACATCAAGGCCGACAAAATGCGTTATTACAGCCTGGCACATTATCTCTGGCTCCAGGGTTTTGATCCCTGGTTTGTGAATTACCGGGGCACAGGTCGTGGCGACGTCAAAAGCACGGCAGCCAACCCCAACGGCATGACGACACTGGATACCTGGGCCACACTGGATGCCCCCGCGGCAATTGCCAAGGTAAAAGCGGTTACAGGCAAAAAGATGTTCATCGGCGGACACAGCACAGGCGGTTTGGCTTCCTATGACTACCTGCAGGGCGCGTATTTGGATTACGGCAGTATTAATACGGCATGGGCCAAGAAATCCTATTATCAGTTAAACTATGCGATGGGCAAAATGCCGCACGTCAAAGGCAGCGCCGCACTTGCCAAAAACAGGAACGCGGACATCAAGGGCTTTATCGGTCTTGACCCCGCCGGCGTGCCGGCACTGCCGGATCTTCTGGATTCAACCTTCTTTTGGACGCTTGTCGGGGCCAGATTATATCTGCCGCTGGATACCATTTCAGATAATTTAATTTCGTTGTTTCCGCAAAAACCGCTGGTCGGTTTGCTGGAAGGTGTATTTGGAATGATCAACAAGGCAGCCGCAGGAGATTCCAAGGTGAGCGACTTCTTCGACTATCTGAACTTCTGGGTGGTAGAGGATATGGATCCCTGTCTGGAGGATTGGACTGTACGATACAGTATTGGCGGCGCTTCTTTACGCGGTTTCGGTCACTATATGGACATGGGGCTGCACAAAACCCTTCGTGAACATTATTTAAACGGATCAGAAAACTATTTGTCCAAACTGATTGCAGGGGGTTCCACACCTGATCCCGGCAATGACAAGTATTACTACTTCAGCGAAAATATGTCGCGCATGACCGTCCCGTTGATCGTTTTCTCATCGAGCGCGGGCTCTCTGGTGGACCCGGAGGCGACTTTCGACTTCATCATATCGAAAAAGTCTGCCACAGCTTACGACAAATGGTATGTCCTCAGCGGCACCGGCCATTTCGATCTGGCGATGGGAAACAGAATGCCGACAACGGTCTTCCCGCAGCTGGGCGATTGGTTGAAATCGGTCGACGCCTTACCGGCCAATCCGGCTAACACCACCACACCGGCAACGCGAATTGATGAATAGCATTGACGTGCTGATGTATTAAAAAAACAAACAACCATGGTGTGGCGTTCGCAGAGCGCCACACCATTTTGATCAAGCAGCAAAATTCCTGTTATTTAAAAATAAAGGAGGGTTCATGAAGGGTTGCGACGTGAAGAGGTATGATTTGTCAGGACGGAGTGGCAGATTCAGGATGCGTGTGCACATTTTAAGAAGCGCACTTTTATTGTTTCTGTCGTTAAGTGTCTTTTTTGTAACTGCCGGTTCGGCAAAGGCGGTTGTCTGGGATGACACCCTGAAGACTCAGGTGCAGGAAGCCCTTGTGAAGCTGGGTGTGGATGATGTCAAGGTCGATTTCAACATTGCCATTCCCATGACAAAAGCCGAAAATCCCGCCGGCTATGACTGCAATATTTATGCGTCGGCTTTTTATCACACCTCTCCCTACAATGGCGGCGAAGCCAAACGCCCGACGATTGTTGTGGCCACAGGTTATCACCGGGACATAATCGGTCTGATGTTTGCCGTCATTGGCTTCGTTCCCAAAGATTACAATGTCGTCTTGATGGATATGAGAGGCACCGGCTCCGGGGAGGGGGTCTGGAGTCCGCTCGATCCGATCGAAGCTTATGATGTTGCTTATCTGATTGACAAATGGATTCCCGCGCAGCCCTGGTCCGACGGCAAAGTCGGCATGGTCGGCGGTTCCTATATGGGCATTATTCAGTACCTTGCTGCCGGTCTGGTAGAGCAGGTTAACGGCACTCCGACCCATCTCAAAGCGATCGCGCCGATATCCTCCTACAATGACGTTTATAAAGATATCGTTATGCACGGCGGCAATTTCGATCTGGAATTTATGGCGATCTGGATCGTCTTAACGGATATGATCAGCGTTTTTCCTCCCGATCTGATTCTCGGTGGAGTAACGGAACCTGGTTTCAATAAAACCGACTTTATGAATGCTTTAGCTATCTGGGGGCAGCATTTTAATCAATTGAGTGTCCCCCTGAATTGGCTTACAGATTCGACCATGGAAAAGAGAAATCCCTGGTTTGACAAGCGGTCTCCGATGCTTTACTGGCCTGATAAACCGGCAGGCGGATGGAATCTCGGTCCCGAATTCCCTGCGGAAGTCGGCGGCAACGTCATTCCTAAAAACCTTCCCGTCTTCAACGCCACCGGCTGGTTCGATATTTTTGAACGCGGTGATTTACTGCAATATGAATACGGCCTGAAAAACCATGCTGCCACAAACAAGTCCATGATTGTCGGACCATGGTATCACATCGACGCGGCCTTCATGATGACGGGCGTTAACGGCATGGGTCTCGTCGGCAAAAACGGAAACGGACTCTTCACCTGGGACATTCTCGTGCGCTGGATGGATTGGAGACTCAAGGGGAAAAACGATCCCTTCATGCAGCAGTTCCCGGTACAGCTTTACGTTCTGGGAGAGGAAAAATGGCGGGCGGAAAAAACCTGGCCGCTGGCCGCTTCCCGGCTGGAGCCGAAAACCTATTATCTTTCCAAAGCCAGGCCGTCTCTCATTTTCGGCGACTGGTTCGGTGTTGTTAATGCCGATGATAACTACAAGCTGGTTCCCAGTATAAAGACAACCGATTATTACAATGTGAACATTTGGGGTAAGAAAACGGCTAAATCCAATCCTGATCTCTATCACAGTCCGACGGCGCTTCATGGCCTTCCGTCCAGATCCACCCAACGGTGGCTCGGCTTCTCTCCTCTGACGATGGTTAGCCAGATATCCAAGTACACGCTGGGTATTAATATGGATGCGCAGCTTCCCTGGGAAGATGAACGAAACGATGAAACAGGTGTTCTGACCTTTACAACAGAGCCTCTGGCCAACGACATGGAGATTTCCGGCCCGCTGAAGCTTACCTTCTGGGCAAAAACCAAATTCACCAGTCCGTTAACCCAGGCCGGTATTGATTCGTTTGTTGACCAGATCAAGGAAAAATTCAACATCGGTGATGATAAAGACATGATTTTACGATTCGCCGACAGGAAAGATGTCCAGTGGGTGGTTGAAGTCAACGATGTGTTCCCCAACGGACGGGCAAGAAATATTACCTCCGGCTGGCTTGGCGCCATGTTTCGACCTTACAATCCGGCCAATCCGACCCAGGTTGATCCGGCCTACAAAGCTTTCGATCCCTTCTATTTCAAGGCGGAAAAGAATCCCAGCCCGATTGCTGATGACACGTTATATCAGTATGTCATCGAAATCTGGCCGGCAACCAATGTCTTCAAGAAAGGGCATCGGGTTCGCCTGAGCATCTCCGCTTCCGATTTTCCGCACCTGTTCCCCATTCTGCGTCCCTCGAAGAACACCATTGTGATCGACGAGACGCACCAGGCCAAACTTGATTTCAAAGTGGCTAATCAAACCGGAGAAGGAACACAGTGGAAATGGATTGACGGCAACATCGGTGATTACCTCATGACCCATAAAAATTAAACTCTGACAAAGTTGTGGCGCTCTTCGGAGCGCCACAACTGAATGATGATGGACATTTCTCATCGGAATCCTGTTTCAGTTCTTGAACGGCTGTCCATTGACTTGAAAATTTTTATCGTCTGAAAGAAGCATTGCATCATGACGGGAGAAAGAAGGCGGTCGGCAAGGTTAAAGGATTTTAATGAAATTACCACAACGGTAATTTCCGACGACACAAACCTGTCTAAGGAAAATACCTTTTATAACCTCAGTGAGGACCTTTCTCTGTCCGGCGCTAAAATCAGGGGCAACAGGTTTCTGCCGGTTGATACCTTGCTGAAAATAGATTTTAAGCTAAAGCATTTGCAGGAAAAAATAACCGCCACGGCAAAAATAAAATGGATCAGAAATGTCTTTGAGGATAAATGGTATGAAGCCGGCGTGGAGTTTATCCATATACAGGATGAGGTGCTCAAAACTCTGGATCACTACATTTCCTACAGACAGCATTTAATGAGTCTTAACGCCATCGATATCCCCGTTGATCTCTTTGAGACCTTTCAGAACCGGAACGTCAATCACTGAATTTTCCGCTACCATTTCCATCGATATCGATTGATTTTTTCCCCAGTCGTTTAGAATCGTAAAAAAGTCATATATCAAAATTTCATAACCGGAGAGGAGGAACGCCATGAAAAATGTATTTTGCCGGGGCCATAAGACTTTCTTAATCGGTATGATGATTTTATCAATTTTATTTATTTGGGGATGTTCAGATTCAGGGGATCAAAAGAGCTCATCCGTAAATCATGCGAAAACTACGGAAGAGGAAGGCGTGAATAATGCCACAGATGACAGCCAGGATGACTCCGGAAATATCAGTTCCATTAATATTTTCGATATCATCAATAAGCTATATAAAGGCTCTGTGGAGGTTCGATATATCGGTGAAGAAAAAAAGGGATATTATGAAGTTATTCTGAATTACAATCGGGATACCGATTATCACATGGGGCAGTTATACGGTGAAAAGCTTGTTTCCCAATATCCCACCATGGAGATGGGATTTGTGAATTACCTGTCCGCCCTGTCGGATGTCGAATACGATACGATAATGGCGCGTATCCGGTTGATCAAAAATCAGATTCCGAGAGAGTACCGGGATTTCATCAGCGGAATGGCCGACAAGTTTCATGGCGGAACCCATAACGACAAAAACGATGGGGTACTGTCCGTTGACGAAGTGTTCTATTTCAGCCTGATTGGCGAAGTGCACCGAGCCAGCCAGTGTTCGGTGATCGCCGCTTATCAGGCGGCATCCGCTACGCGCAGGCCGGTTATCGGCCGCCTGCTGGACTGGTCGGGCGCTCCTCACGGCGCCGTCTTCTACATCAGAAAAGGCGGGAAAAAAATTGTGAACATCAGCAATTCCCTGCTGTCTCTGTCCGTTTCCACTGGTTTGAATAAACATGGTATCTTTGTGGCGACGTTGGATGCCCCCACCGGCGAGCCCTATCCTGATTTGTCGGCCGATACCTATTTTGCGTATCATTTTGACCTGCGCTATGCTCTGGAAAACTTCAACACCATTAAAGCAGTTGCCGATTACCTTTCTCACAGAAAATACACGTATAATCATCTGGTGGTCATCGGCGACCGCGAGACGGTTCAGGTGCTGGAAAATGACTTAAATGGCAGACGCGCCCTTCGGAATGACCAATCGGAGCTGAACGCGGGTGTGACATGGGAATTTCCGGACGCCATCGCGGCAGTCAACGCTTTTCTGTTGAAAGATAATTATGATAACTTTACGATGATCCCGCCGAACACGATTCGCTGGCAGTCCATCCAAGACCGGTTGGCTGCTGCCCTGTCTTCCGATGACAGGGTAACCGTTGATGAGATGAAGGAAATCGCGACCTATTACGGCACCAATATTGATTTGAGTGACGAAGCCGGCATCATGACGCACATTACACAGCAGATCGTGGTCTATGACGGCGCCAATTCTGTGCTGCAGGTGTTTTTCAGAAATAATCGAAATCCCGGAAACGAGAATAGTACCGTGAGTTTCGATGTCGATCATCCGGAATTTCTTTCCGTGCCGTTGCGCTTCAATTGAAGATGACCGGTTATTCAGGACACTGATTCTGTTATGTCAGCTGATAGCCTTTTTCTCTGAATAATTTCAGACAGGCATCAGCTACAGTTGCGTCATAAAGGGTTTCCTTATTCTTCTCAATTTCTTCGAGGGCCTTTTCAATGCCCAGGGATGGCCGGTAAGGACGATGGGATCCCATCGCTTCCACAACGTCGGCCACGGCCAGAATGCGCGCCTCCAGAAGAATTTCATTTCCTTTCAGCTTTTGAGGGTAGCCTGATCCGTCCATCCGCTCGTGATGCTGATGGACAATTTCTGCCAATGGCCACGGAGATTCAATGCCTTTGAGCATCTGAAATCCGCTTACGGGGTGTTCCTTGATCAGCGAATATTCCAGGTTGTTGAGCCTGGTCGGTTTGGTCAAGATCTCCGCCGGGATGGATAACTTCCCGATGTCGTGGATGGAGCCCGCCATTCGGATGCCTTCAATGACGCTTTCATCCAGTTTCATTTCCCGGGCTATTGCACAGGCGATATGGGACACCCGGTACTGATGGCCGGCTGTGTAGGGATCCCTCATTTCCAGAGCCGATATCAGGACATTAATGGTAACGCCGAAAGATTTCTTCAGTCTTTCAAAGCTCTCCTCAAGAGCCATCTCTGACTCTTTCCTGGAGGTGATATTTCGCGCCACTCCGAGAAGTCCGACCGCTTTTTGATTTTCATCCCGGAGAAAAGCCAACGTCGTCTCCGCCCATACTTTTGACCCATCCTTGCATATATTCTGATATTCCAGCACCCGGGACCTTTTCAAATCCCTGTCTGCCCTTTTCTCGATTTCCAGCTCTTCCATAAAGACATCCACGATATATCTGAACGTCTCCGGCGCTACGATATCCGACGCCTGCATCTTCATCAATTCATCGGCGCTGTATCCGACCAGCTGGCTGATGGATGGACTGATGTAGGTATAGTTGAGGTGCATGTCCATGGTGAAGATAACATCCGTCACGTTCGTCGCGAGAAGACGGTATTTTTCTTCACTTTGTTTCAGTCTTTCTTCCGCCTGCTTGCGTTCGGTGATGTCGCGGACCACTGCCCAAATGCCGAATGGTTTGCCGGTAGCATCACTGGTAACAGTCTGTGCGCGAATTTCAACAGGGAAGATCGTGCCATCTTTTCGTTTGTATTCCTTTTCCCCGATACCTGAATGACCCTTTTGCATCAATTTATTCATTTTTATTTTATCCGCGGAGCGCCATTGTTCCGGCGTGATATCTTCAAAAGTAAGGGATCGGAGCTCCTCAAGGGTGTAGCCAATCATTTTTTCAAAGGCCGCGTTGCATTCCCTGAAGGCGCCGTCCATGTTCAAATAGACAAAACCATCCCGCATGTTGTTATAAAGAAGGCGATATTTTTCTTCTGAACTTCGCCGTGCCTCGTCGGCCTGCTTGCGCTCGGTGATATCCGAGGCCACGCCCGAGAAATACAGGGGTGTTCCCTGGGCATCCTTGATGGCGGTGCCGCTGTTCGTGAACCAGATCCATTTCCCCGATGCATGCTTGACGCGAAATTCGTTGATCCGGTGCGGCCGGCCGGTCTCATAGACATTCTTGACGACCTCAAGGCAGGCCGCCTGATCGTCCGGGTGCACATAGGGGACAAAGCTCTGGCCGACGGTTTCGGATACGGGAAAGCCGGTGTAGCGCTCCCAGGACGGCGAGATGTAGAGAAATGTGCCATCCCAGGCAATGAGATGAATGATCTCCTCGGCGTTTTCGAAGATGGTGCGCAGATGTTCCTCGCTAGCCAGCCGGGTTTCCTCGGCCTGCTTGTGTTCGGTGATGTCGTCGATCATGGAAATCACATATTGCTTGCCGGAGATTGTGACCATCTGGGCGCTTAAAAGAATAATGGAGCGTTTTTTATCGGTGCCGCGCACCAGGGTTATTTCTTCGTTGGCAACAAAGCCGTGTTCAAAAATTTTCTTTTGCAATCTTTCGACTTCATTGTTGTTTTCGGGAATAGGAACCGTTGGGAGTTCACGGGCTGTGCGGCCGATAATGTCCTCTTTATTCAGCATCGTTCTTTTACAGTACATCTGATTCACATCAAAATACCGGCCTTCCATGTCTGTGATGACAATGGCAAATGGCGCAAGATCAAATATTTTCCGGAACTTTTCTTCACTGTTGCGCAAAGACTCTTCCGCGTGCTTTTGTTCAGTGATGTCTGTGCCGATGGCTAAAAGTCCTATCGTTTTGCCTGTTGCATCCTTGATGGCGTCTGCGCGGAGTAAAACAATTAATCTGCGGCCATCTTTTGTTATAAACTCTACCTCATTGCTGCAGGAGCCTCCGTTCATAATGGTTTCAAAAACATGGCGGGCGATTGACTGGTCCGCAAAAACGATTTGCTGCACCCTGTCGCCAAGCTCTTCCGCTGTATATCCCAGAAGATCGGTGAAGGCCTTGTTCTGGTAATAGTGCCTGCCCTTTGGATCAGATATTCCGATGGCGTCGCTCGAACCTTCCACTGCTCTCTGAATCAAGAGAAGCATCTCCTCTGACTGTTTCTGCTTCTTTCTGACCTTCGTTTCTTCCAGCTCCCGGGCGATGGCCGGGCAAAGACGGTAATACTTACCCTTCATGATATAATCTTTTGCGCCCAGACGCATGCATTCGATGGCAGTTTCTTCTCCAATCGTTCCGGATACAATAATCACAGGAATATCAATATGGGATTCTTTAAGCAGGGCAATGGCTGATGGCGCGCTGAAATTCGGCATATTATAATCGCAAAGAATGATGTTCCACGGCTTCTCTTTTAAGGCTTTTTTCATTGTGTTGGCGGTCTCGACGCGTTCATACTCCGGATGATATCCGCCTTTCTGAAGCTCACGGATAATGAGCAGAGCATCATCTTCCGAATCTTCAACCAGGAGTACCAGAAGCGATTGATCCTTCATGGGATTGTCACCTTTGCATTAGAATAATGTGATGAAGAATATACAAATTAATATTTCGGATGTCAAAAGGAATAATATCAACAGAATCCCTCTGTTCCCCGATTCTTTCTGATCCATTTTCGAATAATTTTATCAATGGATAATGTTCTCTTGGAAATCAATTGACATGCGGCAGGAAATTTCCTATATTCCCCAATCATTAAAGTGAAAACTTTTTAGAAATTATCTCGTAATGATGAGGATTTATACTTTAAGTCTTATCCGGAGTATATTGAAATCGAAATGAAACGATAGGAAGGGGGACGGGAAATGGCAGGCGTAAGTTTTATAATGCATAAAGGCGTAAAAATACTTTATGAAGATGTTGCACAAAGCAAAGCGGATGAAATACTTGCCTTTATGGAAGGAGCCAAAGCAATTATTGCCGCCCAGCCTAAAAATTCAATACGCGCCCTTGTTAATGTAAAGGGTGCCAGCTTTGATACGGCCATTACCAGCGCCCTGAAGGATTTTATGAAGTCAAACGCGCCCTATATCAAATGCGCCGCAGTTTATGGTGTCGATGGCTTAAAGGAAGTTGTCTTCAGGGGTGTTCTGGCGGTCACCGGTCGGACAAATGTTTACCTCTGTAAATCGCTTGATGAGGGGAAAGACTATCTGGCTAATCTGAAGTAATCCCGTCCGGCGAATCAACGGCATTGTCTGTTACGGATGGCCATTTCTAATGGCCTGCACATTTCCATTTCGCACGCCTTTCGCAAATCATGACAACCGGGCGCTTTGTTGCCCAGATGGAGATGAGTCATCGCCCTGTTTTCATAGGCAGCGGCAAAAGATGGTTTCAGGCGAATAGCTTCATTAAAATCCTCGATGGCCAGCTCGCGCTGACCAAGCATCGAGAACGCCGTTGCTCTGTTGAAGTAAATAACCGCATTGTTTGGCGCGATCCGGATGGCTCTGTTGTAATGATTAATGGCTTCAGTAATCTTTCCTTCGGCACGCAGAGCGCGCCCCAGATTGTTGTGCGCTTTCGCGTTGTCTGTTGTTGCCCGCAAAGCATGAGTCCAGAGCTCTGTGCTGTTTTTCCAGTAGCTGCACTGCTGCCAGGCCAGCATCGACAGAATCATCAGGATGCCCGCTGCTGCCGGGAACAAAATCTTTTTGCGCGTTTCTTCGCGCGGTTATAAGACGGGAATAAACCATACCAGCATGATGATAATGCCGATCGAAGGCAAGTAACTGAAACGGTCGGCCATCCCGTAATCGGCCGATTTGATGAGCCCGATAACGGGGATAAGCGCTCCCAGATACCAGAACCAGCCCACAAAGAGGAACGGACATTTTCTGAGGCCATAAATAACAACGGCCGTGATGGCAGCCAGAATGAGCAAGGAGCCCAGAATTTTCCACAACGGGAAAAATTGTTCGTAGGGATAAAAGGAGGCCAGATTCACCGGCCAGAGCATTTTGCTTAAGTACGCGGCATAGAAAATAACGGCATTCAGCAAACGGACAGAAAGAGGCAACTGTTCCCAGGAAACGATCATGTGGCCTTGATGATGAGCCCAGAGCGTCAGACTGCTGAAGACAAAGGCCAGCAAAATAAAAGGAATCTTTTCCCGAGCAATCTTTTTATGGACGGTAAACGATTGCATTGCCTGTCCGTTGCTTTTTGCCAGCGCTGCAGCGGCCAGTAGTCAAGAAGCATCATGACAAAAGGCAGCGTCACTGTCGTTGGTTTGGACATCAGAGACAGAGAAAATAATATGAAACACAGAAGATAACGGGAAAGCTTAGAACTCTCCGCATAGAAGACATAAGCGTAAAGACTGGCCAGGCCGAAAAACATGCACAGGACGTCTTTTCGTTCAGCTATCCAGGCGACCGATTCTACCCGGAGAGGATGAAGAGCGAAGAGAGCCGCCAGAAAAGCGCTGCGCCAGATCGCTCCGGTCAGACGATGGAAAATCAGGAAAAGCAGGCATGCGCTCAGCATATGCAGGATCAGGTTGGTCAGGTGGTATCCGCCGGCGTTCAAGCCATAGAGCTCATAATCAAACATCAGAGAAAGCCATGTCATTGGATGCCAGAATTCAGCGTACATTGTGCTGAATGCCCATTGAACTCCAGCCGGCGTTATGCCTGATTGGACAAGAGGGTTCTCCGTGACATAAATTTCATCGTCAAACTTGAGGAAGTCAAACTGCTGCACCTGGCCGAAAACAGCAAGGACGGCAATGGATAGAAACAGACAAACAATAAATTTCTTTCTACCGACGATGATATGCAAGTTCTTTGTCATGTTGACCTCACACGGTCACCGCCCTTCAAGTAATGCTCTGATCGCAGGTTTCACGTAAACATCATTCAGGTCGAACTGACGCAACGCCCCGATGGCAACCTGAATCTTTTCCTGCACGGTCGTTTTGGAGTTGAGAATCAGAATATAGCTGCCTTCGACAAGACAGAGACCGCCGCTGCTGGAGATATCATCAAGGTTAATGTTCTCATCGCGGACTTGTATTCCCAGCCGGTCCGCCAGCGCTTCCAGTTGAAGCAAAGTGATTTCATCATGGGTCATCTTTTTTTATAAATGGTTTCGCTGCCAACCGTGTATTCAATCTTTTTAATCGATGCTGAATCGATTCTCTTTCATCTTCCGAAAATATATTTTCCTTATGGAGCGCCTGCTCGACGAGTAATTTAGCCGCGGAATAATCCCGGATGCGATGCTCAAGCCATTTGGCCAGTTCTGAAACTGCGTAAAAACTGACAGGACTGCACGCCGCCATGTCCTGCCAGATTTTTGCGGCATCATCCAGTCTGCCCGTCCGCTTATAGAGTTGAGCCAGCTTCTTTTTGGATTGCATCGAATAATCCGAACAGCTGTTTCCCTGAAAGATGCTCAGAATTTTTTCGACACTTTCAGTCTCGGATCGTTTCAACAGGAGTCCGGCCGCCGCCAGGTAATCGTCCGTTTTCACGTACTGTTCTATGGCGCGGGCATCCAATATTTCGGTCAGATGCGCGGTCAGCGTGGCCATGGAAATAACGTCCAGGCGATTGTGCTCAAAGATATCGGCAAGCAACAGCGGATCGCGTTTTCGCAGCCAGTCAAAATACCGCTGCGGGATTTCCCATCCCGGAATGTCGCCCTCCCTCTGGACGCCGAGAACATCCGTTTCCAGAGTGATCAGACGGCAGTTTTCCAGACGATGACCCAGAATGCGGCGCGATGGAAACAGCAGATCGAGATGAGGCAAACCGGCCAGATCGGCCTGGATGCGGTTTAAAATAAAACGGGTGGTCAGCAGATTAATATCAAACGCTTTGCCGTTGAACGTGACCAGAAATTTTTTTCTTTCGGCAATTTCTTTGAGATACGCCAGCGCCGCCTTCTCTTCGCCGAAGTCGCGCGCCAGAATTTGATGAACATGAAAATGACCTTCCTCAAACCATCCCAGGCCGATGAGAAAGGCCATCGTTCCGGTGCCGCCGGAAAGGCCCGTTGTTTCCGTATCCAGGAACAGGGCATCAGAAGAACAGTATTCACGGATGCCGGGATGGTTGGCCAGCATTGCCGCCGCGTCGGCGTTAAAATCAAAAGCGTCCCGAATATTGCGATGACCGTGGCGGCTTGAGCCGCGAATCAGCTTGCTGACCAGAAAAAACCGGCCGTGTTCATTTTCGATTTCTTCACCCGAGAGTATTTCAATCAGTCCCTGGTTGCCGCGGGTCTTCGCGCCGGCCAGATCGGCTTTGTTTGGAGAGCGTGAACGGTTGACAACTGTTTCGATACGGTGGCGCAAATCGTCAAGCTGCCTCAGTCTTTCTGCTGTCGCGCGGTTTTGCTGCTGTTCCTCTCCGCTGTTATCTGCTGAGGGTGCTTTATTCACATTTTCGCCGGTCAGGCGCTTTAATTTGTCAATCGATTTCATATTTTCAGATAATTCCGATTTATATTTGTCGCGCCTATTTCCCGAGAATCAGTTCAACGATCTTCGGGACAATTTCTTTGGCGGTTTTTCCCACCTCCAGTGTCGGCCCCACACAGGATGGACAGCCATAAGCGCAGGGACATTTCCGGATCAGGTTCACCACGGCCGAAAGCAGATTGGTATGTTCGCGGTAAAGCAATTCGGAAAAACCGATGCCGCCGGGATAGGAATCAAAAATAAAAATGGTTGGATCGAATTCATCAATACGCGCAACGGCGCCGCTGTCCGTCATGCCCAACTTTCCCTCTTTAAACGAGGCAATACTGCGTCCCGTCTTGCCCTGATTGACAAACCATTCGCCGCTTTTATCCCCGAGGGACCGGTCAATATCGTGGGTGTCCGCCATGAGAAACATGGCCGACAAATGCTGCAGCGTATAGGCCAGCGCCGACAGTCCGTCAATAATTTCCGCCGGGGTGAAACCAAGTCCGCGCAGCCGGTCACGGGGGATCGTAAACCAGTAACTG
Organism: Deltaproteobacteria bacterium; assembly: GCA_022710585.1. Taxonomy (GTDB): domain Bacteria; phylum Desulfobacterota; class Syntrophia; order Syntrophales; family Smithellaceae; genus Smithella. The sequence goes on along the minus strand of JAKLGV010000003.1, from coordinate 104,824 downwards.
GTCGTGTGCATATCCTTTTCCGGCAGGTTCACATCGCCGTAGCCGAGATTTTCCGAGGTATAGAATTTGATCTTCTTATACCCGACCACCTTGCGCACGACCTGCACTTCGCCATGCTCCACAATCGCTCCGGGCTCCCGATGATGGTCAAATGAATCGATCACCCGCACGTTCGTGTACGTCATGGCATCGGTGTAGTAATCCGTATCGACCTTGCGCACGTACGCTTTTTTTCTTTCCAGATCGAGTTTGTCCACATGATACTGATCGGAAGCCAGCAAATAAATGGCTTCATCGTGCACCATGGTAAACGCGCTGTCCCAATCAACCTCGGCAATGACTTTATGGTTGCCGGCATCGGTGGCATCAACCACCACCACGTTTTCGGGATTAATCGACCGCAGACTGACTTCGTCCGCCGGATAACTTTCCGCCGCCCAGTGCCACCGGTCATTCGTGTGATGCAGCACGCCTTTTTCTTCAAGGTACTCCAGAAATTCTTCCAGATTCTCGCCGCCGAATTTTTCACCTTTTTCAAAAGGCAGTTCAAAAGCCGCGCTTTTGATGTGATGAAGCAGGATGAGCAGATTGTCGGGATTAATGCGGCAGTGCTCGGGGGACAGGGCAAAAAAGTAATCGGGATTTTCCATGATGAATTGATCCAGCGGATTGCTGCGCGCTATGAGAATCGCCAGCGAATGGCCGGAACGACGGCCCGCGCGCCCAGCCTGCTGCCATGTGCTGGCAATGGAACCGGGATAGCCCGTCATGATGCAGGCTTCCAGATTGCCGATATCGATGCCCAGCTCCAGCGCATTGGTGCTGATCACGCCCATTACTTCGCGCGAGCGCAGACCGCTTTCGATCTCGCGGCGTAGGTTCGGCAGATAGCCGCCGCGATAGCCCGTTACAAAATGATTATCAATGGGTTTTGTTTTGACAAATTTATCTTTCAGATATTTGGTCAGGACCTCGACATTCAGACGGCTGGTGGCAAAAACAATTGTTTGAATATCGTTGTCAATCAGATCGGATGCTATTTTACGCGCCGGTGTCATTGCGCTCTGGCGGATACCCAGTTCACGGTTGACGATCGGCGGATTATAGAGAATGAATGTTTTCGCCGCCGTGGGCGCGCCGCTCTTATCCAGCAAGGCCACAGGCCGCTCCAGAATTTTTTCCGCGTGTTCACGGGGATTGGCCACCGTCGCCGAACAGCAGACAAAAACGGGATTGGCGCCGTAAAAACGGCAGATCCGCACGAGCCGGCGGATGACATTGGCGAAGTGCGAACCGAAAATCCCGCGGTAGATATGCAGCTCATCGATAACGATGTATTTCAAATTCATAAATAGCTTTTGCCATTTGGTGTGGTGAGGCAAAATGCCGGCATGCAGCATGTCCGGATTGGTGACCACGATATGCCCCTGCCGGCGGATCGCCTGACGCGCGTCGTCGGGCGTGTCGCCGTCATAGGTAAATGTTTTGATGTCCGCCTTCAGGTCGCCAATCAGACTGTGGACTTCATGCATCTGATCCTGCGCCAGGGCCTTGGTGGGAAAAAGATACAACGCGCGTGTTTCCGGTTCCTCCAGAATGCTTTGTAAAACGGGGAGATTATAGCATAACGTTTTTCCGCTGGCGGTCGGCGTCACCAGCACGACATCCTGACCATTGCGGATAAAGCGCACGGCCTGCGCCTGATGTTTGTACGGCTTCTCCATGCCGCGTTTTTGTAAGACAGCAACCAACCGGGGATCGACCCATGAAGGATAATCCTCCCAGTCGCCCGGTTTATCCGGGATGTCAACGATTGCCGCCGCATTGGAATTGAAACTTTTGTTCTTCCTGATGCGGGCAATCCATTCATCTAATGTCAGCTTAGCCATAAATCTTTTCCCTTTATCTTTCAGGGTTAATTATTATTTATCGTCACGGCTCTTTATTGGTTTTCGCTCGTTTAGACTTTAAATAAAATCCATAGCCGATAAAAAGCAATACGAATACTAATGATGGAGGGAAAAAGGCAACAATCAAAACACAGACAAACGCGATGACAAATATTCCCAGAAATGGACTTTCATCCAGAAAATCTAATATCGGATTAAACAACTGGTCTATAATCCACCCTTTCTCTTTTTCTTCCGCCATGACGCACTCCTTTTATTACTCATAAACGACAGTTTATTGGACTTTTCCGAATGACCGGAAACCATAATAGCACTATTCATTATATTTAAAAGAGGAAAGCAAGGATAAAATTCATTCCCTTAGTACTCCATGGGCCAAAAAAGTTTTTTTGTTTAAAATATATATGTTCTTTATAATCAAATACTTGGCTATTTATTTTAGAAACACCCCTCACGTGTAGGCTCTCCGGCGGCTAAATTATAAATCTGTTCTATTTGATGCGCGAGATTATACAAGCAAACGACAAGGCATAATCCCGGATGATCATGTCATGACGGTGCATGGTTTTGCAGATGATTTAGACGCTTGTCTGAACCACCTATTTCTTTACATACATCTTCATTCTGATTGTGACTAGAAGATGCATTCAAAATACGCTTTTGGTTTTATTTGTCAATCCCTCGGAAGGTGGCGAATTGCTCTTAGTTCATGATTGCTGGTTAAAACATGTGTATAAAATATAAAATTAGAAAATAAAACTTGCAGGAAGAAACCAAGCAAAAATACCAAGCAAAAATACTGCTGACACATAATTGAATATGTGATATTAATTTATAAAATGTTAAATATATTAATTAAATCACAAATACAGAAATTCATTGTTTATATTTTTTTAACAATAATCATACTCGCTGTTTACTGGCAAGTTAATCAATTTGATTTCAGCAATTACGGTGACCCATTTTTTGTCACAAATAATAGTCATGTTCTCACCGGAATTACACCAGAAGGACTTTGTTGGTCGTTCACTACAAAATATCTCGGTTTATGGCATCCGCTAACATGGCTATCCCTCATGTTTGATTATCAACTTCATGAATTGAACGCCAGCGGTTATCATGTTACCAATTTAATTTTGCATATCATCAGTACCCTGCTTCTATTCTGGCTCTTTAACCGCATGACCGGTGCGGTTTGGAAAAGCGCCTTTGTCGCCGCTTTTTTTGCTCTGCATCCTCTCCATGTAGAATCTGTTGCTTGGATAGCTGAAAGAAAAGATGTCTTGAGCGCTTTCTTCTGGATGCTGACTTTATGTTTTTATGTCTATTATACGGAAAAACCCGCTGTTAAAAGATATGTGCTTGTTCTTTTTTCTTTTGTTCTGGCTATAATGAGCAAACCGATGGTGATCACCCTGCCGGTGATTATGATTTTACTGGATTACTGGCCGCTGAAACGTTTTAATTCTAAAAAAGAAAACTTGATATTATGGCAAATTAGAGAAAAAACACCTTTTTTTATTTTATCCATTATTATTGTTATTACAACTTTATATAATCCAAATACCTCAAACGTGTCACATTTTTCTCTTATTTACCGGTTAGCCAACTCCCCCGTTGCTTTTATTACTTATCTATACAAAACGGTTTGGCCTCATGACATGGCTTTCTTTTATCCTTTTTTAGAGCAAATCCCAGTATGGAAAGTTATAGGAACTTCTTTTGTGATAATTATTATTAGTACAGCTGCAATAGTTATGGCTAAACGTTTACCTTATGTGTTGGTCGGCTGGTTGTGGTATGCAATCACTATTATTCCAGTTATTGGAATTATTGAAATTAACGGAACAACGCCATCTGCAATGGCTGACCGTTATCATTATCTACCCTCTATAGGTATTGCAGTTATCTTGGCATGGGGAATTTCGTCTTTAATTAAGAGTAAAAATATGCGCATGAAGATTGTATTACCAACAACAATAGTCTTCATAGTCATTCTATCAATCTTAACATGGAATCAATGTGGTTATTGGAAAGACAGCATAAAGCTTTCCAATCATGCTTTACAGGTGACAAAGGATAATTACCTAGCGCATATCCAATTAGGTAGTGCTCTGATTGAAGAAGGAAAAATTAGAGAGGCTATATATAATTTTAGTGAGGCAATTCGTATAAGACCTAATTTTTATGTGCCCTATCATGGCAGAGGACAGCTATATCTAATGAGTGGTAACAAAGAACTTGGTTGTTATGACGTACAAAAAGCATGTGATCTAGGAAATTGTGCGTTATTAGAAAAGGTCAGAAGTTTGAGAGTATGCCTTTAATAGTGATACAAATGATAATGCTTAATTCGATTATATCGCTCGATTCCAGATCACAGACAGTGGTTCGGTTGCGAGCTTTCTTTGCTTCGGGAAATACGATTCGAGGGACATAACACTTAATTAATCTCGCCTGCTCTTTCTTTTGGATTAGACTTTTGCCACTATGAAAACCGTCCCGTCAGTATCTTTTAGCTGGTTCAAGCCCATTAAATCTTGAACCAGAACAGTTCGGACGCAGAAAGCTTAATTGCTTCCGCGAGAAGATGGTGGTTAACAGCGGCCTTTGCGGTCTACTAAAAAAAGAATTATTCAACGGCAAAAATGCTTTTTTTAATGCTGCGGGTTGGAAGTAAGGCTGGAAGTTGAAATTATAAAAAAAATAAAGAGGCTAGAATTTCTTCTAACCTCTTGAATTTATTTTGGTAGCGGGGGAAGGATTCGAACCTTCGACCTTTGGGTTATGAGCCCTTTATAAGCCATTTCTTCCTATTTCTCCGAGCTGCTTACTATTGCCTAATAATATGTTATAATTAATAAAATATAAATTGACTATTACCTCGTGTTACTCTATATTTCACTCCAAAGGGTAGAAATAGGGTAGAAATAGGGTATAGGCTATATCAGCAATGAAAAAGATCAAGGTCAACAATCAACCGGGTATTTATTATATAGAATCTAACGAAAGACGTTTTAATGGTAAAACAGATAAATGCTTTTATCTGACATATAAAGCTGGAGAAAGGAAGATATGGGAAAAAGCAGGTTGGACATCTGAAGGATATTCTGCGCAAGCAGCGACGCATATCAGAGCAGAAAGGCTGCGATCTTTAAGACATGGAGAAGCGTTGCCAAAACAAACAAAAAAGCCTATCACGTTCAGTAAATTAGCCGAAGAGTATCTAAAATGGTCAGCAGAAAATAAGAACAGAGATGGGATTGAAGATAAAAGTAGATACGAAAATCATCTGAAATCTCGTTTCGATAATAAACGTCTCGATGAAATTTCCCTACTTGATCTTGAGCGTATGAAATCGGAAATGTTAAAGGATAATTTATCTCCTAAGACTGTATCACATTGTCTTTCTTTGATACGTGCCATGTTTAATAAAGCAGCAGACTGGGATATGTATCATGGAAACAACCCTGTCAAAAAGAAGAGGCCGGGCGAAAAAAAAGGTATTATGCCAATTATACACAATGCTCGTGATAGATATTTTTCAGACGAAGAAGCAGGCATTCTTTTAAAAGAATTGAAGCGTAACCATCAAATAAAGAAGGAGTACAAAGAGCTGAAAGATCCAAAACTACATGACATGACCTTAATTTCTTTGCATACAGGCGCAAGAGCCTCTGAAATATTTAATCTTAAAGGCTGTGATGTAGATTTAAAAAATGATCTTGTTACTTTACGTGATACAAAAAATGGTGAAACACGTTACGCGCCAATGACAGGAACAGTTAAGAAAATATTAGATCATCGTTTACCGGATAATTTAAATGATTACATCTTTAAAGATAAAGACGGTCAAAAAATTAAAGAAATCTCCAATGCCTTTCAACGAGTCGTTGATGATTTAGGATTTAATAATGACGTTACCGATCGAAGGCAAAGAGTTGTTTTCCATACTTGTAGGCACACCTTTGCTTCATGGCTTGCAATTCAAGGAACGCCTCTTTATACAATAGCAAAGTTAATGGGTCATAAAAGCATTGCTATGAGTGAACGTTATTCACATTTAAGTCCAGAGCACAAGAAGGATGTGGTGAAGGGCTTAGAAAATATGTTAAGAGTTAAAAAAAAGAAAAACAGAAACTCTCCTCGCGAAAAGTCTCTGCCTACCAAATAGTAACCGTACCATGATTTTTTATCCTGTTACAAATTTGCCAGAAATGTATCAAGATAAAAGATCATTAGCACGATCGCTTCAGCGACGGTCACTGTGCTTTCTGAAGGCACAGTAATCATCACATCTGAATTTGATGTCTTAATAATTTCTATGTGAAATCTTTAAATAAGAAATTTTACAATAAAAATTCCCCGGTGACTTCATCAGCCACCAGGGATTTTTTAACTGTAACACTTTTAATCAGCGACAGTCGCTTCGACAGGCTTCTGCCTCATCTGCATCTTCAGTTCCTGAATCTGCTTCTTGAACTCCGCAGCTTCCTCAGAGACAGGATCAGCCAAAACAGCGCCGACAGCCGCTCCAACCGCGCCAACAGCGACCTTTGCCAAAAGTGTTGTCGGTTCGAATGCCAGCAGAGATACTGCTGCTCCTGCCGCCATAAAGATGACCTTAAAATTTTTCATGCAAAAACCTCCTATAGTTTTTTATATGTTAATAATTTCTATACGAGATAATTGAATTTTGAATTTGACGTATTTACTTCAGGAAAAAACAGGCGTAATATAGTTAATTAACGGCAGATCTCGCCGGTAAATCAATTTATTTAAAGGAACTCATAATATGTCAAACAAACAATTCCCTTATATTGATGATTCAGGAAACGTCGTCATTCCTTTCAATTCAGATCCCAAATATCATTTCTGGAAAGAGGGCCAGCAGTTGTCAGTTACCTTGCAGGAGATGAAAATAAATGAAGGCGTTTGGAATAAGCATACAAAGAAACCTTATCCTGGCGATGCGGCTTGAGCTTTAGATGGAGCTGTTGCCGGTGATAAATTCTGACAGGGGAAAAAATGACAAAATTATTTAATGTCCTTTTGGGAATGACGATCCTCATATTCATTTTTGTTGCTGTCACTGATAATGCCTTCTCTCAAGGAATGATACAAAAGATTGGCAAGCGATGTCCCTTCGGATACACATCTGACGGCAGCTATTGCAGGCCGTTGGCGGGTGCCAAAGAAGTGATTGCCAAGATCGGGAGACGATGTCCTTTCGGATTTACTTCTGATGGCGATTATTGCCGCAGGATACAAAGCAAACCGACACAGGTCATTCAGAAGGTTGGTAAGAGATGTCCGAAAGGTTTTACGTCTGATGGAGATTACTGCCGATCGCTGAATTAGATTTTCAGGGATAAATATTTACGTTTCGAAATCGATATTATACAAAAATTGAAAACAGATTAGTACTTATCTGTTTCGAATCCCGCGATATTCAACATTCCCGGTTCTTCTCGACACTCTGGGCAGTAATCGGCAGGATTATCTCCTGCGATATACTCTAAAAATATCTTACCCAATTCTGAGATAGGATTGCAATTGACATCTTTTTGTTCATCAAATTCCCGGAAACAGTTTTTGCAGATTTTCATGTCATGTCTCGAATTAGAAAAAAGAGCCACCCATCAATATGACAGGCAGCTCCTTATGAATCGCTTTTGAACAATTTTACTTTACGGCGTCTTTTAGGCCTTTTCCGGCTTTGAATACGGGAACCTTCTTGGCGGCTATCTTAAGTGCTTTTCCTGTCTGAGGATTTCTGCCTGTGCGGGCTTTTCTCTTCTTGACATCAAATGTCCCGAATCCCACCAGAGTTACAGAATTGCCTTTCTTGAGTGATTTCTGGATGGCTGCCAGTGTTGCTTCTATTACCTCTGTTGCTTCCTTCTTAGTGCATGTTACCTTTGCTACTTCTTCGATCAAATCAGACTTGTTCATTTAGTATCCTCCATGATTTATTTTAACAGTGTGTTTTACTTATAAATTATTGTTTTGCATAAATCAATTTGAATTACAGAATAAATCTTAAGACCGGTTCATCAGATGACCCATGTTTATTAATAATTAAAAATATTCTTGACAATAGAACATTTGTTCTATTATAGTACGAACCATGGAAACGAAACGAACCATAAAATCAGTAGCGCAAAAGTTAGCCGATTTTAACCGTGATCGCCATCGTATGCCGACTTATGAGGAAATGCTTACTTTGCTTGCCGTCAGGTCGAAGAGCGTTGTCCATTTCTGGATGAACAAACTCTTGCAGGAAGGGATTCTGGAAAAGGACAAATCAGGACATCTGACGTTTATTAACCCGCTTATCGGTGTCCCGTTAGCCGGACAGGTATCAGCCGGCTTTCCCTCACCGGCAGAAGAAGAATTGCGCGATGTAATCTCCTTTGACGAGTACCTGATCACAAAACAGGCAGAGTCATTTCTTCTGAAGGTTGATGGAGATTCCATGATCGGTGCCGGAATCATGCCGGATGATTTGGTGCTTGTCGAACGTGGCAAAGAACCGAAAACGGGAGACATTGTAATTGCCGAGGTGGATGGTGCTTGGACAATGAAGTATTTTCACAAGAATGGCCAAGAGGTTTATCTGGAAGCAGCCAATCCCAAATACCCCAGGATTAAACCTGTAGCGGAACTGCGTCTTGGCGGAGTTGTCACGGCAGTCGTCAGAAAATATCACACATAGCTTATCGGTCAAATAATCAATAAATAAAATCAAAGGATAACTACAATGCAGGCAGACATTACTTTTTCCGAAAATGTGGCAGGAACAAAAGTGGCATATACCCTTAAGAAATTTAAAGCCATAAATCCGATCAGGGAATTTCAGCAGTTCATTGAGAAAAGTGACTGGGATGTAAGCCTTCGGGGATATGAAAAATACATGAACTGGTTTTCCTATGGAGCCATTATCGCATCATCTATTTTCTTCATCCCGGTCTGCATATCCATTTTCAACCGTTAACTACAGGAAGATGTGAATATAAGACTTGCATAAACTGTCAGGTCATATTCTGTTCAGAGCAAACAATCTTCTTCAACACAGGATCATCAGCTAAGAATATATTAGTAGTCTCCGTCTCGTCATCAAACACAAGAACAGCTGTTCCGTTCTTTAGCTGATTTTTGACCTGCCTGAATTTAGTATCCAGAGTAGCTTCCTCTGTTCCGTAGTCGGTTCCGCTTCTCGTGATAAATTCTTCGATGACACCTTTTAAAGCTGCGGCACTGAGTTTATTTATGGGGATGATGTGGATGGACATTTTGATTGTCCCTTATAAAACAATTGCTCCCAATCATAAGAAGCGACTAATCATGCTAGAATGCACAAATAGATCTTTATATAATATTTTGTCTTTTGAATATTTCAAGACATAAAGCTATGTTGTTACATTCAGAACGAACGAGTTCAGCGCTAGTTTCTATATCTTCACGAGAAGAAGGTGTTATTTGATATATCATGTTATTGTTAATTAAGTTCATTTGTTCTATTGTTGAACCGTGTATCAACAATGATGCTTTCTTGTAATTCAAATAGCCAATTCCCAAATCGATGTTTTGCATTTTTCTTCTTATTGTTTTTTCGGTTTCATTAAACAGAGCAAAGAAAGATACTGTATTTGGTTTTATCTGTTCATTATACTCTCTAATCGTTTTCTGCCATTCAAACAAATCAGGATGATTAAGCCATGTCTCAATCCTCTTTCGCGCGAACATTAGCTCTTCTTCTTGTTTTTTTCTACCTATTCGTAAAGTTACAGGATCTATATCAATTGTTATCTCGCCAAAAATTGATTTATATTTATTATATTCACGAGAATTATATTTAATACTTCTAGCCGGTTCTGGATCCCATATCATATCAAGATTTGCTTTCTTCATAAACTCCCATTTAATGAAGTTAACGTCTGCAGATAGTGCCCACGCTGTGTATGCACATAGACGATCAACTATTTTATCAACAATTTTCATTGAATTATCGGTAATCAATTTATTTTTTTTATCGTACGACTTAAAAAAAGGATCAGCGATTGTTAAGGTATGCAACAATGTCTCCGTTGAAATGCGTCCGAGAACGTCTAAAATAAAAGTAGAATTACCAGACAAAGCAGCGGATGTAGCATCTAACAAAGACATGCATTTTGTCCAGAGATTTACCCAAGCAAGTCTTGCTGGCGTTACCTGTTTATCATTTATTGATTTGATCAGATTTAGTAATCGTATTTGAGTAATTAGTAAACTTTTGTTGAAACCGTCGGTTTCATTTATGCGTTCGATCCAATCATCCTCAGAAAAATTAGGGAACACAAATGAATAATTTTTTATGTCATAATTTGATGTGCTCATTGTTTACTCCAATATTATTTTAAAGTCTTATCGCAATTTTATCTCTTCGGAACAACGTAAGTAATGATTTTATCATCACCTTGGCCATTGATTGTCACAAGCCCCAATGTTTCCAACGCCTTCAAAGACGCCCCCATTGAACCTGATGTACGCGAATACCCATATGTGTCATGAAGATATTGTTTGACTTCACGCCAAGTTACTCTTCCTTTGCTTTTAATATATGCCAACATTTTTGCTGGCAATGTATTTAAATTATTTACCATTCTCATATAACTTGGCAAATAATATACAATAAGAGGCTTTCTGATTATTCCGACTTCTGCTGCATCTGGTTCGGCGTTTTCAATGAAATTATAGAATTTATTTAATTGTTCTTCTCCGAGCATATCAACATTGACATATTCAATTGTTTGAAGTATTCGTTTTTCTATCCATTTTGGTATACCTTGTGGTGTAATACAGTAAATTTTTTCATCGTTTTCTTCGTCGTCTAGTACGACAAAATAATCCCCTGAGTTATTTTTGCATACCTTAACTGACATCTGATCCTCGGGAGGCAATGTAACCGACGGTTGGTGATCCCGTGGTTCGTCGGGTTCTTCTGGCTCGGCCACCGGTTTTGGAGTGTCTGACGGCCTGTCAACAAGGGGTTTGTTCTCATTTGCCTTTTTTTGAACAAAACTAAGAAGCACCGTTCGTATTTCTTTTCTGAACATAAAAACAATCAAGAGTAAACAAATCGGCCAAACGATATAAGATATTGCTTTGAGCAATGCTATTGTGTCTTCCATATTTCTATTCTTCTCCTGTTCTCACCTTATAGGTCAGAGTCATTTCTTTACCACTTTTTACATGAAAAGGACACTCAACCCAGCGAGAGTCAATTCTCTTTAGCTTATGTGAGGATTCAAGGATTATCCAGTTGCTGGCAATATTTTCCAAAATCCTGACGGTTACATCTTCTTTTTTATGGTTACGAATATTAATCTCATAAGTAATTTCATGGATATTTTGGGAAATCTGCTGAAAGTCTTTTTGAGTTCTTGTTGCTCTGATGTCAAAAGCAGCGCCAAGTTTGATAGATGCTGTTTCATTTTCAGGGATATGACCAATTGTATCGGCGCCAATAAACTGAAGGCTGTCATTATTGTCACGTTTGAACACATGAACATTCCCCTCCGGCAAAGGTATGCCTAAACCGTGACTCTTCTTATTGTCTATTGTTAAATAAATGGTTACATCATCTGATGAACGGGCCAAAATGCTTCCGTAGGCGATTTGATCCGTTAATTCAGGACTGGAAAGACGATATTCTTTTTTTATTTTGACGTCATTGGCTTGTAGTAAACCTATCTGCTTTGTTTGACCATTCTTTAGTGTTGTGTGTCTATCCATGGAATAGATATGATTATCAGCGAAAGACTTTCCCTTGAACGAGATCGGTTTATGACCAAGGGAATACTCAGCTCCCGCCGTATCATCATAATAAGGGAGGTGATTGACATCGCCGGCCACGAGCTTAATGGTTGTGCCACTGTAATCCAGACGGCTGCCATTTTCTATGTCTGCCCATGCAAAAATATCAGCTTTGCTGTCTTCCTGATTCAGCACAATACGATAATCAGCATTCCAGTTAAGGCCTCTTGCAATATAGACGGTTTCAATTGTTTGCAGAGATGGATTGTCATTATAAATAAGCCATGTAATGGTAGGCTTTGTCTTTATCGTCTCCGAAACTTTTGGGAAAATAATTTGTGATGGAAGACTCATAATAATTTCATCACCGCTTTGATATATAATGTTATCCTGGCCGCTGTATAGAATTGTCGCTGTCATTAACTCCACCTGGTCTTTTAAATGATTTCTTCTATAGATGCTGACTTCCTTTCCGATATATTTGGCCAGAAGTTTATCTGGTTCAATATATTCATATTCGCAATTCTGCTCCAATATTGATAATTTATCCGGTGTTGTAATTGAGTGGAGATGTATTGAAGACACTTCTATGTTCGCTGCAATATCCATAAAGCGAAGTTCTATCAATCCCTTAGGTAATTTGATTTGCCGCTGATCCTTAACAAGCCCTCTGTTGTTATTGTAAACAGTTACTTCCATTGCAGTCTGCTGCTGGAATGTGGATTCGTATATGCCTTGTGTCTGTTGTTTCATTTTCATTTCCTCCCTGTATTTTAAGTTTGATATTAACGGATATTATTTCCTTCCCTCTCCATCCACTGACGGTGCCGCTTGATCAAGTTTGGCAGATAAGGTGCGTCTTTCTGAAACTTTGACTCCAACATTTCCAGAAGATACTGTGTGTCCAAAAGCGATTGCTGCTTTTTGTTCACGGTCTGATTTAATTTCCTCAAATCAGTGTCCAGACCCTCGGCAGTTCTTTTTTCTATATAAAAACCACCACCAGGTTTCTGTAAGAAAAGAATCTGGATCAATTCATTGCCTTCGTCCGTTCCATTCCACGGAAAAAAATTAAGTCTCATATCCAGGGTCAAACCTTTTTTCACTAAATCCTGTTCGATGTCGTGCAGTGATGTCCGTCCAAAGTTTTTCAGATGAAGAAGTTCAGAAGCAGACATCTGCACCAGTTGACCGACCAACTTGATTCCTGCATTATTCAGGCAATTTTGTGTACGGAAGGAAAGTTCAACCTCTTCCTCAATAAGACTTAAGAGAAAACTTTTTAGTTTGTTGACACGATTCATTCTTGTCTGCTCTGACAATTTTCCGACATAGACCATCCCGGAAGCCGTTCGTTCATAACCGCCGTAAATTATCCTTGGTGTTTCCATCGCTCCTCCTTAAATTACTTTTAAATATTAATAATTTACCGTAAAATTCCATCAGGCAAAATAACCCCCATGATGGATTGCAAACTTCACCACCAATGCTTGAATGAGCATTTTTAAACGCAATATTGGGTACTTAAGATAAATTTCCGGCGTTGGATGTATATGATAGCCGGTGAGATGCGGCGAAAAATTCAAGGTAAAAGGTTAATTCAACCTTTGTTGGAAAGTTATATACAGCAAATATTTCCTGATGTCAATAGGAGTCAAGTGCTTGATTATATGAGATATGTTTGTTTTTTGGACAAAACGGTTTTTCTCCTTAATTCACCTGATAATATTCCACCGTCGTTTCCAGCAGATTTAAAAAATAATTTGAGTCATCCAGGCATTCGATCCGCAGTATCCTGCGTTTCTCCGGTTCAAATACATTGACACTTTCCTTGAAAAACCTGTCCACCAGCTTTTCATATCTCTCATATGCTCTATGATAAACGACAGGTTTCTTTTCATAGAGATACCGCTGAAGATAAAGGACATCTGACCGTATTTCATAGATGGATTCTATGGGGGTCATAATATAAATCTCACGGCTATTAGTTTATGATTGATATTTTAAAAATCAATATCCAAAATTATAATTCTTTGGTGCAACTGAGACAAATCCTTTATTAAGTGGTAAATCGCCATGTACTTTTAAAAGTCCCTTTGTTTCCAAAATCAATGTATTAACGTCTATCATTTTTCGGTCTAAGGAAAATTGCCATCCAAGTAACAGTTTTTTGGGTCCTTTGTAATGATATCCCACATTCCCCATTTCCTGAATATGTGGGATGATCCTACTTTCAACCCACTTAACTTTCATTTCATTTTCAATCACAAATTTTCTGATTTCCTTCGGCATATCCTGAATAAGCATACCATTGTGCACCATGTCTGTAATTTTCCTTGCTATGCCCTGTTTCCGGTAACCATATATATCAATGCCGCCAGAAATGCCTTCGCCACCAAATGACTGATTTAAAAGTGGTCCTGTTCCTAAATCAAGGCGACCAATATTTTCAATTAGTCTGCTTTCCTTCTGAAAAGCTTCCCACTCTGTAATATTGTCTTCAATTACGACTATTTTAACACCTTTTTCAAATTCAAGCTTTCTGATTTTATCACACAGGATACGATTCACACCTTTCCGCGCCTCTCTCATATGGGCATGTTTTCTATCACCGGTTCCTTTTCCGACATAAAACGGCTTTTTTTTATTCTTATCCATATACTGGTAAACATAAAATATTTTTTTCTCAATCATGTTTATACCTCCCTGTTGAACTGTATTATAAATTAAAAAAAACTACGCACTTGGAGCATTTACATGCCATTCTATTCTGTCATCATCATCAATGGTCATCATTTCGCCATTCCTGACATGATGCAATACTCTTTTCCATACAGCTCTTTCCGCTTCAGCTAATTGAATCTCCCGCTCAGAAGTTTTAATTCGTTTCACACGATTTATTTTTATTACTGTTTCCGCTAATCGTTGTTTTATATATTCCTCACTTAATATTTTAATATTCATTGAATTCACATCCTTTCAATTAATATGTGCGTTTTTGTAAACTGTAATAATTTCATCCTCATTTATTATTATCGTGCCGCCTTTAACTTTATCTAGCATCTGAATTGTTCTTTTTAGGTCTTTAATAGTCTTTTGATATTCTTTAAGACCAAAGAATATCTTTATTGCTCCGCCAGGTGCTTTTTCACATCTCCCGTTACGCTCTATAATATCTAACGCTACATTAGATATTCCCCTTTGCTGTTGCCTGATTTTTGCGTGATTGGTTGTATTCATGATCATCGCCTCCTTGTGTTTAAATTTGAGGCAAGTATAAGGAAAATAAAAAAAAGCGCCAGGTGAGAGAAATCCCCCGACCTTCGCTTTCCGTGATAAATAAAAACCCGGTTCTTATTTATCTGAATTGAGGTTCCCCTGGAAAAGAACCGGCTTCCACATTGTAAATGATTTTTTTTGCTTTCTGCAGATCCATACGGCACGATCTTATCACGTCTGCATCTTTGGCATCTCGATTTGGATTTATCTTAGCAATGATCTCTTTTATTTTCATGCCGTCTTTCCAATAATCATATACTTGCAGATATCTTTTCATCTCATCGTAGCGAACTCGGCTAACCGGCATATTGAATCTTCTAAAATAAAAATCCTCAACTTCAAATTCCTTTGCCCATTTTTTTCGGATATCAGCAATTTGTTTAGAAATGTCATCCATTGTTACTCCACCGATCATAGGCACTGCGAGAAAAATAAATTCAAATTCGCTTTCTGTGAGGATTTTCAGTGTCTCTTTAGGAGTCAAATGTTTCTTTTTTGTTTTTTGTAGCTTTTTAAACTCTTTTGCAAAAAAGGGCAGAACTTTGCAGGCGTTAGGATCATTTAAAACAATTACCGGAAGTGTTCTCTTCGATATTTTATGCGTCTTCCACCAATCATCAAACGATCCGATAAATATATCTCCGAAAAAATCGTAGTAACGTTGCATGTAATCAAAATCTAGTTCATTTAATTTTAAGGAAACTTCAGTTTTAATCAATTTGTCCAACGCGGCTGACTTGGCAGAAGTCTTTCTCTTTTGATTTTCCATTTTAAATACTTCACGGAAAAGTTTGCAGTAAGTTTTATATTTTTCACTTCTTTTCAAATATTCAATCCAAAGTCGATAAACCTCTTTTTCAGAGATATTATTTTTTTTTGACATAAATGACTTCCTTATTTATTCTTTTGAAGATTTATTCCTCATTGCATTGACTCTTCTCATCTCATTCAGCAGTTCCTGTTTGCTGATGATGCCTTTCCTGTCCAGAAAGATAAGAGATGATTTTGTATTGAGTTTAAATATTTTATTTTGAACAGAGAGTAAAGTATATTTTATGATGAATATTTGTTTGACTTATGAAGACGAGTTCCTTATATTTAAATCACTCAAAGAATCATCGGAAAAAATCTTACAACTGAAGATGAAAAATATGAAACATGAAACATCACCTGCCAAAAATGGCGAACCGTGCAAAGAAGATATAATGCGGAAAATAGTTTGGCGGGATCAGGTACACGTTATTGACAGTTGTATCAAGTATGAAGTCCCGCCTGAAATGATCGCGAGCATACTTGTTGAACGTCGCTATTATAAAGACCTAAAAAGTGCGGAAAGACGAGTGAGGAGGCATCTGTCATCGGATACAAGGTCAAAAAGATTGGAACGAAATATCTTAACGCAGGGAGAATATCATAGTTACCTTAATAAGTTTAATTTACCCATGCCCAAACCACCATATTCATAATCAAAAGGGAGTATAAATTCCCTCAATAATTATCATTCAAGTCCATCCGGTCGGTCTCCATACTATTTCAACACATCGTTCAATCATTTAAACATTTCATTGAAACAAATAGAAGAAAGAGGGCATATGAGATAATTATTGCAAGTCATCTTTATTGCCAATTCATAACAAATATCAATACCTTACAATCTTATTTGGTTTACTTTGAAAAGTTGGCATGGTATTTTCATTAGTATAAAGGCAAATAAACAAATAACCCTCTAGGAGGTAACAGATCATGAAAAAGACATTAGGAACAATGATAGTAGCGGCAGCAGTTATTATGATTACGGCAACTTTCAGCTTTGCTGAATATGCGGCAGCGGGAGTAACCAATTTCCCCTTCTTCCAACTAGGATGCTTAATCCTTGGTGGATTGATCATGGTTTCCCTGAAACGTAAATATGAAAAGATGTATGTCGGCGAGGTGGTTGGTGTGTTCGCTCTTTATGCCGTCCTGATGGCCCTGTTCACCAACCCGGTTATTAACGCAGTAAAAGTTATTGTCAGCTAAGAAGTATCGTAACAAGATCATAAAAATAAGGACGCTTAAGCTCCTCTAAATATAACATGATCTGTTAACGCAGGGAAAACCCCTTCAAGGTCTGGACGACTTGAGGGGGTTTTTTGTTATCTTAAAGAAATATATTTCAACTACAAAGTTTTCTTGCTGAATAATAATCTGCGAGCCATTTTTTCTTTTTTTCAATAATGCTTTGCGTCTTTTGCGTATTCCGACGCAAATCGCCACTCGATTCTGATTCATTCCGCCACCTGATTCCGATTTAAGTCGCCACCCCATTCCGGGGGAAGTCGCCACCTGATTCCGATCCATTGCGCCACCCCTCGGGAGGAGCATAAAGGACGCTGGATAAACCCACAGAAAGCCGCTACATGCCGGACACAAAAACGGAGGCAGTTATGGCGGCGGAAAGGTTATCCATGCGAACGATTAGAGAAGTTTTACGATTAAAAGTAGAAAAGAAGTTATCCAACAAAAAGATTGCCGAAAGCTGCAACATTGCCCGTAGCACGGTCAGAGATTATTTGTTTCGTGCCGAACAAGCCGGAGTGACCTGGCCATTGCCGCCCGATTGGGATGACAACCTTTTAGAGCAACATATTTATCCTGCCGGTACGGTTCCATTGCCAGGCAAACGCGGCATGCCGTCGCCGGAATATATCCGCAAGGAACTGACCCGGAAAAGCGTCACACTCCGGTTATTGTGGCTGGAATATAAGCAAGCCAACCCCGACGGTTATCAATACAGTCAGTTTTGTCTTATTTATCACCAATGGTTGGATAAGATAGACGTTTCCCTGCGTCAGACCCACCGTGCCGGAGAGAAACTCTTCATTGACTACGCAGGCCAGACCATCCCGGTCACGGACCAGGCCACCGGGAAAACCCATGACGCCTGGCTGTTTCTGGCCGTTTGGGGGGCAAGCAACTATACCTTTGCGCGGGCGTTTTTCTCTCAGGATATTCCCTCGTGGATTGATGCCCATGTTCAGGCGTTTCGATTCTTCGGTTGCGTCCCGGAGATTCTTGTGCCGGATAACCTTAAATCCGGGATCACCAAACCCTGTTATTACGAACCGGACATCAACCCCACCTATCAGGAGCTGGCCGGTCATTATGGGGCGGTGGTGATTCCGGCAAGAGTATCCAAACCAAAAGACAAGGCCAAAGTAGAATCCGGCGTTCTGATTGCGGAGCGGTCGATTCTGGCAGCGCTGCGCAATCATACCTTTTTCAGTATCACGGAACTGAATACCGCTATTGCTCAAAAGCTTACCGAGCTGAACAATCGCAAGTTTCAAAAGATGGACGCCACAAGAAAGACCTTATTTGAAACCATCGACCGGCCGGCGTCAAAACCGCTGCCCGCCATCCCATATGAATATGCAAGATGGAAGAAAGCACGGGTCAATATCGATTATCATATTGATGTGGACGGCCATTACTACAGTGTCCCTTATCAGTTGGTCAAAGAACAAGTGGAAGTCCGGATTACCCAAAACATCGTTGAAATCCTGTTCAAGAACAAACGGATTGCCGTTCATGCCAGAAGTATGCACCGGGGAAGCCATACCACCCTCCCGGAACATATGCCCAAATCCCATCAAAAGTATCTGGAGTGGACGCCGTCCCGGATCGTTCACTGGGCGGGGCAAAACGGTCCTCAAACCCGGGCCCTGGTCACTTGTATCATGGAGAACAGAACCCATCCCGAACAAGGCTTCCGCTCCTGCCTGGGCATCATGAGACTGGCCAAGAAGTTTTCACCCGAACGACTGGAGGCTGCCTGCGCCCGTGCTCTGATCATCAAAGCCTACAGTTACAAAAGTGTCGAATCGATCCTCAAAAGTAAACTGGACACTCAGAATTTACCGGTGCCCGCCACTGTGGAAAAGCCAATCCTTCATGAGAATCTTCGTGGAAAAGATTACTATCTGACACAGGAGGTGTTCCATGCTTAACCAGCAAACCATCAATAAGCTCCACACCATGAAACTGGCGGGGATGGCCCAGGCTTTCTCCGATCAGCTCAAACAACCAGATATGGATCAGCTTTCTTTTGCCGATCGTTTTGGTCTTATTGTCGAAAGTCAATGGACCTGGAAGGAAGATAACCGGATGGCCCGTTATCTAAAAAATGCCCGTCTTAAGATCAACGCCTGCGTCGAAGATATCGACTTCAAAGCACCTCGGGGGCTTGATCAATCCGTTATGATGAAGCTCGTCTCTTGTGATTGGATCAAACGACATCAAAATGTCATTATCAGCGGTCCCACCGGCGTGGGAAAAACTTATCTTGCCTGCGCCCTAACAAACAAAGCCTGCCGCGAAGGGTATCGCGCTCTTTACATCCGCGCTCCGAAGTTCTCTTATCAGATGGCTCTGGCCAGGGGTGACGGAAGCTACGGGAAAACCATATCTCAACTGTCCAAAGCGCATGTCCTGGTGATTGACGACTTGGGGCTTGCTCCCATGACCGATCCGGAACGACGAGACCTTCTGGAGGTGATCGAAGAACGGCACGGTCATGGTTCGACGATTGTCACCAGTCAGCTGCCCGTAGAACACTGGCATGAACAGATCGGCGACCCGACGGTTGCAGATGCTATCCTGGACCGTCTGGTACACAATGCTCACAAAATAAATTTGAAAGGAGGATCTCTGCGGAAAAAATATGCCGACTTGACATCGAAGGATAAGTTATGACAAACAACTAAAAACCAGCGTCGCTTCGCTCCGACCCAAGGGGTGGCGACATGATCCGGAACAGGGTGGCGACATCCCCCGGAACTGCATGGCGGATTCCTTCGGAATCATATGGCGAAATCAGCGGAATAGGCAGAATGGAGTAATAGAATAGTTATAGTTTATTATCAGGAGGATATAAGCATGCCAAAAATGAATAAAGAGTTGGCTGATATTATTAAGGAAGCATATAGGCCTTGTGAGAGTTTAAAAAATAGCTGTGCCTGCGGAAAGAATGGTATTGTATGGAACCCGGAAAAAGGTCATGTGCCAAGAGGTTTTTGTGGAGCAACAGGTGAGATAAAGGATATAAAACTTGTTTTAGTATTAGCAGAACCAGGAACGCCCGGTAGTAAAGAGCATTACGATAAAGGTGACATTGATAGTATGTTAGAGCAACACAATAAATATGTTACATTTGAAAATAATGACCCTAACCAGGAAAAGACGTCCCTGTTTCATAAAAATATCAGAAGAATTGTAACTTCGTGTTTTCCAAATATCAAAGACTTTGAAGAAGTAAAGAAACATGCGTGGATAACGGAATCCGTTTTGTGTTCAGTCCCGCCAGTTGAAGATAAGGCAAGATTTGGCAAAGGTCAAAATAGTACTGGCACTATGCCGAAAGAAGTTGAAGATGAATGTGGAAAACGATATTTGTTGGAACAATATAAACTGTTAAAAGATGCCTGTTGGGTGGCGGTAGGGTGCAAGGCAAGAAATAGGTTAAAATCATTAGGTATAAATTGCCGGTATATTTTCCATCCATCACCTCCGGGATACAATGTATATAAAACTAAGGCGGATGAATCATGGGATGCATTTGCAAAGTATTTTTTGGTGAATTATGGCCAAAGGGAGGGACAAGATGAACCGTAATTATGATTTTTCGGCAGTTACTGAAAATATTTTTAGATCGCATAAAAAAGTGTAAAACTGAGGAAGCATGCCAAATCACTCCAGATGATCTTGTGGAATTGGTGGGCGCAAATTCAGGGCTTGTCAATTGTTATCCAGGTTTTCCAACCAATATATGTTGTCGAGAGGCATTTTTTATATCTCTTACATCAGGTCAATATCTTTCACAGCGGGGTCGGCATCTTAGTTTCAGGAAGGCTCTGGAATTGCTTGTACAGCATATGCAAGGGCATTGTAAGACTACGACAAAAGTTGCCGTTTTGATCTTCGATAGCTGGGATCCAGACGCCTTCAGGGAATGGGAATTAAATATCGAACAAATCCAACTGGACGGTGCTCACATAGAGATATTCCTCATCACAGGAAACAACATAACTCCAGTAAAACTATCATATCCAATTTCAATAAGAACCGTTGATTTCTAAGGCCAGAAGACTGTGAGCTTCCAAATATTAAGCATAGGTTTCACACTATGAACTATAGTTCGACCATATCGTTGGTGGTTAAGGTCATCTATAATGAAATATTTGAAGGAATGGGTGAGGTTGGAGAAGATGGCCGCGCAACTGGTTGTGAAATCTCCATCCATTGCTTAGGCGCCGATGAAGGAGGCAGATTATTCAACGTTGTGATGCGAACTTCTTCAGCCACTTATGAAGAAGCTCTAAAAATAGTCGCGGATCTATCTTCCAATAGCATTCACTATATCCAGGGAGAGTTCTTCTTAGACTCCAATGAAAAATTAGATTTGATTACAGTTTTTAATCCCAGTTATGAGCCAATCAGCACTGACAAAATGGAATTTTACTTAAAAGTTTTCAATATTCGCGAACCTGAAAAAGGGACATATCTCTACAGGACAGTGGCAAGCGATGGCAAATAAAAAATGTAATTTCTTTCACTCACAGACGCAACCGGCACCGCTTTTTACAGCGGCTACCGGCGCATCTCTCTTCATTCAACCTTTCCCGACAGCATCTCCTCCAGAAACGGTGAACGCTTGACCGGCCTGCCTGCATAAGTTGCAGAACAGGTCAGGTACAACTGCTTCATCGCCCTGGAAATGCCTACAAAGGCAATTCTTCTTTCCTCTTCCAGGTCACCGTTCTTATGAGGCAGCATGCCCTCTATCAGTCCGGTGACGAACACGATTGGAAACTCCAGTCCCTTGGCTTTGTGAATGGTCATTAGGCTGACACCATTCCTGTCATTAGATGTTTCATCCCTGAAACTGCCCGTGTAGTTCAACAATGACCGGATGTCACTGTAACGGGTTGCTGCAAGCTGCAGCTGATTGATATTGGCGATCTTCTCATCATCCGGGCTGGGGATGTCTTCATCCGTTATATAACGGTCATACTCCAGGGCTTCCCTCAGGATTCCGATGAGCTCGGCAGGTTCCAACTGAGATTTGTCCCTTATCAATGGATCAATGATCTCTATAAACTGCTTGATGTACTTTCTCAGATACGGCACTTCGATCTTCATGGTCTTCAGTGCCTGATAAAGGTGTTTGTCCTTTGCCGACGCCTGCTCTTCCAGAACTGTCATAAAGCTCCTCCCGATGTAACGGTTAGGTACGTTTATTATTTTTCTTAAAGCATCGTCTCCTTCTTCAGAATCAGGACCGTCTATAAATCTCAGATACTCCAGCAAGGTCTTTACCTCATGTCTCTGGTAGAAGCTCATGCCGTTTTCCACATGATAGGGAACCTTAAATTTGGAGAAAGCCTCCTCTATGATCCTGCTCTGACAGTTGGCCCTGTATAAAACGGCAATATCCCTGTAGCCATAGCCCCTGTTTTCCAGAAGATCCTTGATCTCGTTGACGATCTGTAAAGATTCGTCTTCCTCGTTGACACCGCACAGAGCTACGACTCCTTCTCCCTTGGAGTTTTGAGTTCTTAATGTCTTTTCGATCTTCCGGGTATTATGGGCGATCAGCTTCTGACAGACGTTCAGGATTTCCGGTGTGGAACGGTAGTTCATATCCAGGATAAACTGCTTGGAGTTCTTGAACATGTCCTTGAAGTTCAGGATATTGCCGACGGATGCTCCCGTAAAAGCATAGATACTCTGCCAGTCATCTCCGCAGACCCAGAAACTGGTGTCTCCGTTCCTCCCGGATACCAGTAACTGCAATATCCCCATCTGGGCTGGATTGGTGTCCTGGAACTCATCCACAAGGATATGCGAATATTGCTCCTGATACTTTTTTCTGACTGAAGTGTTTTCTTTCAGGAGCTTATAGGCCTCCATCAGAAGGTCATTCAGGTCCAGCTGAAGGTTCTTTCTCTTGGACTCTTCATAGGACATGTAGATGTGACCGATCTTCATCATCATCAGGTCGCCCTGGTATATTTCCTTGAATTCAGACCAGGTGATCAGATTGTTCTTGGCCAGTCCGATCTCTCTGACGATCATGCCGCTGGGAATCTTTCCGATGTTTTCTTTCTTGGCCAGCTTCTTGATCAAGGTCAGCTGGTCCTTCTCGGTAATGATCTCAAACGTCCTGCCTTCATTCTTCAAAAGGGAATAGCAGAAGGCATGCATGGTCTGCAGCTGGACACGTTTCGTCATCTTGTTCAGCACGGGTTCCAGTCTTGTTTTCATGGCCGCGGCAGCATTCCGGGTAAACGTCAGTCCCAGGATGTTTTCCGGAGCTACGCCGTGCTTCCGGATCAGATTGCCGATCCGGTGGGTCATGGTAAGTGTCTTTCCCGACCCGGGAATCGCAAGTACTGATGCTACTCCATTTCCGAAGCTTGCCGCTCTTCTTTGCTGCTCATTCAGTTGAGGCCTTTTATCCATCACCTCCGAACCTCCTTTGGTTAATTGTTGTGATTGCTTGTTAACCGGTTAATTGATTGGTTGTTTTTCTGTTTTCATTCTTTGATTGTCATCTACGCAGCTTCTTCCTTGTACCAATCGTTACAAGCTGTCTTGTAGAAGCATTCATTGCATTTCCAGCTGGTATCATTGGGGATGAATACCCCCTTGGTTACACCTTTCCAGACCCGGATTATTTTCTTTTCAGCTTTTATCTCGTCCAATCTGGTTCTTGCCGTATAGTACCTTTTGAACTGGGCTATTTTTGTCTTGATCATACAATCCAGTTTTAGAATGATGTTTCTGTCATGGTAACCATTGTATCTGGAAGCCATTTGATAAATAGTCAGCTGCGGATTTTTACTTACTTCCTTTTCGGTATAAGATTTTGCCGCCGACTTGAAATCCGTAATAATGATATTGTCCTGTTCATCTTCTTCGACCAGATCCATAACGCCAACTATAGGTATCGGCAGATCTTCTATTGTAAAACTGAACGGTTCTTCTATGGCCAATACAGTCAAATGATGATCGGAAAAGCTGTCATGGTAAGTTTCCAATAAAGCTTTGCCCATTTCCATCAGACTTTTAAAACTGTTTTCCTTGCTGTATTTGATTTCAGCATTATCCGATGCCCGGATAGTCCAATGATAGATGAATCTTTCCTGTAATTGGTCCCTGGTTAAAATAGTTCCCGTCATCCTCTCCTGGTGGAAATCGGCCAGAGCCTGATGGATGCAGCTTCCAAATTCCATATTGTCTGACTTAAATTCCGGTTTCAGGTGGTCTATTCTGGAAAACCGGTAACTCAGACTGCACTCGATATACGATTCTATGGACGAAGCACTCAGGTGAGGGCCTTTTCTCAGTTCTTCCAGTGTCATGCTATTTAGTCTCCTTGATTATTGATATTGGTTATGTATTGTTGATTTGTATTGATATTAAGCGGCGAGGCCCGGACACAGATCAATATTCGTATCTCAGACCCCGCCTATATTGATTAGATTGATTTAAAGCTTAAGCCGCATGTTGAAGATAGTTGATGAAGTTCTTGGCTTCATCGGCACTGATTTCAACGTATGGCTTATTGAACTTGTCGGTGAATATCTTCACTAACTGTTCCCCGTTGATGCCTCTTCTCTCGGCAAGGCTTTCGATGGCTTTGACCTGGGCAGTTGACGGTTTTGCTTTCGCAGCCGCGGAATCTGAAGCTTTCGGATCTTTCTTCTTCTCTCCGGCGGTTTTATCTTCTGGATCTGAAGGTTTCCGTTCTGCTTCAGCCGTCTTGGCAGTCTGTTTCTTTTCTTCTTTCCGGTCATCGGTCGTTGGTCCTCCTTTAAACTGTTCCGGTTTAGCTTCCTTGCGCGATTTGAATCTGGATCTGGAATCATCTTCCGCCACGTCGTTCAGATCGCCGAGCTCCTCGAGGGCCGTGATTCCCACGTTGGTCAGGTCTCTGAGCGCCCGTGCCTTTGCCCTTGTTGAGGCCATCCTGATGAGATGCTTGGCCACTTTGGAGTTGCAGTTCACGGGATTGGCATCCCCGAAATCAATATAGGGACCAGCCGATTCCGTGCTGATCGTCGCCCTGCAGACGGCCGTGTGCTCATTGTCTTTGGCAGGGTACTGCACGAGCTCGACTTCTATGCCGGCCAGATGGTTCTGGTGGGCGAGGTCCAACAGCCCCGCATAAAGGGCAAATTCCTTCCCGTCGATGATTTTGATGAATCTTTCATCGAGCCGGGGCTTGCCCTGTCCGGCAATATCAACATTCCTGATGTTGCCGTTGCCGTTGATGACCGCCAGGATATGCTTGCACAGGAAGGTGGGATCTTTCTCTATTCTGGTCGTATAGTCGGCGCAGGAACAGGACTTCGTCCCGTTGCCGATGACAACCTTGTAACAGATCTTTCCTTCTGCCGATTCCACATAGAACTGGCCGTCCTGGAGCCTGAAGACTTTCAGCTTTTCGGACTTGTCGTTTCGTTTTGCTATTTCATTGGTGTTCATGGTCAGCTCCTTTATGTTTTATCTCTTGTTTAAAAGGGTACGTCGTCATGGGCTGTGACATTCTCGTTCTCAGCTTCGGCGCCTTCCTCCTTGGTGAAGCCGCGACCGTCCGTCTTGATGAACTCGATCTGGTTGGCGATGAGACGGTAGCCCATTCTGGGGTTGTTGTGCTCATCGGTCCACTTCTGCTGGTCGATGACGCCGTTGATGCCGATACGCGCTCCCTTGTGCAGGCATTTAAGGGAAAGTTCCGCCAGCTTGTTGTAGCAGCTGACCTTAATCCAGCTGGTCTTGTCCTTGCCGCTCCGAAACGCCAGCGGGAATGATGCTATGGCCACTCCGTCCGGTGTGAAGAACTCTTTGGGATCTTCTCCCAGGTTTCCTGTCAAGATAATTTGGTTCATTGTAAATCCTCCTTTATTTGTTTGTTTTTTGTATGGTTTGATTGTTTGTGATTCAGTCCTGATGTGAATCAGGTGAATAATGTTTCAAGGGGTGGAGAGACAGGCGGCAGCCTGGTCAAAAGACTGCTCGGTCCCTGTCTCTCCCAAAGAGCGCGACGATAGCGACGAGGCAACCCGTTTACCTGCCTATCGGTCCGGCTCACAGTATTAAATTGTCCAATCGGGTTTTGATTTAAACAGGTACTTCAAGGATTGAAGCATCGGGGATGCTTTGCCGGATGAATGTTCCGAATCATGCCGGTTATAAAATACCCCTAAAAATGTCTTCTCTTCCTGAAGGTCTGTCCGCTGATCTGACTATGCGGCAAGCGCCAGCCTGATCTTACGCTTCGGCAGTTCCTCGATGGAATCGTTGATGGCGTCATTCAGGACTTTCATGGAGGTCCTGATCTTGTTCTTCATCTGGTCGTTGTAGTTGAGACCGTATGGAGATATGCCGCTGATGGTGTCCTTCGCAGTTTTCGCAAGCTCCATCAGCTTCTTGTCATCAAAGATGTTCTTGGTCGCCAGGTCGTTGACGAACTCGTGGAGCTTATTGAACATCGAGCTCTTGACGGTCCTGGGCTGGCCGTTGTTGCTGCCGAGCTTGTCCACCAGTCCGTTGACGATGTCCGCAAATTCCTCCCGTAGTGTTATGGCGGCGAGGTCTCTTGCTTCATCCATCATGGACTCGAACTTCTGCTTTTCGCGCTCGTAGACTTCCGGTGACAGGACGCTTCCTTTGGTGGGAACATCCAGGGCCAGGAATCTCCAGTCGAAGCGGAACTTGGACCGAATGTCCATCGGATAGTCCGCTTCGTTGAACAGCTCTCCGAGGTGGCGCTTGGCTTCATCTCTCGCCAGGTCGTAACAGGCGACGAAAGCATCGACCTTTTCCTCGTACTTCTCCTTCTGGTATTTCAGCCGCTCATCAACGTAGGTGAGAGCTTCCTTCGGAATCAGGTACAGACCTGTAATAGGGAAGGGGAGGCTGTACCGCTTCACCAGGTCCCTGGACTGATGCGAACTGGTGTGCAGAGGTCCCAGCAGTTCCGGGTTGATCAGGAACTTTCTTCCTCTTAACCACTCGCTGTTCTGGGCGACCTTGCTCATGTGGCTCTGGTCCAGCATCTTCGATCCCATCCAGACGGACGCGTTGAGCTGGATGAGGCACGCTTTCTTAAATACTTTTTCGTACTCGCTCATTGTTTTGTTTCCTCCTTTTTTTATTTGGTTGAATAATGTTATCCGCACAACTGCAGATACTTTTTGGTTTTCTGCTTTCCCTGATAGTACGCAGGGGTAAGCTGTTGTGATGTTTCCTTGCCGAGCAGGTCGATTATGAACTTGCTTTCCTCAAGACATGACTTGCCGGTAAAGCCTTTTGTCTCTATATGGATTTCTCCGGATTCAGAGACATCGATAATGATCTCTTTCATTTTCTGTCCTTGTTGTGATCGGTTGAATGGTTGATTTATGACTTGGCTAAAGGTTTGATCAGTCCATTTTCGCTCATGGACCAGAACCCCCTGTCGGACAGGATCAGGTGGTCGTGAACCCGGATGTTCAGCATGATGCCGCACTTGATGGCATTCCTGGTAAAGGCAATGTCTTCAACACTGGGTTCAAGACATCCCGACGGATGGTTGTGACAGAGGATGATGCAGCTGGCGTTGCTAAGAATGGCACTCTTGAAGACCTCCGATATGGTCGAACCGCAGACATTGATGCTGCCGATGGCAACCGTTTCTATTCCGATCAGGTTCAATGCTGTATCCAGCATGATGGACAGCATGATCTCCCGGTCGGAAGAGGCCAGTTCATCCTTGACCAGGTCATAGACCTTGTTGGCGCTGTTGATTCTTACCGGCGGCAGATCATTGTTCTCCCTGACGAGGCAGACCCTGCAGCGCGCTTTCCTGTAAATGGGTTCATTGGACTGTTCCCGAGTGTTCGCCTTTTGGTTGTTCCTGTTGGCATAGACTTTTTTCAGGATGGATTCCGATGTCAATGTTTCACCTCCTTTTTTATTAAGATGTTTACAGTTCATTTACTTTGATTTGCAGGTGGTCGTAAATCCATTCTGCAATCAGTCTTCTGTGGCAGAACGCTCCGGGCTTCTCCCAGCAAAGGATCACAGCGTCATCTCTGAGGTCCTGATAGACCTTTTCCGGATCGAGCTTATCCAAGATGTCTTCCTGATAAATCTCAATGTAGTTCTGACGAGAGATTTTATGCTGTTTATAGTCCTTCACTAAAGACCAGCCCGGACAGAGCTTTCGGTATTGCCTGGCATCTTTGAGCCAAAAGAGATGTCGCGGGTAGCTGTTGGATACGCAAACCAGGTTAAGACCCGGCTCCCTGATCCTGTTGGAGAAGTAGTATGATGTTTTCATAGGTCTTTTCCTTTCAAATCTTGCCGGTCAGGAGACCCGTAAGACCAGTCGCATGGACTGATCATTTTGGATCTCTTTAACCTGGTACTTTTTCCGCTTAGCTTCGTGTCTGATTCTTTCAATGGTGTAGGCCTGTTTCAGGAGACCGGCATCAGGGCCGATCTTCTTCTCCAGACCTCCTGTATGCCAGCTGTCCCAGAGAAGGATGTATTTTGATCCTCTCTTAACGACACCTATCTCATAGGTGCATTCAGGGACTTTGATGGCATGGTCACATTTACCCAAGTCTTCTATATTGATTCCTTCGGGTATGGGACTGTCGCCGACAAATCTTCCGTACCACTGATAGGTCTTCTGGTTTTCCTGAAAGATGAAGCCGAGTCTTTTACAGGCCAGCTTCAGGTCTTCCAGTGACTGTATCTCCAGCTCTATTTTTGAAATGTGACTCAATGGATTCCTCCTTTCATTGTTTTATCTGTCCTAGGCTGCGTCATTGCCGTTGAATCCGCAGATATTGCATGCGGACGGGTCTTTGCAGCTTTTGCAGACGTTTTCCTTGTCAATCAGTTTCGGCAGTTTCAGAATGATCGCATTCATGGTCTTGGTCATGGGTTTGTTGACTGACCAGGCGAGTCTTCTTAATGTTGCCGATGCCGGTCTGTTTAATTCCGGTGCATAAGCCATAATTATTTCTCCTTTCTCTCCCAGATGTGAACGTTGTCCGGAAGAATATTTAATAATGGTCTGACTTCTTCTTTTGACAACTTGCCGTTGCCTATGCCGGGATAGTTCAGATGAATAATCCGGTCTGTCTTTCCGGCTTCGGCCTTCAGCATGATCGCGCTGTATCGAATAAGTTCTGGATCGGCTTTATCCATGAAGTGATACTTGACCTGAAAGGCACCGTAGAGATCATGTTTTATTATTCCATAAACTCCGAGATGCCCGCAGGTTGCATGAATCATATTGCCGAATATCCTGTCTATGCCGGTAAAGATGGTTTTCAGTTCCATGGCCGCTCCTCTTCCCATGACTAATCTTAAATCTTTCGTCAGGTAAGAATTGGTGGTAACGAACTTGATACCATCCTCATGGAAAAGGTTTCCTTCTCTAAAGATGGGCATGATTTCTCCTTTCTCTTTTATTCGGTTTGCTCCGATGCAGAGTCATTATCCGTTAGATTAAATGTGGCCGGATAATCTTCAGAACATGATTCAGAGACAGTGTCCTTCTTATGAACTGCTCTTATCTTTCGTTGTTCATCAGGTTCTGTATCCGGTGTATTGGCAGGTCTTGCTCTTGTTTTTGCCCATTGCCTGAGAGAATCAATATCTTCCCTCATGGTTCTGGATAATGGTACCAAGGCATTGAATGCCTGTTCGAGACCATCGAAAAGGGAGTCTTTCGCCAGTTGCTCGATCTCCGCTCCGGTATAGCCGTTGAGCCTGCCGGCACAGCTTATTGGAATGTTGGCATTCCACTTCCTGTTCATGATATTGATGATCTCGGTTCTTTCTGTTTTAGTAGGAAGGTCGACGAAGAATGTCGCATCAAACCGACCTGCACGTATAAACTCCGGAGGAAGCTGGGAGATGTTATTTGCTGTAGCCATGACTAGGACGGAGGATTTGGTTTCCTGCATCCATGTCAGGAAATGGCCGAACATGGCGGCGCTTGTTCCTGCGTCTGTTTCGCCGCTCGATCTTGTTCCCGCAAACGCTTTCTCAACTTCATCAATCCAGACTACTGCCTTGCCAAAAGCGTCGATCAGTCGGGTTGCTTCCCGCATGCGTCTTTCACTCTCGCCCACTAATGAATTTTTAAGTGAGCCTATATCCAGACGTATCAGTGGCCAGCCCAGTATTGATGCAGTCGCTTTCGAGGCTAATGATTTTCCGGTGCCGGGGATACCGACGAGTAGGATTCCTTTTATTTGGGGTAGGTTTGTGTTGTTGTCGGGGTTGAATGCCTGTGAACGATTTTCAATAAATGCCTTGAAGTTGTTCAGTCCTCCTACGTCGGCGATATCTGCCGGCTCCCAGAACTCCATCAGTCCACTCTTGCGGATCATCTGTGACTTGGCTTCCGATATGACTCTGGTACTGAAGTAGCCTTTCCTGATAAGTGATAAGGCGAAAGCTGTTTCGGATTCGAATTCTGTCAGTCCTTTGGCGGCACGGGCGGCTTTGCGGTTGGGCTTGATGTTATGCGGCTTGCCCAGTTCGTTCTGAAGGGTAAAGAGTTCTTCGTCATCGGGAAGGGGCAGGTCCACCAGATGGAAGAACTTCTCCACTTCCGGTTTCAGCTGAATGATGGGAGAGACCATGACAAGTGAACATCCGGTCGCTTTCCATCTGGCAATTCCGTTCTGGAGACCCTGAATCACTTCCGGATTGTCCAGGAACAGATGCAGGTTGTGCGCGATCAGAACGGTGTCCTGACGGCTGTTGAGCCAGTTCAACGCTTCAACGGGATCTCGGATCTCGTCGATGGATTTGAAAGTAAGCGCTTCCCTGATGCCTCTTAAACAGTCCCAGAGAAAGAAGTTCCATCCTTCGCAGGGGAGGGCTTCTTCGGCCCGGTGCGGTTCCTGTGTCAGCACACAGAGGGCGGGAAAGCCCGCTTGCAAGTAATCGTGGATCATAAAACAGTACCTCCTTGAATTTATTTTTTGTTGCTGTGACAGCGACTTATGAATGGATTAGATTTCAGATGCTCCTGCGGGAGATTCTGAAAATGCTGATGGAGCAGGACTCCTGATAGTTTTGGTCATATTTTCATGGCCACCGGCGGTCTTGATAATTTCTGATTATTGGGCAAAAGAAATTGCTTCCGTTGTTAGCGAAAGCAATTTGTTTGGCGGGGGATGTGGCGGGTCGTGTTGAATTGAAGACAGTGAGAGCGGCCGGAGTCCCTGATTTACGGGGTACTCTGGCCGTTATGGGTAAATTATTTCTATAGGAAATGGGGGAATATCAGAAGGAATTTAGACAGTAAAATGCAGCTACTTTTTGTTACGTATAATACTTATCCACGGTTTTCGAAAATCGTTATATTTGATGATTATAATTCTATACTAAGCTTAAAATAAAATCGTGAAGTGTTCTGTATTCACTGCCTTTCTTTCCATTTTGCCAATAGTAAACAGTGCCATTTTCTTCCATTAGAACTAAAACACCTTCAACACCAGTATTTTGTAAAACTATACAACCATCAGGGAATGCTGAATTTCGTTGAATTTCTTTATTAGTAACATCTACTACATTTGCATATTTTTCTACATTCAATCCTGTTAATTCAACATTTCCAAATGACACCGCTCCATATTTTGCTAAATATTCTTTATATTCTAAAGAAAACTTTCTTTTCAGTTTTAATTCTGCAGCATTGATTTGTTGTTCACTGGCACCTTTAGTACTGTATAATTTATACTTATTTTCAACTTCAAAAAAAATATTGCTCATTACATTCCTCCTTCATTAGCCCTAGATTTCCAATGCTCGCTGCGTTCGCTATTGAACTCATTACGATATATTTCTGATTCTTTTCTTGTGTTGTGCAGTAACGAATAATTCTCTTTACTTCTATGTTCATCAGGGGTTAATTCGGCAAGTGGACCATCATTTTTCTGTCCGATATGGTGCAACTCAATTGTTTCACCATCTGTATTAATTGGGGAGAGACCTGACTCAGCTCTTTCCTTGTTAGTACGTCCCATAGAGTCTTTTTGTTCCCAATCAGTATCACTCCTTACAAGACATTTCCTTCCATTTATCTCTACGTCATGGAGGCCAACCTTTTTATAGATTTCATATTCTGGCACGGATTTAATTACTTCAATTATTTCAGAAGACCAGCCTGTTTGATCCTTAATTTTTCGTTTTTCTTCTTCTGTCAGTTTACTTTCTTTTTCAGAAGAAACTTTGCTTTCAGATTGGAGTTGGTTTTGTAGTCTTAATGACTCCAATGACTGATTCTCAATGGTGCCTAAAGAGTATTCAAGTGGACTACTAGGAACCTCGAATACTGGAGATTCTTTAACTGCTGTTTCATTTTGTGAATCTTTTAGTTTTTCCTGGAATTTAGTGATTTCTTTTGCAAGAGATTCAATCATTAAAAAGCTCCGAAGGTAAATTCTGTTTAATTCGATTAATTGTTTTCTTAGTATTAGCACATGAATGATTTAAGAAATAGGATGCGATATCATTATATGATATTTTTGAGCTGGTATCATTTACATATTTCTTCAAAAGTTCTACCACAGCATTTACAATAAAATCCTCAATCTGACCTACAGACCAAATTTCTTTTAGTTCCTTTCTAACCTGGGCACAACTGGACTCTTGGGATTCGCATATGGAATCTGAAAGAGATTTTACGAACCCGTCTGCAAGTTTTGGTTTAACGCAATAAATTCCACTTGTGAGTAATCTGGTTACTTCTTTACAAATATAAGAAGATAAAATATTTGGTGATAGTTCATAGTTATAATTTGCGAGTCTTAGCAGATGTGTCAGCGTTTTGGTTGCACTGTGTACTAGGTTAGAAATTGGTACGGCCTCTGACACACAAAATGTATTTAAGAATTGGACACAAACTTCTTTACCCTTGGTAGACAATATATCTCCAATTTCATATACTTCGAAGGGATGTAACTCTGTGTACCCCTGTTGTTGCATCAGCTTGTGGATTCTATCGTCACTTTTGGCTTCTGCTTTGAAATCACTATTGATTGCACATTCAACTGGTTTATCCATGCCCTCTTTATGGCATAAGGCATGACCAGTTTTAAGTCTGTTTAGATATAAAGCGTCTTCATCACCAATTCCTAATGAGCCTGCAAGTAAAGATTGATCATCTCTTGAAACAAGGCGATGCACAATTTTCATATTCGAGTTTTTAATAACATCAGGTGATATTTTGCTTGGAATTTGTTCAACGACGGCAACGCCTTGCCCAAGTGATCGCATTTCGGCAATTACATTGCAAAATACTTCCACCGCTTTGCCTTTCGGATTTCCCATCATCTCATTGTTTCTTTCCGTATTAACATTCTTAAGCAGGCGATGTGCTTCTTCAATAACCAAGAAATGCTGAAGCCCTGCATCTTTTTTGCCCGGGTTAATTGCCGGATTATCTTTTTGCCTGAATTCACTTGCCAATACCAATATAAGACCTACAAAAAAGGCCTTATCATCGTCATCGGCAAGATTTTCCATTTCAAAGACTGTTTGTTGTGTTAACAGCGTCTCGATAGGATAAAAATCATAGGTATTAAACATTAAGCCTTTTGCTCCTACGCAAAGGCTCTCAATTCGTGCAAGAATGGCGGTTTTTATGTTATCCCGCAACTCACCTTTATAATCCATTTCATGGTTGATATAGTATTCAACTTCTTTCTTTAAATCAGTCAAGGTGGGGTAAAAATAGTAGTGCTCTGATTTTTTATACTTGTCTTCATCTTTTTCACGATTGTTCTTCAAAAAGTGCGGATGAACACCTGTTGTGAGGTTCCAACCCTTTTTTGTATAGATTCGGTGAAGACATTTTTCAATGATGTGCGGCATCGGCCCATATAAAGAAAAACTGGCATTAAATATAGCTTTTAGATAATCAATGTGCACGAGAGGGTGAACGCCATTTTGAACATAAAATGGGTTAAATCGTATTGGGCTTACAGTCGCATCACCTATAGTAAATACTTTCATATCTTCAAAGGATTCATCAGCTAGCAATTGACGATAATCTCTTTTAGCAGATTCTAAAATCAAAAATGGTATTTTGTCTTTTGCTATACTCTTCAATAAATGTTTTACGGTTGTGGTTTTTCCACTCCCGGTTAATCCGCACACAAAAAGATGTTTGTTGATGTCTTTTTTGGAAAGCGAAATATGAGCATCAGGAATAATATTTCCATGGTCAGAAATGTTTCCTAATATATACTCACCTTCGCTGGTGTCGGTTAGCGCAAGAGTTGGCATTTTTTTGATTTCAAAACCAGGAACTGATTCTGTCGGTGTCGAAGCGAGTATTGACAATTCTTCACTTGTTACGTACGAAGCCAAGGCTTTAGGGAAAATAGGATTAGAAGAGTTGTTTTTGGGAATAAACAAATGCTGGTTTGGTTTTAGTTGATCAAGATAATAGCGTGGTGGCGGAAGTAAATTCTCTGATGGTTTAGATAATTCACCCAGTAATGTTCCGCCGAGAATATTGCATGAAATCTCATCCTTTGCAGCAAATGTTATAGTTGTTTCCCAAAGCCCTGCATTAAAACCTTTAATATATCGTTGTATGTATTGGTCTGCAATTTTTTCTAATTCAAGAGCTATTCCATTCTGCTTTTCGATGGACAATGACTGGGATTCATTTTGACTGGTTGTATTGGTAGAACCTTTTGTATCACTCTCTGTTGTTGTGTCCGACCAATTATGTGAATAGTTAGCACCTCCACCTACGAAACCAAATGGGGTAGGAATACCAAAACCAATTGCACCACCTAAACTATTTCCGCTTGTTTTCGAAGTCCCAGAAGTATGTTGTGTATTTTCACTATACGAAGTTCCAGTTCCCTTTTCATGTCCAATCGTCTGTTTAGCCATTTGATGAAGCTGGTCTCTTATAGAAATAAGTTCAGAAAAAGCGATTTGTTTTTGCTGATCAGATAATGGTGTGGAAATTATCGATAGTGTATAATCCTTCCCATAGAGTGACCGAATAACAGATGATAAATTAATCCTCTGTGCCTCATTATCAATTATTATTGCTGGTACACCGCTTATAATTCCGCCGAAGCGATAGCCTTTACACATAGATGATATTTTAGCAGTTTCTTCAAAGCTAATTTTTTCTCCGCGAACAATGCCATTAAGAAGAGCGGCAAAGTGGTCTTTGTTATTGCCTCCTTCTTCATTCGATTTTAGTCCCAAAAAAAGTCTTGTTTTTCCATTCTTGCATTGAATCGCAAGCACTACAGAAATATTTGAACTGCTTGCCGCTGAATACAATGCCTGAAACCGTTGATTGATAAATTGAGGGATGTCATCGCATTCAGAATTTGCACAGAACTCATGAATAGGATAAAGATAGAACCCATTCAAATAGCTTTCTGTGTTGCCTTCTGTTTGTTTTTCTAAAATATCACTGTCGAAGCCAGACCACCATGGAAGTAATCGATTTGAGATATCATTTAATTCTTGAATGCGCGCAATTTGTTTTTCATTTTCCATTACTGTACCTCCCATCCATTGTTACTACAGAAGGAGTTAAACTCATTTTCATAGGACAGTATCACCTTACTGAGCCAGTCACTTACTTGCAATTTCGAGCTTTCTAAATAGTTATCAATATCGTCGATCATCTTAGATATGGCCTTTGGTTCTGCTTTATCATAGGCAAACTTGAATGCGGCGGCAGATAAAAACAGTGTTACTATCCCGCTAACAATAGCACCAATTACCATCGTAGGGATGAATACAATACCTGTTATAGCTGCACCTGCAATAAAAGTAATACCAGCAGCAATTAGTCCTTGTACCATTTGTGGGTCACTGGAATACATTACATATTCGGGTTTCAAGTAAAGCTTGTTTTCAATTTGTACAGCCCATTCTTTTACTCGTTCCCGAAAATTGTGTTCATAAAATTTATTCAGTAATTCGGCACTGACCCCTTTGAGTTGTGATCTTGCTTCATCCATTAAAGCATTAATTACTGTGTCAAGAAGTAATTCTGAAGAAAGTATGATTTCCCTGGGAACATGCCGTGACAAAAACATTTTCTTTATTTTAACATTATTCGTATCTTCTAAATGAATTCTTAGATTTTGTTTTATCTTAAGAAACTCATCATTTATGTCATCGGAAAAATGTTCAACTTTAGTTTTCATTGTATATCCTGCAATATTGCCTCTATTCTATGAAGTTCTGCTGGTAAAAGACCTTTTTTTTTCCTAAGCTCACTTATCTGGTTGATAATTTCTTCATTGCTTTCTTTTTTCTTTAGTTCATTACTCAATGCGTCCTGACGATCTTTAATCACTTTGTTAACTGAATCTGAGAATAATTTTAAATATGTTTCAAGAAGGTTTTTAGATTGCTGGGGAAGTCCATTGATCAGTTCATAAAATTTTTCCATACAAGTAGTCTTAAATGACTTCAAGTGTTCTTCTTTATTATAAACCTGCTTTTCACCTGTTTTGACGGTATATGTCCGACTATTTTTTGTCCATTTGAATTTTAGCCAATTCAAGTTATCCAATATACTTTCAACCCTTTTTTCATACACTCCTTCAATTCTAAAAGCCTGCTTTTTGGTTTCATCCTCAATTGATTGGAGATCAATTGAGGGAAGAGTAATATTATTATCCTGCTTAAACTCTTCGCCTATTTTTTGTAGTCTACCTTTCAACTCAGTAGTTATTTCTTGCGAGAACTTGTTAATTATATTGTTTATATCATTAATGCCATCCGTCAGGTTCTTCCTGACAGATTCAATATCTGTGCATTTAGTAATCAACTCTGGGTACATAACTTTCAGCTCTTTTATTCTGTTTTGCCAATTAGCGTGTTTGCCTGTATGTTTTTGATTTATATCTTCTATAGTGTTGTTTAGTAATGATTTGTAATTTTCCAATGCACTCTTAATCCGATAAATCTCATTCTCAAATTCCTGAGGGGCGCGTTTTTTTGATTCTAAACGGGTTATTTTTGAGCTATATTCACTTTCCTGTTGAGAATAACCTTCCCTTAGTGATTGAAGAATCTCTCTTAACTGTAAATTTGGAGCTTGCATTGAGAAGTGTTCTATAGCTGAAAACATTTTGTCAAATTGTGCAGACTCTTTAATTAGATCGTACAAATCTCTGCCCTCATCTTCTGCTTTTTCACGATAAGATGCTAATACTTTCCTTTTTTTGGCATTTTTCCTAATTTCTTCTAAATTCATCCCGTTTTCAAAGTCATGCACAATTAACTGCAATAAACTATCAACAGTAAGAATTCGATTAGCTGGTATAAGATTTCCATATATTCGAAAAGAATCTTCATGAAGTTTTCGAATGTCCTCATCAATACAGTTGCTGATGTGTGTTAATACCAAGAAAAGTGTTTCTCTGCTTCGATTCGAGATTGTTGTTTTTACGAATTTTTTGAATGATTCCGATTCTATTGGCGGGATTTTGTGAACGAATAAAATAGCGTTTGCATCTTCAAAATATGAAAACGAGACATTTTGAACACCGCCGAGCGCATTAACACCAGGACTATCTACAATCCTTAATTCATCGAAATCCCACTTCAGCGGATAGCCAAATTCAATTTCTACAGGAATTTTATCTTTTGAGCGTGTTTTTATGTATTTATTTAAAATTTCATTATTATCAGATAATTTTGTTGATACTTCAGATTCCCATTCTTGAATAATTGCTTCTGTTAATTCAAATTTATCATCAGAATCAGCAATGTACTTATCGATCAAAGTTGTCGGAATATCCCTGAATTCATCATTTATTATGCATATTTTGTGAAGTTTTTCTCTTGCTTCATCCACATCAAGAGTATTCAAGTCATCATAAATTTCTTCTTCGTGCAAATCAGCGTATTTTACTTTGAGATATGATTTTTCTGATTTAAATATTTCTACGATGGCACTTGTTGCTTGCAGAACATCGGATGGTAAAAGTTCTGCACCCAAAAGAGCATTTATAAAAGTTGATTTACCGGCTTTTACTTCACCTGCAACTGCTAGAGTGAATTTTCCATTTTTAAGACTATTTATTCTCGATTCTAAGAACTTTAAATTTCTTCCATCGCCTTCTTCAGATTTCATTGATGAATCAAAAGCTTTTCTATTTCTACAATAACCTGCATACAAATCGATAACATTATCTCTATGTGCTTTGTAGTTACTACCTATCATTTATTTCTCCCTCTAGTCTTTATTTGCGCGCACAGCTTCTATCAAAGAATTTTTATAAAGTCTGGATAATTCTGCAAACACAGACAGTTGCTTTCTGTATAAATCAGTTCGTATCTATTACTATTTATTTAATGAAAAAATATTTATCGGTTGCGGGTTGTAATCTAGCATAAAAATAGAAATTTGAATACTGCGGAATACAGGAAGTCTTTCACAAACCCCCACTCAGAAAAATCCCACCAAAAAAACCAGCATCTTTCAACCCGTTATCGTCGCACTGGCAAGGTCATTCCTGCTTCCATCTCGTTATATACTTCAGGGCAGATCTATTTCCGGAAGCGACATATGAAAGAAGCAGAGGGGGGTTGCTTGGATATAACCGGACGAAGCAGAAATATGCAGGAGTCTATGTTTTTTGAATTCAATATAAACATCAATGCCCCAAATCGTTGACCCGAGTGCCTATATTAATTATCTATTGTTCTGTCCTATTAATATCAGTTATAATGAAATCCGTTTTACAAGTGATAATATTATTAGTAAGATTTATTATATTTTTTACCAGGAAAGGGAAAGCATATGAAAAGTCATGAAGTTGATTATCGCTTGATTGGAGATGATCTGCAAATTGTGGAAGTCGAATTAGATCCGGGTGAAACCGTTATCGCTGAAGCAGGCGCTATGAATTACATGGACGAGGGCATTCAATTTGAGGCAAAAATGGGTGATGGCTCCAATCCTTCAGCGGGACTTATGGATAAACTATTGAACGTTGGCAAGCGCGTATTGACTTCTGAATCAATCTTTATGACTCATTTTACCAATGCGGGACGTGGCAAGCAATCAGTGGCTTTTGCAGCACCCTATCCGGGAAAAATAATTCCCATGAATCTGGCGGGTATCGGCGGGGAATTAATCTGTCAGAAAGATTCCTTTTTATGCGCTGCTCTGGGAACGGAATTGTCGATTGCTTTTACTAAAAGATTTGGTGTGGGCTTTTTTGGAGGGGAGGGATTTATTCTTCAGCGCTTACGTGGAGATGGTTTAGTATTTGTTCACGCCGGCGGTACGGTAATAGAAAAGCAATTAAATGGTCAGATGCTTCGGGTTGATACCGGCTGCATTGTCGCTTTTACACCCGGAATAAGTTATGACATTCAACGTTCAGGCAGTTTGAAATCAATGTTTCTTGGCGGAGAAGGACTTTTTCTTGCAACGCTAAAGGGAACAGGAACAGTATGGCTGCAGAGTTTGCCATTTTCACGCTTAGCCGACCGAATTATCCGGAGCGCGCCAGTGGCAGGCGGCACAAATCGTGAACAGGGTTCCCTTTTAGGAAACATTGGTAATATATTGGGAGACCGCTGATCATTGCTCATTTAGGGAGAGAAGAAATGATAAACCGTTTATTTAATCCGATATTGGATTTCTTGGATGACAGTCCGTACCTGGGAATGCTTGTCATCGCTTTTGTCAGTATTTTGATTGTTGCCTTTTTCCCGCCATCATTGATATTTGTATTAGTTTTTATCGGTTATGGATTTTATCTGAAGCATGAAAGAAATAAAATAAAAAAAGAGTAAGGGCTAATATTTGGACAAGAACAGATGATCTGATTCAGCTAGATCCGGAGCTTCTTTCCGGTAAGTCATAATTTTAAAAGCGAAGATTTATAATCTTAGAAACGTGGAAAGAGCAGGGCAACTATTTTTCCAACTTGTCAAATCTTTCTCTTATATAGACGATCAGTCTTTCCAGATCACTTTCATTTAATATCATCAGAAAGTTCATATCGTCTTCTGTCTTCAGTAATTTCTTGATGATGTCCAGCAGATTAATTTTGTCCATATGCTTTTAATTTTTTTCCTTTGCGGGTAATCGTTTTGCATAATTGTACGCAGTGATCGCGGCGATGACATGACAGATCCAACCCAATGTGCCACCGGACCCGATCCAAAGACCAGGGGTGACAATTAACCAGAATATTCCACGCCAGAACGTGCCGTTGTAGAACTGGCCGACTCCCGGAATGATCAAACTTAAAACGGCTGCTATCCCGGATCTGTTAGATGATGAATCAGACATTATTTTAACCCTGTTCTTCAGTCAGTTCTGTTTCCTGAAACTTGCGACGGAAGATCAATGGTTCACTGATATCGGAAAAGGATTCTCGTGATCCGCCGGTCCCTATTACGGTAACAGTGCCATACCCGAGAAATCTTCCGAATAAAGACTGGTCCACATTAACCGATTCTATCTTCTGCAGATTCATCTCGAAAGTCTTTCTGGAGATAAAACCGGTTTTCATGATGACCCGTTTATTGGTGATCACAAACTCGCTTGTCTTTTGTTGAATGATAGGAGAAAGCCCCAGGGTCAGCAAAGATTTAATAGTAAAATAAATCCGCCAGTGTAATTTGGCCTGGTATTTGACTTTTTCTCCTTTAATTAAAACTGAATCTACGTAGCTTGGCATGAAAATGATCCTATAAAAAATTAAAGACTACACCATTTTTTCCACTTCATGCATGTCCCTGTTCCCTGAATCGTTTTTTTTGCCTGGACAGCACATGAATAGCTGCCTGATACAACGCTGATAGAATGTGGTTTATTATCGATCATACGGCTAATCACTCTTTCTCCCGCCCAGTATTCACATGTTCCGCATTTCTTGTCTTTAACCAATACTGAAGTTGTACTCATGATAAACCTCCTTTTTTAATCGGTTCGATGGTGTGGCAGGTAAAATTTAATCTCTATAACGTGCCAAGGTAGCATAAAAATACCCGGTTGACTTATCTAAATGTAATTTATTTCTCCGGCAATTAAACATAACCATAGCTTTTTTTAATGATTGTATTTGCGACAATTCAATGTTTCTTCTGGCCATATTTTGTTGCCGGAGTAATAAATACCATTTCACAATGATATTGAGACAAAACATGTCATCAGGAACATCGCGTCGGCATGGTCGTGATGAACCTTCCGTTTTCACAAACAATTGAACCATAATTGCCTTGTTTCTGTTGCCATTAGAAAGGTTGGCATGCACACTTTGAAAATAGACATAGGCCTCTTGTTCCTACCGGCTACTCTGCAGTTGCTTATCGACAAAATCGTTCAATGCTGAAGTAAGTTTTTCTAGATTGAGCCCTATAATAATACCGGATTTCTCATCAGGTAATATGTTCTGATTTCTTTCATGTTCCATCCTTGACGCATCACCAATATCAACCGCTTCACCTGCATGACCGAGTAAACCAGCTATTATGGTTCCAGCTGTACCTATCACACCCGTTGTCGACTTTGACATTTCATGAATTTCATTTTTATTTTTTGCATCAAATACTGTCACATTCAAAAAATCATTGGATGTCATATTAGAGTTAATCACCGGGAAGATAAGTATACCTGTCGATACATTCTTATAGGCCATTGCATCCTCTAATGCGTTAACCGCATTTTTATCTTTTGGATCGATAAATTTTCTCCCAAAGATTGATTCCTCTGTATAAAAATCTGGCTTTTCAAGCGCTTTCATATTTATAGAGAATGCAAAATTTTTTATTGAGAATGTTTTTTCTGGATATACAATCCATATTTTATTTTGAAGTTCCCGTACGTTTGAATTAGTATCATACGAAGATTTAATATTGCTTATAATTTCATTCTTCATTTTATCAAATTTTTCCTTTTCACTTGGGCCACATCCAATGATCAATATTAATGTGATTGCAACTAATAATATTAAATTTCTGGATCTAATCATGAGCAACCCCCTCTAAGAATAAATTTAATAAGCAACAGGAAATGGACTGCACCCCTGCGGTTAGACAGATTGGATTAACCTCCTAGCTCAACAAGCGACGTTATATTCCCATAGTATGTTCTTCTATTTTGTCATCCCTCGTGTCTCAACGACTGCTGAAAATTGTTAAAAGTGATTTCAAGTATTTGAATTTGCACAGTCTACTTTTTTTAAAAAGTTGAAATCAAAAAATCTTTAAAATCTCGGAAACGCTTGTCAGATTAGACTTCCGACGATATTAACATCTAATATTTTTCACCGCTTTTTTTCGCTCATCTTCCAATTTCGGGTCCAACTCAACGGCTCTGTCGAAATCCGCAATTGCCTGTTGGTAGTTGCCAAGTTGAGTATA
This sequence comes from Deltaproteobacteria bacterium, assembly GCA_022710585.1. Taxonomy (GTDB): domain Bacteria; phylum Desulfobacterota; class Syntrophia; order Syntrophales; family Smithellaceae; genus Smithella. Next base: position 62,390 of record JAKLGV010000003.1, on the reverse strand, counting down.
GGCATCTCCACGGTTGAAATAGATTCTTCCATTTTTCTGGTCCAGTTCAATGGCTTTGTCGTAATCCGCCATTGCCTGTTTATAATTTCCAAGGATATAATAGGACTTTCCACGGTTGTTATAGATTATTGCATCTTTCGGGTCTAACCCAATGGATTTGTCGTAATCCGCAATTGCCTGTTTGTGATTTCCAAGTTGATAATAGGCCTCTCCACGGTGGTTATAGATTATTGCATCTTTCGGGTCTAACCCAATGGCTTTGTCGAAATCCGCAATTGCCTGTTTGTGATTTCCAAGTTGATAATAGGCCTCTCCACGGTGGTTATAGATTATTGCATCTTTCGGGTCTAACCCAATGGCTTTGTCGTAATCCGCAATTGCCTGTTTGTAGTTGCGAAGTTGATGATAGGCCAACCCACGGTTGAAATAGATTATTGCATCTTTCGGGTCCAACTCAATGGATTTGTCGAAATCCGCAATTGCCTGTTTGTGATTTCCAAGTTGATAATAGGCCTCTCCACGGTGGTTATAGATTATTGCATCTTTCGGGTCTAACCCAATGGCTTTGTCGTAATCCGCAATTGCCTGTTTGTAGTTGCGAAGTTGATGATAGGCCAACCCACGGTTGAAATAGATTATTGCATCTTTCGGGTCTAACCCAATGGATTTGTCGAAATCCGCAATTGCCTGTTTGTAGTTGCCACGATTATGATATTCAACACCACTATCATTATAACTTTTGGCCATGGCATCATCGGAGATATCACTACTGCAATACTTGCATTTTTTTGCATCTTTTTTGACTTCTTCCGCGCAAAAGGGACATTGCTTTGTCTCCGTGGTTACGCCGGATTGATTCTTGAAAGACGGGTCACGGGGATCAATGACTCCGTTATTTCTTGCCGCCTCACTTTCAGAAGGTGCATTCGGCATTTCTGAAGTCATTGTTACGAACAGATCTTTATCGGAAGCTATTCCGAGAGCCAGTAACCAGGACTCCACAGCCCACTGTGCTGCTTTCTCTGATAAGCCGACTTGATCGACAAGGGCTCTTGTATGTGTTGCCAGCACGACTTTAACAGGAAGCTTACTGCTGGGATTTAGCATTTTCTGAACCGTCTTCGTTGTTAAAGCAGTATGCAGAACATTTACTTCTTGCTGATATTTCCCGCAATAATCTAGTAGCAATGCCTTGCATTTAGAGGGATCTTCCGTAATGGTTGAGCTATATTTTGTTATTAAATCTATTAGTATTTGCCTTGGATAGTTATTCACATCAAGTCCTCTTGGAGTGATCCGAATATTTTAAGAGATGGATGGATTTAGATGTTATCTGCAAAAAGTGTTCTTATCTATCTTCACCGGCGGTGATATTTTCAATATTGCCATTCAATTCAGATTGATGACCGCACCAACCACAAGTAACGGTTTTATCCCTTTCATTCCAGCACGAGAGTTTAAAACCACAGGTACATTGGAAGAAACTTCTGTTTTTGCAGTATGGACAACCGGGATAGGCGCTTTCAATCTCAAAGACCGGTATCTTGATTTCGGCATAACCTTCCTTCTTGGCCATTGCGTCCTGAATTTTAAAAGCCCAGTCGGCGGACCATTTACCCGGAGATTTTTCCTCCACTCTTATTCCAAATAATTCTTTTTTATTACTGCATTTGGACAGAACAATTACTACTTTGTTTTTTTCCATTGAACTCCCTCAATGTAAGGACAGGCATCGCTTTTAGTTAGCTTCGTATTTCTCCCTCGGCTTTGCCGAAATTGATTTTCGTTTCATTTGTTAAAGTAACACTTTTACCCGGTTCGATATCTTTCAATAATCCATCCTTACCTGTTGTATTCCACTTTTCTGAGGAAATGTTTCTTAAACCCCATATGTTTGGATTTTGAGGATGACGGGCAATCTCGGCAACCGGTGTTGAAAAATCGTATCGTTTATCTCTGTCGACATGATGCGGATACAGCTTCGTGTTGGAATTAAGCATGACGATTCTCTTGTCTATGCGAATACGCGGAGGTATTTGAAAGTCTTTCCTGCATTGCCAGCAGGAATTTAGTTTTCCACTGTTTTTGAGTACTTCTTCATCATAAAAATTTTCAGAACCGCAATGTTGACAGATAATGATACTATCCCTTAGCCGAACCATGGCTTTTCGCCATTCGCTTTCCCTGACCCTCCCGTTTATAGGGTCACGTATACCTTGAGTAAAAGATTGGATAAAAAGGTTTTTCAGAAATGTCGGATAAATATTCCAATAAGTGAGAGCATTATCGTGATATCCTTTAATAGGATGATTTGAGTCGTCATCAGGATCAAAGATAAAAAGAGGTTCCGTACCATATAATTTATTCATCGCTGGAGCGTCCAGGCATTTAATCGAAGCTTCCCTGGCACCTTCCAAAGGGTGATGAATCATCATCATATAAAATAATAATACGGATAAAGAGAATAAATCAGTCCGGGTACTAGGCAAAGCTTCACGGCGAACAATTTCAGGAGCCATAAAACGGGGTGTCCCCAGTACACTGATGGGAGCCAGGCCATCAATGCCGACATTGTCATTATCACAAATGAGTATATCTCCTGTGATAGGATCAAAAAAAACATTGCCGAATGAAATATCGCAATAACAAAGCCCGTTTGAATGGAGCAGCAGGAAATTGTGTGCCAATTGCATGCCTGTGGTTGCAAGTGCAAAAAAAGTTGGATTGGTGCGGCCCTTCATCAAATCGACAATATTTTTGTGCTGAGGCTCCCGCAACCCCATAATATATCCAAATGCTGGAATATCTTTTGAAGTTGTTAAGTCAATTGGCCACAGGAACCGATCGCTCGGAGACCCCTTCTTAATAAGTGCTTCCAATGCAGTTTTTTGATTTTCTGTTGCTTGCGCGGGGTAATACCACTTAAGTGCTACTTTTGCGCCATTCAGGTCTGCGCGATAGACCTCTCCTTGACCACCGCCTCCAAGAAATTTTTCTACTTCGCAATCCATATTGGATGTTACCGTCTTTACTTTTTGTTTTGGTTGAAGCAACTGATTCATGCTTGTTCTCCCCAATACTTGTTCTATAACTCGATTAATTCATCTGCTTTCCGCCAATGATTCATTACGCCCGGTCACACAATACGCCAAGGCCAGTGAGATGTCATCGCCACTGCCCTGTTCCGAAGCTTCATTAAGCCATTGTTCCAATTCATTATTAATTTTTTCTATACTTTCGGCCCTGATCATACCTAATATGTCCGTACCGACTTTCTTAAATTCAGATTCACTTTGAAATGAATTGGCGTAGCCATCAGTTGAAATTAAAATTAGCGCCGGTGGTTTTCCCGAAAATACCTGAAAAGCAGAACGGAAATCCCGCCATGCATCTCTTGAACACAGGGAAGTCGTTTCATTTGCAATAAGCCTGTCGTCATTTTCATAAGGCCTGTTTACTTCGCCCTCCTGATCAACAATGAGAATATCCCCATCTCCGATCTGTAAATATATGGCATAAGATTCGGTCAATAAAACACTGAGGAGTGTCGCACCATATATGAGAAGATTATTTTTTTTAATCGCATCAAGGGAAGACTTGCCTTCCTTTGTTTCAAGCGCAGACAATTCATCATCGCTTATAGGATTTTGAACCAAATGTTCATTGATGGCTTCTATCCATTTTTGCACAAGTATTTTGGGAAGCTGTTCTTCGAGAGTTCGCTTGACAGAAGATAAATCTTTCATCTCCTTATTAATTAGGGTCAGCGTATCCAATGCAATGTCAACAGCATATTTTGCGCCAACGTTACTGCGAAAATATTTATTGCCGCCATGCCCATCGGCAACCGCGATGCACAATACCTGTCCAAATTCTGCTTCTGCAAGGGATGATTTAAGGGCATCCTGATTGACCAGACCATTTCTTATGTGCGAAGCACCTCTTACAGAGTTTCCAATATATTGCCATAATATTGTTTCATTATTCGCCCGCATATTTTATTCACCATATATCACCGGCAGAAGATGGATTGGCAGAATCATCAATCTTCGGAATTGGAACATTTGAGTTTTGTAGTTGTGAATCTTTGGTTTGACTGGCAGGAGAAGATGCCGACTTAAGAACTGCTGTAGATACCCATTTGATGTATTTAACTAAAGCCTCGGCATTATTTGCCTGTAGTGGTTTTAATTCCGGATTTCCGATAAATTTTTGCAATACATCAATATCGGTGTCGCTTCCAATTGCAATGGCTACCCTCACCGCCTTTTTACCCCAGGGTTCATTCATTAGGGCCTTTAATCCATTGGCATAATCGTCCGTCGGTTGCCCGTCTGAAAGGAGAACTAACACGGGCGGCAATGCCCTATCTGTCATTGGAGGAATTTTAAGCTGTTCCGCAACCATATTTAACGCTTTTCCCAGATCGGTAACGCCATCAGCGCTCAGGTCGCTCCATTTAAAGTCTTCGACCGGTGTCGGTTGAGATATGTGCCATTGAGCACCATTTGAAAAACATATTGCCCGAACAAGAACTTGCGCATTTGGGTTTTCATCCGCTACACTTTTCATATGCGGAATCGCTTCTCTGATTGCATTATTCAGTGACTGTATTTTCCCGTCAGTACTCATCGAACCGGAACAATCACAAATCCAAATGAAATGTAGAGGTCTCGTCGCCAGCTCTCCACCCGGTCTTTTCCTTGGTTCGCTATCCATAATATTTTCGTCTCCTTTTTTTAGTTATAAATAAATATGAAATATCGCGAATACACTTATAATACGATAACAGATTATGTCGATAAAACCGCCAATGGCACCAGCAAATCTTCCAGAAAAAACATCAGCAATGAAAACTATAAACCAAATAAAACCTCCAATAAAAAAATCCAATATTTGCCAAAACACATTGAATAATACGGAACTATTTACATAGAGTTTTTTTGACCATGAATGATATTGATTAGCTTTTGTTCTAATAAATGAGTTTTTGTTGTCTTCGGCTGAAACTAAAAGTGTAAATGTATTTTTACTTATCCACTGCTCTTGTTCTACAGTTATTTTATTTTCTTGAGCCTTGCACACATCAGTAATAAAAAGACTAAAGAAAAGAAATGCCAAACAACAAAAAATAACTTTTGCAATATTCATTTTGCTCCTTTCAAAACGCTGTTAATAATGAAAATAACACAATTTTTGAAGTCCAATTTGATATAAGACTTTTTGTTGTTCTTCCATTAAGCGTTCGAAATTAACGCCATTAACATAAATGGTGCATTCTACTTACAAGCGCACCAGTATTAGAAATTACTTTCATTTAAATCACCTCAATTTTGTTAATTTATCGGGATCGGTGCCCTCCTTCAACGTAAAAGCCAGTTTTTTATATTTACCCCAACAATAATACCTGATGATTTGCCTGGGAATAATAGCACGTTGCAATATTTAACTCAATAAGATTATTGCTACCTGTATTTGTCGATAATAGCAGCTTGTAATAGCATGTCTCCATGAAAAGAAAAAACATTGTGGGGAACAACATCCGAATCATACGGACGGAGAAGGGGATAACTCAGGAGGCTCTTGCCCTGGAAAGTGGTCTCTCCCAGGGGTATATTAATCAACTGGAAAACGGGAAAAGGCTCTATACCCAGAAATCTCTGGAAATGATCGCTGATGCCCTCTCTACACCGATGATCAGATTATTCCATGAAGCGGATGTCAAACCTGAAAACCCGAAGAAGCGAAAAAAAGATATTGCCGATAAAAAGCATTACAAAAAAGAACTTCTGTCACTCTTGAATAGTATGCCGGATCATATAATCGAACATTACGTCACGCTTCTTAAGCTGGAAAAGCAGATCCTAAAAAGAAATCAGAGCTGATCCATCAATTTCATTTTATTGTTATGTTCTACTTGTCTTGATATTTCGGTAAGCATGTTCATGTTTTTGTGACCGGCAAGAAATCAGGAGCAGATGACGAATCCAACATCAACAATATCGCTGGCAGTATCCCCAAAATGAAATCCCTTTATTAATTTTTATAATATTTTATTTTTTAACTATATTAATGGGGACAAAATGACAACGCCGCCTGCCGTTAAAAAAATTTAGTCTTCCACGGCTGAAGACTTTAAACTCGATGACGGCGTTGCCCCAATTTTACACCCAGTTCTGTTTTTTTTCTGCAGCGGCAGAGTCAGTTTCATGAACTGATGGAAGTTGCTGTTTGGCGTTTACTGATGCATTACTTATGCACAGTCCATTTTGAAGATAAACAAAATTGGTTTTGATGGCCAAGGGGATTTTGCTGCGGTTTGCGAGCTTCCACAGGTACTGACACTGATATTCATAAAACTATCATGATTGTCATTCCTGCCCCTGACCATCATTTTTTAACGCAGGAGCAGCTCAAGAAAAGTTTTTATGTCTGTTTATTACAAGTAGATCATATTTTAAAAATATTTATCCTTTCCTATTTTACCCTTATGGGAAAAAGGAAAGGATATTTTTATGTCTTGTTAATCAAAGGCAAGAGTCGGAATGACGTTTGCAATGTTGATTATTTCTTGTGTCCAAATCATCACAGTGTGTTCTTGCCATGCTTAAGAATTTGACACAACTGTTGATCAAGTAGATTCTTCTTTCTCATAAACATAATAAACAGTCGTTCCGTTCCACCCTTTACTTGTGAGTAATTCTTTAAGCTTTTCTCTAAACCGCCTTCTGCGCGCAGTTGTTGTTTGTTGTACCGTTTCTGGAATAATATGTTGAATAAGAATTCGGACTTTTCTATCGGATTTCCACTGAAGATACTCTGATTTTTTATTCAAATTGACAATATCGTTTACTACTTTTTCTGCAATAGGATTTACTTTTAGAGGAGCATCTCTTTTCCCGACGATTCTTTTTTCTTCATCGAATGGATTGCTGGTTGCAGTACCTTCAATTAAATTAATTTGCCACTTCTGGACGCTGGCATAAATACTGCCTTGTACCGTTTGCCCATGACGCTCAATATTAAATAATATTGTTGCAGGAGGATTAAACATAAGATCCTCAGCACGATGAACCTTGAACATGTTCATGGAATGGTCACTAGAACCTTCTAATAGATCCCAGCAGTGTGAAATTAACAGTTTGACTTTTGCATCTGTAATTCTACCTTCAGGTAATGTCTTTACATATGTTCTTAGCTCATCAAGTGCATCCACATTAATACCTCCTGATATTTTACACAATCTTTTAGTTTCTATTATACAGTTCTTAATCCAAAAGTACCAGTTTTAGATTATTATCAATTCCGTTATCTTAAATAGATTCCTAATTTTATTCTTTCCATGCAGCTCATGGCGTTTCAGAAGCTGTCTCTCTTTTTTTTATTTTCCCATATAAAAATTTATTTTTGTTCTATCATTCAAAATTTCTGTATTTACCTCATTAAATATGAAAGGTTGGTGGACAGGTTTTTTAGAGAGAGTGTCAATGTATTTGAACCGGAAAGGAGCAGGATGCTGCGGATCGAATGTCTGGATGACTCAAATTATTATTTAAATCTGCTGGATTTGACCATAGAGTATTATCAGATGTACGATTAATGATAAATTGGTTATAATAAAATAAATTATAGGAGGCCTTATGTTAAACACTATACTTCGTTGGGTTGTTAATGCAGGTTTATTAATGCTCATCCCTTATGTTGTTCCTGGAGTATCGGTTAAGAATTTTGGCACAGCTCTGGTAGCGGCTTTGATTCTTGCTTTTGTAAACGCTTTAATCAAACCGATATTGATACTGTTAACTTTGCCGATTAATATACTGACACTGGGATTATTTATTTTAGTAATTAACGGATTGATGTTTTGGCTTGTTTCCGCACTCGTGAAAGGATTTCAGATTTCTGGCTTCTGGCCGGCGTTTTTAGCTGCACTGGTCTTTTCAATTTTCTCAATTGCATTAAATTATTTGCTCGATTAATGGTTGATGACGAAATCACTTTACGTCACCTGGAGGAACTTGCGGACCGACTCGGGATACTTGTCCGTGATGAAAATATAAACATTGATGACGTTTCCAGTTCCGGCGGTCTATGTTTTGTTGAAGGTAAATATATTCTGATTCTCAATTCCAAGACCACTGTGCAGGGAAAGATTCAGGTGGCAATAAAGGCATTACAGCAGTTCGACCTGAGTGATGTCTATGTAAAACCGGCAATAAGGGCATTATTGGAAGACCGGGTATCAAACAAAGACAGAGACTGAAACAGTAAAATCCTTCCTTTGATGTATTCCTTTGAAATATTCCATTGGCGTCACGGTCAGCATCCCAACTGTTCTCATAGCATCAATAGAGCTTATTTAAATCTGGTCTTTTAGGTCGGTATTCTGTTTAATAGATGACAGATTTTTTCAATATCTTCGGTTCTTGTTGATCTTTCGGATAAATAGGTTTTTATTTTTAATGGTGTGTCGGCATTTTTTTGTATGTCTTTAATCGTTGTTTGAATTGCAGCAAAATTAAACTCCCTCAACTTCTTATGTTCATTACTCCCCCCGGCAGCATCGATAACTTTCATAAGTTTTAATGTCCATTCTTTCGGCAGTTTACTTGTTCTTTCGGTAATTATGCAATTTTTATCACCAATGTGGACTTCCCGCAAGTCATAGGGTATTATCACTTTCCCTCGATCTGCGGCCTGTCGCCATGTTCCACTGTCCAGAGTAATATTCTGAAAATAGTTATTTCTTGCCAGAAATGAACTAATAATAATTGTTCCAATTCTGGAACTTCCCAATAAATGGACTTCCTTGATTTTCAGTTTATGAATTTCCAAAAGAACTTCTATTAACCTGTTGTCATTTTTAAAACATCTCATGGGTAAAGCCACACCATCGGGTTTTAGATGTTTAATTTGATTCCAGTATTGAAGAAGATTTTGAATATTTTGAGTCTGCAATGGCAAAATCACTTTCAGATACGGGAAATGTTTGTCTCTAATGGCAATTGTACTTTTCGCCCAGGAATAATTTATATTAAGCGTTTTGTGAAATCGCCTGTTCTGCTCCTGCGGATCAGAACTTGATCGAATAGGAAAGTCCAAACCGAGAAGATATTTTGGCCGAAACATTTTTACTGCCTGTTCCAGATGTGAAACATGAATATTTAAAGTATCACCAAAATAAACCGGTTTGTTTCTTTCCGATGTGAATCGCTTGTATCTCTTACTTTTATTGTTGGTGATTTCATAAATTTGTCTTCCTCCTGAATCAAAATATAATTCTTTGCTTCTTTTAGATAATTTATTAGCATTCTTTAGCGATGAATTGTTTTTTAATATATTGGGGATTGCCAGCATGAGCGCTGCGTTTCTTCCTTTTACTGGGAATAGATCTGCACTGCGACACCCCGATACTACATATCGAACGTCACCCATATTATTTCTCCTGAAACGAAAAAGCCCGCTGAGATATTTTCACAGCGGGCTTTTCAATGATTGATCTATATTTATTTTAGTTGATTATTATCGGACTAATGAATTTAACAATTTAGCACAGTCAATGATGCTCATTCTTTGAGAGCAAATCCCTCTTAATTATGATGTTGAATGTTTTTTGCTCGTTCCACGCGAGAATGATGTTGCGAACTCGTACCGGACCGATTCCAGGCACCAATGCGAGCTTTTCGATGTCGTTCTCCAGAATGTCTAAAGTTTGTTCTCCAAAGAAATCGACAATTCTCCTGGCTGATTTGTGGCCGACTGCATCCACAAAAGCAGAGCCTAAATAGTTAATTATGCCTGCAAGGTTTTGAGGTACGGATATTGATGAACCCATCACTTTAAACTGCACCCCGTATTTTTCACTATTGAACCAATAACCATTCATTTCAATTATTGCACCGACTTTTGCACCCTGGATTTTTCCTACTGCAGTGAAAATATTTTTCATATTTACATCTTTCGCTCTAATCACTGCAAATCCTGACTCAGCCTTAGAGAAAATGATTTGCATAATTTCTGCTTCAATCTTTTCCGTATTATTCATGGTTTATCCTCCATTAAGTTTTTTGTTAAAAAGATTGGCAAGGTCGTTAAAATGACCTTGCCAAAAAAATCAATCTACATAAAATTAGAAATAATTAGGGATTTAGGCATTTTAGGCATTTCCATATAAAGTTTAGTGTTTTTAAAAAAAGTAGGGGTAAAATATAATTTACCTAAAATACATAATTTGCCTAACCCCCAAAAATGGATGGATCAAACCCACCCATTTTTTATTTAAATATTATCAAATCACATTGTTTTAAATTATATGAGCATCGGCCTTTATACCAATGTTCCTCCAAAAGGTCTTATTAGCGGTTCCGATTACAGAGATATAACCGGCATCGCGCAGCTTCGCGTGAAATTTTTTCTGACTGATAATTAATTCACCATTATCCTGCGACCATTTAATAAAACTTTTATAAAGATCTTTAGCCAGACAACTGTGAGAAGATCCCAAGACACAACAATCATCAATGAATCGACCGATGGAGTTGCTGTCTTTTTTGTATTCGTCAGTTGCTTCCTGAATAATTTGTGGTGAACCCAATCCATATTTTCTATAATCGATTAAACCAGCAATGGCCCAATTTAGAATACCGCTAGCCTCAGCTTTCAGAGTTGCTACCAGTATGTTCATTGGAATTCGCTCCTGCGGTGATATGACCGCCGTGAAAGGGATAAGCTTCATTCTACGCCAGATACCCTCGTCGGTACCATGGATTGTTGGCCGATGATTTCCGAATAGCCACAGTTTATGGACTGGCTCGAATTCGAAGAAATCCTGACGCATTAAGCGGGCAACAAGGACATCCCCGCCTGTCAGATCCTTCAATCGAGCCTCATCAAACGCCGCTCCTTCATCAAGCTCTGAGGCGACAACGAAGCGTCTTCCCTTGAGTCTTGCAATGTCGATTGGAATTGGCAAAAACCGTTGCTGCGTCAGCATACTGGCCGGAGCTTTCTGGGCATAATTGCCGAAAATATACATAAGAACTTTAAAAAAAACTGATTTACCGTTACCACCGGATCCATAAATAAAAAAAACGCATTGCTGCGAAATATCGCCAGTAAGAGAAAGTCCAACTGCTTTTTGCAGAAATAAAATTACATCTTTATTGGAACTGCATACCTTATCAAGAAAGGCAAGCCACTGCGGACAGGATGCGTCGGCGTCATATGTTACGTTTGAAATTTTTGTAATATTGTCTTGCCTGTCATGATTTCTGAAAACGATTTCATGACCGGAAAAATCGAGAGTTCCGTTTAGAACGTTGAACAAATCAGGATCGCTGTCTATTTCTTTATTTTCCAATGTTATTCTTACGTCGGTCGACACCTGATATAACAAGGCCCGTTGCTTATGCAGCTTTTTCAGTCCATTTGAGGCATCGTCCATGCGATCAGCAAGCTTCCGATCTTGACACTTCAACGCATCTTTTTTGAGCCGTTTGATCGTCTTCCTGATAAGGTCAAATATTGCTGCTTTGCTGTCAGTTTTCCATCTTTTGCCATCCCAGAGAAACCATCGAAAAAATGTATTATGCTTGTCGTCACTACCAAAGTTATGAAACGCGCGAATCTCATTGAGGTGATGACGGATGAATATTTCAGCGTTGTCGACATCGCTTCCATCATATACTGGGCTATCATTCTCGTTAACACTATGGGGAGACTGCCACCCATGCTGCTTGGCGATGTGAAACAACGTGTTTATTCTGACAGGATTAGGATTCAGTCCGTAATATTTTATCAGCTTATTGAATTCGTTATGAAGGTCAGTTTCGCTATCATGAAATTTTGTATTACCCAAGCTGAGCCGGATAAATGGTTCTCGTCCTTGCTCACCGATTGCCGCAAGAGACAAACCGAGTACCTGCCACGTGTTGTATGAATCGTAGATCCCACTCATCTCGTTATTTTTTTTAATTAAAAAATCAACAGCCAACAATAATGCGTGCATGTCAATACTGTTGGGGAAACGCTGAGATTGCGATGGCAATGTATCCTTCTGCCTGGGATTTGAAGCAGGTGGCGCACTTTCTTTCTTACCGTATTTATTTTCCCAATATTCTAAGCATCCGGTAACGGATACTAACTCATGTTGTTCATGCAGTATCAAATCTGGATCGTGTGAAACAAAGCATGGCCGGCTGGGGTCAGATGTTTTTTCATCCGGTTCCACTCCGTACTTCTCCCGGAACCAATCGAGAAAAGCCTTGTACAATCTGTTATATTTTGTTTTCTCGGTAAGTTCTGTGTCAAGTTCGTAAATAATTTTAATACCTAACCCCGAAGGGCTAATGAAGGCACAAAAAACGCCCTCATCATCCTTCAGTGTCGTCTTAAATTTGACAGTCTGTTCTGTAGTTAGATTGTCAATATCAATGATAATAAATTTAATTTTTAATAAATTGACGTCGCTTCGTATGTTGTTACGAAATTCGCCGAAAGTAAAATAAGGCAACTCCGACGATTTATATCGTCGGAGTTCATCCTCACGATTTAAGGAGCGTAAATGCAATATTTTTTTTTGAATCAGTACATCAGTTCGCATCATTGTTATTATATTATCAAAATCAATGCGCTCTACTGCACTGGATCGGACAGTCTTGGCGAATGAGACCAGCATCTTCAATCCCTCCAGTCAGATGTATCAAAAGTTGGAATTGGGGTTGCAGTATTGAAGTCATTTGCATTGTTGCCAATTTTTTGCCTGTACTGTTTCAAAATTTCAGCCTTAAGTTGGCGCTCAAAACTTCGGCTGTCGATACCAATGCAATCAAAATATTTCCCATCTTTTTCAATGCTCGGAAAAGCCACCCAAAGTTCGCTGTTTTCGTTTTTCATAATTTTCATACCGTAAGCAATAACAAAATCGATTCTGACATCAATAAAAGCTTGCATGGATTTACTGACGAATGGCCTGATTTCCAGAACTTCAATTTCATGATTATCAATTAACATTTTTTAACCATCTTTCTCGAGGTCGAAATGAGCATCTTTCAATCTCAAAAAAAATAAATGTTTGTAAAAACGAAAAAGCCAACTCCCATGCCCTGGAGTCGGCTCCACTTCACCGCGATTTGATCGTTTTTATGTTTTCATAATGCAGCCCCCCTTTTTTCGAAATAAAAAAACCGCTTTTGCTGACACTGTCAAAAGTAATTGAATATTAAATTTTCACAAAAGTAGTTATATCTTTATGCTAATTTTGCTTGCCATATTGTGCTGTCAATCTGAATGATTTCTTTAAATCAGGTACAGAACTTGTTAAAATTTTTTTTGCAATATAATTGGCTGCGGATCTTGCTTCTTCAGTTGTGTAAATGTACCTTACATCAGTGGACTCTGCTTCCTTTTCTCCACAAACACATTTCCCGTATAGTAGCATCGAGGCTAGGTGTCCTTCTGTTATATTTTGCTTGCATTGATTATCTATTTTTATTCCGAAAGTGACCAAAAAATCGATAAAGGCAGCAGGAACCAAGCCTTGTCTGGTCAATTTTCTAAGCTGATTTTTTGAGACTTTTTCAGCATATTGAGTTGCTTCTGGAATTCCGTCAAAAATGCCAAAACCAGAAACACAGTTACGGCTTTCAATAAAATCATTAAGGACTACGGATAATTCGGCTCGTTTACTTTTTATGGGGTTTTCAGCTTTTGGCTTATTCGCGCCATTGACAAATTGTAGATTCTTCCTCATATATATCCCCTCATCATTTTACATGCACCCTTTTGGACTCCATATAATCAATCAAATCCTGAACTTTATAACGGCACGCTGAACCTATTTTTGCATAAGGGATTTCTCGTTTCAGGTAGCGAAAGTTTTGCAGCGTTTTCACAGCCAGTCCCGTGATACGCGCTGCTTCTTTCTCATTAACATACTCTGGTTTCATTTTCGCAGCCTCCTATGTTTCATTGTCTTTAATGAAATCAAGTTGTGTGCCAAAATAAATACGGGTTGTTACATAATGTATAACAACCCGTATTTATTAATAATTATTTATTTGCGTTAATTATTTATTTGCGAAACATAAGTATGAATATTTTATATAGTAATACGGTATTCGTATTATAATATGAATACCGTATTACTCATATTATTTTTCTTTTTATACCAAGCCTTCTTAAATCGTCACGAAAACTCGTATAAGGCATTCCTACTAAACCGGCAGCTACCTTTTCAACACCGCCGGTTTTTCGTAAAATCTGAGAATAATAAGATTTCAATAAATCTTCGAGTCTATAACCGGATAGATCAATTTTTTCTGTCTGCAATTCTTCATCTTTCTTCGCACCGAAAAGATTAAGAAAGAAAAGATTGTCCGGATTTCGTTCATAAAGATTTTTCAATAAATTGATTCGATTATCGGAAAACGTGATTTCCCTCATTCTTTGATCAATATCATCATCATTTAAACCAGCAAGATCTTTGACAATGGATAAGCCCACGTCCTTGGTTAATTTGCTTAATTTTCTTCGTTCTGTAACGGTAAAAAACGGTGTTTCTAACGTATACCGCTTCAGTCGCAGGGCATTGCTGTTTTGATTTTCATTTTGCAAAAAAAGAGCGCAAAATATCTTATAGCCCTTATACGCTTTTTCAAATGGTTCAAATTCAGCAAGTATTTGAATTCCTGAATCATCAACAGAGTTAAGATATAACGCTTTTTCTTGAAAACCATTAAACGGACTTTTCATTACGGAACGTAAAGGTTCGGTATTTACAAAATGCTGTTCTAGAATATCATTTATTTGGTCTAGATTACTAACTGGCGGAATAGTTGAATACGGACGGTTTCTCTCTTCTTCAGAAAGTTCTTCCAGTTCAGATAGTGCAGAACCAAAACTGATAACACCCCACCCATAATCATAATTAGACAATTCCTTATACTCGGATTGGCCTTCAATTTTCGATTCACTAAGAACAGCTTTACCTATATTTCTTTTAAGAAGTAATCCCATTCGTTTAATCTCCCGAACATTACCTGGCCAGTTATAGGCAATCAAAGAGAGGACTTGTTGAGTTGTTAATCGGTGGACTAATTCGGGATAAATACTGGCAAAATAATAAAGAACATCAAAACGTCTTTTATATAGGGACGGGATCTGGAATGGAAAAAATCTTTGATAAAAATCTCTTCTCAATTCTTCCGGACGATTTGTTGCAGCTACTATCAACGCATTAGATTTTTCTGTTTCAGATGAACCCAACTTTCTGAATTCACCGGTTTCGATATATGTGAGAAGCATCGCCTGCACTTCAAGTGGAAGTTCTCCAATTTCATCAAGAACTAAAAGCCCATCATTAGCCACGAAAACCATTCCATCAATATTTTTGTTAATGCCGCTTGCTACTCCTCTCACTGCTCCGAAAAGTTCAGTTTGAGCAATCCTTGGATCTGCTCCTGCAAAATGAGAGCAATTTACACGGATTATTTTGATCTTTTGTCCAAATTGTCTTTTGTAAATATCTTCATAAATGCGAAGGAATAACGACTTGCCAATACCTGTATCTCCATATATAAGCACCGGCATCATTTCTTGTACAGCAGCATCGCAATGTTCTTTAAATTGCTCAAGCGTGGGCACAAGACCAGGAGGGACAATCCATTTGATGTTTTCCTGAAATGACATAAGATATACTCCACGAATGTAATGTAAAATTGGCTTTATAATACAGCGCTCATACAAAAAAGCAATCTTGTTATAATTTAATTTGGGCAGGGTGTAGACGATATCTGGTTTGAATAATGAAGAGATGTTTACCCCATATTTCCCCCAATTTCTCGTTTCAGGGTAGAAATAGGGTATAAATAAAGAAAAAGGGATTAGCATTTAAATGACTAACCCCTTGTAATCATTGGTAGCGGGGAGAGGATTCGAACCTCTGACCTTTGGGTTATGAGCCCAACGAGCTACCGGACTGCTCCACCCCGCGATCTTGAAAACCGTAACTTTACACCACTATCCCCCGCATTTGTCAAGGAGTTATTTTGTCATATATCCCATAAAACGGTAAATGAGTTTTGCTGTCATGAAATCGGGTCCGATATTGCCGGGAATTGGCGCCAATTCCACAACGTCAAAGCCGCGAATGGTGCAGGACTCGGCAACCCGTTTCAGCAGCCGCAGCACATCTTTCCAGTATAACCCTCCGGGTTCCGGCGTTCCGGTGGAAGGCATAATCGATGGATCGAACACGTCCAGATCGATGGTGACAAACACATCGCCTTTTAAATTTTTGCACACGCGTTCGCACCAGTCTTTATTTTCGGCGACAAAATCAGCGCTGTAAGATTTGACTTTGCTTTGCGGCAGGAAGTCGCCTTCTTCTTTGCTCATACTTCTGATGCCCACCTGGACGAGCGGACAGATCTCCGAAATCCGGCGCGCCACCGAGGCGTGGCTGAAGGGACTGCCCTGATAGCTTTCCCTTAAGTCGGCGTGGGCGTCCAGTTGCAGGACGGAAAGTTTCGGATATTTTTCATGAACCGCCTGCACGGCGCCAAACGTGATGCTGTGCTCACCGCCCAGCATCACCGGGATTTTATTCAGAGCAACGATTTTGGAAATTTTCTTGCGCACGGCATTGACCATGCTCCTCGGTCCGCGGGCGTCAATCTCGACCGGCAGCGTCGTGTGAATACCGGCCAGATAGGTTTCTTTCTTCAATTCGTCATCGTAGAGCTCCATGTTGGTGGACGCTTCGATGATGGCCGTTGGTCCCCGACGGCTGCCCGGCTGATAGGTTGACGTCAGATCATAGGGAACGGGGACGACGACAAAGGTTGCTTCGCGCAGTGTATGCGCGGGATAAATTCCGCCAAAGTTCATAAATTTAATCCTTTCTCTTGATTAATTTTTATATTTTCCGCCGGTCATTTCATTATGGCCGGTAGTGCTGAAGAAAAAAATTATTATTTTCGTAGTATAAAAACGAATAGTATTGAATCCAGTCGCCCAGTGTAGCAAACGTTTTCTTTCGGTTTTGAATCTTATAATAATTGATGCCGGGCACGTGACAGTGTCCGAGGATAATCACGTCATAGCCTTCGTTAAATTTTTCCATCACGAACGGATGCATTTTCTTGACCAGGCCATTGCCATTTTGTGCGGTCATTTCCTTGCTGGCGGTGGACGTCAGACCGGCGAGTTTCCAGCGCACGGGCGCGGGGATCAGGCGCTGAAAATTGTAGAAAGCCCTGCTGCGCAGAAGACCGCGAAAGAACAGATAGGTGGTGTTGGACTGGTCCGCAGTGTCGCCGTGGGCAATCAAAACATTCAAACCGTCCAGCTTGGCCTCTGTGTTTTCTTCAAGAACTTCCATTCCCAGAACATCATGGAAGTATTCTCCCATGAAAAAATCGTGGTTGCCTTCGCTGAAGTGAACGCGAATGCCCGCCTTCTGTAGTTCGATTAATTTTTCAATGACCGGTTTGAATTCAGGATTAATATCTTCTTTCGTGCAAAACCAGTAATCAAAAAAATCCCCGGCAATATAAAGATCGCTGATCAATTTTTTTTCAGTTTCGTTTGTTGCTGCATTCACGGTCACTTGAATATTTCCCCGCTTGATATCCTCCAGAAAATCCATCATTTTTTGATAGCGTTCATCCGTGGACTTTCTGAGATGCGCATCGGAAATAAAAACAGCCTTCATAATCCATCCTTACTTTGATGCGTATTCTTTAGCAGATAGCTTATGTCAGGTCAACAAACGCTTGCGGTGAGTCCGGCATCGCGGAAGTCCGGCGAGGATGGCTCCGAGAAGTTGAATCCGTCGAAAGCCAATTGATTCTTGTTTTGTCTCAGTTTTTTTGCTAGTTTCAGCACGTCTGACAAAAAAAGATAACAATTTTAATTTCCAATAAAGGCAAAAACACGATGAAAAACAAAAATATAATCAAACGGGCAAAGGACGTTTTAAGGATTGAAGCGCAAAGCATTTTGCGGCTGGTTGATACCATTGACAGCGATTTTGCGCGGGCCGTCAATCTGATTTGCAAATCCAAGGGGAGGGTGATCATCACCGGCATCGGCAAGTCCGGCCTGATTGGCCGAAAAATTGTCGCGACCTTGACCAGCACGGGAACGCCGGCTCTTTTTCTGCATCCGGTGGAAGGGCTGCACGGCGATCTGGGCATTGTCACGAAAGAAGATATCTTTCTGGCCATTTCTAACAGCGGCGAAACCAGAGAATTGATGCCGGTCATTAATTCCGTTCGCCATCTCGGCGCTCCGATCATCGCCTTTACGGGCGGTTTGACGTCATCGCTCGCGCAGGCCAGCGATATTGTCATCGATGTTTCCGTGGAAAAAGAAGCATGTCCCTTTGATCTGGTCCCGACCTCCAGTTCCACCGCCGCGCTGGCTGTGGGTGACGCTCTGGCGATTGCGCTGCTGGCCGAAAAACAATTCAAGGAGAAAGATTTTTATAAATTTCATCCCGGAGGAAGTCTTGGTTCGAGGCTGAGGGAAACAGTTGGAGAGGCCATGATTACGGGTAAAAAAATCCCCAAAGTTTTCGCCGGAACATCCGTACTGAAAGCGATAGACGAAATCAACCGGAAAAATGTCGGATTTGTTCTGGTCATCGACAGGAAAAACAAACTGCTGGGCATTTTAACAGATGGTGATGTGCGCCGTCTGATCAGTAAGGGGATGTCCTTTGAAGGGAAAACCATCGATGAAATCATGACCCCCGATCCCATAACGATTGATGAAAAAATGTCTCTGGCTCAGGCGATGGAGCTGATGCAAAAAAGGGAAATCACGTCCTTTGCTGTGGTCAACGAGCAGAAAGAATTAAAGGGATACATCCATCTGCATGATATTCTGGGCCGCGGCGGCTCGGTCAATATTTCTCTTGCATGATGCTATGCGATTATAAACTGATAAAGTCAGGATTCGTTTGCCGCAAGAAGTACAGGGAATTTAATCTTGTGACCAGGAAGTAAATGCTGTGTTTCCCGTAATTTTGTTCAAAACAGGTTACATTTCTCCTCAATGCTAATACGATAACAGCAACATTATCGGTAAAATGCTTATTGGTTGATCCAAATTTGTTATTTTTTTTCAGCAGCATCCAACATTATGTCAAAAATCTTATAAATAAGAATTTCACGTGACGGATGAAATCAATCAATAAAGTAATTACTGAGGCAAAGGATTACAAAACAGAATTGTTTTTGATAATCTACTTATTCATCTATATTTCAGCTTTATCAATTTGGGGAATACAACAGCCCGCATGGGGCGATGAAGAACACTTTTTTGAAACCGTAAAACTATTTGGCAGTAACTTTACACTTGATACTTTGCGTACCTACAAAGAGATGTCGACGCCGCTTCCTTTCATTCTTTATGCACTGTGGGGCAAATTGTTTTCATACGAATTGCCAATGCTCAGAGTTTTTTCACTTATAGTCGCAGCAATCACTTATATTATTTTATATGTAACGAGCCTTGAGATTGTCAAATGCAGATGGCATGCCCTCCTGTTCGTTATATTTTTTTCGCTTATCCCGTATAACATTGGGGCATCCCTTTTCATATTCACTGAAATGCTGACTTTTTTGTTTGTGATTTTATTTATTTATGGCGCGATGAAGAGAGTCTATTGGCTTATTGCAGTTGCGGGTGCTGGAATGCTTTTATCCAGACAATATACCGTGTACATGATTCTAGCCCTCATAGTACATGAGTTGATATACACCATAAAAAATAAAAAATTTGATTTTTATAAATTTGTAAGTTTAGGTGTTGCGTGTATGCCGCTTGCTGGTCTCATAATTTTGTGGAATGGATTATGTCCCGATAGCAACTTACGTTCGATTTATTTAACGGACGGGCTATCCTATCATCCTGTGGGAGCAACGCTTTATATCGCACAAGTGGCGATATACCTATTTCCTTTTATATTGGTTCGCGCGAAAGAGATCTTCAGATCTTCTCTAACCTTTTCTGCAATTCCGTTTGGAGTCCTCTGGTACTGGTTTTTTCCTGTAGGCGTGTCGCCTGTCGTTCTTGCGGGAAAACAATATACAACAAACGGCTATTTCCACCGCACTTTAAATGTTTTATTTCCTTTAGAAATTGTGAACATTATTTTTGCTGTTTCTTTTCTTATCGGATTCATCGTCTTATTAAATTTGATAGTAAGATATTTGATAACATTCAAAGAAATGATTGGTGATTTAAACCAATTTCTTATCCTCAGTGTCTTTTTCTTTTTCCTGACACAGCCGTTTTCATATCTTTGGTGGGAGAAATATTTTTTACCAATAATGCCCTCTTTGATGTTTGTCCTTTATCAACTGAATAATAATTCAAAAAAGATTTGTGGAGAATTGCATGGCGCTTTATGAATTTGACGGGAAAAGGCCGCGGGTGCCGGATGATTCTTTTGTTCATCCTCTGGCGGCATTGATCGGCGATGTAGAAATCGGTCACGAGTGTTTAATTGCTCCGGGTGTCTCCATTCGCGCTGATTTAGGGCCGGTCATGATCGGAGACCGCTCCAATGTTCAGGACAATAGCGTTATTCATGTGTTTGCCGGCTCCAGGGTTGTTATTGAAGAAGATGTTATCATTGGTCACAGAGCAATCCTTCATGATGTGCACATCAAATCCAGATGCGTGATCGGCATGGGAGCCATTATCCTTTTTAATGCGATTTGCGATGAAGATGTTCTGGTTTCCGTGGGATCCATCGTACCCAGAGGAATGCATATTCCCGCCGGCAAAGTTGTTGCGGGCAATCCGGCAAAAATTACACGTGATGTCACGGATGATCAGAAGTTGACGGCGAAAGAAGGCATCAATTATTATCGCGACCTTTGCCGCAAATATATCGCCACAATGAAGGCGATCTAGGCGGTTTTCTCAGCCATATCTTTTTGAATTCTGGTAAATTCTTCAACGGTGCGGTTGATGACTTCCGCCACGGTCGGGATGTCATGGATGATGCCCTGAATTTGGCCGGAAAGATAAACGCCTTTTTCCAGATCACCTTCTTCCGTCGCTTTTTTTATAGAAACATAGGCCTGCGCCATATGTGCCAGGTTCATTCCCATTTCCGGGCCTTTCATCATTTTCCTGAATACAGAGCCTTGATTCTTCGGCTTTTGTCCTGATTTTGTTTGTTGTCCGGGAACTTTTGGCTTGTCTGATTTCGCCTTGGAACCTGATAGAATCGATGTTGCCAGTTTCGTCCAGGATAAATCCAGCGATTTGGCAATGTCAAACGATGCCATCAGTCCTTTCGTCAGATTGCGGCCGTCTTTAACCGCTTTTTCGGCGGCAGGCGTTTTCATGATGCGGCAGTATAGAGCGTCAAATCTGTTGGAGTAAATCGTGTCTTCCACGCCCAGCTCCAGTTGTTTTTGTTTGGATAAATGATGAACGGGACTTTCTTTGGTCATAGAGAGTCTTGTGCCCATGCCGACGCCTTCGGCCCCCAGAGCGAAAGCTGCCGCCATGCCTCTGCCGTCAGCGATTCCTCCGATGGCCACTACAGGAATCTTTACGGCGTCTACTATTGCCGGAACAAGCACCAGCGTTGTCACCTGGCTGCCATGAGCGGCGGCTTCATGACCGGTGGCCTGCAGGGCGTCCGCTCCGGAATTCTGGGCGGCCAGCGCGTGTTCAACGGTGGTGACGGTGGAGATTACTTTGCCGCCATAGGCATGCACCTGTTTGATGAGTTCCCCGCCTTTTCCCAAAGAGATATTCAGAACCGGGACTTTTTCTTCAATGGCGACCAGAGCGTTTTCATAAGCGCCGGGCATTAAAAGAGTGGCCCCGACCGCGAAGGGCTTATTGGTCAGTTCTCTTATCCGTCTGATGGATTCTCTTGTTCTGGCGGGGCTTAACGGGCCGGTGGCAAGATAGCCGATTCCGCCCGCGTTGCAGACAGCAGCAACCAACTCGGGCACGCTGATCCAGCTCATTCCTGGAAGGATGATCGGGTATTGGATGCCGAACAATTCGGTGATTTTTGTTTTCATATGAGTATTCCTGTTTCAGATTATTTTCTTTTCGGTACGCAGGCCAGCATATCTTTTAACGTGATTTCCGGATGATGATAGCGTTTTTTCTTTGCCGTTCCTTTACCATACTGAATGGCTTCTTCAGGGCACCATTGAATGCAGGCAAAACACTGCTCGCAATGATGCTGCCACGCCGGTTTCCCGTTCACCATGGCTATATTTTGAGCCGGACAGATCTTTTCGCAGATGCCGCAATTCGTGCATTTCTCATCAGACTGAAAGGGTTTGTCCATTTGTGGAACCCGATTAAAAGATCCGCGGTAGATGGCTGAAAAAAGAATATTCTGCCAGAGAGGGCCTTTTTCCGGCGGCCTTTCTTCTTTTGCCCGGACGGCTGAAGCAATGCGGCTTATTTTATCCAATGCGGCATTGAATTTCTGCTGCTGTTTGTCCGGCTTTTCAGCTCCACCCCAGGGAATGTAGTTGCTGGGCAGACAGATCGAAAATCCCGATGAGAGTTTGATATTTTTTTGTTGAAGAAGATTTTTCAATTGCAGCAGGGTTGCGGCCACCTGACCGGCGTTAACGGCCACCGCGAAACAATATTTTTCCGTGCCGGTTTCCAGACGATTGAGAAAATCGATCACCGGAGAGGGAATTCCCCAGATGTGAACAGGAAATATCAAACCTATTGTTTTCGCGTCGGTCTGAATTCTTTTTCCGCTCTGAAGCGCGATGGGGACGGTTTCGGAGTTATTTAACGACTCGGCCAGTTTTCTGGCTGTCCACAAGGAATTTCCTGTTCCCGTATAGCAATATATAGTCGTTTCCATTTGTATTCGTTATTGTTCCGTTTTCAAGACTTTTTCATAAATTTTATCTGAGAATCCGTGCACCTGACTTCTGTTAATGACGGCAAAGGGAACATCGTCTCCATCATCTATTTCTTTTCTTTTCGCTGCGGCATTGGCATCGTCATCCATATTGTATTCAGTAAAGACAATGTTTTTGGACGTTAAGAACTCCCTGGCTTTATCACAATCCGGGCAGTTATTCTTTGTATAAAGCGAAACGTCTGCTTTTTTGGCGGGTTTATTTTTCGCCGCGCCGTCTGCCTGTTCGGAAACAGGCGGGGGGACTGTCTGTGCTTTATGGACTTCAACGTCTTTTGCGGCTTTATTTTGCGGGGGCGGATAATCGGTAATGCGCGTTTCCCCGTTTTCGTCCACCCATTTGTAGAAATCGGCCCAGGCCGACTGGCAGAAAAAGACGGACGTTAAAATCATAAATACGATGTATTTCTTCATATGAGCACCTCCCAGTGAAAATGTTGAAAATAGTTATTTTTGAATTGCCTTAAATATACTATATATTATATGAATTTTGTAAAATATTTATGATAATTTTATGATGAAGTCATTGATATTCGATGCGATGCCTTTATATTATTGAAAAAATCAGGAGACGTTATGTTTGGAAAACCGGTCAGCCTTTTTACTTTATTTGGATTTGAAATCAAGGCAGATGTAAGCTGGCTCATTCTGGCGGCTTTGATTACGTGGTCGCTGGCCACGGGTCTGTTTCCGGAATATTATAAGGACCTCCCCCAATCGGCTTACTGGTGGATGGGGCTTGCCGGAGCCATCGGACTTTTTTTGTCCATTATCTTTCACGAATTGACGCATTCGCTGGTGGCCAGGAAATTCGGAGTTTCCATGAAGGAAATCACCCTTTTTATTTTCGGCGGCGTGGCGCATATGGAAAAAGACCCTCCCAGTCCCAGGGCGGAGTTTATGATCGCGGTGGTCGGTCCTCTGTCCAGTTTCTTTCTGGCCGGTTCTTTTTTTCTGCTCTACCATGTGGGTGTCGGCAGCGGCTGGCCTGTGACCATGACCGGTGTTCTGAAATATTTATCCTGGCTGAATATGATTCTGGCTGTTTTTAATCTGATTCCGGCCTTTCCCCTGGATGGCGGAAGAATCCTGCGTTCGATTCTCTGGCGGTGGAAGAAAGATATGCGCTGGTCAACGGATATTGCCTCGCAAATCGGCTCCGGTTTCGGTCTTCTGCTCATTATTATGGGCATCATTTACATGGTCCGCGGAAGTTTTGTCGGCGGTTTGTGGTGGTTTCTCATCGGTATGTTTGTGCGCGCCGCGGCGCAGAGTTCCTACCGGCAGATTCTGGCGCGCAATCTTTTTCACAACAAGAAAGTGAAAGACCTGATGGTGACCAATCCGGTAACCGTCCCGCGTTCCATTTCCCTGGAAGATTTTATCCGGGATTATGTCTACAAATATCATTTTCAGGCTTATCCCGTGCTTTCGTTCGGCCGGTTGACCGGCTGTATTTTCCTGAAGCAGTTGGCGTCCATTCCCCGGGAAGAATGGACTCACCAGACGGTGGGAGCGGTTGCCCTGCCGTGCGATCAGAATATCATAATCGGCGCGGAGGAAGATGCCGACAAAGCGCTCGAAATTATGAACCGTACCGGAAACAGCCGTTTGCTGGTTGTGAATGGCGATGAGCTGGAGGGAATCATTGCTCTGAAGGATATGCTGGCCCTGCTTTCTCTGAAGATGGAATTCAATGACCTGGAAAAATAAACGAGAAGCAGCGCTGAAGAGAAGAGTGGAAAAGATTTAATATTTTGAAAATATTAATCTTTTTTCAGCTTGACTGTTCAGGCGCTTTTTTTTATAAGCAGTCATACGTTAAAAAAATTGTTCCGATTTCAAAGGGGACTATCTATGCCCGGGAAAGAATTGCTTGAACCACGTAAAATGCCTTCCCAGGAACGGGCGCGCAAGACCGTGGCGGCGATCTATGAAGCTGCTGCCCATATCTTTGCCGACACGGGATACGCGGAAGCAACGACCGAGCAGATCGCCGAAAAAGCGGGAGTTGCCATTGGCACGCTCTACAATTATTTTTCGGGCAAAGAAGCCATTCTATACGGTTTATGGGAGAGGCACTGGAATCAAATCTCAACCATCACGCAGCAGGTGGAGCAGGAGATCCGGCGAACGGGTTTTATTGATCGAAGCATTGTCCCGGTTCTGATGCGCCTCATTCTGGATCTGGTCAGCGTCAAGAACGTGCAGAACCGTTTGTTCATCAGCCCGATCGGTTTGCCCGATGCCATTCTCCACAAACGCCGGGAACTGGGCCTTTATATTGAATCCGCGATGGAAGCGGTATTCCGTGATTTTCCCGGGGTGCGCATCCGGAATCCTCAAATCGGCGTGCATATCATGTGGGCAACCGTGCAGGCGGTCATTCACGATTACATCCTGATGGCCCCGGATGAAATCAAGGCGGATGACTTGATTGCCGAATTATCCGATATGCTGACGCGCTACATCTTTGACGATGAACCCCGTGACGCCATAGCTGCAAAATAGAGAAGACCGTTGCCGGGCATCATTCATTTCCCGCCATTTCCTGCAGCGCCAGATCCTGATAGGCGTGAAAGAATTTATGGCAGAAGGCGTCCCATCTTCTGCAGACATCCAGGGTAACATCGTCCATCGAGAAAAGATGCGGATGTGCGACAAGTGCCTTGATTTCCTCCACTGCTTCATCGATCACCATCGGATCGAGACCTTCCAGAATATTGGCGACAAATTCTTCCGGCTTATACCAAACAGTGGCCTGCTGCAGGTCGCGGTGGATTTGCGTGAGCAGGACGTTGCGTGGGCCTTCCCAGAGTTCATTAATCGCGGAATCGCGGTACAGGCGGGGCAGAGAAGAGAAATCCTCCATCACGCCGTGCCCGCCGAAGAGCGACATGGCTTCGCGGATGACGTCGGTGCAGTCCCAGGAGGCGGCGATTTTCTGCAGCATGATCAGTTCGCGGATGTTGAAGCGGTGCTTGCGTGCGGGCAGCGGTTCATCACCGCCCCGGCTTCCTTTCAGACCGCCTTCGAGCTTCAAAAAGTCCCGGTAGAGTTTGAAGGCGCCGGCTGTTGTCCGGCGTGCGGCCTGGCTGATCCTGTACAGCTGCATGGCCACAAGGGGAAACTGATTCAGTTTGAGGCCAAAAGCATCCCGGAAGGAGACATATTTTTCAGCTTCCCGGGCGGCCCGTGTCATGTAAGCCGCGGCGGAAAGCCCCACGGTCAGACGGGAATAGGTCAGCACAATGCCGACGACGTTGGACACACCCTTGTCCAGCGGCCCCACCGGATAGGCCACCGCGCCGTTGAAGGTCAGTTCGGCCGTGGTCAGTTCGCTGGTGCCCATCTTCCACTTGATCCGGTCGATAGTATAGCCGTTGCGGATTTCTTTTTCCCTGTTGCCCGGCAGCCACGACGGCACGACAAACAGGCCGACTTTTTCCGACCCGACGGGCTTGGCCGTGACCACGGCGTAATCCGCGTGCGTGGCGGAGCAGAAGAATTTTGTTCCGTAGAGTTTCCACATGCCGTGATCGTTGACGGCTTCCAGGACATTGGACGGCACATCCGATCCGCCCTGGATTTCCGATAGGTATTGCGCGCCGATGGCGAAGTCGCCGCCGATGCCTTCTTTACAGTGACGGAGGATTTCCCTGGTTTCCGGTGTGTCGGCGTACTTCTCGAGAAGCATCACCAGTCCTTCCGTGCATGTAATGGGGCAACCGATGCAGGCTTCGCCGTTCTGGTAGATCAGATACATTTTAATCAGCTTGACCCACGGCGGGGTTTTATCCGCGAAGAATGCCTCTGAGAAAATCTCTTTTTCCATGATTTCCGTGTCGTGGGGCCGCACGATCCGGTCGATGCGGTTGTGGTGACCGTCGTAATGGAGCATATAAGGGCGCTCTTCCGGTCGGGCGATCCAGTCGGACATGTCCCGCCAGCGGTAAGAGGCTTTTTGAGAGCAGGCGCGCGCTTCGGCATCCACCGTCTGCCAGAGATCGCCGGTGAAGTGGCGCACCACTTTTTGAATAAACGGATCATCGGCATAGTAATCGACCGACTTTCGCCAGGCCAGGAATTCGTTAAAGGAATAAGGATTGTTTCGATCTGCAAAAGACATAAGCACCTCCTCGGTGTAAAACGATGTTATCAATATGATCAGTTTTGACTAAACAAACAAACCGGGCGGCCAGGAACCCCGGTTTTACATCTCTTTCGTCAATCACCGGCATTTTCCCCGGTATCACACCACCCCGGCCCTTTACGGCACAAAGCGCTTCGGGATCAGGTCCTCCTGATGAATTCAGTCGGCCTGGCTTCCTGAAGGGCGATCGCTTCTACCGGGCAGGCGATGACGCAATTGCCGCATCCCATGCATTTGTTGCGGTCAATAAGGGCCGTGTCTTCGATGGTGATGGCTTTAAATGCGCACTTCTCTTCGCACGCGCCGCAGCCGGTGCAGTTGCTCGCATCGACCTGCGCCAGAAAGCGGGAGGGCGCAAACGATGCATCGTAGCCCACCTGATTGTGGAGGAACATAGCCGTGCAGCAGCAGGAGCAGCAGTTGCACATGAACATATCCTCCTTGACGTTGTTGCGCACCGTATGAACAAGGCCTGCTTCCTCCGCGACGGCAAGCCGTCTTAATGCTTCCTCGGTGCTCAGCACCTCTCCAACGCCGCGGTCGATGGTCGCTTCGGCAAAACCATTGATCTGCATGCAGAGATTCACACCTTTGGGTGCGATGCAGTCCTTCGCTTTACCTAAACGCTGTGCCTGCGTGCGACACGGACAGGGGATGGCCGTGATGACTTTGGCTGAGCGGATGATTTGCCGGGCTGAGTCGACGTCGAGGACGCGAGAGGAATTTTCCACGGTTTCCTCGATCGGAATGACCCGGAGCATGGGCGTCAGCTTCAGCTTGTTAAAAAGGGCCACGATCCCGGGCATTTCGTCTTTGATAATGATCTCCCAAAGCGCGAAGAGCTCTTCGGGGCAGTCCGGTACGATGACCACCGCATCGCGCAGCTCGATCATGGCCGGGAAAAGACGGTAATAGTCTCCTTTGGCCAGCACCCGGCTGATGGCTCCTTTGCGCAGCAGCTTCTGCGCGACCTGAAGCACCCGTTCTTCGCTCAGGCCCGTCCTGGCTGCAATGTCTGCCACAGAGCCCGGCAAGGCTTCAGCAACGGCGATGCTGTCCGCATCGTTATAAAGGATGGCGAATATCTTCGCCATTGTCTCCGAGCCGGGGAATCCGAGTCTTTCAGCATATTTCTTGAGCGCGTCAGGCATGTTCATAGGTATCCTCCATGTTGAAAGACAGAACGTTTAGTTGTTTCGTGACACAGCTTCGATCCGGCAGCGGACGAAACGGTGCATGGGTGTTCCAATCCAGTCGCGGTTTGTGTTCTTCGTCAGACGGTTGACATTTACCCCGTAGGCCTTGCCGTCATAAATGAGGCCGAATCCGTGTGGGATGACGACGTGACCCTTGTGAGCCATTTCCGTCACTTCCACTTCGATTTCCACGGAACCCGCCTCGGTAGTTACCCGCACCATCTGACCGTCTTTAACGCCCAGCGCCGCGGCGTCTTCGGCGTGCATCATGCAGGTGGAATAGCGTTTTCCCTCGTTCCATGCAGGGTTGCGCATCAGGGTGGTGGCGTTCATTTTGAAATGCCTGCCGGCCATGAGGATAAAGGGATACGCGGGATCTGGCGCGAGTTCCACTTCCTCGTGTTCCGAATCAAGATTTTCCAGTTCCGCCCGGAGCTCGGGAATAACGAGGTTGATTTTTCCGTCCTCTGTCCGGACATTGGCGAGGTTCTCCACCGGATCCATCAGCCCGATCCAAATCCCTTCGGGGTGGTCGATAATTTTCTGGAACAGTTCTTCGCCCATTTCCATGCCCGGCGTGAATCCGGCGCGGGCGGCATTCTTGCGGAAGGGTTTGGGCACGGTCTGGAGCATGCCCCAGAGAGCGGCCCGATGTACCGAGCCCATCGCTTTGCCCAGTGTCTTACCCAGAACAAACGGCATGGCTTTCATGGCTTGCGGTTCGGCCATTGCGTATTCCATCAGAGCTTGTCCGAAGGCGGCATGACTTTCTTCGGCTGCTTTGTAGAGTTTTTCCGGGATGGGCGGGATCAGACCGAGCTTGTCCGCCAGGCG
Source organism: Deltaproteobacteria bacterium (assembly GCA_022710585.1). Lineage (GTDB taxonomy): Bacteria > Desulfobacterota > Syntrophia > Syntrophales > Smithellaceae > Smithella. Next base: position 33,271 of record JAKLGV010000003.1, on the reverse strand, counting down.
CAGATGGATCTCTCCGAGCTCCAGAGGTTCGCCTTCCGGTTCAACAATGGGACGCCGCATCTGGAAGTGGATACCGGGAAAGGTCATGGGGAAGAAGGTGCCGTCCCAGGATTCGTAGCCCGAACGGGAGGGAAGGACGTAGTGGGAGAGGGCAGCTGTTTCCGACATAACCATCTCCGCCGTTACGAGAAGATCCAGACGTTTAAAAGCTTGCTCATAAGCAGTCGTGTCTGCATAGGAACGCAGAGGATTTGCTCCACATACATAAACTGCGCGGATGCGCTCCGGGTGGTCCGAGAGGATCTCTTCCTGAATGGCGTTGGGCGGGTAGTAGCCCATGACAGGAGGAAAGTTCGTTGTCACGGTGCGCACCGCTTTGGGATCACGCTCATCGGAATGACTGCCCAGCGGCATCAATACTCCATGAAACACATTGCCGCCGCGAACACCGATCCGACCGCAGACGGCAAGAAGTATATTGGCCAGATATGATGAAACGGCGCTGTGGCGGTTCATCAGTAGGCCCAGATCATAGCGCAGACAAGATTTGCGTGTGGCAAACTGACGGCAGATTTCCCGTATCTGATCGTAGTCGAGGTTGCAGGTCTTGACGGCCGCGCGGACGTCGAAATTCGTGAACAGATTTTTTATTTCATCAAAGCCGGAGGTATGCTGCGCGATGTAGTCTTTGTTTTCCCACCCCTCCTGAAGAATGATGGCGATCATCGCCCGCATGAGCAGGGCGTCTGTTCCCGGCCTGATGCGCAGGTGTTGGTTGGCTATTTTAGCTGTCTCGGAGAGACGCGGATCGATGACCACGAGCATTTTTTCCGGGTCTTTGGCGATTCGCTGAAGTTCTTTTGCCGCCTGGGGTATCTGATTGCTCTCCATGCCGTTCCAGCCGAAGACCAGAAGATAGTGCGTCTCATGCGAATCAATTTCCGGGAAAACGGGCTGGCGGCCGAACATCCTGCCGAACGTCCAGAACATGCCGGAGAATTCCTGAGTCACGGCGCTGTAATGATAGCGAGAACCCAGACCGCGCATCAGGCGCACGCCGAAGGCCGCCTCGAAGTGGCAGCCCTGGCCGCCGCCACCCATATAGGCGAAGGATTTGGGGCCGTACTTGCCGACGATGTCTTTGAGCTTCGCTGCGATTTCATCAATGGCTTGCTCCCAGGAGATCCTTTCAAACTTATCGCCAACTTTTTTCAGGGGATATTTCAGGCGGTCGGCATTGTGCTGGTGATAGGCGATGTTCATGCCCTTCCGGCAGACATAGCCTTCGCTCTTGACGTTGCTCTTGTCGCCCTTCACCTTGACGATGCGGTTGTCTTCCACTTCGACTTCCAGACCGCAATTCTGTGCGCACAGAACGCACCCGGTTTTATGTATGGTACTCATCACTCCTCCTTTCTTCCGCCTTTATCAGCGCGGGGTGTAAGACGTAGCTTTTTGATGATTTCGAACAGCTGACGCTTCTGCTCCTTTGTTAAAACCTGTAAAAATTCAACGTTAGCGGTCACGATCGCCCCGATTGCTTCCCTGCTTAGCTCATTACCTTTCGGCGTTAAATAAATATGAATGGAGCGCCGGTCGTCGGGATTGCTTTTACGTTCAATCAAGCCGGCCGTCTCCAGACGATCCAGAATGCCCGTGAGCGTCGCGCTGTCCAACTCGGTTTTTTTCCCAAGTTCAGCGGATGTGATCTGATCTTCCTGATTTAGAAATCCGAGGACCAGGGCCTGAACCGGGGTGAGGTTTAATTCGGAGACCTTTTGAGAGAGAAAACGGCTGGCGAGCTGATTGGCTTTGGCCAGTTGAAAGAAGATACAATCTGTTTCCTGCATCATAATATCCTTGTATGCAATTTACTTGTGTACGAGTATTAAGAAAAAAATCCGTTCTGTCAAGATGATTTTTCAGATCTTTCCATAAACCTTGACAATTATGGTGCAATCCATTAGTACCAATTCAATTTGAAGATTGAGGCGGCATCGCCATGGCCTCAAAGCGTTTGGAAGGGGGATCATCATGTTTGGAACACTTATTACCACGCACGGCAATCTGGGAGACGAACTGATCAAATCAGCCGAGCTGATCAAGGGCCGGCTGGAAAATATAATGCATATCTGTATTGACCAGACGAAAGACGTTGAGGAATTGAAAAAAGAAATCAGCGGCGCGATTAAGAAACTGGATAAAGGCCATGGCGTATTGATCTTGACCGATCTGTTTGGCGGGACGCCCTCCAATATTTCACTTTCTTTTATGAAAGAAGGGAAAGTCGAAGTGCTCACCGGCGTGAATTTGCCGATGATGCTGAAATTGTCCGAGGCAAAAGAGAATATGACGTTGCGGGATTTTGCCTGTCTGATTAAAAGTTACGGCGAAAAAAATATTATGCTGGCCAGCGAGATTTTGAGCAAAAAAGCCGCCAGATAACAGTTGCGTTTTGCAGGATGTTGTAAAGGAGCTCCATTTGGCGAAGGATTTAAATATAGCTTTGGTCAGGGTGGACGGCCGACTGATCCATGGTCAGATACTGGAAGCGTGGGTTCCTTTCATCAACGCCAGATGCATCATTGTTGTCAATGACAAGGTGGCCGCTGATCCCTTTCTGGAAACGGTCATGAAAATGGCGGTGCCCAGCGACGTTGACGTGATCATCAGTTCAGTGGATGATTTTATTCAGCATTACAAATATAGTCACGGCAGCGGAAAGAAGACGATCGTTTTATTCAGCTGCATTGCCGATGCCTGCGAAGCTTTTAAACGCGGATTCCGTTTTGACAGATTGAATATCGGTAATGTTCATAATAACGACTACAAGGTCTGCTGTTCTTCTTCAGTCTTTCTGTGCGATAATGAAATCACCATTCTGGAAGACCTCCTGAAGGAGACCGGCGTGTTTGTCGAACTGCAGGTAGTGCCGAAAGGCAGACCGGTCAATATAAGAGAAGCCCTGAAGGATTACTGGCCTAAAAAATAGGTTCGCATGTTTACGGAAATTGTTTTGATAGCCATCTGCGGAAGTCTTCTTTGTCTGGATCGCGTTTTTGTTCAAACGATGATTTCCCGGCCGGTCATTATTGCTCCGGTGATGGGTCTCCTGCTGAATAATCTCTACGCCGGATTGATCATCGGGGCGATCATCGAGCTGATCTGGGTGGATCGTCTGCCGCTGGGAACCTATATCCCTCCCAATGATTCCATCGCCGCTGTTGTGGCCGTTGCCATCACCGCCGTTGCCGGAGCTCATCTGGGAACGACGCCTCCCCAGCTGATCGCTCTGAGCGTTCTTTTAGCGCTTCCCTGCGGGATGGTCGCCAAACAGGCGTGCATTCTGGTGATCAAATCCAACGACGCGCTTTCCGATCAGGCGCTGGAAGACGCGAAACAAAACAACATCAAATCCATCGAAAGAAAAAGTTATCTTGGCCTGCTGAAGATATTTTCCTTATATGCCTTATGCCTTTTCACCTTTCTGGTGATTCTGGTTCCTGTGGTTGTCTGGATCTATCCGCGCTTCAATGGAACATTGCTCAATGCCCTTTCCTTAACCTATTATTTTCTGCCGCTGCTCGGAATTGCCGTGGCGATCAACATGCTGAAGCTTCGCAGTTCGATTCCCATCGTCTGCGCCATATTTTTAATCGTGGCGACCATTCTGGAATATTTTCATGTCTGAGCAAAATGTTCCCGCGCGCGTTGCCATTGATCCTGTCAAAAAGGCCGATCTTCCCGCCGTCCTGGCGATAGAGCAGAAATCGTTTTCCACGCCCTGGACCATTGGGATGTTCGAAAGAGAACTGGCGTGTGAGCATTCCCGGTGTTTTTGCGCGCGCATTTATGATGATGGCAAGATGGTCGTTGCCGCCTATATCATTTTCTGGCTGGTGGCGGATGAAGCGCATCTACATGATCTCGCTGTGGAAAAAAAGTACCGAAAAAAAGGACTGGCCTTGATGCTGATGGAGACGATGAAGGAAATTGCCAGACAAAATGAAGTTCTCTTTCAGACGCTCGAAGTCAGAGAATCCAATGCCGCAGCAATAAAGCTTTACCGGAAATGCGGTTTTGTAGTAAAAGGGGTCAGACCGAATTATTATACGGATACCCGTGAAGATGCCCTGATTATGTGGGCGGATGTCAACTAGAAAAGGTGGCAGATGGCCGGAAATATCTATATTGGAGAGGTTCTTGAAAATGAGGAAGTGCAGGAAAACTGCTTCCTGATGAAGCTGCGCACGGCGCCTTCCTTTGACAATCCTGTGCCGGGCCAGTTTGTGATGATTCGCATCGCCGGATTGAATGATCCATTTCTTTCCCGTCCCATCAGCATTTATTCTTTCTCCCGCAATGAAATTTTCTGCACGATTGATCTGCTCTACCGTGTTGTGGGGAAGGGAACGCAGATTCTGGCCGGCTTGATTGAAGGCTCTCAGGTCGAAATCAACGGGCCGCTGGGCAATGGCTTTGATACAACGTCTGTCAGAAAAAATATCGTTTTCATTTCCGGAGGAATCGGCATCGCTCCTCTTTCGATGCTTATTGAAAGTCTGAGCAGCAAATCCGAGATTTCTTCTTCGCAGATGATTATGTATCCGGGGTTTCAGAGTATTTCAGCCGTTGTGGGACTGGAAAAAGTGGACAGGCTGTGCAGCGACATGAATGTCTGCACGGATGACGGAACCGTTGGCGAAAAAGGTTTTGTCACGCAGATTTTCAAAAAGGATATCAGGCAATTTAAGCCCGAAGACACCTCCATTTTCGCCTGCGGCCCCCGGGGAATGATGAAAGCTCTGGCGGAAGTCTTGAATAAAAGCAAGTTCATTTGTCAGGTCTCGCTGGAAGAGCGGATGGCCTGCGGCACCGGCGCCTGCATGGGCTGCGCGGTAGCCATCAAAGATAAAGAAGGCGCTATGAGTTATAAGCGGGTTTGCAGCGACGGACCGGTTTTCGATTTAAATGATATTATCTGGGATTAGTTCATCATGACCGTGAAAGCAAAAACATCTCCTAAAATGGCTGTTCAGATCGGGCCGTTAAAATTAAAAAATCCGGTCATGACCGCATCGGGTACTTTCGGTTACGGGGAAGAATATGCCGGTTATATCGACTTAAACAACTTGGGCGCCATTGTTGTCAAAGGTCTTTCACTCAAACCGCGTTTGGGAAACCCGCCGCCCCGCATTATGGAAACTACCGGTGGCATGCTGAACGCGGTCGGTTTGCAGAATGTCGGCGTCGATGCTTTTATCGATGAGAAGCTTCCCTTCCTGCGGAAATGCGATGTGGCCGTGATCGCCAACATCTACGGCGAAACTTATGATGACTATAAAAAGGTGGCTCAACGGCTCAGTGCCGCAAAGGGCGTGCACGCGCTGGAAGTGAACATTTCCTGTCCAAATGTCAAAAATGGCGGACTGAGTTTCGGTGCCGATCCGAAAATTGCCGCAAAAGTGACAAGCATCGTCAAAAATGAAACATCTTTGCCCGTTATTGTTAAACTGACCCCCAATGTGACGGATATAACATCTATCGCTCTTGCAGTCGAAAAAGCAGGCGCTGATGCCGTATCATTAATCAATACCCTGACGGGAATGTCCGTTGATTTGAAAACCAGAAGACCTCACCTGAAAAACATTACCGGCGGATTATCCGGACCGGCAATCAAACCGGTGGCGCTGAGGATGGTCTGGCAGGTTGTCCAGAAAGTTTCCGTGCCGGTCATCGGCATCGGCGGCATTATGACGGCTGAAGATGCGCTGGAGTTTCTGATTGTGGGGGCTAAGGCCGTGCAGATCGGCACAGCCAATTTTGTCAATCCTCGCGCCACAATGGAAATCCTCGCAGGAATAAAAGATTATCTTATCGACAGTAAGATAAAAGACGTCAATGAATTAATCGGCACGTTTCAACCGTAAAGAACAATAAAAAATAAAGAGATTGTCGTGATAAAAAATAGTCAGATTGTAAGAGAATTGGAGGACGCATTATCTCGCAAGGAAGGCCCGCTTCCACCGCAGAGGGCTTTCAACATCTTTTCCGCCTTGTGGCAGGAAGCCGTGAATCTGGGAGTAATACCTTTTAAAGATCCGCTGGCGGAAATAGAAACGGATATCAAGATGGTGAGGATATTGAATTTATGTTCGAAGAAATAATCTGTTCCATCAGTGAGGAACTTGAGCGTTGTGAAATTCCTTACATGCTTATCGGCGGTCAAGCGGTGTTGCTGTAAGGTGAGCCAAGATTAACACGTGATATTGATAAGCTGACAAACATTATTACTCTTGCCAATAATCTTCAGCTTAAAATATTGCCCGAAAAAACAGAAGAATTTGTCCGCAAAACAATGGTTTTGCCCGTCATACATGAGGAAACAGGAATCCGGATTGATTTTATTTTCTCTTTTTCTCCTTATGAACGTCAGGCCATAGCGAGGGCAAGGAGAGTCAGGATAATTGACCGAAACGTATGCTTTGCCGCGCCTGAGGATGTCATTATCCATAAAATAGTAGCCGGAAGATCGCGCGACCTTGAGGATGTCAGGAGCATAATTTTAAGGATGCCAAATCTTGATTTTGTTTATATCAGGCAGTGGTTGAATGACTTTTCCGATGCTTCAGGGGAAAATGATATAAAAGAGAGACTGGAAAATATTATTAAAACACTTTAGGAAAACGACTGCGTTTCAATAATTGGTAATTAATGAGAAAGAATACGGAAGAAATCATCAGCGGCGTTTATTTAATCGGCGGGCCGGGAATAACAGCAGCCGACGATGCGGCGATTTATCTGATCGATTTTGCCGGAGACCTGGTTCTGATTGATGCCGGTGCCGGAGGAAGTTCCTCTCAGATTGTCCGCAATATCGAGATGCTTGGTTTGAATCCCGCCAGTGTTTCTAATTTAATTCTGACGCATTGCCATATCGACCACATCGGCTCGGCGCCTTTCTTTAAAAAACAATTCGGAACAAAAATAATGATTCACGAACTGGATGCCAATGCTGTGGAACGTGGCGATTCCCGTAAAACGGCGGCCAACTGGTACAGTACGACTTTCCCTCCGACGTCCGTGGATCAAAAACTCAAAGGCGACCATGAGATATTAAAGTTTGGTGGTGAAGAATTGCATTGCCTGCATACTCCCGGCCATACACCCGGTTCAATTTCTCTTTATCTGGATAGGGTGGGGAAGAGGGTGCTTTTCGGGCAGGATATTCACGGGCCGTTTCACAGAGACTTTGATTCGGATATCAAAGCATGGAAGAAATCCATGCAGAAATTACTGGCTCTGGATGCCGATATTCTCTGCGAAGGTCATTTCGGAATCTTTCAGCCCAAAGAACGCGTCAGCGAATATATCGAGAGATATCTGGACGAGTACGAGTAGTCCTTTTTATTAAGCCTTTACCGCCAGCCGAAATCGATGTTCATGTCAGCTGACGCCTCCAGTTCAACATGGTTCTGAATGGTTTTTTTCTGTCCGGCGGGGACATCCAGCAGCCAGACAAATTTGGCATGGTCTTTTTCTGATGGTTCCGGATTATGCCGGAAACTCAACTTAATCTTTTTGTTGCGCGCCTGGGGCACCGGTTCTTCGATGCGGAGTTTAACATCCGTATTACCGGAGTTCTTTGCTTCAATCAGCCATTGCCAACTGCGGGTTTGTTTGTCCTGTAAAATCGTTTTTTCTCCGGACTGGTCTGCTATTGTCGTTGAGGTAACGGAAATAAGCGGGGTTGTTCCGAAAAAAAGCATTCCATCAGAACCGGAAAAGGAAAAGTCGCGTTTGTCTAACACCGCTCCGTCTATAACGTACATTGCCTTTCCGGTAGGAATATCGGCCGGCTTATCCAGCTTGATTTGAGCGCGGACGAAAGCCTGCGGATTCAGAGCCGGACGCGCCAGAAAAACAAAGTCGGCAGGCCATGTTTCATTTTTTATTTGCAAACGCTGCTTGCTTCCGGCGGTAATGTTTTTCTGTCCGAGTGACCAGGTTGAATAGGTTGTGCTCGGGGTTTCCACGGGCGCCGCACTTAAGGCGATGGATTCTTCTTCCGCGGCGGCTTCTGTCTGCGCCAGTGGGGTGGCATTCTCTGCCTTGCTTCGCGCCGCTTTGTAAAGTCTGCGGGGTTTGATAATCCATTCCGGCATCTCAGGAGGGTTGACATGGATGACAGGTTGGAGCGTGGCCAAACTCACCTGCACATTTTTCCAATCGGCGCCTGAAGACTGCCACACGTCTGCTTCCCAGGAAAAAGCAACGCTTTTATTGGCGGGCAGAGCTTCAAGACGGTAAAGAGGAAGCCAGCCGCAGCCGGCCAGAAGATAAGTGTAGGACAGGGATATTTCATTCTGATGAGAGACTGATAACGATAAAGTGATTTCCCACGCCGTTTCTTTATGGCCCGCGGCCTGATTTAAATCGTCCTGGAGTTTTTTGATGTTTTTCTCAACTTTTTCCAATTGCGTTTCCGCTGAAAATTTGTCCATCCCTGCTTTTTGAATATTTTTGCCGATAGCGTCTGCCAATTTGTAGGAATCCGCGATGGTCTTTGTTTTGGTTTTGGTTTGCGCCTCCCAGAACTGAATCTGCGCTTCCAAAGCCTGCAATTTTGACTTTATCGCTTTTCTTTCATTTTCGGCTGCTGTCAGTTGCTTGCGTAATTCGGTAATTCTCGCTTCATCCTGAACCTGAACCGATTTTACCAGCACGTCTTCAATTTTTGACGGACTCTGCGGCGCAAGTGTAACAACCAGGGACTCCGGATCAGACTGAGGTGGCAGCATGATAGTGGCCTTACATTTTCCTTTATCGCATTGAGGATGAATTTTGGTTGTTTCCGATATTTTTGCCGAATGGGGAAAGAGGATTACCTCCCTGACGGTTGCCAAGGAGATGAGAGGAATCAGCATGATCAAAGCAATGATCAAATTAAGTTGAAGATAATGGCTGACTTTCATAGAGTCTCCTTTACTTTCTAAGGCTTTCTTTAACCTTCTGAGCAATTTCCCTTACTTTACTCATCACTTCTTCTTCATTAATGGTCAGCAATCGGCGGTTTTCCATGACCACCTTACCGTTGATGATCACCGTATCAACGTCAGCGCCGCTGGCCGCGTAAGCAAGATGTGAATATTCATTGTAAAGCGGAGTCAGATGCGGCTTGTTCAAATCGATAAGGATGATATCGGCTTTCTTACCCGCTTCCAGAGAACCAATTTTCCTGTCCATCCCCAGCGCCTTCGCGCCATCGATGGTGGCCATGCGCACAACCGTTTGCGCGTCCAGGACTGTCGGATCAAGGCGGGTGACTTTGTGCAGTTTGGCCGCCGTGGACATTTCCTTGATCATATCCAGATTGTTATTACTCGCGCAACCGTCGGTTCCGAGGCCCACAGTAATGCCGGCTTTGAGCATTTCAGGAACCGGCGCCACACCGCTGGCTAGCTTCATGTTGCTGGCCGGATTATGGGAGATTTTACAGCCGTGTTCGGCGAACATCTTCATGTCTTCATCAGAAAAATAAACGCAGTGAAACGCGATCAGTTTTTCATCGAGATAGCCGATGTCTTTCAGAAAGGAGACGGCGCCTTTCCCGAATTTTTCTTCAAGCTGCTTTTTTTCGGCGGCGTTTTCCAGAAGATGAAGTCCTATCGGTACATGATAATCTTCGGCCATCTTTTTCACTTCTGTCAGCAATGGCTTGGAACAGGTATAAAGCGCGTGCGGTTCAATGATGATGTTCACCAGAGAATCTCCCTTCCATTTTTCAAGGAGCATTTTTGTGCAGGCGAGGCCTTCTTCGGGCGTTTTGAAATTGGGTGAGGGAAAATCAAAGAGCACTTCGCCGATAAGACAGCGGATGCCCGCAACCTTAGCCGCGCGTGCGGTTTCATCTTCAAAAATATACATATCGCAGAAAGTGGTCGTGCCGGATTTAATCATTTCCGCAGCGCCCAGAAGCGAACCCCAGTAGGCCAACTCCGGATTTACATTTTTTGCTTCGGCGGGGAAAATATAATTATTGAGCCAGTCCATTAACTCCAGATCATCGGCAATGCCCCGAAAGCAGGTCATGGCAGCATGGGTGTGACAATTGACGAAACCGGGCATGATCAGTGAATGATCAGCGGCAATCATTTTTTTTGCCTTATATTTTTTTAAAATTTGATCAGACTGACCAACAGCAACGATCTGGTCCGCGTTACTGACGACAGCAGCCCGGTCCAGAAGGGTGTTTTGAGAATCGAGTAAAAGCGCTTTTGCTCCGGTGATGATTAAATCAACTTCCTGCATAATCCATTTCCTTTTTCACTGATTGATTATGCTTATCATATAAGCCGCAAAGTCTTCAAGAAACAAAAAGAATGTCATGACAAGAAGTCATCAGTAAGACCTTGACACTGTCAGGCAAAAATAATATAAGCCCACTGCTTCCCGATTTGAATTCATATGCCTGGGTGGCGGAACTGGTAGACGCAAGGGACTTAAAATCCCTCGGTCCTTGAGGCTGTGTCGGTTCGATTCCGACCCCAGGCACCAATTAAGAAACATTAAATTGACTTTGAGCATCAAGCCATAGGAGGGGGGAGGGATGGAGTATAAGATTGTTACCAGCAACGCCTGGACAACTGAAACCGCTATTAAGGTATTGGAGAAAAAAGTGAATGATTTAATGAAAGATGGATGGGAGCCTGTCGGTGGTCTTACGATGAATCCCGTTAATGGGTATGTCTATCAAGCGCTGATCAAAAAGTAGGCATTGATTTGAAAGGGAAACTTTCTCGCAATGGTAATTTGATAATCACGTAAAAGTTGACAATTATCCATGTTTCCGTATATATGGGAAAAAAGTTTAAAATGATGGAGGTGAATCACTTGGCTGACGATACTCAAAAACAGCAGCCGGCAGCCGAAAATGCCGAAAATAATGAACAGCAGGATCAGCCAATGACTATGACGGAGAAAATCGCCACGGCAGTCCTGGTGGGGTATATCATATCGCTTATTTGGCTGGCGGGCAGTAAGCACTGGTTCGGACTCTGGTAAATCTTCTTTATCCTCAATCAACATAGCGTCATTTCTTTATATGATGCAGATGGCGCTGCCGATCAAATCGTCACTTACCTTATCTAGGTGAGCGGTCAGCGCGTCATAATTAATGCGCACCTGCTGTTCTTGATGTCTTTTTTTCTTACTCGCATTCTTCTCAAAAGCCTTTTCCTGCTTCATCCATCATTCTGAAGATAATTGGCAACCGGGCCTATTCACGAAACAAATAACAAAAGTCTGAAAACATGAAATTATTTATTGCTAAACTATAAAATGCCTCACATGGGGCATATCATTCTCATTGATAAGATATTGATAAAAAAGGTAATTAATGAATGATGGGGCAATATGAAAAAACTTGCCCCATATGGTGGCAATTTTTTTTGTGTAGTCCAATACATATTTATCTTATATTTTAATTACTTATAGTGATTGTGTCCATATTTTGAAAATGGTACATATTTTGCTTAATGCAAAACAATTTATCTTAATGATGTCGGATGCTGCTGTATCGCACAATAAGTTAAGGATATTAAAATGAATTTGATAGGGATCTGCGTATTACAGTTTCTTAATTTGACCTGAATAGATGGGATGTTAACGGCAGGAATTGTTTTGGCTGCGAGTGAACCATAGTGGGGAGTTCATTTCTTCATGAAAATTTTATTAATACAGACGATCGTGCGGTATTTATTGTATAGTAAAATATTTGTTGCTTTTTTTGCATGTGCCTCATTCTTATTGCTCTCTTTATTCGTTGGTTATGCGCCCGCAAAACCCAGTATGAAACCCCAAAAAATGACCGATGCCGAATTGGCTGACATTGACGCTCAGGCATTTTTCAAAATAGAGCAGTTCGCCGCAACAGATCTGTTCTGGACCACGCCGACGGTGATCTCCCAATCAGATATACCGGGTACGACGCATTACACTGGTGGGTGGTGGTCCGCTGATACCGGCAATTATAATGTTTACCAGCACTATAATACCGGCAGCACGAATGTTATCCGCATCAGTCTGGATATGGATGTCGCGGCCACCGGGTTTATCGAGGGTCAAAGGCACGGTTACCGCCATGGTTGGCAGGGCGGCACTGTAGATGTCATGCAATGGGGGTGGGATCAGGATCACGAGAATTTTATGATCGGAAATATCAATGCGACCGGGGACGACTCCCTGATAACGGCCAGTGGAATTTATTTGGATTTGGGATTTGATAATTTAGCTAACGCGGACACACGGAAATTAAACTATATTGAGTTGGGTAGCATGAACGTGAACGGAAATGTTACGCATACCATGAAAAGAATCAGCGCCCTGCTGATGGATAGTGGCACCGGACAGAACGATGGTGTTTTGTTGAGGCAGACGGGATCGGGGACAAGGGTTGTTACTTTCAAGAATGAATTGTTTTCGTATATTTTTGCTTCAAAATATCACTATGAAGATCATGAAGGAGACGGCACGGATGTGACCGGATTCTTTTTCAAACAGCCCTCCTATGATACGGTTGATGATTGTATGAGACCGGGCGGAGTGGCCTGCGAATTTTAAACGAAGCAGCGGCCGCAATATCGAAAGATGATGGCTGGACCGGTCATTGAAGCCCCGATCAATAATATTGCGCAAAGAACAACTTCAGGAAAAGGAAATAGAGAATTTATCATGCAACCGCTGGAAGGATTAAAGGTTTTAGATTTGTCGCAATTTCTATCCGGTCCCCGATGTGCTCAACTGCTCGGCGATATGGGAGCGGACGTGATCAAATTGGAAACACCTATTTGGGGTGAAACCATGCGTCTGATGCTGTCGCCGATAGCCGGTTTCGATCGCGCTCTGTCGAACTGGAACCGCAATAAACGGGGGATAACCCTCGATCTGCGCAACCCGAAGGGACAAGAAATTTACTGGAAACTGATTGAGAAGATGGATGTCGTCATTGAGAATTTCGCCCCGGGAATGATGGATAAATTCGGTTTGACGTGGGAGGAGCATCAGCGGCGCAATCCGCGGATCATTTACTGCTCGATTATGGGTTTCGGAAGAACCGGCCCCTATAAAGATCGTGTCGCGTTTGATTTAATCGCGCAGGCCAGCGGCGGCATTATGTTTGCCCAGAAAACGCCGCACATGACGCCGGGTGTATTTTTCGGAGATTTTGTCAGCGGCGCTTACGCCGCCATCGGCATACTGGAAGCGATTCTCGCCCGGCAAAAAACAGGCCGCGGTCAGCTTATCGATATTTCGATGCAGGACGTAATGTACTTCCACAACTTTAGAGCGTTGGACGCCAAGAGCGCCGAACCGATCCGGGACTATATCGAAAAAACGATCGGCGAACCGATGGATGATGTTATCACCGGTGAACAACGACCCTTTCCCTGCTGGTATTCCTATCCGGTTAAAGACGGATATGTCGCCATTGTGATGCTGACTGACAGGCAATGGGACGACGCGATGCTCAAAATTATGAATAAGCCGGACTTCACAACCCAAAATCCAAAATTTGCGAACGTTGTCGAGCGCATCAAATCAAGGGATGATTATCTTGCGCTATTCAAGGAATGGTTTTCGCAGCGCACCGCCGCCGAAGTCGAAGCAGCCATGATAGAATGCAAGATACCCTGTTCCATCGTGAAAAATATCGAGCAGGTCAACAGCGATCCTCAACTGGCCTCGCGAGATATGTATCTGGATATCGAGCATCCGCAATACGGTTCGATACCGACGCCCGGCATTCCAATCAAGCTCAGCGAAACACCCGGAAAAATCAACGCGCCTGCTCCCGACTTGGGCCAGCATAACCTGGACGTTTATCAGGAAATTCTCGGCATGTCCGCAGCGGATGTCGAGGCGTTGAAAAAGGAGAACATCATATGATTTAACGGACGATGTTCACTTCCGGTATGTTCATACGGCCTCACCTTTTTGCAACGTCTAGGCACAGCTCTATAATCTTGTTTCAGAATTGTATTGACACAAAAATCATTCTTCATATATTTTTACCATCCTATATAACAATATTCCGGCAACTTTGGACAGCAACCGGTCATCTTTTCAGTGACCTTAAATTAAGGGTAATAAAGAATGAAAAATAATCTAAACATTCCTGCAAGTGAGAACCAACCAGATATTTATGGAGCCTTCGAGGAGAAATACAGGGGGCTGCTTCAAATCATCCAGGATGCTATCTTTATTATCCGGGACGGAAAAATACTTTACGCCAATGAAGGGTTTGCCAGGATATTGGATTACAATGCCGTGGATCTGACAGGGAAGGGCATTGAAGAACTGATCGCGCCTGAAGATCTCGCAATGGTGAGGGATCGCCATATCCGGAGAATGAAAGGTGAAGATGTCCCCGGTCAATACGACTTGCGGTTGATTAAAAAGGACGGAGTGACCGTGGTGGATGCCCTGATCAGTCTGGCGGTCATTCATTATGAGGGCAAGCCCGCTGTTTTGGGAGTCGGCAAGGACATCACCGAACGCAAGAAGGCGGAAGAAAAAATACTTCAGGAAGAGCAGCGCTTCAAGGCTCTTGCGGATCAGTCTTCCGATATCATCGTGATGGTGAACCGGCAGGGGCTGATCACTTATATCAATCCGGTGGCGCATCTGCAAGGATACAGTGTTCAGGATAGACTTGGCGCGAACGCCTTTGAAAATGTCCATCCTGAGGACATGGATTCCATGAAAAATCAATTCAATAAAATATTTAACGACGTCAACACACCTGTTTTCCGATCGGAAGTGCGTCTTCGCCACACGGATGGAAGCTGGCGATTATTCGAGATCATGGCCAGTGCGCTCAGGCGCGGCAATGAGGTGGAATCGGCCATCGCTAATCTGCGCGATATTACGGAGCGCAGAAAAGCTGAAGAAAAAATAGTGCTTGAAGGAAATAGATTCCGCGCTCTGGCGGAACATTCTTTGGATATGATCATCGTTTTGGATCCAAATGGTGTTTTGACTTATATCAATCCAGCCGTCGAGAAAATTCTGGGATACACGGTTGAGGAAAGAATTGGTGCCAGTGGGTTGGAGCTTGTGCATCCGGATGATTTAGAATTGGCCGCCGATAAATTAAAAATACTGGCTACGGAGACAAATAATCCCGTTTTTCAGGGGGAAATGCGTCTGAAAGCCAAAGATGGCAGTTGGCGCTTTTCTGAAACGGTGGGCAGCAATCTGGTTAAAGATAATGTTGTCGAAGCGATCATTATCAGGCAGCGCGATGTTACCGAGCGCAAGCTTGCCGAAGCCCAGCGTGATGCAGCCATCGAGAAACTGCAAAAAAGCGAAAAATATTTCAGAGCGATTACCGATAACTCCTCAGACATTCTTATTATTACCGATAAAAAGGGAAAAATAAAATACTGCAGCCACACATTTGAACGTTTTATCGGATACAAACCGGAAGAAGTCGTTGGTAAAGATACGATCTCCTTCATTCATCCGGATGATGTTCAACGGGCTTTCAGGGATTTCAGTCAGGCGATTCAAACCGACGAAGACACACTCATTCACAACGCCTTTCGTGTTGTCCATAAGGATGGATCGGTATATTACCTGGACGGTATTGGAAGAAACCTCTTAAACAATCCGGATATCGAAGGTTTTATCATGAATGTCCGCGATGTGACCGAGCGCAGGAGGGCGGAGGAAGCGGCCCGGAAGGAATATGCATTCAGCCGCTCGGCGCTGGATAGTCTGACCGTCCCGTTCTTTATGTTCGACGCCGAAAGCGGCCATTTTTTCCGATGGAATAAAATGCTATCTTCGGGATTGGGCTACACGGATGAGGAACTGCTCAAGATGAGACCCTATGATATCGTGGCCCAAAACGATCATCCCCGCCTGCAAAGCATCATTGAGGAGTTGAAGCAAAATGGGCACGTGTCCTTTGAAATGAACGTGGTGTCCCGGAAGGGGGATGTTTTCCCGTATTTACTAACGGGTAACATGGTGGTCTATAACGGGAGGTCCTATGTGATCGGCATGGGCGTCAATATTGCCAAAAGAAAAGAGGTGGAGCTCGATCTCAGAAAAAGCAAGGAGCGTTATCGAAGTGTCTTTGAAAATGCGGGCCTTCCGATGATGATTATGGAAGAATCCCAGCAGATTTTCATGGTGAACGAACGTTTTGCCGATATGCTCGGCTACAGGAAAAATGAAATAGAAGGCGTAAAGAAATTCGAGGATTTCATTACGTCGCTGGATCGCCACGCGCTCATGCAGTGTTTTTCACGCCGCCGGGAAGACAAGCCGGTCGAACATGAATGCCAGATCGCCCACTGCGACGGAACCAAATTCGACGTTCTGGTTCGCATCGGACGCATTCCGGAGGCCGGCCAGTATATTGCCTCCTTCACCGACATCACAGTCAGGAAAAGGGCGGAAGCCGCGCTTTTGGAAAGCCGGGAGCATCTTCAGAAAGAAAACATCCGCCTGCGCTCCTACATCCGGGAACGCTACCGGTTCTGTGATATCATCGGCAAGAGCCAGGTGATGCAGGAAGTTTATGACTTTATCCTTCAGGCAGCGGTCACCAATGACAATGTCATCATTTATGGAGAGTCGGGGACAGGAAAGGAGCTGGTGGCCAGAGCGATCCACGAGACGAGCAATAGAAGCGAAAGAAAATTTGTCACGGTGCATTGCGGAGCGATTCCGGAAACGCTGATGGAGAGCGAATTTTTCGGTTACAAAAAGGGAGCGTTTACCGGCGCTCATATGGACAAACGCGGTTATCTCGATGAAGCCGACGGCGGGACCATGTTTTTGGACGAAATCGGAGAAATCAGCCTGAGCATGCAGGTTAAGCTTTTACGGGCCGTTGCCGGCGACGGCTACACGCCTGTGGGCGGGAATATCGTCAGGAAACCGGATGTGCGCATTATCGCGGCGACCAACCGCAACATTCATGATATGGTCAGGAAAGGCCTCATCCGGGAAGACTTCTTTTACCGGATTCACATTCTGCCCATTTATCTTCCCTCGCTCAAGGAAAGAAAAGAAGACCTCCCGCTCCTCATCGCTCATTTTCTTGAACTTTACGATATCAATCACGAGCCTCTGCCTGAGCACGTCCATGACGCGCTGCTCAGCTACGACTGGCCCGGCAATATCCGCGAGCTGCAAAACGTCCTGCACCGCTACCTGACGCTCAAAAAACTGGAATTCACGGGCTTTCAGACAGCCAAGCCTTCGCAGCCGGCGACGGAAGTTTCGCAGCCGGAAAATAAGCGCGCCAAAGATATTGTTCAGAATGTCCTGGACGTTCGTCCCCTGCCTCTGGCGCAGGACAATGATGTGCGGGCTGATGAATCAGCAATGAATCTGAAAAGTTTGGAAAGAGATCATATTATGAAGGCGTTGTCTGAGAATAACTGGCATCGCCACCGTACGGCGTCAGCCTTGGGAATCAGCCGAAAAACACTTTTTCGGAAAATGCAAAGATTCGGTTTATCACAGAACTAATCGTATCATGGTGACCCATTTAAAGTCAAAATGACCCATATATTGATATATGGGTCACCAAATGGGTCATGTTGCCTCATTAACTATTCTTAATAAACAAACGAAATCTTTTTATTTTTATTATGTATTCCATATACTTATAATTTGATTAAAAAGTATTTTATCGCTTGGCTCACTTTGTGCATTAAGCTAATCAAGTTTTTTGTTACTCATAGTTGACAAACTGGTGTTGCATGTTGATTGCTTGAAAAGATGCCGCCGGTCATTCATATGAAAACGAATCATATTCTGCTCTGTCTCCTGTTCTCAAGCGATTGCTGAACAAGCACATCCATGCGGTGGAAAAAGCGTTTTTCCACAACCTGTCTTTTGTCAGTCAAGCGTTATCCCGGCAGCGAATGGCTTTTATAAATTTATTCGCTTTGACATTTCCGCAAAGGAGATCCCACCATGAATAAAGCAACCAGTTTTCAAGACAGCCCGTCATCGAATGTCGATTATAGAGCCGGCAAGTATCTGGACTTTTTTCTGGCCAGTGAAGAATACGGTGTGGAAATTCTCAAAGTCCAGGAGATTATCGGACGGATGCCGATTACCCCGGTGCCGCTGACGTCCGGCTATATCAAAGGGGTGATCAATCTGCGCGGCAAGATTCATCCGGTCATGGATCTTAGAGTGAAGTTCGGTATGGACAGCACAGAGATGACTGATGAGACCTGTATCGTTGTCATCAGAACGGCCGACAGGATGATGGGGATTCTGGTGGACAGGGTCATGGAGGTCGTGAATGTGCTTCCGGGGGAAATCGAGAACACGCCTTCTTTCGGAGCGGATGTGAATTCCGATTATCTGCTGGGGGTGTGCAGAAGCGGCGGCCGGGTTCGCCTGCTGCTGGACATCGAGAAATTGCTAGGCGCCTCCGACGTGATTATGATGAAAAATGCCGCCGGAGAATCAAGACAGGATTCATGAAATTTTATCAGAGGAACAAAAAAATATAAATAAAGGGAAGCGTCAACGAAGAAAAAGTTCATTGGACAAGCGTTACAACGTTCGGAAAGGAGGCATATTATGCGTATCAGTGTCAAGATTATATTATTCAGCATGATTCCCATTATTGTCTTTACCGCTCTTGTTCTTTATATTGCCAATTCAAAGTTGAGGTCAACCGCAACGGTCGTTGCCAATCATGTGCTCGAACAGAAGCTTTCAGCAGCGATGGAAAATTTTCAGTACGATGCGGATCGGGAATACGGCCGGATGGAATTGCAGCGCGGCATTCTGGTGGACCAGAATTCTGAACCGCTGACCAATCGCTATAATGTCGTGGATAAAATATCGCAGCGTTTCTCCAGCACCGCGACCATATTTGCCCGCGAAGGGAATGATTTTATCCGCGTCGTCACGACTGTGAAAAAGGATGACGGCACGCGGGCTGACGGCACGAAACTGGGCACCGACAGTAAAGCGTACCAGAGTATCATCAATGGCCGCAGTTATACCGGAGAAGCCAAGATTCTGGGCAAATCCTATATAACGCTCTATAAACCTCTGTTCAACAGCCGGGGAGAGGTGGTCGGCATTTTATATTCCGGAATTCCACGAAACGAAGTCGTGACGATGATCGACAAAATCTTCGGGAACTCCATCCTGTGGATCTCGCTGGCGATGCTGGGATTAATCGTCGGCATAGCGGTGTCCATTGCGCTGGTCGTTTCCTGGTCCTTAAAGCCGATGCGAAAGATTGTCTGGGGATTAAAGGAGCTGGGCAAAGGCCATGTTTCCAACCGGTTGAATATCAAGAGCCGCGATGAGATCGGGGAACTGGCCAGAGAAATGGATGCCTTTGCCGACACCCTCCAGCACGTCGTGATTGGAACGATGCGGCAGATTTCCGAAGGTGATGTCAGTGTGGATGTCAAGGTTGAAGACGATAAGGATGAGATTTCACCGGCCCTGAAGCAGCTCACAGAAACGATCAAAAATCTGATCAAGGAAATGAACGAACTCACCAAAATGGCGAAGGAAGGCAAACTCGATATACGCGGCAAAGAACATGATTTCAAAGGCGCGTATCAGGAAATCGTTCAGGGCGTCAATGAAACGCTGGACGCGGTGCTGGTTCCGATCAATGAAGCATCAGGAGCGCTGGAGAAGATCGCGGGCAAGGATATGACTGTCCGGATGAATGGCGCCTACAAGGGCGATCATGCCAAGATCAAAGCATCGCTGAATTCGGCTGTGGAAAATCTGGAAATCGCCCTGCAGCAGGTGGCTATCGGGGCGGATCAGGTCGCTTCCGCCAGCGTGCAGGTCAGCAGCGGCGGGCAGTCCCTGTCTCAGGGGGCCAGTTTGCAGGCCAGCGCTTTACAGGAGGTATCGAGCAGTCTGCAGGAGATGTCCGCCATGACCAAACAAAACGCGAGTAACGCCCGGGAGGCCAAGGAGATTGCCGATCAGGCCCGGGAAAGCGCCGACAAGGGTGTCGAAAGCATGAACCGGATGTCTTCGGCGATCAGCAAGATTAAGATTTCGTCGGATTCAACAGCTAGGATTGTGAAAACCATCGATGAAATCGCCTTTCAGACGAATCTGCTGGCCCTGAATGCCGCTGTGGAAGCGGCCCGGGCCGGTGATGCCGGAAAAGGCTTTGCCGTTGTCGCGGAAGAAGTCAGAAATCTGGCTATGCGCTGCGCGGAAGCGGCAAAGAATACAGCCAATCTTATCGAAGAATCGGTGAAAAACTCGGAAAACGGCGTGAGCATCAATTATGAAGTACTGGATAACTTCCAGGAAATTACGCAGAAAATCAACAAAGTCAGCCAGGTTGTGGCGGAGATTGCCGCTTCATCCGATCAGCAGGATCACGGGATCGGCCAGGTCAATAAAGCGGTGGAACAACTCAATCAGTTGACGCAGCAGACCGCGGCCAATGCCGAAGAATCCGCCAGCGCCGCTGAAGAAATGTCCTCGCAGTCCGAACAGATGCGCAGCATGGTTGCCGGATTCAGGCTCAACGGTTCAGGATATTTCCGGCAGCCCTTGTTGACCCATGGTGACGAGCAAAACGTGATCTCCCATTTGCTGGCTGAAGAGAAGGGCGTGAGGGGACCATCCCATCCTCATCGTGAGCAGCGCAAGACACTGTCCACGGAAAAATTCGCACACAAGGCTCCCGAAAAAGTCCTGGTGTTAAAAAAGAACAAGATCCTGAGAGAATCATATGCTCCCGTCCAATAGCCCGGGAGAATGCGTATCAAACGCGGATAGTCCAGATGAAGCCGGAAGTTGCTAACCCGTAATCAGACGTTATGGAGAGGTGATGATATGGCAGACAAAAATGATGGCGGGGAAAAAAACGGCAATATCCCCGGGAAGCAACCCGGATGGAACCGGCAGGCGGAGGAAGCGCTGCAGGAGAACGCGCATTACTTCAGGGAGATTACAGATAACTTTTCCGATATCATCATTATTGCAGATCGGCATGGTGAGATAAAATACTGCAGCCGCTCCGTCGAACGCTTTCTCGGCTATAAACCCGAAGAACTGGTCGGCAAGAGCGCCTTTGCCTTTATTCATCCGGATGATCTTCAGCGCGCCGCCGAGGATTTCGCTCAAGCTGTTCTGACAGACGAGGACACCCTGTTTCCGAACACCCTGCGCATTACGCATAAGAACGGGTCAGTCGTTTATCTGGAAGGATTGGGAAGAAATTTTTTAAACCATTCCGACATTGCCGGCTATGTCATGAATGTTCGCGATGTCACCGAGCGCAGGAAGATGGAGGAACAGCTCAAGAGAAGCGAGGAGCAATACCGTCTCCTTGCCGATCACATGAGCGATTATGTGTGGCTGATGGATTCCGGCTTCAGGATCACCTACATCAGTCCGTCGCTGGAAAAATTGCTGGGGCGCAAACTTGATGCGGAGGGGCAACTCTTGCTGGATGAGATTATCACGCCTGCATCCTGTAAGGCTGTCCGGGATCTGCTCTCCACCTCGACACCCTCCACCGGGGATGATGTTTTGAATGGCCTTCTGGCCGGTCTGCTGGAACTGGAATTTATCAGCAAAAAAGACCGGACAATATGGGGCGAATGCAAATTCAGTCTCATCCGGAACGAAGACGGACAAGCAATATACATTTTAGGCGAGGGGAGGAATATTTCCAAGCGCAAACAGATAGAAACTGCTTTGCGCGAAAGTGAAATGAATTTCCGCCGCTCGCTTGATGAATCGCCGCTGGGCGTGCGCATATCCACGGCGGCGGGCGAAACCATTTACGCCAACAGGGCGATTCTGGATATATACGGATATGAAAGCGTTGAAGAACTCAAGGCAACCCCCATTAAAAATCGCTATACGCCGGAGAGTTATGCCGAATATCAGGTTCGCAAGTACAAGAGGCAGCGCGGAGATTTCGGACCATCCGAATATGATATCAATATCGTGAGAAAAACCGGCGAAATAAGACACCTGCACGTTTTTCGCAAACAAATCTTCTGGAGCGGCATCAAGCAGTTTCATGTGATTTACCAGGACATTACCGAACGCCAGCAGGCCGAAGAAAAACTCAAGGCCACTCTGGAAAATTTAAGGCAGTCCATCAAAACAACCATAGAGGTATTGAATATGGCGTCGGAAGCCAAAGATCCCTACGTATCAGGTCACCAGAAGAGGGTTGCCAATCTGGCCCGGGCTATTGCCAGTGAAGAGGGGCTGCCCCATGATAAAATTGAAGGGATCCGTATGGCTGGCACGATTCATGACATTGGAAAATTATCGGTGCCCGCCGAAATTTTATCCAAAGCGACCAGACTCACAAACCTTGAATTTTCGCTGGTGAAAGAACACGCGCAAATCGGGTACGACATCCTGAAAAATGTGGAATCGCCCTGGCCGCTGGCCAAAATTGTTCAGCAGCATCATGAAAGGATGAACGGCACCGGCTATCCTGGCCGGCTGAAGGGGGAGGACATTCTCATCGAGTCCCGCATCATGGCCGTCGCAGATGTGGTGGAAGCCATGGCTTCGCACCGTCCCTATCGTCCGGCGCTGGGCATTGACGCGGCCCTTGATGAAATCAGGAAAAACAGAGGCATTCTATACGACGAAGACGTCGTCGATGCCTGCCTGACCCTGTTTGAAGAGAAAGGATATCAGCTCGTATAACAGGGATCAAGTTATCTCATCAAAGCATAATCAAAGGATCATCCATAAATCCGGTTATTAATCATCGGCGGCAACCCGTCCGTTGACGCATGTGCTGTTCTTTGTGATTAAAAGGACATCGCATCTGCTTGCCGCTGGACATTTTTCAGCAGGCATGTATAGTCAAACACGCTATGGAAGAATTTTCAATGATCACCGGTTTTGAGCCGTCGGGCGACCAGCCTCAGGCGATTGACAGTCTGGTCAGGGGGCTGGAAGAGGACCGGGAGCATCAGGTCCTGCTGGGGGTGACCGGTTCCGGTAAGACCTTTACGATTGCGAACGTCATCGCGCGCGTTCAGCGTCCCGCGTTGATTATCGCCCATAACAAAACGCTGGCAGCGCAGTTGTACGAGGAGTTCAAGGGACTCTTTCCTGAAAATGCCGTGGAATATTTTGTCAGCTATTATGACTACTATCAGCCGGAGGCTTATCTGCCGGTCACCGATACCTATATTGAAAAAGATTCAGCCATCAACGAGGAAATCGACAAGCTGCGTCACGCGGCGACCCATGCGCTTTTGACGCGGCGGGACGTGATCATCGTGGCCAGCGTCTCCTGTATTTACGGTCTGGGTTCGCCGGATGCCTATCTGGGCATGATTGTGCAGCTGGAATCGGGCAGCGAATTTCCGCGCGACGAGCTTTTAAGAAGACTCGTGGAAATTCAGTATGAGCGCAATGACATTGATTTTCATCGCGGCACGTTTCGCGTGCGCGGCGACATTGTGGAAATCTTTCCGCCCTACGAGGACGAGCAGGCGCTGCGCGTGGAATTCTTCGGCGATGTGATTGAATCGATGGCTCTGATCGATCCGTTACGGGGGAAGAAAATCAGCGCGATAGCCAGAACCGCTGTTTATCCAGGCAGTCATTATGTTTCTTCGCGCGAGAATCTGCAAAGAGCGATGGCTGACATTCGCGCGGAGCTGGCGGTGACGCTGGCTGAATATAAAGAACAAAACAAACTGCTCGAGGCGCAAAGACTGGAGCAGCGCACCAATTTCGATCTGGAAATGATCGAAGAAATGGGCTACTGCCAGGGCATTGAAAACTATTCCCGCCACCTGACCGGACGCAGGCCCGGCGAGCCGCCACCGACGTTGATGGAATATCTGCCCGAAGATGCTCTGATTATCATTGATGAGAGCCACGCGACACTGCCGCAACTGGGAGGAATGTTTCGCGGCGACCGTTCGCGCAAAGCAACGCTGGTGAAGTATGGATTTCGCCTTCCTTCCGCGCTGGACAATCGGCCGCTGCGTTTTGACGAATATGAAGCCCTGCCCAATCAGAGAATATATGTCTCAGCAACGCCGGCAGATTATGAGTTCAAGAAAGCTCAAGGTACCCGTGTGGAGCAAATCATCCGTCCCACCGGTTTGATGGATCCCGAAATTGAAGTCAAGCCGGCCAAACATCAGGTTGACGATCTGCTGGCTGAAATCAGGGAGAGAATCGAGAAGAATGAAAGGGTGTTGGTGACCACGCTGACCAAGCGCATGGCGGAGAATCTGACGGATTACTATTCCGGTCTGGATATCCGGGTGCGCTATCTTCATTCCGATATCCATACGCTGGAGCGGGTGGAAATCATTCGCGATTTGCGCCTGGGCGAGTTCGACGTCCTGGTCGGCGTGAATCTGCTGCGGGAAGGTCTGGATATTCCCGAAGTGTCGCTGGTGGCCATTCTGGATGCTGATAAAGAAGGATTCCTGCGCTCCGAGCGTTCTCTGATTCAGACCAGCGGGCGCGCCGCACGCAACGTGGCCGGCAAAGTGATCATGTATGCCGACAAAATCACAAAATCCATTCAGGCCTGTCTGGATGAAACCAGCCGCCGCCGAAAAATTCAGCAGCAATATAATGAGGAAAACAACATTACGCCCGAATCTATTAAAAAATCCATCAGTAATGTGCTGGGTTCCATTTACGAGGCGGATTACGTCACGGTTCCCAGCGGGGTTAATGAGAAAATCACGCCGTTGAAAGAAGAAGATCTGCCGGCGCTGATCGCGAAACTGACAAAGGAAATGAAACAGGCGGCAAAGAATATGGAGTTCGAACATGCCGCCGAGCTACGCGATGAGATAAAAGAATTGAATAAAATTCTGCTGGATATAGGTTGATCAACAGGTATTTGCTTTTTCTTATGACATATATTAAACAAGCGATAGAATATCATGAAAAATATTAACAAATTTGCTACAAAACGTTATCTGCTTGGGTTGCTGCTTCTTTTTGTCGGAAGCGGTTGTGCTGCCCTTATCTATGAAATCGTTTGGTTGCAGTTTCTGCAACTGGTAATTGGTTCGTCCGGTATCTCTTTAGGCGTTCTGCTCGGGGTATTTATGGGCGGTATGTGTCTGGGGAGTCTTCTGTTGCCGCGTCTGATATCCGCCGGGCATCACCCTTTGAAAGTATATGCATATCTTGAACTCGGCATTGGACTTTTCGGCCTGGCCATTTTGTTTGGGCTACCTTTTTTGGCAAATGTGTACGAGAGATTTACAGGCCATGGCGTTTGGCATCGTGCCATGGTGGCTGCATTATGTCTGCTGCCGCCGACGCTGTTGATGGGAGCAACGCTGCCTGCAATAGCCAGATGGGTAAAATCGACGCCGAAGGGCGTATCATGGATGGGACTTTTTTACGCCGGGAATATTGCCGGAGCCGTATTGGGTTGCCTGTTGGCGGGTTTTTATTTATTGCGACTGTATGACATGATGACGGCAACATACGTTGCGGTCGCGATTAACGCAACGGTAGCGCTGCTGGCGCTTGTATTTGCGTCAAAAACTTCCCATCAGACGGACATCGTTGGGACAAATGAGGAACCGGTGCAAATGGAGACCGGGAAAGTGGGGGTGTATGTTACCATCGGTTTCTCAGGGCTGTGCGCCCTGGGAGCAGAAGTGATATGGACGCGACTTTTATCCCTCATGCTTGGGGCAACGGTCTACACTTTTTCCATCATCCTGGCCGTTTTTCTTGCAGGATTGGGGATCGGCAGTAGTGCCGGTGCCTATCTTGCTCGTAAAGCGGAAAGAGCCAGAATTGCCCTTGGCGTTTGCCAGATACTGATTGCTGGAGCAGCCGCCTGGGCAGCTTACATGATAAATAGAATTCCCTTTTGGGTGATTGATCCGATTGAAATAACCAGAATGCGTGGACCGTGGTACATGTTTTCCCTCGATCTTCTCCTGGCAACCTGTGCCATGTTGCCGGCGGCCATTTTATGGGGAGCAAGCTTTCCTCTGGCATTAGCGGCCGTCGCGTCGCGCGATCAGGATTCCGGCCGGATGGTTGGAGGTGTTTATGCCGCTAACACGGTGGGAGCGATATTCGGAGCGCTGGCATTCAGCATGATTATTATTCCCCAATTTGGAACGCAATGGGGCCAACGTTTTTTAATTATTCTTGCTGCGTTGTCCGCCATGATTGCGTTTGCGCCTTACATCAAATCCGGTCAAGGCGCAGCATCTCAGAATCTGCTTTTTTCCAGATGGAAATTGGCTGGTGTCTTTTCTGCAGTGACAATCATTGCATTCCTGGTGATGTCTGTTTCTCCAGTGCCCTGGGTTGCCGTTGCTTACGGCCGGCAATCGTCATCTATTGTTAACCGTTGTGTGCGTGACATGGTGCGGGAACAGGATGTGCCGATTATATTTACGACAACTAGACCAATCAGTTATTGTATTTATGTCGGCGAAGGTATGAATGTGTCGGTTGCCGTGACAAAATCAAACTTGGGAAGTCTCTTTTTTCATGGTGCGGGCAAAGTGCAGGCTTCCTCAGCTCCCAAGGACATGCGATTGCAGCGGATGTTGGGGCATTTATCTGTCCTGACTGCGTCAAATCCGGATAACGTAAAAGATGTTCTTGTTGTGGCGTGCGGAGCCGGGGTCACGGCAGGATCGTTTATTCCCTACCCGAACATTGAACGGATAACCATCTGCGATATTGAGCCGCTGGTTCCCAAGGTCGTGACACCGATGTTCGGCAAACAAAACTATCACATCGTTGACGACATCGACAAACAGAATCCTCATAAAGTAGACGGAAAGGAGGTCAAGGTTGTATACGACGACGGACGGCATTATATCCGCACGTTGCCTGAAGATATTAAATTCGATATCATCACCTCCGATCCCATCGATCCGTGGGTTAAGGGCTGCGCTGCTTTGAACACGGTGGAGTATTATCGCATGTGCAAGGAACATTTAAAACCGGGCGGTATCATGAGTCTCTGGATACCTTTGTATGAGAGCGACAATGAAACTATCAAAAGTGTCATTGCGACCTTTTTTAAAGTATTTCCGAATGGTATTCTTTTCAGTAATGATATAAACGGCAAGAAAGGTTATGATGCAATTTTATTAGGTCAGGCTGAACCAACACAAATAAACCTGGACAAGTTGAGAGAAAAGCTTAACAGTCCGGAATATGCGCGTGTTAAGGCGTCGCTTTTAGAAGTGGGTTACGGGATTGATATTACCAGAGTCAAATGGAATGCCAACGAGTTGGGAGATGCAGGAATTTCTCTCCTGGCAACCTATGCGGGTCGTGCTGCTGATATGCAGGAATGGATGCGTGATGCACAGATCAATACGGACCGCAATCTGCGTTTGCAATATCTTGCCGGTATGTCGTTGAATTCCCATATGGAAACAAGGATTCTCACCGATATTCTCAGATTTTATCAATTCCCGGAAGATATGTTCACGGGGTCGTCACAGCGCTTGGAAGAAATGAAGACGGCCCTGGAGAAGGTTAATAGAAAAAAGGCAAACTGAGTTTAATGGCCGATTCATATTGCAGACGGATAGCTGGCATCAGGAAAGAATCCTGAACATCAACGTGTTCTTTAATATTATCCATTCAATCAGGGAGAATCTTTATTCTGAATGTCTGATGCCCACTTGATTATTAAAGCAACCTCCAAAATGTCCTAAGAATTTATTGACAGATAACTGAATTCTTCATATATTATGCCATCCGTGAAACGGGGTTTTCATTTTATCTTTCTTCTGATTGGAACGGTCACGATTGTTTGGCTTACGAAAAAATAAATAAAGGAGAACAGTCATGCTGAAAATAAGAAATATCCTTCTGGCCGCAGCGGCATTGATGCTTTTATCCTCGTTTTCTTTTGCGGAGACAAAAGATTTGAAGGAATATAAAATAGTGAAAGGCGATACACTCTGGGGAATTTCAGCCACGGAATTGAAAGATCCGTTTTTGTGGCCAAGAATCTGGAAGGAAAATTCCTGGATCGACAATCCGCACCTGATCTATCCCGGTCAGGTCATCAAGATTCCCCGGATTTCAGCCGCTGATCAGGAGTCCAAAAAAGAGGAAGCCCCCAAAGCATCCCTTCTCGAAAAGAAACATCCTATCGTGGGTGAAAATATGATTATGAAAGGCGGTTACCTGGCCGATGCAATTCCGGGAGTGGGCAGAGTGGGCACTTCTCCTTCGGGGCATACGCTTTTTGGAAATGGCGACATCTTCTTTGTTGAACTGAATCAGTCCGCGAAGGTCGGCGATAAATTTTACGTGATTAAAGCTTCAGAACCGGTCATCCATCCGATCACGAAAAAAAATATCGGTTATCTCATCACCATCAGCGGGATAGCGGAGATCGTGAAAATGAAAGACGGTGATACGACGGCCAGGATCAATAAGTGTTTTGGAGAAATTGAACGGGGCGATATTCTTGATATTTATTATGATATCAAACCTCCTGTGGCCGCCGCGGAATTCCGCAGTCCGAATGTCAACGGAATGATTGTTGCCGCGGGACCTGCAAAGATCTTCCACTCTTCGCTCGACTTCATCTACGTCGACAGGGGGTGTAAAGACGGCATTGAACGGGGTGATGTGTTTAGAACCATTGCCGTTGATGATCATGCGGTAACCAACGGGATGATACAGGTCATCAGTTGCAAAGATCATACAGCGACGGCGATCATTCAAAGCAGCCTCAATCCGATTGAGCCGGGCAATATCTTCGCCAGGATAGATGAAAGTGAAATGAAGCCCTCTGGAAAAACTCCTGACGCGGATACCAAACAGGAATAATGCCCCTGCGGCAGAGATAGTCATGACAGCCGGATATTGAAATTTTACTTCCTTATCCGGTTTTTTTATTATTCCGTTAATCGGCTCCTATGAATAACATGTTCTGTTAATGATCACCTTCTTCAAATCGTCGGACAGATGATTAAAGTATGCGCAGTAACCGGCAACCCGCACCAGCAGATACGGATATTTTTCCGGATGATGATAGGCGTCCAGCAGTATTTCCCTGTTGATCACATTGGGTTGAAACTGCATGCCGCCTTTCCTGAAGTATGTGCTGAAGATACCGGATAGGTTTTTAACTCCGTCAGGTCCCTGGAAGAGTGCGGAATCGATGGTGAAGGTTACCGTGGTTCCGTTGGGAGCGTATTTTTCAAAGTCAACACCCGCTACAGAATTCAACGACGATAATAGATCCGTCATCTGCATTCCGTAATGAGGGGCGACGCCGTTGGCCAGCGGCACGCCTTTGAGTCTGCCGGAGGGGAGGGAAGGCGTTTTCTTTCCATAAACGTCGCTGACGTTCAAGGCATAATATCCGGCAGTATAAATGCCGTCCCGCGGACAGTCGGGAACCTGTTTCAAAGCGTTGCAATAAATTTCCAGTGTTTTATTGACCCAGGCAACCGCTTCCAGTGATTCATCCCGACCTAATTTCGGTACGGCCAGCAATGCCTCCCGGATTTGCCGATCATCATCGCCTCCAAAATCGTTGTCGATGGCATGAATGATGTCCGTAATCGAGAACATTTTTTTCTTGTAAACCACCTCGTTGATCGCGTGCAGAGAATCGGCGGCATCGGTAATTCCCACCGCCTGAATACCGCAGCTGTTGAAAGCGCAGCCTCCTTCGTTGACGTCTTTCCCGCTGTCGATGCAGCCCCTGGAAAGTGAAGATGCCAGAGGCGTCGTAAAATTCTTACAGATGGCTTTTTCAATTTTCTGATGATCGGTTAATATGGATGACGCCAGAAGATTCAGACGTTTCTGATAACGTTCCAGCAGATCATCCATACTTGCCGGAGGGTATGGCAACGGTGTTCTTCCCTTTTTATAGGAAGAGAGGGCTTTGCTGTATCGGTCGGCAACAAACTTTGAAAATTTATTGCCGCCGCGGAAATTATATTCGATGAACTTGGTGATGATCTTTTCCATCTGATCGGCAGGGCCGAAGTTCCATAAATCATCTTCTTCACCTTTGAGCGCCTGCAGCAACGGCAGAACGACATTCATGTTGGCGCAGTCGGTATTGCCGAAGTGATCATCGGAAGCGTTGGGCTCCACGCATCCTACAATCGCATAATCCCGTGCATTCTGTACGGTGATCGGATAATGCCTTTGCAGAGTCTTGATGTAGATATCATCATTGAAAAGTTCCGGCATGGGCGCGCCGTTGATGTAAACCTCCGCAAGTCGGTCAAGGTACTGTGTGGGACTGGCCTGATGAATTCTTGCCGTCATATTTACGGCTAAAGGTTGGAGTTCGCAGATATCCACCAGCATATAGGTCAGATCGTTGGTGGCGTCTTTGCCATCATGATCAACGCCGCCGAAGGTCAAAGCCTGATCGGTGGATTGTGTTTCGAAAAGCCGACCGATTCCCAGATAGGTGTCACCGTCATTGACCAGAACGGCTTCATCCATTTTTAGAACAAACAGGGCCAGCAACTCCTTCGCTTTTTCGTAGGTGATGATGCCTGCCTCTTTATCATTTTTATAATAGGGGTACAGAATCTGATCGAGACGTCCGAAGGAAACCGCGTTTTCGTAGGATTCGATGCAAAGTGCGATTTGCAGAAACAGCATGGACTGGAGAGCCTCGTGATAGGTGCGGGCGGGATACTTGGGAACGTGCCGGCAGATCCGTGACATTTCTTCAAGTTCTCTGCGCCGCGCGGGATTATTTTCTGTCGTGATTAATTCCGACAACGTATCCTCGTATTTTTCAGCAAAAGCTTCCAATGCCTGAAGGGCAATGATGGTTGCTTTGTAGAAATTCTGATGGTCTTCCGGTTTTTCTTTTTGGATTGCTTCAATTTCTTTGATCATTCCTGTTGTGCCCAGTTTCAACAGGCGTTCGAAGTTGACGATAAAATGCGCGATGGCCGCCATGTTGTTATTAAAACCCGCATTCATTTCACAGAGTCGTGAAATGCTTAAAAATAAATCAGAAAGCTTTCTATTTACTTTTATGAGCAGGCTGTGTTTGGTCCAGAAGGGTAAAATGTTACAATAAAAATACAACTTGTCTTTCCAGGAACATTGAAATGAAACCGGCGTTTGTCGATGCATTTGATGGAGAATGGAACCAAAGAGAATACCATAGTGTTCTTCCCAGACCTGGCCTCCGACCCTCTTGGAAGTAAAATTGCCAACGAGAAGTTCGTGGGGATAGACAATGACTTTCTTGTTTTTCAACACATACGCGAGACGCTCCGCGCGGTGAATATGAACAGGCCGGTTAAAACCCTGTTTTTTATAAAATTCTGTTTTCAGTCGGGAGACTTCAAAGCACAGGTGATAATCGCTTTCCCGGATGTCTTTCTGAATTTCATAAACCCGATCGGTAAAGACGGCATGATGACGGATGGAATCCAGATCATAACAGACGGCAGCGATGTCCTGCGATTTGAATACGGCCAAAGCCTTCTTGATTGAAGCAAGGCTTTCCTCCGGCGTGATGTTCAACGATTTCCGTACCAGACCAAGACGCCTGGCCTTATCTTCATACAGGTTGTGGTATTTCAGAAGTTCGATCGATTGGTAATGGATGGATTTAAGAAAATCGGCAACCGCTTTTGTCTGTTCACCCCCATCGTTATAACCGGGAACCATCACCATCCGGAATTTAATGTTAGCATTTAATTCAATCAGCTTTTTGATATTGCTTTGAATGAGAATGCTGTCCTGCTTCGTAAGTTTTTTATGAAGTTCATCATCGCCGACGACTTTTAGATCCACGAGAAACAAATCAATATACGGTGCCACTTGTTTCACATTATCCCAGGGCACATGCAGGGACGTTTCGGCGGCAACATGAATATTTTCCTTCTTTAATAATTTCAAAAGATGAATGAGATTATCCGGGTCCTGTAATAATGGATCACCGCCGCTGAGTGTCACTCCGCCGCCGGTTTTGAAGTAATAATCCTTATCCCGCAGAACGATTTCCATGATTCTGTCCAAGGAATATTCGCAGTCGGGAGTCCGGACAGGCTTCAAGGAAAGCGCTTCCGGATTTTGGCACCACAGACATCTCAACCGGCATCCCTGAAAGAAAACTGTTGTTCGGATCCCGGGACCGTCGTGCACACAGGTGCGCTGGATGTTCAGGACGTTAAATTTTTCCGTGCTTTCAATCGGATCATCATCAAATATTCTGGCCGTCTGCATTTGTGGCTCCTTTCATTATTAAACAGACTTTAAAAATTTTAATAACTCCATGCCGGCTTTTAAAAATGTCTGGGCTTTTTCTGCTGCTTTTTCCTCGTCGCGATCGATGATGGCCTGCAATATTTCCTGCTGTAGGGAGGTGTCCAGATTTGTGGATAGCGGTAGAAAAAGATTCAGATGCTGGTCGTGAATGGTTTTGATGGTATTCATCAGGAGAATATAAACCATGTTCTTGCTTGCCGTCGCCAGTTGACGGAAAAATTCAAAATCCAGTTGTTGCAGTTTTGCCGGATCATCTGTTTGAACCAATTTTTCCATCAGGATTTTCATTTGTTCGATATCTTTTTTGTCGGCGCGTCGGGCAGCACATCTGGCGACATCGGTTCCGAAAAGCTCCCGCGCCTCCAGAATATTTTCCAGAATCTTCAGATCAATTTTATCGTTAATGACCAGCAGAGAGAAAATCAAGTCAATCGATGCCTTGTGAAAGTCCTCCACGATGATGCCTTTGCCCTGATGGATCACAATTAATTTCAATTGCTCGAGTTTCTTCAGAGCTTCGCGCAGTGTTGCTCTGGTCACATTGAGTTGTGTTGCCAGAGTTCTCTCCGGCGGCAATTTATCACCGGGGCTTACTGCGCCGCCTAAAATATATTTTAAGAGCATTTCAGCGATCTGTTCCGGCGCTTTCATTTTTTCAACGGGTGTCAAATCTGCGGCCATATGTTCTTCATCTCCATTCCGGGAATCTATATTCTTCGTTGCCATCCAGGATGAAAACTCAAGATAATTATCCTGCTGATAGGCAAATACAAATCTCTATCTAAACCATGCATTTATAAATTGGTACTACCATTAGACCAATTATGCAAGAAAAATGTCTTAAGATCAAGAATTATTTTAGGCGCGAATTGCCTCAAATAAAATGTTACCGAAGGGATGAATAAAAAGGATACGTTGACTCATAAACCGATGTTACCGAGAAAGATTCGGAAACGGAGGTTAAATTATGAGTCCCAAGTCGAAGGAAGAA
>JAKLGV010000029.1 GCA_022710585.1 Deltaproteobacteria bacterium | reverse complement strand
ATTCATTTGATTCAAAATCATAAAATCCCACAAAGGGGGTAATGGAAACAGAGTTGGCTCTGACTTCCGCCTGCGCTGATGCGACCATACTCATCAGCATTATAATAAACGCTAAAAATCCAATCTTCTTCATAATCTTCTCCAATCGTCATAAATTCTTCGGGTTGATTTGTGGCTGCCACACGTTTCTATTCGTCAGACATGTATAGGTTTTATAGATAATATCTAAAATAATCAATGGGAAAATGCGAAAAATTTCGAACGGTTTGTGTCTTAATTTCACTCACTCCCCCATTCATCAAGTGATCCTGACTTGTGCGTTTTCCCCTGCTTATTCCCTGGCGGCCTTTCTCAAATCGATATGACAGTATCCGTAGGGATTTTTTTTCAGATAGTCCTGGTGGTATTCCTCCGCCGGATAAAATTCTCCGGCCGGTTGAATCTCTGTAACGATGGGTCCGGAATATTTTCCCGACGTCGCCAGGGTCTTCAGAGAAGTTCTCGCGATTCTTTTCTGTTCCGGATTCGTGTAAAAAATAGCAGACCGGTATTGAGTCCCCCGGTCATTGCCCTGCTTATTGAGGCTGGTGGGATCGTGCATGTCCCAGAAATGCTTCAGCAGCTTTTCGTAACTGACCACCCCGGGATGAAACGTCACCCGGACAGATTCGGCATGACCGGTTTTGCCGGAGCAAACCTCTTCATACGTCGGATTTTTCCGGATTCCTCCGGTATAGCCGGACTCGCTTTTGATCACACCTTTAACACGGCTGAAATATTCCTCTACGCCCCAGAAACAGCCGGCCGCAAAGATCGCCGTTTCTGTCTTCTCGGTCGATGGCGCGGCAAACAACCGCGAATATTCTCCGTATCCCGCTTCTTCCATTTTCTCTCTCGGAATGAATTTTATCGATGCGGAATTGATGCAGTATCGCCTGCCCGTGGGAAGCGGTCCGTCTTCAAAAACATGCCCCAGATGAATATCCGCTTTCGCGCTTCGTACTTCTGTCCTCCGCATAAAATGACTGCTGTCTGTTTTTTCAAGAACAGATTTTCCGTTGAGGGGCCGGGTAAAACTGGGCCATCCCGAACCCGAATCAAATTTATCCTTTGAACTGAAAAGCGGCTCTCCCGACACGATATCGACATAGATGCCTTCCTGATGGTTATCCCAGTATTCATTTTTGAAAGGCGTCTCCGTGGCATTGCCGAAGGCCACATCACACTGGAGAGGCGTCATCTTTTTCCTTGCGTCTTCAGCCATTGTTTTTTTATCCACCATCTGTCCCCCCTTTTCCCGTTCACTGGAAACTTTTGCGAGTAAAAATGCCCATATTAATCCTGCAATCAGGATGATGATCAATATGGGAAAGTATCTGTTTTTCATCATTGCACCACCTGTTAGCAATATAATCAGCGCTCTCGCGCGGGGCAAGAGCCAATCCATGAATTTTCAGCAAACTGAGGCATCCTGATGTTCAGGCAGTCGCACCCTTTGTCAGTTTTTATTTCCTTATTGACAGAATTCAATCTTCCATATATCTTGACGTCAAATAAGAATTTATAAATTGGCATCTTTTTGTCCAGAACAGGTTTGCGCGGTAAAAATAAAAAGGATTTTGAACAGACTTTCATTTGAAGCGATCAAAACATAAGCTGCCGCTGACAAGCGGGAAACATTTCCAACAAATCAACGAAGACTTTTCCGACATTTTTGTCGTTACGGATCAGATGGGCGATATCAAATATTGCAGTCGATCCATCGAATGTTTTACCGGATATAAACCTGAGGAAGTTATCGGGAAAAGCGTCTTTTCTTTTATTCATCCGGAAGACAGCCGTGAGACCGCCGATGATTACGGAAAGGCTATTCTGGCCGATCAAGATGCTCTCATCCCCAGAGTATTGCGCGTTATTCACAAAAACGGTTCTGTCATTTATCTGGACGGCATGGGAAGAAATCTTACTAAAAATCCGGATGTCGCCGGTTTTGTGATGAGCGTTCGCGATATTACAAAGCGCCGACATGCCGAAGAAAAGCTGCGTCACAGCGAAGCAAAATTTCGAACGATTCTTGAAAATATTGAACAGGGCTATTGCGAAACAGATCTGCACGGCAACTTCACCTTTGTCAATCATTCATTGTGCGGAATTCTGGAATGCGACAGGGATGGCCTTTTGGGCAGACATTACCGGGAATATCTGGATGACGATTTCGCGCAAGAAGCATCCATGGTGTGCGGCAGGGTATCGCAGGGAGAATCCATCACAGATTTCCCCTGCTTGGTAAAAAGCAAAAACAGCATCCAAAGAAATATTGAAGTATCCGTTTCCCTGACCAAAGACTTATCCGATAAACCCGTCGGCTTCAGAGGACTGGTGCGCGACATCACTGAACGCAAAAAAATAGAAGAACAGTTGAAGAACGAGGAACAGATTTTCCGTTCGCTGGCCGATCAGTCTTCGGATATCATTCTGCTGGTCAACCGCAAAGGCATCATCACCTACGAAAACAAAGCGGTAGATGACATTTTGGGATACAGACATGAGGACAGAATCAACGCCAGCTCCCGGGATCATGTCCATCCCGATGATCTGCAGGACATTATCCATGGATTCAGAGTTCTTTTTTCTGACACCAATCCCCGCACTTATAAAGCGGAGGTCCGTCTCCGCAAAGCAGACGGAAACTGGCACACGTTTGAATTGGTCGCCAGTAATTTAGTCCGCAATCAAATCGTGGAAGCGGCCATTATCAATCTTCGGGACATCACGGAACGCAAGCAGGCGGAGGAAACGCTTCAGCAAACCCTGACCCGCCTCAAGAAAGCCGTGTCCACAACGGTTCAGGTCCTGGTGTCTGCCCTGGAAGTCAGAGATCCCTATACGGCAGGCCACCAGTCGCGGTCAGCCAATCTGGCCTGCGCCATCGGACAGGAGATGGGGCTGAGTGAAAACATGATTGAAGGGATTCGCATGGCCGGCACCATCCACGATATCGGAAAGATGGCGATCCCGACTGAAATATTGACAAAACCTTCAAAACTGAGCCATTTAGAATATAATCTGATCAAAGAACATTCCAGGATTGGATACGAGATGATGAAAGGCGTTGACTCTTCCTGGCCGCTGGCGCAGGTAATTCATCAGCATCATGAAAGAATGAATGGAACAGGGTATCCCCAAAACATGAAGGGTGAAGAAATTCTTCTGGAGGCCCGTATTCTGGCTGTTGCCGATGTCGTCGAGGCCATGGCTTCTCATCGCCCCTACCGGCCTTCGCTGGGCATTGATTTTGCTCTGGAGGAAATCGAGAAAAACAAGGGCATCCTTTATGATGATGTGGCGGCAGATGCCTGTCTGAAATTATTCCGGGAAAAAGATTATCAGCTTGTATGAAGCGCATGTCATCCGTTTTGAGCACGGCCGTTCGTGATAACGCTTTCCTATAATCAAAAGCCGCTTCATTTGCAGAAAAAGAATTTTATGAGCCTGAAGAAAAAAGAAGCTTTTTGGCTAAAATTGATTCTGTCCATTTCTTTGGTTTTAACCCTGCTTTGTTCGCCGGCGTTCAGCGCGAACAGCGCAGACTGGATCAAGAAAGCGAATGCTTTATGGGACGGGAAGAAGTATACCAAACCGCAAAAAGCGATTGAATATTTAACCAATTTCATCAAGCTGCAACCGCGTGTGGCTCTCGCGTATTACAACCGGGGCGTCGCCTACATGCAAATCGGCCAGCCGAAACGCGCCCTTGAAGATTATAATCAGGCCATCCGTCTCCAGCCCGGTTTAGCGCAAGCCTACATCAACAGAGGAGTCCTTTATTTAAATCAGGGCAATAAAAAGCTGGGCTGTATGGATGCGCAAAAAGCCTGTAAATTGAGAAACTGCATGCTGCTGGATATGGCTAAAATGAAGAAAATCTGTAAATGATCAGCCAGCCCCATTGATGTTAGTAGCCTGCGCGCAAGGCCTGCGGCATTGTCCGGTTCATCTCCATCACAACCATATCCAGAACAATATTGACGCTCTCATTGAGGTAGGGGGTCTGCTGTTCACGGGCTTTCTTCTTCATCTCGGTGGGCGTCTCCTGCTGTTTGCCGCCCCCTTCCTTCTCCATTTCCTTGCGCAAATCGCTGATTCGGATCACATCCTTCTTCGCGGCCGCCTCGCCGTTGTTTTTGATAATTTCCAAAAACTTTTCGTCTTTGGAAATACGGGCGGCGGATTTGGCCGCCAGCTCATCCGTCATGGCTTTGTCTACCGGCTTCCAGCGCGGCGCGGCCTTGCCCGGCATCTCTATAAACGGAGCGATGGCCTGAGCCGGCAAAGGGTATTCCAGTGTCGTTTCTCCGATGTCTTCGAGAATGAACAGACCGGGCAATCGCACATCCGCTTCCACGCCGATTTTCTGCGTGGACTTTCCCCGGGGCAGGAAATAGAGCGCCGTGGTCACTTTCATTCCGCCCAAATCACGCGGCAGACGCGACAGCGTCTGGACGGATCCCTTGCCGAAGGTATGGTCGGATCCCACAATCACCGCGCGCTTATAATCCTGCAGAGCGCCGGTCACAATCTCGCTGGCTGACGCGCTCAGGCGGCTGGTTAACACGACCAGCGGACCGCTATAAACATCGCCGGGACCGTCCGCGGGAAATGAAATAACTTCCACATCATCTCCCTGGAGGCGAGTTGACGACGATCCATTGACAAATATTGTCAACTGATTCTGATTGTCTTTCGTTGCCACAACAGCTCCCTTGCCCAGAAAAAGTCCGGCGATGCGCACCGCTTCTCCCAGCAGACCTCCTCCATTGCGCGACAAATCCAAAATGATCCCATCCACGTTTTGCCGCCGGGCTTCAGCGACGAGTTCCCTGACATCTTCATAACAGGACTTGTTGACCTTTTCGTCGCCGTAGAAAGACGGGAGATCGATCACCCCGAACTTATACGGTTTCCCCTGAAATGACCTTGTTTCATAAGTGATCTTCGCCTCCTGCTCTTTAAGGTAAATCTTATCCCGTTTAAGCGTGACATGGAAGCGGTAGGTGCGCTCCGCCTGCCGCAGAATCGTCAGCGTGACCTGGGTGCCTTTCTTGCCGCGAATCATTTTCACGACATCACGCAGATCCATATCGATGACATTCACAGGGCGTTCATTTTTCTGAGCGACGGCAATGATCTTATCTTTCGGTTTCAGCAGACCGGAACGTTCGGCATCCCCTCCGGGAATCAGTTCCTCAATGACGGTAAAGCCATTATCGCTGCTGAGAACGGCGCCGATGCCTTCCAGCGAAAGCTGCATCTGAATCCGGAAGTCATCATAGTTTTCAGGAGACAGGTAGCCCGTGTGCGGATCCAGGGCCTGGGCAAAAGCCTCGGCGGCGGTGGTAATCAGTTTCTCCGGACTGCGCTTGATGACCCGCATCGTCTGCAGTTCGTAGCGGTGAATCTGCTGCTTTTTGGCCTCCGACAGGCTGACACCGGCCAGAAGGTTATTCTCGATCTGAAACTGCACAACCTTGCGCAGGAGCTCTTCCTTGTCCTTTCTTGTCTTCGGGTAGGGACGTTTTTTGATGTCTATCAGCAGCTCCGCCTTTTCATCCAGTTTGAAGTCTGATCCCAGAATTTTTCTAACCATGGCCTCGTTCTCTCTGGCCCGCGCGACCAGGATATCATAAACGGGGGTCAGCGCAGCACAATCGCCCGCCTGAATGCTGGCAAAGACCCGCCGCAGAAAAGGCTTCAGGCTTGCCACATCGGACTCATACAGGAGTGTTTTCGTGGGATCGATGATTTTGATCATCTGATCGACGGCGTGATCCTTGACTTCTCCGGTCAGGTCTTTCATCGCGTAGTGATTGGCCAGAAAACTTTTCATCAGCAGGGGCAAACGGCTGCAGGTAACATTCTTCGCCACGGATGAAGAAAGAGGCAACAGCAGAATCAGCAGCAGAATCAGGATAAATCTCTGGACATAGAATCTCCCTTTCCTGGCAGGGGTCCGGTCGCGATGAGGATTGTCTGATTCGGCGCTGTTCACGGAAATGTGTTTCATGTATTTATTTTATGATCGCTTTTTCTATGGGTAATGGATACCGATCGATTCCCGGAAATCATTTCATTTTCATTGAAGATAGAGGGACAGAGGCATTCTGTCAAGGATAAAAAATATATTTTTCAGCAAATATTACATTGACATAAAAAGATCGGAAAGTATAAGGTATCCGGCCATATGGACATCATTCAAACCATTATTCTCGCAATGATTGAAGGGATCACGGAGTTTCTGCCTGTTTCCTCAACAGGGCATATGATTCTGGCCTCTTCCGTCATGAGGATTCACAACCATGCTTTTGTAAAGACCTTTGAAATCGCCATTCAGCTCGGAGCGATCGGGGCCATCGTGATGCTCTACGCCAACCGGTTCCTGAAGGACGTCAACATCTACATGAAGCTGGGCGTGGCCTTTCTGCCTAATGTCGTCGTGGGGTTCCTAGCCTATCACACCATCAAACAGCACCTTTTCAACCCGCTGGTGGTGTCCGTCTCGCTCATTGCGGGCGGTGTTGTGCTGATCATCCTGGACAAACATATCGTTGCCCGGAAAACAGAATACCTTGATCTCGGCAATATCTCATACCCACATGCTTTTTTCATCGGACTGGCGCAGTGTGTTTCCATGATTCCCGGCGTGTCCCGCGCCGCGGCAACCATTATCGGCGGCGTCTTCAACGGCTTGAATAAAAAACAGGCGACCGAGTTTTCATTTCTGCTCGCCGTTCCAACCATGTTTGCGGCAACCGGATATGACTTACTGAAGACAGAGGTTACTTTTTCCAGAAACGATTTCATGCTTTTGGCCATTGGCTTTGTGGTTGCCTTTGTTTTCGCCTGGCTGGCGGTTCAAATATTCCTGAAAATTGTCGAAAACCACGGCTTCAAATATTTCGGCTACTACCGCATCTTCATCGGGGTGGTCTTTATTCTCTATATGCTGCTGAGCGGTTCGGGGTCTCTGTTTAACGCGCTGTAGCATCCCGTCCAGACCGGACACCATCCGTTATTTTTTCCATTGACATACGAAGACGAAATTCTTATAAAATACAATCACACAAGGCGCGGATTCACAGATTTGCAATCATAAGCTGATAACCAGCATATTCTGCACGTCATGGAAAAAAGGAGTCGCTTTTATGAAAGAAAGAATCATATCAAAACGACTTGAAGCGGAAAAAGAAGCCGACGACGAGCAAGCGATGAAGTCAGCGCGCAGAGCGGAGAGACTCGATGAAGAAAACGAAATCGTCATCACCATCCTCTCTGAAATCTCCGCCCCGCCGCAGAAAAAGATCATCTACAGCCACAGCGAAGATATTTCCATGACCGGCACCAGAATCCAGGGCAATTTTCCGTTGCCGAAGGACACCTTGCTGAAAATCGATTTAACCTTGAAAAACACGAGGCAAACGATCACGGTTCAGGGAAAAGTGAAGTGGTGTAAAGCCGTTTATGAAGGCAAATATTATGAAGCCGGCGTAGAATTTGTGGACACTCCCGAGGAATCGATTAAAATGCTCGACCACTACATTATGTCCGTTAACCAGTATAAAAATCTTAATCCCAAGGGGATGTCCTATAGAATTTTTGAGAAATTTAACCAATCCCAAACGTAGGAGCGCAATTCATTTTCAGATCGATTGCGTCAAGAAACCAATAAAAAAAGGAGACGATAGAGGATGAAAAAGACTTTTATTATTTTGGCTGTTTTGTTGTCCCTGCTCTGGTCGGCTTTAGCCTGGGCAGAGTTGAAAGAAGGCTTGTGGGAAATGACCACTCAGGTGGAATTGAAAGGGATGCCTGGGGTACCTGCTTCCATGCCACCAACCACTTTCCGCCAATGCATCACGAAAAACGACGCGGTCCCCAAAAACAAAGACAAGAATTATGAATGCAAAACCACGCTCCAGAATTTTGTCGGCAATACTGTCAACTATAAGGTTGAATGCAAAGGTCAAGATACCGTCATGCAGACATCGGGAACCACCACCTATACCGGCAATACGATGACCGGACAATCCAATACCAAATTCAAGACGAAAGGTCAGCCGGAAATGCAGATGCTCAGCAAGATGAAAGGAAAGTATATCGGTCCATGCCCGAAATAACCTGAAAAAAGCGGGGAACGCTTCCGGCGTTCCCCGCCTGTATCATTAAGAGGTCGGATAATGCTATACTACATCATTCTGTCAAAAGACGGATCTTTAAAATTTTATAAAAACAAACACGATTTGAAAAAATTACCGCAGGACACCCGGCAGTTTGAATGTTCCAGCAATGTGACCGTGCAGGATTTATACGGCTGGGCCAATAACGGCTTTAAGGGCTTGAGAGCGGTCAGAGAAATTGAAGAATAAAACTTTGCCGGCCATCCCGTTAAAAAAACATTACCCGGCGCGCTAAAAATATTTCCGGGCAATGCCCCTGGCCGCGATGATGCCGGAAATTCCCGCCCCGACAATGCCGCGGCTCTTTCCTGCCCCGTCTCCGGCCACAAAGATTCCCCCGACATTTGTTTCCAGATCTTTATCCGTCATAAAATGTGTATCAAAAAACTTAATTTCCGGCGCGTAGAGCAGGGTGGAAGGGTGCAGAATGCCGGGCACGATTTTGTCAATTTTCTTTAAGGACTCCCAGAGATTGTCGATGATGCGGGCGGGCAGGCCCAGCGTGATATCGCCGGGGGTCGCCTGATAGGTCGGCCGGCAGAGTTCAAAATGGCGATTTCTGCTGTTGAAGGTTGCACTGGCGCTTCTTCTTCCTTCCCGGAAATCTCCCACCCGCTGAACAATGGGTTTTCCGCCGCCCAGCAGAAAAAACTGTCTGGCAATCATCTGGCCAAACGCGGTCGTATCGGAAAAAGGTGCGGTCAGTGAAATGGTGTTAATCAGGGCAAAGTTTGTATTTCCCGTTTTCCGGCCGGACAGAGCATCGCCATTGACGAGTTTGAAATCATAATAGTCTTCCGGCCGCACCCTCCCTCCGGGGTTGGTGCAGAAAGTCCGCACTTTATCCTTGTGCCGCGACGTGAGAAAAATAAATTTCGGATCGTAAACGATGTCGGTTATGTCGTCGTAGAATTTCCTGTTTAATTCAACGCGAATTCCCACATCAATGGGACCGAAGTTATGATGGATATTCAATTTTGTGGCCAGATCGCGAAACCAGTAGGCGCCGCTCCGCCCCGGCGCGGCCAGGATAAATTTCGCGCCATAGCGAATTTTCTTTCTGTGATGACTGCAAATCACATGAAAGGTATCCTCATGATGCCGAACAATGGAATTGACCGTTGTATCGAGCAAAAGTTCGGTTTTATTCAGGCGCTTTCTCAGAAAATCAACCGCCGCCCGGCCGTTGTCCGTCCCCCAGTGCCATTGTTCCGGCGCGATAAATTGAGCGCCATTCTCTCCGGCAATTTCTCCCAGCGCCCTGATTTTTTCATTCCTGTCGATAAACGTGACCTGTCTGCATTTGGAAAAACCGGTAAAGACCTGTCTGATTTCTTCCATCAAACACTGCGCTTCATCCCTGTCGATTTGCAGTTCATCCAGATCAATTCCGATTCGATAATCGAAATTTAATTTGCCGTCGTTGAGCAACCCTCCGGCGGGATAAGGAAGGCGATCAATAACCGCAATTTTATCCACACCCGCACGCTCCAGCTCCAGAGCGGCAAAGAGACCCGCCGGACCGGATCCGATAATCAGGACATTATAC
Source organism: Deltaproteobacteria bacterium (assembly GCA_022710585.1). Taxonomy (GTDB): domain Bacteria; phylum Desulfobacterota; class Syntrophia; order Syntrophales; family Smithellaceae; genus Smithella. The sequence goes on along the minus strand of JAKLGV010000029.1, from coordinate 25,564 downwards.
GTATTCATGAGCTGATCAATCTCCTTCCCTGCTTTATACTACATAATTTCCCGAACGTTGTGGATATGAATGTCCTGCATCAGCAGGCGCGCCGCGAAGCGTAACCATCGATAAAAACAATGATAATTGATTTCACGGCTTTTCGAAGTGATGATAGTCTTTCGGCTGTTTGAAATCCCCGCCCCAGTGCCAACCGCGTTTGAGGAATTCTTTGACCACGGCATGATCCGCGGTCAGGGTTCCGCTTTCGCCGGGCTGATATTTCGCCCCCTCCGGAGCCGTAATGCCATTGGGGTAGATCACCGGATTCTGCACCGGATTGATATCCACAGCCTTGCCCAGCCCATGCATGGACAGTTGCGCCGTGCCTTCAATGACCCGGAAATTGAAAGAGGAAGAGTTATTGTCCGCCATCGATTGATGATCACTCCACTGATAGGAGACAATGGGAATCACCCTGCCGACGGGAAATAAAATCTTCTCGATGAAGTTGAACAGATCATAAATGTCGTCTTCCAGTTCCCTGCTGACCAGAATCTGACCCTGATGCTTTTTCCCGTCAAAGGAATAATAAAGCACGTCAATCAGCGACAAGGAGAGAATGATTTCATCGGGAGCCGTTGATCCCTCGATCGCTTCAGAAAAACTCATCGCACTGTCCACAATCGTCTCTTCGGCAAAAAACATTTTTTGACTCCTTTATAATTCCTTTAAAATTTCATTCATCATGGCTTCCGGCAGCGATACTTCCCGGTAGATTTCACGGATCGCATTATAATCCAAACCATTATAATTATCCAGCCTCGGCGTAATGACGACACCGGCCATATCCACGGAACCCGGCGATATGAAAATTCTACTTTCACCTTTTGCGAAATAAACATCCGGACGATGCTTCCGGCGCAGGAACACGACCAGACGCCAGACCCTGCTGTTATAATCACCGATGACGTTAACCATCGGTTCGCCGTCGGTCTTCATGATTTTTCCCGCGGCTTTGATCAGGTTGAGAAATTGTTCCCGCAGCGCGGCCGTGTTTTTTGATTCCAGCACAACCACAGAACGACCATCATCTTCCAAACACCCGTATTTTACCGAAGGCAAATCTTCAAAAGGCAATAGTTTCTTTAAATCACTTAAAAAGGGAAGTTTATTGCGCGGAACCGCCTGAAAATGCAGATGATCGGGTGCGGAGGCGCCGCAGGCCGGGCCGTTGTAGAAAACAGCGTATCCTTTCATCTCGGCGGACAGACTCAAAAGCCCAGGGATGGATAACGTAATTTCCTGGGGCTCGTGCCGCAGCGATACGATTGTATAGTGATTTTCAAAAATCGGCATGGGATTGCACAGGATTAAATATTGATTCCTGTATAAAATTCCTTTCTGCTCCGCCGGAAGATTTTCCTGACACAGAAAGCAGGGTCTTTTGCTGATGGATTCAGCATCAATCCTTGCGCCGCTGTTGACGGCCCGTGCGGAATTGTACTGCAAATAAACTTTATACGGACCGGCTAATTTCCGTGATTGAACGGCATTTAAATCGCGGACGGCACCGGCAAGTTTGGGCCAGTTTAGTTTTTGCGAATCGCAGAGGCTCTGACAAAGGACGGGCAACGACAAATCATGGCTCCCGTTCAATTCGGCAAAGATCCTTTCATCTTCATATGTCCGAGTTTCTTTGATCTTTTTTCTGGCTTCTATTTCGCCGCTGCGCAATTGATCTTTATAAAAATCGTGGCGGTTCTTTTTCCCGACGGAAAGACCGGCATCCGTGTTATCCTTCCAGCGGCGGCACCAGTAAAGATTTTCGTAAATCCGGCCGACTTTGTAATCGCGGGTGATATGAAGCGCCGCAGCGTAATCCTCGCCGTAGCTGACGTTGGGAAAACCCATCCGGCGGATCACCGATAAATCAAAAGCGCGCGGGGCGCCCATACCATTGACACGCAGCAGATTGTTGTGGCCGTTGGCCGGCGTCCACTCCCGGTGGTCAATGAGCCCCGGCGGAATTTTCTTCAGATGTTCATCAACAAGCGTGTAGGAGCCGACCAACATTGCATATCTTCCGTGGCGCATGGCGTGGACAATTTTCTGAAGCGTATGCGACGAACTGTAAAGGTCATCGGAATCAAGCTGTACAACATAACGCCCGCAATACGACGAGTAGATCGCTTCATTCCAGCAGCCGCCGATGCCCAGATCACGCCTTTGAGGTATAAGGTGATGAACATGAGGATATCTGGCCGTAAATCTTTTCAAAATATCCGTGGTGCCGTCGGTGGAGTAATTGTCCACAACAATAATATTGAACGGAAAGTCTGTCTTTTGTTCCAGTGCGCTTTTCAACGCATCGCCAATCGTTTTTTTCCGGTTCAGCACTGGTATGACTATACTCGCCTTCCACTGACAATCATTTGCTTCCTTGTCTAAAACTTTTGTGCGTGCGGGAAGATATGCCCCGATGCGCTTCAAATGATCCGTTGCTATCTTTTCGAGCTTTTTCTGCCTGATGAAATTCTCTTTCGAAACGTATGAAAAATGTGCTTCCGTTTTCCTTCCGGATATTTTTATTTTCTTCTGTTGCTTAATAGATGCCTTATATAAAAATTTCGGCACGCGAATCACATCATAATCCGCAGAAATTTTCAGCCGCAGGTCATAGAAGGCCAGATGGGCGTCTGACGGCAGAGAACCGTATTTTTTTAACGCGTTTTGAACGGCGTCACAGGAATAAATCAAAAGATGTCCGAAGTTAAAATCGTCGCGGATGCTGCCCGTCTGATAGTCGATCAAAGGATACTGAATCAGTTTATTCCCTTCCCGCAGAATAAAATCCGAATAGACGATTCCGACTTTCTTGTTTTCAAAGACTTTCAGCATTTGGCGCAAAGAAATTTTATCACAAGCAATTTCCCTGTAGCTGTCCAGAATCAGCAAATATTTGGCTGATAATCTTTTCAGGTATGGTGTAAGATTTTTAATTTCCTGAACAGCGCTTGTATCCGATGAAAAGAATTCAAGCGCTTCTTTTTCCTGATTGTAGGGTAGAAGAAAGAACCTGCCGAATTTTGCAACTGAATATGTCATGTTGAATTGTACCTTATCCCGATGTGCTTCGCCATCGGGATAGTTCGCCTTACGCTTCAAACTTCGTCCCGACAAGTCGGGATTCGTTTTCAGCTTGGCTCACTAAAACCCGGACATCATCAGATTAAAAGCTTTTTCCGCCATATCGTTGGACAGTTTCATCAGGGCCTGTTTTCTGACATTGGCAAGCAGGTTGATGTCCTGATTCAAGGTGTAATCAACCGAATCCGTCATCTCCTTTTGACTCCAGATCGTTTTGCCGTTGACGCTGTCTTCAAAAACAACTTTCATGATCATGGTCGCCCGCTCCTCCGCAGCCAAATCATTTTTAAGATGCGCAACCGTTGATGTATGAAGATTCAAAATTTTCCCCCTGATGATTGCGTCGGCGCTCTCCGCGCTGGAGGCCACCTTAAACCGGCTGCTCTGAATGAGCTGATTAATGAAAGCCGTCCGGACGTAATTTTCTATTCCCGCCTGAGATGTTCCGTTTTCAAATGAATCCACGTAGATTTTTTGAATACGCTGATCGATGCTCTCGCCCCGCGGAGCAAAGGAATAACCGCAGGCAAATAAAATAACTGATAAAAAATAAATAATGGATAGTTTAGTCAACAATCGAAGATTATGTTTTTTCATCAATAACCTTTTTAGATGCAAGCCGCATTTTCTGAATGCACCGGACTGTTCGGGGAACAGTCCCTACATCACTAACCAACAACGATATTCACCAGCTTCTTCGGCACGTAAATCACTTTCCTGATTTGCATGCCCGCGGTCATGGACTTGATTTTTTCATCTGCCAGCGCGTCTGCTTTGATCTTCTCGGGTTCCTCATCCACCGGCACCGTCATCCGGCTGCGGAGTTTACCGTTAATCTGCACGACAATCGTCATTTCATCTTCGCTGGCAATTGCCGGATCAAATTCCGGCCAGGGCATATCGGATGCCAGATTCTGATGTCCGAGCAACTGCCAGAGTTCTTCCGTCATATGAGGAACAATCGGAACCAGCAAGATAATGGCCGCCTCCAGCGCCTCGCGAATCACAGACAAAGCAATCTTATCATCGCCCGTCGGACGTTTGACCTGATAAACGGTATTCACCAGTTCCATCACGGCACTGATGGCCGTGTTGAAATGGAATCGGTCTTCGATATCAATAGAAACCTTGCGGATCGTCTGATGGGTTTTCCGCCGTAGCGCTTTCAAATCGCCATCCAGTTCCATCGCGCCGGATACAGGAGCCACACATTTGATGTCTTCCAGGTATTCTTCAACAATGCGCCACAGGCGTCCCAGAAAACGGAAGGATCCATCCACGCCCTGTTCACTCCACTCCAGATCTTTTTCCGGCGGCGCCGCAAACAGACAGAAGATGCGCGCGGTATCCGCACCGTATCTCTTGACCAGATAATCGGGGTCAACGACATTTTTCAGTGACTTGGACATTTTTTCCGTCTTCCCGATGATGACTTCCTGACCGCAGATGTGGCATTTGCCGTCCGCCGCCTGTTCCGGGAAAAGAAAGCCGTGCTCCTTGCACTTCATAGTTTCCTTGCAGACCATGCCCTGCGTCAACAGATTGGTAAAAGGTTCATCCACGCCGATCACGCCGAAGTCACGCAGAACCTTTGTATAAAAACGCGAATAGAGAAGATGCAGAATAGCATGTTCGATACCGCCGATGTATTGATCCACCGGCATCCAGTAATCGAGTTTCTTGCGGTCGAGGCCGGGCTTGGTATCGCATTCCGGACAGCAAAACCGGTCGAAGTACCATGACGATTCCACGAAGGTATCCATCGTGTCCGTTTCGCGCACCGCTTTGCTGCCGCATTTCGGACAGGTCGTATTGACAAATTCGGGAAGAGCTGCCAGCGGCGAGCCGCCCTCCGGACTAAAGACAACGTTTTCGGGCAGTATAACCGGAAGATCCTTTTCATCCACCGGAACGATGCCGCATTTATCGCAGTTGATCATGGGAATCGGCGCGCCCCAGTAACGCTGGCGGGAAATGCCCCAGTCGCGCAGGCGGTACTGGATGGTGCGTTTGCCTTTCCCTTCTTTTTCCAGAAAATCGGCGATGGCTTCCAGAACCTTGGTGTTTTCCATGCCGTTGAACTGGCCGGAATTCACCAGAACGCCTTCATCCACATAAGCTTCGGTCATCTTTGCAGGATCCAACGTTCTGTCTTTGGGGGAGATAACCACAATCAGCGGCAGATCGAATTTTTTGGCAAATTCAAAGTCGCGTTGATCGTGCGTCGGCACGGCCATGACACAGCCGGTGCCGTAATCGGCCAGAACAAAATTGGCGGCGAAGATCGGCATCTTCCATCCGGTAAGCGGATTGAGACAATAGGAATCCAGGAAGAGACCTTCCTTCTCATAATATTCGGACGTGCGCATCAGCTTGTCCTGCTTTTTAACTTTCTCGACAAACGCCTGAACATCTTTCTCAATGGCCTTGCCTTTGGTCAGTTCCGTCACCAGCGGATGTTCGGCAGCCACCAGCATGAAGGTCGCGCCGAAGAGTGTATCCTGCCGGGTAGTGAAAACTTTAATTGCGCCCTTGCCGTCGGCCATCGGGAAATCAACGAGACAGCCGTAGCTCTTGCCGATCCAGTTTTTCTGCATCGTCATGACGCGTTCCGGCCAGCCGGGAAGCTTGTCGCAGTATTCCAGAAGTTCTTCGATGTAGGCGGTGATTTTGAAGAACCACTGATCGAGGACTTTTTCCGTCACCTCTGTCCCGCAGCGCCAGCACTGGCCGCCTTCCACCTGTTCGTTGGCCAGCACCGTGTCGCACTTGGTGCAGAAATTAACCGTGGAGCGTTTCTTATAGGCCAGGCCCTTTTCGTACATCCAGATAAAAAAGAGCTGTTCCCAGCGGTAGTATTCCGGTTCGCAGGTGGCAACTTCCCGGTCCCAGTCATAGCTGAAGCCCATGCGTTTGAGCTGTTTTTTCATGTGTTCGATATTTTCATGCGTCCACTTCGACGGATGGATTTTGTGCTCGATGGCGGCGTTTTCCGCGGGCATACCGAAAGCGTCCCAGCCGATCGGATGCAAAACATTAAAACCCTTCATGCGTTTGTAACGGGCGACGACATCGCCGATGGTGTAATTACGGACATGGCCGATATGGATTTTGCCGGAAGGATAAGGAAACATTTCCAATAGATAATATTTTTTCTTTTGCGGATCTACGGCAACCTTGAAGGCTTTTTTATCCTCCCACTTTTTTTGCCATTTTTCTTCGATAACTAACGGTTCGTATTTCATTTTTCAAAATCTCTCCGGAAGGTGAATATTGGAGATTTGCTTAACATATCGACACGATGAGCGCAATGCCTTTATCGTAAGGAAAGTTTTTAGTTCTAAAAGAAAGAATAAATACGTCGAGAAAATGTAAAACAGAAGCCGTTTCAATGAATGACCGTGCGTACAGCTTTCTTTTACGCCTCTTACATCACGCTTATTTTTAATATAAACGTATTATGCTGACCTTTTGAGCAGAACATCTTCAACAAGACCTATATCTGTCCCACCAGAATTGTTTTGAGTTTCCGGGCATGGCTGACTGCTGTTTTTAAGTCTGGTGTGCCGTTTCTTCCGCCATATTTGGTGCAGGAAATCGACGCCACGGCCACAGATAATTTTACCGCACTGCCAAGATCATAATTCCGGCTGACGGCAAAAGAAAAAGCCGCGTGAAAGTTATCCCCGGCGCCAATCGTATCCACAACTTTTACCCCGGGCGCCGGCACATTATAGAGAGCTTTGTTTGCTATAAAATATGCGCCATGCTCACCATGGGTGATGATCAATTCATTATTGATATTTTTCTTCAATTGACTGACTTTCTCCAGAAAAGTATCCTGAGGAGAGAATATCCTTTCGTCCTCAAAAAATTCATACGACGGGACAAAATAATCGACTATGCCGTACAAATCCTCTATTCCCTTTACCCATCGCTCACAGTCGTAAACGATCCGGGCATCCTGATTTAGGATTTTTTTCAGTTTCCAGGTCAGATGTGTTGTTTCCGGATCAAGCAGCAGGACTTTCACCGGCGAAATTATTTCTTCCTCTATTTGCTTTATGCTCACCGCGGGCAAGGTGCGTTTTTCATAAAAAATGGTGCGCGAACCGTTATGGACATTAACAAAAATAAAAGCAGCCGGTGTCTTGTGTTTCGGACAAATCTTTATATAATCCGTCGCAACCTTAAAATCTTTGAGTCTTTTTAAGCAAAACCATCCTTCCGCATCATTTCCCATATTCGTCCAGAAAGCCACTTTCCCGCCAAGTTTGGCGATGCAGCAGGCGGCTGTTGAGCCCTGGCCACCGGCTTCGACAATTTTCTTGACAATCTGTTTCTTGGAATTTTCTTGCGGATAATGATCTACTGGAAAGATATAATCAATGCAGTTTCTTCCGATGACCGCAACCTCGTATTTTCTTTTTTTTGTCATAGGCAATTACTACCGACGCCGAGATACCCGGCGTCCGCCGGAGTTTCGCGCAGAGCCCCGTTTTTCAGTTGTTGAAATAATCTTCCGTCCACTTGCAGGACTTAATAAAATGACTGGTCTGCATATCATCAAAACAGATTGTTCTCTTTTGGTACTCCATCGATTGGCAGGACCGCGTCTGTTATTATACAGATATTAAACTTTGATAGATATTTAGTTTAATAATTTTTCCGTGTGAGGATGGTTTCGCATTCCGTTGCCAGATCACTGAGCGATTCCAGCCCGCCCGCGTTTTCGACCGCCATCAATAAATTCTCCAGGCCGTTGGGAATGTGGTGAAGGAAAGCCGGTTTGTGTTTTTTGAGTCCCAGGAAACCGTAGGCACCCAGCGCCTGCAAAAGCCGCTGTACAGAGCCCATCCAGAAATTGCGAACAAATTCATCGCGGCTGTATGATGGATTCATGAGATCATAGTAAAAGTTCAATAACTCTTTTCTTTCTTCATCGGTAAACGTAACGTAAGGATCGCAGATCAGTGAACCGAGATCGTAAAAGAGGCACCCTGTGCGCATACCCTGAAAATCAATCAAGACAGGTTTGTCGTTTTTCATCATGATATTCTGCGATTGAAAATCTCGATGTATTAGGGACGGTTCTATTCTTTGCAGACGCTCGGAAAGCGCGTCCAGTTCCTGATTCAATTTCGCGGCATTCGCAGAGGTTAGTTTTATTTTGCAGACTTCCCAGACGAAATTTTCAAGAAAATAATCATGCTCCCATTTGTAAAGCCGAGGGCCGTAGCTTTCCGATAATTGCACATCCGCAGGAAGCAATCTCAGGTCAAAGGAATGCAGCCGGCGAATTTGCGTAAGGACCTGCAAATAAAATTCTCGCCTCTCCTCCCAGGGTTCGAATCTGAGCGACCACAAATCAACATCACCCAGGTCTTCCAGCAGAATAAAATGACGCGAGACATCCTGTATGATTATTCTCGGCACATTCATTTTAATCGACGCCATGAACTTGTTGATGCCCGACCAGTGGGCGTTTTCCGCCACTTCATCGCCATAATGCATAAAAATGAAGCTGTCTTCATGCGGCAGGGAAACCCTGAAAAATTCACGGTCGGATCCGCCCTTCTTGATCGGCTCAAGCGTAAAGTCTTCATGACCCAGATGTTCAGTCAGGAATTTTTGAATTTCCTTTTGCATAAACTCCCTGTCTTTGTCATTACCCGACTTGATCGGGTAATCCAGTATTATAAAATCCTAGATTCCCGCCTCCGTGAACGACAACTAATAAATGCCTTCCCACTTTAGCTTTTCATACTCCTCTAAGCTACCCACATCATACCAAATACCATCATCTATAACCACAGCACCAACTGAATGTGGATTTTCTTTTATCATCTCCACCAGCGGAAAAACGATTGATTCTATTTTACCCGCTGTCAACCTTTTTAGAAAGGATTTTTCCACAATATAGATTCCGGCAAACAGGCATTTTTTCACACCATCATTTTTCAAAATATGCCGCATGTCGCAGACGAAACCGTCCTGATCGACATTGACGTTGAGCAACGGCCCGGTTGAACGCAGCACCAGCGTCACGGAGGTTTTCAATTCAAAATGTTTTCGGAGCAGCAGTTCAATGGGCATGTTGGTGACGATGTCGCCGTTGTATACGATGATACGTTCGTCTTCGGCAATCAGGTCTTCGATATTTTTAATACCACCCGCAGTGTCCAGCAGAACCGGTTCATGCCGAAACGTAATCGGAATGCCTTTATAATTGTGATCAGGAAAAGCTTCAGCATATTTTTCCGCACAGTGATGCGTGTTAACAATAAACCGTTTGATGCCGACAGCCCGCAGATGCCCCATCGAATACGTAATAATCGGATAACCGCCGATTTCCAGAAGCGGCTTGGGCATATTTTCCGTCAGCGGCCTTAATCTCATCCCCAACCCCGCCCCCAAAATAAAGGCTGTGTTGATTTGTCTGCTCTGCATAACCCTAGCCTCTTGGCTCTTTGCCCAGTTTTTTCCCATACTCCGGATCAATCTTCACCAGCGCCGCGACAATAAATCCCGGAATGGTTGTGATCAAAATCCAGATGAAGAAATTCTGATAGCCCAGCATGTCCTGAATCCAGCCGCTGCTCATGGCGGGAATCATCATCCCCAGCGCCATGATGCCCGTGCCAATGGCGTAAAATACCGTCTTATAACTTCCCTGCGAAACCATGATCATGTAAATCGTGTAGGCGGTGAAGCCGAATCCGTAACCGAATTTTTCCACGGCCACGGCGGAACCGATCAGCCAAAGATTCTGAGGCAGGGCATGAGACAGGTAGACAAAAATCAAATCCGGCAGGTGCATGATAAACACCATCGGCCAGAGCCAGAACTTCAGGCCGTTGCGGTAAATGACGTAGCCGCCCAGAAGCCCGCCCAGCATCAGCGCGATCACACCCACCGTGCCGTAAATGATGCCGACATCAGCCGTGGTTAAACCCAGACCGCCTTTGCCTGGTGCATCCAGCAGAAACGGCACGACCATTTTGGTGAGTTGAGCCTCGGCAAAACGGTAGAACAGAAAAAAGAATATGATGACGAGAATATCTTTGCGCCGGAAAAACAAAGTCAGCACGCGGAAATATTCCGCAATAAAATTTTTGGATTTATCCCACGGCGCGCTCACATCCTCGGCAGGTTTCGGTAGCGCGAAAACATGATAGATGAAAAACGCCAGGAAAAGAGCGCCCACACCGATAAAAGCCAGCGACCAGGCGCTTGCCGCAGGATAGCCGTATTTTTCCAGCATGCCCACCAGAAACACCAACCCCCCTTCGGCGGCAATGGTGGCAATCCGGTAAAAAATAACGCGTACACCGACAAACGCGGCCTGCTGCGGTGTATCGAGTCCCAGCATATAGAAACCGTCGGCGGCGATATCATGCGTGGCGGAGCTGAAGGCCATAATCCAGAAAATCGCCAGGGAGTAGCGCACAAAATTTGCCGTGGGCAATGTCAGGGCAACACAGGCGAGCGATGCGCCGATAGCCAGTTGCATGGTCAGGATCCAGAAACGCTTGGTGCGGAAAATATCGACAAACGGGCTCCAGAGCGGTTTAATGACCCAGGGAAGATAAAGCCAGCTCGTGTAAAAAGCGATTTCGGTATTGGAAAGGCCCATATTCTTGTACAGCACAACGCTGACCGTCATGGCTATCACGTAGGGAATGCCTTCGGCAAGGTAGAGCGTCGGCACCCATGCCCATGGACTCCGGCTCGTATTCATTCGTCCATCTTTTTCGGCTTTGCTGATGGTATTTTGCATTGTACCCTTTATTATAGTTTATAACTGGATTCCCTGGTCAAGCCAGAGAATGACAAATGTTATAAAAATTTTTAGTCATACAACTTTTTCAAATTGGCGCCGGTGAAATAGTGCGAAAGGATTTCTTCCGCCTTGAAGCCTTTGGACGCCATGACCGCCGCGCCAATCTGACAAAGGCCTACGCCATGCCCCCAGCCGCCGCCGTTAAAAACAAAACGGCGGATCTGTCCGGCCACATCCCGCTCAGCATGAATAACAAAAGCACTGCTTAAAAGATGACTGTTCGACAGCCAGCGGCGGATTTCCAGTTCTTTGCCGACCATTACTGTTCTTTTAGAGCCCTCAATTTCCAACCGGGAGATTCTGCCGGATGGGCCACGCTCCAAAGCTTCGATGTTCAAAAGATTGCCGAAATCGATTCCCGACTTCTTTCGAAGGATATCCTCAAGTTCTCGTCGTTCATAAACTACCTGCCAACGGTAGAAATCAGAGGTTTCCTGATCAAATGCCGGTAAAATCGTTTTCAACAATACCGTATCCTGTGTGTTGCAATAAGCCCGCGGCCTGCCGGTCAGCCACCGCTTTGCATCACTTTCCGAACGAACCGGAGCACGATAATCAATGTCATCACTCACATTGCTTAGATAATCATAATTCTTTTCTTCCCATGCCGAGGTAAAAATATCCGTCTGTCCGCCGCAACATTTGTAATAGCGCGCATCGCAGATTTTTCCATCATAAACAAGAAATGTTCCGCGGGTCTGGTTGATCGCTTCACGCACATTTTCGGAAATAATTCGGGTGATGCCCTGATAGCGCTGACAGTGGTCGTCGGCGCAGACATCGAATCCCTCGTGGTCGTTGACGTCCTGCCAGACGTTGATTTCGTTTTCAGTTTTGATTTGTGTCAAAGACCGTGCGGTCTTCTTTTTTGCCAGCATGCTCACCAGCCAGCTGCGGGCAGTGATGGCCTGCGCTTTTAAAAATTCCAGCGGAGCTTCGGCGGACATTTCAGACGAGATCACGCTTTCCAGATAATCTTCCAGAGGTATGATGTTCATCAGATGAAACGAGGATGCGGAAGCCGCCGCCAGACGCACATCGCCGCGAAAAGACTGTTCCTGAATTCTCTCCCAGTGAAAATCAATGCCGATTTTCACGTTGGATAAAGTGAAGCTTGCACCCGGCGTTGCTGCCAGCCGGACTTCTCTTTGCCTGATGATTTCTTTTCCCGCAGCATCTTGAAGCCGGAGCAGACCGTTTTCCATATCGACACTCAGGCGGCCATCAAGCGCCCGGCCATCCGGCAGCGCGAATGACCGGTTCAAAGTGATCAGGGCTTCGCTGTAATTCTGCAAAACGGCAACGTTGATTTCCGGTTCATTTTGAATCATAGATTCTGTTTAAAAATAAACAGGCAATAAGTCAAGGCGGTAAATGAACGAAAAATCATCGTTCACGAACATTTTCCCGCTTGAATAACATTTTTATATCGTGTATGAGATTGACAAATCAATCACTGGACGGTTTATGGCGCATATCTGGCCAATCGGAGGAGGCAAAGGGGGTTCGGGCAAAAGTTTTCTGGCCAGTTCCATGGGACGCCTTCTGGCAAAATCAGGTAAAAAAACACTGTTGATTGATTTGGATCTGGGCGCGGCCAATCTGCACACGATGGTGGACGTTCCCTATCCGGAAAAATGTTTTTCCGACTTTATTGCCCGAAAAGTCGCCGATCTGCATGATGCCGTCCTGCCGACGCCGTTTCCCAATCTCTTTTTAATCAGCGGCGCCCATGACAGTCTGGATATTGCCAATCTTCCCTACGAAAAGAAAATCAAAACCCTCCGGGCTATCGCCAAACTCGATTACGACTATATCGTTCTGGACCTGGGCGCCGGCACCGCCTACAATACGCTCGATTTTTTTCTCGCCTCGCGTAACGGCATCTTCATTACCACGCCCGAACCGACATCCATTGAAAATGTCTACCGGCTGATGCGCGCCATTTATCTGCGCCGCATCCGCCATTATTTTTCGGCAAACGATTTCAAGGCGCTGGAGAAAAAGGTGAGAGAGCATCTGGGAGATGATTCGTTCAACAAGCCGGAAAATATCGTCGCCGTCATCCGGAAGGAATTTCCGGACAAATACGCGCTGATCAGAAAAGATTTCAGCTCTTTCCGCTTCAAACTGATTCTCAATCAGCTACGCAAACAGGACAATACCGCTCTGGGTGAACAGATCTGCAAAATCATTAAAAAACATCTGGGCATCGGCGTGGAATTCGCCGGGAATATCGCCTATGACGAGCACGTGCATGACGCGATCTGTCAGCGCGTCTGCTTTCTCGACCGTTATCCCCACACACGCGCGGCCAATGATCTGCGCGTGCTGAACAGAAAAATGAGCAACGCTTTTGGCGAACAGTTGACGCTGGACTATCTTTAAAGCCTGAGGCCGCCAGTGATGGAAAAAGATTTTGATCAGATGAACTATTACGAGATACTGGATATCCGGCCGGGTGCGACAGCTGTGGAAATCCGCAGCGCCTACAATGCCGCCCTGCAAATGTATCAGCCCGAATCGCTGGTCAGCTATTCTTTTTTTTCCCGGGAAGAAAGGAAAAAAATTCTGGCCCAACTGGAGAAGGCATATTCCACACTGATTAATGAAGCGCAACGAATCCAGTACGACCATGAACTGAACCCTCGGGGGATAGCCGGCATCATCGAAACCGATGAAACAGCCAAAAAGCCGGTGGCCATTTTTGACATGAACCGCCAGGCGACCAATTTTGCCGCGCGCAAAAATCACAACGCCGAGCTGAAAGCAAAAATTGCACAGAGCCGCATCATCGCGGACGTCATCGCGCGGCAGAACATCAAAGGCCAGGATTTAAAGGCGATCCGGAACGAACTGGGCGTCACCATGGAAGCCATCCATCAGGAAACAAAAATCCGCCTGGATTATTTAACTTATCTGGAAGAAGACAAAATAGAAAAATTGCCGGCGGCGGTTTTTCTCAAAGGCTTCATCCGGGCTTACCTCAAAAGCCTTTGCATCGAACCGGCCGACGACATCAGCACCCGCTATATGAACGGCCTGACGCCCAAAAATTAGCTTGACAGCCGCCGTCTTTGATGTTCATTATCCGATCAAAACGATTCAAATCCATTATTGAAAAAGACGAGACGTCATCGCCGGATACCCTGTCTCTCTAAAATCGACGCATCCGAATACATTTGAATCGGATCACTGATAAGGAGTTCAAATGAAAAAGTATTTTTCATACCTTTTATTGTTGAGCCTGGCCGCCGTATGGTTATCCGCGTGCTCGTCCGGCGACAGTGTTTCTTCCGATTCCTCACCGCAAAAACATTACATCGCTGATTTTATGGTGAGGGCGGATGCCGGAGACGGACAGGTCACGCTGGAGTGGCTGGCCGATGCGGATGCTGAAACCTACAACATCTATTATATAGAAGATAAAAATAATGTTTACGATTCTCTGCACCTGCCCGATTACAAGACCATGCAGGCCGGCACAAAGATACAAGGTCGGTTGTCCGCGCCGTACACCGTTTCCGGTCTGACGAACGGAAAGGAATACTGGTTTTCCGTCTCAGGTATCAATCCTTCTGCCGTTGAAAGTGATCTGGGAAGACCGGCTTATTCAACCCCGGTGGGATCAGACACAGTGCCACCTGCGGCGCCTGCCGGTGTCCGCGCTCAGGCGGGCAACGCAAGCGTTACCATGACATGGACACCGGTTACCGCTTCACCGGCAGTCACCTCCTACAAGCTTTATTGCTACTGGCAGGAAGGCATCAGCACCCTCGGTATGGGAGAACCCATTACCATCAACGGACAGGCCAGTCGCTCCTATGTCGTAAACTCGATAACCTGGCAGGCCGGAACCGACGCCGGGGAAACAACTCCTCTGCAGAACGGCAGAACTTATTACTTCTATTTAACGGCCGTGAACGCACACGGTGAAAGCAGTCCGTCTTTTTTCTACAGCAATACACCCACTGAAAATCCGCCGCCCGCGGCGCCCTTAAATTTAACCGCGTACAACTCCGATCCATCGCTGGAATCCGGACAGATCTATCTCAACTGGACGGAGGCAGACGGCGTTACTTACAATGTCTATTACGGAACCGCTAAAAATGTCGCCAAGAGTACGGAATCGCTTCTGGCCTCCGGAGGAACAGAAGCGGGCTTTGTCGCCGCCAAGCTAACACTTGGAAAGATATACTATTTCGTCGTGACCGCAGTCAGCGAGAACGGTGAAAGCGTGGAATCGAATGAAGTTGCGATAACACCCAAAGAGTAGTCCTACGAAAATCACTGTCAGCCACTCTCAAAAGGGGTTTTTTTAAGCCCCTTATTTATTACGGCATCCGTTAGCCAAGGGAACAGCCTAAACGTTATTGAATCAATCCAAAAATTATGTTAGAGGAACAAAAATTCTGGTGTTTTGGGGTAAATAATGAGTGTTTTTGAATACGTAGCGTTTGACTCGCGGGGACGCCGGCGCAAGGGATTTATTGACGCCCCCGGACTTGCCGCGGCCCGCCAGAAGCTGCGCGAAGAAAATGTATATCCCACCGAAATCAATCAGACGGATCAAAAAAAGGAAACCCCCTTATCCGGCGCGATGCAGATCAACATCCTGGAGAGGGTATCCGCCGGAGAAGTATCCGTCTTTACCCGACAGCTCTCCACGTTGCTGGGCGCGGGCATGCCGCTGGTCCCCTCGCTGACGGTTTTAATGAAGCAGGCCAAAAATCCCCTTTTAAAAAAATCACTGGCTCAGATCCGGGAACAGGTCAATGAAGGCAAAAGCCTGACCGACAGCATGTCGGCTTTTCCCCGCATTTTCCCTCCCTTTTACCTGAACATGGTCAGAGCGGGGGAAGCGTCCGGAACCATCAATCTGGTGCTGGAGCGGCTCGCCGATTTCAGCGAAAACCAGCAGGCGCTGATGACCAAGATCCGATCGTCGCTGGCCTATCCGATCATCATGTTCCTGATGGGAACCGCCGTCATTTTTCTGCTGATGACGTTTGTCGTGCCGAAGATTACCGGTATTTTCTCCGACATGAACCAGACGCTGCCGCTGATCACCATTATTTTGATCACCGTGAGCAACTTTTTGACGTCTTTTTGGTGGGTGATTCTTATCCTGATTTTTCTGGGGATTGTCGTTTTGAAATACGCCGTCTCGGGAACCGAGAAGGGGAAGCGTATGTGGGACGGCGCCAAACTGAAGCTGCCGGTTTTCGGACAGATCAACCGCAAGATCGCCATTGCCCGGTTCTGCCGGACGCTCGCGACGCTTCTGCAGAGCGGCGTTCCGCTGCTGGCGGCCATGGAAATCGTCCGCAACATTGTCAACAATATGATCATCGGCGACGCCATTCATCAGGCCGCGAAGGATCTGGAAGAAGGCAAGGGGCTTTCCGGCCCTCTGACGCAGAGCGGGATGTTCCCGCCACTGGTCACGGAAATGATTGCCGTCGGCGAGCAGAGCGGCACGCTGGAAAAGATGCTCAACCGCATCGCCATCGCTTACGAAAACGAATCCCAGGCCGATATCATGATGATGACTTCCATTCTGGAGCCGTTGATGATACTATTTATGGGACTGGTGGTCGGCTTCATTGTTGTTTCCATTCTGCTGCCGATCTTTGAAATGAATCAATTGGTCAGATAAATTTTAAATACAGGAGTTTGCGATGCAATTTTTCAAAAAGAAAAGAAAAAGTCAGGCAGGTTTTACGTTAATCGAATTAATGGTCGTCATCATTATTCTGGGCGTCCTGGCCGGCATGATTATCCCCAGGGTGATGGGACGGCCTGATGAAGCCAGGCAGGCCAAAGCCAAAATACAGATGGAAAGCTTCGATTCGGCATTAAAACTTTACAAACTGGACAACGGCAACTATCCCACAACCGAACAGGGGCTCAAGGCCCTGGTGGAAGCTCCGACAGCCGGCAATCTTCCCAAGAACTGGCGGCAGGGCGGTTACCTGGAAAAAGGCAAGGTACCCAAGGATCCGTGGGGCAATGATTTTGTTTATCTCAGCCCCGGCAGCCATGGCGATTACGATCTGACATGTCTGGGCAAGGACGGTGAAGCCGGGGGAGAGGGTGTCGATATGGACATCAACAACTGGGAGCTTGAATAGTTTTGAAAAATAAGGGTTTTACGCTTCTTGAACTGCTAGTGGTCATTGTTCTGATCGGCATTATTCTGGTTCTGGCGGTTCCCTCCATCCGGGACACGATCACCGGGGATACCCTTAAAAAAACGTCGCGCCAGCTCATCGGTCTGGAAAGAAAATTGCGCGCCGAAGCCGTTCAGGATCAAATCGACTATCTGCTCTGTTTTGATCTGTCCGATTCTTCTTACTGGGTTGTCGCCTCCGACATGACATCGGAAAAGCAAAGTGAAATTAAAAAAAATAAGCAAAAACTGCCCTCCGGCGCGAAGATTCTGGATATCGTGGATGCGCAGGGCAATAAAAAATCGGCGGATGAAGTCAGAATCAAATTCGGTAAAAATAATGTCTGTTCGCCGACCGTCATTCACCTGGGCGCCGATGAAGACAAGATGACCATCGTCATCAGTCCCTTTCTGGGCATTACCGATGTTTACGACAAGTATATTGATATTGTGAAAATTTCCACGGACCAGGATATTCCGGCGTTCAGGTAAACCGTTTATGATGAAAAAAAGCGGCGGATTCACATTAATGGAAGTGATGCTGGCCATGGCGATTATGGCCATTGCGCTGGTGGGCGTCTTTCAGTCGCAATCGCAGAGTATCTCGATGGCCACCGAGTCGCGTTTTATGACCACGGCCGCCCTGCTGGCGCTAAGCAAAATGGCCGAAGTCGAAGCCGGTTCTACTCTGGAAACCGGCCAGAAGGACGGCGACTTCGGCACGGATTATCCCGACTATTCCTGGCATCTGCAGATCGACGACACACAGCTGGCCAAATTCAAGAAAATTGAAGTCACGGTGCGCAATAAATTATTGCCCAAACGGGGCATCTATCAGCTCGTACTTTACAAATCAACGGGGACCTGAGCCGTGAAAAGCCGATTGACAGACATGGCCTCCCGTCGCGGGGGCTTCACGCTGCTGGAAGTCCTCATCGCCATTTTTATTTTGAGCCTGGTGATGTCCACGGTTTATGTTTCCTACACCGGAACGCTGAAAGTCTCCCGCCAGGTGGAAGAAGAGGGCAATATCTACAAAATGGCCCGGATCACCATGGACAGGCTGATCCGGGATTTATCGTCTCTGCAACCGTCGGGCGGCACTTTTTATTTCACGGCTGAAAAAGAGAAAATTAAAAACAATGAATTTCATTCTCTTTATTTCTGGTCCGCCGCGCATCTGGCTCTTGAAGAAAACGAAGGTCAGGGGAGTCCCGCGGTCATCCGCTACATGGTTCAGGAAGAAGGCAATGAAGGCGGCTTTTCTTTATGGAGAGCGGACGCGGCCATCGCCAAACCTGCTCAGAAAAAAGAAACGGCGGACGGATACGTCATCTGCAGGCATATCGAAGCGTTCAAACTGACCTTTTACGACGCCCAGGAAAGAGAAACCGACGTCTGGGATTCCGGCGCAACGGCAAGCCAGGGCGAACCACTACCCCGATCGGCAAAGATCGAGCTGGCCTTGACCAATCCCGGCAACCGGGAAAAACCGTACACATTTATGACAAGGGTATTTCTGCCTTCAAAAAAACGGACGCCATGAAAAAAGCATTGAATAATAACAAAGGTGTGGCCCTGGTTACGGTCATTCTGATCGTGGCGATTCTGGTGGCGCTGGTCATCGAACTCAACCGGTCCTCCCGCGCCGACATTTATGACGCGGCTAATTTAAGCGACGGCATCAAATTAACTTATATTGCCAAATCGGGATTTTACGCGGCATCCGCCCTGATTGCCAATTCCAAAGCGGATTTCACCAGCCTGCGCGACGACTGGGCAAAAGCGCAAACCCTATCCGCCCAATCGGTCAGCTTTTTTTCCGACGGCTTCTTCACTACCGTCATCGAAGACGAAACCGGCAAAATTCCCGTCAATAAACTGGTCAACGGCAGCGAATACAATGAGGATATCAGGAACATGCTGATCAGACTGCTGCGCCAGCCGGAATTTGACCTGGACGACAAAAAGATTGATGAAATTGTGGATTCCATCAAAGACTGGATTGATCCGGACACTCAATTGACCGGCAGCGGAGCGGAAAATTCCTATTACGCCTCCCTGGATCGTCCTTATGAAACCAAAAATGCTCCAATTGATTGCATTGAAGAATTGCTTATGGTAAGGGGTGTCACCGCGGAATTATTTTACGGCACAAAAGAAAAAGCGGGGCTGGCCGGTTTTATTACCGCGGACAGCGATGGGCTGATCAATATCAACACGGCGCCCGCCATGGTTTTTCGTGCTCTGGCGGAAGAGATTGACGCCGACCGAGCCGGCAGCATGGATGAATACCGAAAAAAAGAAGGGAATGATTTATCCGACATCAACTGGTATAAAAAGGTTCCGGGATTGGAAACGCTGCAAATCAAGCAGGAAACCATTACCATAAGAAGCAATTATTTTAAGATTATTTCTACGGGAAGAATGAAAAATATGAGCCGAACCATCAGCGGTGTGGTCAATAAAAACGGGCCGCAGGTTCAGACAATCAGATGGAGGCAGGATTAATGCCGCAAACATTTTTAGGTCTGGATATCGGCCCTGACACCCTCAAGGCGGTTTTGTTCGCCAGAAAAGGGACCGGCGGACGCATCCTGGATGCCCGCGTCCTGAATATAAACGACTGCGGCGGCATTGACGAGGCGCTCAAAAAACTGGCCGAAGACAAGAAGTTCGCGGAAGCGTCCTGCAGCTTGGCCCTGCCCCCGTCAGACGTCATCTTCAGACAGATCCACCTCCCCTTCCGCGATGACAGCAGGATCCGGAAGACGCTGGCCTTTGAGCTGGAGCCCCTGATTCCCCTGCCCATCGATGATGTCATCGCCGATTACGTCACCCTTCCTCAGGAAGACCTGATGGTGGCGGTACTGAAGAAAAGCAGCGTTGCCGAATGGATAGAAAAAGTGGAAGCGGTGCTGGGCAAGGTCTCCGTCATTGACGTTTCCATTGCCGCCCTGGCCGCTCAGATCATGACCGAGAAATCGCAAGGCGGCTGCGGAATCCTGCTGGACATCGGCGCCCGATCCACCGCGGCGGTGATCTATGAAGACGGCGCGATGAAGCAAATCCGATCGCTGGCGTTCGGCGGCGCTCAGATCACGGAAGCCCTGGCCAGGGATTTATCCATCTCCACGGCCGAAGCCGAACAGAAAAAACTCGCCGGCGACTATCCGTCTGCCAGCCCGAACACGGAAGACCTGTGCCGCCGTTTCTGCGCGGAACTGCAAAACACCATCGAATTCATGAAACTCAACGGTTCTTTAAATAATAATCCCACCCGGCTTATCCTCACCGGCGGCGGTTCTCTGTTTGTTCCGCTGCAGAAAGAGCTGGAAAAATCTTTTGCCCAGGCGCCGGAAATCCTCGATCTTATCCGGCTCAGACAACTGGATACGGAAGAAAGCCTCCGCGTGCAGCCGCAGATCATGAACACGGCGATGGCCGCGGCGCTGAGACCTTTCGCGGGACGCAAATCGTTTAATCTAAGGCAGGGGGAGTTCGCGGGAAAAGCCGCCCGCGTCCATGTCGAGGGACAATTCAAATGGGCCGCCATCATGGCCGGCATCATCCTGCTTCTGTTCGCCGTCAATCAGGGTCTCGACTATCAAATCAAAACCCGGCGGCTGGACAGTCTTAAAAAGCAGATTGCGGCGACTTTCAAAAAGGATGTTCCCGACGCGGCGAATATGGTCGATCCGGTGCAGCAGCTCAGGACGAAACTGGAGGAAAACAAAAAGACGTTCGGCATTTACAGGGGAACGTCCGAGACCACCGTGCTCAATATATTAAAGGAGGTGTCCGGACTGATTGCCTCCTCGCTGGATATCGTGATTTATAATTTCAGCTATGAAAACGGCGTCATTAACATGAAAGGCGAGGCCAAAAACGTGGATGACATCTCGGCGATGAAAAACGAACTGATGAAATCCAGATATTTCAAGGATGTGGTGATGGGCCCGACGAACCTAGCCAAGGACGGCGGCAAGGTGAACTTCGATTTAAGGATTAACACAAAATGATCAAAGACCTGTGGGACAAGCTGGATGAAAAGCAGCGCTATCTGGTCATCGGCGCGGGCGCGATCGTGCTGATCGCCCTGATTCTGCAATTCGCCGTCTTCCCTTTCTGGGACGCCAGAACCAAACTGGCCAAATCCATCCAGACCAGCCAGAAGAAACTCAATGAAATGAACCTGTTGGACGCCGAATTTACCGCGCAGGAAGCGGCTATCGCAGGCATCAGGCAGGCTATGGCCGCACGCGGCGCCGATTTCACCCTGTTTTCCTACCTGGAAAAAAAAGCCACCCAGGCCCGTGTCCGCGGCAGAATCAAACAGATGAATTCCGCCAAAGGCGTGCAATCCGCGTCGATGGAAGAATCTTTAATTGACATGAAGCTGGAAAAAATCACCGTCAAGCAACTGACCGACTTTTTGATCCAGGTCGAATCGCCGGCGGATCTGGTCACCATCAAGAAAATATCCGTCAGCAAAATGAAGGAAAGCCCGGAATACCTGGACGCACAGTTGCAGATCTCCTCTTTTCAGACACTCAACCGGGGACGTTAGGAAAACACAACGAGATGAACATACTGAAAAAAAGCATCTTCGGATACATTCTCTACGGGATCTTCATCACGGCGGTATTTCTATTTCTGCTGTTCCCCTCGGATCTGGTCAGAAGCAGGCTGGAGGCGGCCTTTCTGTCTTCCGGTCTCATGTTGAAAACCGAATCGGTCAAGCCCGCGCTTCCGCTGGGAATCAAGTTCAAGCCGATCAGCGTCCGGTCCGCTGCATCGGACAGCGTTCCCTTTCAGGGGGAACGGCTGGATGTGCAGTTCAATCCGCTGAGCCTTTTTCAGAAATCCAAATCGTTCGGTTTCAGCGGCAAGGCTTATGGCGGCAGCTTTAAAGGAAGCATCGGCGTGGCCTCCTTTTCCAAATTTTATCCTTTCGAGGAAGGCGAATTAACGCTTCAGGACATTGATCTGGGCAAGTACACTTTCCTGAAAACGATCATTGGAAAAGAAATCACAGGCAGGGCCAAAGGCTCGTTGAGCTACTCCGCCCCCGGCAAGAAAAGCAAACCCGGTATCATCAATCTTGTTTTCACCAAAGGGACCTATCCCCTGGCGGAACCGTTTTTGGGCATGAACCGGGTTGATTTTGACATCGCGGAAATCAAGGCCAGACTGACCGACGGCAATCTGATTCTGGAAAAGCTTTCCGTATCCGGTCCTCAGCTCAAATGTACCATGAGTGGCGATATTGCCGTGGCCGAGTCTTTTCAGGACAGCATGCTAAATTTGAAAGGCGACCTGGAGCTGCTGGGACAGCACAAAGCGAAAATGAAAATCACCGTCGGTGGAACGATGCAAAATCCGGAATTGCGATACAATTAGATGGACGAAGGCATGTGGGATAAGATCATACAAATGGTTAAAGAGTTTCCGGACAGGATCAGAAATATCGGTTCCCTGTCCGAGCTGGATATGACCGCCCTGCGGCCGCTGTTGATTCTGCTGGCCATCACACTGCTGTCCTACGAAACGGTCGATCTGCTTTACAAAGCGGTCGGTTTCTCTCTGACCGGGAAAACCGGCTCCGTCAGCAGACCTGCCGCGGCGCCCGTGGCCAGCACCCGTCAAAAGCCCGTTTCCGCTGCCGACTATGAAATCATCACCGAACGCAATCTCTTTCAGTCCACGCTCAAGGCTGTCCAGGATAAGGATACGGAGGGAAGCCCGTTTGACGCGGAACAGAAAACCGCCAATTTCGATCTGAAGGGAACCGTCGCCGCCAATGACACATTCGGCTACATTTTTGTTGAAGAGCACGGCAGCAAGAAGCAGAAATTATACAAGCTGGGAGACAAAATCGGCTCCGCGAAACTGATCAAAATCACCCGCAACACGGCCACGATCGAGAGCGGAGGTCGGCAAACCACCTTGAAGGTCAAGGCGACCATCGAAGGCGACCTGCTGCCCGGCGCGGCGGGCCGCAGCGTCAAATTGAGTAGAGAAAGCGTAAACCGGAACCTGTCGAATCTCAGCGACATCATCAAGCAGGCCATCGTGCGCCCCTTTATGAATAAGGGCGTACAGGAAGGATTTATTATTTCCAACATCGTACCGGACAGCATTTACGAAAAAATGGGACTGAAAAACGGCGATATCGTCATCGATATCAACAACAAAAAGCTGCAGGGCGCTGACGATCTGCTACAGGGAGTCAATCTGATGCAGAGCGGCTCAAACATCTCCTTAAATATTAAAAGAGCCGGCAAACCCGAAACCATTCATTACACGTTTGAATAGAGTCAGGAAAAGATCCGCATGTACGCCGCTTATTTCGGTTTAAAAGAAAATCCCTTCAGCCTTTCCCCCGACGCGCGCTATCTTTTTCTCAGCGCACAGCATCGCGACGCGCTGAACTGCCTTCTCTACGGCATCAAGGAAAAAAAAGGATTTGTGCTCCTCTCGGGCGACATCGGCATGGGCAAGACCACCATTTGCCGTAGTCTGCTGAGCACGCTGGATCATTCGGTGGAGACGGCGCTGATTTTCAACACCGCCGTCTCGGATATGGATCTGCTGGAAACGGTTCTGGGCGAATACGGCATTCATCCCCCCGGAGAGTCGAAAACCAAGAAAATATACATCGACCTCCTGAATGATTTTCTGCTGAAAAATTTTGCCGCCGGCAAAACAGCGGTGCTTCTGATTGATGAGGCGCAGAATCTTTCGCATGAAGTGCTGGAGCAGATACGCATGCTGTCCAATCTGGAAACCGAAACGGAGAAGCTCCTGCAGATTATTTTAATCGGCCAGCCGGAAATCAAAAACAACCTGCTGCTTCCGGCGCTGAGGCAGCTCAACGAAAGAATCACCGTCCGCTATCATCTGAAGCCCATGTCGCCTGCGGAAGTCCGGGAATATATCCGCCATCGTCTGGCCGTGGCTCACGGTCCCGGCCGGCTTGGGTTCACCCGGGGAGCTTTCAGCCTCATTTACAGTTTTACGGAAGGCATCCCGCGGCGCATCAACGCCCTGTGCGACCGGGCCCTGTTGATCGCCTACACCAAAGACACGGCGAAAATAGACCGGAAAATCATCCGGCTGGCGGCCAACGATATCGGTACCGATTATTTTCAGAAGACGATGAGTCTCGGTAAAAAAATACTGGCGCGTCTCACGACCTGAGCGCCGTCGGATTGTTTTTTTAAGGAAACCTATGAGCTATATCAACAACGCCTTACGCAAGGTACAGAAAGACAAGGATTCGCGCTATGCGGCCTATGACCACATCGTTTCCGCCCCCTGGCAGGAACCGCCGCGGACGCGCCGCCGCTTTATTCTCGCGGGCGCCGTTCTGTTTCTTGTTTTTACAGCGGGTCTGATCACCTTCCTGTCTTTTTCATCCGGCCAGAAAGACTCCGGCCGGTCGGCCCGCAAAATGGATCTGCCCGCTCAGGCTGCTGCCGTCCGGCAGGAACCGGCTCAAGTCGCTCAGGCAAGCCGGCCGCCCGCGACAGTCAAACCGGCAGAGACGAAACCCCGGCCGCAGTCTCCGGCCGTCCCTGAAAAAATAACAGACAGCAACATAGAAAAGGTGGTGGGAAAACCCCAGGCCGCGCCGGCCGTGAACGCCGGAATGCAAAACATTAAAAAAGAGGAAGCGCCGGAACTCAAACCGGCTGCTGCAGCAAAGTCCCCGTCCGACGAACCGAAAAAGGCAGCGGAGAAAAACAAAAAAGAAGCTGCCCCGCTCTACGCGGAGGCCTTGAAAAAGCATCAGGCGGGCGATCTGCGGGCAGCCAAGGAATTGTATAAAAAGGTGATTAAAGAGGATCCGCAAAATGTTCAGGCGCTCAATAACCTGGGCGTGGTTTATATGAAGCAAGGGGTTTACAAATGGGCGGCGGTTCGTCTCCAGGACGCGCTGAAGATCAGGCCTGATTATGCCGACGCGCATTACAATCTGGCCTGCGTCTACGCGAAAACGAACGATACCCGAAACAGCCTCCGCCATCTGAAGGATGCTGCTGAACTCAACCCGGAAGTGAAAAACTGGGTCAAAACAGACAGAGACCTGGAAAGTATATCGACCCTTCCGGATTATTTAAAACTGATGGAGAATCGATAGGGAAGCCAAATGAAGAGAGTAAATGGGATGGACAGAGGCTGGATGGCATTGATCATCCTGTTGACGATATTGAGCCTTGCGGGGCGTGTTGAGGCAGCGCGGGTGTCCGGGATGGACGAGAGCGGCGACTCCCAGATGATGGAAGAGAGCGGCGCTGTGGAGATTGACGAGCCCTATCCGGGGAGCGTGGAAGACGACAGCCCGATGGTGAGCCCCGAAGAGCCGAACCGGCCAGCGCCGGAAACGATCCGGAAAGCATCCGCCCCCGGCGACA
>JAKLGV010000028.1 GCA_022710585.1 Deltaproteobacteria bacterium | reverse complement strand
TTTTGAGCTAAACACTATTATACAAATGAAGCTCAAAAAGATTACCCGGCTTCGGTAACATCTTTTATGAGGCAACGTTCTCTCCTCTCGCTCTTCTTTCGGTAACATTTATTAATGAGGCAACAGGACACGAAAGGGATCTGGCGTGTCGGGGTCGCATCTTTACTCTTTACATTTCACTATGCAATAAACGGCGACGGGTAAATATTGTTGAAACGATTCAATCCTGACAGTTACTTTTGAATTTCCGCCTGCATCGGTAAACAACGTCTATGCATACCGGCCAGCGCCGGTATGCCAATGAAGAGGGATTCACCATCCCTCGCTGCTTTTGGAATTTGCGGCTAAGTCCGCCTTACGCTTCAAACATCACTTTGTTTTAAGCCTGTCTCGCTAGAATGTCTTTTGCTTCTTCAAGGGTTTTACAAAGAACAAGGTTTTTCCTGCCGGTGAAGCCCAGGACGGCTTTGAAGATTATTTCCTTCAAGCCTTCTATACCGTAAACAGCAGCGAACTTGATGTAGGGTTCGTTTCCCTTCGCGAAGTCCTTCAGGGCGGAAGTAACCGCCGAGTCAAATTTTGCATTTTTGACATTCAGAAGAGCAAGGACGGATTTTTCAGGCTGCTTGCGAATAACCAGTTTGGCTCTTTCGATCCAAGGAATCACTTCTTCGATCTGAGCATTTTCCAGATCTTCATATAAGATTTTTACGCCCTTATGGGTAATAAAAGTCACTTCCTGCATTTTCCACCTCCTTTTTCTTTAATTTTGTACACAGAAGCATTGAAATTGTCAACGCCAGACACGGCATTGGCCCGAAATTACGGCAAAGAACCCGTTTTTCTTAAAGATATTGCCAGAGGAGAAAATATTTCCGAGAAATATTTGAGTCTGATTATTATTCTTTTGTGTGGGATTGGTTTGGTAAGCTCGGTTCGTAGGGCATATGGCGGCTATAATCTGGCGTGCCGAGGTAGAAGAAAGCCAACACAGCGGCGATTTAACCAAGTTACTTGCTGAAGTTTTTGAAATTCAGAAGTCGCTTCAAACAAATGATCAAATGCTAGGATTAGCGGTTTGTTCCTTCGGCCGCATGATCTGCGCTTGCTTTCTCCCCTGCCCCGGCTCTCAGGTCCGCGTCGAGTTTGTTTTCCAATTCTTTGGCCGTCTGCTCGTCGATGGCTTCGGTTTCCAGTTGTCCGGGAATCATCGCCAGCAATTCTTTGGCAAGTTGCCTGCGCTGATCTGTATTCTCCGCGGACGAAAGCCAGGCCTGCTTTTTCTTGATAAACAACATTTTGTTGACAAGACTGGTTAATTTCTTTTCATGATCCGGCTGTGTTTCGGTGACGCCTTTAAGCGTCCGCCACTCAATGTCCGATACGTAATCCGGACGTTTCGTTACCGGTCCTGAAACCGTTTTGCCTGAAATGGCGGCCTGGTCCGATGCTTTCTGTTCATCCATGATTTTTGTTTTATTCATGTCAATTTGAACCGCTGGCGTTTCCGCGGCGGGTTCATCACTGTTTCCATTCTTTCCGGTATTACAATACAAGAGGCCGGCGATCAAAACTGTCCCCGCGATGAGCAGGACGATGATCATTTTTGTCTTGAGGGGGCTGTTGCTCGTATCGGGTTGAGACATTTCTGAGAACTCCTTGTATCGCTTTAATGCTCAATAATCTGAAAACACACTGTCATTAAATATTCCGGCCCAACCGCCCTGCAAGGCGGCCGGACCGGAATGGTAAATAACACTAAATGAAAAACATTACCACTTATACGGTTCCGGAGGCGTTACCGTAAAGGTGAATTCCTGGCCGGGACCGGACATCAACGCCGAAAACAGGGCATTGATAATGATCCCGTTTTCCACCATGTCCGGGAATGTCGTGGTGCCCGTGAAGGTCAGGCTGCCATCTCCCAGTGACGATACGGGTCCGTCGAAAACGATGGGAAAATCGACCGGCTTCTCGGTTTTCAGTGAGAAAGGAATACCCACACCTAATTCACCGACCTTTCTGAGGTAGATGTCCGCGTACACATGGCCGTTGATATGCAGGTTTCCGTTATTATCCAGCGAAGCCGTGCCTGTCATCGGACCGGCAGGGACAATCTTCAGTTTCACCTGCAGAGGCAGCATACCGAACGCATTGATGTAGTAACTGAATTCCGGAATATCCATGCCGCCGCTAATCGTATTATTCGTCATGTTGGTTTCAGCCGAGAAGGTTGATCCTTCCGGCAGCTCCACTTTCGTCATCAGTGTTTTTAACTTGATCTTGCCGTCAAGCGTCCAGTTTTTAAGAGAGAACAAGAAATCGCCGTTCACAGGATTGGCCGTGGAGACCGGTCTCGGATCGGTGTTGCCACATGTGCTGACTGCGGTTCTTCCATTGAAACGGTCTGAAAGCCAGTCCAGCACGTAGGGCGCGGCCTGGAACTGCGTGGTGATGTGCTCGCCGGGGAAAACCATATAGGAGGTGTTGGTGGAAAGGCCGCAGTATTTGGTCTTGAGATCCAGAGACTGATTCAGAGGAATAAACTCGTCCGCCGTGCCGTGATAGAGGAAAACGGGAACATTGATTTTGGTTTTTCCAAGTGCCTGCGCGTTAACCACATTGGCGATTTCGGGAATGGCAAAGATCTGATCCGATGTCTCGTGGCCCGCGGTAAAAGTCGAAAGCGGCGTATTCATAAAAGCAAGCAGCGCCTCGAAGACACCCATATTCAGGCCACTGTTGATGGCTCCCACTCCGACAGTATTAATCCGGTGATAAAGATCGATGTCTTCGGGATACTGTTCGTTGAGTCCAATGCAAGTCTCGAGTAGGAAGGAAGAACCGTTATTGCCGTCCAGGTATCTTCCGACGGCAAACAACTCGGCCGGAACACCGCCGGCCGCGACACCGGCCAGTTTAATGCCTGACGCGTATGCCGGCTGCAACTGCCCGGCCCACGCCGCCGACTGACCGCCCTGGGAATATCCCCAGATTCCGACCTTCGCGTATTTACTGAGAGAAATGTAGGGGATCTGCAGCGCTGCTGTTACGATATCAAGCACAGCTTTTCCCTGGGCAACGCCTACCATGTAGCTGGGCACATCACCGTTTGTGTAACCGGGATTATCGGTGATGAGGACCGCGTACCCCATGTTGAGCGCGGCGTTAATATTGGAGTTTTCGTAATCGGTGCCGGCTTCGAGCTGAATCGACGGCGCCCAGCTCTGGGCAAGGCCGTGGGTGCCGACCGCGTAGCTGACGATCGGACGGGGCGTTAATTTCAGCCATAAAGCTTTGGGCACCAGTACGGTACCCGTCACGATATTGGGATCTCCCAACGCGTCCTGTGAAGAATACATGATGGTCCACGAATAGCATGATGGTCCGCCCGGCGGAACGGAGGTTGAGGTGCGGTACCGGATTAAAGTCCCATGCGTGCCGGGAATAGCAGACGGTTTTTCATAAAAAGCCATCCCTGCAGGCCCCGCTGTCGGAGCGGCAAAAGTTGGGGCAGATGTAAAAAACGCGACGGCAAGGACAATTAAAAACAATATAAACAAATGCTTACACGAACTTATACGCTTCATAAACTCCTCCTATTTAATTTTTCTGGTTAACAGGGTGAAGTGAGACGCATGCAGCAACACGTATAGCGCTGCTGTTTTTCTATGTGTCTCCTATTGGGCAGATAACGTGCAGGCGAGTCGAGAAACGTACCGTTTGAGTTTGGTTAAACATATTTTTTTATGAAATTTTTGTCAAGAAAAAATAATGTGCGGGCAAAGATTGAAACCGGATTCCGGATCTTTATGACCTGATGCTTTTCTTCCGATCTGCCTCTTGACGGTGATTAATTTCTGCCGATTACTTCAAGAATCGCATCCGCGCAGCGTGTCGGGATGGGCCGGTTTTGTCCGTAATAGCCGGGACGTTCATTTTTATCACCGTGAAAGTCACTTCCGCCGGTGATAATGAGATTGTGGCGTCGCGCGATCTCTTTGTAACGTAAGACATCATCATGGTCATGCATGGAGGCGTAAACTTCCATACCGGCAAGACCGCATTGGATAAAGAATTCTATGGTCTTGTTAAATTCATTTTCATCGGCGCAGTTCATGGATTTGGGGTGCGCCAGCACCGGCACGCCGCCGACGTGACGCAGAAGTTTAAACGCCGTGGCGATATCCAGTTTTTCCTTGGGCACATAGGCGGGCTTGCCTTTGATAAGGTATTTCCTGATGGCGGAATCCACATCGGAGGCATAGCCTTTTTTGATGAGCGCCCTGGCCATATGCGGTTTGCCCGCCGCCGCTCCGTCGCATTCTTTCATGATATCTTCCAACGTCAGGTGGATATTGATGGCGTTGAGCTTTTGAACCATTTTGATGATGCGCTCTTCACGGGCGGATTTGAGTTTCTGTATGGTGTTGATAAATTGCTGATTGTGATGATCGATGTTGTAAGCCAGCAAATGCAAATCTCCAGTGGGGCAATCCAGTGATAATTCGATGGCCGGTATCAGGCAAATGTTTCTTTGTCTGGCGGCGGTCATCGCCTCATCAATTCCGCCAACGGTATCGTGATCGGCAACGGCCAGAACGGTAACCCCTTCATTCCCGGCCCGGATGACCAGATTTTCAGGCGTCAACACACCGTCGGAAGCTGTTGTATGACAATGAAGATCTATCATAATCATCCATTATTTAGAAATATTTATCGTTTTCTGTTGATTCAATTGTACTTCCGATTGAACCACTATCTTGCGGCGCGTTCGGGGAACGTACTAAATTATTTCAGCTCAGTTAGTATCCATAAAGCAGCATTAAGTTCAAGCGCTTTTACTTTTCTCTTTCCTGCTGTATGTTTCCTTGCTGCTCACGCATCGCCTTTCGGCACCGCATCTCAGCTCCCCCCCTCTGCAGAGGGATATTATTGTCTTGACAAAATTTGTTTTTGTTGAGCAATGTATGTCAACAAAAGTTGATTTTCTGCTAAATCCTGTACGTTGACTCCGAGCCGAAAATATGAATACGACCAAGATAATAACAGGAATGAAATATGGAAAAGAAAGCGGAATATCAAATCTCATCTTCCATTCACCAGGACATTCTGGAAATCGTCCTGACCGGTGAAGAAACCGCCGGCGGTTCCGAACAAATGAAAAGCGACATAGACGGTATCATTTTAAAAGAAAACATCAAGAATGTAATTGTTGATGTTCGTGCCCTGAAAGGCCGCTTAAGTGTTATTGATACTTATCAGCGTGTCAGAACCTACGATCCGGATATTCGTAAATTCCATTTAGCCCTTGTGGATCTTCCGGAAAATGAGGAATACCAGAGATTCCACGAGACAACCGCCATCAACGCCGGTCTGCGATTTAAATATTTCACCGATATTGATAAGGCAAAGGCCTGGCTGACCATCAAATAGCGCTGCAGCCGCTTATTTAAATTTCAGTTCGAATCCTTTCCCACTGACGATTTCCGGCGCCACTTCGGGTATGGATTTTTCGGGGATAACAAGACGCGCGCTGCTGGTTTGCAAAATATCCTTTTCAATATCAATGCCGGGCATGATCCGGACAAGTTCAAGACCCGCTTCCGTTAATTTAAAGATGCCCACAGTCGTAACGTACAAAACCAGTTTACCGGCTTTAAGAGCTTCTCGGGCATTAAATGTGATCTTATCGACTTTATCAACAAATTTTGGTGTGCCCGGCTGTTTCACGCTTACTTGGCCATTCTTGAAGCCATAACGGGCGCCATCCATCCAGTTTCCCACAAAAATAATCGTCTTTGCATATTCGACAATATCCGTGAAGCCGCCCGGCCCGACAAAATTAATGATCTTCGATCCACGATGGGAGACGTTCACATTTCCCGTCGAATCCACCTGCAGAAAACCGAGCACACAGGTATCAAGCCTTTTTTCATAGACATGAAATATTTCCGCCGTACTCAAAATGCGCTGTGGACTGATGGCCGCGCCGAAATAAACGCCGGACGCCGGGAGACCGCCATAGGCCCCGCCTTCCGAAGTAAATGTAATGTCCTTGTACAGACCGAATTCATAAAGCATGCGGGCAACTTCCTCACCAATTCCGATGCCGATATTCACGATGGCTCCGGGCCGGGTGGTCTTCACAAACGTATCGGCGCACAGGCGTGCAATAATATCGACTATCTTGCCGCGATAGGGTGTAATCTCAAGAAAGGTATTGATTAATCTCATGAGACTGACCGCTTCGTGATCAACTTCAGCGGCGCCGGCGGTGAAATACGGCATGAAATCCTTTTGGAAAATTCCGCCGACCTGTTCATTGCGGGGGTTGACCACGATGGCATCTACCTGATTTGCCGGCAGGGTAATCTGTGAGCTGTCCTTCGGAATAATGCCGGAGACGGCAACAATCACCTTACCGCCGTTTTGGCGCGCGGCTGCCGCCGCGTCTTTATAATCGAGAATCAGGGCTGCATCCTTAAAATAGATATTGCCCTCCCGGTCGGCATAGGGCGCCAGAAACATCGCCCGATCGATCAGGGGGATATGGTATTTCAGCTTTCCGTCCTTGGCGTTAATAAACTGGTCTTTCGCGCCGGGAGATACGGCAGAGCCTCCCCCCACGGCAGGGTCGAGAAAGGTACCCAACCCGATGTGCGTTTCAATGGATTGGAGACCTTTGGCCTGAGCCTCAATCAATAACGCCAGAGTCCCCTGCGACATTGTGTGCAGCTCCAGATGACCATCATCCGCAAGCTGCAGGAGCGCCTTGGCCGTTTCACCATGTCCCACAATGTAACGGGTAATAATTCCCGGCGCATCAAGTTCCTCGATCATGCCGGGCGTCTTGCCGCGGCCGCCTTGCGGGCAGGCGCCGATCACGGTCAGATTGCGGGGATGGCCTGTGCGTTTAAACGCGTCGCGCAAGGCCCAGTAAAAGATGGAGGCACGGGCAGTGGCCGCGAATCCGCCAATCGTCAACGTCGCTCCATCGGGAATTAAGGTGGCCGCCTGCCGGGCGCTGATAAACTTCCGTCCCGGCCCGGGCGGCAGATAATCCAGATCGCGTCTGGTCCACGTTGCGCGGAAATACAGAAGCCTGGCTAAGGTCTTAAACGTTTTGGCAATATTTACGTCTTTGAGCGCGTTGATCGTTCGTTTTACATCCATTGAAACCCCGGAGTGCCTTCCGTATGTTTACGATAATTTAATGTCAATCGTGAAGCGAAAATGGATTAACTGATGATCTCGTAACAGGTTTTAATATCCATCCCCGGCTCCAGCAGGGGAAAGAGTTTTTCCATATTTTTCATCAGATTGGCGGAATGAAGTTTCAAAGCGTCCTTGTCGCTGTACTTTTCGTAAAAAATAATCGTCTTTTCATCGCCGCGCACGGTGTGCGGTATATATTCCATACATCCCGGTTCGCTGGCTTTGACTTTCGGTACGATCTCTTTCAGAATTTGAATCGCCTCTTCCATGTTACCGTCTTTGACTTTTAAAGTCGCAATCAGTGTAATCATTTTTTGATCTCCTTTTAATACCTTTGATTATGAGGGTTGAATATCAGGATAAGTCGGGCACTGTCAATGAAAAACACCCGTTATCCTATCGCTCTTTTACGTTGTGCAAGCACGACTCTTAGATTCATTCATTTTTCAGAAAAGCGATGATCTCTTCAATATCAGGTAACTCCGCGATGGGATAAACCTTCACAAAACAAACCTTTCCCGCCTCGTCGAGAATAACATTGGCGCGTTGTGAAAAACCATTCTGCTCACGGAACAATCCAAGACTTTTGGCAACGCCGCCGTGAGGCCAGAAATCCGCCAGCAGCTTCGTGTTTTTAATTTTGATGGCCTTCGCCCAGGCCGCCTTGGAGGGAACGCTGTCCACGCTCAATCCCACAGCAATAGTGTTGAGTTTGTCAAATTTCTTTTTGTTATTCTCCAGGGACTGCATCTGCTTTGCGCAGACGGGCGTCCACGCCAGCGGATGAAAAGACAACAGGACGCGCCGGCCCTTCATTTTGGACAGACTAAACTCCTGCCCGAACTGATCATGCAATGTAAAATCTTTCACTACCTTCCCTAATTTAATAACTGTTTTTTCCGACATAAAACACCTCCCTGTTAATATTTGATGATCGTATTTTTTCTCGATTCAATGAACTCAAATCATCGGCAAAATCCTTTGCTCTGATACTTATTGAAGGTCACACAAACGCCCATTGAGCATGCCTTTCGGGCGTCATCACAACCGCGTTTGTCATCACGCTGCAGGAAATAGGCAAAAGCTCTGTTGTTATATGCCATCGCATAATCTGGTTTGAGACGGATGGCCGCATCAAAATCATTCAAAGCCTCTTGTTGCTGACCAAGCTTTGCATAAGCCACTCCCCGGTTGTTATAGGCATATGCATAACGCGGCGCGATCAGAATCGCCTGATCATAATGACGGATAGCATCTTCCGTTTTGCCTTTCTCATACAAGGCAAGGCCCAAATCATTGTGCGCCAGAAAATTATTCTTTGTCATGCTTAAAGCGTGATTGAAGAGTTCAATGCTGCTTTTCCAGTAGCCGCATTGTTTCCATGATAAAAATGCCAGAATAACAAGCAGCATGATGCCGGCGGGAAATAGAATCCTCTTGTTTATTTCCTGATTTGCCAGAACGGACGGTATTCCCCAGGCGAGCATTATGGAAATGCCGATGGACGGCAGATAGGTATAGCGGTCGGCCATCCCGTAGTCTCCATTTTGAATAATGCCTATCACCGGCAGGATTGTGATGACATACCAGAACCATCCGACAAACAGATAGGGAAAACGTTTGAACATGACGAGGACTATCGCACTGATCATTAGAATCAGGACTATGGCTCCCCCTACTTGCCAGAGCGGTATTTGAAATCGAAAAGGATAGCTGATCGTGAGCTCATAGGGCCATAATAAAGTGACCGGATAAGTTATAAATGAAATCAGTGCGTTTGAGATTCTGGAAATCAGAGGAAAGCTTTCACCTGATGGTCCATACTGATTACGAATCGTAATCAGAGAAATAACTGCCGACAAGACGAAAAGGGGAATTTTTTCCTTCAACTGCCATAGAAGCAGATTGTCTTTGCGGGACGCGCTGCCGGTCTGCAATCGGCGCAGCGGCCAGTAATCAAGCAATATTAAGATGACCGGCAAAGTAACCACCATGGGTTTGCTCATAAGCGCCAGAATATACGAACACAAAACCAGGATGTATCTTTTCATGACCGGCTTCTCTGTATAATAAACATAAAGACAAAGCGTCAGCATCCAGAAGAAAACACTCAAGACATCTTTACGCTCGGAAATCCATACAACGGATTCCACACGAAGGGGATGAAGCGCAAAAAAACCTGCCACAAAAGCGCTTTTCCAGATCGATCCGGTCATGCGGTGAAACAGCCAGAAAAGCAACAGAGCACTGGAGATATGGAAAATAATATTTGTAAGATGATACCCTCCCGCGTTCGGGCCATAAAGCCGGTAATCGAACATCAGGGAAAGCCAGGTCAGGGGATGCCAGAACTGGGCATAGCTTGAGAAAAAAGCCCAACGGATTCCTTCCATACCCATTCGGATGAAACGATTCTTTCGGACATAATCGTCATCATCAAGATTCACAAAACCATATTGCGTAACCTGCCAGTAAACGGCAAGGGTAACGATCAACAATATTGTATAAACAATAATCTTCTGTGTCTTTTGATCAACCTTGATCTTCTTCAGCATAATACCTTTAGACAGCAATCGCTGACAGCGCGATGCTGATAATGGACAATAATCTTTTCATAGCAAATCTCCTTTGCGCCTGATCTATTGCATTGTTACTTCAGGCTTTCACGACTCCCACCGGCAAGAAGACATTGGCACCACGTTCCTAGGTTTTCGAGTTTAAAGTCATCCAATTTTGTACAGGACGCGCGTTTTTTCCGCGCCGAACCAGTTCGTGTGTTCTGAGATGATTTTACCGTGAAATTTTTTGCAGATATGCTCGGCAACCGCTTCATGAGCGTACGCGTAGCCCATGACATAGCCTTTATCGAACGTGTCAACGATAATATTGGAAATGAGCGCTCTTCCGATTCCCTTTCCGTTATAGTGAGGCAAAACGCCGAAGGAGCATAAATAAACGTCGCGATCCGTCATCATGGAGATTAGATGATTAAAGTTTTCCTGATCTTTCTGATAGGCGTTGCCCTCACGTATGGCGTTTTTAGTGATTGTATAAGCTTCCCCGACGATTTTACCGTCCACATAAGCGAAAAAACAGGAAATTGCCGATTGCAGAAGTTTCTTCTTGGACTCCCATGCCTCCTGAACTTCCGGAAAGAAACAGCTTCTTTCTATCTCCATCAGTTCATTTTCGCCCTGTTCAATCACCAGGCTTTGTTGCGGTATTCTTACAATTTTGAACATCAGATGATAAGATCCTGTGCCAAGTTTATGAGTTGTATTTTATGCGAAATAGATATAGCATTGATTGTCAGACTGTCAATAAATATTCTTGAAAGAATGAGCCGTCATCGGGAATCGATATCGCTCCCGGTGATTCCATCGACCCTGAGACAACGGCCTTGAACATTTTGAATATTTCTTCCACTGACGAATTATCCGCTACGATTGTCAAAGGTTTTATTGTATAATGTAAAACAATTTAATTCCCTTTCCAGCAAGGAGGCAGCCATGGAAAATAAAAAACTAGCCAAACAAATGCTTGATTTCCACAAGACGTCCTTTGAACACAGTTTTTCAACAATGGAAATGTTTCGGAACCGGGCGGCAAAATTTTTCCAGATGATTGTGGACCATACCCCCGGCATCAGTGAGGAAGGTAAAAAATCTTTAGATCACTGGGGCGATTCCTATAACAAAACGATGCAGGATTTAAAGAAAACCGTGGATGAAGGCTACGTCAGGCTCGAATCATTTTTAGAAAACAACACCGTCTTCGCCCAGGAGCATTACGAGAAGATGATTAATCCATTTTTAAATCAGCAAAACTGGCTGTCCGTCGATTTGAAGAAAACAGATGAAGAAGTCACGGACACCTATGAAAGCGACTCTCATAAAATTCATAAACAGGCTGACAAAAATGTCGGGCGCGCCAAAAACCTATCGCCTGTAAAAAGATTGAACATAAAGTCCAAGAAAAAGAAGTGATTTTTTTATACGTCATGGAATATAGGGGTTGTTCAGGCATCATATTAATTTGAAGGGGGACGTTGATATGCATATCAACAATATCAAAGTGGGTATTAAACTAGTGGGAAGTATTGTGCTGGTCTGCTTAATGGCAACGGGAATGATTTTGTATGGAGCAAAAATCAGAATGAACCTGCTGCCGCAGGTCGATTCGATGCATCGCCAATATGAAGCGGATATCAAGGGAATAGAAGAAGTAAAAACACGTCTGGAAACCCTACGGGGAGATGTCCACCGGTATATTGCCGTGCCGGCAGACCGTCAGAAGCTTAATCAAAATATCAATGATAATCTAAGCGCTGTCACCGAAGCGATGAAGGGTTATCAAGATAAGAATTTGAGCGACGACGCTAAAAATATAATTCTTGCCTTTGATGCTGCCTGGCCTGAGTTGCAGCGCGGTTATAAGGGCGTCATGAGTGCAGTCGATCAGGGACAAGCCGACGAGGTGACCCGTCTGCTGGATGGCGGAAGTCAGTTTTCTTCAGCGCAAACAAAAACTCTTTCCTCCGTGAACAGCTTGAGCGACCAGCTCGTAACTTTTAATGAGCAAAACATCAAGACAACCATGGAAAAAATCGGAGGTTTATCCGGTGGAATGCTGCTTCTGTCAGGCATCGCGATAGCGCTCGTAGCTGTTTTAGTCTTCTTATTGAGCAAGTCCATCACCCAACCTCTGAAAAAAGGGGTGAAGATGATGGAAGAGTTGGAGAAGGGGCATCTTTCCAATCGTTTAAACATGCTGAGAAAGGATGAGATAGGCGGTCTGGCGCGGGCCATGGATAAGTTTGCCGACCATCTTCAACAAAATGTTGTATTCAATATGCAGCAGATATCGGAGGGCAATATCAATATTGATCAGGTCGTGATCGATGACAGGGATGAAATTGGTCCCGCTATGAAAAAAATAGTGGAGACCATCAATAACCTGGTTAATGAAATGAATCTGCTGACCGTGTCCGCCATGGAAGGCCAGCTTAACATCCGAGGCAATGAAGAAGCTTTTCACGGCGCTTACCGGCAAATTGCTCAGGGAGTGAATAATACCTTAGATGGTGTCGTGGGGCCAATCAACGAAGCCGCTGACGTTTTGGAAAGGATTGCCGGCAAGGATATGACAGCGCGAATGCAGGGTGACTATAAGGGAGACCATGCCAGAATCAAGGAATCGCTCAATGTCGCGATGGAAAATCTGGACAAGGCCCTGCATCAGGTTCTGATTGCCGCGGACGAGGTGGCAGGCGCCAGCGTGCAGGTCAGCCAGGGCGGACAAACGCTTTCCCAGGGCTCGAGCGAGCAGGCCTCTTCGCTGGAAGAAGTGTCCAGTAGCCTGCAGGAAATGGCTTCGATGACGAGGCAAAATGTTCTCAACGCCAAGGAAGCCAAAGTGATTGCCGATGAGGCATGGAATAGCGCGGATCAGGGCGTGGAATGCATGGCCCGTATGTCCTCGGCAATTGAGAAGATCAAGACGTCGTCCGATTCCACATCCAGAATCGTGAAGACCATCGATGAGATCGCTTTCCAGACCAATCTGCTGGCTCTCAACGCGGCGGTTGAAGCGGCCAGAGCCGGTGACGCCGGCAAGGGATTTGCGGTGGTCGCGGAAGAAGTGAGAAATCTGGCGATGCGCAGCGCGGAGGCGGCCAAGAATACCGCAACGTTGATAGAAGAAGCAGTCCATAATTCGGAAAATGGCGTTTCCATCAACAGCGAAGTGTTGCTGAACTTTCAGGAGATAACCGAAAAGGTCAATAAGGTCAGTCAGGTCGTGGCAGAGATCGCGGAAGCTTCGGACCAGCAGGACCAGGGCATCAGCCAGGTGAGCAAAGCGGTGGAACAGCTCAACCAGTTGACCCAGCAGAACGCGGCCGGTGCTGAGGAATCCGCCAGTGCCGCCGAGGAAATGTCCTCCCAGGCTGAAGAAATGCGCAGTATGGTTGCCGGCTTTAAACTGAGCCGTTCCGGATATTGAAGATCGCAGTTACCGGTAGCAGACAACAGGTCGCATGTTGATCAACCCTGAGATAAATTATTGAACGCATGCAATAATTGAATCAGCAATCTTGAAATAAAAAGCCCGGCCATACCGGGCTTTTTCTGTCCGCAATAGACAACGAGTTTATTTTCAAAAGATAATCTTTTTAATACTTATTGGGATAGAAGGTTGCTATCAGCATTCCATAAATATACGCTTTACCATCTCCGGCTATGTTCACGGAATTTTTTGCACCTGCGTAAAAGCTGTGAATGCCTGCATCCACTGTATATACTCTTGTATGCGAAAAAGGATGATCATTGCCGTCTCCTTCAAAAACCACACATTTATCGACACTAAAACTATAAGATGTTGTGTCACTTGCTGCCAGCAATAATCTATCTCCCGTGTCAGCATTTGCCCTTCCGTCAAATCTAACAACAACATACCCCGCAGTCGGGGCGGTAATCGAAACAGTTGCAAGCGTGACGGCTGATGTTTGAACATCAATACCTGATTCGGAAATAGTTGCCCAATCGATGCCAGGCATTTGATTGCCAATCGCCTTAAAATTGTCGTTCATCTGGGTTGAGCTGATCGTTGTACCGGATGTGAATGCATTGGGAACGGATACATTTACCTTCGGCAAATGAATAATCTCTGCGATGGTTGGCCCTCCCGGGTAGAACGGAGTATCCTTGATGGGATCAATCGGTAATTTACCTATCGCAAATGGAATGGCAATGAACAGGACAAATGCAACGGCAAGTACTGTTATTCTTAATGAAAATCTTTTCTTGCTGAAATTTTTCATAATCTTCTCCTTTATTGAATGTAATATTTTTTACCTTCTAAAATTCTTACGTAAACTGTTTTTCATATTTAAAAAAAACAATCAGTCATCTCTCAAGGTCACGGTCCCCACAGGGAGTCATCCCAGTCTGATTCATCCCATTTCCCTGTTGTGGGAGCCTCGGCAGCCCACACCGCATACAGAGTGACATCCGCTGTCCCCATCGCGAAAGTCTGTCCGCCGGTATAGGCAGTTCCAGAACCGTTGGCCTGCGTGTTCCAGCCTCCAAAGACAAAACCATCCTTAACCAGGGCGCCGGTATTGCCCAACACAGTGACGGTCTGAGCATTTTCATAATCACCGGAATCAACCGGCGCACTGCCCCCCGTGTTGCCGTTTCCATTATAGGTGACACTGTACGTTGCGCCCGGGGGTGCGCTATCGTGACCTCCGCCATCGCCGCCTCCGCCACTGCAGGCGGACATCGCCAAAAGCATCAATGCAAACAAGAATACGACATACTTTGATTTCATTGTTTCCTCCTTTCCTCCTGGTTTGTTCATTATTTCCTGTAAAAAAAGGACACCCGCTTTTGAACATAATTTATTTCAGAATCCTGATCACGGACTCTGCCTTTCAGACTTGTTATGAAATTAAAAAAAGCCTCCAGTACGCGTATTAATACTTTGGAGGCTGCCAACCGGAAACTTCGGATAAATCATTTTCATGATCGACTCCAGAAAGTTGATGGTAAGGTTGATGCGTTAATAGGTAGCTAATTGAAAGTTTAAATACTACTCGGGTGATTTCATGTCAAGACAGATTTTAGTTTTGTTTTTAATCTATAAGAAACATCTAATGAATGCTCTTACGAGTCTTCAATTTCCGTGTCCGGAAGCTGCAGAACGCCGGACGTGTCCAGTTCTTTGCCCGCGATTCCCTTAATCGAACCGAATAAAGCCGAGATGTTTTCCTGAACCGCCCAGATTTGTTTCTCCCGTGTTGCCCATATTTTCGTCATCGCCTTTTTCTCGGCATTGAGCTGCGTGATCATGGCGTCATAATTCTCAACAATACGCTTAACATTTTGAACAAACTCGGGGCCGGTCAGATAGTTGTAGAGCAGCTCCATCTTATCGCCTTTATTCTCCTGGGATAATTTTACCGAGTGCGTCTTCATCAGCATCTCGCGAAGAATAAACGACAGGCTTTTGACTTCATGAAAACCGCAGATCCAGACGCCGTTTCGTTCGCCGAATCTGTCCATGTCCGCCGGATAGGTTTCCGTGACCAGGACGGCGATATCGGCTTTACAGGTGATCTGATCCTGTTTTAATTTGTCGATCCAGTCGCCGGCAAAATTCTTCGTCCGCTTGCTTTCATAAACAATGGCTCCGCATTCCTGCTGATCGGCGTTTACAACAATCTGAATGGAATCCGCGCCGCGCACACCTTTCGGCACTTCCTGGATTCTGTCAAAGGGATACGTCTTGGATAAAAGCTCCTCGAGGGCCAGCTCCTGCACTTCGCCCTGAAGCTGCATAGACCCCTGTTCCGCTTTCCGCTTCATTTCTTCGGCGAGTTTTTTGTTGTCATCGATTTGTTTGAGCAGCTTGACCCTCTCCAGTTCGAAACTTTCCCGCTCCCGGGCGCGGGCTTTATCTTCTATCTCTTTCTGCCGCTCCAGAATCTGTTTTTCCACCTGGAGATTGAGTTCTTCCTGCTGTTCTTTCAGCGCGTTTTCCTGTTTTAGAAGGATGATTTCCTTTTCCTTCAGATTTTTATTTTCGGTTTTTCTCTTTTCATTCTCTTCCTGAAGCGCTTTTATTCTCCCTTCATAGGATTCAAGGGCCGTCTTCTCAATTTTTTCCTTTTCCTGAGTCAACAGACGGGCCAGCTCAGCCTTGATCATTTCGTCCTGTTTTTCTTTTTGCTCCTGAACGCTTTTCTTTTCCGTTTCTAATTTCTTCTTTTCCTGATTGAATTTCTCGAACTGCTCGGCAATCTTTTTCTCATATTCGGTTTTAAAGTGGGCTTCCAGCTTACCGGAAATCGCTTCTTCGACATCAAAGCTGTAGCCGCAGTTGGGGCATTTAATTTGATTATTCATTACTGTTCTCCGCTCAATACGTTATGACTTTTTGCCGTCTGTCTCCAGCTCGGTCACCAGCCTGTCCAGCTCATCAACGAGATAGGCCGGGGCGTTCGCCTCTCGAAACGCCTCCACAAGAGACCGGTGGTAACCGAGCTGCTCCTTTCGGGTGGCCTTGAAGCGCGGCCAGATATCATTGCCGATCCGGCGATAGTCGTTGACAATTGTGCGGACGTTATGCAGCTTGTCGGCCAGCGCCACCCGGCACCGCGGATAGGTTGCTTCCCGCAGCCTCTCGATATAGGCCGCCTTGCGCTTGCGCCAGGGCGGTTTGGGGCCGCCCTTGAAGTTTGGCGGCGTGTCCGTGCACATCGCGACAATATCCGCCACCCGGGAGCCGAAGCGGCGCTCGAGCTCCTGTCTGGTCACCTCTTTAGGATGGTCTTCCAGCGTGTCGTGAAGCAAAGCCGCGATGGCTTCTTCCTCGTCACCTCCGTCCTCCAGCACCAGGGCGCAAACACTGAAAAGATGCGAAACGTAAGGGATCGTGGTGCTTTTGCGCAAATCGCCGCCATGAATCTCGACGGCGTACAGCATCGCTTCCTGAAACTTGGGTCCGATAATCCGCTGGGTCACTCTTGTTACCTCCTGTCATTAATATTGTCGCTATTTGTGCTCCAAATTTTTATTATCATACATCAATTTAAAATATAAAAAAAAGAGAAAAAAACTGTCGTTCGATGATGGCCGGTAGTGAGAAAACCAGCTGACTTTCAAATACCTGTTTATCGTCTTCCCCATTTCGTGATAAAAAGGACAAAAATACTGCCGGGAGGACTCCATGAAATCATACCGCAAGGAACTGCTGTTCAATATACCGAAAAGGATGGCTTTGATTAATATCACGCCGCAGGTCGAAAATTGTCTGAAAGAGAGCGGCATTACGGAGGGTCTAATCCTGGTCAATGCCATGCACATCACAGCCTCGGTATTCATCAACGACGATGAATCCGGCTTGCATCAGGATTATGAAGAATGGCTGGAAAGTCTGGCCCCGCATGAACCCGTTTCCCGTTACCGCCATAACTGGACGGGGGAAGACAACGGCGACGCCCATCTGAAGCGCCAAATTATGGGTCGGGAAGTTGTTGTGGCCGTCACCGGAGGCCGCCTCGATTTCGGACCGTGGGAACAGATTTTCTACGGTGAGTTTGACGGCCGGCGCAGGAAAAAGGTTCTGGTAAAAATCATCGGCGAATAAGCGGCACGAAAGATTCTTCCTGCAAACTGAAAAAGATTTTGGTGCAGAGCCCGGACATTATTTCACAGGATTAGATATTGAATTTCCGGATTCATTGTGACTATATTTTATATATTTATTTCAATATATAAATAATTCACATCAGCCAAAACTACTATTCATAAAATACATGAATAATAAGTTACAAGATGTTGATAAATAATGATTTTATTTTCTACTTCTTTTTGCTTCTTACTTTCCGTCCGAAGGGAATGCCCAGCTTTCGCATTTTTGTCCGCAGTGTGGAAGGGTTCATCCGCAGAAGCTTTGCCGCTCCCTTTTCGCCTCCAACGCGTCCACCCGTTATTTCCAGCGCCCGCTTGATGTGCCCAGTGATCGCCTGATTCAGCCCTCCTCCTTCATCGTGATGGATGGGAAGGCTGCCCGGCTCCATCTTTTGCGCCGGTTCTCCGATGCCGTCGAAAGTAAGTGGCTTTCCCTGGCTGAGAATCAGCATGCGTTCCACGGCATTCTGCAGTTCACGGACATTCCCCGGCCAGGAATAATTGATCAGCCGGTCGATGGCTCCCGGCGCGAGACTGGGAATGTCCGTCAAACCTATCTCCCGCGCCTTTTTTGTCATAAAATGCTGGATCAGGGCGGGTATATCAGCGCGCCGCTCCCGCAGGGGTGGAATCAACACGGGAAAAACATTCAGGCGGAAATAAAGATCCTCGCGAAATCTTCCAC
Organism: Deltaproteobacteria bacterium; assembly: GCA_022710585.1. Taxonomy (GTDB): domain Bacteria; phylum Desulfobacterota; class Syntrophia; order Syntrophales; family Smithellaceae; genus Smithella. Next base: position 17,461 of record JAKLGV010000028.1, on the reverse strand, counting down.
CGGCCATCATATCTTCCAGACTGCGATGCGTCGCTGCAATGACGCGGATGTCAACATACTGGGTCTCTTTTCCTCCGACCCGCTCAATTTCTTTTTCCTGAAGGACGCGCAAAAGCCTGATTTGCGCTCCGGGCGTCAGCTCGGCGATTTCATCCAGAAAAATCGTGCCGCCATTCGCCCGCTCGAAACGCCCTCGCTTCTGAAACAGCGCGCCGGTAAAAGCGCCTTTTTCATGACCGAAAAGCTCACTGTCCATCAGCGATTCCGGAATCGCCCCGCAGTTGACCTTGATGAACGGGCAATTATGCCGCGGCGACAGATTGTGAATCGCGTTCGCGATCACTTCTTTGCCGGAGCCGGTTTCCCCCAGCAGTAGAACCGGACTGGTCAGCGGCGCCACCTGGCGCACCATTTCCATCACCTGTTTCAGACCGAAGTTCGCGCCGACAATTTCCTCGCCGATGTGCTGGCGCAGTTCGTCCTGAAGATACCGGTTGTCATCGGCCAGAATGTCTTTAAGCCGCAGCACTTCCCGGTAACGGATGTAATTGATAAAGGCAATCGCGAAGGGTTCGTTGAGCAAAGAAAAAAGACGTTGATGCTCTTCCGTATATTTCTCTCCCGACTGGCTGACGACAGAAATGCCCCCGAACAAGTTCCACTCCGGTTTGGGGCCCATGGCCATGACCGACGCTTCCGGTTTGATTCCGAACTCGGACAAGGACCTCATCATCTGATGTCCCGCAATGCGATCGGCCACAATGATCACGGGCGACGTGTGAACGCCTTCAATAATTTTCATAATGGCATTGCGTGTATCCTGTGGAGGCGCCAGTTTCTGGGACATGATCTTCTCGCCGTTGATATTCGCGCTCGCGATCACCTCACCCACGCCCGTTTGCGGATCATACGTGCTCATCAAAATGTAATCGGCCGGAATGTAATTGCGGATGTAAGTCAGACAATCAAAAAGCGCCCTTTCAATTTCCAGGCTGCCGCAAATTCTTAATGTCGCCTCACGAAAAAATTCTTTCTCGTCAATCATCTTGCCCCCCACGCATGAACGCACAAATATGTCTTATTGAATACTTTACCATATAAAGTGCGCAATAAGATACTTATTTTATGCGCAATAAAACACTTTTAGGATTAATATATTCTAAGTTGCTGTATTTATTTGATTTTATATTTTGGCATACTTCCGGCAATAGGAAATAAATAAACGGGCTGGGAGAAGGAAAATATGAAGCGGCTGGAGATGATCACATTGAGGACATCCAATCCTCTTAAAGCGGATGCCGTGAGTTGTATGAATAAATTTTGCGAAATGGCCAGGGAGCGCGGTTTATCGGAAACGGATTTTTACATTCATGAGTCCATTCCCGGAGATCTGGCGATTGTGATTACCTCGCGGGTTAAGGATTATAAATTAAAGGAAACGATGCTGGGAAATTATATAATGGAGGTCTTAAAGCAATTCGGGCTGGTAGATTACAACTGCTGGCTGGCGGATTGATAGCCAAGATGCTTAACTTAAACCATTTAAAAGAAGGAGGATTAAAAATGAAAAAAACTTTTTCGGTGATTGTCGGGCTGTTGATGCTGCTAACCCTTCCGGGCGCTGCCTTCAGTTATGTTCATGCCCCCGGACCGTATTTCAGCGGTCAACTGGGAATGTCTGCATTGCAGGACAGCGATCTCAAGGACTGGTCAGACACGGCAACGCTGGAATTTGATCCCGGCTTCGCGTCCGGTTTTGCCGCCGGATTCAACTTCGGCATGTTCAGAATCGAAGGCGAACTGGGCTACCAGATGAACGATGTCGATAAAATCAAAGGCTATGATTACGATTATGATGAATACTACTCGGATAAAGTTTCGTCCGGCGATATGTCAGCCTATTCTTTCCTGGGCAACGTCTATCTGGATTTTGTCAATCCTTCACCGGTGACGCCGTATCTGACCGCCGGCATGGGCATGGCGACTGTTGAACTCAACGATGTCTTTTATGAAGATTATGATGATACCGTTATGGCGTATCAGGTGGGCGCCGGTCTGGCGTTTCAGATCAATCCGCATTTCACGATTGATTTAAAGTACCGGTATTTTGCTACGGAAGAACCAGATTTCGACGGCATAGAGGCGGACTTGGACAGCCATAATGTGTACTGCGGATTCAGATTTAACTTATAGCTGATTTGACGTGACATTCCCCAAAGCCGGAGGCGGTTCATCCTCCTCCGGCGGGCGTCAAAATTAAAAAATGGAGGGTAAAATAATGAGAAAAAGCATAATCATGACGATCCTGGGATTAATCGCCATGCTCTCGTTGAGCATGACCGGCTGCCGTGATGACTATTATCACCATCATCACGATGATGACGACGATTATTACAGCGAATGCGGCAGAGAAATGCAGGACCGTCAAGACATCAGCGGCGATCCGGACGAAATCAACCGGTATGATTCCTACGACTATCACACCCGCACGTACTGGTATTATTGCGACGGGTTTGCTGAAACGTTTACGTGGGGGGACAACATCAGGGGCTGCGAAACACATACCAACAGATTTGAGCCCGTTTGTGATTAGGATAACGCAACACACAAAAACATCAGGAGGTTAAACATGAAACGCTTTTTGCTTACATTAATCATTGGCTTCGCAGCGGCATTGCCGCTGATTGCCCAGGCCCAGGACGATCCTGAAATGAAAGCAAATCAAATGATCGAAGTCCGCGGGGCTGAAGGGAAAATATTGGTGTTCCCGCAAGCGGTATCGGGACCGAAGGGACCGGTGATCAAATTCGCTGTGTTCGGCATAACGGCCATTCCGGAAGTCATTGTTGTGACAAGCGATGCCGCATTTCCTGCAGCGGTTACAACCATTGATTTCAGACCGGGAGATAAATTCTTTGGCTGGATTGACGTTCCGCAGGAGGCCATAACAGAGATCTGGATTAACGGCTATCAGATTCCATGGGGGAGCAATCAAGCATTGAACGATGCCGGATGATGTCGGTATTTTTAAGAGCGAGATAAACGGACGCGCGGGAAAAATTAATGTATAAATTATTAAACCAAACAAGGAGGTCACACGATGAAAAAGTTAGTCTATAAAATGTTATTCTTAACACTGGTGGTTTTTGTGCCGGCTTCGGCTATGGCCGGGGTGAGCGTTCATATCAATATCCCGCTGCCGCCGCCGTTGATCTTTCCGGCGCCGCCCGAACTGGTTGTCATACCGGAAACAGATGTTTACGCGGTTCCGGATTTACAGGAAGAAATATTCTTCTATGGCGGATGGTGGTGGCGTCCCTGGGATGGCCGCTGGTACCGTTCACGCCATTATGACCGGGGCTGGGCTTTTTATCCCCAGACACCATATTTTCACAGAAGCATTCCTCCACAGTGGAGAAATGATTACCGGAATCGTCATTGGAAAGGATATCGCTGGGAACCCAGACCGATACCGCAGCGCGACCTTCAAAGGAACTGGGACGGCTGGAAAAGAGACCGGCGTTGGGAAAAACAGGACTGGGGTGTTCAGGGATTGCACAAACGACAGGCCCAGCCCTACAGAGATGACCGGAGAAAAGCAAAGCCGCGTCCCGATCACAGACCCGGGCCACAACAGGGTGGGAGTCATTACGTTCCGGGTGTGGGACCGGTCCCGGGCCCCGCTCATAACCGGTGAAACATTTAAAGAAACTTAAAACTGGCTGACATTAAGGAGTGAGAAATGAAAAAAAATATAATACTGACAATAACCGTGATCATGATGCTGGTAATGATCGGCGGGTGCTGGCCCTGGTGGTACGCTCCCTATGGCCCTCACGGGCACGGAGGTCACGGCGGACATGGTGGACACGGCGGTTACGACAGGGGCGGACACTATGACAGCTACGGAGGCCAGCGGGGTCCTCACCACGGACACCGGTAAGGATTGATATCGATATAACTTGATCCACGAAAGCGATATCCATCCTACATCCTCACGCGCAAACGAACTGCCATCTTTGATGTATCACTGAATCAAAGATGGCAGTTTTGTTAATGAAGAACTTTTCCAGGTTCTTGCGGACTGTTCAGTCGTAATAAAAAATCAATGCAGTAAAACGTTGCCATTTACATCGGGATATGATAGTTTAACTTTATGGAAACATTAGAAAAACAGGAATTATTCTGGGATGTTAACCTCGCCCGAATGGATAAAAAAGCTCACAAGCAATTTATCGTGAAGCGAATCCTGCAATTCGGCGATTTGGATGATCTGCGCTGGGCATTATCCTCTTACGGGTATGATAGCGTTCGGAATATTTTTCTTTTCAATGCTGACCAATTGGATAATAAATCACGGAATTTCTGGCGTTTTTTCTTTCGAATTCATGAAGGTGAAGAATGCATCAAGAAGCGATTGACGAACAAACAAAACGCGTTTGGGACAAGATAGCAAAGACGGGTATTGTCGGCCATTTTTATCTGGCCGGAGGAACAGCTCTTGCCGTACAATTCGGACACAGAAAGTCCATTGATCTTGATTTCTTTTCTCCCGAAGACTTTTCAACAGCAGATTTAAAAAGACAACTCTCCCAAATCGGTGAGATTGTTTTATTGGGTGAGGCGGACGGCACGCTGCATGCGACTATTGATCATGTCATGGTAAGTTTTTTCTATTACAATTATGATCTGCTTTTTCCGCCGGTAAAATTCGATGGCCTGATGCTGGCGGACGAAAGAGATATCGCCGCGATGAAACTGGACGCCATATCTTCGCGCGGTAGTAGAAAAGATTTCATTGATATTTATGAATTGTTAAAAAAATACACACTGACCGAGCTCATTGATTTCTTTGAAAAGAAATATACTGGCATCAAGTATAATATGCTGCATATTCTAAAAAGCTTAATTTATTTTGACGATGCCGACGGAGAACCTCCGCCCGTGATGCTTCGCGATGTCAACTGGGACAATATTAAGCAAAACATAAGCCAGGCAGTTTCTGCATTTAGCGAAGAATGCAATTAATTCGAATATCGGGAAGAGCACAGAAGTGAACGCGGGTGTTGAAATAAGGTTTGTTCAACGTATACCCAACGGCGTTAATCCCAGCACCATGAACGGCGGCAGAGCGGTTTTGCACCTTTCAGCTTTTAATGCTTTTCATCAACTCGCCGGCAATTCCTGCGCTTTCCAGGCGCATCAGAGTTTCTTCGGAACGGCCGTATCCCAGTAGATTAATGCTGCCGTACCAGACAATTCGCCGGTCAATAATCGCGAACTTCTGATGGATGCCGGATTTGAAAATGATTTGCGCACCCATGGATGCCATTGCAGAAAATTGGTCATGAAACGTTATCCCGTTTTTGTAATCCGTAGCAGGACGTGTGATGATTGTAATGTGGACCTGCTTCTGCAAAGCGGCGCTGACATGCTGTATTGCCTGCTGAATTCTTCTTTTAGTCGCAAAGGGACTGACGATGACTATTTCTCTTTCAGCGCAGGCCAAATCATTTTCATAAACCGGCAGGAAATTCCCATGATCAAAAATAATATTTATGGAACGGTCCGGAACGTCATCTGCTTTCACTTTGCAACCCAGCGACGCATAACCCGCCAGCCTTTTATGATACATTTTTGAAAACACCCGAACCTGACTGTCCACATAATCATAGATTTGAACGTTTTCTTTACCGTCAAAAAGACGGTGCAGACGTCCCGCATACTGTTGAACGGTTCCCTTCCAGGAAATCGGCATAACCAGAAACAGTGTATCAAGCCTGGGTTCGTCAAAGCCTTCGCCAATATATTTCCCCGTTGCCAGCAAAGTCAACGGCTTCTCTGAAGGCATTTCTTTTATTTTCAAAAACGCTGTTTTCTTCTCTTTACCACTGGCGCCGCCGGTCAGCGAAATCAAATCGGGAATGCTTCCTTGCAGTATTTCTGCCAGCGCCTCAACATGCGCGGTTCTTTCAGTCAGCAAAAGAACATTTCTGCCTTGCGCATGACTTTTAACGACGTCATCGGCGATCAAGCGATTTCTCCAATCATTCGATGCAATTTCGGAATACAATTCCTGAATGGCTGCATCTTTTTGCTCTGTTTCCAACGCTGACCGGAAACCGGTAAATCGCGGAATAACGTAATGTTCGAAAGGACGCAAGCCGGCCTGCTTTTTGGCGTCCACACGATACCGGACAGGGCCGCAATACATAAAGATGATGGGATGATGGCCGTCTTGTCTGGACGGCGTCGCCGTCAGTCCATAAACATACTTTGCCGAAACAGACTTGAGGATTTCTTCAAAACTGAAAGCGGGCACATGATGACATTCATCCACAATGACCATACCGTAATCTTTCACAATCTGCTTCACATCACCGTTTCGGTTTAAAGACTGCATAATCGCTATATCCACAATACCGCCGGGTTTGTTTTTGCCTGCGCCAATCAGGCCAACCACGTGTTGAACTTTTTTGCGTCCACGTTTTTTTTCCAGCGGCGGCAGGACTTCGTTGATATTGAGAAAATCTTCCAACCGGTCGTTCCATTGTTCCAGAAGTTGCTGCCTGTGAACAAGAATCAGTGTATTGACCTTGCGTTCCGCTATAATCTTTGCCGCTATAACCGTTTTCCCGAACGCCGTGGTTGCTGAAAGAACGCCTGAATCATGCTTTAACATTTCTTCAATGGCTTCCTGTTGTTCATTCAGAAGCCTTCCCTTGAACTCCACTTCAATCATTCTTCCTTTTTGGGTTTTATCAAGACAGACTGCTTTAACACCCGTATCCGCCAACAGAGACAGCATTTCAGGTTCGCATCCCCGGGGCAGGCACAAATAATCATCTGTTTCATCACAACAGGAAATAATTCTTGGCTTCCCATAAGTTGACAATCTCATGGCCTGAGTTTTATAGAAATCCGGATTTTTAAACGCCGCCAACCTTTTCAATGCGTTCAAGCCTTTTGGCGAAATGCCTGCTTTAGGAATAAAGATCATGTTGGCTCTGACCAATGTTAATGCACTTGGAAAATCCTGCGCTGTGAGACGCACTTGACGCTTTTGCTCCCATGGCTTTTCGATTTCTTCATCATCTCTTCTTAAATCGCCAAGTTCATCCGGTCCACACAACCGCATCGTAAGAGACACAACGGTTTCTTCGGATATGCTTGAAATCGCGGATAAATATTCCCACTGATGGTTGTATGGCTCGAAATTCTCATCAATGAAGACGCTGTTACAGTTATCACGCGCTTGTTTCTGAAGCGGTAGCGCAATCAAATTACCCAGCCCGCCTTTGGGCAGAGTATCCTGATTTGGAAATAACCGGTCATAGGACGTGAAGGGAATTCCATGATTTTTGTTCATGGCGTGGGTGATCAATGCAGATCCGAATTTTCGAGCCGCGGAAGCAGCAATCGGACTTTCAAAAAAGAACCAGACATGCGCTCCGTTGCCTGAACGGGAACGTTCCACGGCAACAGGGATCTCGAAGGATGAACAAATCGATCGAAGGGTGGCGATGTCACGTCGCCACCCTTCTTTATCAAAGTCGATGGCCAGAAAGCGGCAGGTTTCATCAGGGAGTAGTGCGTATATGCCCAAAACAACTTTTCCGCGCAGGTGGTCCTCGATGACCTGATCCGTCAATATATCATACTCGCGATGTGTACATTTGGAACATTTGATTCGTGGTTTATGACAAATGCTTGTTCTCCATTCATTACGGCAAACAGGTGTATACCCCGATTCCCCTTTTTTGTTTTGCCATCTTTTGGCATATACGTCGTCCCTGCCCGCGAAGAGCGATGTGAACAATTTGATTTTTTCCTGCGGCTGAATTTCAAGTATCGGTGTTGATGCCGGAATATAGACTTCTGATTGTACAGCAATTTCTGCCGTTTGGGGATGTGCTGCGAATTCTGAATCATGAGATGAAAGAATGTCGCGTAACTTTTCTCTGAGCCGTTCGTTTTCTTTTCTCAGAGATTCATTTTCAGCCGCCAGAGAAAGATATTTTTGCAGAAGATCTTCTAAATTCATCAAATTTACTGAATGCTTTTTGTAACCTGTTTCATTCTTGAATTTCCCTATTTTCGTAACCTACTTCTTAATATCGTATCTAATGAACACAATGCCGTTTTCACGAAAAACTTCGGGATTGCGACCGGTTTCCTTTAAATATTTAATAAAAGCTTCTACTCTTTCAGAAGTCAGTGCCGGTGGCGGAGAAGAATCAGGCATACGAATGCCAAGTTTATCCTTAAAACCTTCTGCTGGCACTCCGTCAGGATCTTTCCAACGAGTTCCCCTCTTCAGGAAGTGATCATCGTGCTCTGCTATAACGATTCGAGCATCTGCTTCTGCTTTTGTAATATTGCCTTCATTTAAATCTTTTATTGCGGCAGCGCGTTCTTTTTGTATGGGATCCTTTATTACTCCCATTTTATCCTTCGGGTGAGATCGCCAACTATTATTTTCCCACTCTGAAGGTCTCTTGTCTTCATAATATGTTTTTGTCTTTCTGGTGCGATCTACTGACATGCCATCCGGCGTAGGTTTTCGACCCGGTATCCGGGCTGTTCCCTTTCGAAAACCGGCTTCATTGTAAAATTCTTCTCCTCGATTAATCAAAGCCATCTTCCCATTTTCATCAAATAACTGATCTTCTGGACCGCCACCTTTTATCACTGGAGACCTCCTTTGCATTTTCTTCTTAAGAAGCATATAAATAAAGCCACCGCATCTATTGTATCAAATAAAGTCACAAGACTTATTTACCGCAGTGCTTTTTGGAGAAGTTGCAGAAACTCGGCACGAGGGATTTCGACGGCACCAAATCTTTGCATGTGCGGTGTTGGGGTCTGGCAGTCAATAAGCTCAAACCCATTTTCAGCAAGCTCTTGAGCATAGGTAGCAAAAGCGACTTTGGACGCGTCGCTCTTTCTGGCGAACATCGATTCGCCGAAAAAAGCCCTGCCCAGAATAATCCCGTAGCAACCGCCGGCCAGTTCGTCGCCGTCCCATGCCTCAACGGATTGCGCGTAACCGGCCTGATGCAGTCTGATATAGGCCTCGATCATCGAATCGGTTATCCATGTACCGTCCTGTCCCTTCCGGCGGATGGTGGCGCAGTTTCGGATAACATCTTCAAAGGCGGCATTGGTCGTCACGCGAAAAATGCCTTTTTTCATAGTCTGTTTTAAGGTGTGTGGAATCTTCAATTTCTGCGGAAAGATGACGGGACGGGGATCCGGCGACCACCAGAGGATGGGCTCTCCATCGGAATACCAAGGGAAAATGCCCATCGAATAGGCCAGCACCAGCCTCTCCACACTCAGATCGCCGCCCACCGCCAGCAGTCCGCTTTCCTCGGCCAGTTCTGGCGGCGGGAAAACAAGCTTCTTGATCAATCGGTAAACAGGCATTGAATTATTTTAACGGTTGAACGTAATCGAACTTCAGCTTGCCTTCTTGAAGATCAACCGTGACGCTGCCGCCCTTTTTCAACCTGCCGAAGAGCATTTCTTCGGAAAGCGCGTCCTTGATTTCTGTCTGAATGAGCCTGGCTAGCGGCCTCGCGCCGAATTTTTGATCATACCCCTTTTCGGCCAGCCAGTCTCTGGCGGCATCCGTCACCGCGATTTTGACCTTTTTCCCCGCAAGCTGTTTTGCCAGGTCATGGATGAATTTTTCGACTACTTTTTTCATGACCTCGGGATTAAGCGGGTTAAAGTGAATAATCGCGTCCAGCCGGTTTCTGAATTCGGGGTTGAAGAGTTTTTTAATCGCCTCGTCGCCCTTGGATCCCGCATCGTCTTTCCGGTCGCCAAATCCGATGGTCTCCCGATCCATCTCCTTCGCGCCGGCGTTGGAGGTCATAATCAGGATCACATTCCGAAAGTCGGCCTTCTTGCCGTTGTTATCGGTCAGCGTGGAGTAGTCCATCACCTGCAGCAGGATGCTGAAAATATCCGGATGCGCTTTTTCGATCTCATCCATCAGCAGCACGGAATACGGATGCTTCCGGATCGCGTCGGTCAGCAGGCCGCCCTGGTCAAAGCCGACATAGCCCGGAGGCGCGCCGATCAGTCTGGCGACGGTGTGCTTTTCCATGTATTCGCTCATATCAAAACGGGTGAACTGCACGCCGAGCACCTTGGCCATCTGCTTCGATATCTCGGTCTTGCCGACGCCCGTAGGCCCTGTAAAAAGGAAGGAACCGATCGGCCTTTCGGGAATGCCCAAGCCCGCGCGCGACCGCTTGATGGCGGAGACAAGCGAATGGATGGCGCTGTCCTGTCCAAAAACCGTATTTTTGAGTTCCGCCTCCAGATCCCCGAGTTTTTCCGTATCCGACGCGGAGACGTTCACGGAAGGAACCTTGGCGATGTGGGCGACGATGCTTTCGATCTCCCTCGCCCCGACCACCGGCTTCTTTTTGTCGCCGGCCAGCAGCTTCTGTGTCGCGCCGGACTCGTCGATCACGTCAATGGCCTTGTCCGGCATGAATTTGTCGTTGATGTATTTTGCGGAAAGTTCCGCGGCCGCCTTGATCGCGGCGTCGGTGTAGCGGACACCATGGAAATCTTCGTAATAGGATCGCAGTCCCTTCAGAATATCGATCGTCTCCTCGATGGTCGGCTCGTAAACCTCTATTTTCTGGAAGCGCCTAGATAGGGCGCGGTCTTTCTCGAAATAATTTTTGTATTCCTCATACGTGCTGGCGCCGATGCAGCGCAGACGGCCCGAATTCAGGACGGGCTTCAGGATGTTTGACGCGTCCATGGAACCACCGCTGGTGGCTCCCGCCCCGACAATGGTATGAATCTCATCGATGAAGAGGATGCAGCCGGGAATTTTTACAAGTTCCTTGATGGTGGCTTTCAGGCGCGCCTCGAAATCGCCCCTGTATTTGGTGCCCGCGAGGAGCGCGCCCATATCGAGGAGATAAATCACCGTATCCTTGAGATGGTCCGGTACAGCTCCTTTATGGATGTTCAGCGCCAGACCTTCTACAAGTGCAGTCTTGCCGACGCCCGGCTCACCGACAAAAACAACATTGTTTTTCCGCCGCCGGCAGAGCACCTGGATGGTTCGTTTCAGTTCTTCTTCGCGGCCGACCAGTTGATCAATCTCTCCCGCCGCCGCCTTTTCAATCAGGTTGACGGCATACAGTTTCAGCGGGTCATTGGACACGGGGCGCTGCGGCTGAGTCTGTTCCTCTTCCGTTTCGCCGACAGGCTCCGCGGCGTGCGGCTCGTTGTGTTCATCATCGAAAAAACCGGCGCCGCCGTGGGATATATAATTGAGAACATCAAGGCGGGAGATGCCTTCCTGCTCGAGAAAATGCACGGCAAAAGAGTCGCGCTCGCCGTAAAGCGCCGCCAGCAGGTCACCCGCCTGAACCTCCGCCTTTTCAGCCGAGATGACATGATTGACAGCTCGCTGAATAACTCTTTGAAAGCCTAGGGCATGCACGGGATCTATGCTTTTGCCGGGTGACAGTATGGGGATGTTCTTCGCGAAGAATGATTCGATGGCTTCTTTAATCCTGCCGACATCACCGCCACAGCCTGTGAGGATATCCATTCCTTCTTCATCATGCACAAGTGCGAAAAGAATATGTTCGGCGGTCAGATATTCGTGCCGTCTTTTCTTTGCCTCGCGGATGATCGCGTCCAGCGCCAGCCCCAGTTCTTTTTTGATCATTCTTTCTCCATCGTGCACTTCAGCGGAAATTTGTTTTCGGCCGCCAGATCGTGCACTGTTGCTACTTTTGTTTCAGCGATTTCCCGTGTATAGACGCCGCACATTCCGGCGCCCTTTTTATGGATATTCAGCATAATCCGGGTTGCCTCGGGAGTCGTCTTGTGGAACACCGTTTCCAGAACGTAAACGACAAATTCCATCGTTGTGTAATCATCATTAAGAAGAATCACTCTGTATAGCGATGGTTCTTTCGTCTCCTGCTTCTCTTTTTCGGCTACATTTTCGCCTGTTTGAACTTTTTCCCCGCCCATAATCATTCCAACGCGACAATTTGGCTATAATTTACACATGAATATTCCGCCGGTCAATAACAAAGGGGACAAAGGAAATTAAAAATATGTTCACGTATAATGGATCTTTGTTTCTTTGATTTTTTCCATAGCGGGGTGGGATTCCTCCAGCGTCGGTTTTCTTTACAATTGACGAGAGAATGAATATTAATAAAAAGTTTTACAATTCAAATACATAAAAGATAATTCCTGAATGTAATTGTTGATAAGTGTCGTATAATTTTACTTTGAATGTCATCATTGAAAAGAAATATTTTCCCCTGACTGATACCATTTCTTAGTAAGTAATTTAAATCATTAAGAATATAGTGAAACGTCACATAAAATAATTTAAGGTATGTAAATTGCTTAATATTAAGAAGAAACGCCAATTCAATTTTAAATGACTGGACTGGATATGCGGAATCAATATCTCAGGGTACTGATCGTTGATAACTCGGATGAGGATGCAACACTGATCATCAACGAGCTGAAAAAAGATGGATACAGCCCTGTCTTTGAAAGGACGGACAGTGCTGTATCTTTCAGAGAAGCTTTGCGGGGAAAGCCGTGGGATTTAATTTTTTACGATTTTGAAATGCCGGAAAATAATCTTGCTTCCACGCTTAATCTACTCAGAGAATCAGGTCTGGACATTCCGCTCATCGTCCTATCCGCTTCTCTTGACGAACATGGCGCCGCGAATTGCATACGTATGGGCGCCCGGGACTGTTTGGCGAAGAATAATCTGTCCCGCCTTTGCCCTGTGGCCACAAAAGAAATAAAAGATGCGGAAGTCCGCCTCTATCAGAGGCAGGCTCAGGCACAGAGGGAAAATGAGTTTAAAGAATGGTCGAAACATCTTGATGAACTGAAACAGCGTGAGGACGATTTGAAACAAACTATTGAAAAGCTCAGAAAGGCTATTGACGCGAGTATGCAGGTGATGGTTGCTGTTGTGGAAGATAGAGATCCCTTCACGCACGGTCATCAACTTCGATCAACGAATCTGGCCTATGCCATAGCCAAAGATATGGGATTGGATAAGAATAAAAAGGATGGCGTCAGAATGGCGGGGGCTGTCTATGAAATTGGAAAATTATCCGTGCCGGCTGAGATTTTGTCCAAACCTTCAAAATTATCCAGTGTTGAAAATGCGCTGGTTAAAGAACACCCCCGGACCGGATATGAAATATTGAAGAATGTCGATTCACCCTGGCCGCTGGCCGAAATTGTTTACCAGCATCACGAAAGAATGGACGGTTCAGGTTACCCGAGGCATCTCAAGGGAGATGAGATTCTGCTCGAATCCCGTATTCTTGGTGTTTCCGATGTTGTTGAATCGATGACTTCACGCCGCTCCTATCGTCCGGCACTGGGATTTGATGAGGCCCTCCGGGAAATAGAATCTCATAAGGGGACTCTCTATGACGATACTGTTGTCGATTCCTGCGTTAAAGTCATTCGGCAAGGATGGCATTAGCAAAGCTGTTGGCGATCGTGCTCTTTTGCATGTTTATCCGGGGATGTGCAATATCCGCATCAAATCATACAAGTTAGAGCGGCTGATGCCGGGCGCTGCTGCCGCCCTCGTCAAATTCTTTTCGTTCCGGGCGATTCTATCATCATCAAGTAGGAATGAATCGTTATGTTAGATAAAAGAAAAGAAGAACGACTGAAGGAGAAAAATGCGGCGACCATCACTGTAATCTCCGATAGAGAAAATTCTCCTGAAGAAGAAATCCTGTATACATACACCAGGGATATTTCTTTGCAGGGCGCCAGAATACGCGCTAAAAATATTTTACCCGTCGGCACCTATCTCAACGTGGAATTGACCTTAAATAACCTGCAGGAAATGATCATTGTCCTGGGCAAGGTAAAATGGATCAGAAGCATCATCGAGAACGAGTATTACGAATTTGGGGTGGAATTTATCAACACACCCATCGATGCATTCACGAAACTTTGGAATTACATATTGTCGAAACAAGGGCTTGTCATTCCCACGTCGTCAGTATGACCTTCTTCAACCTTTTAACTCATCAATGAATTGCTGAAGGGATTTTTTTGCGTAATCAGAAAAAAATTCGTCATCTTTAAATATATGGATGACATCATCCCCGTTTTTATCTTTCCCTTTTTCTGTTGTATAGGTACCCTTCCCTAATCGATATATATCGGATTCCCGCAGCTTGAATTTCACGTCTTTATTGACTACATCAAATTCTTTCCACACATCGCCCAGCGTTTTTTGTGTTTCCGGTTTTACATCGAATATATGGCTGATAGCTCTCCGCATGATTCTCATTTTTACCTCGCGTGTTTTTTCGCTCTCTGATTCGGTTTCTTCTTTCGCCTTTGAGAATTCAGCGAGGTTTCCGGTTCGCGCCAAATTGATGATCATCTCTAGAGATCGGAGATAAACCCGGACAGCGTCTTTATTGATATAGTCGTTTTTGATGAGCAATCCCTGTAATATTTTTGTGGACTCCAACGCGCGCAGCGCCGCCTCTATGTAAACATTAATCCATATCGTATGATGATCTTCACTCACTTTATAAGTGCCCGGCGGCAGGGCATCTGGCGGATGTAAATCATATCGATGAAATGTATTTTTTATTCCCTGTTTATTTAACAGGTTTATGAGTAATTTTAATTCTTCCGGATTTTCAATAATCTCTTTTTTTAATCCCGCGTTCATCAACCACTCTTTCGTCTTCTCTTCAAAATAGCCAATAAAAGGCAGGTATTCTGTCTTGATTTCCTTATTGATTTCCAAACCTTTTAGTTCTTCTTCTATTAAATACCGGAAGTGATTCCACTCATCAGATGTCAGAATAGAATCAATCGGGAATTCGTAATGATTTTCTTTCATACTGATGACCTTTCATTCCTGATCTTCAGAGAATGCCGGATACTTTTATGACGCATTCCCTCCGGTCATTGCCCGACTTTAAGTCTGCCTATGCGATCAGATTCAGGACTGCCAAGGTATAAATACCCCGCATACTCCTGCGCGGATGTCACATCGTACAGATGATTTCCGTCCGGATCCTGAAGCGTTTCTATAATGTTCCCGCGCTCATCGATGGAAGCCACGAATCCGTAACGTTTGTGTTCGGGCCACATTGATGCGGGCAACCTGGTCAAAAGTGATTTCAAGATTGGATATTTATGTAACGTATCGAGCACACCGCTCCTGATTGTGAAAAGAGCAAGCCAAAATTTGTCTTTTCCATTGTATGAGATGTTGTCCGGGAAGCCGGGAAGATTATCGATGAATATTTCGCTTTTTCCTGCCTGCGGACCGGCGAGCCAGTAACGGTGTATTCTGTATTGATATGTTTCACTCACCAGCACAAAATCTTCATTCCCGGATAAGGCTACACCATTGGCGAAATTAAGTTCGCGCATCAGCACTGTTACCGTCGAGGTGTTAGGATCGTAGCGCATGAATCTGCCGTGCGGCCTTGCCTCGAACATATCCAGCAGATAATCTTTGAGTGAATATTTGTCCGATGAATCTGTGAAATAAATGGTTCCATTCTTGGCGATGTCCAGCCCATTCGTCAGCTTGAACGGTATGCTGTCAGCCGATGTCGCCAGAATCATGATCGATCCCTGGGGGTTAACCGATAGTAGTCCCTTATTGGCGTCAGCCACTATAAGATTACCTTTCTGGTCAAATTTCATACCCAGAGGACGACCGCCGGTTTCGGTGAAAGTCTCGATGACACCGTTGGAAAGGAGCCGTGATATTGTTCCAGCCGGAGTTCCGAAATAGATGCGCCCCTGTTCATCGACTGCGATTTCTCCGGGACCCTTGACTTTGCCTTGTGCCAATAGTTCCGCGTTTTGCAGAAGATCATTAGGCTCCAACACCCCGGTCATTTCCGGTTTTTTAGGAGCAGTATAGGCGACAGGGTCTATGGGGGATTCCCGCCTGAATAAAATGATGGTCGATATGATGATTAAAAGAACGGTAATTCCGATAACGGCTAAAACAATTTTTTTTAACATACACAACTCCTCTTGCTCATAGTATTTTTCGACTGAAGAAAAAAGAATGTCGTGCTAAAAAATGTACAAGCTTTCACGCCAACATCGTCAGACTCAGATTGCCGCAAGTTTCCCGATCGCCGATGTAAAGACAAAACAACGTTCATTATTTGAGTTGGTATCAGCGGGAACAACAATTAATCCCGAAAGATCATCTTGATATCCATTGGTTGTCCCGACCATTAGTTCCCCATCTTTGAAGATGACACGAACCTTGTGACCGACTATCGGCCTGACAGGATCGAAATCCTTTTTTTCATAGTAATCTTTGTTTCCAAAATAATCCTTTACAAAAAACAATCCTTTCATACCGTAAATGCTTAATTTCAACGGGCTGGTTTCTTTCGGGGCATCCATTGGAGTCAGATGAAAAAAGTCTCTAGATGGAAAAAAATCTTTTGTGGTGCCTTTAAACAGTTGCCCGTTCTGATAGTGAGCTACTACTTTTTTCTGAATCATTCATTACCTCCTTTCAATAAAATTGAATGTGGTATGAGTTTTTAATGCAAAATTTATGCTGTATTTTTATGTATTTGATAATGTTGATGTTTTTCCTAAAATCATTTTGACAATGTCACAAAATACCCCTTCATTGTCGATTTTTTTTACAATTTTCAGACGAATGAATATCTTCAAAGTGTGATATAATTCAACTATATAGAAAAACAAGGTTTGAATATGGCACTTATTGGAGTCGGATAGTCTTACTGCTTGTGCCTGCATTTAAAAACAACATTTACTATAACATCAATATGATATAAATTATTATTAATAATATTTAATATTTAGCTGATAATGAAACCTGTAATGATTGCTAGATATATAATAGGTATATAAATTGCTAATAATTAATTTTAAAGTCAAGAACGACAGATTCAAACGTGGCTCTGCCGTTCTTATTACTTCTTGTTTCAATTGTCACATAGTTTGTTAAAAGGTTATGATGATGAATATGAAAGCTCAGTCACTTCGCGTCCTGATGATTGATGATTCGGAAGATGATGTACAGCTTACAGTCCGTGAGCTTAGAAGAGGCAAGTACGATCCTTTTTATGAAAGAATAGAAAACGCTGATGCAATGAAAAAAGCTCTCCTTGACAAGGAATGGGACATTATTCTTTGCGATTATAATATGCCCAATTTTAGCGCTGTCTCAGCAATCACCCTGTTAAAGAAAGAAGATATCGATATTCCTATTATCATCATATCGGCAACGGCCAGTGAAGAAGAATGTGAATCGGCATGCAATAATGACCCACCAGTAGGCAAAATCGGCATTCAAAATTGACCCAGTCCTGGAAGCCTTCTATTCTGTAATAAATACGGGAGAAGGAGGCAGAAAGGGATGCTCACGGTG
>JAKLGV010000027.1 GCA_022710585.1 Deltaproteobacteria bacterium | reverse complement strand
CATTTTTTATTTGTGAATATCCAGCATGCTATTTACAGCTTTCGTAAAATATTATTGCTCACTATGCGTGAATATGGGCGTTCTACGCCGGTAAGATTCTAGAAAACTTATTTGGGCAACAGGCCGTCAAGATTTGACCCCAATTTCCCTTCCCCAATTTCCCTCGCAGTCGTCACAGCGCATGTCGGATTTTCTTACATTTAAAAAATATGTGTAAAATTGAATAGCGTCCCTGTCTTACAAGTGATGAGAGCTCCATAAATCGATCAATTCTTAGTAAAAAGTTGATTATAAGTGTCGGGAAATTTAACAAAGCAGCCGACTGTCAAAAGATCCATTTTGGAGAAATTCAATGATCTTATATGGTTATAAAAATGGCACGGTATGTGCGTAATGTTAATAGCAAAATCCACCTTTAGAGCAATAAAAGTATGTATTTGGAAAGGTGTTACAAAATAATAAGAAAGGAGATATTTGCATCATGCGTAAGGGAATCATTTTTTTTGTGTTTTTGATGTTCATGCTGTTGGTGGCGTCGAGCGCTTTTGCGGTACAATGGGTATCCGGCTGGACCGCCAATAATGACGGTGTTGAATTTTGGGATAATGTTTCATCGGATGGAACTAACCAGAATATCGGTTACCTGATGGACAGCAGCTACCCTTTCAAGGCGGCTGATGATGGAACAGCCTACAATTGGATCGGCTTTAATAATATGTGGGGCGGTCAACCTTATGAAACGGCAATTGCGAAACTGACCTTAGAAGTTGCTAGTCTTAAAGATGTAAATGAATTTGGCTACTACGCCATGAGTGATCGCAGTATATTATATCCAATTTTTATAGGAACCGATTCGCCGGTCATGGAAGTTGAATTTCCTCAACTCACCGAGAACTTCGCGTTTTATCTCAAGAACACAACTACCGGTGCTACGTGGTACTCATGGGCAAATCCGAATGAGACTTTCGAACAACACTTTGTCTCATTCCGGGAAAGCAGTGATGTGTTCTGGCTCGGCATGGAGGATCTCCCTCTGACAAACAGCGACAAAGATTACAACGATATGGTTGTGAGAATCGATTTCACCGGTACCCCAGTCCCTGAACCGGCAACTCTATTGCTTCTTGGCCTGGGTTTGGTGGGCCTGGCAGGTGTAAGAAGAAAATTTCAGAAATAGAGTGTAGAAGATTTTCAATTTTCCCCTATCCGTGTATTTTCCCCCTCCTTAATCCCCGCCCACAGAGGGCGGGGAATTTCTTTTTCCAGGGAGGGAGGTTTGATTTTTTTATTTGATCACCTTCAGAATCTCCGGGGCGTGGCGTTCGGATGCCGGCGGAATTTCTTTCGGGTAGCCGACAATAATCGGCGCGACAATCCGGCAGCCATCGGGAATTCCCAGTAGGGCTTTGAGCTGGGGATCGCGAATATTGGAACCCAGATTGATCCAGCAGGTGCCCAGTCCCCGCGCTGCGGCGGAAAACATGATGTAGCTTGCCGCCAGCGCACAATCGACATCCAGTGAACGCACGCTTGTCGATCCGATGATGAAAATCACGCACGGTGCGTTGTAGAAGACATTGAAATTTTGGTCTTTCAGAAAATCGATGTATTGCGGCAGCAGGGATATTTTGTTTTTGGCGTTATCATCGAGGAGATTTGCTTTGCTTTCATCGGAAAGCGCTTTAATGGTTTTCCTGCATTGAACAATAGAAAACCGGCAGGGCTGGCCGTTGCTGGCCGAAGGCGCCAGCGTGGATTCCTGCAAAATCTCTTCGATAACTTTCAGAGAAACTTCCTTATCCTGAAAATCACGGATGGCTCTTCTGTTTTTCAATAAATCGTCAAAAGTCATCATAATACTGTCCTCCTGTTTGTTGTGGTGAAATAATGATTATCATTTATCACTTATCCGGGCAAAAAAACAGATATCAGCGCCAGAATAAGATTCTGAAACAGGTTAATCACCGGATTAAGCGCGCCGATCAAAAGCAGACCCAGAACAATAAAAAAGCCGTAAGGTTCGATCTGATGAAAAACTCTGTTCCATGATTCCGGCGCGAATCCCATCAGAATTTTGGAACCATCGAGCGGTGGAATCGGAATGAGGTTGAAAGCCGCCAGGATCAGATTAATTTTGGCCAGTAAAAAAAGAATTTCTGTCATCATTCCTGAAGGCGCCGGAGCCATGAGGCGGAAGATCAGCATTGCCGAAAACGCGATGATAATGTTGGCCGTGACGCCCGCCGCTGAAACCAGAATCAGCCCTTTGCGTCTTTGATCAGTAGGAATGTTTTCCAGATTTACGGGCACGGGCTTTGCCCAGCCGAAACCAATGAGAAGGAGCATTACGGATCCGAACGGATCGATATGCTTGACCGGATTAAGCGTAAGACGTCCCAGCCATTTTGCAGTCGGATCACCCATTTTATAGGCAACCCAGCCGTGAGCGATTTCATGAAAAATCACTGAATACAGAAGGAGCACCGACAGGATGACAAACGCCGTCGGATCTTTAAAGAGTAATTGTATAAGTCCCATAATAAAATCCTTTTTTCCTTATCAATTTGTGTCAAGCCGCGTATTGTCCGGGATGATGACATCCTGCCGGTTTTTCATCAGCTCAGGAAAATAGCCGTATTTCAAACCGATCATGATTCCGGTAATCCCCAGAATCAGCTCAACGATGATGTAAAGCAGTCGGCCAACAACGGGCAGAATCAGGGCCGTCTCAATACCGGTGAACTGCCTGAACATCATAAACATGACGCCTTCCCGGACGCCGAGGCCTCCCGGCGCGAAAAAAGCCAGCGAGCCGGATACGCCGGCCAGGGTAATCGCGGCCAGAATCTGAAATATCATGCTGAAAGGAATCTCCAGCCCTATGCCGCGGCCGAGAAAAACCATGGCGGCCCCCATCAGCAGATAGCCGACCGACTGCAGCAGTTGCGTATAGACGAAAATCACTTTCTTGATTTTGACGGGCTGAATGGACAGCTTAAAGAAACGATTCAGCGGAACAATCAGACAATTCATGATCGCTGCATTCCAGATGATGAAAGCGACATCGAGAGCGATCAGCATAATAAACAGCAAAACGTAAGTTCCGCCGGTGACGGTTCGCGCCCAGAAAATGGCATAATAGGAGGTATAAATGAACGAAACAAAGGCAAAGCAAATGAAGCAGACCAGATTGATATAAATCAGAGCCGCATTGGATATCCCTTTGGAAGACATCATAGCGATCTGCGCCGCGTAGTTCCATATTTTGCCGGGAACATATCGAAACATGGCCGACGTATTATAAAAAGCCATGGCTTCACGATAATTTATTTTTTTGTGGAGGTAATCGTTGACGAAGCTGCGCCAGATAAAAGGACCGATCCCCAGAGCTATCGTTCCCAGAATGACGGCCGCGACAAGACAATAAATATTCACATGAAAATGATAGGCGCGGATGACATCAGCGTTCTTCTTAAATTCCAGATAGAAAAAGAAGCTAACGGCAATGATAATGCACCAGGTCAACGTGTATCGCAGCCATGTTTTTAAATTCACTCGATGATCTCTGTTTTCTTTTGCCTTCCCGTCTGACACGATGCAACTACCTTGAAATAACAGGATTTTTCCTCACGGAAGAGAAAAGGACTATATGACAATCGACGGGGCGTGTCAAAATAATTCTACCCCGATCAGCGGTGGAAACATTATTCCGCAAAAAAACTTGACAAAGAGTTAAAATTTTCATACAAGTGTTTCAAACAGTTGTTTGAAATATTTTTATGGATAAAAAGAAAAACGCTTCCAGAACACGTTTGGCCATTATGGAATCCGCGGGTAAAATCTTCGCCGAGGAGGGATTTTCAAAAGCGACGGTTCGTGATATCTGCCGCGAGGCCGGCGCCAATATCGCCGCCGTCAATTACCATTTCGGCGACAAGAAAGGTTTATATCTGTCCGTCCTGAAGCATTACCAGGAAATGGTTTTTCAGACGTACCCTCCCGATTTCGGCATCACGGCGGCGCAAAAGCCTGAAGAAAAGCTGCGGGCATACATACGGTCTTTCCTGACGCGGATGATGGATGACGTTCACCCTCCGTGGTTTGCAAGACTGCTGGCGCGGGAATTCACCGAACCGACCTGGGCGTTTGATATTCTGGTGGAAGGTTCGATCCGGCCGTCGTTTCAACTGCTCGCGGACATTGTCGCCGCCATCCTCGGGAAAAAACCTGATGACAGAAGGGTGCGGCTGTGCTCTATGAGTATTGTCGGTCAGTGTCTTTATTTCCGCCATTCCAATCCCGTGATCATCAGACTTTTCCCGAGAGAATTTTCAGACGCCGGGCAGATTGAAGAATTGACCGAACACATCACGTTTTTTTCTTTAAACGGCATGGCAAAAGCCAAAACGAAAAATAAACGCAGGTGACCTCATGAAAAAGACGATCGCCCTGATCATCATCTTAATACTGGCTCTTCCTTTTTACGTGAAAGCTACCGCGCCGACGCCGGAAGCCGCTCCATACAACCTGGAACAATGCATTAACATTGCGCTGGAAAAGCATCCCAGCCTTAAGGCATCCGCCGGCGCCGTCAAGGCCAGTGAAAGCAGAGTCGGACAGGCCAAGGCCAACTACTATCCCCAACTGAACCTGTCATCGGGCTATCAAAGGATCGGCCCGACAACGCCGCCGGGAGAAACACGGGATGCGTATGATCAATATTCTTCCAGTATCAACCTCGGCGTGACGCTTTTTGATTTCGGAAAAACATCCACCCAGGTCACAATACAGAATTTGAATGTCAGCGCCGCGCGCGCTGATTATGAAGATGCCGTCGAGCAGATCGTCCTGAACGTGAAAAGCGCTTATTACAATCTTCTGCAGACCGAACGGAATCGAGATGTGGCCATCGATACGATGAAGCAGTTTCAGCAGCATCTGGATCAGGCCAACGCGTTTTTCCGGATCGGCACCAAACCGAAATTCGATGTGACCAAGGCGGAAGTGGATGTGGGCAACGCGCGGCTCAACGTCCTGAAGGCGGAAAATGCCGTCCGCGTGGCGCGGATCACACTGAAGGACGTCATGGGCATTCCGGAAAACGCCGATTTCCCCATCGTGGACAATCTGGCTTATCAGAAAAGCGATCTTGCGTTAAATGACGCTCTCAACACTGCCTATGCAAACCGTCCCGATCTGCAATCGGTGATGGCCAGAAGAGAGGCGGCGGAACGCTCCATTGATCTGGCCCGGAAAGACTATTATCCCACGTTGTCGGGCAGCGCCGGCTATGGATATTCGGGAACAGATTTTCCGCTGGGCAGCGGCTGGAACGCGGGCGCCGCGCTCAGCTTTCCGCTTTTTTCCGGCCTTTCGACCAAATATCAGGTTGAGGAAGCCCGGGCCAATCTGGAAATTCTCAAAGCCAATGAAGATTCCATCCGCCAGGCCATCCGTCTGGATGTGGAAAAAGCCTATCTGTATGTTCAGGATACGGCCCAGCAAATAGCGCTGTCCGAAATCACCGTTCTTCAGGCCCGGGACAATTATGATCTGGCCTCCGGACGCTACCGGACCGGTGTGGGCAGTCCGATTGAAGTGGCAGATGCCACGATAACGCTCAACAACGCCAGAGCCACCATGAATACGGCGCTTTATAATCATAAAATCGCGCAGGCCGGTCTGGAAAAAGCCATAGGAGCAAAACCATGAAAAAGAAATTCGTTGTCATCTCGATCATCGCCTTACTGATCATCGCGACGGGACTATTCTTTTACCTCAGAGCCAACGGGAAAAACGCCGCCTATAAAACGGAAAAGATATCCCGTGGCGAAATCAAAGCGGAAGTCACGGCCACCGGAACCGTCGAAGCGGTGACCACTGTCTCCGTCGGCACGCAGGTATCCGGCACCATCAAATATCTTTATGCCGATTTCAATTCATCTGTGAAAAAAGGCCAGCTATTGGCGCAGATTGATCCCGCCACGGTTCAGGCCCAGGTGGATCAGGCCAGAGCCAACCTCTTTTCAGCCCGGGCCAATATGGAAAAGGCGGCCGTTGCCGTCATTGATGCCCGGCGAACTTATGAACGGAGCAAAGAGCTTTTCGCGCAGAATTTCATTGCCAGAAGCGACCTGGACACTGCCGAGACAAATTTGCATTCGGCGGAAGCCCAGCAGAAGGTAACGCAGGCGCAGGTCGGGCAGGCACAGGCCTCTTTGAAAATCGCCGAAACCAATCTACAATATACGAACATTATTTCTCCGGTCAACGGAACGGTGATTTCCCGCAGCGTGGATGTCGGCCAGACCGTCGCCGCCAGTTTTCAGACCCCGACGCTTTTCAGCATCGCCCAGGATCTGACCAAGATGCAGATCCGCACGAGCGTGGATGAGGCGGATATCGGCAAGGTGCAGACGGGCCAGGAAGTGTCTTTCACCGTTGACGCCTATCCTGACACGGTCTTCAGCGGCAAGGTTTCCGAAGTGCGCAATTCACCGACGACCGTTTCCAATGTAGTCACCTACGACGTCATTATCAAGGTGGATAATCCACAATTAAAATTAAAACCGGGAATGACGGCCAATGTTTCCATTACGATTGAAACACGTCACGATGTCCTTCGTGTCCCCAATGCCGCGCTGCGCTTCAAACCGGATGTGGAAACGGGAAAGGGTGACGCGAATCAGGAAAAACACAGGATCAAAGGCACAAAAGTCTGGATACTGGAAAAAGAGAAGCCCCGTCCTGTCCAGGTCACCCTCGGCATCAGTGATGGAAACTACACGGAGATCAGCGCCGGAGATCTCAAGGCAGGCCAGAACGTGATAACGGACAACCTGAATAATAAGAAAGGCAGCAGTTCCCAGCGTCCGCCCCCGAGGTTTATGTAATGAGTCTGATTGAAACCAGAAAGCTCGTCAAAATATACGACGTCGGCGAAGAGGGCGTTCACGCTCTGGAGGATGTGTCGGTCAAAATTGAAAAGGGAGAATTTGTCGCCATCATGGGACCTTCCGGATCGGGCAAATCCACGTTCATGAACATCATCGGCTGCCTCGATCAGCCGACCGCCGGCGACTATTTACTCGACGGGCACAAAATCGGCGGTTTGTCGCGGGATGAACTGGCAGCCATCCGCAATCGCCAGATCGGGTTTGTCTTTCAGGGATTTAATCTGCTTGCGCGAACCTCCGCGCTGGAAAATGTGGAGCTTCCTCTGCTTTACAATCACGTGCCGGCCGGGGAAAGGAAGCGGCAATCCCTCGACGCTTTAAAAATGCTGGGTCTGGAAGGCCGGGAGCATCATCATCCCAATCAGCTTTCCGGCGGCCAGCAGCAGCGGGTCGCCATTGCCCGTGCGCTGGTCAATAAAGCGCCCATTTTAATGGCCGATGAGCCGACCGGAAATCTGGATACCAAAACATCCGTTGAAATCATGGAGCTGCTGGTGCAGCTTAATAATCATTCCGGAACAACGATTATTCTGGTCACGCACGAGTCGGATATCGCCGCCTTCAGCAAACGCATTATCCGTTTTCTGGATGGACACGTCATCAGTGATGAAAAGGTCAGCAAAACATGATCAGCATCGTTTCCACTCTTAAAATCGCGCTTCGGGCCCTCTGGGTGAACAAGATGCGTTCGTCCCTGACAATGCTGGGAATTATTATCGGCGTCAGCGCCGTGATTGTCATGCTGGCGGTGGGCACGGGCGTCAGCCGGAAAGTTTCCTCCCAGATTTCCAGCATCGGCAGCAATTTGATCATCATCATGCCGGGCAGCTCCACACAGGGGGGCGTCCGGATGGGCGGAGGCAGCCAGTCCACCTTAACGGTCGATGATGCGGACGCCATTCTGCGAGACTGCTCGGCCGTAGCCGCCATCGCCCCGATGCAATTCGGTAACGCCCAGGCGGTCTTCGGCAATCAGAACTGGTCCACCGGTGTTCAGGGAACCACGCCGGGCATTCTGGAGGTCAAGGATTGCGGTTTATCCGCGGGAAGAAACATGAATGACCAGGACCTCCGCAGCGCCACGAAAGTCTGCCTGCTCGGACAGACAGTGGTGGATAATCTTTTCGGCAGCATGGATCCTGTCGGCCAGATTATCCGCATCAAGAAAATCCCCTTCACGGTCATCGGCGTTCTGGAATCCAAGGGACAATCCCTGGGCGGCCAGGATCAGGATGATACGATTATCGTTCCGTTGAGCACCGCCCAGAAAAAACTTTTCGGCAGAACCATTCCCGGCCTGGTGCGCACCATCATGGTCAAGGCCCGGAGCACCGAAGAACTGAGCGTCGCGGAAAGACAAATCACGGATCTGCTGCGCCAGCGGCACCGCATCGGCCCGAATAAAGAGGATGATTTCACGGTGATGAATCTAACGCAGGTCTTGAAGATGGCGGAGCAGACGGCCAACATCTTCGCGCTGCTTCTGGGCGCTATCGCCTCTGTATCGCTGCTGGTCGGCGGCATCGGCATCATGAACATCATGCTCGTTTCCGTCACGGAACGAACCAGGGAAATCGGCATTCGCATGGCTATCGGCGCCAAGACCTGGGACATCCGCATTCAGTTTATTATTGAAGCCCTAACCCTTTCCCTGATCGGCGGTATACTGGGAATCATCATCGGGAGCGCCGGCTCCTTTATCCTGTCGACGTTTTTTGATATTCCTTCCGTCGTGTCGCTTTTGTCGGTTCTGGTGTCATTCAGTTTTTCCGGATTGGTAGGGATTTTCTTCGGCTTCTATCCGGCCTACAAGGCGTCGCTGCTCAATCCGATTGACGCTTTGAGATTTGAGTAGTTGAGCTTTTGACGGGTGACATGATAAGAAATACCGCATTGACACGCATCAATATTCCTTATATGTTGAGGCAAAAGAAGATGGTTTATTTAACAACATTCTAAACGCATGGCTCATCAGAAAATATTTAACAAATCCACAAAATACATTTGGCAGAAATGGTCTGTAGCCGTCAAGGTCATGCCCGTTATGGTTCTGGTCGCTTTCCTGAAATTTCTCTCGCATCATTTCGGATTTGAAATCATGGAGCTCAACGCCCTTTTTACCAGTCTGGTTGCGGGTACCATTTTCCTGATCGGCTTTCTGATCACGGGCGTGCTGTCCGACTACAAGGAGAGCGAGAAAATTCCCAGCGAACTCGCGGCCTCCCTGAAATCAATGTATGATGACGCTTATACGATTTATAAAAGC
Source organism: Deltaproteobacteria bacterium (assembly GCA_022710585.1). Classification (GTDB taxonomy): domain Bacteria; phylum Desulfobacterota; class Syntrophia; order Syntrophales; family Smithellaceae; genus Smithella. The sequence continues at coordinate 26,538 of JAKLGV010000027.1, read as the reverse complement.
AGAAACTCGACCCCCGCGCAAAACTTTCTGGAATTTCAAAAGTCATTTACCCGTTCATTAATGGACTGGTTTTATAAAAAGGAAAGAACAAAAGCGATGCTGGAAAAACTCAGGATGATGAATGACTTTTTTGTTGAAATGGATAAAGAAAATGTGCCTGCGCCTTATATTGCCAAAATGAAAAATGACCAGGGCAATATCCGAAAGATCATCTTAAGAATCAAAACCGTGCGCGACACCAGCTTCATCAGTTCCGCCTATGCCATTGTGGAAGCCATGGGGTTTCTGGTTGCCGTCGGTCTGATCGTGATGAAAATCGAACCTTTTTACGCGTCGCTGTTTTTCACGCTGCTCGTCACGTTCCTGATTGCCTATATGGTTTTTCTGATTAAAGATCTGGACAATCCGTTTGACTATGGCGACAAGGGTGAAAGCGGGACGGAGATTTCCTTAAAGCCGCTTCGCGACCATGAGGCCTCCCTGAAGGATTCTGTTTAACACTTCCATTTCAAATGGAGGATATTTTTGCGCCACATGGATAGCATGAGGCAGAAGGCAGCCATAGAGATTCCAATGTCAGATATTCCAGAAAAAACCGGCGGAAATCATACGCCCCCTGATTATGAAAGAATCTTCCATCCCCGCCGACTGGCAATTATCGGCGTTTCCGCGGAAGGAAGCGGCGCCGGATTCGGCACCGGGATCTTCAAATCGATTACGACCATGGGATTTGCCGGAGAAATATTGCCGGTCAATCCGAAAGGCGGATCAATCGATGGCCTGACGATTTTCAAAAGCGTGGCGGACATCCCCGGCGATATTGATTTCGCCGTGATCGCGGTGGCCGCCCGGTATGTTCCCGAGGCGCTGGAAGCCTGCCTGAAAAAAGGCGCCGCCGGCGCGGAAATTATTTCCTCCGGCTTCAGCGAACTGGACACCGAAGAGGGAAAAACGCTGGAGGCTCAAATCAAAGAAATCGCCGCCAGAGGAATCAGGGTTGTCGGCCCCAACTGCTTCGGCATCTATTGTCCCGCAAGCGGCCTGACCCTGCTGCCGGGACCGGATCTCTCCCGCGAGAGCGGCCCTGTCGCTTTTCTCGCGCAAAGCGGCGGCATGGCCATTGATTTCGCGCACGCGGGAAAATGGATGGGTATCCGCTTCAGCAAAATGGTCAGCTTCGGCAACGGCGCCGATCTGCGGGAAACCGACCTTTTGCGCTATTTCAAAAATGACCCGGAAACAAAGGTCATCGCGATGTATATCGAAGGCATTCAGAATGGCCAAACCTTCTTCAATGAAATCCGGGAGGCCGCAGACAAAAAACCGGTGATCGTTTATAAGGGAGGGCTTTCCCGCGCCGGTGCCCGAACGGTGGCCAGCCACACCGCTTCTATGGGCGGGAGCGGAGTCATCTGGGACTCCGTCCTCAAGCAAGTCCATGCCATCCGGGTCAGGGACGCGGAAGAAATGGCGCAGGCCAGCCTCGCCTTCGCGCTCTTACCCCCGAAAGAATTTAGGAAAATATCCGTTATCGGCGGCGGAGGGGCCATTGGCGTTGCCGCCTGCGATCTGGCGGAAGCCTGCGGCATTGAAATCCCGCCGCTGGCGCCTGAACTTCAAGCGCGCATCGACAGTTGTCTGCCCAAGCCCGGTTCCAGCGCGGTCAATCCCGTTGATGTCGCCAATCCTTTCGTGCCACCGCCCTATCTGAAGGAAATTTTGCTGGCCGCGGCTCAGGACGAGCAGATCGATCTGCAAATCATTGTCTCTCTTCTGTATCACTATAAATCAGTCGCCAAAACGTTTAACAAAAAGGTGGCAGAGATTACGCCCTATAAAGAACTGGTCCAGTCTGTCTGCGATGCCGCGAATGAAACAGGCAAACCCATTATTGCGGTGCTGGCCAATCCCAAAAGGGGCGTTGAGGATCTGGACATTGTGGAAATGATCGCCCTGGCCAGAAAAGAATTCACGGACCGCGGCATCCCCGTTTTTGACGAGCTGCACGACGCCATCCGGGCCATCGCCCACGTCAACACCTACTACGGAACCAAAGCTCATCGGAAAGAATAAAGCTGTCCAACTTATCAACATAGGCATTCAATATTCAAGGTCCGCCGATAACAGCATTTTTTATTGTATTCAATGTGAAAGTCTTGTTTCCTGAATCTGTCATTTTATGATACATGGCAGTCAGTCATCATTGTCCAACGTCATCCAATAACCAACTTTGCCTGCTTTCTAAAGAAAGGAGAGTCACATGCTTAAAGTAATCGGGGTGATCATTAATTTGGGCATCATCGCGTATCTGGGACACCAGGCGTCGTCATGTCTCAATCAGGAACAAATCGCGGGTATCACCGTTAATCAGGATCCGATGATTTACTCTTTTGTCGCTATTGTCGCTTTGTTCGTTGCGATGAGGAATTAGAGATTATTTCTTCAGTCCACAGAGGTGCGCCATTGTCCGACGGGAGAAAAAGGGACATCTTCCGGCAGACGGTTGAATGACTTTTCAACGATAAGGAGTGAAAAATGAAAAAATATTTTTGCGTTTTATTGATCGCAATAGCGGTGGTCTTCTCGTCAGTTGCCGTGTACGGCGCAGACTCACCGAAAGAAATAATCGTGCAGGGGATTGTTCCTAAAGAGTGGGGAACATTGCGTTATGTGGAGCCTTTCAAACCGGGGGACCAGTATCACAAAAGGCTTTATTTTGAAGACAGTGAGGGCACGATCCGGACGGTTGGACTCTTTCTTTATAAAAACGGATACAAAGTGGGAGAAAAGGCCATTGTGATCAAGCGCGCCAAGTAGACGGACGGTAATAACGGCACGGCAGCGGAAAGCCGTTTTGATCTGTTTTATTGAAATGACTCTTTATTATTTCATCCGCAGCGCGATCTTTATTAAATAAAAAAATCAGGCCCCGGCAAATGTCGATTGCGAAGGCCTGATTCCAATGGAAAGCTGTTTTGGAAAACGCGGCTGTTGTAAGATATTCGCTGACGGTTGATCATTCTCCGGTTGAATCTATCGTGACCGGGGATCCGTCTGTATCCTTTTTATTTTGTTTCATTCCTTCATAGGCTCGTTTTTAGGGTGTGCCAGAAGCTTCAACCCTGTCGAGCCATGCACCGATCATAGGGAAGACCACGGTGGGGGATTTCCGACCAGCCGCTACGTCGAAATGCGCTGTGTCTGTTATAATTTCCCATTCATCCAGGGGATGGTGTGTCTTCTTGGAGATGATGTCCTGATAGACATTATCCGGTGAAACCAGAGAACCCGAATCGGATAGCGTGGCAACCATGGGCACGGTGACCAGGTGCATGTTTTCACTGTAATAGTAATACCCGTCTTTGCCGGGATTTGGTGTTGCAGCTTCAGTGGTGAATATATGCTCACGACCGTTCTTATAGGACTCGCGGGTGACTCCGTGCAGACCGCAATCCATATACTGACCGAGGGTGCGTATCGCGGCGCCGCTGAGGGCATAGCGCGCGGTCAGGTCTCCCATGTACGTATCCATATTTTCCGTGTACCAGACATCGATATACGTGAAGAGATTGCCTGTCTTCCCGTTATCCCATTTATTGACGGCACCCCATACTTGGTCCATCAACGGCGACATTGTACTGACAGGCACCTTCATTAATAATGACTCTGCGATGTAATCCATGGGCAAATATAATCTTGAACTGACAAGCGTCCAGAAGAAGTTTGAATCCAGAACGGTAGGAAGCGGCGGCCGGCCGGCGGGATCCAGCGCAATCCAGCCCTTGATGGCGGCGTTTCGCTGAACGGCCAGAGCGGTGCTGTTCTTGACATGCGGCTGATAGCCAAGGCCATTAGCCGTTCGATAAGCAAGATTTTTGTTGCTCCAGCCGAAATAATCAATGTAGCACCCCTGGAGATAGATGTAGGCTGCAAAACTGCCTGTGCTGTGGCCTCCGATGTAGATTTTTTTTCCGGTTAACTGCTGCACCTTGGCGATGGCCGCTGCGGCATCGAGCGCCCCCCAGGTATCCAGCGTCGTCAGAGTTTCCTTATAAGTGCCGCTGCTGCGCATGGCGCCGCGGCCGGTATCGCGGTAGTTGGCCAGCCACACATCATAGCCCTTGATCCAGAGATAATGCGCCAGACTCCAGATTTTCATATGATCGGCGTTGATGTATTTTTCGAGCACGGGTTCCCCGTTTCCATAGTAGAGTGGATCACCATTCGCGTCTTTGGCAATGGCCCAGTCAGGAAGGGGGTCGGGCAGCGTAGTTTTGGAATAGTCCGCACTGTTTTCAGGAGGTGTGCTGGAAAGATACTGAGATGAATTTTGAAGGATGCCCGGGAAAAGCAGTACCGGTGAGCCTTTTCTGAACGGTTCGGACGTTGCCGGTCGGTAATGATAGATCTTGATTGTGACGTTGTCATCGGTCGTGGCACTGATAATGGCGGCCGGATCATAGACAACGCCTGCGGCCTGGCTCACTCCCGGTGTCATAGTGATTCCCAGTACGGCAATCATCATAATTAAAAATTTCATGTAAAAAATTGATTTACTCTTTGTACCCAAGATATTGAACCAACATACCTTTGACATGCACAATCCTCCTTCATTACTTGAATTATGAAATCTCTTGTTGTTGCTCTATAGTGTGATAGGTGGGTTTATACTAAGCACGAAAGGTGCCAGATGGATTTCAATACTTTTAAATTTATTGTAAGTACTTGAGATATAAAATAAAAGGTATTATATGTAAAAATGATAAGATGCTGACAGGCTCAAGATGACCCCAAATGTTGAGTCATTTAGATCTCATAATGAGCCACATGTGACTCATTATGATTTGGCAATGCCCAATTTTTGCATTTTACGAAAAAGATTTCTGCGACTGATTCCCAAAGCTGCGGCAGTTTGACTGCGACGCCATTTGTTTTCCGCTAATGCTTTAACAATATGATCTCTTTCGAAAGTCGTTAACGCCACAGGTAATTTTTCTTTTTTTATATGTCTATTATCAGGCTCCATCTCATCGTGGCTGTTGATAACAGTGTCTACCGCGGTAACCTTATTAAACAGATCATCATCTCTCCATAATCCGTTTTTCCTTGATGCTGGTCGTTCTATTGGCATATCTGCAAAATCTAACTTTTTTAAAGTCACGAAGCGATGCAATACATTTTGAAGCTCACGAATATTGCCGGGCCAGTCATAGTTTAGTAAAGATTCGGCGATATAACCGGGCAAGGGAGGATGATTGCTGTCATATAGATCTAGAAAATGATCGATAAGCAGCGGCAGATCTTCTTTCCGTTCTCTGAGCGGTGGCAGATAAATGGGCAGGATGTGAATCCGATAAAAAAAGTCTTCCCTGATAGCTCCCCGTTTGACCATGTTCCGAAGGTTCCGGTTTGTGGCCGCTATAATCCGGATATCCGGATTATAGATAGAGTTGCTGCCCACTGGCGTATAGCCATCGCCGGAAATGGCACGCAGGAGTTTGACCTGCATATTCAAGCCGATTTCTCCGATCTCATCAAGAAACAGGGTGCCGCCATCGGCTTCGTCCATATAGCCATGCCTGTCCATGTTAGCGCCGGTGAAAGCTCCTTTTTTATAACCGAAAAATTCGCTCTCCATGAGTGTTTCCGGAATGGCTCCACAGTGGATGATAACAAAACCTTTCTTGCTTCGATCGCTTATTCCATGAATAGCCTTGGCGACCAATTCCTTTCCCGTTCCCGATTCGCCGTAAATGATAACATTGGCCTGGGTATCGGCGGCCTGTAGAATAAATTCGTAAACCTCCTGCATCTTCCGGCTTTTGCCGATAATGTCACAAAATCGGTAGCGATCCCGGATGGAAGAACGCAGACGAATGTTCTCTTTCTGAAGATTCTCACTGTTTTCCAGCAGAACTGTTTCAGCTTGTTTTCGCGCGGTTATGTCCGTAAACGAGGCAATAAACTGCCCCGCATCCGGGATACAGCCGATGCGTATCAGGACATCAAATTTTTCTCCATTACAGTGAGTGATCAGGCTTTCGTATTCGACAGGTTGATCGCCCTCGCGAGGTGAAAAACACTTTATAATATCATCGCGATCTTCCGATCTGATAAAATCCGTGAATTTCATCTGGCCTTCTATTTCATTTTTTTCATAACCGGTCATTTCCACAAACCGGTCATTGACCATGAAGATCAGCAGGGAATCTTCCATAATCAAAAGGGGCAGGCCTGCATTTTCAAAAACGCTGCGATAACGCTCTTCACTTTTTTTCAGTACCTTCTCCATTTGCAGGCGTTCGGTAATATCTCTGCCTTCTCCTAAAATGAAAACAGGTTTTCCGCTTTCGTCTCTGATAAAGCTAAACTTGATTTCTCCCGAGACCGTTCGGCCATCTTTACAACAAAATTCCAGATCCAGCGAGCGGTCCAAAACATAGTCTGAAGGTGCGGCCAGGGCTTTGGGCATTTCCTTGGAAAAGAAATCCATTGCTCTCTGAAATGATTCAGGCGTGAGCAATTTGTTGAGAAGAAGCTCTTTGAGTTCGGCAAAAGTGTGTCCCAGCAACTTTTCTACAGATGGACTGATGTAGGATACTTTCAAATCCAAATCCATTAACCAGACCTGATCTTTCATGTGATCCGCCAGGAGGCGATACTGCTCTTCACTTTTTTTGCTCATTTCTTCGGCTAGCTTGCGCTGGTTGACATCTCTGCTTTCTCCCAGCAGCAACGTTATATTTCCGCTTTTATCCCGCAAAAAACTTACGGTGTTTTCAATCCACATCAGATGACCGTCCTTATGACGAGCCTGCACTTCCAAAGAGTATTTATGGACATCAGGTGGAGGGGTTGCCATGGCTTTGGGCATCTCGATCATAAAAGCGTCCACCATTTTCTGAAAAGACTCCGGCGTAAGGACTTTTTTCAAGGACATTTTTTTATACTCATCCGCGGTATATCCATGCATTTTCACAGCGGATGGGCTGAGATAAATAGTTCTCATCATGTTTAAATCCATCAGCCAGACATTTTCTGTCATATTGTCCGCCAAAAGACGGTACTTTGCTTCGCTTTCTTGTAGCGCTTTTTCCGCATGCTTGCGGTCGGTAATGTCACGGCCCTGCCCTAAAATGGAGACAGCCTTCCCGTTTTTATCCCGGATGAAGCTGCATCTGATTTCTTCCCATATCTTTCGGCCATCCTTACTGATGAGTTCGATTTCGACCGAGCGATCTAAAATATCGTCCGAAGAATCCATGTTGATGGGAGGGAGGTTGGAAAGTAAATTTAGGACTTTCTCCAGAGTTTCTGCCGTGAGGAGTTTATCCCATGGAAAAGTATTGAGTTCTTCCATGGTATATCCCAGCAATTTTTTAACCGATGGGCTTACATATAATGACTGAAAATTAAAATCCATTAAGAAGATCTGATCTTTCGTATAATCGGCCAGCAGGCGATACTGGAATTCACTTTTTCTGATTAAGTCCTCCGCTATTCTGCGTTCGGTTATATCGTGAATAATTCCTCTAAATCCGGCGGCCTTACCCGAGGGATCTTTGATGAGAGAGGCTGAACCTTCAAAGTATTTTCTGGTGCCGTCTTTACTGATAGCCTGCCAATGAGCCTCCTTAACCGGCTCTCCGGTCTTGTAGATGCCGTTAAATACTTGAAAAAGATTTTTTGCACTCTCTGGATCTGTATATTGACGATAATTCATGCCCGTTAATTCCTTTTGGGAATATCCGTAGAGTCTGGCCATGGAATCATTGAACAGCGTAAGGTTACCGGCAAGATCAACTTCAAAATAACCCTCCAGCATGTTTTCCAGAATGCTTTTATATTTTTCGTCGCTTTCGTGTTTGAGTCCTTTACTTGATTTGTCACGATGAAGCTCATTCTGGGACTGGCTTTTGTTCTTTTTCTCTTGCGTTATTATAATTTTCTTTTTCATATTTAACCTTCGTCATCTTTGTTAGACAATAAAAAGAAATATCTCGTCGATTTCTTTGAATGCTCATATGAGAAATCTAAGAATTATAATATAAAAATAGTCTTTTGTTTTTTACCTAACATAAAATCAAGAATATAAAAATGAGGCTTACACGAAAAAATGGAGTGTGTTGCTATCAACTCCAGAGTCAGGATTCATTCGGGGCAAATCAGCTTCATTCTTATTCACCATTCAAAGCACCCGGCTTTCTGGATGGCGCACGATGTTCCTGGTCAAAATCGGCGCGCTGTTTAACCTCTTATATTGTGATTGTGCCTTCCATATAAAGGGTGGCCCTACCCGCGATCTTCACGCGGGCGCTGGCATAGAGACAGAACAACTCGCCGCCGCGCTTGGAAACTTGCAGCGCGTGCAGTTCATTTTTGTGAAGCACATTTGACCAGTAGGGAACCAAAACACAATGGGAGGAGCCCGTCACCGGGTCCTCGGGAACACCGACCCGCGGCGCGAAGAAGCGCGACACAAAGTCGCACCGATTTCCCCGGGCCGTAATAATGACACCGCGGCACTCGATTCGGTGAAGAGCGCTAAGGTCAGGCTGTAGCCGCGCAACGGTTTCCTCACTGTCCAGCACCACCAGCATGTCTTCCGTCGAACCCATGACTCTCACCGGCGCAACACCAAGAGCATCCTCCATTCCGGCGGGAGCAGTGATGTCGTGACAAGGGCGGGCGGGAAAGTCCATTTCAAGAAGTTCACCGCGTTGGGCAACGATCAGTTCGCCGCTTAGGCGCGTCTTGAAGCGGATTTCATCTTCCGCCCACTGCCGACATCTAAAGAGGACAAACGCGCTCGCCAGCGTCGCGTGTCCGCAGAGCGCGACTTCCGTGGCCGGGGTAAACCAGCGCAGATCGAAGCCATCGTCATTGCGGACCAGAAAGGCAGTCTCCGACAAATTGTTCTCGGCAGCAATGGATCGCAGCCGCCGGTCGTCCACCCATGAATCCAGCAGGCAAACCGCCGCCGGATTCCCCGCAAAGACCCGGGAGGCAAACGCATCAACATGATAGATGGGTATTTTCATTTCCGTTCCTTTTTGAAAGTCTTCTTCGGACAGTTTTTAATGGGGCAGTCTGATATCTTCATGAATATTGATACTTCTTTGAAGGGGATCTGTCTTGTTGTCCCGGAAACCCTGCTCATTCGAAAGGGAAGGAGGATATTTAATCGTCCGAACACCCGTCGCATCCGCACTGCCAGTAGGGCCCACCATCCGTAATATTATCTTCACCAACGATGTGCGTACCGTCCGGACACGTACCGCATCTTTTGGGAAACGGTCCGCCGACTAGAATCACACCGCCGACATCCTCGCAACAATTTTCCAGAAGAGCGGTGCGCTGGGCATTACAATCACTGTTATCGTCGTCATCGTCGCCGCCGTATGTCCAGGATACCGGCCGGCCGTCTATACTGCCTGTGGTTGACACCGTATCGGAATAATTCTGTATAACATTTGATAAATAGTCAACGTTATCCGAGATTGGGGAGTCGTCATATTGTGTCCAGTCCACTGTTCCATCCAGAATAAGATCATCAGACTGATAGATTATGTTCTTAAACTTGACGCCTGAATTGAAAGATCCGGTTTCAGTAATAATTCCTGATATGGTGAGGATGACTGTCGCAGACGATCCGGTTACATTTATTTTACAATTGGTCATATCATAGCTCAAATTAACGCCGTTGGTGCCGTTGCTTAATGATGTCGTACCGGTGATATTAACAGTGCCGCCATAAGGACAGCTGACGGCCTGAATATTCTTGCTTCCCACAGGTGTTCCAGCCACGTTCTGATTGTAAATAGTAATGATACTGCTATTGATAGCCCACATAACCATCGAATCGATGGAGGATTGTGAAGCTTTATTTTTAGAGCCACTGCTGCCGCTATCACTTCCGCCCCCGCCACTGCAGTGGATGAGAGAAAAAGCTAAAACGAACAATAATAAAACGCCTGTTATAGATTTAATAATTTTCATGCAATGCTCCTTCATATCATTTAATAATCCGTCCGGACAATCCTTCTTACTTGAAGGTTTGTTTTTACATTATACTTTTGCATAAAAATTATCAATACCTCTTCAATAGGCGAATTGCCTCAAAGGTTGGAACTTCTGCTTAATAAGAAAATCTTTCCAACTGAGATGCTGGATAATAGTATTTGCTTTTAATAGGACGTTGAACTACATCATGAACATCTGATAGAAATGATTGCTTGAAAAGTTATGATCAAAAACTTGTTAAACGGAAAACATGTCTGTCCCTGGTGGTTGTGCTTTACGTTCGACAATCCGCTGCGCAAGCTTATTCATGATCCGATTAAAATGCTCAGTCCATACGTTCATCAGGGAGATACAGTAATTGATATCGGACCGGGCATGGGCTATTTCAGTATCCCCCTGGCTGAACTGGTCGGTCCTGCGGGTCGCGTGATCGCCATTGATATTCAGCAGAAAATGCTTTCCGCCCTGATGGCGCGCTCACAGAAGAAAGGGCTTGCCGATAGAATCAAAACGCATCTGGCCGGCTCCGAATCACTCGGATTCAGAGAAAAAGCTGATTTTATTCTGGCGTTCTGGATGGCGCATGAAGTTCCCGACCAGAAAAGATTTTTCTCGGAAATCCGCGAACTGATGAAACCGGAGAGTCTTTTTCTTCTGGTTGAACCGCAGCTTCATGTGTCAAAGAAAAATTTTCTAAGGACGATAGAGACGGCAAAAGAGCAGGGATTTGTGGTTAAAGAATATCCCGAAATCCGCATGAGTCAAAGCGCTCTTTTTACTATCCGGGAAAATGGCTGTTAACGAATGATGACCATTTTCGATGGGCCTGTCAGAAGGGAGAATAATCATGTCGTCAGAATCCAAAGAATATCAATATTGGAGCAAAAAAGCTGATAGCTTTGACGCGGCCAACACCTACATTGTCGGGCAAAATACATTTGAAGCTGCGCAAAACTGGCTAAAAGAGCAACTAACGATACAAGACAATGTTCTGGAAATCGGCTGTGGAACCGGCATTTTCTCGGCGGTGATTGCTGAAAGCGTTCGGCATTTGACGGCAACGGATATGTCGGAGGAAATGCTGGCCAAGACGAGGCTGCGATTGCAGAAGTATTCAAACGTTGAAGTCAAGCCGGCTGATGGTTATCAACTTGCCCACGCCGAATCGACTTTTGATGTCGCGTTTATGGGCAATGTTCTGCATATTGTCAAAGAACCCTCAACAATACTTAAGGAATCTTATCGGACATTAAGAAAAGGCGGCAGACTACTTGCAATGGACTATACATTGGCCGGTATGACATTGCCGACCAAACTGGCCATGATCATACGTTACGTGAGTAAATTAGGAATGCCGCCGCGGGACAACAAGAGTTACCGTTCAGAAGAACTGGCGCAGCTGCTTCAGCAAGCCGGATTTACAATTCAGGACGCGCAAACAATCAAACGGGAATCAAATGTTATCTGCCTGAATGCCGTAAAACGTTGAGCGTCAGAGATGAATATTATCGGTAAAGAATCGTGCTTTTAAAATTCCCTCGGTCCACTCGCCTTCCGCCGTTGAATCCCAGACAATGCCACCGCCGATGCCCATTTCGCCCTTCGCATTTTCTTTATTGATCAGGGCGGTACGGATGGGAATATTAATATAGAAGTCTTTATTCGGTTTTATATAGCCGATGGCGCCTGTATAGATGTTGCGTGGTTCGCGCTCCAGTTCATGAATGATTTCCATCGCCCTGATTTTCGGCGCGCCGGTGACCGACCCAGAAGGGAAAAGACTTTTAAATAAATTATAAAGCGACACATCCGGTGCAATATCCGCCGCAACCGTCGAGGTCATTTGAAATAGAGTTTTATAAGGAGTGACTTCGCATAACTTCTCCACGCGAATATTGTTTCCAATGCGCCCCAGATCATTGCGCAGTAAATCAGTAATCATAATGTTCTCGGCCCGGTTTTTTTCGTCATGTCGGAATCTGTATTCGGCCAGTTTGTCGGCAAACCACGATTTTCGGCGCTGCCAGGTTCCCTTCATGGGCTTGGAGATGATGTAATTCCCTTTTTTATATAAGAATAATTCCGGAGAAAGTGATGCCATGTCGTACTGGTCGGTTTCGACAAAAGCGGCATAGGGCACGGGTTGAACCGCAAACAGCGTTTTATAAAGATCATACGCGTTGCCGTGAAAATCAAAGAGAATTTTCAGGCAATAGGTGATCTGGTAAACATCACCCGCCTGCAAATACGAACGGATCACATCGATATGCTCAAAATATTTTTCTCTGGAAATATTGAAGCGAAGATTTTTAACTTTTCGATCGTGACCGTCGACAGTAAATTGGTTTTTATACGGTTGAGGCTTTTCATAACATCCCATAAATATGAGAGGAAATCCGTTCAGGCTGTATGAAGAAAAAGCTTCCTCAAATGCGTATCCAAATTCGTATGAAAAAAATCCGGCAACAAATAAACCTCGCGACAGCGATTCTTCAATTTTTTCAAACGCGAGCGGAACATCTTGAAAAGAAGAACAACTGATAATGGAAACAGGTTGATTAAAAAACAAAGACGATTTTTCAAAATCGAAATGTATATTCATGCGGCATCCTTTTGCAGACCGGGATGCCGCATTGAGTGGCTAGAACATGATCTGTTAGTGAAGTGTGGGAATATATATGCAAAATAGTTTTTTGTGTCAATATTTGACTGAGAATATGTTAATATAGGACAAACTAAAAACATTTGCGGATAAATGATGATTGATTACATGAAAAAGCATGAAAGCTACGTCAACGACATGCTGCAAAAAAGCCCTGACGGCGAAGCATTAAATGAACTGCTCATCTACCATGATAAGCAGATTCAATGGATGCAGCATGAAAGATTGATCCATCTCATCGTAACGCTCTTCGTTTGTTTATTTACACTAATCGTTTTCGGCTATGCCGTTATAATAACCTCCGTTCCGGCACTTATCCTTTTTGCGATTCTTCTTGCTTTATCCGGCGCCTATCTTCTGCACTACTACCGTCTCGAAAACGGCGTGCAGAAATGGTATGAGATTTCCAACCAAATCCGAAAAGCGCTTGTTTCGACTCAAAGACAAATCATGCATTAGAAAATCTTCATAAAACGGGACAGGGGCGGGAGAAAATGAATTGGAAGCAAAAAGGGCTCAAGCGATATTCACCTAAGCCCTTGAATTGTATATGGCTGGGGAATAAGGATTCGAACCTTAATAAACGGAGTCAGAGTCCGGTGTCCTACCGTTGAACGATTCCCCAGTGTTCTGCAATCCAACTCTTGTTGAGAGTTATCATGGAAGCGGCGAGAATATAATGCGATTGATTTTTTATGTCAATCAATTTTCTCAAGATTTTACCGAAATAGCATGATTGGATCATTTTTAATATTCACAAATAATTACAGATATTTATGTTAAATTGACACCAAGAATGCTTCTTTATATATTCTGTGATGAAAAAAGTTTTTATTTTCGATCAGGAATCTTATTTATAGAGGTCATCATTTAAACAAAATATGAGCTTTGACAAACAGATTTCCAGCACAATCCTTCCCGCGAACGCCCGGATGATCCAAGACCTGAAGGCTCTGATGAAAATTTTCACACCGGCCTATCTGCTGCGGGCAATTCTGTTTTTGATCGCCTCTTATATCGTCTTTTTCCTGGTTGCGCGTTTTTCGGGATGGCTTCTATTCGAAAAGGCGGGCATTGAAATCAATCCTCTGCCTTCACAGGACTGGCCGAAATTTATCGTTACGTTTGTTTTATTCTTCACGCCCTCCATCTATTTCTTTTGCAGTTTCATCGGCAGGAAATTTATTGCCCTCCATGGATCGAAGCTCGCGCTCTATATGGGATGCACTTTTTTCGGAGCGATGTGGTACGAAATTATCCTGGATTCTTTTTTTGTGAAATGCTTCGGGCAGCCGGGATGGCTCTATAAAATTTGGCCGATGTATCATGGCTACACCTCCGGCGTGGGGATGTGGATGTGGCCTCTCTACGGATTTTTCATCTACGGCATGAACCAGGCCATTGAAACAAATCCCAAACTCGTGAATTTCAATAACGGCGCCGCCAAAGCTTTTTTTTTCGCGATCGACGCCATGGCGCTGGAAATCCTGGTAAATGTGTTTTCCATTCTCTTTTTTCACACCTATCTTTTCTATTATCTCCCCGGCGACCTGATGCACTTCACAACCATTCAGATCTTTATTCCCTATCTGTTCGCCTGCGGTCTCGGAGCCGCGCTTTCATGGTTTCTCGACCGTTTGAAAAAAAATCAATGGATGATCGGCCTCGCCTTTTATACGGCCGGGGTCATTTGTCTGCTTTGGATCGGATAGTCCGTTCTTCTGTCGCAGAAGAAAAGACACAAAAAAAATCAGGTTCTTAAAATGAATTAAGAACCTGAAAAGATTGAAACGTGATTTCCGTTTGAGCGGATTTACATTACCGGCATTCGGTACAGATTTTAAGCTCTTCCAGGGGCGTACCCGTTTTCCTGCTGATGAATTTCAGCTGATCAGCCGGCGCGAAGAACTTACCGCATTTGGAGCAGGCCTGCATCTTGAAGGTACGTCCCCAGATTTTACGTTTGTCGCCGGTGGAGGTCATTTCGATATGGCCGGTGGGGCAGACATAAACACAGGCGCCGCAGCCGATGCAGGCGTCCGATTTTTCATTATAAGGCGTGCCGACCGTTTTATGAGGACCCCGGGCAAAAAGGCCGATGGCGCTGACGCCGACCACCTCTTCACAAACACGCACGCAGGAACGGCACAGAATACATTTGCCTTTGTCCGTATCGGCCACAAATCTTGCCTGAGGTTCCACGCAAAGTTCTTTGGCCAGTTTCTGCAAAACCTCGGATTCGGGGCAGCGCGCCAAAAGCAGTTCCATGACCAGACGACGTACGTTCAGAACGCGGTCGCTTTTGGTGTTCACGGTCAGTCCTTCTTCCACACCATAGAGACAGGACGTGACGATTCTGGTTCTGTTTCCTTTTTTAATTTCCACCACACACAAACGACAGGCACCGGAGCGGCTGACCGCCTCGTGCGCGCAGAGGGTGGGAATCGAGATACCCGCGCCGCGGATGGCTTCCAGAAGCATGGTTCCTTTCGGAGCCGATATATTTTTTCCGTCAACAGTAAAATTTACCATGGTTTGTCCTACCTCTATTTCACAATAATGGATTCAAATTTGCAGCTTTCAATACACGCACCGCAACGGGTACATTTACTTTTATCGATGGTATGAACCTTCTTCTTTTCGCCGGTGATCGCCTGAACGGGACAGACCCTGATGCAGGCGCCGCAGCCGGTGCATGTTTCCGCGTCAATGCTGTAGGTAATCAGCGCCTTGCAGACACCTGCCGGACAGCGGTGTTCTTTAATGTGGGCATCATACTCATGCCGGAAATACTTAATGGTGCTCAAGACAGGATTGGGAGCGCTGCCGCCCAGGGCGCAAAGCGAACCGTCCGCCACGCCGGTGGCAATTTTTTCCAGAAGCTCCACATCGCCTTCCTGTCCCTTGCCCGCGCAGATGTCATCAAGAATTTCTTTCATCCGGCGAACGCCTTCCCGGCAGGGAACGCACTTGCCGCAGGATTCCTCTTCCAGGAAGGTGGTAAAGTATCGGGCCACATCCACCATACAGGAGGTGTCATCCATGACAATCATGCCGCCGGAACCCATCATCGAGCCGACTTCGTAGAGTTTGTCGAAGTCCACCTGGAGGTCCAGCAGGCTTTCCGGAATACAACCGCCGGAAGGACCACCGGTCTGAACGGCTTTAAATTTGCGTCCTTTGGGAATGCCGCCGCCCATATCGTAAATGATTTCGTAAAGCGTTGTGCCCATCGGCACTTCAATCAGGCCGGTGTTGTTGATCTTGCCGACCAGCGAGAATATCTTGGTACCCTTGGAACCTTCCGTACCGATGGAGGCATACCAATCGGCGCCTTTGTTGATAATCAGAGGAACATTGGCCCACGTTTCCACGTTATTGAGAACGGTGGGTTTGTCATACAGGCCTTTTTCGACCGCGTGAACATATTTCGCGCGCGGCTCACCGGCACGGCCTTCGATCGAGGCAAACAGGGCCGATGATTCACCGCAGACAAAAGCTCCGGCTCCTTTGTTAATCTTGATATCAAACGAAAAATCGGTGCCCAGAATATTCTTACCCAGAAGGCCCCTTTCTCTCGCGGCTTCAATCGCCAGCGTCAGATGTGTCACCGCCAGCGGATATTCGTTTCTTACGTAAATGTAGCCCTGGCTGGAGCCGACGGCGTAAGCGCCGATAATCATACCTTCAATGATGCTGTGGGGATTGCCTTCCATCAAACTTCTGTCCATGTAAGCGCCTGGGTCGCCTTCATCGCCGTTGGCAATCACGTACTTGGGATCACCATGCGCCTTGCGCACGCCTTCCCACTTCACGGCCGCATGGAATCCGCCGCCGCCGCGACCGCGCAAACCGGCTTTCTTGATTTCATTGATGACCTGCTCCGGTGTCATTTCGGAAAGAACCTTGGCCAGCGCCTGATAGCCTTCAATACCCAGATAATCGTCAATCTTTGTCGGGTCGATCATGCCGTTTTTGCCGAACACCACGCGAAGCTGCTTCTTATAGAAGGGCAGATCTTCTTCCCGGAACAGAGTCTTCTGCGTTTCCGGATGACGATAGAACAGCCGGCTGATGACCTCGCCTTTGGCTACGGTTTTGGAAATAATCTCCGGCACATCTTCCACCTTCACCGACTGATAAAAATATTTATGGGGATGAATCACAGCCATGGGGCCTTTTTCGCAAAAGCCCAGGCAGCCGGTCGCCACGACATCCACCTTCATGTTCTGTTTTTGCAGTTCGGTTTCGAGTGCTTCCTTGACTTTAAGGCTGCCGTAAGCCCGGCAGCCGGTGCCGGCGCAAACCGTAATCACATTTTTCCTGGCATCGTACTTTAATCTTGTCTCTTCTATGACCTGGTGGGCTTGAACATCCTCGTTTTCTTTCATTACTGTGCCCCCTCTTTGTTGATATTATCGATGATCTTGTCTATTTTTTTCATGGTCATCTGGCCATGATAATCGGTGTTTATGACCACAACGGGCCCCAGCGCGCATGCACCGACGCAGTTGACGGTTTCCAGGGAAAATTTATTATCCTTGGTGGTCTCACCCGGCTTGATCCCCAGCGTGCGTTCGAATTTATCCTGAAGAGCAGACGCGCCGCGGACATGGCAGGCGGTCCCCAGACAAATCTTGACGATATTTTTACCGCGCGGCTTCAAACTGAAGGCGGTGTAGAAGGTAGCTGCTTCATACACCCGGCTGAAAGGCACTTTCATCGCTTTGGCCGCCGCTTTCAATGCTTCTTTCGGCAAATAATTGAAAGTCTCCTGAATATCCTGCAACACGGCTATCATACCGCTCTTATCGTTGCCGTGTTTTTTCACGATCTGTTTTGTTTTTGCTGCAACACTCATGGCTTTCGTCATTCTTTTTTCACCTCAGTCTTCTTTAGAACTTTTTCTTTTTATCCGTCAGAAAAGTTTAAGCACTGAAATTTCCGACAGGTTTATACATTACCCGTTTTAAGAAATTTCGCTTTCTCCTTGAGTTTGTTAAATTCAGTCGTCACCTTCTCCTGAATCTTGTCTATTTCTTCAGGTCCCAGATGACGGAAACGGCCCTGCCCCTTGAAATAATCTTTTATCGGTTTCAATTTCTTGGGCATATCCGGAGATAAACGATAATGTCCATCTTCCACTTCATAAAGAGGAAATACTCCCGTTTCTACAGCCAGTCGTCCCATGGAAACCGCCTGATGTGAGGGACAGCGCCAACCGGTGGGACACACCGAGAAGCAATGAATGTAGGACGGACCTTTGATGCTTTTGGCCTTCTCCATCTTGCGAATGAAATCCAGCGGGTAGCTGGGACAAACGGTTGCCACGTACGGTATGCCATGCGCAACCAGAATTTCAGGCATATTCTTTTTCCATGTCTTCTGGCCGATGCTGACCTTGCCTGCCGGAGCTGTTGTCGTGGATGCGCCCATCGGCGTAGCGCTGGAGCGCTGAATGCCTGTGTTCATATAAGCTTCATTATCGAAGCAAACGTAAATCATATCATGACCGCGTTCCATCGCGCCGGAAAGCGCCTGAAATCCGATGTCCATCGTGGCACCGTCGCCGCCCATGCCGACAACTTTCACGTAACGGTCGTCAATTTTGCCTTTCTTGCGAAGCGCTTTGATGCCCGCTTCAATGCCGGAAGCAACTGATGCCGCGTTTTCAAAAGCGACGTGAACCCATGGCACCCGCCACGCTGTGGTCGGAAACATGCTAGAAATAATTTCCATGCAACCGGTCGCGGAAGCAATCACGGTATTTTCACCCAGAGCCTTGGCCATCAATCGCACGGCCAGTACTTCGGCGCAGCCGGAGCAGGCGCGATGACCGGGTGATAACAATTCTTTTTTATTAATTAACCGCGGAGCAAATAAATCAAAATTTTCTACGATACTCATTATTCTCTCACTCCCCAAAATTCATAGGTGTCTGCCAGCTGATTGGCCGTATCTGCGATAACTCTTTCAAACATTCCGATAAAATCACCAACGGGAACGTCGCGTCCGCCCAGCCCATAAATATAATTGTAAATCAAAGGACGCTGAGTTTCTGCATACATGGCGGATTTGATTTCCGAAAAGACCGGACCGCCGGGACCGCCGAAAGAGATGGCACGGTCAGTGACAATCAGTTTTTTTGCGTTTTTAATGACTGCCTTGATTTCCTCAAACGGGAAGGGACGCCACAATCTTAATTTGACCAGACCGGCCTTGATACCCTTGGCGCGCAATTGATCAATCGCCATCTGTGCTGTCTCACCCATGGAGCCCATGGTCAGCATAATGACTTCCGCATCGTCGGTCTTATATGTTTCCACCAGCTTGTAGTTGCGGCCGAACATTTTTCCCCATTCATTGAACACATCCACAACAACTTTCTTGGAATTTTTCAGGGCTTCGTCCTTGGCCTTCATGATTTCCGGGAAATAATCGGACATGGCAAAAGCGCCCATCGTGACCGGCTTTGCCGGATGCAACGTTGCATGTGGCACAAACGGAGGCAGGAATTTGTTCACTTCTTCCTGCGAGGGCATCTCAAAAGGCTCGACCATGTGCGTCAATTGAAAACCGTCAATATTGATATTGACCGGCAGCATAACATCCTGATGCTCGGCAATCTTGAAAGCGATGATAGACATGTCAATCGCTTCCTGTCCGTTTTCCACGAAAATGGAAATCCAGCCGGAATCACGCTGCGGCATAATGTCGGAATGATCATTTAAAATATTCAGAGGACCGGACACCGCCCGGTTGGCGATGGCCATGGTAATCGGCAGACGCATCGCCGACGCAATCGGCAGAAGTTCATGCATATACATCAATCCCTGAGAGCTGGTTGCCGTGTAAGAACGGGCACCGGTGCCGGATGCCCCGATGACCGCACTCATCGCCGAATGTTCGGATTCCACCGTCACGAATTCTGCGTCAACCTCACCGTTGGCCACCAGATCGGAAAGATGTTCCGCGATATGCGACTGGGGTGTAATAGGATAAACGGCCGCCATATCAATATTGCAAAGTCCCACGGCTTCCGCCACGGCCATTGCCACTTCCATTCCCATGCGTTTGCCCATATTATCCCTCCTCTATCATCTTGATCGCGCGGGGCCAGCATTCATGCGCGCAAATGCCGCAACCCTTGCAGTAATCCATATCCGCCTGAAAGAAACCATCCTCCATCTGCTGCACACAGCCTTCCGGACAGAATACATAACAGATACCGCATTTGATGCATTTCTGATTATCCCAGACGGGTCGCTGCGACCGCCAACTGCCTGTATGATATTCACTGGCGCTTCCCGGCTCGGAAACCACACAGCCAATGGGAAGCTCTTTCCACGTTTTCAATGCCATTTGGATATACCCCTTAATTACTTATTTTAATTTCGTCGTAAGCCCGTTTCATGGCGTTAAGGTTCTTCTGGGCGATTCGGCCAAATCTGTGTTCAACTGAGTCTTTCATGGCATCCAGTTCCATGACCCCCGTCACCTTCAACAACGCTCCGATCATTGTGGTATTAGCAATAGGAACGCCCATTTCCTTTCGTGCGATGCCCGTCCCGTCCACCGTAGCTACCGTTCCTTTGAAATCCAGTTCTCGACGAATTTCCTCCGGTGATCGGTTGGTATTCACAATCACTTTGCCGTTTGGCTTCAAACCGTCGGTGACATTCACCAGCCCGATCAGACTGGAATCCAGAATCAACACCACATCAGGTTCGTATATGCCTGAACGGACATTGATTTTTTTATCGTCTATACGGGTGAATGCGGCAACAGGTGCGCCCCTTCTTTCCGGACCAAAACTGGGAAAGCCCTGAGCGTATTTCCCGGCGGCTATGGCCGCCACTGCCAGCAATTCCACCGAAGTCACCGCTCCCTGACCACCGCGTCCATGCCATCTAACTTCTATCATTTGTTCTCATCTCCTTATTGATGTTACAAAAAGACTGATTTTCTTAATATAGAAGCAAAATTCAGTCAACAAATTTTCACAATGATTAAAATAATTAGTTATATTGATTAGATGCGCCAGTTATTTTGTGTAGATAAATACAGATCGTTCCCCTGAAAATCGTTGACGACTAACAGCGGAAAGTCTTTGACGGTGAGTTTGCGAATGGCTTCCGGACCCAAATCTTCATAGGCGACCATTTCCACTTTTTTGACACACTGAGACATTAAAGCCGCAATGCCGCCAATGGCGCCGAAATATACGGCGTTGTTTGTTTTGATGGCTTCCACCACTTCGGGTGAACGGTTACCTTTGCCGATCATGGCCCGAAGACCGGCTTCAATTAATTTCGGCGTGAAAGAATCCATCCGGTAGCTGGTCGTCGGCCCGATGGAACCAATGACTTTTTTCGGCGGCCTTGGCGTCGGCGCCGCGTAAAAGATAACTGCCTGTGTTAAATCAATGGGCAACTTCTCTCCTTTGAGCAGAGATTCATACAAACGCCTGTGCGCCACATCGCGCGCGGTATAAATCTCACCGCTTAATAAAACCATATCTCCGGCATGCAGCGATCTGATAATTTCTTCCGTTAAAGGTGTTTTAATTTTTCGTGTTTCCATTTCTTTCGTTTGTCATTCCCGACCTGATCGGGAATCCAGTTTTTCTTTTTGTCATACCTGGCGAAGGCCGGTATCCAGTACTATCAAGAGTGATGTCCATCGAATTCAAGGTGAAAGTTCCATTTATTTTCATTTGACTTTCTTATTTTACAAAGTCGTCTCTTTGTGGCGGGCGACGTGGCATTGAATATTCACCGCTACCGGCAGCGATGCGATATGGCACGGCATCATTTCGATATTCACCGCCAGTGCGGTCACTCGGCCGCCCAGTCCCGCGGGGCCTATGCCCAGATTGTTGATGCTTGCCAATAATTCTTTTTCGATTTGCTCTGCGCGTTCGTCCACTCTGTTGGCTTCGCCCACCGGCCGCAAAAGGGCTTTCTTCGCCATAACGCAGGCCTGCTCCAGCGATCCGCCGATCCCCACACCGACAATGATGGGCGGACAGGGATTGGCGCCGGCATTCTCTACCGTCTCCAGAACGAATTTTTTAACGCCTTCAATTCCCGCGGCGGGAGTCAACATTTTCGCGGCGCTGCAATTTTCACTGCCGCCACCCTTGGGCATGGCAATAATCTTCACCTGATTGCCCGAAACGACATCCATATGAATAATTGCTGGAAGATTGTTAGTGGTATTGGCCCTGGTGAACGGATCGCAGACAGATTTGCGCAGATAGCCATCCGCATAAGCCTGACGCACACCTTCTTCAATGGCCTCGTGCAATTCTCCTCCGGTAATATGAACATCCTGCCCCATTTCCACAAAAACAACCGCCAGGCCGGTATCCTGACAGATCGGCATTTTCTTGCGGCGGGCGATATCAACGTTCTCGATGATTTTTTTCAGAACCTCTTTACCGGTTGCCGATTCTTCTCGGGATGACGCGAGATGAAAGGCTTCAAAAACATCTTCGCCCAAAACAGTATTGGCTTCGATAAAAAGCTTTTTCACCGCTCTAGTGATTTTCTTCGCATTAATCCGCCGAATTTTTGTTTTAGTTTCTATTTCCGTACCCATAAAAAATCAATCACCGAACGTTCACTTGGAAAATGGGCTCATGAAAAGCGAATTGAATTTTTTTCGGGCGCACGCCTGAAAAAAGATTCTGAGCTTGAATGAGCTCATTTCCTGGCTTTTCATTACATACCGCGCCGGAATTCCAGCGACTTGGATAGCGTCATCTTATCAATATACTTCAAATCCCCGCCCATGGGGACTCCCATGGCGATGCGCGTTAATTTGATATCTTTATCTTTGAGCATTTTTGTCAGCAGCAAAGCGGTGGACTCGCCATGAACATTGGTATTGGTTGCGATAATTACTTCTTTGATATTGCCTTCGTTAATACGCAGAATCAGTTCCCCCAGCCGCAAATTGTCCGGCCCGATGCCGTCCAGCGGCGCCAGCGCACCGTGCAGCACGTGATACGTTCCGCGATATCCGCCGGACTCTTCAATCGCAGCCAGCGCGTCCGGATCTTCCACCACACAAATCGTTTCTTTATCTCTTGACGTATCGCTGCAGATGTAACAGGTTTCTTCTTCCGTCAGATTCAGGCATACCTTGCAAAGCTTGATTTTTCTTTTGACTTCCACAATGCTCTCCGCCAGCTTGATGACATCATCCTCCGTGGAGCGCAAAATATAATTGGCCAGCCGGGCGGCCGTTTTTTCGCCGATGCCGGGAAGTTTTCCCAGCTCGGCAATCAGTTTTTTTATCGGTTGGGCGTATGCTTTCATAGATCAACTTTCTTCTGCCGTTTTTAGAAACCGGGAATATTCAGACCTCCGGTAATCTTACCCATTTCCGAGGCGCTCATCTCCTGCGCTTTGCGGATGCCCTCGTTAACGGCAGCGGCGATTAAATCCTGCAGCATTTCGATATCCTCGGGATTCACCACATCCTTTTCGATTTTCAGCGAAACAATCTCATATTTGCCGTTGACCACGACACTCACCATACCGCCCCCGGCCTGAGCCTCAACGGTTTTTGTTTCCAATTCCTGCTGCAGTTTTGCCATTTTTTCCTGCATCTTCTTGGCCTGCTTCATGATGGTGTTAAAGTTCTGCACGCTTCATCCTCCTCGTTTTTTGATGAATATTCCTGATATGATTTTTACGAATTTGTTTTTTCCGTCTGCACCTTGATTTC
Source organism: Deltaproteobacteria bacterium (assembly GCA_022710585.1). Taxonomy (GTDB): domain Bacteria; phylum Desulfobacterota; class Syntrophia; order Syntrophales; family Smithellaceae; genus Smithella. Next base: position 3,116 of record JAKLGV010000027.1, on the reverse strand, counting down.
GACCACCCGGGCATCGGACAATTCATCCATAACCTTCTTTAAAATCGGCTGATTCAGCGCTTCCCGTTTTATATCGTTGATCATATTGGCCTGGTTCTTCGCGCTATTCCCGTTCGAGCCGCTTTTTTCCGCGCTCAGCGTTTCAATTTTGACTGTCGTATTTTTCTGAAAAAATTTGCCGGCCAACTCTTCCAGTTTTTCTATCTGCTCTGCCGTTTTCAGCGTATCCAGCAAAAAAGGATTGTTGGGAACGCCGATGGCAAGGCAATCGTTTTCGTAGCCTATAATTTCGGTGGAAGCAATTTTCCCTCCCAGAGGTGGATTTTCGTTTTTGACAAATTTCTTAAAACTGTCGCGCAGGGCGTTCAAATCCAATGTATGATGAGCCGATTCTCTGATTTCTTCCGTCGCGCCCCCCGGTCTTTCGTTGACCGTTTGATCGTACAGAACCCCGGGCGCAGCATTGCCGGAACTCACAGGCGCACCCGATTGCAGTCTCTTCTCAATATTTTCAATTGTCGCAATGATTTCACCAATGGGCACAATCGGCTGCAGATAAGCCATTTTGACGATGATGGCTTCGAGCTTCATACGCGGCTCCTGACTGCGGCGGAAATTTCCCTCCTCCGCGATCAGAATCTCCAGATAACGCTGCAGTGTTTCACGCGATATTTTCTGCACCTGTTCCTTCAGCTTTTCAATCTGTTCGGTGGCAATATCAAAAGATGCGCTGTCATCTCCTGCAATCTTCACCAGCAGCAGATTCCGGAAATGCTTGAGCAGCATCTGATAGAAATACTTCATGTCGATGCCGGCCAGATAGGCTTCTTCCAGAATCAGCAGGCACGCGCCGGCATCCTGATTTAAAACCGCTTCCGAAAGACGGAAAAGATATTTGCGCGCGGCCAACCCCAGACATTCTTCCACATCGGCGTCTTTGATGTCCATCCCGGCATAGGAAATTACCTGATCGAAAATACTCTGCGAATCGCGCATACTGCCGTCACCCGCCTCAGCAATCCAGGAAAGAGCCATGGGACTGATTTTAATCCCTTCTTTGCCGGCAACCAGTTCCAGATTCGCAATAATTTCCTTGAGCGATATTCGGCGGAAATCATAGCACTGGCACCGCGAGAGAATGGTGGCGGGAATCTTATGGATTTCCGTCGTGGCAAACATGAAAATCACATGTGCCGGCGGCTCCTCCAGGGTTTTGAGCAGCGCGTTGAACGCCGGATCAGTCAGCATGTGCACTTCATCAATGATGTATATTTTATATCTGGACGAGGCCGGAGCGAATTTGACATTTTCCCTGAGTTCCCGGATTTCATCAATGCCGCGGTTGGAAGCGCCGTCGATCTCATGGACATCGAGGGAAGAATTATTGGTTATCTCCAAACAATTCGCGCATTGATTGCAGGGCGTGGCTGTCGGCCCCTTTTCGCAGTTGAGCGCTTTGGAAAGAATCCGGGCGACGGACGTTTTTCCGACGCCGCGCGGTCCGCTGAAAAGAAAAGCGTGCGCCACGCGTCCCTGGGCAATGGCATTGCGCAGCGTTTTGACCACGTGCGACTGACCGGCAACTTCTTCAAAAGTCTGCGGCCTGAATTTTCGTGCTAGAACCTGATATTCCAACTATGCCTCCAAAAAAACTTCCCCGCCCCTTGTGGGAGGGGATTAAGGGGAGGGGGTCGCGATATTCCATCATCTTGTCCGTTTACCCTGCAGAAAATTTAACACATCATAAGGCAGACGGATGGGTATTCTGATGACCGGGTTTACCGCAACACATGTCGGACATTGCTACCGCTGCTTCCTTCCGGACCTGACGGGGTTCACAAGCCTCCGTTGCGCGGGACCCGGCCATAATATTCAATAACTAACCGGTTGAGTCTATTAATCGATAAATGAACAGGAATCAACTCATATTTTTCAAGTCTTTTTTCACAATAATATGATTATTCCCAAGAAGGCGGATTTTATCTGCTTATCGGCAATATTTAGCTGTCGTTGCACCTGATTTGCATAATTGATCTTTTGCAGGGAAAAGCGCATCCAGCGGCAAATCAGATGTCTGGTGGCCTTTACCAATGATTTTCCCATCCTTGTCCACCAGAATTAACGTCGGCACGCCCGGAATATTATAATGAGAGGCGACATTGCTGTCAGAATCCAGCAGGACCTGACCGGGAAATTCACTTTCTCTGGCATATCGAGCGACTTTTGCAGTTGATTCATTGACATTAATATAAAGGAATTTCAGTCCGCGATGGGCGTACTGGTAATAAAGCGTATTGTAGAGAGGCATTTCGCTACGGCAGCCGGGACACCAGGTGGTGCCGAAAAACATGACGACGGGACTTCCCTTTAGACTGCTCAGCTTAAATGTATTGCCCTGAATATCCCTTAAAGAAAAATCCGGCGCATCAATATTTTTCTGTTGAGAAAAATCATCTGCTCTGTATTGTCTGGAATGCAGGGCAAGCGGAATACAGATAAGCAGAATCAAAGACACTGAAAGTATCATTATCTTTTTATTCATTAAAATCTCCTTAATTGACGGTTTAACTTCTTTTGGCCTATCCTGTAGCAGGCCAGTCAGATAATTGCATTGATCTAAATCAACGGTAAAATTTTTTTATTTGGGTTGAAATTTGTGATGCGTGCGCCTTGGGCAAAGCGCGGGAGTTGAATCATAAGGTTAAAGAAAGCTAAAGTGATACAAATAGATAAGCATTGGATTTTACAAATAAAAATGGCGGAGAGAGCGGGATTTGAACCCGCGGTACACCTTTGGGGGCGTACACACGATTTCCAGTCGTGCTCCTTCAGCCGCTCGGACATCTCTCCGTTTTTTCATTTTATGTCATTTCGAATCCAGATTTATCAGGCTGAGAAATCTTTACAAATCCTTTTATTAAGATTCCTCGCCACTCCGATTAATCGGGCTTCTTCAAAATGACAAATCAATTTTCAAAAAGCATTATTCCTGGCGGAGAGAGGGGGATTCGAACCCCCGTGGGAGCTTGTGGCCCCCAAATCGATTTCGAGTCGATCCCGTTACGACCACTTCGGTACCTCTCCGCGTTTAATCAAGTTGCCGAAGCGGAGCGGAT
>JAKLGV010000026.1 GCA_022710585.1 Deltaproteobacteria bacterium | reverse complement strand
CTTCAGTGATGAATTTGACCGGATTATTACCCGAAATATATAATAATGTCAAGTAATATCAATATGTTATATAATATTTCATGCTGAATTTTCACGATTTTAACAACGCGCCTTGTGCAAAGGTTTATGTTTATATGGATCGGTGCTAATATTGCAAACACCGACCGAGCTGTCGGCATAAAACCCTTTACAAAATGCTACAATTTTACATCTAATAACTTAATATTAAACAATAATCAGTCTGTTCTCTGTGTATATTACTCGGATATTATCTAAATCGGCATAATATCCAATGTGCTTTGTTAGAAATTATATGCTTTACTAATTTTGATATTTTTATTCTTCTGCTGTGCCGTTGTCTTCGGCTGCTCCATCGGCTTCATCATCGCCGTTGCCGCTGCTTTCGGTCTCAGAGGTCGTGCGGGCGACGCCCACCAGTTTTTCTTCCGGTTCCAGTTCAATCAGTCTGACACCCTGGGTGACACGGTGATTGACCGGTATTTCCTGAACCTTCAGACGGATGACCTTGCCGGCATTGCTGATGAGCATGACGTTATCTTCACCGATAACCTGCAGAACGCCGGAGACGTTGCCGACTTTTTCCACGGTTTTCAGATTAATCGTGCCTTTGCCGCCGCGTGACTGCACTCGATACTCGTCAACTGGCGTGCATTTGCCATAACCGTTTTCGGAAACGGTCAGCATGAACGTATTTTGGGCGGGAATGTCCATGCCAATCACTTCATCGCCTTCATCCAGACTGATGCCGCGCACGCCGCGGGCGGTTCTGCCCATATCACGCACGTCGTCTTCCTTGAAGCGAATGGCCATACCCTTTCGGGTTGCGATGAAAACGTCCTGATTGCCCATCGTCAACTGCACTTCCACCAGCTCGTCGCCCTCGTCGATGGAAATGGCAATGATGCCGCCTGAGCGCGGATTTGAGTAAGCGGAAAGTTCCGTTTTCTTGATGGTGCCTTTTTTGGTCACCATGACTATAAATTTATCGTCAACGAATTCCCGCACCGGCAGGGTTGCCATGACTTTTTCACCGGGCGAAAGATTAATCAGATTGACCATAGCCTTGCCCTTGGCCGCCCGCCCGGCCTGTGGAATCTGATACACCTTGAGCCAGTACACTTTTCCGGCGCTGGTGAAAACCAGCAGGTAATTATGCGTGGAAGCGATGAAGATTTTTTCCACAAAATCCTCTTCCTTGGTACCCATGCCGACCTTACCGCGGCCGCCGCGGTGCTGACTCTTATAGAGGCTGACGGCGTTGCGCTTGATGTAGCCGGCATGCGAAATCGTGACGACCACGTCTTCTTCGACGATCATGTCTTCGATATTGATATCTTCGGAACTGGCAACAATTTCCGTGCGGCGCTCATCGCCGTAACGTTCCTTGATTTCATTGAGCTCATCCATGATGACCTGAAGAACTTTCTGAGGATCATCTAAAATCGCCTGGAGATGGGCAATGAGTTTTGTGACCTCGGCGTATTCTTCTTCAATCTTGGCACGTTCCAGACCGGTCAGGCGCTGGAGTCGCATTTCCAGAATAGCCTTGGATTGAATCTCCGACAAACTGAATTTCGCACATAATTGAATTGATGCTTCCGCAGGCGTTTTCGACGCTTTGATGACTTTAATAATCGCGTCGATATTGTTTAAGGCAATGATATAGCCTTCTAAAATGTGCGCCCTTTCCTTGGCGCGCGCCAGCTCGAATCGGGTGCGGCGAATAACCACTTCCTGCCGGAAGGCGATGAATTTCTCCAGAACCTCTTTCAGATTGAAAACCTGCGGACGGCCGTCGGAGATCGCCAGCATGATAATGCCCAGGGATACTTCCATTTGCGTGAATTTATAGAGCTGATTGAGAATGATCGCTGAATTTTCATCACGCTTGAGATCGATAACCACGCGAATGCCTTCGCGGTCGGACTCGTCGCGAAGATCGGAAATGCCCGATATTTTTTTGTCGCGCACCAGTTCGGCGATTTTTTCGATCAGCATCGCCTTGTTTACCTGATAAGGGAGTTCCGTAATGACGATGCTTTCCTTGTCGTTGCGGGCGTTCTTTTCAATCAGGGCACGCGCCCGGATTTTGATGATGCCGCGGCCGGTCTTATACGCGGCCAGGATGCCTTCGCGGCCGTTGATAAATCCCGCGGTGGGAAAATCAGGCCCCGGGATATGACGCATCAACTGCTCAATGGTAATCGCGGGATTCTTGATGCAGGCAATGGTACCGTTTATAATTTCCGTGATGTTATGGGGCGGGATGTTCGTCGCCATACCGACGGCGATGCCTGATGTGCCGTTGAGCAGCAACAGAGGAATGCGCGTGGCCAGCACTGACGGCTCCGTCAGCGATTCATCGTAATTGGGAACGAAATCGATGGTATCTTTTTCCAGATCGGCCATCACCTCATCGGAAATGCGCGCCAGACGGCTTTCCGTATAACGCATAGCCGCGGGAGGATCGCCGTCAATCGAACCGAAGTTGCCCTGGCCGTCCACCAGCATGTAGCGCAGGGAAAAATCCTGCGCCATGCGCACCAGCGTGTCATAAATCGCCGCGTCGCCGTGCGGATGATATTTACCCATGATATCACCGACGATACGGGCGCATTTTTTGTAGGGTTTATTGTGGCGATAGCCCGTTTCATACATGGAATACAAAATCCGACGATGCACCGGTTTGAGGCCATCACGCACATCGGGAATGGCCCGGCCGATAATGACACTCATGGAGTAATCCATGTAGGATTTTTTCATTTCATCTTCTATATTCACCAGGGTTTGCTTATGGTGGATATCTCGTTCCATTTTATTCCTTCCTCTCTTGGTATGCAAACCGGCACATTATGCCGGCACAATCGTTATATTTCAGATCGCTGATTTAGATATCTAAATTGGAAACATTCATGGCGTTGGCGAAAATAAAATCGCGCCGCGGTTCAACCTGATCTCCCATCAACGTGGTAAAAATTGTATCCGCCTCGACTGCATCTTCTACTGTGACCTGCAGCAGCGTGCGTTTTTCGGGATTCATGGTTGTTTCCCAGAGTTGTTCGGGATTCATTTCACCCAGGCCTTTATAACGCTGCACCGTCAGGCCCTTCTTGCCCAGGCTGACAATGTACTCCACCAGTGCTTTGGGATTTTCCAGAGTAACCGGTATTGACGATTCATCGCCTTTGTCGCTGTAGGGACCTTCTCCAATAATGGATACCTGATCCAGCAATAACCGGATATCCCCGAACTGCGGCGTGCGGAATACCTCCCGGTTGATGCAGGAGGAAACGGTTTGTCCGTTTTTCTTCAGATAGAAAACTATTTTAAAGCCGCCATGATCTTCATCGGCTTCGATTTTAAAATCGACAAAAATTTCGCCTAGAGCGACACCTGTTCTTTTAGCTATGTTTGAAAGAGCCTTTTCGCTCTTAAAGCTCTCGTCGGTTAAAGTGGGATCGCCGGCCAAAATACGAATCAGGTTTCCATCGCGACCTTCCTTTTCAAATCTTTCCGTCTGGTCATGAATCCTCATCACTTTCTTAATCATGGTGAGCAGCTTGCCTCCGCTGACCGGAAACGGAGAACCGTCGCCCATGACCAGTTTGACCTTGCCCACGCCGTTTTCCAGAATATAATTTTTCATCTGTTCTTCATTCTGAAGATAGAATTCCTGTTTTTTCTCCACCACTTTAAACAGCGGTGGCTGCGCAATAAACAAATACCCCTTTTCAATCAACTCCCGCATCTGCCGGAAGAAGAAGGTCAGAAGCAGCGTGCGAATATGCGCGCCGTCTACGTCCGCATCTGTCATGATGATGACTTTATGATAACGTAACTTACTGATGTCATAATCATCAGCGCCGATGCCTGCTCCAAAGGCCGTCACCATCGTTTTGATTTCTTCATTCTGAAGCATTTTATCGAAACGCGCTTTCTCTACATTGAGAACTTTACCACGCAAGGGCAAGATCGCCTGATTCTTCCGGTCCCGTCCCTGCTTGGCGGAACCACCGGCGGAATCTCCTTCCACCAGATAAATTTCGCTGTGCGCCGGATCTTTTTCCTGGCAGTCGGCCAGCTTACCCGGCAGCGCTCCCACTTCCAAAGCGCTCTTGCGTCGGGTCAACTCACGCGCCCGTCGGGCCGCTTCCCGGGCACGCGCCGCTTCCATACACTTATTGAGTATCTGTTTGGCAACGGACGGATTTTCTTCCAGGTAGCTGCCTATTTTTTCATAGACGATCCCTTCCACCAGGCCGCGGACTTCGGAATTGCCCAGCTTTGTTTTCGTCTGCCCTTCAAACTGCGGATTTCTGACCTTTACACTGATGACGCAGGCCAGTCCCTCTCTTAAATCTTCTCCGCGCAGCGACTCCTTGCCGTCTTTGATGAGTTTATTGTTGGTGGCGTAATTATTAAAGACGCGGGTAAGGGCGGAACGAAAACCGATCATGTGGGTGCCGCCTTCGGTGGTGTTGATGCTGTTGGCGAAAGAAAAAATGTTGTCCAGATACGTCTCATTATATTGCAGAGCCACTTCGACAGAGCAATCCTCTCTGGCGCCGGCAACGTAAATCGGATTTTTATGCAGGACTTTTTTATTGCGGTTAATATACTCCACAAAGGAAACGATGCCGCCTTTGTAGAAAAACTCATTTTGCTTGTTGGTGCGCTCATCGATCAAAATAATTTTGACCCCGGAATTCAGGAACGCGAGTTCACGCAAACGGTTGGCGATAACATCATAGCTGAATTCTGTTTCTTCAAAGATTTCATCATCCGGTAAGAAAGTTACCTTTGTTCCCTTACCCCTCGTCTTCCCGACCATTTCCAGAGGACCATCGGGGACTCCTCGTTTATAGGTTTGCATGTAAACATTGCCATCTCGCCTGACTTCCAGCTCGCACGCTTTGGAAAGGGCATTGACGACAGAAACACCCACACCGTGCAAACCTCCGGATATTTTATAGGAGTCGTTGGAAAATTTTCCTCCGGCGTGCAGTTTGGTCATGACGACTTCTGCCGCGGATACGCCTTCCGTTTTATGCATATCAATTGGAATTCCGCGTCCGTTATCATCAACCACGATACTGTTGTCCACTCTTATTTTTACAGTAATTGTATCACAGAAACCACCGGCCGCTTCATCAATACTGTTATCCACAACTTCATAAACCAGATGATGAAGACCTTCTTTACCGGTGGATCCTATATACATCGCCGGTCTTTTACGAACTGCCTCCAGACCTTCAAGAACTTTAATACTGTCCGCGTTATACTTGTGTGTCATATTGAATTTTAATCTTCCTCTCTGTCACTATATTTTTAAAGGCATAATGATACATAAATAACTGTCATCTTCGTCCTGTTTAATCATCGACGGTTTTAATCCCATTCCGACTTCAAACAAAATATTATCCTTGTTGACCACGGAAATAGCATCTATTAAATAATTGACATTAAACCCGCTATCAATCGCTTCTCCATCGTATTCAATATCTATTTCTTCCGTCGCTTCCCCGACATCTAGATTCGTTGAGTTTAAAGTCAGTTTCCCCTTGGAAAAGGAAAGAATCACACCTCCATATCTCTCGGACGAGACCACGCTCATTCTTCTTAATGCGTGCACAAAATATTCTTTTTCCAAAGTAACACTAATTCCTTTCTCTGTTGGTATGACTTTTTTATAATCAGGATAATCAGCATCCACCAGGCTGATCTTTAAAACCGTATTTTTTGTCTGCATGACAAACATATTTTTGTGTAAACCGATTTTAACTTCTTCATTTTCATCGATAATTTTCTTAATTTCCATTAATCCCTTCCGGGGAATGATAATTCCTTTCCCGACTTTAAAGAAATGGCCGGGCGTCAAACTCCTGGCTAAAGCCAGTCTGTGTCCGTCCGTCGCAACCATTCTTAATAAATGGTTCACGCCATCCATTCCTTCTTCCAGCAAGACACCGTTCAAGTTTTTTCTCGTCTCATCCGTCGCCATCGCAAAGGATGTCTTGTTAATTAAATCTTTAATGACACTGCCCTCTATTTTATGAAGCAGGACATCATGATCATCGGCAATACTCGGAAAGTCCTCTGCGGGCAACCCGGGTATTTTATAAATGGCTCTCTGCGCCGATATTTTCAAAATATTATTCTTAAGAACAAAGTGTATGGAGTCTCCCTGAATTTCTCTGATCATTTCATATATTTTTTTCGCGGAAACAGTAATCTCTCCCTTTTCGATAACCTCAGCTTCATAATCTGAAATTAAGATGATTTCTCTGTCCGTGGCAGTAATTTTTATTTTGTTACCGTCAGCTTTCAAAAGAACATTATTTAAAATAGGTATCGTCGTTTTTTTCTCAACAATACCTAAAGTTTTCTGAATACCGTCAAGAAAGGTTTCTCTATTTATTTTAAATTCCATATTTCCTCCTTGTCATGATTATTCTTAAATTCTTATATATATATTAAATTAGTAATACCAGTAGTGCCTGTTAATATGTTGATAAAGATAATTTCTTAAATAAAATTAATATATTAATTATGATTTCTATGTTTATAAATCCCATATAAAAAAGTTTATTATTTGTGAATTAAAACATCCTCTATTTCCTGGATTAAATTTTTCACTTTTTTATCTAATTTTATGTTGCTGGTTATTTTGTTATTGGCGTAAATAACCGTGGAATGATCCCGTCCACCGATTTTCTGTCCGATGTCCGGAAAAGAATAATTGGTATGTTTTCTGGCCAGATACATGGCAATCTGCCGCGCGAAGACGGCGTTTTTATTTTTATTATGCGCTTTAATATCTGATATTTTTACATTTAACTTACCGGCAATCACTTTAATAATTTCATCAACAGATAATTCACCTTTCTTATTTTGATGAACAAGATTGCTTAAAACTTCTTTGACCAGATCCAGGTCAATTTCACGTCCGGTTAGTGATGAATAAGCGCCTATTCTGACGAGGAATCCTTCCAGTTCACGTATATTGGATTCAGCGTGAGAAGCGATGTAATGAACGACATTCCCGGGCAGTTCTATGTTATTTTCCTGAATTTTTTTCTCAATAATAGCAATTTTTGTTTCTATTTCCGGCGGTTGAATATCAGCAATCAGTCCCCATTCAAAACGGGAACGTAGTCGGCTTTCTAGGTTTGGGATATCCTTGGGAAATTTGTCACTGGTGACAACAATCTGTTTTCCCGAGTCGCGCAGCGTATTAAACGTGTGAAAAAATTCTTCCTGTGTTCTGTCCTTTCCCGCAAAAAAATGGATATCATCCATTAATAAACAACTGATATTACGATATTTTTCACGGAATTTAGGCATTCGGTCATAGCGGATGGAATTAATCATTTCATTCATGAATTCTTCCGCGGAAACATACATAATATTCATCGAAGGATGGGTAGAAACAGCTAATAGTCCAATCGCATTCAGTAAATGTGTTTTACCCAGGCCGGAGCCGCCGTAAATAAAAAGAGGATTATAGTTTTTCGCAGGCTGTTTAGCGACGGCAACGGATGCGGCATGAGCAAACTGATTGCATGAGCCGACGACAAATCTGTCGAAGCTATAGTTGTTATTGAGAAAAGATGTGGTTTTGCCCTTAGGAACCACGGCGGTTGAGCTGCTTTTTGCCGATGCTGAATACTTTGCCGGTGTTTCCTCCGCACTTTCCTGATTTTTGATAAGAATAAAGTCAATATCAACTTCCAGCCCCGCGGCATCTTTGAGTGATTGTTTAATTGTAGAGCAATAGTTTTCCATAAGCCAGTCCTTAAAAAACTTATTGGGGACGGACAACTGCACGCGCTGATCTTCCATGGATAAAATCTTAATAGGTTTTATCCATGTGTCATAATTCTGCTTACTTATTTTTTCCTGAATAATTCTGCTTGTTTTATCCCAAAACGCATCCATCTTTACAACCTTTATCAACAGGACAATCCACAGGTGTTGATAGCCTGACATATCTCATTTATTGCAGTTCGTCCAGAATATAGCCGGATAAGCGGTTAAGCTCATCCATAGATGTATATTTTATTTCTATCAAGCCCTTTTTGTCCGAACCGTTAATCTGCACCTTCGCCATCAGCTTTGAGGAAAGGGACTTTTCCAGATCGTTTATAAAACGGTCTTTTGTAACGGCCTGCTTTTTTTCTCCCGAATCTTTTCGCGATTTTTTGATTAAATTTTCCGTGTCCCGGACGTTTAAATCCCTCTTGATAATTGTGTGCAGAGCCGCAATCTGCTCTTCCGCGGAATTCAAGGCCAGCAGACAGCGGGCATGGCCTGCGGAAATTACTTTTTCCATCACGGCTTTTTTAATTTGCGCCGGCAACTTTAAAAGGCGGATGGTATTGGCGATGGTGGAACGGTCTTTACCGACACGCTGGGATACATCTTCCTGAGAGAGTTCAAATTTTTCCATTAGCGTCACATAAGCGTCCGCCTCTTCGATGGGGTTGAGCTCTTCGCGCTGAATATTTTCAATCAGCGAAAGTTCGGCGGCTTCCATATCGGTCGCTTCCCGGATGATAATGGGCACATCTTTCAGGCCCGCGGCTTGGGCTGCCCGCCAGCGTCGCTCACCTGCAATGATTTCATATCCCAGCAGATCCTTGCGGACAATAATCGGCTGAATAATGCCGCTGCTTTTTACGGAAGCAATCAGATCTTTCTGCCGTTCGTCATTGAAAATTTTGCGGGGCTGATAGCGGTTGGGCCTCAGTTCTTCAATGCCGCAGGAAAGACTTTTTTTCTTGTCGGTGTCGTTCAGTAGATCCGGAAAGATGGCGCCCAGTCCTTTTCCCAGCACATTCTTCTGTGCCATTTAAAATCCTCCTTGAATGATTTCTCTGGCCATTTCCATGTAAGCCACCGCGCCACGCGATTTAATATCATAAAGAATAATGGGCTGCCCGTGACTGGGGCATTCCGAAAGCCGCACATTGCGCGGAATGACTGTTTTAAACACCTTATCGCCGAAATGCTGGCGCACATCATCCGAGACCCGATGCGACAGCAAATTGCGCTGATCAAACATTGTCAGCAAAATGCCGCCCAATGTGAGGCGCGGATTTAATTGAGCCTTGACCAGTTTCACGGTATTGAGGAGATATCCCAGGCCTTCCATGGCGTAGTATTCACACTGCAGCGGAACGATCAGATAGTCGGCCGCGACCAGAGCATTGACGGTCATCACCCCCAGGGAGGGAGGACAATCAATGACGATAAAATCATAGTCGGCATCCAGAGAATTTAATAAATTCTTAAGCTTCGTTTCCTTATGGTCCAGACCGACAAACTCGACTTCAATTCCGATGAGGTCCTGATTGGACGGCACAACATCCAGATGAGGAATGGCCGTTTTCATAATCACGTCTTTAAAAGGCACCTGACCGATCATCGCGTGATACAAATTGGCCGTCTGAAAAGAAGCTCTATCCGCTCCAATACCGCTGGTGGAATTGCCCTGAGAATCGCCATCAATGAGCAGAGTTTTTTTCTCTGCCGCCGCCAGCGAAGCGGATAAATTTATCGCGGTGGTGGTCTTCCCGACACCACCCTTCTGGTTTGCTATGCATATGATTTTATTCATTATTTTATTAAGCGCAACAATATGAATTCTTTTGCAAGAATTGTGGATAGCCCTAACATAAAAAAGTGTTTTTTAGAAGGTTTTTTTATTTTTTTCCGATAATAATTTTCAGCGGCGCGTCCAGAAAACCAGTCTTTATATCATGTTGAATCAATTGAGATATTTTATGCTGATGTTGAGTCTTCAGGCAGTCATTTAATTCTTTTTCTACGTTGGGACCTTTCCAGGCGATTAATTGACCGGCCGGTGAGAGAAAAAAATCACCCAACTTCACGAGCTCGTCCAATTTAAAAGCGGCGCGGGAAATTAAGATATCGAATTTTTCCTTCCATGAATTTTGCCGGATAATATTTTCAACGCGATCATGAAGAACATGCGCTGAGGAAAGCTGTAAAAGGCGAATGATATGTTTCATGAAGGAAACCTTTTTACGGTTTGATTCCAGCAGATAAATTTTCAGATTCGGCCGCGCTATTTTCAGCGGCAGGCCCGGAAAACCTGCTCCCGAGCCGATATCGATGATGACGGCCTGAGGCTGTGTGATGAATTGCACAGCAGTAAGCGAATCCAGAAAATGGCGGGTGATAATTTCCTGAGCGGAACTTTCTGAAATCAGGTTGGTCCTGGTATTCCAATCCAGAAGCTCATTTTTGTAAATTTCAAACTGCGACAATTGCTGACTGTTCAGGTCAATCCCCAGCCGTCCGGCCTGTTGTTGGAGTAATATCATGTCCTGATCCATAAATAAAACCTAACAAAAAACCACTGGTGTCGCAAACGATAATTCATGCATCGTTGAAATTTATCATAGACCTGAACCATACGGCCACTATTGAATTGACACCCCGCGTCTTTATCCATATACTTTTATAGTGCAATGTATTTTTTGTTTTTTGGAGTGATCCGATGGGTAATGCTTTGATCGGTCCCATGCGGCCGAACTTTCTAATCTTAACACCGGCCTGCGTCCTGCTGGGAATCGCGACAGCGTTTGGGTCGGGCGCTGCTCTCGATCCTGTAATTATTGTTTTGATTCTGGCCGGTGCCCTGATGGCGCATACCAGTGTAAATGCCCTGAATGAATATCATGATTTTAAGAGCGGCCTGGACCTGGTTACGGAAGCGACGCCTTTTTCAGGTGGAACGAAAAGTCTGCCGGAAAATCCGGATAAGGCGCATTGGGCATTGATTACCGGTCTGACCTGCTTGGTGTTGATAACCGTCATCGGAATATATTTTCTGATGATCCGTGGCCTGTGGTTACTGCCGGTCGGCCTCCTCGGCATTATTATCATTTATACCTACACCCCGCTGATTACACGCAGTCCCGTTTTATGCCTGATTGCTCCCGGTCTGGGGTTCGGACCCTTAATGGTCATGGGTACGGATTTTATGCTGACCGGTCATTATTCATGGACCGCGTTTACGGCTTCCCTGGTCCCGTTTTTTCTGGTCAACGATCTTTTGCTCCTGAATCAGTTTCCCGATGTTGAGGCTGACCGTCAATTCGGCCGTGATCATTTGCTGATCAGGATAGGGCGCCCGTCGGGAGCCGTCGTCTATAATGTTTTTTTGGTCCTGGCTTATGTTTCCATTATTGCAGGGTACATTTTGAACGTACTGCCCTGGGGAGCGTTGTTCGGACTGGCGACCGTTATTATCGCAGTGCCGTTGATGCGCGGCGTCGTGCGTTACGCGGATAATATTCCCGGCCTCCTTCCGTTTATGGTGAAGAATGTACTCATTAATATCAGCACCCCCATGCTGGTTGCCGCGGGAATCTTTTTATCGACCTGGATTTCATCATAGCGCGGATGTTGATCAGGAGGCGATCATGCTGAGCTGGTTTATCAGGCGGCGCCGGGAAAAATTAATCCGGGAACCCTTTCCTGATGTTTGGGAAGAAATTATCAAACGCAATGTTTCGCATTTCCACCTGCTGGAAGATAAGGAACGCGCTCATTTACACGAGCTCATCCAGGTTTTTATTGCCGAAAAATATTGGGAAGGATGCGATGGACTGGAGCTGACCGATGAAATCCGCGTGACCATTGCGGCGCAGGCCTGTCTGCTGATTCTGTGTCTGCCCCACGATTATTATCACAATGTCGAAACGATTCTGGTCTATCCTTCTACGGTCATCCTGCCCCAGCAAAAACTTGGTTTTTTTGAAACGACCCTTGAGCCGCTGGAGGGTCCCCGGCCGATTATCGGTCAGGCGCTGCATCAGGGTCCGGTTATTATTGTCTGGGACGCGGCGCTGCACGGCGGCCGCTATCCCGAATCAGGCCATAATGTTGTTTATCATGAATTTGCGCACAAGCTCGATATGCTGGACGGCCATGCCGATGGCACGCCTCCGCTCCGGGACAGAAAAGAATACCGCAACTGGGTTAAGGTATGCTCGCGTGAATATTTGCGTCTCAAGCACGAATCTGAACTGGGCCGGAAAACTTTTCTGGATGACTACGGAACCTACAGTGAAGCTGAATTTTTCGCGGTAGCGACCGAGCAGTTTTTTGACCAGCCTTTATTGATGATTCAGAACGCGCCCGATCTTTATGAAGTTTTAAAAGAATACTATCGTCAGGACACCGCACGGCGTGCGGAAAAATATTTCTGCGCATCTGGAATGGCAGCCAACGATAATCGTAAATAATGATTATATCGGCGGAAACTCTCCAACTAATCCATTGACACTACAGGGTGATTTTAGTAGTAATCAACAGTTTCTTCGATATGTTACAAGGCCATCGGTAGTGTAGAGTAAAGGGCAGAGCTGCGACAAAAGACGTGAATCAAAACTGTCGTGATAACAGCTCTCATTTTGGTAAATGGTATGATTCAGGATCTGACCGGCATTTTTAATCAGCTTGTCGCATGGGTCACGCAACACAGAATAATCCTTCTGTTTATGACCTGCGCGGGTCTTGGTTTTGCGGGCGCATGGCTGATCGCCGGCATCCCGTTCAGGGAACATCTGCTGGATACGCCGAAAGAGCGCAGTTCGCATACGGAACCGACTCCTCGGGGAGGCGGGATAGGCATTCTTGCAGCGTTTATTGTGGCGGGACTCACGCTGCGCATTCCAACCACCTTTCTCTTTGCCGCGATCCTCATTTCCGCTGTCAGTTTGTATGGAGACTATTTCCGCATATCGGTCAGGCTCCGGCTTACCATACAGCTTGTTTCCGCCATGATGTTTTTGTTTCCTCTGTTGCCCGGACTGACCGCCCATTATGACCTGTCGACGTTCGGTTTTTCGCCCTTCCTTTTTCTTCTGATTCTTCCTTTGATTTTTATTTTTCTGATTGGCACGGCGAACTTTTATAATTTCATGGATGGCATCAACGGCATCGCGGGATTAAGCGGGGTCATCGCCTTCGGCCTGCTGGGCATCTATACACTGGGCAGGGTGCCGGCAGACGCTTTCCAGAAATCGCTATCACTTTTATCCATCTGTATCGCCTTGGCCTGCCTCGGATACCTGCCATTAAACATGTTTCGCGCTAAAGTTTTTATGGGGGACGTGGGCAGTATTCTGCTGGGCTTTGTCTTTGCCGCGTTAGTGATAACGCTGTCCAGAAACTATCTAGAAATGGCCTGTTTTGCCGCGCTGCTATTCCCATTTTACGCAGACGAGCTCACGACAATTGCCGTCCGTCTTCAGGATAAAGAAAATCTGGCAAAACCGCATCGCCGTCACCTCTACCAGATTCTTGCCAACGAAAAAGGAATAGCGCACTGGAAAGTCACCCTGATTTACGCGGCCGTACAACTTGCCATCGGTGTCGCGGTATTGATATGTTTTGTGTATGGAGCACGGCCGGTTATCCTCTTCCTTACAGCCAGCTTCCTTGTATTTGCTTTGATCAGCAGGCACATTCGCCGCAAAATAGAAATATGTTTGTAAGAGAAAATATTTTGTGCAAGGATCTCAAAAAAACAAATTGATTTTTTTTGTTACCCTATAATGTTAAATAAGAAAATAACAGACCCGTAAACTCAGAAGATATATATAAAACTATGAAGAAATATCTCATTACCGGATTTTCCGGATTTGTCAGTCGTCACTTTCTTGAATATCTGGAAAGGAATGAATCCCACGCATCAGTCAAGGGATTGGATTTACAATATCCTGAGTTCTCAAAAGACTCCTATAAAAACATCAGGGTACAGTTTGAACAGGTAGAACTTCTTGATCAGGATCGCATCGAAAACATTATTTTCAACTTTCAACCAGACTATATCATTAATTTAGCATCATACAGCAGCGTGGCCTTCAGTTGGAAAGAACCCATTCTCAGCTTTCAAAATAATATGAATATTTATTTAAATTTGCTGGAATCAGTCCGAAAGTTAAATATGCCCACCAGGATATTGTCGATCGGATCTTCGGAGGAATATGGCAATGTCGATGAAAAATCGATGCCGTTGACAGAAACAAACATGCCAAATCCGATCAATCCCTATGCGGTAGCCAGGGTTTCCCAGGAGATGATTTCAAAAGTTTTTGTGGATGGATACGGCCTGGACATCGTTATGACAAGGTCATTTAATCATATTGGACCCTTTCAGAAAGACATCTTTGTTATTTCTTCCTTTGCGAAACAGCTTGTAGAAATTAAGAACAACGAAAACAAATCCAGAGAACTGGTTACTGGAGACGTCTCCATCATAAGAGATTTTACGGACGTGAGGGACGTGGTTGTGGCTTATGATTTACTGCTGAAAAAAGGTCGGGCGGGAGAAATCTATAATGTATGCAGCGGCAAAGGGACCTCCCTGCAAGATATCATTGCTATGATGGCGAAAATATTGGATGTAAATATACAAATCAAGGTTAACGAAAAGTTGGTGCGACCAAACGACAATAAAATCATTATTGGTACCAATGAAAAAATCAAAAGAGAAGTCGGCTGGCATAACGTTATTCCTTTAGAGACCTCTCTGAAAGATATTATAGATTATTGGGGCAAATGTTAATGGATTAGACCATGATTTCAGTGAGTATGCTTAAAGGAATTTGGAATTATCGCGGATTTATTTTCGGGAGTGTCAAGCGGGAGTTTCAATCCAAATATCGTAATTCCATACTGGGGGCGGCATGGACTGTAATCCATCCTCTGGCAATGATTATTGTCTACACCATAATTTTTTCTCAGATTATGCACGCCAGGCTTCCGGGGATGGATTCAACTTTTGCGTACAGCATCTACCTTTGTTCAGGTGTTATCACGTGGGGGCTATTCGCCGAAATTACCGGTCGTTGCCAGAACATTTTTCTGGATAACGCCAATCTCATCAAGAAACTCAGTTTCCCTCGTATTTGTCTGCCGGTTATAGTCCTGATCAGTTCCGGTTTGAATTTTTCGATTATTTTTAGTTTATTTATTCTGTTTCTTGTCTTAAGTGGCAATTTCCCCGGAGTAGTTATTCTCGCTGTTGTGCCTGTTCTAATTGTTCAAATCGTTTTTGCCATCGGATTGGGCATCATTCTCGGCGTGCTCAATGTATTTTTTCGTGATGTGGGACAGCTCTTTAATATTGTATTGCAATTCTGGTTCTGGTTTACACCCATCGTATATCCGGTTACGATATTGCCGGAAAAAGTCCGTTTCCTGATGAACTCGAATCCGATGGCCGCTCTCGTCAACGCCTACCAAACCATCATGGTCAACAGTCAATGCCCGCAATGGGAAAAACTTTTGCCTGTTGCTTTCGTTGGATTGTTACTCTGCATTATAGGCATCCGTCTTTTCCGTAAGCGCGCCGGTGAAATGGTGGATGAACTATGATAGGCAGCATTCGTGTTGACAACCTGGGCAAGGCCTACAGACAATATTCTACCCGTTGGGCTCGCCTGGCTGAATGGATGATTCCTTTTGCCGGGATCAGGCATCAGTTAAAATGGGTTTTACAAGATATTAATTTTTTAGTTCATCCGGGCGAAGCCTTAGGTATTATCGGAATTAATGGAGCCGGTAAAAGCACACTTTTAAAAATTATTACCGGTACAACTCAGTCCACTACCGGTGATGTCCAAATATTCGGCCATGTGGCCGCCCTGCTGGAATTGGGCATGGGGTTTCATCCCGATTTTACGGGACGACAAAATGTCATGATGGCCGGACAATTACTGGGCCTTCAGGCCGATGAAATTACAGATTTAATGCCGGCAATTGAGGAATTTGCTGAAATCGGTGATTATATCGATCAGCCTGTTCGCGTTTATTCCAGCGGCATGCAGGTGCGACTTGCGTTTAGTGTGGCAACAGCCCGGCGGCCGGATATTCTAATTGTGGATGAGGCTCTTTCCGTCGGCGATGCTTATTTTCAGCACAAGAGCTTTGATCGTATTCGCGAATTCCGGAAATCAGGCACAACACTGCTCATCGTTTCGCATGATAAAGCGGCTATTCAAAGTGTTTGCGATCGTGCTATTTTGCTTAATGATGGAAAAATTGCCATGCAGGGTGAACCTGAAGCCGTTATGGATTACTACAACGCCATGCTGGCAGATCACCAGAACCAGATTGTGAAACAGGAAATGACCCCGACAGGGAAGATCCAGATCCTCTCCGGTACCGGTGAAGCCACGGTAACGAATATTGTGCTTACGGACGCGAGTGATCATCCCGTAAAAGTAGTCGATGTCGGACAGTCTGTTAGATTGTATATTGATGTTGAAGTGCGTGCTGATATTGAACGATTAATTTTAGGCTATGGCATCAAAGATCGACTGGGACAGGTCATATACGGCACCAATACGTCTCTGAAGAATCAGCCACTGGTGAATATATCTGCAGGTTCCCGATTTACCTTCAGTATTGTTTTCAACGCCAATCTCGGCTCCGGAACTTATTCGATACAAACCGCTTTAGCCAGCAGCGAAACACATATGGACAATAACTATGAATGGCGTGACTTGGCACTTGTATTTGAAGTAGTTAATATGAGTAAAGAACACTTTAGCGGCTGTTCATGGCTTGATCCGGAAATAGGAATTCTACAAAAATGAGTTTTGTATCGTATGCCCAAAATTTCGAAGATGTAATGCTTTGGCGTGCCCTAAAGCATATTGATTGCGGATTTTATATTGATGTGGGTGCTCAAGATCCTGTGATAGATTCAGTAACGAAATCATTTTATGATCATGGGTGGCGCGGCGTTCATATAGAGCCCAACAGCAAATATGCTGACATGTTAAGACAGGCCCGGCCGGATGAAATAGTCGAACACGTTGCGATTGCCGGTTCTTCGGGCTCATTGACCTTTTATGAATTTGATGACACCGGTTTATCGACAGCTGATCCGGAGATTGCCGAACGGCATCAACGTGATGGATTTTCAATGCATGAAACCACCGTCGATGTTGTTTCCATGGACATGATTCTTGAAAGATACGGCCATCGAGACATTCATTGGCTTAAAATAGATGTGGAAGGATTAGAAAAAAGTGTTATCGAAAGCTGGCGCGGGGCATTGACGTATCCATGGGTTCTAGTGATTGAAAGCACGCAACCCTTAAGCCAGGAAATAAGATATCAGGAATGGGAACATATTCTTTTAGATAAAGGCTATCAATATGCATATTTTGACGGCGTTAATCGTTTCTACGTACACAAGGATCATTCCGAGCTACTTTCATCATTCAAAATCCCTCCTAATTATTTTGATGATTTTGTCTTGAGCACTTCTCATTATTTAGCTCGCCTTGCAGTGGAACAATACCGGCAGGCGGAACATCGCGCACAGCAGGCGGAAAATCGTATATGGCAAGCGGAGGATCGCGCGCAGCAATTGGAGCACACTATACATGAAATTTACGCCAGTCACTCCTGGCATATTACCGCGCCCTTGCGAGCGGCGGGTAGTGTTGCTCGCTGGTTTGTTCAAGGCCTTGTAGCCTGGGTTACCTTTGCTCCGATGAGTCGCCCCCGGCGGATTTTGAGGGAAGTCGTAATACATCTCAGAGAGTTTTGTTCTTCTCATCCCCTCCTCCAGAAATTCGGGTTGCGGTTCGTGTCATTATTTCCACGTCTCAAAACGCGGCTGAAGATGGTTCGCAATGAGTTGCAGCCGGCGGAGGACAACTTTACCATTGCAGGACCGAAACAGTTGCCGCCGCGTGCCCGCCAGATTTACAATGATTTACTGGCGGCTGTCGAACAGCGTGGCAAGGAGCGGCTCTGATGCGTATAGTCATTGACATGCAGGGCGCCCAGACTGCAAGCCGTTTTCGGGGTATCGGCCGTTACACCATGTCCTTCACCAGGGCTGTTGTCCGCAACCGTGGTGAGCATGAGATCATCCTTGCCCTCAATGGTATGTTTCCTGAAACCATCGAACCCATCCGTGCCGCATTCGACGGCTTGTTACAGCATCATCACATCCGCGTCTGGACCGCCCCCGGACCGGTAAGAGCAATCAATCCTGATAATGATGTTCGGCACAACGTAGCCAAGTTTATGCGCGAAGCATTTCTTGTCGGCCTGCACCCGGACATCATTCACATCAGCAGTCTGTTTGAAGGTTATGACGATGATGCCGTAACCGGCATCAGGATCACGGACAGCTTTATACCCGTCAGCGTGACATTATATGATCTGATTCCACTTTTAAATCCTGATCACTATCTCAAGCCTATTCCACATTATGCCCAACATTATTACAGCAAGCTCAATGATCTCAAAAAGGCATCTGTCTGTCTGGCCATTTCGGAATCGAGCCGTCAGGAAGGGCTGGCTTATCTCAAGGCTGCGGATAGCCGTGTTGTTAACGTTTCCACGGCGCATGACTCTCATTTTCAACCCTGTCACCTCACAGATGACCTTGCCGGGCAACTGCGCCTGAAGTTTGGGCTGACCCGCCCGTTTATACTGTACACCGGCGGATTCGAAGAACGAAAAAACGTTCCGCGTCTGATCCAGGCGTTTGCAAATCTGCCCGAAAAATTACGTACGGGCCATCAGTTGCTACTGGCAGGCAAAATGCCGCCGGGATATCGCGACCATCTGGAAAAGATAATCAATTCCGCCGGTATCAAACAGGATGAACTTCTCTTTACCGATTATATTGCAGATGAAGAACTTGTACAACTTTACAATCTTTGCAAATTGTTTGTCTTTCCTTCCTGGCATGAAGGCTTCGGGCTGACGGTGCTGGAGGCCATGGCCTGCGGCGCTCCGGTCATTTGTTCCAACAACTCAAGTATTCCGGAAGTCATCGGCTTGGATAGCGCCATGTTTAATCCTTTCGAGGTCGGTGAGATCACGGCTAGGATCGTGAAGGCGCTGGAGGATGAAACATTTCGGAAGCTTCTGCAACAACACGGTTTGCACCGGGCCAAGCTTTTTTCATGGGATGAATCGGCAAGATGGGCCATTGCAGCCTGGGAGCGGATTGGTCATGCCGGAAGCGGAGTAGTTCAGAAATCCGGGCAGTCATGGAAAAATACTGAGGCAACATTAAACAACCTTTATACACGTCAGATATCAGATATTGCTGCCCTGGTTGGAAAAAGCAAACCCGTCAGCGAAACGGTTTTAACCGGCGTGGCCGTTTGCCTCGAACAAAACGAACGACAGGTCTATAATTTCCTGAGGGCCACCGAATTGCCGATGCACATTACCTGGCGTATTGAAGGCCCCTTTGACAGCAGCTACAGCCTGGCGTTGGTCAATCGTGAGACGGCAAGAGCGTTAGCGGAGCTTGGTCATAAAGTTGTGTTACACTCGACTGAAGGACCCGGCGATTTTCCCGCTTCTGAGCAATTTCTGAAGGAAAATCCCGATGTGGCTGCGATGCATCGTCGTGACACAGACGTCCCTCAGGAAGAGGCGGAAGTGACAAGCCGGAATCTGTATCCGCCAAGAGTGCAGGATATGACATGTCGATTAAATGTTCTGCATGGATACGCATGGGAGGAATCCGGTTTTCCTTATGAATGGGTTGAGCAGTTCAACACGTTCCTGCAAGGCATTGCCGTGACATCGAAACATGTGCGCAAGCTGCTGATCGATAACGGAGTAAGAGTTCCCATTGCTGTAATCGGCAACGGTGTCGACCATTGGGAGCGCATAGAATCCGATAAACAATTTAGTTTAAATGCCCGGACGTTTCGTTTTCTTCACGTTTCTTCGTGCTTTCCGCGTAAGGGTGCTGACGTGATGCTCCAGGCGTATGGCAGAGCTTTCCGGGCAATCGATGATGTCACCCTGGTGATTAAAACACTTCCAAATCCCCATAACAACATCCATGATATGTTGCAAACACTGCGTGCGGGGGACGCGGATTTTCCCGACGTTCAAATCCTTGAAGATGATTTTTCCGATGCTCAAATGAAAGCGCTTTACGGACGATGTCAGGCTCTGGTCGCGCCCAGCAGGGCGGAGGGTTTTGGACTGCCTATGGCGGAGGCGATACTTTCCGGCCTGGCGGTGATTACGACAGCTTGGAGCGGCCAGATGGATTTTTGTACACCGAAAACCTCCTGGCTCATAGATTACAGTTTTAAGTATGCAAAAACGCACTTGGGGTTGTTCAGTTCCGTCTGGGCGGAGCCGGATGTTACCAGCCTTGCTCAGGTTATGCGCGAGGTATACGAAACACCGGAATCGATGCGCCGTGTCCGGATAACGGCCGGTCGCGAACTGCTGCTGGGAAAATTCCGTTGGGTACATACAGCTGCAGCTATGGTCGGTGCAGCCCGCAGTTGGGCGCACATGACAGAACCAGCAGAACCTCGCATCGGTTGGGTGTCAACATGGAACACCCGCTGCGGCATTGCCACATATTCTGAGCACCTGATCAGGAATTTGCCATGTCCGGTGACCATACTGGCGGCGCGGGCACTGTCTGTGACAAGCGATGATAGCGCCAATGTCGAAAGGTGCTGGATGCCTGGTGACCGGGATACTTTAGTTGATTTAAGGCAGGCGATTGAACAGAATCGTTTGGATACCCTGGTTATTCAGTTCAACTACGGTTTTTTCGATCTGCCGGCGCTCGCTGCTTTCCTGAATGAGCAAGTCGATGCCGGACGCAATGTCATCATGGTTATGCACGCCACACGCGAGACCGCTCCCGGAACGCGCAAGAAATTAAGCATTCTGGTGCCGGCACTTTCCCGCTGTCGAAGGATACTCGTGCATGCCACAGGCGACCTAAATCGTCTAAAGGACCATGGCCTGATCGAAAACGTTATGCTTTTTCCTCACGGGATTCTCGATTATACTCCGCCGGTTCAAAAGACGTCTGAGGGTCATAAAAATTTTATTGTTTCGTCTTACGGTTTTTTTCTTCCTCACAAAGGCCTTCTGGAACTCATCGATGCGGTGGCATTGTTATGCTCCAGGGGTATGAACATTCATCTGCGTATGGTGAATGCCGAATATTCGGTTCCGGAATCGAGGCGGATGATCAAACAGGCCAGAAAAAAAATTGCCTCTCATGGTTTAAGCGACAAGGTTATTTTGTGCACGGATTTTCTGAGTGACGAAGAAAGCCTTAAGATGCTGGCGGAATCGGATCTGATCGTTTTCCCTTATCAGGATACCGGTGAGTCGGCGAGCGGAGCGGTGCGCTATGGAATTGCCAGTGGACGTCCGGTCGCTGTGACGCCGGTGGCGATATTTGATGATGTGCAGGCAGCCGTTCATTTCCTGCCGGGGCAATCACCGGAACAAATTGCGGAAGGTATAGCTGACCTGTTGCAAAAGCTGGTTGACGATGACGCGGGTATGAAGGAACAATTAAAGTCAGCCGAGCGCTGGCGAATGGCTCATCGTTATTCTCGACTGGGGGCAAGGCTTTACAGCGTATTGGTTGCGCTCAAAAATAATTCGTATTAATTATACTCAGCAAATCATTCGAATACAGAACGGACATTATTAGTGTGATTAGGAACCATGATGAACTCATACCTGAATAGCCATCGCCTGCAAAAAGTCGCCTGCTGGATTTTAGTATCGGCGATTTTTTTTGCTTACTGGTTGTTCAGCCGTCAGTACCATGGTCCGGCTTATTTATCTGATGAAATAGGTTATCTGACGAAGGCGGCCGCCTTTGCTGGTTATCCTGTGGATATGGCCAGCAGCTGGCAAGGAGGATATTCGCTGCTGCTGGCGCCGTTATTTATTAGTTTTTCAGATCCTTTCATGTTGTGGCAGGGCGTCATGGTGATCAATGCCCTGATGTGGGCATGTTCTTTTATGCTGCTGTTTTATGTGCTGCGACATCTTTTTCCGGATCAGGCCTTCCTGTCGATTTTTTTTGCCGTTGCCGTCAGTGCCGTCTATCCCGCGTGGATATCCATGAGCGGATATGCTTTTGCCACGTCCGCCTTTGTTCTGGTGTATATGCTTGCCCTGGCTGCTTTGATAAACATATCAGAGAAAAATCCTCTGACGATCATCCCGTATTCCCTGCTGACAGGTTATTTATTTTGGATTCATCCCACGGGTGTGGCGGTCATCGCAGCGTCGGTGCTTATCATCATCAGCCTTGCCTGGCACACGCGAAGACAGACATTTATCATTTATCATGTGCTGATTGTTTCAGTGCTCATCGTTGTTTATAAATTTGGCGTTCATGCCTGGTTGAATCATGCCATGACGTCCGAACATTATTCTTCCTATAACCATTACGGCAGTATTGCATTATTTATCAGAGCATGTCTCAACATCAAAGAGTACGGACTCCGGTGGGTGGTCAATATACTTGGGCAATCGTCTTATATTGTCATCGCCACGTTCGGCATAATTGTTTTTGTCGTCACGGAAGCGTCGAAACGGTTTGTTTTACTTCAACACGATTTTTTTCATCATGAAAAAAGGATCATTCCCGCATTAGCGTTTGTCTTTATGATCTTATCCATGCTGGGGATTATTCTGCTGGGTTCTTTATTCTTCTCATCATTTTCCGATCAACGTATTGATCAGTGGATTTACGGACGTTACTCTGAAGCCGTTTTATTGCCTTTATTCGCAATGGGCCTACTGACGGCCTGGAGGATAAGATATGCGGTCATTGCAGGCATCTTTTTGATGCTTACCGGATTAGCGCTTCATTTTATATCTGATGCAACCAATACAAGTTATGACATAATTCACATGACGATTCCGGGGTTCTGGCCTTACTCCTTATATAACCATCACAGTTTTTTAATGTGGTTTGGAATAGGAGCCGTTGGTATTGTGCTGACTGCCGTCTTAAACAAACGTTATGTCGTTTTTCTGATGCTTCCTCTCTTTTTGTTATGCATCCGGGATCAGAACATCTGGCATAAAGATATCCTGGCCCATTACAGCAAGCCGACAGGTATTGTTGAATTCGTGAGATCGAATTTTCCGTTTGGTTCATGTATAGGATTTAGTCCCGAAAAATCCACTTTTGAACAAATGCGGGAGCGCAGCAATATGTATGCATACTATTTTTTTAATTATAAGATGCGCAGAATGTCGTCTGAAGAGTGGGATCGAAAGTGCAAGGGACCTTATCTGACCTACAGTCCGGATGAAATTGAAAATTGGGATAAATCCAAAGCAATTGTCCAGGAAAAGGGAAACGGTTTTTTTCTGGTGCTCAAAAAAGATGACGTAAAAAAAATAGCTCTAGATTATTTAAATTATGATGATGATCTGTATATTGATGACACAGGTGACCGTGCATGTATGATGGCCGGTTGTTTCAAAATGCGTGGTCAGGAATTAGCAAAATATTCGCAGGCAGGCATTATGCAGGATGGTGGGATAACGACAAACGGCCAGGGCGGTTTTCTTTTCTATGGTCCTTATTTTCCACTGAAAAAAGGTCGCTATCATATTCGCATCGATGGGCAATATGAGAATTTGTCAGGAGCGGTTCTAGATGTCGTCAGCGAAGCGGGAGAAAAAAAGCATTTGGAAATAGCGCTGGATAAAATTCATCATCAAACGGATACTATGATTATTCCATTATCGCTTTCATCTGACGTTAAAGACCTGGAAGTCAGGCTGCGCGTGACCGAAGATACCCAGTTAAGCATACGGAGTTATGAAATTAAAATGGATAACGGCAAATAATTTTCCACGCCGTATGTTGAACAGGTATTTTTCCATTGGCGTATATTTTATTTAATGTTATTCCTAACAACACGTAATGCAGGAACACAGGAGACGCCGCATGAAACTCATTATTCAAATACCATGTTATAATGAAGCGGGGACGCTGGCTATTACGCTGGCTGACCTGCCGCGTCAGGTAGCCGGATTCGATACGGTTGAATGGCTGATTATTGATGACGGCAGCACGGACGATACCGTGAGGGTGGCCCGTGAAAATGGCGTCGATCACATTATCAGTCATACCGGCAATCAGGGATTGGCGCGTGCTTTCATGTCCGGGATGGATGCGTGCCTGCGTCTCGGGGCGGATGTCATTGTCAACACCGATGCCGACAACCAGTACAACGCCAAAGATATTCCGGCGCTGACAGCGCAGATTCTGGAGAATCGCGCTGATATCGTCGTGGGTGCGCGCCCTATTGAAAGCATTGATAACTTTTCCCTGACAAAAAAGATATTGCAGAAGCTGGGAAGCTGGGTGGTCCGTGTCGCCAGCAAAACAGATATTCCCGATGCCCCCAGCGGGTTTCGGGCCATGAGCCGTGATGCCGCCCGACACCTGGTCGTCTTTAATGATTATACCTACACCCTGGAAACCATTATCCAGGCCGGCCAGAAAAACATGGTTATTACGTCCATACCGATCCGGGTGAATAAAGATTTGCGATCCTCACGGCTCGTGAAAAGCATCCCTTCCTACATCTGGCGCAGCCTGGTCACGATTATCCGCATCTTTGTTATTTACCGGCCTTTTCGTTTTTTCGGATCGATTGGAGCCATGCTGTTTGGTGTGGGATTCCTGATCGGATTGAGGTTTCTCTGGTATTACACGCAGGGAGACGGAGAAGGGCACGTGCAATCTCTGATCCTGGCCAGCATTCTTATGGGGATGGGTTTCCAGGCTTTTCTGATCGCCTTTATTGCCGATCTGCTGGCCGCGAACCGGAAGCTAATGGAAGATGTGCGGGTTAAATTCAAAGATTCTGCCGAGTATTGCAAAGGCAAGATTCACAAAAAACTTGATAATGACTGATCAAAGCACAGAAGGCTTCTTTTCACCTTTTTTACGCAGGCAGCGTTTTCGGGCCGCAAAGCCTTATCTCAATGGGCGCGTTCTGGATGTAGGCTGCGGGACGGGCGGTCTGGCTGAATTTATAGTCCCCGAATCGTATTTCGGTGTTGATATTGATGAAGAATGTCTTAAAAGAGCAAAACAAAAATTTCCAGATTATTTTTTTCAGAAAGATTGGCCTGCTATATCGGAAAAGTTTGATACGGTTGTCTCACTGGCTGTTATTGAACACGTTTCAGATCCTGCGGTATTTCTTGGATTGATGTCAAAACATTTAAAAAATGATACGAATGCACAAATCGTTATCACAACCCCCAATCCCCTGGGAAGATGGATTCATGAAGCCGGTTCTGCTATGGGATTATTCAGCAAACATGCCTGTGAAGAACATAAAATATTGCTTGATCGAAAAAAACTTTGTGCAATCGGGGAACGGACCGGGTTAACGATGGTTCATTACACACATTTTTTGTCGGGCGCCAATCAACTGGCTGTTTTTAAGACGGTGTATTGAAGATTACAACCGTCACGTTACCGTGTCAAAACAGATATTGAATGAATGAAAAAGGGTTTTCGTTTGAAATGGTGGCTTAATTTCACCGGCGGCGGGCTAGGCCTGGCCGGAGCGATTTTCGTCGCCGTGCGACTCTATGCTAATGCCGGGCAAATAGACCTTGGATGCTTCAACGGTGCCAATTGGTTTATCTTTGCTCTTCTGGCGGCGGTGTATGGCATAAGCAACCTGCTGCTGGCAAGTGCCTGGTGGTACGTGCTGAATTACCTGGCAGTGAAGAGCACTTGGTTTGGGGCTGCTAAAATATACGGACAATCTCAGATTGCCAAATACGTGCCTGGTAACATCTTTCATCTGGCCGGTCGCCAGGCTCTGGGTATGGCAGCGGAGTTACCGCCATGGGCGTTGGCGAAGTCCACACTGTGGGAATTGGGGATGATCGCCGTCGCCGGTGTCATTTGGGGAATTTTCACTGCGCCGCTTTTATGGCCGTTTCTTTCCGTTTGGCTTTCATCGATGCTGTTTGTGGCGGTGCTCGCATTGCTGTTGGCCTGTGCTTATCACCGGTTTTCCCCCTCCATTGCTGCGGCACTAACCTGTCAGTCGATTTTTCTGGCGTTGTCCGGTGTGGTTTTCATCGGGATTCTCCGGGTAGTTGTTCCTGCGCAAACATTGCTGCCGCCTTTTGTCGTTCTTGGCGGTGCTTACGTGCTTGCCTGGTTGGTGGGATTTGTGACACCGGGAGCGCCGGCCGGCTTGGGTGTAAGGGAGATGGTCCTTTTATTTCTGCTTGGAGGGCAAATTCAGCAAGCGGACCTGGTGCTGGCTGTGGTGCTGGGGCGTTTGGTGAATATAGTCGGCGATTTTATTTATTTCGTCATGGCCACGTTTATCGACAAGAAAGGAAGGATCGCAGAATGCGAAAGACAATAAACATCCTATCAATGCCTCCGCACTCGCATTTTGAGACCATCCTTACCTTGACATAAAAGTTAAATTTTCCTATAATTCATACAAAATCATCCCGTTTGTTTCATATCGTTTTTTGGATACTTTTAACTGTCCGGTAAGTTTATCTATGAAAAAGTTTATTCCGCATTTTATTTTTTTGCTGGTTGTTCTCATTTGGATACCTTCAGCGCTTGCTGAGACCTGGGATGGCGGCGGTGCGGACAACCTGGCCTCCACTCCGGCGAACTGGACAGGAAATGTCGTCCCCCCATCCTATGCTGACATTATTTTTAATGGAACTTCATCAAAACAATGCACTTGGGATCTGAACCAGACTTATTCAACACTCACCATCGGCAGCGGGTACACCGGCGCGGTAACCGTTCAGTCCACGTTAATTCTGAAAGGCAACTATTCGTCCGCCGGCGGCGTTCCTGTCTCCGGCTATCCCAACTGGCATGAGCGGACAATGCTGGTTGTTACCAATGCTGTTCGCCAGGCGCCGCAGGCCTACCGAAACACATATACGTCTTACACAAATATTCTTCTTCCGGCCAATTATCCGGCGGTTGCCCCGCTATACTGGAATGTTTCTCTCAACCAGTCGGCCCGGGCCCATGCGATCGATATGGCAACCACGCCATGCTTTCAGCATGACAGTTGCGACGGAACGAACTGGGCCACGAGGATCATAAGCTATTATCCGGCAGCGGAAACAAGCTGGATAGGTGAAAATATCGCGGCTGGCTTTTCGAGTCCGAAAGAAGCTGTAGAATTGCTGATCTGTGATGCACCCGAACCAGCGGCGGACTGCTCCGATGATCTGTCCGGCAGCGATGGCCATCGTCAGAATATCATGAGCGCAAATTATAAAGAGCTTGGCACGGGATACTATTATTATTCGGCCTCCCCATATGACCATTACTGGGTTCAGGATTTTGCCGGCACTGACCCGGCAACGCAACCGCCGATTGTAGCCGGCACCCATATGGCTCTCAATAAGCAATGGAACTTCTGGCTCAATTATTATGATTCCGCCGCCCCGCAGGAGGTGTGGCTGGTGATCGGCGGAAGCCCGACCGCTATGACGCTGGCAATAGGCACCGCCCAATCCGGTCTTTATACCACAACGGCAGCGACGGACTCGGTATGCAGGTCATATCATTTTGAGGCAGTTGATTCATCAGGCACTCTATGGCGATACCCCGGAACCGGAGAATTCAGAACATATGGAATCAACGGTTGCACAGAGGACTATATTTCAAACTAACCATAAAAAGGCCGGGGTTTTATCCGGGAAAATGAGGGTTATTTTTTCTTTTCCACTATCAGGAATTATGAGATGTGAATAAAGTGATAATAAAATAACAGGGGTGCAACTTTCTATTCATTTAGTTTGTCCGATTCCCGTAGAATTCGACAACCTTTACAGCCATTGTACCATTGACATAAGCAACAACCTGTTTGATTCGTGTCTTTGCGGTGCTCAACCGGTGAAAATCGGAAGCACTTACTTTGACACACTGCCGAGCGCTTACATCAAGGCTCTCTCTGGCGATACCATCCAGGCTCAGGCTGTAACATTTAGTGAAGACGTTGTTACTTTCGATCTCAACAAAAACATATTTCTGTGGGGCGGTTATAACTGTTTTTATGATGACAATCCCGACTATACCACCATTGACGGTGCACTAATCATCACCAAAGGGACGGTGACCGTTGAGAAACTGATCATAAAATAATATAAGAATACTAAAAACAGGAAACAATAAGAAGATATAATTAAATAAAGATAAGAAAAACAGGAATCAAAATAAATAAAAATAGAAAAAAACAATAACCCAAGACAGTCAAAGGAGGCAGCACCATGAAAAGAAGAACAAATAGCAGGCGAGATAATCTCGGAAGCGTGATGACCGTTGTAATAACGGCAGTCCTGTTTGTAACCCTTGTCACAACAGCATCATACGGAGAGGACAGATTACTGGTGAAAAATGCTTCGGATGAAACAACATTTGTTGTTACCGATGGCGGCACCCTCGGGTTAGGGACTTCCACCCCGGTCAGACAGTTGCACCTAGTGGGCAATAACGCAGCCTTTCGGATGGACAGAGATGTGGATGGTGCGTCATTCTTTATGGTTCGCACGACTAGCACCGGCGATGTCATGAAGACCTTTCAGGTGGGGACAACAGCCTCCGCAGTTGGGACTGGTGAATTTATCATCAAC
Organism: Deltaproteobacteria bacterium; assembly: GCA_022710585.1. Taxonomy (GTDB): domain Bacteria; phylum Desulfobacterota; class Syntrophia; order Syntrophales; family Smithellaceae; genus Smithella. Next base: position 11,284 of record JAKLGV010000026.1, on the reverse strand, counting down.
GATCTGGGGACGGAGGTTTCGGGATACGGCGTGAACCGGATGAAAATAGCCAATAACGGGAGTGTTATCTTTACGGGAAATGTTTATGCCAACTCCTTTACCCCAAGTTCCGTGACTTACAAGAACAATGTCCGAACGTATGAAAACGCCTTGGAGACAGTCAACAAACTCAGAGGAGTTCGCTTTGACTGGAAAGACTCCGGCAAACCGGCGGTAGGATTAATTGCAGAAGAAGTGGAGAAGGTTGTTCCGGAAGTTGTGGCGCACAACGATGGCAAAGTCACGGGCGTCAATTACGCCAGTTTGGTCGGCGTGCTGGTGGAAGCCTTTAAGGAGCAGGAGGCAAAGCAACAGAGGATTTATGAGGAACAGCAGAAGACCATTTCTGCTCTTTCTGAAAAGGTAGCTAAACTTGAAAGTTTATTAAGTTCAAAATAAGATCACTAGAAATGAACTTTTGGGCAGAGTCTGCGAGGCTCTGCCTTTTTTATTTTATCCTTCCTGTAATCCACACAACGCAAATATTGGAAATTATACCGCCTTTCAACCAGTAATAGTCCCTTTTATCCATCCCTTCGGTAACATTTTATTGGAGGCAATTCGTCCCTACCTTACACCTTGATTTAAAAAAAACAAAAGAGTATTATTCAAACCATTGTTTCTCATATTTAGATGTCACTTCTTTAGCTACGGCAGGTAGTATTGACGGTTTATTCTGACGGGTCAATTTCTTTTATTTTACAAAAAGAACCACATATTAATACAAGGAGGAATGGTGCGATGAAAGCTAAAGTCATAATTCTTTTTTGGGTTCTGATGTTTTCAGCATTTGCGGGGATTGCCTTTGCCGGTCATGAGACGGATTACAATACCTGGTATGGACTGAACGCGGGTCATGCCGTTCCCACAGGCAGGTTCAATGCCTTCTTCGGCGAGAGCGCCGGCTATTCCGCCACATCCGGCTGCTGCAATGCGTTTCTCGGCCGGGCAGCCGGCTATGACACCACCACGGGTGAAAGCAACGTGTTCGTCGGTAACAACGCAGGGGAGCTGAACGTTTCGGGTAATAACAACACATTCGTAGGCCGTGAGGCCGGATACAGCAACACGGCCAGTGGAAACACTTTCCTAGGCTTTGACAGCGGATTTAACAATACCACCGGTACCGAACAGGTCTTCATCGGGTACGAGGCCGGCGAGACAAACATTACGGCTGAAGGGGGGACTTACGTCGGGTACCAGGCGGGAAAGGCTGCCACAGCCAGCTATAACACCTTGATCGGATCGCTTGCGGGCATAACCACAACCACAGGTACCGGCAACACTTTCGTCGGGCGGCGCTCAGGTGAGGATAACACGGAGGGAAACTATAACAGCGCCCTGGGCTACTACGCCGGACAGAACAATACCACGGGCAGCTATAATGTGTTCATTGGCTACAACGCTGGTGATACGAACACTACCGGTGGACAGAACACCTACATCGGCGGTTACTCCGACGGTTCGGCCACGCTCACCTACGCCACGGCCGTCGGCTACCGGTCTTACGTTACGCAATCTAATAGCCTTGTTCTAGGAAGCATCGCCGGAGTGAACGGTGCAACAGCAAGCGTGAACGTCGGCATCGGCACCTCGGCCCCGGTCCGGCAGTTGCACCTGGTGGGCAATAACGCAGCCTTTCGGATGGACAGAGATGTGGATGGCGCGTCATTCTTTATGGTTCGCACGACTAGCACCGGCGATGTCATGAAGACCTTTCAGGTGGGGACAACAGCCTCCGCAGTTGGTACCGGTGAATTTATCATCAACGATCTGGGAACGGAGGTTGCGGGATACGGCGTGAACCGGATGAAAATAGCCAATAACGGGAGTGTTACCTTTACGGGAAATGTTTATGCCAACTCCTTTACCCCAAGTTCCATGACTTACAAGAACAATGTCCGAACGTATGAAAACGCCTTGGAGACAGTCAACAAACTCAGAGGAGTGCGCTTTGACTGGAAAGACTCCGGCAAACCGGCGGTAGGATTAATTGCGGAAGAAGTAGAGCAAGTTGTTCCGGAAGTTGTCGCCCGTGATGGAGGCAATACAACAGGTATCAATTACGCCAGTCTGGTCGGCGTGCTGGTGGAAGCGGTCAAAGAATTGAAGACGGAAAATGAAAACTTAAAAAAACGGCTTCTCGTGCTGGAAGAAAAGTAAAAAGAGCATTGATTCGATAAAAAACAAAGGGCAGGGTCGGCAACGGTCCTGCCTTTCTTTTCTATGAGATCATCTATCCGAATCAGGTACCACCTCGCAGTTTGCATCTGGGATATTTAGAGCCAATGACATGATCCCCGGCAGGAAAGATAATTGAACCGGCGGAAACATAATGCTATAAGACAATAAAAGTTTCCTTAAAAATAAGACAAGGAGTGTAATGGATTTCCGGGGGAATACTTATTATAGAAAATTGGTGGTGATTGCCCAATTATTGCGGCAGTCTAACAAGACTCTTCGCGAAGCAGGCTTTGCCTTATTTTATCTTAAGATCAGAAGAAGGCTGAAACAGTATTTCAAGCGATTCCAATATGCTGAGCGACAACCGGTAACCTATCCGCCGGCAGCGGCAACGGTAAAGACTTATATCCGGCTGCGGGATTTCCAGATGAAGGCCGACAAAGAGGCCATCGGCAAAAAGCTCAAGACGATCCGTGAAGAAATCGCTCAAAAAACGGGTGTATGAAAAATGCCAGATAAGGTTTCCCTGATCGTTGTCCATAATCATGCCTCGAAATACCCGACATCGTGCATTGAATCTCTGCTGAAGATGGATGATTGCGGCGTCGCGTTGGAAATAATTCTGGTGGTTTGTTGCTCTGAAGATGAAACCGCCCCGTCGATCAACGATAAAAATACCGACATTAAAATCATTAAAAGTACCGGCAACAATTATGTGAAGGCGTTGAATGCGGGCATTCAGCCATCCGGCGGTACGTATGTAGGTGTGCTTCATCACGCCGTCACCGTTGAAAAAAAATGGCTGAAAACGATGCTGGCTGTCATAACCGGAGATGGCCGAATTGGCGTGATTCAAAGTAAAGAACTCTTTGCCGACCAGAAGACCATTAAAAGTGTCGGGGTAAAAGACACCGGAGGTTTTAATTTTCACGATGTCGGCTTTAACGAAGAAGATGCCGGACAATACTCCCGGCCGGCCGCAATCAATTTTTACTCCGGCGGCGCGGCTTTTTTCAGAAAATCCTGCCTGGAGGCGGTTGGCGTTTTCGATGAAGATTTCATTCAGCAGACGGAAAATATTGATTACAGCATCCGCTGCCGCAATCAGGGCTGGAAGCTGATGTATTCGCCGGAGAGCATCATCTGCCATCAACATTCCGACGCAAGCCCGGATGAATTAAAACAATATTATGACGCCCGAAACAGGATGCTGCTGATCGGAAAGCATTACCCCGCAAACCTGCCGGCCGCGATTACCGGTTCTGATTTTTATAAGAAAAACAACATGGTCGCATTGTATCGCTCCCTTGTGCAGGCCGTGAAAAAAACGGCTGAAGATCAGCCGACGGAAATCATCCTCCGTGTGCTCGATGATCTGATAGATATTCTTCCCGGAGTTTTCGGAACAATCAGGGCCATTAATTTTTTCAGCCGGTTGGAACTGGCGCTGGGTCTGCGGAAAATCAAGATCGGCATTTACGATCAGGCGTTTCATTTTCCCGGCGGTGGCCAGAGGTACGCGGCAACCATGGCAGCGCTGCTGCAGGATCAATATGAAATAACCTTTATTGCCAATAAAGATGCGGCTCTGGAGCTGTATCGGGAATGGTTTGATCTGGACCTGTCCCGATGCCGGCTGAAAATCATCAGCATCCCTTTCTTTGAAAAAATGAAACATTTCCACATTGATGAGGGCCTGGTGATCCATGAACCGGCCAATCCCTTCGATATCATCAGCCGCGAAAGCTTGAATTACGATATCTTCATTAACGCGAACATGCTGACGAAGATAAAACCGCTGTCCGCGCTGTCCGTCTTTATCTGCCATTTCCCGGACAGAGAAAAGGAGAAATTCTTCAGTGTGGATCAATATGATTATGTCCTGAATAACAGCAATTACGGTGCCTACTGGCTGAAGCAGAAATGGGGGATTGATGCTTCATTGCGTCTGTATCCTTCCGTGAATATGTATCAGGGGCTGGCAGGCGCCGATCATAAATCAAAAATCATCCTGTCTGTGGCCAGATTCGAATCCAGCGGCAGCAAAAAACAATTGGAAATGATGAGGGTGTTTCACGAACTGTGCCGCAAAAATCCGGATGTGAGCAAGGAATGGAAATTCATCATGGCCGGCGGCAGCACAAATGACAATCCTTATTTTGCCCGGGTAAAGAATGAACTGGCTTTGCTGCGGGTTGCGAACATTGAATTGCGGATCAATCTGAACAACGCGGATATTTTGAAACTCTACAGCGAGGCGTCAATCTTCTGGCATGCCTGCGGTCTGGGTGAATCTGATCCTCATCTGGTCGAACACTTCGGAATGACGACCGTCGAAGCCATGCAAAACTACTGTGTGCCCATTGTGATTAACGGCGGCGGGCAAAGAGAAATTGTTGACCATGAAGTCAATGGATTTCTGTTCAGTTCCGCTCAGGAATTAATAAGCTGCACATTAAAGGTGATCAATGATGACGAGTTAAGGAAAAGAATTGCCGCGGCCGCCTATGAAAAAAGCCGCAACTTCAGCGCGGACATGTTCAAAAAAAACGTTGAATCTTTATTTGCCAATATCGAAAACCGGTTAAGAGGAGGTGAACCTTTGTTTCCCTTGCAGAGAACTTTTCGGGAGGGTCAATCTGACTTTGAAAAATATAAAAGCAGAAAGGCGACAACACTCTTATGATAGACACCACGGAATGATGACTAATCATAAAAAACCCCTCTCCGGAGGGATTGTTTTTTCACTTTTTTTGTGAAACAGTTCCCGCCAATATAGAAATGATTCAGAATGGCAGCTTATTTTTTAAGGGTAGAGGAGGAGGATAATAATATGAAAAAATTATTGATACTGTGTTTGATGGGTTTGATGGGGATGGTTTTAACAGGGGTCGCCTTAGCCGGGAGCGAGGGTGACGGTAAATATAACGTTTACTATGGTCTAAATGCTGGGAACACCGGGGGCGGACAAAGCAACTCTTCCTTTGGTTATCAAGCCGGTTACAGTCTCACCACCGGTGATGAAAACACCTTTGTGGGATTTTACGCCGGTAAATGGAACGAAACCGGTAAGTACAACAACTTCATCGGAAATGCTGCGGGCTTCAACAACACCACCGGTTCCCACAATAACTTTATCGGGCGTAATGCCGGTGCACAAAACAGCACCGGTAATTACAACACTTACATCGGCAATAATGCCGGCCAGATCAGCATCGGTTCTTCGAACGTTTTTATCGGCAATAATGCCGGAAGTAATCAGTATGACGTCTCCAACAGACTCTACATTGCCAACTCCGAAACTTCCACCCCTCTCATCTACGGCGAGTTCGACAATAATATACTCTCCACTCCCGGCTACCTTGGTATCGGCACTAAAATCCCGGTCAGGCAGTTGCACCTAGTGGGCAGAAACGCAGCCTTTCGGATGGACAGAGATGTGGATGGTGCGTCATTCTTTATGGTTCGCACGACTAGCACCGGCGATGTCATGAAGACTTTTCAGGTGGGGACAACAGCCTCCGCAGTTGGCACCGGTGAATTTATCATCAACGATCTGGGGACGGAGGTTTCGGGATACGGCGTGAACCGGATGAAAATAGCCAATAACGGGAGTGTGACGTTTACGGGAAATGTTTATGCCAACTCCTTTACCCCAAGTTCCATGACTTACAAGAACAATGTCCGAACGTATGAAAACGCCTTGGAGACAGTCAACAAACTCAGAGGAGTTCGCTTTGACTGGAAAGACTCCGGCAAGCCGGCAGTCGGATTAATTGCAGAAGAAGTGGAGCAAGTCGTTCCGGAAGTTGTGGCGCACAATGACGGCAATGTCACCGGCGTCAATTACGCCAGTCTGGTCGGCGTCCTGGTGGAAGCGGTTAAAGAACAACAAAAAATAGTAAGGGAACAGGAGAATGCCATCAAGGCATTACAGGATAAAAACAGTGGACTGGAACAACTGGAACAGCGCATTCTCATGCTGGAAGGAAAGTAAAAAAAATTGATCATCATTTGTTTCTGTAAAAAAGCAGAGCTGGAAATTAGCCCTGCTTTTTTATTTATAGAAGCCAATCCGACAATGGAAAAAGTTCCGGATTTTACTCCTGAGGCCTTTCATACTATCCTCTACGGCAAAATGGATTTAGAAACATTATTTATTCCGAGTCTTTGGAGTGGTTCCAATGGTTTATTGACTTGGGATATAAAAAGCATTAATATTGTAAAAAATGAGAAACCTTTGATTTCCCAAAGGCAACATGCCTGTTATCGTTATTGAATCAGTCAGACCTATGCAGAAAACAGATTTATGCAATTTTACAACGTCCCCAGGCAACCTTTTGCTTTCATTTCAAAGAGCGCGTGCTCCGGTTTAATTATCGAAATTAAGAAATTATACTAATTGTAGTAATGTTAATCCTGTCCAGAGCGGATTATTATTGAGGTCGAATAAATAAACTATGAAAAGAATGATAATCGCGTGTTGGCTGTCGATTCTTCTGTCGGTGCTTGTTGTTATTTCTGGTTTTACGGCTTATGCGGAGGTCGTTTCGAAGAAGATCCCGCTTCAAAAGGGTTTCCTGCAGCAGATCAATAAACATTTCAGCACCCAGGCCACAACGTACAATGACGGCAGTACTTTAGTCCGTCATATCATCAACAGTCCGTCCAAACCACCGGCCGGCTACGGACTTCAACGTTCAACAGTCAATCTGCCGGTACCCAGCACAGCAATGGCAATGAATACTTTAACCGTTCCCGCTTTTGACTGGGTTTTCGGGTGTTCTTCAGTATCCGGCGCGATGATTGCCGGTTACTATGACCGCAACGGATTTCCCAACATTTACACCGGGCCTACCAATGGCGGCGTCATGCCGCTGGACAACAGTTCCTGGGGCACCTGGACAGATAGTAATGGTGACACTTACCCTAATCTCCCGCTAGCCGCTTCTCACAATGGAGTTGACGGCCGGACTACAAAAGGTTCCATTGACGATTATTGGATTGAATATGATAGTGCCGCCAGTGATCCGTATATAACCGGCAAATGGACACAGCACACCTGGTCGGATGCGATCGGTGATTATATGAAAACCAGTCAGTCGGCCTATGATAATACGGATGGATCAACAACATTCTGGGGTTTTAATTCATCAGCAAAGTTAACCTGCAGTACTATGAAAAATTATGGAATTAGTGAATCAGATGGCACCTACGGGCGGAAACTTTTTTATGAAGCCAGGGGATATACCGTCACCGATTGTTATTCTCAAGCGACAAACAACAAATATTCTGGCGGGTTTTCTTTTGCCCAGTTCAAAGCAGAAATTGACGCCGGCCGGCCGGTGATGCTTAATTTGGAAGGTCATACCATCGTTGGCGTCGGCTATGACGATTCTTCCAATACAGTTTATATCCATGATACCTGGGACTATGGCAATCACACCATGACCTGGGGCGGCAGTTATTCGGGAATGCAGCTTTACTCGGTCAGTATCGTCAACATGCAGGCAACAACCGTTACTCAGACGAATCTTACTCCTTATCAACCGGCGGGCTGGTCGGACAAAATTGTGGTTTCCAATACAACCGGAACGATTAACGATACCACTCCTTTTTACACCACTGATTCCCTTTATGTGGACTGGTCTGTGATCAATAACGGTACAACATCCACGACATCAACCTTCTACACAACGCTCTATGTGGATGATGTGGCACAGAACACCTGGTATACAGATAGTCCGCTCGGCATCAACCAAAATGTTCAAATTTTAGACTATTCCATCGGCGCATTGAGCGCGGGAGATCATACAATCAGGATTGTCACCGATGCCACCGGGACAATAACAGAGAGTAATGAGGCAGATAATGAATATACGAGAACGATTACAGTTAGCGAGTCTTGTTCTAACCTTCCTGTAAGAAGAGGCAGCATATCATATTCTACGCTTCAAGATGCTTACGATGAAGCGCTGGACGGTGACACAATCCAGAGTCAGGCCGTGGTTGTCGGCACTGATTTAAATCTTAACCGAAATGTATCGGTGACTATTAAAGGTGGCTATGATTGCGATTATTCAACAAATGATCAGAAATCTAAAGTCAATGGGCCTGTAACAATCCGCAGCGGAACTGTGACGATCGAGAATGTAATTATTCAATAATGAAAACGTGAGTAAAAGTATGACGATACAAACCAGAGATTAACCCTAATCTGAGAGACATTTTCAGGGTATGTTCCTTTGCTGGTTTTGCGGCGGTAATTACGCCAGTCTGGTGGGTGTGCTGGTGGAAGCGGTGAAAGAGCAGCAGGTTCGGTATCAGGCAGAAATTCAGCAACTTAAGGCGTTCTTGCAGAACAGATAATGTTGCCGTTTTGAGTTTGAAGTTCAAATAAAGGCAGGATCAGTGATGGTCCTGCCTTTGTCGCAGGTGCCGTTTTTGTAAGTTTTAATAAGTAAATAAGTTCCGGTTGTGGCGATGTATCCATCATCGTGACTGTCGCTTCTGGATTTCCCGTGTAAATTGTGATAGGGGACTACCACAATTTTGAATGAAGATACACGGCCGTGCCAGTGCAAATGAAAGACGCTATTCATACATTGCCAAGGAAACCGGATTTTTTAGGAGTGGCTATGAAAAAATGTCCCTATTGTTCCCGGGAAGTTCAAAATGACTCAGTGAAATGCGCAAATTGCGGTAGGACACTGAAGCCGGCAGCGGGAGACCGGAAAGACGCGACAGGTTCTTCAACAAATGAAGGAGGCATATGGAGCAGGTATTGGGGATATATCGTCAGCATACCGATTATCATCATCTGTGTCGCGAATATTATCGCCTCCATAGCGGGCTTCAGTATCAGGGACGAGATTTCTCAGTTAGACACGAACCAGCCAAAATATGATTCATATGCAAAACCTGCCTCCGTGACTGACCGGCCGGCAACTGAACAATATGTAAAGCAACGGGAAGATCTGCTGAGTATGTCCGATGAAGAATTTAAGAAAGCTGTGGACGGAAATCCTGAACTGGCCAAAGAAGGCGTCGGGTACGAAATACGGGACGGCAAGATGGTCAGGGTGATCCCCAGCGCCCAATATCTGGAAGTCGCGCATAACTACCGGCCGCCGGTTAATGATGAGGTGTACAGCACTCCCGATAAAGTGGAAAATGCCGGAAACAAAAAGCGTCAGGAAGAAATGCATCGCAGACAAATACAGCAACAAAAAGAAATTTATAAATAGAATTAAGCAAATAGTGACGCGATAAGAAAAGGTTTATGAGGCTCCGCAGACGGTGGAACACAGGAATGCCATTGACGTTATGCCCGGTTTGATGATTGGTCGGCTATGGAGAAGTCAATTAATGAGCGCGGCGCCCACGGGCTGATTGCCATCGCCATCGTTTCCGCTATCATGGCCTGCAGTGTTTTTGCGAGTCTGATTGATTATCAGCCCATAGTCAGCGATGGATTTGAAAATTTATCAACGGCTAAAAATATCATCAGTCATTCCTCCTTTTCATCAGGCAAACCTGAAATTCCGGACATGAATCGGGAACCGGCATGGCCCGCCCTCGCGGCAATAGTCATTTATCTTGCTTCCCTGGAAAACGTTTCCATCGATATACTGGCCACTTATTATTCCTTTGTATGGAAAATGATCAATATATTTATATACGCGATGGCCATCGGTATTGCCGCTTCATATTGCTATTGCACGATCCGCAATAAATATTTTCTGGGCTTTTTTCTACTGCTGATTCTGTCTCTTTACGGGACGACACCCAGGTTAATTAATAATTTTAATAATGAAGCGCTGGCGACGCTGCTTGTTTTAATCAGCTCTATTTTGTTCTACGAAATGATGAAAGGCCGCTGGATTGATTCGCCATACTGCGCTCCCGCTTTTTTGGGCATATTTTTGGGATTCCTTGTCTTAACGAAAGCGCAATTCATTTATATATGCCTTCCGGCTATTTTTATTTTACTTTTAAAAAATAAAAACAAAGCTTTCATAGTGTTCCTCGGGATATTTCTTGTATGCGCTCCCTGGATTTACAGAAATTTGACTCTGTTTGGTGATCCGGCAATCGCGATTCGGGGCAAGACAGTCGCTGCGGTCCGGCTTTTTTTAACTGCGGAACCGACCTCTGCGGAATACCCCTGCATGGCCTATGCCTTTTCACATTCGAAAATCCAGCCCGGCCTGGAATCGTTATTGGGCGTGAATAAAAGCGATTTTTCTCAGGGTGAAAAGTGCGAGAAACTCAATCGTGAGCTTTGCTTTGATATGGGCTTGACCAGAGTCAGATGCGAGCCCTTTCCGGAGGATATTTATTCGTCAAAATGGCAATCCCGAATACAGTATTTCTACAGGGGATACTACGCGGGGCGGCTGATGGAAATGCATCAGTTGAAGTTTTGGGATGTTGCGGTTTTTGATTTTGAGCTCGTGAAAAAATATTTAATGACGCTTCCGTTATTTGCCTGGCGCGGCTTTGGCTTCGGTGAATATCCGCTGCTCAGTCTAATGATTTCGTTGTGCCTGTTTGTTCTGCTGTTTACATCGTATTGGCCGATGGCGCTGCTGTGTGTTTCTTCTCAAGTGTTTCATATCCTGCTCACGCATAACATTCCGCGCTATCACGCCATTGAATTTCCGGTGCTGGTTTTTGCCACGGTTTATTTGCTCTGGTTGCTCCGGTGCAGGTATTTTCGGCCTTTGAAGGTGGGGGGAGAAAATTCTATTCTTAACGCAAAATAAGGATGGTTACCGGATTGAATGTGATGCGTTACACCGCCAGGGTGTCATAATAACCTGTTGCCTCATTAAAAAATGTTACCGAGCGAAGAGAGTGGATAGGAAACGTTGCCTCATAAAAGATGTTACCGAAGCCGGGTAATCTTTTTGAGCTTCATTTCAATGATGTTTGAGGTGGTCTGGGTTCTTCGGACAGCGAACAGGGATTTATAAGTGTAAAACTGCTCAAGGTTGATGTTCATGCCGCAGCCTGTTTCTGCGCCAGTTTCTCGAAGTAAACCATACTTGGCGTCTTT
>JAKLGV010000025.1 GCA_022710585.1 Deltaproteobacteria bacterium | reverse complement strand
TCCCACGGACACAGCGATCACACGGGCGGCATGGAAAAACTCGCGGCCATGATCGGCAAAAAGAATATCCCTTTTTTCGCCCATCCGTCCGCGTTTAAATCACCGCGCTACCTCAAATTCGGAGAGGAAATCAAAATTTACTTCCCGAAATTTACCCGCGAACGGATTCAACAGGCGGGACTAGCCCTGGTCGAAGCGGCAAAACCGTGCGCCATGCTTGACGATACCATTCTTTTTCTGGGCGAAGTTCCCCGGACAACGGATTTCGAAACAGGGTGGCCGCTGCCTCATTGCCAACAAGAGGGGAAGGAAGTCTGGGATGCCATCGAAGACGACACCTCCATCGTCATGCATCTCAAAGACAAGGGGTTGGTGGTTCTTTCCGGATGCGCGCACGCGGGAATCATCAACACCGTACATTACGCGATGAAGGTGACAGGCATCGAGAAGGTGCATGCCGTCATGGGTGGATTCCATCTTTCGGGGCCGTTTTTTGAACCGATCATCGACCGCACAACGCAGGAATTCAAGAAGATCAATCCGGCATATATGATTCCGACGCACTGCACCGGCCGGAAAGCGATCATGGAAATGGAAAAGCAAATGCCGGAACAATTTATTCTGAACATGGCTGGAACAAAACTGACATTTAACTAGTCGCGCCGATTCATACGATTTATGACTGCGCTTACTATTTATAAAGATAATATCAAATAAATAAAAGGAGATATTCATGAAGGAACTACTTGTTTTTCACAGCGGCAATCCAGGTTGAGTAAGCTGCAAAAAGGCTATAGGCGTAGCCAAAGCAATGAAAACAAAATTCGGAAAAATACTGAATTTAAAGATTTTTACGACAGACTCAGAGGAAGCATTACGATACCAGTTCAGAAGTTCCACGAATGTTCTTTTTGAGGAAGAATATGTTCCGATTGATGTTGCAACAGACACTGATAAAATGGATGCCTATTTATCCTCAAGACTGGGAATATAAAAATATTGAGACTAAGGAAAACTTTATGACAAAAAAAGCGTTTCAGGATTACTATCCCGATGATTTAAGCCACTGTTACGGCTGCGGACGACTCAACGAGCAAGGCCTGCAAATCAAAAGCTACTGGGACGGCGAAGAATCCGTCTGCATTCACCAACCGGATTCCCGCTACATGGCCATTCCCGGTATGGCTTACGGCGGACTGATTGCATCGCTGATCGACTGCCACTCCACAGGAACAGCCGCGGCAGCCAAATACCGGGAGGAAAACCGCGAGATGGATACGTTGCCTCCCATTCGTTTTCTGACGGCCTCCCTGCACGTAAATTATCTTCTGCCGACACCGATCAACGGGCCGCTTGAAATCCGAGGAAAGGTGAAACTAGTCAAAGGACGCAAAGTCGTTATCGAGTCCCGGTTGATCGCCAGCGGCCAGGTATGCGCCACCGGCGAGGTGATTGCTGTTCAGGTACCTGAAGCATTGATGCCTGTCACTTCTTAATATTTTTAAAAAAGAAGTGTTACATTGATTCAGATCAATGCATGCGCATTCACAAACTGTTAACCGATAAAAAGATGAAGTTTCAATATTTTCAATTTAGGAGAGATATATGGCTAAAAAAAGAATCATCGTCATCGGCGGGTCAGCCGCCGGTCCCAAGGCGGCAGCGAAAGCCCGCCGCATCGACAACGATGCGGAAGTGATTATCCTGCAGAAAGAAGCAGACCTTTCCATGGCATCCTGCGGCTACCCGTATTATGTGGGTGGTTTTTTTAACGACCGTAATCAGCTTTTATGCACGCCCGCCGGCGTCGTGCGCAATCCCATGTTTTATCTCAACGCCAAGGACATTGAAGCCCGCGTCAATACCGAAGTCACTAACATTGATACAAAAAATCATTCGGTATCTTTTAAAAACGCGGTTTCCGGAGAAATAGGCATGTTGACGTATGACAAACTCATCATCGCCACCGGCGCCGTTCCGCGTATGCCGCCCGTACCGGGGACGGACCTTGACGGCATCACGACATTGCAATCCATGAAGGACGCGGATTTTCTGCGCAAAGTCCGCGACGAAGGAAAAATCAAGAAAGCCGTGGTCATCGGTGGTGGATTGATCGGCATCGAAACCTGCGAAGCACTGCAATTGGCCGGCATCGAAATCACTGTCATTGAACTGCTTCCTCAATTACTCACGTTCCTGGATTGGGAACTGGCCAAGCTGGTGGAAAACCATGTGCGGAGCAAGGGCGCCAACGTCATCACTGAAAACGGCATTGCCGCCTTCCTGGGTGAAGACGGAAAACTCACGGCGGTGAAACTGCAAAACGGCACGGAACTCCCCTGCGAACTGGCCGTCGTAGCCATCGGTGTCCGTCACAACGTCAAGCTGGCCAAAGATGCCGGGGTGAAAATCGGCGATCTGGGCGGCGTTGAGGTCAATGAATACATGCAGACTTCCGACCCGGATATTTACGCCGTAGGCGATTGCGTGGAAACCCTTCACCGGATCACCGGAAAGAAAGTCCATGCGCCTTACGGTGATCTGGCCAATCTTCAGGGACGTGTGGCGGGCGAAAACGCCGCCTCAACAAACTGCGTGACCTTTCCGGGAACGATTCAAACCGGCATCTGCAAAGTTTTCGATTACGGGGCAGGCTCCACTGGTCTTTCAGAAACGGCTGCCAAACGTCTGGGCTATTCTGACATTATCACGGTGATGAACGCCAGTCCCGACAAGCCGGGATTTATGGAAGGGAAACTTCTGGTCACCAAACTGGTGGCGGACAAGAAAACCGGCCGCGTGCTGGGCGCGCAGTGTATCGGTCCCGGCAATGTTGCCAAACAGATTGCCCAATGGGCGATGGCCATTCAGGGTAAAATGACGGTGGAAGATCTGATTAACGCCGATTTGCCTTACGCACCACCCTTCTCCCTGGCTATTGATCATTTTATCGCCACGGCGCATATTATGCAAAATAAAATCAAGGGGAGAATGAAAGGTATCAGTTGCAGGGAAGTTCATGATAAAATACAAGTCGGGGAGAAACCTTTCCTGATTGATACACGCGGTCCCGAAGAATTCGAGGAAATGCGGCTGGGCATCGGAGAGACGCTGATTCCTCTGGGGGCTTTACGCAAAAGGTTCAAGGAACTTCCAGAGAACAAGAACAGGGAAATCATCTGCTACTGCAAGATTTCACTGCGCGGGTACGAAGCGGCGCTGGCATTGGAAGGCAATGGTTGGAAAAACGTCAAAGTCATGGAAGGTGGCATTATGGCCTGGCCATATCCACGGGAAAAATAACTATTAATAAGGAGGTATGATCATGATGGCTATACAAAGGAAAAAAATAAATTTGTTTTTAGCCGTTCTATTTTCGGCGCTTATTCTGTCTTTCGCATGTGATGCCAGAGCTGACGATTGCAGCGCCTGTTCGGCTGCATCACGGAGCGATTCCCTGCTGGGAATGGGCGGCATTGAATACCTGATTGAACAGCAACAGGAAAATGTATCACCTTTTAACGCTGAACTGAGGATCGGCGGCCTTTATGACTCGCGCGTCGGTTCCTCAACGGGCAGTGAGGATGAAGATTCGGACACAGCTCTGACGGCCAGATTGGCGCTGGGCTGGCAGGCCCCGATGATGGGAAACTTCGGTGTGCGTCTGGATTATCGCGGATACGCGGATTTCCATCAGGACTATGACGAATACGACATGATCGATCAGAGTATTTCTATAGAACCTCTTTATAAAGCCGGACAATTTATTTTCAGCCTGCCCCTGTCTTTCAATTTAGCCTTGCAGGACGGAGATCATGATTACAACCGATATGCGGTTTCACCCACCCTAACCTATCTAATTCCCAATACAAAGCAGGCGCTGGCTTTTTATGGAATCGCGGCAAAAATCGAAGACAAGGATGAAGATGAATGGTTTGATGATGACGGTAAAACCTTCGGTGGCGGTCTGGCGTATTTGTATTATTTCGCGAACAAGAGCCGTCTGCGGTTGTCTGTGGACTATCAGCATTCCGAGTATGATTCTCTGGTCTGGCAGTACCAGATCACTTCTGACTACCAGGAAGAGCGAGACAGCAACGCGCTTGTGGCCAGTCTGGATATGCTGTTTCAGTTGACCGATCATTTTGGACTCTACCTTAACTATGCCTTTATTCACTCCACATCCAACGTGGATGTTTACGAATATAACCGGCATCTGGTCGAGGGAGGACTGGCGCTGAAATTTTAATTCTGGGAAAACTTAGCTGAACGGCTACGAATATTTTTCGGGCACAAAGGCCTCAAAAGGAAAGAAAGGATTTCAAGGATGAAAAAATTTGCCCTGTTTGTTTTTAACGGAGATCCGATGTGTTTTATCCATGTGCTGCTCAACGCGCTGGATATGAAAGCCAAGGGTCATGAAGCAAGAATCATTCTGGAGGGAGCTTCGGTCAAACTGATTCCCGAACTGGTCAAACCTGAAAATCCGCTGAACGGATTATGGAAGAAGAACAGTGAAGCCGGTCTTATTGAAGGTGTCTGCAAGGCCTGTTCCGGTAAGTTGGGGACTTTGGAGACGGCGAAGGAACAGGGGTTGAAGCTTCTTGACGATATGTCCGGCCATCCCAGCATCGCGACATACCGTGATCAGGGGTATGAAATCATTACCTTCTGATCCAGACTTGTTTTGTTCAGGTGTAATGCGTAAAGGGGAAAATAATAAATTAAAAAGATCAAACAAAGAAAGGAGGTAATAACGTATGGCTGAAGAAATCAAGGCCGGATGTGCCAGACCCACTGGCGGACCGGTCGGCGAAAAACCCGAAGCGAAGAAAGAAACAACTCAACCCGCACCTGTCAAGGAGGTCAAAAGCATGGTCACTGTAGGAAAGAAAGCGCCCGACTTCACGGCGCCCGCGTATCAAAACGGTAAATTCATCAATGTGAAGCTCTCCGATTATCTGGGCAAATGGGTCGTCCTGTGTTTCTATCCGGGCGACTTCACCTTCGTCTGAGCAACCGAAATCTCGGCGGTCGCCGAGAAATATTCCGAATTCAAAAAACTGGGCGTTGAGGTTCTTTCCATGAGCGTCGATAGCGTTTTTGTCCATAAGATGTGGAATGACCATGAGCTCTCCAAGATGGTCAAGGGCGGCGTGCCCTTTCCCATGCTCTCCGACGGCGGCGGCAAGGTCGGAGACGTCTTTGGCGTTTACCTTCAGGACGCCGGCGTGGAAGCCCGCGGAAGATTTATCATTGATCCAGACGGCATCATTCAGGGTTTTGAAGTCCTAACTCCGCCGGTGGGCAGAAACGTAATGGAAAGCATACGTCAGATTCAGGCCTTCCAGCACGTCCGCAAGACCAAGGGCGCCGAAGCCACACCGTCCGGTTGGAAACCCGGCAAGACAACACTCAAACCCGGTCCCGATCTGGTGGGCAAAGTCTGGGAAGTCTGGCAGACAAAAATGGCGTTTGACGATTAACCTTTCCTCAAATCAACGGCGGGCAGCTTTTCCGACAAGTCTGCCCGCTGCATCATTTTTTCACAGGAGGATTTAAGATGAAACGTATTTCGACATTGTTTATTTTCATTTTTCTTTTCATAATATCAGCCTGCGCGGGAGCCGATGTCAAAGCAACGCCTTCCGCGTCCAGTCAAATAGCTCCTGACTTTACGCTCGCGGATCAGAACGGCAAATTATGGAAATTCAGTGATGCGGTCAAAGACTATCGCGCCGTGGTCCTGGCCTTTTACCCTAAAGACGACACCGGCGTCTGAATACGCCAGTTTGTTGAGTTTCAACAAAACATTGAAAAATACGAAGCAAGAAAAGTGAAAGTTATCGGATTGTCTCGCGATTCAGCCGAATCGCACCGCAAGTTTATCGCCAAGCGCGGCTTAAAAAACATGACCCTGCTCGTGGATGAAAAAGGCAAGGTCGCCAAAATGTATGACGCGGATCACTGGCTGCTGCCTTTTTCGAAGCGCGTTTATCTGATTATTGATCAGAAGATGAATGTTATTTACAAAAAGGATATGGGATTAATTGATATGCTTCCCAATCAGACCCAGACGCTGATCAACGAAATCGACCGTCAGATAAAATAAGCAGCGGCTGCCTCACTGATCGTCCCATTGCGGTTCCAACCAGGGCGCGGTTCCAAGCCGCGCCCTATCAAAACCACTTTTATGCGGAACAATTATTTATCACGAGAAATAAAATCCGATACCGCAGAGCAATAAAAATACAGCGATGACAGCATAAAGAATGATGCGTGATTTATTAATATCTTTCGTTGCTTTGTGATCATCACGTCAATGGCGAGCCGAAATGTCAAGAGCAAAGATTTGACCGCTCTTGCCCCTTTTACGGCTTGATGTTCTACGTTGCGTGATGCGGGATTGCCGTGATAGGATTCTTGATAATGAAGATTATAGAAAATTTATTCAATCAATCATCCTTGATTAAAGCAGAAGCCCGTAAACTCGGATTCGATGGCTGCGGCATTGCGCGCGTGGAAGCGCTCCAGGAAGACGCCGTTTATCTGAATGACTGGCTCGCGCGCCATTATCACGCCGGCATGGCTTACATGGAAAAACATACTGAAAAACGTTCTGATCCGGCAAAGCTGGTCGAAGGCGCCCTCTCGGTTATTTCCGTTCTTTTGAACTACTATCCGGCCAAAACGCAAGCCGATCCCGAAGCGCCGGTTCTCGCGAAATACGCCTTCGGAAAAGATTATCACGATGTTGTCAGAAAAAAGCTCAAGCACCTGTTGAATTACATTCATTCCGATATCGCGCCGGTGAGCGGCAGGTTTTTTGTTGACTCGGCACCGGTACTGCAGAAAGCGTGGGCTGTCCGCGCGGGCTTGGGCTGGATAGGGAAAAACACGTGTCTGATTTCTCCGCAGGTCGGTTCTTTTTGTTTTATCGGAACGCTTATCGTGAATATTCCCCTGCACTATGATAAAGCCGTTATCGCATCCTGCGGCAATTGCACGCTATGCATAGATGCCTGTCCCACGCAGGCCATTGTCGCTCCGCGTGTGCTTGATGCAAGACGGTGCATTGCGTATCTCACGATTGAAAACCAATCGAACATTCCAATGGAATTTGAGGGTAAGTTCGCATGCCGGGTGTTCGGCTGTGATATCTGTCAGGACATCTGTCCCTGGAATCACAAAGCCGTCGTGCATCAGGAGAAGGATTTTGATCCTGTTCCTGAGTTGCTGGAAATGACCCGCGCCAACTGGTACCGCATGGATGAGGAACAATTCAACAGATTTTTTAAAGGCTCCGCCGTGAAAAGGACCAAATTTAAAGGTCTGAAAAGAAACCTTGAATTTATTTCTGGGGGGAACGGTTCTTTGAGGTAATGTGATTTCGTACAGAGTGAGAAATTTTTATCAACTGGATATGGTGAAGACTTCTCCTCCCTTCTATCCCCGAAATGACAAACCTTTTGATCTTCAGCGCTCATCCGGAGGGATGTAATGCCGCAAAGCGCTGCCGGTGTAAATCTGTCGTGGTCTCCCGATTTTCAACGGCACGGAGTCATGCATTTCTTTCCACTGGGCAATCATGCCCGGCAGTCTTCCGATAGCGAACATGACCGTGAACATGTTGGTCGGAATGCCAATCATCCGGTAAAGAATGCCGCTGTAAAAATCGACGTTCGGATATAATTTACGCTCGATAAAAAAGTCGTCTTTTAGGGCTGCTTCTTCCAGTTCCATAGCAATATTAATAAGTGTATCATCATAATTGAATTTCTTAAAAATGGTTTGGCAATAATTTTTCAATATTAAGGATCGCGGGTCGTAGTTTTTATAAATCCGGTGGCCAAACCCGAAAAGACGGAATTTGCTGTTTTTGTCTTTCGCCGATTCGATGCACTGCTTGATAGACAGGTTGTCATTTTTAATTTCTTCAAGCATTTCGATCACTTTCTGATTGGCGCCGCCATGGAGGGGGCCCCAGAGCGCGCAGATGCCGGCGCAGATTGACGCGTAGAGATTGACCATGCTGGATCCAACCAGTCTGACGGTGGAGGTGCTGCAATTCTGCTCATGGTCGGCATGCAGAATCAACAGCACGGAGAGTGCTCTTTCAATATCCGGATCCGGAATATAAGGATTGATGGGACTGTCAAACATCATATACAGAAAGTTCGAAGCATATTTTAGATCACGTTTAGGATAGACATGCGGCTGTCCGATGCTGTGTTTATAAGAGTAAGCGGCAATCGTGCGGATTCTGGAGAGCAGTGAAGCAGCCATGATATCGAAATTTTCCGACTGAAAATCCTGAACATAATAATCCGTGTAATAAACGGACAGAGCGTTGACCATGGTCACCAGCATAGCCATCGGATGGGCCGTGGGCGGGAAGCCATCGAAGAAACGCAGCATTTCTTCGTGCATCATGGAGTTTTGCGTGAGCCGCTGCGAAAAAAGATTTTGCTGCTCCCTGGTCGGGAGATTGCCGTAAATCAACAAATAGGCTACTTCTGAGAAGCTGGCCTTTTCGGCAAGCTCTTCGATTGGAATGCCCCGGTAGCGCAAAATGCCTTTATCGCCATCAATATAGGTAATCGCGGATGTGCATGATCCGGTATTCTGAAAACCGACATCCAATGTGATGAGATTGGTTGCCTGCCTGAGAGAGTTGATATCAATTGCCTTTTCTCCCTCAGAACCTTCAATAATCTGAAAATCCACTGTGCGGTCTTTATAGGTCAGGGTTGCTTTATCCAATTTTTTAACTCCTCGGGTTGAATTTATTCGCTCTTCTTTCCACGGTGCAATGACTACAATAATTGGTCAAAATCTGTCAAGCACCGATTAACCGTGAGCATTCAGAATTTTTAATGATCTGTGCAAACAACAGAATGGCAGCAAATGATTGATCGCGCATTCACAATTTCACCTTTTTATGCTAAAAGTCATCATCAATTGTGATAATAAAATGACCGGGTATCAGACTACTTTTGAAATACATGTCCAAACAAGAAGCCATTAATAAAGCCATGTCCCTGTTTGATGAGGGATATGCGTGCTCGCAGTCCGTTTTACTTGCTTTCTGCAACCGTTTCGGGATGGATGAGGACAAGGCAAAAAGGATTGCTTCGACCTTCGGCGGCGGCATGGGCCGGCTGCGGGAAAAGTGCGGCGCCGTTACCGGCGGTTTTATGGTGCTGGGATTGGCGTACGGTAACACTAGCCCTCAGGACATGAAAACCAAGTTGGACGCTTATCAGAAAGTTCGCGAGCTAGACAAAAAGATAAAAGCGCTTCACGGCACCAGTACGTGCTCCGACTTGCTCAAGAAACATGTCACGGAATCGGAAGTCACCGAAAGAAAGCATCACAAAATCATCTGCTGTAAAGTCGTTGGTGATGTGGCGGGACTGTTATACGATATGTTAGATGATGAATTAAATCGCAACGATTGATTATTCAAATCTTACTTTGCAGACACGAGGAAAAGACTATGGCTGTTATTCTCCCAAAGCAATTAGGAACCCCGGAAGGCGAGTTGCTTTTCCGGGCGTCCGATAAAATATCCGATCTCAAAGAAGCGGTAAAAATCGTCAACACGTTAAAAGAAACGCTGGATTATTACAGCGGCGTTGGCCTGGCGGCGCCTCAGATCGGAATTTCCAAAAAAGTTTTCATCGTTCACCTTCAGCCGACAAAAGAAGATCCCGATTTGCCCGACATTCGCTGGAAAGCGTACATCAATCCGGAAATTCTGGAGATTTCATCTAAATCCAACGTTTACGCGGAAGGATGTTTGAGTGTTTTTTACGCAACCGTGTATGGCGCAGTCGCCAGACCGGATGGTTTGAAAATAAAATATTGGGATATGAACGGCAAAGAACATATTGATGAGATTGATCATCCGTTTCACGCGCGGGTCATCCTGCACGAAAATGATCATTTAAACGGCAAGGTGTTTTTGCAGCGGATGAACCCCGAAGATTTTTCACAATTACACTGGGAAGAAGATTTGGATATCAGGAAAAAATGATCAGGACATTATTCCTGGTTTTGTGCTAATTTACCATCCACAATGGACAACGATCTTATCACAACCTACAGGTTATTTCTCAAAGACAGTGTCCGGAAGGTCATTGATTTTTCCCAAACGGATCAAAGCAGGGGTCTGGATCCTCCACCGGTTGAGAAACCCTATTCAAAGGACGCCAAACTTATTGATCTCGTAAAATGGGATCGCCTGAAACATATCGGCGACATTCACCTCAAAACAGCCATCGCTGCGCGTGAAAGCAGACGGTCTTACGGCCGTCAGCCGTTATCCATCGAGGAATTGTCTTTTCTCCTGTGGGCGACCCAGGGAATCAAAAAGCAGATTGACGAGGGGCATGCCCTGAGAACGGTGCCTTCCGCGGGATGCCGCCATGCCCTGGAAACGTATCTTTGCGTTTTGCGGGTCGAGGGGCTGGAGCAGGGAATTTACCGTTATCTGCCGGTGGAACATCAGTTGTTGTTCGAGTTTACAGAGGATAATCTGATCAAAAAAATATGGCAGGCGGTTTTTGGTCAAACCTATCCCCGGGACGCGGCGGTGACGTTTATCTGGACGGCCATCCCCTACCGGATGGAATGGCGCTATGATATTGCCGCGCATAAAGTGATCGCCATTGACGCCGGTCATGTCTGCCAGAACCTTTATCTGGCCTGCGAGGCCATCGATGCGGGTACGTGTGCCATCGCGGCGTATGATCAGGAAGCAATGGACAAACTGCTTCGTGTTGACGGAGAAAACGAATTTACCGTGTACCTTGCATCTGTCGGGAAAAAACCAAAGGACTAGGGAGAAATATTTCATGGCTAAAGTAACCGAAGAGATTAAGGAAAGTTTGAAAGGAACAAAAATAGCCTTCTTGGCAACAGCGTCAAAGGACGGAACGCCTAACGTTGTGCCTATCGCTGCGTTAAAATTTCTGGATGACGAGACATTGCTTATCTCCGATCAGTATTTCGGCAAAACGCTGAAGAATTTACTGGAAAATCCCAAGATAGCTTTAACCTGGTGGGGAGACAAAGGCGGCTTCCAGATCAAGGCCGACATTGCCATCCACACCGACGGCGAAATATTCAGACAAAATGTCGAGTGGGTGCACAGCATCAAGGAAACGCTTAATCCGAAATCGGCCATTGTGGGAAAAATCACCGCTGTGTATATCGTCAAGAGTGGGCCGGATGCCGGGAAAAAAATTCTGTAATGACAAAATAAGAATCGCCGATTTTTTTACACATCCGCTGCTGACCGAACGATGGGAAACAAGGAGTTACAACATGGACGAGGATCATAAAAAAGAGGAACAAATCAAACAGGAAATGATTGACCTTCTAATGGAGAAAATCAGAGGCGGTCTTTCTGAAAGGGTCTATGATTATGGAAATGATCCGAGAAATTGTGGCACGATGGAAATACCCGACGGCTATGCCAAGATCAAAGGCCCCTGCGGGGATACCATGGAAATGTTCCTGAAAGTCAGGAATGATAAAATCATGGATATTTCTTATACGACAGACGGGTGCGTGACATCCCATGCTGCAGGTTCGGCAGCCACGGTGATGGCCAAGGGTAAGACGGTTCGGGAATGCATCAGAATTAACCAGAGTTCGATTCTGGACCATCTGGGCGGGATGCCGAAAGATTCGGAACATTGCGCCCTGCTGGCGGCCAATACATTTCATAAAGCCCTGCGGGATTACGCGATAGGAAAGAAAAAATGAATCGTGTGCCGAAAACCCTTTTAAAAAGTGCTTCATCAAACCCAATGATTACGATGATTTGCGATAACTACACGACACGTGATGATCTGGTTGCTTCGTGGGGATTTTCCTGTCTGATTAGACATGAAGGCAGGAACATTCTCTTTGATACCGGCGGCGACGGCATTGTTCTTTCGGAAAACATGACTAAACTGGGCATTGAACCGGCATGGATTGACCTGATGATGATTTCTCACCAGCACTGGGATCACACCGGCGGTATTTATTATATCCTGAACGCGAAACGCAATCTGCCTGTTTGCGTGCCGCGTTCTTTTTCCGCCCGTTTCAAGGACGATATGAGGCGCTACGGCGCAGAATTGATTGAAGTCGAAAAAGCGGAGGAAATTCTCCCCGGTCTTTACAGCACGGGAGATCTGAAAGGTCCGGTCCGCGAACAGGGAGCGATTTTACGAACATCGGCAGGAACTGTTGTTATCACTGGTTGCGCGCATCCGGGTATTGTCAAAATCTTAGAAACCGCGAAGAAGGTTTTGCCGGACAAAGAGATCGCGCTTGTCATGGGTGGTTTTCATCTTTTTGATCATGAGGATAAAGAGATTCTTAAAATAATTGCACGATTTAAAAGAGCGGGAGTAAGCTATACCGCCGCCTCCCATTGCAGCGGTGAAAACGCCCGCGCAATTTTCGCCAATGAATACGGTGATCATTTTATTGCCCTCGGAGCGGGCAGTGAGATCACGCGGAACAATTTAAAGTAAGACGCATACGATCATGTCAACAACGCGCACGGGAATGAATTAATATTCAACTGGTTCTTTTTTCTGATTAATGTGATATATTTAAAAAAAATTGAAATTTATATCATAAAACAGATTCAAACCCGGAGGTGGAATATGAAAAAAAATATTGTATCCGGAATATTCTTTTGCCTGTTATTTATATTTATATTTCCGTTCATCGGCCAGACCCGTGACATAGCGCCTATCGTCTCCACCGACTGGCTTCTGGCAAACTTGAAAAATCCCAAACTGATTGTTCTGGATGTCCGCCGTGTTGAAGATTACCGTGAAGGACATATTCCCGGTGCGCTGAGCGCTTTTTACCGTGCCTGGGCCTACCAGAAAGACGGATTGTTCGGCTCACTTCCGGAAAAAGATGATATTGATGACACAATCAGTTACATGGGCATTGGCTATGACAACTGGATTGTTGTTGCAGGTTGTATGGATACGCCCCGTCTGAGTTATCAAAGCGCCCGGGTTGCCTGCACATTGCAATATGCCGGTATCGAAAATGTCGCCCTGCTGGACGGCGGAATAAACAAATGGATTAAAGAAAAAAAGCCTCTCTCTGAAAAGATTGAACATCGCAAGGCAAGTAACTTCAAGGGGAATTACGCAGGCGAAGTATTTGCCGGCAAAGATTATCTCAAAGAAAAAACCGGGAAACTGGTTCTTCTGGATGTCCGTGAACGTGAATTCTTCACCGGAGAAAAGAAGATGGATTGTGTAGCCAAAGCGGGACACATACCCGGGGCGCTTAATATGCCGACCTCCTGCGCTTTTAATGCAGACAAAACCTTCAAGACCAAAAAAGAACTGACTGCCATCGTTGAAGCTGCCGCCGGACAAGATCGCAACCAGGCTATCATCACATATTGCGACACCGGCCAGTGCTGTCCGATCTGGTCATATCTTATGAAGCAGATTTTGGGATATACAAACGTCCGCCTCTATGTCGGATCGATGCAGGAATGGACACAGGATCCACAGGCGCCGGTTACTATCAACAATAGCAAGCCTGACACGCTAAAGTCCGGCAATTAACTGTTTGGATTTTGGACCGGCAGCAGAAGCATCGCGAAAATCGTCACTCAAGGCACGGAGAAATTGCCAGACAGATTTTTAGATGTAGTTGTGCAGACTCACGAGAAAATTGACACCCAGATAAGTAAATAAAACAGAGACGAACCCGATGATCGCCAGCATCGCCATTCTTTGTCCGCGCCAACCGCGGACAAAGCGGGCGTGCAGCATGATCGCATAGATCAGCCAGGTAATCAGAGACCAGGTTTCTTTGGGATCCCAACTCCAATAGTTGCCCCAGGCATAGTGCGCCCAGACGGAACCGGTCACAATGCCCAGCGCAAGAAACACAAAGCCCAGTGTAGTGCTCTGGTAAATCAGCGCATCCAGGACATCCAGTGAGGGCATATGCGCCATCCAACCTGATGTGTCGGATCCGACTGCTTCTTTTTTGTATTTCCAGAGATAAAGAATGCCGCAGCCGAAAGCGACCGTGAAAGCGGCATACCCCATAAAACAGGTCAGAACATGCGAAGTCAACCAGTTGCTTTGCAGCGCAGGAATCAGCGGTTCAATGCTGTTGTTGACACCGGGCGCAATGGAAGCGTAAGCCATAATTAAAAATGCCACCGGCACGACAAACGCGCCCAGCATCCGATTCTTGATGCGCCATTCAATGATCAGATAAAGAAGCATGATCGACCAGGCAAAAAATATCAGGGACTCATAGAGATTGGTGATTGGAACATGTCCGAACCCGAGATTGTAAGAAGCCTTCCATCTTAAAATCATGGCCAGTGTTTGTGCTGCAATTCCCGCCCAAGCCACAAAGGAAGCCGCAATTCCCCAGAACTCTTTCTGCAGAATCATTCTGAAAAGGTAGAGGACGAAAGCCGCAAAATAAATAAAAGTAACGTAGCTTAAAAGCATCGTATGGCTCATGCAGTCAACTCCTTTTGGATTTGCACACAAAAATGATCGATTTGTCGCTGCAGGGCTTCCTGATAACGATTGCTGCGTCCGGCCAGACGTATTTTTATCCCTTCCGTTTCCTGATGAACTAAAATCCAGACACGCTGATGGGCAAAAAAGAATATCATAATCATACCGATCAGAAGCATAAGCCCGCCGATCAGGACCAAAGGAACTCCCGGATCTTTTACGACGCGCAGGCCGGTGTAATATTGTTTTTCTGTGCGTTTAAGCGAGAAAACCAGCGGTTTGAAAAGGCCGGGGTTGAACATGGGCACCTCAGAAAACAAACCGGGATTAACTTCCGCGATTTCTTTGATGTGTTGAAAAAGCCAAAGCTGCATGTTTCCTTTATCTGTTTCAATATTCAGCTTAACAGCCGGACCCATTTGCATCATATTTTCTTCCACACGTAAAACAGTTGCCTTCGCATTGTGAACAGGCAGATCGAATGTTTCTCCTGCTTTAACCTGTATCTCAGGACTTTCAGTACCGGCATGATTGAAGGCCAGTACCGCCTTGCCCGCCTCAGCCAGACCATAACTCGCCTGATAAAAACGGATTCCTTCAAACGTTATGGGATGATTCACCAACAAAGATCCCTGATGAATAACCTGACCGCCTTTGATAAAACTTAAATCGGAGCGGTAAGTTTTCGGTGCTCCGGTATCGTAAAATTCCATGATGAATTGATTACATTGTATGGAAAAATCGAGTTGACGTGTTCCCCTGCCCTTGGCCAGTTGAACCGTGTTGGACGCTTCCCCTTCGGCCAGATTGAGGTCAGCTTCAAAACCAAAAAGGGAACCCATAAGGGCTCCCGCAATGATCACCAGCACACCCAGATGCACAACATAAACTCCCCATAAAGAAAACTTTCCTCTCTCTCGATAAAAAAGCGTTTCTGTTTCCGTTGCTGTCTTTTTCCATGTGCTGATTTTTGATGACAACAAAGATTCCACCACCCGCTCGATGTCAGTCATTTTTTTATCCGTGACGATGATCCGGTTTTTCGGAAGGTTTTCAAAAAGCCCTGATGGCGGCGGAAAACAGGAAGACTTGTATTGCTTCATGGTAACGGGCCAGCGATTGATGGAACAGACGATCAGATTTAAAGAAAAAACCGCCGTCAGCAGATAAAATATTTTGGAGTGATAGATGTCGGCCAGCCATGTAAATTCAGGAGCAATGTTCTGCTGAGGAATAACGGTGGACACGATAAAAAGAAAAACCATCAAACAAAGCAGCACAAGGGTAAGTTTTACGGAAGAGAAAAAAGACCAGAGAATATTTGCCTTCTTCAACAGATTCTGCCCCTTAAAAATGAAAATTTAACGCGAACTTAACATCTTATTTTTTTCATGTCAAAGATTACGTTAGAGCTTAATTTTCTTATATAAACTCCTTGACAAAAATGATGTCTTCCTCTATTTTAAAACCGCTAAATCAACCGGTTTTTCGAAGCTTTTCATTAATTGAGGATACGGCATGTCAGACATCGTTCAAGAGTCGTTCGTCTCCAATATTAAACCGGCATTTCAACGCGTTTTTTCCGGTGGACCAATCTATCTTTCATTTGTCGCCCTTCTCAGTATTTTGCTGCTTGTTGGCATCGGCAGCGGCATTCATGCCTTGTTTATCGCCGGCAGCCGTCACGCTTACGCGACGTCCCGTGAAGTGCCCGTAGCCATATTGATTTCCACGTATATTTTCTTCGTTGTTGCTTCCACGGGGTTGTGTCTTGTGTCTTCTCTGGGGCACGTCTTCGGTGTGAAGGATTTTATGCCGCTGGCCAAACGCTGTGTTTATTTATCGATTATCACGATACTGTCCGGCTTTCTGGTGATCGGACTGGAAATTGAAAATCCCTTCCGCATGGCCTTATACAATGTCATTTCTCCCAACTTTTCCTCCAATATCTGGTGGATGGGAACCCTGTATGGATTTGCCGTCGTTTTTCTGACAATTGAATTCATCTTTCTTTTCAATGAAGCACACCACCATAAAGCCGTTATCGCCGGTTTCCTCGGCGTGATTACGGAAGTGGCCGCCAACAGCAATCTGGGTGGCGTTTTTGCCATGATGAACGGCCGTCCCTTCTGGTATGGTCCTTATTTTCCGGTGTATTTTATTTTATCGGCTTTAATCACGGGATGCGCTTTCATTATGTTTTTCTTCTGTCTGTCTCACAAGGCGGTCAACAAAAAGGTTTTCGATGATTCTACAGCAAACGCCCTTCAGTCTGTTTCAAAACTCACCCTTCTGCTGCTGGCCATTATGATGATTTTTACCATCTGGAAGTTTTTGACAACATCTGTCGGCAGCCCGGGTGCTGTTTCAGCCTTGAACGTTCTAACCGACGGACCTTACTCATTCAACTTCTGGACGATTGAAATCCTTGTCGGAATGGTCATTCCTTTTGTTTTGATTCTGGCCTCAAGAGGTAAAAATCTGACCGTCATGTTCATCGCCGCCGCCTTGATGATTTTAAGCCTTTTCTTCACCCGTATGGATATGGTTGTCGTCGGACAGCTTGTTCCGCAATATTTTGAACTCGGCGTGGTTGAATATTCCAAACTGAACACATACTCCCCCAGCGTTCACGAAATTCTGGTAGTGCTCGGTGGAATAAGCTTTTGCGTTCTGGCCTTTCTACTGGGCGAAAAAGTTTTTTCCGGTTTTGAAGATTCACCGCATACAGAGATCATGAAAGAAAAAATAACGGAAGTCGCCGAAGCTGAGGAATTGACGTGATGGATAATACGAAACATAAAAATTTTCCGGACCATCCACTTGATTCTGAGCGGCGGGAATTTCTTAAAATCGGTCTAAAAATTACCGGCGTGCTGGCCGGCGGTTCGGTGCTGTCTTTGATCTCCAATATCGATCAGGCTTATTCGCTGGATATCTTCCGTGATAAATATCCCTACAAACCACATTACGCAATGGTCTTAAGACAGGATCGCTGCATCGATTGCGAAAAATGTATGAAAGCCTGTGTCTCCACGAATAAGGTGCCCGACTACGGTTGGCGGACAAAAATTTTAAAGCGGGAACTTCTGGCAGCGCTTGATCAGAAATGGGAATTTATTCCCATCCTCTGCAATCAGTGTAATAACCCGCCGTGCGTGCGCACCTGCCCGACAACGGCAACGTACAAGGATAAAACCAACGGCATCGTGCAGATGAACAATAAGAAATGCATCGGGTGCAAATCCTGTATTATGGCCTGCCCGTATGATGCTCGTTATTACAACGAAGAAAAAGGCGCTATTGATAAATGCGATTTTTGTTTTGATGCCAGACTTTCCAAAGGCATCACTACCCCGGCCTGCGTTGAAGCATGTCCCTCGGATGTCCGTATTTTCGGAGATTTATCGGATCCGGCCAGCAGAGTGTTTCAACTGGTTCATCAGTTGCAAAAACCGGTGTGGGTCCTTCGGGAACAAGTTGGAGCAAAACCGAATATTTTCTATATGAAGGGTTGATTTTTTCAGCATGAAAAAGAATCTTTTACTCATCATTTTTCTCGCTCTTTTCTGCATCGCCAATGTCAGCGCATCAGGGAAAAGCAGTTTTTCCGACGGCGGCGGCATTCTCTATACCCAGCCGGTAAAATCCGTTCTCTTCAAGCATCAGCATCATGTGGATGCGAAAAAGATCAGCTGTGAAAAATGCCACAGCGGTCTTTTTGAAATGCAGGCCCTGCTTGCCCAGGAGAAAAAAGATTTCGTTATGGATTCTCTCTACAAGGGCAAATACTGTGGCGCTTGTCACAACGGCAAAGACGCTTTTGCCGCAAAAAACCAGTGCGCCAGATGTCATCCACGAATCAGCGAGAAGGACGTGGGGCATGTCAAAGGCAAGCCCAAACCTTACAAAGCACCCGTTTACAATACGATTGTCGCCCTGGGAAAAGATCAGCGCCAGGTCACTTTCAGACATGAAAAACACGCCTCGCTGAATTGCCGCGATTGCCATTCGAAACTTTTCCAGATAAGAAAAGGATCTACTCGTGTTGCCCTGGAAACGCACCAGTCTCAGCAGTATTGTTTCAACTGCCACAACGGCAAAAAAGAATTTTCCTGGAACAATTGCACCAAATGCCATCAGAACTGGAAAGACATTAAGCAGTATGCCCTATTAACAGACAAGGCCGATAGAGGCACTTGCGTCGGCTGCCATACCAACGACAACAAAATGAAGTCGCTGGTCAAGCCGCCGGAAATCGGCGGCGAGGCCGAGGGGTGAGCGGGTGCCCCTCCCCCGGTCCGGGCGGAAGAATATTACAAGGGTTATCTGGTCGACAAGGGAATGATCGGCAAGGAGTTCCATCTTTCAATGGGATGCATTGCCTGTCATAAAGGCAACAAACAAGGTAAAAAGAAAGAGGATGCTCATAAGGGCCGCATCGCCAGACCATCTGATAATATTAATAACTGCGGTATATGCCATATCAAGGCAGGGCAAAATTATGCCAAGTCACTGCATTACACCAGTTTCGGTCAGCACGAAGGCGTCAAACACAGATTTTCAGCAGCAGAACTGAAAACTTTTGATAAGAAAGTTTTTGAACAATCATGCCGTTCCTGCCATGCCTCCTGCGGAAGCTGCCACGTTAAATCACCTCCGGTTGGCGGCATTACCACCGGTCTGCTGCAGGGCCATAAATTTATCAAGAAAAATGAGGGCAAAACCTGCGCGGCCTGTCACGGCGGCCGAGTTTATCCGGAATTTACCGGAGAATACGGCGGCACACCTGACGTCCATTACCAGAAAGGCATGATGTGCAACGATTGCCATAAGAAGCAGGAAATGCATGGCGACGGTAAAATTTATAAGTCGAAAAATGACGTCAAAGACCGTCCGAAATGCCAGTCCTGCCATCAGGATAAAGGCAATCAGATTGCTCACACCATCCATAAGGACAAAGTCAGTTGCCAGGGTTGCCATTCTTCCGGCCAATATCGACAGTGCTTCAATTGTCACGCCGTTAACGGTTCGAAGGCTGAACCCGGATTTATTCTGGGCAAAAATCCGCGGAATAAGAAGACCTTGACAACACTCAGGGTCATACCTACTATAAGAAATACGTTTGAACCCAGGGGAATAAAAATGGAGAATTTCGATGCTCTGCCTAACTACTGGGATTCGGCGGTGCATAATATCAAGAAGCGGACAAACCGGACACGCTCCTGTGATTCCTGCCACGTGAATAAGGAAGGGTTCTTAAAACAGGAAGATCTGATTAAAGACGGTTCAAAGGCGAATGATGCATTAATTTTTGACATTAAACCAATCAACAAATAATAATAAAGGAGGGTTTTATGAAAAAAATGAAATGGTTGAAAGCATTGTTGGTATCCCTGTTGATTTTACTGCCGGCCGTGGTATGGGCTGAAGGCTTCAGTCCTATTCTCTCAACGGATGATCTGGCGAAAATTTTAAAAGATCCGGGTGTTATCGTTATTGATATCCGAAAGGTCGAAGATTACAAAACCGGACACATTCCAGGCGCTCTTGGAATTTTCTATAACAATTGGGCACCCGGTGCCGGCGGTTTGAAGAATGAAATGCCTGCGGATGATGATTTAATCGATCTGCTTTCCGCAAATGGAATCGGACCGGATTCGACAGTGGTTGTTTACGGCACGACCAGCACGCCGCCTGATCGTGTGGATGTTACCCGTGTGGCCTGGGCATTGAAATACGCGAGTGTTAAGAAAGTATCCGTATTGAGCGGTGGATTCGAAAAATGGGCGACACGCGAACAAAAACCGGTCTCGCAGGAAGTGGTTAAACCTAAGTCCAAACCATACAAAGGAACCATCAACAAGGCTCTGTTGACAAACAAGGATTACGTGAAGGGTCAGATCGGCAAGGCGACGATTGTTGACGCACGCGAACCCGCTTTCTTCAAGGGTGAAAACAAACTTCCTTTTGTAGCTAAAAACGGCAGAGTCAAGAATGCCGTCAATCTGCCCACCATTCAGGTGTTCGACAAATACCCTCCCGGCGAGCATATGGAACCCTGCTGCTGGACCTATAAAGATATCACCGCTTTGAAAAATTTGGCATCCGGCGTTGTCGGCAGTGACCTCAATAAGGAAATCATTGTTTATTGTGATACCGGCAAAGTAGCCAGCGCCTGGTGGTTTATTTTAACTGATGTGATGGGTTTTAAAAACGTCAAGATTTATGACGGATCAATGGAGGAATGGATGAAAGACGCGGCCGCTCCCACAGAACCGTAGGAATCAATCTACCTTATTGTTAACTAGGAAGCCCGGCGGAAGAAATTCGCCGGGCTTCTTCATATCAGCCGGTCTTAAAATATAGGATTAAAAATATTTTCTTGACAAAAGATTTCATATTTGTTTTACACATAGCGAAACACAAAAGCGGCGATTTAAAAAAGTTAATTGCTCCGCTCTAAAAATGTGCTAAAGGCTGGTGTAATTTTGAATAATGAGCCCGTTGCCTTTTGGCGCGGGCTTTTTGTTTTGAGTCGTTGAAGAAAAATGTAATATAAATTTAAAACAAGAGAGGGAATAAACAAATGAGTAAACTGCATACGCGCCACATTTACACATCCGAATCGGTCTCCGAAGGCCATCCGGATAAAGTATGCGACCAGATTTCCGACGCCATTCTGGACGCATGCCTGGAACAGGATAAGCATGCCCACGTGGGCTGTGAAACAGCCGTGGGACCGAATCTGGTTGTCAGTCTGGGTGAAATCACCTGCAAAAACTGGGATAAACTCAATCCTCAGGCCATCGCGCGCCAGGTGGTGAAAGACATCGGCTACGATGATCCCTGCGAAGGATTCTGTTGGGACACGTTCAATTATCTCTGCGCTATTCACGGACAGTCACCGGACATTAAACAGGGTGTGGACCGCGAAAGGCCTGAAAATCAAGGCGCCGGCGATCAGGGCATGATGTTCGGCTACGCGTCTTATGCCACACCGCATATGATGCCCGCCCCCATTTATTATTCGCATATGCTGCTGGAAGAGCTCACCCGTTTGCGCAAGACGAATGCTATTGAATATCTTCGCCCGGACTCCAAATCGCAGGTCAGCGTGCTGCATGACGACGGCAAAGCCGTTAAAATTACAACCGTCGTTATTTCCCATCAGACGCTCGACGTTCCTTTGAAGAAAATTCGCAAGGACCTGATAGAGGTTGCTCATCAAGTCCTCGATAAAACAGGAATGCTGACCAACAAGACGGAATTTTTTGTCAATCCGACCGGTAGATTTGTGATTGGCGGTCCCATGGGCGATTCCGGTGTTACGGGCCGGAAGATTATTGTCGATTCCTACGGCGGCGTCGGATCACACGGCGGCGGCGCTTTTTCAGGCAAGGATCCATCCAAGGTGGATCGTTCTGCGGCCTATTACGCCCGCTACGCTGCCAAAAACATTGTGGCGGCTAGACTGGCCGACAAATGCGAAATTCAGATTGCCTACGCCATCGGCGTCGCCAAACCGCTGAGCATCAATGTCTGCACCTACGGCACAGAAGTTATTCCCGAACAGAAAATTGAAAAGATTCTCATGGAAGGCGATATTTTTGATTTCCGTCCGGCCATGATGATCAAGGATCTGGGGCTGACGACGCCCAAGGGCTGGAGCTATCGCAAGAGCTGCAACTACGGCCACTTCGGCCGCCCGGGTTTCCCATGGGAAAAGACAGACCGCGTGTACGCGCTGCGTGAAGCGGCTGGATTAAAGTCAAAAAAGTAAAATGAACGCATCTGAAATAGAGATTAGATCGAGTTGTCCTCATCCCTCATTTTCAGACCTGCATATGTCATCCAAAAGCCCGTTGCCTTCCAGCACGGGCTTTTGACATTCTGTTGTCAATTCTTCCCATTTGTGGCATATATTGCAAAAATTCAGTCTTTAAGGAGGTCTATTTGGCGACCAAAAAAGATAAAACCAGAGAGCGTCTTATTTTATGCATTAACGCGACACTGCAAAAGAAAGCCCAGGAGATTGTTGTTCTGAATTTGAAACAGGTCTCCGCTTTCACGGATTATATGATTATCTGCAGCGGAACATCGGAAAGGCAGGTGCAGGCGATCGCTCAAGAGATTCAGCAGTTCCTTAAAAAAGCGGATGTCCGGCCAATGGGCGTGGAAGGCGAAGCCAACGGTCAGTGGGTTTTGCTTGACTACGGCGACGTGGTGATTTCCGTCTTTTATGAACCGATCAGGGCCTTTTACGACCTGGAAAATCTGTGGGACGCCCCACGGATGAAAGTGGACGAGAAAAAGACGGAGGTGAAAAGATTGAGCAGGGAGATGGCATGAGTCTGGCCGAAGTTCTCCATGATCTAGGCGAAGTTATTTTCCCCTTCCGCTGTCTGGGTTGCGATGACCTCATCGATCAGGGCAGCGGACGCCTGTTCTGCCCATCCTGCGCGGTAAAAGTCCATTTTATCCGGGGAAGCCTCTGCGACATCTGCGGCACCACTTTCCCTGACAGTTCTGCGGAAAATCACCTGTGCGGAGAATGCCTGGAAAAGAAGCCCTTTTTTTCGCGCGCCCGCGCCATCTTCAGCTACGAAGACGTCATCTTAAACGCCATTCATCAATTCAAATATAAAAACAATCTCTCCATCGGTGAAATGCTTGCTTCTTTTATGGCTGATTTTTCTTTTCCCGGCATGGATCTCACCGGCTATACCCTCATTGTGCCGGTGCCGCTGCATATCAAAAGACTGCGCGAAAGAGGCTTTAATCAGTCCCTGGTTCTGGCGCGCGCCGTCGGGAAAAAACGGCAGATCCCCGTTGACTTCTCCGTGCTGAAACGGCATAGATATACCCAAACTCAAACCGGCTATCACAAACAGGAAAGAAAACAAAACATCCGGGGAGCTTTTGAAGTCCATAACGCTGAAAAAATATCCGGCCAAACGATCCTGCTGATTGACGATGTTTTCACCACCGGCGCCACGGTCAATGAATGCGCAAAAGTTTTAATCAGGGCCGGAGCGCGCGAAGTTTCAGTTCTGACGCTGGCCAGAGTTCTGCCCCATCATTTCAACGCGAGGAGTGCGGATGAATAAAATATTAGACAGAGAAAGCCTGCGAACAAAATTGGACGGTCTGCGTACGCAGGGGAAAAAAATCGCTTTTACCAACGGCTGCTTCGACATTCTGCATGTCGGCCACGTCCGGTATTTGCGTGAAGCGAAGAAAACCGCGGATATTCTGGTGCTCGCTCTCAACAGCGACTCTTCCGTCCGCGCGATTAAGGGAGAAAAAAGGCCGCTCGTCACCGAAAGCGAACGAGCGGAGGTTCTGGCCGCGCTTGAATTTATTGATTTTGTGACCATTTTCCCGGAATTAACCCCGCTGGAATTAATCAATTTCCTCAAACCTGACGTTCTGATCAAGGGGGGAGACTGGCCGGAGGAAAAAGTTGTCGGACGGGAGGAAGTCCGGCAATGGGGCGGTCGGGTTGCCATCATTCCCGAAGTGGAAGGCAAATCCACAACCAACGTCGTGGAAAAGATTATCCGGACCTATGGTTCAGATAGTTGAAATAATTGATTTAATTGGCAATATTTTAATCTTCGGGTCGGCGAACAAATAATTATGTAGATAAAAATTTCTCTTTACAAATAATTTGTCATCAAGTAAAAGAAATGTTCAAGTTTTTCATGCAAGGAGTAAATGTTTTGGAAAAACAGAATAATGTAAAAGCAAGACAGGAAAAAATGCAGGCTTTCAAAAAGCTGCTCACGCAGAAAATCAATGAACTGTTAAGTGAGGCGGGCAAAACTGTTTCCGAAATGACCAACGGCAAAGAAAACTATCCCGATCCCAACGACCGGGCATCGCTGGAATCCGACAGAAATTTTGAATTGCGCATCCGGGACAGAGAACGCAAGCTGATTATGAAAATGCAGGAAGCCATCAAAAGAATTGATGACGGAACCTTCGGCATCTGCGAAGTCTGCGGCGGCCCCATTTCCGAAAAAAGATTGCTGGCCAGGCCGGTGACCACCCTCTGCATTGACTGCAAGACAAAACAGGAAAAGCAGGAAAAACTTAAAGGCGAATAACCCTGTCACGTTAATCATTCAAAAAGCCCCGACATCGGGCTTTTTTATTTTCAGAACAAAAACGTATCCACAAATTAAGAATTACACTTGAACCGTAGCACCGAGAATGATCTCGAAAGATAAAAGTCAACCGGCTCAGCGGCGGCGCTACGCTATCCGCTGAGCCGGTTGTCAGATTTTCTTTTTTCAACGCCTCTCAAAACCATTCAAGAGGCTGCTGACACAATCAGCCAAGATCAAAACGGTCAAGATTCATCACCTTGTTCCAGGCCGCCACAAAGTCTTTGACAAACTTCTTCTGACCGTCCGCGCTTGCGTAAACTTCCGCGAGCGCCCGAAGCTGGGAATTGGAACCGAAGACAAGATCGACACGCGTGGCCGTCCATTTCGGTTTACCGGTCGTGCGATCACGCCCTTCAAATACATCTCCGGCTTCCGATACCGGCTTCCATTCCGTACCCATGTCGAGCAGGTTCACGAAGAAGTCGCTGGTTAGCGCCTCCGGCTGTCTGGTAAAGACGCCGTAATTGGTCTGTCCAAAGTTGGTATTCAGGACACGCATACCTCCCACGAGCGCCGTCATTTCCGGCGCGGTCAGGGTCAGCAACTGCGCTTTGTCAATCAACAACTCCTCGGCAGACACGGCATAGCGTGCCTTCTGGTAATTGCGGAAGCCGTCTGCTTTCGGCTCAAGCAAGGCGAAAGAGGTCACATCGGTTTGCTTCTGCGAGGCGTCCATCCGTCCCGGCGTGAAGGGAACCGTGATTTTGTGTCCGGCATTTTTCGCGGCCTGTTCGATGCCCGCGCAACCGGCCAGAACAATCAGGTCAGCCATCGAAACCCTCTTGCCGCCGGACTGGACCTTGTTGAATGCCTTCTGGATGCCGGCAAGGGTTTTAAGAACCTTCGCCAGTTGGGCCGGCTGGTTGACCTCCCAATCTTTCTGCGGCGCCAGGCAAATACGCGCGCCGTTGGCGCCGCCGCGCTTGTCGGAGCCGCGGAACGTGGACGCGGACGCCCAGGCGGTCGAAACCAGTTGCGCAACCGACAAGCCCGAAGCCAGAATCTTGCCCTTGAGGGAAGCGATATCCTTCGCGCCGATCAACTTGTGATTGACCGCGGGAATGGGATCCTGCCAGATCAGGTCTTCCTTCGGAACTTCCGGACCAAGATAACGGCTCTTGGGCCCCATATCGCGGTGAGTCAGTTTGAACCAGGCGCGGGCGAAGGCATCGGCAAACACCTTCGGGTCTTGATGAAAGCGACGCGCGATCGGTTCGTAAATCGGATCAAAGCGCAGCGACAGATCAGCCGTAGTCATCATCGGCGGATATTTTTTGGATGGATCGTGCGCGTCGGGAATCATATCTTCGGGTTTGACGTTTTTGGGCTGCCACTGCTGCGCGCCCGCCGGACTCTTGACCAGTTCCCACTCATAAGCAAAAAGTATGTCCAGGTAGCCGTTATCCCACTTAGTGGGATTGGGCTTCCAGGCGCCTTCGATGCCGCTGGAGGTGGTGTGCACGCCCTTGCCGGTACCCAAGCGGTTTTTCCATCCCAGCCCCTGCTCTTCAATGGGAGCGGCTTCGGGCTCGGGGCCGACCAGTTTCGGGTCGCCCGCGCCGTGTGCCTTGCCGAACGTGTGTCCGCCGGCAACGAGGGCCACGGTTTCTTCATCGTTCATGCCCATGCGGGCAAAGGTCTCACGCACATCGCGGCCTGAGGCAACGGGATCCGGATTGCCGTCCGGGCCTTCAGGATTCACGTAGATGAGGCCCATCTGCACGGCTGCCAGGGGATTTTCGAGATCCCTGTCGCCGGTGTAACGGCTTTTCGGCTTATCGCTTGTAGCCAGCCATTCCTCTTCAGAGCCCCAGTAGATGTCCTCTTCCGGTTCCCAAATATCATCACGACCGCCGCCGAAGCCGAAGGTCTTAAAACCCATGGACTCCAGGGCAACGTTGCCGGCCAGAATCATCAGATCGGCCCAGGATATTTTTTTGCCGTATTTCTGTTTGATCGGCCAGAGCAGACGACGCGCCTTGTCGAGGTTGACATTGTCCGGCCAGCTGTTGAGAGGCGCGAAACGCTGGTTGCCGGTGCCGCCCCCGCCACGGCCATCGCCAGCGCGATAAGTGCCGGCGCTATGCCAGGCCATGCGGATCATCAGGCCGCCGTAATGACCCCAGTCAGCCGGCCACCAGTCCTGCGAATTTGTCATCAGGTCACGGAGGTCTTGTTTAAACGCTGCAAAATCAAGTTTCTTGAATTCCTTGCGATAGTTGAAACTCTTGTCCATTGGATTGGACTTGGAGGAATGCTGATGCAGGATATTAAGTTTCAACTGGTTCGGCCACCAGTCCCGGTTCGACATGCCTCTGGCTGTGAATTGTTTGTTTGTCCCGCCCGTTACCGGGCACTTGCTTTCATCATTCATCTTTCTTCCTCCTTTCATTTTGATTCGGTTAAATTATTGATATTGATACACGACAGTTCAGTTTTATTCATATCCGGAATAATTCCGGAATAAATACGACAAAGTAAAACACCGAATACTAATGGCAAAGGTGTGCCCGATGTTTTGTAACACGATAGGGATTATCCTTTGCTTTTAGTGCATTCTCCGCAGTATCCGTAATATTCCAGCCTGTTATTGGTGATCAGAAAGCCCGTTTTTCTGGTAATCTCTTTCTGATTCAAAGTAACGGGGACTTCAAAATCAGTAATTTTCCCGCAGTGTTCGCAGATCAAATTGATGTGCTCTTCCAAGTTACCTTCGCAGCGGTTTTCCTTTCCGTCAAACTCCAGCAATTTGATGATGCCAGAGCGTGTCAGTTCATTCAGGTTCGCGTAAACAGATGACAGACTGATGCTGGGGCACTTCTTTTTCGCTTCCTTGTAAATGAAGCCCGCCCCCGGATGTAAATGCCCTTTTTTTATCAGCACATCAACAATGGCCAGCCTCTGGCTCGTCAGTTTCAAACCATTCTCTTTAAGTTTTTGAATAATGGCTTCTCGTGATAGCATATTTTATCCGGAATCGTTCCGGATACGATACTACCGATGAGCGACTTGATTGTCAAGCGATTATTTTGTTTCCTTTGAAGCGGTTTCACCATTCATTATTCCATTTTAAACGCAATAATGATAATGGCTTTTTATGTTTGTAAATGTCGCTTTAAACATTCCGTCCGATAAAACCTTCACGTATGAAGTTCCCGCTGATTTGCAAAACCAGATTGAAATCGGCAAACGCGTTTTTGTTCCCTTTGGCAACAAGAAGCGGACGGGCTTTATTGTGGAAATAAATCAAGTCTGCGATTTGAAAACCATCAAGCCCGTCGATGAAATCCTGGATGATGAACCGCTTTTCGGATCGGATGATCTGAAATTTTATCAATGGATTGCGGATTATTTCATTTATCCCCTGGGCAAGGTGCTGGCCGAAATCATTCCCGCCGGCTCCGAAAAGAAAGACTTTTTCTGGATCACGCCGCTGGAAACAAAAACCAATACGCCTCTTCCACCCGCGCAGGAAAAACTGCTGAATTTTCTGCAAGCATATCCCCAGGGAATCGCTCTTAACAGCGTCGGCAAAGCCAGCGATATTAGAAATGTCTCTGCTGCTGTAAAAAAACTGCAACGCGCCGGACTGATCCGGATCGAAAGAAAGCAAAACAAACAACTCGCGGTGCAGAGCGAAAAAATTGTCGCGCTTGCTCCTGATAAGACGGACGGAATAAAGTTCACCGATAAGCAAGCAAAAATCATCGATTTTATCCGGCAAACGGGAGCGATATCTCTCAATAATCTGATGGCGGAAACCGGTGTCTCCGATGCCGTGATTAAAAGACTGCGCGACAAAGGCATTATCACTTTCACGGATCAGGAAAAAATCCGCAGCGCCTCTCTGGATTCGGGAATGCGTCAGAACAGAATTCCGCTTACGCTTAACGAACAGCAAAACAGCGCGCTGACGGCAATCGAGTGTAAAATCGGACAGAACACTTTTTCCACCATCCTGCTCAACGGCGTCACCGGCAGCGGCAAAACGGAAATCTATTTAAAAGCCATTGAAAAAGTTTTGAGCACGGGAGGCTCCGCGATCTATCTTGTTCCGGAAATCGCCCTGACGCCGCAACTGATATCGCGTGTGTCCGGCCGTTTTGATCCGCAGCAGATCGCCGTTTTGCACAGCGGCATCGCGGAGTCGATCCGCTACGACCAGTGGCGGCAGATCAAACGCGGTCAGATCAAGCTGGTGATCGGCGCCCGTTCCGCCCTTTTCGCGCCGCTTCCGGATTTAAAATTAATCGTTGTGGATGAAGAACATGACGCCTCCTACAAGCAGGACGAAAGGCTTTGCTACAACAGCCGCGACATGGCAGTTGTGAAAGCGAAATTGGCTCATGCCGTTGTCATTGCCGGCTCAGCCACTCCCGGCGTGAACACCTACTTCAACGCGCTGTCCAAAAAATACTGTTATCTGGAACTGCCCAACCGCGTGGATGACAGACCCATGCCGGTCGTGGACATTGTTGATATGAAAGTCCAGCAGGAAAAGGCGGGGAAAGCACCCATTTTTTCCGACGCCCTGATTGACGCGATCGGTGAGACACTCGGCAGAAAGGAACAGGTTCTTCTCTTTCTCAACAAACGGGGTTTTGACACTTTTCTGGTGTGCGCGGATTGCGGCTATCAGTTCGGCTGCCCCAACTGCGCCGTTTCACTGAAACATCACGCAACGGCTGAAGTCATCAAATGTCATTACTGCGACTACACCATCAAATCTAATCCCGTTTGCCCTTCCTGCAAGAACAGCCGCATTTTGAACTTTGGCGTCGGCACGCAGAAACTGGAAAAAGAAGCGCAAAAGTTTTTTCCAAATTCGCGTATCCAGAGAATGGATTCCGACACCACGGCCCGCAAGGGTTCTCACGAGAAGATGCTTCGGGCGCTGGAGCACAGGGAAATTGATATTTTGATCGGCACCCAGATGATTACCAAAGGCCATGACTTCCCGTTCATCACACTCGTAGGTGTTATATCTGCCGACACATCCCTGAACATGCCGGATTTTCGCGCCGCGGAAAAGACTTTTCAACTGATCACGCAGGTGGCCGGACGCGGCGGACGCGGCGATTCTCCCGGAAGGGTGATCATCCAAACCTTTAATCCACAGCATTACGCGCTGAGACACGCGCGAAATCATGACTACAAAGCGTTCTATGAAGAGGAAATTGAATTTCGAAAAGCCCTGCACTACCCGCCTTTCAGCCGCATCGTTAACCTGCGTCTGTCATCTGTTAATAAAGATGTTCTGATTGAAGAAGCGCGCCGCCTGGGAAAACTGGCGAACAAATTAAGCGCGGGTTGTGGAAATGCCGTGGAAATTATCGGCCCGGCGGAATCGCCGCTATCTAAAATCCGGGGACGCTACCGCTGGCAAATGTTGTTGAAAGGGAAGAATACAGACCTACTTCATAAAATCACGCGTGAGATCATCAACAGACATAAGAATAGCCATGTGAAGATTACCGCTGACGTCGATCCGGAAAACTTCATGTAAGAATTAAGCCTCCGTATCTTCGATATCTTCGTAAGCTTCTTGAGTATAACGGGGTGAGCAGATGGCCAGAAAAATCAAATCATCTTTGCCGATGTTGGTGATGCGCTGGGGACACATTGGCGGAATCAGCACGATATCACCGGCGTTGACTTCCTGCGGAGGCAAATCTCCAACTTCTACAAGTCCTTTCCCACTGATGACAAAATAGCGCTCGGTGATTCCCTTCAGGCGATGACGGCGTGTTGTCACCCCCGGCTCCACCCTTGCCCGGGCGATAGACACATCAGGATCATCCGGTGTGTTGGATAATTCGGTAATAAAACATTTCTCGGCAATATAAAATTCGGTTTTAAGATTTTTTTTTTTATTTCTTCTTTCATTTTTCGTTCAGATTAACCAATCATTCGTCCGGGAACTGTTCATTTATTGTTTTTGCCACAGCCTCGGCCACCACGATAAACGTCTCCAGTGTTTCCATTCCAGGTTGTCCGGAAAAGCAGCAATGACTTTGTCTGAAGAAGCACCGGGAATGTTGGCAACTCTTCGCTGGAGAACATCAAAAATCATTGTCCCGTAAAACTTGAGCTGTCCGGATAAAGAAAATTCAGGCTTGAGATTATAAGAACTCACCACACAAAAACGGTTTTCAACCCATTGGATGTCTTTTCCGGGATCGTAGGTCACAAAACAGGTGAGGCCGCGGGGACGCAGCAAAAGACGGGGCGAATCCTTCGTTGCCTCAAGAAGAGCGAAATGGCCGACTTCTTTATGTATATCAATCTCGCTGCAGGAATACAGAACCGCGAGATATCTGCCGTCAGGGCTTTCCTGAAAAATATCCCGCAAGCCCTTCCACTTCTTCCGGTCAGGGCCGGGCCAGGAATCAATATCTAATTTCCACCCATTTATTTCTTTTATCATCTCAGTCGCACCACTAAGTCAATAATGTTTTCCGATGCCTCTAAAAATTGTCGCAGCTCCGCTTCCTTGCGCGTGCTGAAAAGATTTCTTTCTATTTCTACTTTGACCGATTTGCCGTCAATCTCCACACTTGGCTTTTCAAATCCATCCAAACGCATCATGATATCTGAAAAGCCGGATTTCAGCAGTTCTTCGGCAAGGACTTTATCCGAACCCGACACAGTATATTTTCTGCTGAAATCACTGTCCGGTAATGGAATATTGTCCTCATCCGAACGAGCGAATATCCTGCTGACCATCGTCTTTGGACTAATTGATAACCACCCTCCGTAACGGCTTGTTGTTGCCTCCAGACGGGTCGTCCCCGGCGTATTATCGCCTCCCATCCAAAATACAAGTTTTCCTATCCACCCTTCCCTGGCGTAGAATAGTGTGGGAGCTTTGCCGGATATGAACAGGAAAGCGCCAGGTCTCATATCTGCAACTCGTTTCAGATAAGGACACATTTTCACCTGTTTATTATAGGACCATATATTAACTAGAATAATGAGTAGAAAAAGAAAGACCGCAAAAAAGATAATTAAATCTGTCAGAGATACCGGTCCATGAACTTTGTTGTATTGATAACCATAATAACACCAGTAACTCATTGTCACAATCAGAAAAATATAAGCGGGAATGACCGGAAGATTCATCTGCGGCATGGGCTCGCTTTTTTGTTCCAGATTCTGACGAAACACATCCGGCCGCTGAAATTCTTGCGGCAGTTCAGCCTCAATGACTTCTCTCTTAACCTTCTTTGGCTTGTTCTTTTCTTCCAACCATATTTTTTGCAGTTGCCGAGTTTTTTCCTGCATTTTTGAACTGTCCAGAGGAACTCCCATTTCATCGGCAACTCTTTTCACTTCCAGTGCGGTCGGACCGCCCCGATCCATCCGCCATTTCATTTCTTTTTTATATGCCTCTTCGAAATTGTAAGAAAACTCTTCTTTGGAAATAGTTTTTCGAGGCTTTTCCTTTCTCTCGGCTAAAACTCTTGCCATCATTTCATCCAGAGAACTACCCTTCATATAAATCATGATGGATTCCGGCATATGATCCATTTCCTGCCCCATCGGTGCATTGGCAACAGTGAGAGTCTCACCATCCGTGTACTGTATGCAAACCTCACTCCAGATTCCGGCAATGGGATGATCATTAATGACGCCTACCAATTGTTCAGAAGGTTTGATAAAACCCGCTATTTTGAGACCGGGCATTTCCGGGCATTCATACTGTCCGGCGAGGGCGAATCCGTATTTCTGAAACGTTTCCATCAGCTCTTTTATTTTTTTCTTTTCGGACCAACTCGAATGATCAAGAGAAGTAAGACTTATTTCCAGAACAGGCTTTGTGGTAAGCTGCAACAAATACTTATAGAGAAAATAGAGCGCGGCAACAACAAAGGGAATGCTGATGATCACGATAAGTATTTTATTATTCATCATGCTATCCGGTTAATTGAGCTCAGCTCTTTGCCCAAAATCCTTCATGGAACTCTACTTTGCCCTGCGGTATTTTTTGATCAAAAGGCAGAGCGAAGAATACTTCCGGCGGCACACCTTCGTGTGCAAGTCCCGAGATGTTTATGAACCCGAATTTTATGTAGTAATCCGGATGTCCCACAAGACAGCAGCCTTGAGCGTTAATAGCCTTCAGCCGTGACAGGCCTTCTTCGATCAGAGTTTTACCGATGCCTTGACGCTGGTACTCCGGCAAAACCGATACAGGTCCAAGCCCGTACCAGTTCCGTGTGCCGTCTGAAATGGTTATGGGAGAAAAGGCAATGTGGCCGACTACCTGTCCGTCATTTTCCGCGACCAGCGAAATAGTCAACGCTCCCGAGGCACGCAACGCTTTAATGATGAACTGCTCCGTATGATTGCTGATTTCCAGGGTCTTAAACGCTGCAACCGTTACCTCACTTATTGCGTTTATATCGGTATCTCTCTCATTCCTGATAACGATGTTTGGATTCATATGTTTCGTATCCCTCCTTGATGCTGGCCAACTTACGCACTACCAGCATGTCTTTAAGCCGTTTACTGCAGTCGCGGTTAATTGCTTATACTAAAGAGGATAAAGCCCCTTTTTCAGCTCACATCAACAATAGACTCAATGAGTCCATCTTTTATAATGAATTCTGATTTGCCCGCCAGAGAAATCTTATCACCCGCTTTGAGACCGTTGGGCATATCCTTTGCCAAGACCGAGGTAAAATCGATTTCCACGATGACCTTCTCA
Source organism: Deltaproteobacteria bacterium (assembly GCA_022710585.1). Classification (GTDB taxonomy): domain Bacteria; phylum Desulfobacterota; class Syntrophia; order Syntrophales; family Smithellaceae; genus Smithella. The sequence continues at coordinate 8,608 of JAKLGV010000025.1, read as the reverse complement.
CTGATTATGTTTATAGATTTTAATGACTGTGTCCTTGTCTTAAAGCATTCTGCGGATTGCCTCGCAAGTTGTTCAAGCTCACGTTTGCCGGTAGTTTGAACACTAATTTCTCCACCTGAAATATTAGTAAACCTCACATCATCTGACATAAGTACCAACATCGAATCAATGTCAAACGTGTTGTATGCATCAATGTACTTTATTACGATTTGCTCTTGATCCATATATTACCTATCAATCCCCATTAGCATATAACGTCCGGCTCAAGGATGCCGGTAATCGCAGGCGTTTTTTGCACACCCTGTTAGATGTCTACTAGTAGCGCATCTCCTGTCATTGTTGTGTTACCACTGTAAGCAGGAACGTCTGCCTTGTCAATTCCATTTTCGAATGGCGGATCTCCAATATTAATACCCGCCGTTGAGCTGGACGGAGAATTCCAACCATTCGATTCTCGGGCAGCCGTCTTTACCGGGTGTGAGCTTGAATTTTTTGATGTCCATCTCTCCCCTGCCAAACTTTTTCACCGCATCGATATTTTCATCAGACAGCGCGAGACGCGAATCCGGTCCGGCTATTGTTTTGCCAACCTCCGGCGAGAAGATAAATTGACGGGGATTGGTGGGACCGGCATCGGCATTGTAGGGACGATTGATGCAGGCAGATGGCTTCTCCAGAAAATGCCAACCCTCTATCTCGCGTGGATTGGGCACAAAATGAAAAGGCGGTGTCAGTCTGGCTAGGTTCTCATCCCGGCCAAGTTCCCTGACGACAATTTGCCATCCCTCCTGCATCGGTTCGAGGATAAACTCAAAGCGCGAACCAAATGTTCTGTGAAACTGTTTTCCCGCTTCAACCCGCCCGGATAATCTTTCTCTGAATTTCGGATACAAGAATCTGTTTTTAAAATCCCGCAGGGACATTTTCTTGACCTGCTTCATATCTCCATCAATGCTGCCGATAACTAAATCATCCTCAACTTTGAGCCAGTACTCGCCGCAATGCGATATGGCCCAGCCGTTGCCGGGTTTTGCTCCCTGCCCATTGATCGCCAGAATCCATTTGGTTCCTACGGGAAAAGCATCAATCGTCGGGCGGCAATGCATGCCATCTCCCATCTGAATGGTCATTCCCGTATCCAGAATACCGCCTTTGAGCGTCTCCAGTACCAGCACATCCATGGTCGGTGCTTTGCCGGGATGATGGCGAAGAATTTTTCCAATAACAACCAAAGGCGCATCCTGTGCCGCTGTCAGAAAAGGGCCTTTCCAGACACAGGAGCAGGCGCCTGCAGACAAAGGCATTGTTAATGCCAGCATGATAAACAGAAACAACACTGCAATTCTATTTCTCTTACGGCCTACCATAGCCTTCCAGATAAACATAAGGTTGCGCCTCCATATCTTTTGCTATGCACGAAATCAGGGGATGATCAGATGAAACAGCTTTTCTCAGCGACTGTTTGTAATCGACGGCCAGAATCGGCCAGAGGTCCTTTTCGTGTCCGGCTTTCGCACACTCATAAGCGGCCCGCAGCCGATGAGCTTTCAACAAATACAGAAAAGGAACGATTGGAGTGCGGGGACGTTTTTGCAGCCAGTTGTCGATGAAGTTTGCTTCATTGAGCGGATTTTCACTCATGCCCTCCCATTCCGTAAAAAGAGGCACAGCCTTTGAAAAAGTCTTTGCCTCCTCTCTGGTTTTGTCACCCATGATGATGACGATCTGCTCTTCCAGATTTCGTCGTCTGTATTTCAAAGCTTCTTCTGGCCCTGACGGAATTGCGGCAGTCAGAAGAAATGATTTAGCCGGAATAGCTTTCAGATATTTTTGGAAACATTCACTCGTTTTGAGATTTTTGTTTTGTTTTATTTCTTTTACCGAAGGCATTCCAAACAAAACAATGGCCGAGAGAGACGGGTCATGCGGCGCGGCCATACTTCTGTCGACTTTGACACCGCCAAGCAGCGCCAGAAAAAGCGCGAAACATAAAATGAATTTTTTATTCCTCATGGCTTTGTTCCCTCGCTTTTCTTTCCAGATAGTTTCCGTGATAAGCTCCCCTGCCTTTGATAAAAGACCAGATGGATGCCGCCAGGTAAACCGGCAGAAATATCGGCCCAAACATCTCGTATTGCCGCACGTGCGCGTGTTCATGCAGACGATTGATGGAAAGAGACTCCCTGTTATACCCCAGAATGACATGACCCAGCGTCAACGCGCCTATAATCCCGCGAACCGGGAGGCCATTTTTGAGAAACCACGTCACAAACCCGCCGTGAATTTCCAGCACGCCATCCACCACTTGCATCCGGCCTTTCGTTAACAGAGCCAGAGGGACAAAAAAAAGACCCAGGATAGTGTTGGGCAAAGCCCAGATGTATCGCAGCAGTTTCATATTTTTCAAAAATCAGAATAGATGCCGGTACCTATTTCAGTATGGCATTTTTTGCATCGGTAAACAATGCGCGGGTAGCCGGATGAGATTTTCATTCCCCCGCCGCAGGACCCACATGTCGCTTTCTTGAGAAACATAAATACAATGATTGGAATGGTGCCCACGGCCAGCGCCAGAAAAGGAAGGATTTCATTTAAAGGCAGAACACCGAACCAGGCCAATGCGAAAAATACGATGAGTGATCCCACCCAGGATATCGTGGCCATCATCCGCAATTTTCTGGTGTATTCAATGGCAGTCATCATTTATACCATCCGCTTTATCATGATCTTAGAAGTTAAAATGAAGTCAGCATCACCCGGGGGTCAGCGCTTAAGCTAATTGCTGATTCCATTGGACGCCGGAAATTTCGTCGTGCAGCCGGACGGCTTCACTGATGTAACCGTGTCCGATTTGTTCAATTAATTTGCACACACTGAAATTGCGGCTGGCCGCTTCATAATCGGATAGCCAATTTCTGAATTCCAATTCCTCCTGTCTCGCGCGCGGGAAGGTGACTTTATATCTTTGAAGCTTCATCCTTGCCGGTTTGGGCGTTAAACGCGCGCGGAAGCAATCCTGTTTTTTGCACAAAAGAGCATAAAGCTCATCGCAATTAAAATCCTTCATCATCGTTTCCGTATGCGTGTCTTTAGGATCAAAGTCTTTCCCCAAAACGATGACTCGAATCCCTTTAAAGGTCTCATATATTCTGAAGCCGTAAGACTTGTATGTCGGCTTCTGCGACAATTTGCGCACCATTGCCACAATCCTTGTTTTATTGTCCCTGGATCTGCTGAATATATCCAAAAAAGATTTTTGGGGCTTGTCGATGTCCAGAATCATCAAATTGCGCGCGTTCAATACCTGCGCGCCATATCTGTTTCTGGTAATGACGGAATCTTTGTCCACCACATGAACGATTTCCTCCCGTATCTCCACCTCATAATCGTCCCACACATGCTTGTCACCCGCTATTCTTCTCTGGACTTTCGCTACTTTTTCTCTGGCTTTATCAACCGCTTCGTTAATGGAATAATTCGATCCGCCGTAACATTTGATTTCCTTATCTTCCTGGCCAATCCGCACCCTTCCTTTTTCCATCGCCCAATATTTGTATATTTTCATAATATTCTGCCTTCAGAGATGAGCGGTCTGAATCGCTGATGAATGGCTCCGGAAAGCCCCTGTCCCATCCGTGTATCTGCTATCGCATTCTCGCACAGTCAATATCTAAAAAGCCAAACCAGATGACCGGGAATACCCGTTTGTAAAAAAATGTACCCCGTGAGGAAAGCTTTTCATAGCGTCCCTTTTTAAATTTAACGCGAACCGGTGATGAAAATAAAATATAGTGCAATCAGCACGATAATAATTGCCGCCCCTAAAATTATTAAACGAGGGGAGAAAAACGATTGCGGCGTGATGGGTTTCGACATGCTGTAAGGATCAAGAACGCCTTCTTTCTTGAAACTGATTGACATCCCATCCATATTGATGCCGGTTCTCCCCGTTACATCAATATTTCCCTGCCCGACCGATTTCATGATCATTTCGTACATTTGGCGAATGTCCAGCGGCATGGACTCCACGTTCTCATATTCCTGTCCATTGAAAACGATCTTCCCTGAAGACATGGAAGAAACATTTTCGTGATGGATCCCCGCCTTCCCGCTGATCGCTTTCTCATATATCTTACGTATGTCAGCAGGCATTTCTTCGACGGAATCGTATTCTTTTCCGTTCACGACAAATTTTTTCTTAACATTGAATTTGATTTCCATAGCGCGCTTCTCCCTATACTTGCATCGAAAGGATTCTTTATCAACAACCTATGTATTGGAATATTTCTTTAGCTCTTCGATGACCCATGGATCAATTTCTTCGCCAATCAAAATGTCCCTGTAATCAGTCTTGGCCAATGTAATGGCTGATTTGAGCTTATCGAGAGAACCTCGGGAGATAATCAGCGCATCCCGCTTAACTCTTTTTACTTCCCGATGCCATTCTTCTGTTCCGTATTCAGATAATATCTGCAGAACTTCGACTCTTTCTTCATCCGGGAAATATCGTTTAATCCAATAATCGATCATGACTTCCACAAATTCTAAGCCGGTTGTTGCCCTGATCAATGAGCTGCCCTGATGATTTATCTATATTTTGCGCTTTGATACAAGTTCTGTAAAGTGCTCGAAAGATCGGTTGTAAGTTCTTTCCGCGTCCTTCGGGAAACAGCACGCGGGCAGCTGCCTCTGTTTTAAATGATAGGTCAGACAGTCGCAGCATATTCCCTTTCTGCTGCATGGCTCGTAAGTGCAATTGCATTTATCCAGATTATTTTCTTTCTTGCATTCCATTTTTTTCCTTTTTGATCAACTGTCAAGAACCATAAAACTGTCGATCTGTTCACCCCATTATAAAGTTTTTATTCCTCAAGTTTGACCGGCGTCACGAATCCGGGCGGTTTGCTCACGAGAACAGAACATTCCAGTTGATCGAGAATCGCTTCGGCTGTGTTGCCGATAATAAATCCGGAAACGCCCGTCCGCACAACGGTTCCCATGACGACCAGATCAGCCTGCAAACCGGTCGCCAATGTCGCAATCATTTTTTGCGCGTCTCCCTGAGGAAGATGAAGATTCGGCGAGAGTTTCTGATAAACATTGTCGCCGATACGTTTGCTGAGTTTTTCCATCAGCCTGTTCAGTCCGTTCTGCTGAAGAGCACGCTCTTTTTCAACATATACCGCCATCGCCTCTTGAGCCTTGTCGCCGCGGCTTCTTATGTATTGCGCGGCAAACGGTTCCCAGGCATGAACCACGTGCAAAGAAGCAGAATCAGATAGCGCCATAGCGCTCGCCAGATCGAGAATTTCCTGATTAAGAGCGTCCTCCACGTCCGAATCTTCCAATGGACGAAAACCGACAGCAGCCATAATACAGCTGTAATTCGTTTTCTCCGGCAGTTTCATAATCCATACCGGACAGGGACATTTGCGCAGCAAATGAATATCCGTGCTGCCGAACAATCTTTTCAAGAAATCCGGATTTTCCGCCGGCTTGATGACCAGATCATGTCCGTTGCGCAGCACTTCACGGATCACCTCAATAAAAACGGTTCCCATTTCCAGAATGGTTTTAATCTCCAAACGTTTTTTGTAAGGATCCGTCAAAGATTCCAGAAACTGTCTGCGGTCAATCATGAAATCTTCCTGATATTCTCCCATCATGGCAGGGATCACATCAATAATGGTCAAATTGGCCTGACTGTTTTCGGCGAAGGTGACAGCACGTTCCAATGCTGAATTCTGATCGCCGTTCTTTTCCGTGACATAGAGAATGCTTTCAAATTTTTTCATAATTCACCCCTTTAATGATTGCACTTTCCAGATTGTTCCGAAGTCAACAGAGCGCAACGATCAATGCATCTTAGCCGCGGCATTGTACGTATGATTAGAACATATTTTTTGATTTGTTTAAAATATATTAAACATCATCATATATGTCAATGAACATTTCGTGCATGAACATATCGTGCGGGGAGCAGTGGATGTGCGAGGCCGAAGATGATAAAAGATTTTAAAATTTGATTTTTAGTATGGATTATTATACTTAAATCAAAATGAATTTTATAACTTTTCTCACTCAAAGCATTAGAGTCTCAAGGCTGAGGAGCGACAAAGTCATATCGCTTCCGGACATTTTTTCTTAAAGGAAGAAATGATGGATGAATTGAGCGTCCTGATAACTTTTGCCGTAGGACTTGCCGCCGCCCTTCTCTTCGGGTATATCGCTGTTCGCCTCAAACTATCTCCCATCATCGGTTATCTGCTGGCAGGCATTATGGTCGGTCCTTTCACTCCGGGTGTTGTCGTCAACAGGACCATCGCGGAACAATTCGCGGAGATCGGCGTGATTCTGCTACTGTTTGGGATCGGTCTGCGTTTCCACCTGAGTGAACTAATCGCGGTATGGCGTGTCGCTGTTCCCGGCGCGCTGATTCAAAGCACCATGTCCACTTTCGCACTGGCCGTCCTACTGCACTTTATGGGCTGGGACTGGACATCCGGATTTATCCTAGGCATGGCCATTTCGGTGGCCAGCACGGTGGTGATGGCCATGGTGCTGACGGAGTGGCATGATCTGCATGCCAAGATAGGTCATATCGCCATCGGCTGGACCGTCGTGGAAGATATTCTCACTGTGGCTCTACTGCTTCTTCTGCCCATTATTTTTTCGCCGGACAGAAGCATGGATCAGAACATCGGCGCCGTTCTCGGCGTGGCCGGGATAAAGATCATCGGACTGGTCGCTGTCGTTGTGGTTCTCGGAAAATGGGTTATTCCGTGGGCGCTGGAGCGCATCGCCAAAACAAGGTCTCGTGAGCTTTTCACGCTGGCGGTCCTGGTTCTGGCCGTGGGAATTGCCGTCGGTTCCGCAAAACTGTTCGGCGTTTCGATGGCGCTGGGCGCTTTTCTCGCCGGCCTGGCCGTGGGACGTTCCGAGTTTGCCGCACGGGCGGGCATCGACGCCTTGCCGATGCGCGACGCTTTTGCGGTGCTCTTCTTCGTTTCGATCGGAATGCTTTTTGATCCGCAGAGTCTGATACAGGTGCCTTTTGTTATCGCCATCGTGCTTCTTGTGGTCGTCATTGTCAAACCGCTTGCCGCCGCGTTGACGGTACGGATGCTCGGCCAGCCCCTGGCAGCGGCAATCCCCATCGGAGCCGCTTTTTCGCAGGTGGGTGAATTCAGTTTCATTCTCGGCACAGTCGCTCTTCAACTCAAAATCATCAATGATGCCGGATGGAATGCGCTGGTTGCCGCCTCCATCATTTCCATTGCGCTGAATCCATACATCTACCGCTGGGCCCGCCGGCTATCTTCAAAATCTAAAAAAGCTCTTCCGGCGGTTCGAAGTCAACCGTTCACGATCGATTCCAATCGCTGCATCCTCGTCGGCTACGGTCCCATCGGACAAATTGTCCACAACCTCCTGAGTGAACGAGAGACCAAGGTCACAGTCATTGACCTCAATCTGAAAACGATTCGCGAACTGCGCGCCGGGGGCTACACCGCTATATACGGCGATGTTCTCCGTCCGGGAACGCTCGAAGACGCGGGAATCGAGACAGCCGGCAGCCTGATCATCAGCACCGATATTGAAGACGCTGCTGAGATCATCAAACACGCGCGTCTTCTCAATTCTGATTTACAAATCATGGTGCGCTGCGCTCATCTCCGCGACGCAGCCGCGCTGCGTCAGGCAGGAGCTACCGTGGTTGCTGCGGGTGAAGCTGAAGTCGGCGTTGCACTGTCAGAAGTGGTCACGGCAGCCGACCAGATGACCTGCGGAACAGCTTCTGAACATAGAGAAACCGTCCGGCGTCTTCTCTATGACGGAGCGTTTCAACAGGCAGAACTTCTTTCGAGGAAAATACAAAAGTGATGTTTTTTTCTATATATGGCGTTTTTTACGAAGCAGTCGGGTAAAATATTCAAAGGACTTTTTATCAATTCTTTCCCTGTCCCTCTCAGTCGCTCTGCGCCCATTTTTTCGCGGCGTCGATGTCAGTAAAGGTTGCCGATTCGTAGCCGCCCCATGCCTTTTCGTAAGCATGAAACATGCTGTCCAGCCCACTGGATAGTTTTTTGCGGATAACAATGGCCAGTTTTTTATCCGGGTCTTTACGGGCGCCGGCTGCATCATGCATTGCGTAACTACGAAGTTCGTCAAAGGTCACCTTGATATCCTCTATCTGAGAAAAATCAAATATCTGATAGCGCAACTTCGATAATAGTTTATCCGTCCTGAGATTTTCATGCAGCTTATTCATTTCTTCTCCCATAACGATTCCGGAAAAAGTTACTACAACCCCCTGGCCATTCGATTCCTTTTTCATCCTGTAAGGCATAAAAGCGCTCTCCTTTATTGATAGGTACACTTGTACATAACAATTCAAGATCTACAAATGTATTTCATGAAATTACAAAATTGTTATTTTATACCCTAAAATCCGATATTTTGCAATGAGGATAAATCATTACGAATTGCCTCAAATAAAATGTTACCCAAGGGTTGCATAAAAGGGATACGTTGACTCATAAATCGATGTTACCGAAGAAAGATTCGGAAACGGAGGTTTAGCGATGAGTCCCAAATCCAAGGAAGA
>JAKLGV010000024.1 GCA_022710585.1 Deltaproteobacteria bacterium | reverse complement strand
ATCATTACAATGACTTGATGACCACCATCGGTATCAATTTCGCGTTTGGCGGCAAAGAGAAATGTGTGGATGCCGACAAAGACGGCGTATGCGACAACCGCGACAAGTGCCTCGATACGCCCGCCGGCTGCGAGGTGGACGATGACGGCTGTCCAGTGGATTCCGATAAAGACGGCGTAATTGACTGCAAAGACAAATGCCCCAATACACCCGCCGGCTGCAAAGTGGATAAAGATGGCTGCCCCTATGATTCCGATAAAGACGGCGTTGTAGACTGCCTGGATAAATGCCCCGACACTCCGGCCGGCTGCCCCGTTGACAAAGACGGCTGCCCGTTGGATTCCGACAAAGACGGCGTAATTGACTGCAAAGATAAATGCCCCGGTACGCCTGCCGGCGCCATTGTTGACAAAGACGGCTGTATGCGCGAAAAGATCACCATCGAGCTGAAGGTTGAATTCGACACTGATAAATCCATTGTCAAGGATCAGTATCGTGACGACATCAAGAGAGTCGCGGATTTCATGAAGCAGTATCCGAACACCAAAGCAACGATTGAAGGCCATACCGACAGCCGTGCTTCGGACGCCTACAATCTTCGTCTGTCCAATGATCGCGCCAACGCGGTTCGCGATTATTTGATCAAAGAATTTGGCGTGAATGCTTCTCGTCTCTCCGCCAAAGGCTATGGCGAGTCCAAACCGATAGCTACCAATGATACTGATGAGGGTCGTCAGAAAAACCGCAGAGTCTGGGCTGTTCTGGAAGCGGTGGAAGTAAAATAAATAGACAAAATTAAAAATTAAGAATCAAAAGCCCCAAACTCTCATCAAGAGTTTGGGGCTTTCTTTATCAATTGATTTACTGATCCACGTTCTCAATAAATTCGCACGCAACAAAAAATCTGCCCAATGAAGGATTCCCACCATTAAAAATTATTTATAATTGTAGAATTCTCTCTCATGCATACAACACTTGTTGGGTCCGCATAAACAGCTCGCCAATCCAGTTCTGGTTTCATCAGCAAGGAGGTTCTGGTTCCGTCTTTTTAAGAATACTCGTCCCATTCGGAGTGCGGCAGAATATTCCCTTTCACGTGACTGTTTCTAAGCCAGTCAAGTGCTTTAACCGGATAAAAATCTGCAGAAACAAATAATTTAAAGGTCGAAAAAAGTTATAACTGTCCTTTAACAAGCTTCTCATATTTAAATGATGTTACTTATATGGGAGAAAATTCAACGAATTATAAAGAATTGCTCTAGGGAAAACCACTAAAGTAATAATAAAAAAGGGGGGGGTATGATACCCTCCCCTTTGATCGTTTCTTATTAATTATTAATTGATGCTCGACGCGGTCAGAGTCATTTGACCAGAACCATTGATATTGATTACTGCGTCACTTACGCCCCAAGTAGAATTGGAACAAGTGATGGATCCGGCTGTTCCAGATAAACCGAAAGGGGTAGTGGTAACACCACTGGTCTGGCTATAGCCTGCACCCTGTAACTGAGTAAGATCAATATCAGATGCACTTGGATTGTCAACGGTGTACGCAACTGATGCGGTGTACGCATTCTTGCAGTCGGTATTCAGCGTTGAGACATAGCCTCTCTTTCTATACTGAATAAACTGCGGGATGGCGATTGCCGCCAGAATACCGATAATCGCGATAACGATCATCAACTCAATCAACGTAAAACCTTTTTCTCCTTCTTTCTTACTGAAAATTTTCAACATAATGGGCCTCCTTCTTTAATTGTTTTTGATTTATTGTCATCTATTCTTTAATGCATCATACCTAATTCAATCACTTAACTTCTTTCTCTTGACGTCTTTGATTTAAGCAATGTACATGCCAATAACAATTAATATACATTTTTTTATCACGACATCATGTAATATACTAAAATCAATGATAATTATTTTATTCGTAGTTCATTTTAAACAACAGTCCATCAATCCTAAAGTATAACTATGCGCGATTTTCACCAATTCACTGTTAATTTGAACACTCCTATAATGATTGATGTGTTATTATCATGTAAAAACATGAGCACCATAATCAGCAAAATCGTAAATATAAAAAATTTTCCTTAAAGTTTTATCGTGAGCAATATTTATGGTATTGTTTTTTATAGTGTTAGATTAGAAACCATTATACTAAATAGACACAGGGGTTAAGATTGCGTAATTCCATTAAATATTCATTCATCATTGTCATATTTTTATTCATTGCCTCGTTCATCACCTTTGGCAGGATAGCCGGCAACGATTTTATTAACTTTGATGACGACCAGTATATTACAGGCAACGATAATGTTAAATCAGGCATTAACACAAAAAATATTCATTGGGCGTTCACCGCCGTTGTCTTGGGTAATTGGCACCCATTCACTATGCTCTCCCATACGCTGGATTGGAGCCTTTTCGGAATACAGGCTGCCGGTCATCATCTGGTTAACCTGCTTCTGCATACCGGATCGGTTATCCTTCTCTTTCTTTTTTTGCACAAGACGACAAAACACCTGTGGCCTGCGGCATTTGCCGCCGCTCTTTTCGCGCTCCACCCCCTGAGGGTGGAATCGGTAGCCTGGGCAGCCGAGCGAAAAGATGTTCTGAGTGTATTTTTTGGCATGGCCTCAATCTATTGCTATGCTTTCTATGCCGGAAATCGTAAACTTTCAGGGTACTTGCTCAGTCTATTATTGTTTTTATCGAGCCTGATGAGCAAGCCGATGTTAGTAACCTTGCCTTTTATCCTGCTGCTTATTGATTATTGGCCTCTATGCCGCTGGCAAAAAGCTCTGGATCTGCCTGGTAGGCAAACCAGATTCATCAAAATACTACTCGCGGAAAAGATTCCTTTCCTCTGCCTTACGGTTGTATCGAGCATCATTGCTTTATGGTCTCAGCAGAAAGCAGAAGCCGTTGCCTTCGGAGAAGGCATACCATCAGTTATGCGCTGCGCCAATGCCGTTATCGCCTATGTCGAATATCTGATAAAAATATTCTGGCCTGCAAATCTGGCTGTTTTTTATCCTTACGAAGTATCCATATCGTTATGGAAAGTTTTTTCATACGTTTTCATTCTTACATTCATTACCGGCGCTGTAGTTTACTGGGCTAAAAGAATACCCTTTTTATTTGTCGGCTGGTTCTGGTATATAGGAACACTCGTCCCCGTCATAGGGCTGGTCCAGGTCGGTTCTCAATCCATGGCCGACCGCTATACATATCTGCCATCCATAGGCATTGCTGTGATACTGGCATGGGGGATTCCACTGTTGTTTCAACATGAATATCTGCGCAAAAAGATTTTATACCCTGTAGCAATTTTCGCTATATGCATATTAACAGTTTTAACGTGGAAACAATCCGGGTATTGGAAAAATAGCGCCACACTATTTAGTCATGCTTTACGGGTAACCCATAATAACCATACTGCGCATAACAATTACGGCCTTTGCCTGTTTGCAGAACAAAAATACGAAGAAGCCATTGAACATTTTAACAGGGCCATACATCTATATCCGAGACGTGCCGCCGAATTCCTTAACAATAGAGGACTTGCGTATGCTAATCTTGGCAGGTATCAGCAAGCCATCAAAGATTACGATGCGGCAATACGTCTGAAACCGGATTTAGTGGCCAATTACAATAACAGAGGAATTGCATACATCAACCTTGGCCAGTATCAACAAGCCATTGACGACTATAATCAGGTGATTAGACTGAAACCTGACCATGTATTTGCTTACATCAACAGGGGAGATGCATACGATGCTTTGGGCCGGCATCAACGTGCCGAGGATGATTATAAGGCAGCCAACCGTCTAAATCCCGGTTATGCAGATGCCTACATCAATCGAGGCATTGCTTATGGTCGGCAGGGACAGTATCAACTGGCCATCGAAGACTTCAGCAAAGCCATCCGTCTAAACTCTGATAACGCAAAAGCCTATAGCGACAGAGGATTTACTTACTATCATCTCGGCCAGTATCAGCAAGCCATTAAGGATTACAACCAAGCCATTCTTTTAAAACCAGACTACACCGATCCATACCGCAACAGGGCGGTTGTCTATTTACAGCAAGGCAATTCCCGGTTAGGATGTTTTGATGCGCGGAAAGCGTGTTCGTTGGGAAACTGCGAAACGTTAAGATCAGCCATAAAAATTGGTTATTGTCGTTAATTTGTGGCTTTGCCGCAACGAGTGTTGATTTACCGGAGACAACATCTCTTTCACCAGAGCAGTTCATATCAGCATCTGGAAGTCTTGCAAACTGATCCGGATGAGTATATAAATCACGGCAACAATGAACGGATCTAAAAAACGGGAGTGTAAATCTAACTGTGTAAATGGTTTTAAATAGGGTAGATAATAAAACCAGAGTAGACAGGAGGATTTAGCATGAAGTTGACGTTTGATGTTGAGGAGGCATTGAGTCAGTGTAAGACCCTAGAAGATATTTCCGGGAAGAACGGTTTGTTAAAGCGAATGCTGAAGGAGATGACGGAGCAGATCCTGGAGGCAGAGATGACGGACCATTTAGGCTATGAGAAGCATTCCCCGGATGGAAACAACAGCGGAAACAATCGTAACGGGAAAACAGCCAAAACGGTGCGATCCGATTTTGGTGAAGTTAAAATAGAGACACCCCGTGATCGGAACGGGACGTTTGAGCCATCCATCGTAAAGAAACGCCAGAGCGACATCAGTGAGTTTGATGAGAAGATCATCTCGATGTACGCCAAGGGCATAACCGTTCGAGACATTCAGGAACACATCAAAGATTTTTACGGTGTAGACATTTCACCGACCACGATTTCCAATATAACCGATAAAGTCATGTCTCTGGCGGCGGAATGGCAGTCCCGGCCACTGTCAGCTGTTTATGCGATCGTTTTCTTTGATGCCATTCATTACCATGTTCGACAGGAAGGGAAAGTGGTCAATAAAGCGGCCTATACCTGTCTGGGAGTTGATTTAAAGGGCCACAAGGATGTCCTTGGCCTTTGGGTTGGGGAAAACGAAGGTGCCCATTATTGGTTGGGCATCATGAACGAATTGAGGAATCGGGGTGTTGAAGATATTTTGATTGCCTGCGTTGACGGATTGAAGGGATTCCCGGATGCGATTAACAGCGCTTTCCCGAAAACGGAGACGCAACTCTGTGTTGTGCACATGATCCGTAATTCTCTCAAATATGTGGGCTCAAAGTATCAGAAAGAATTTATTGCCGATCTGAAAACAGTTTATAAGGCGCCCAGCGAAGACAAGGCTGCTTATGAGTTGGATAAGCTGATGGCCAAGTGGGGCCAGAAATATCCTCTGGCGGTGAACCCGTGGAAAAACCACTGGACCCATGTAGCCACCTTTTTCAAATACCCTGAACACATTCGGAAAATCATTTATACAACAAACGCCGTGGAAGGTCTTCACCGGCAACTCCGAAAAGTAACGAAAAACCGATCAGTTTTTCCGAATGACGAGGCGCTGACGAAAATATTATTTTTAGCGATTCAGGATGTTATGAAAAAATGGTCAATGCCCTTGGCTAACTGGGCTTTGACAATTTCACAACTGGCTGTTATGTACGAGGGCCGTTTCAATTTGGCGGCGATATGAAAAAATTTCCATTTACACAGATTATTTTACAGTCTCTAAAAAACCTATCATGGATAATAAAAAAGAGCTTTTCCTGATCTTGACCATCGTGATCGCCGGGATAATATCTTATTCTAATTCCTTTGACTGTTCTTTTCATTTTGATGATACACATTTTTTAGACATCAGTGTGACAAATGATGTGGCTAATGTTGTTGACTGGATTCGCCTTGCACCATCCCGTCCATTAGGAATATTAACTTTTGCCGTCAATTATAATCTTCATCAACTGGACGTTTGGGGTTATCATCTGGTCAATCTTTTCATTCACCTTATCAACGCTCTTTTAGTCTATTGGCTTACATGGATCACTCTTTCCTCTCCTGTCATGAAAGATGACCCCATAAGTCGAAACAAAACGATCATCGCCTTTATGACCGGTTTGCTTTTTGTGACTCATCCTCTGGCAACACAATCAGTAACATATATCGTCCAGCGTTTTGCTTCACTGGCTACCCTATTTTACCTTTTATCTTTGATTCTTTTTATTCGAGGAAGGTTATGGCAAGGCGACAGAAATACATCTCTGCTCTTCTTCAGCGCATCCATTTTCTCCGGCATTTGCGGCATGCTGACAAAGGAGATTGTTTTTACCTTACCTTTCGCTATCCTTCTATACGACTACTTTTTCCTGAAAGCATCTCCGTGGAAACTGGAGTTAAAGAATAAAGGATTAATGGTTTCCTTTATCATGCTGACAATTTTTCTGCTCTTGATTTTCAGGGTTCGTTCCGTGAATGTATTCCATACCGTCGAACCCGGGCAAGGCTATGCCTATTCAATATCCATGCAGGAATATCTCTTCACTCAATTCCGGGTCATTCTGACCTATATCCGTCTGCTGATTCTGCCGTTTCATCAAAACTTTGACTACGATTATCCCGTCTCGACCACCCTGTTTCACATAAAAACTTTTTTAAGCTTTCTGGCCTTGCTAGGAATTGCCTTAACCGGCTTTTTACTTTTCAAGAAATACCGGCTCATTGCCTTCGGCATATTCTGGTTCATTCTCACCCTCTTAGTAGAATCCAGTATTATTCCCATTTCTCAGAACGTCATTTATGAACATCGAACCTATCTGTCCAGTTTTGGATTCTTCATCGCTCTCACAGGAGGATTCTTTTATCTATTCCAAGAAAAGCATCTGAGAATCGGCGTTTTTATTCTTCTGGTTATTGCCTCACTGAACGCAACGCTGGCATACCAGCGGAACAAAATCTGGCAGGACGAGTATACGCTGTGGGCTGATTGCCTCAAGAAATCTCCAAACAAGGCAAGAGTAAATAATAATTTTGGCAACGCTCTGTTTAATAAGGGAGATTATGAAAAAGCATTGTATTATTATAATAAAGCAATTTTCATAAACAATCATTATGCTGATTATTATAACAACAGAGGAACAGCTATGAGCGCACTTGGTTATACTCAAAAAGCTCTTGAGGATTATAATGAAGCAATCCGATTAAAACCGGATTATGTTGATGCATACAATAATAGAGGAATTCTTTATGACAAACTGGGACAATACCCACAGGCCATTCAAGACTACAACGAAACAATCAGGAGAAACCACCATTATGCCAATGCCTATAACAACAGAGGAACTATTTATGGCAGACAGGGTCAATACCAGAAGGCTATCAATGATTTTAACAAGGCCATTACAATTAAATCTAACCATGCTCTGGCCCATCACAATTTAGGATATGTATACTCTCTTCTTGGTCAATATCAACCAGCCATAAAACATTACAACAATGCAATTACCTATGATCCAAAATATTCAGTAGCGTACCAGAGCAGGGCCATTGCCTATTTAAAACTTGGCAACACAAAACAGGGGTGTTTTGATGCTCAAAGGGCATGTATGTTGGGAAATTGCACAACCTTAAAATCTGCTCAAGCTATCGGGCTTTGCCGTTGATGCAATAAAAATTTCAGCAGATGTCTTTGTCGGCATGACAAAAAATACGGAAATTGACCATGTTAAACAGCATAGGTGTTAACCCCAAAAAACGGGAACTCATTATTTATATTGTTCTGGCAGCGATTACGCTCGTCGTTTTCCGGCAGGTTAATCAATATGGTTTTGTATTCGATGATGTTGCTTATGTTACAGGAAACAATCATGTCCTTTCTGGAATCACTTTGGATGGTTTGCGCTGGGCCTTCAGCACAACCTATGCGGAATTCTGGCATCCGCTGACGTGGCTTTCCTTAATGCTTGATTATCAGCTTTTTGGTCTGAATGCCGGCGGCTATCACATGACCAATCTTCTCCTGCATATCCTTAGTATATTATTGCTTTTCTGGCTATGGAACCGTATGACCCGTGCGCTCTGGCAAAGCGCTTTTATCGCCGCATTTTTTGCTCTCCATCCAATGCATGTGGAATCCGTTGCCTGGATCGCTGAACGGAAAGACGTCTTGAGCGGGTTTTTCTTTATGCTGACTTTGTGCCTGTATGTCTATTACACGGAAAAACCAAACATAAGAAGATATTGTCTTGTTCTTTTTTCCTTTGCTTGCGGGCTCATGAGCAAATCCATGGTCGTGACTCTGCCTTTGATCATGATTCTTCTCGATTACTGGCCACTGGCTCGATTTAAGGTAAATAAAGACAATTTATTATTATGGCAATTAAAGGAAAAGATACCTTTTTTTATTTTATCTGTTGTCTTCTCAATTATAACCATTCTTTCTCAACCCAATGCAACAGAAAAAGGTTTTACCCTGGCATCAAGATTGGCCAATTCTGCTGTCTCCTTTAAAATTTATTTGAAACAAACGTTTTGGCCATCTGACATGGTTGTTTTTTACCCTTTTCCGGAACAAATCCCATTCCTGCAGGTCTCCGGAGCACTCTTTTTGATTATCATTATCAGCTCTTCCGTCATTATAATACGAAAAAATTCACCGTATCTCTTGGTAGGATGGCTATGGTACGCAATAACTATTATGCCTGTTATTGGAATCATTCAGATAGGATATTTTGCGATGGCCGACCGCTTCCACTATCTGCCGTCCATAGGCCTTGCAGTTATGCTGGCCTGGGGAATCCCCGCACTAATGAAGAACAAACGCACAAAACAAAAAGTTTTACTTCCCATGAGTTTAGGTTTCCTTTCCATCATGGTATTGTTAGCATGGCAGCAATGCAGCCATTGGGAAAATAACATCACTCTCTTTAGACATGCTCTGCGGGTATCAAAAGATAATCCTTTGGCCCATAGCAATTTAGGCCTTGCCCTGTTTAATCAAGGAAAAATTGATGAGTCGATAAAGCATTATAATGAAGCCATCCGGTTGAAACCGAAATATTCCATTCCCTACTTTAATAGAGGAACTGCTTACGCAAAACTTAGTCAATATCATCTGGCCATAGGCGACTTCAGTATGGCCATCGGCCTTGAACAAAATAATGCTGATTACTACAACAGCAGGGGCGGAACTTACGTGAAGCTCGGTCAATATCATCTGGCCATGAATGACTTCAATAAGGCCATCAGTCTTAAACATGATCATGCAAATGCTTATAATAACAGAGCGTTTTGCTACTTTAATCAGGGCAAGAACGATTCCGGCTGTTACGATGCTAAAAGCGCTTGTAAATTGGGAATCTGCAAAACACTGGAAGCCGCTAGATCAAAAGGATATTGTCGTTGATTTATGCATCATTGTGTAACATGAATTTCTATTATAAAAACATTTCGTCGCTTATTTTCATTACAAGTTGGCACTAATGTCATTCAAAAAAATAAAAAGCGAATTACTAATCTTTGCCATACTGTTTTTAGCAGGTGCAGCATTTTATCATCCCGTCGAATATGACAACACTTCAAGTCGATATCTTCTGCTCAGCGCGATTGTGGATTATAAAACGTTAAATATCGACGTTAATCAAAAAAACACAATCGATAAATCGGAAAGGAACGGCCACTATTATTCAAATAAGGCGCCCGGTGCATCTTTCCTGGCAATACCGGTATACTGGTCATTACGTAATCTGACATCCCTCAAAATATATAAGGCAATGAGTCAATTGAATATGTACATTGTCCGCGTTATGACCACTACATTGATTTTTGCTCTGCTTGGAGTAGTGATGTATCGTCTTGCCCTATTCTACGGAGCTTTTCCAAGACAGGCTTTTTTAATGGTCATTGCTTATGGATTCGGCAGCATTGCTCTTTTACATGCAACACTGTTCAGCGGTCATCAGATTGCTGCGAGCCTCGGCTTTTTTTCATTCGCTTTGCTGGGACGCTTTCCCTTGAAAGATCGGATACCCAATATAAAAATCCTCGGCTATGGATTTATCGCCGGCCTGCTGGCCGGATTTGCTGTCATCACTGATTATACTGCCATTGTAATTTCTATCTTTCTGGCGTTGTACGTTCTCGTGTCAAAATCTAACGCGCGTTTTAAAACAGGATTTATCTTGGGCGCATGTGTTTGCGTGCTTATCCTGGCTGCATATAATATTTCCTGTTTTGGACATCCTTTTTCTTTTTCATACTCGAATCTCGCTTACGAAAAGTTTCGAGAAGGTTCTTCTCATGGATTTTTAGGCCTGGGATTGCCCACTATCAATGCATTGATTGGCCTTTTGATTTCTCCTTCGCGCGGCATTTTCTTCATAATGCCTGTTATGCTCCTCTCATTCTGGGGAATATCTGAAATGATATCAACATCCAAGCATCGTCAGGCCGCTATTTTAATATCATTAATCGTTATTTCCTCATTTATTTTTGTGGCCGGATTCTATGCGTGGCACGGAGGATGGACATTTGGCCCGCGTTATCTTGTGCCCATGTTGCCGTTTCTTGCATTTCCGATAGCCTTCTTAAATTGGCGATCCTATGTATTCTGGTTGTTATTCATTCCTTCCTGTGCACAGGTTGGTTTATCCGTCATTGGTGTTCCACATACACCGAACTTGATGAATAACCCGATTGTGGAACTTATTATCCCCTGCATACGTTACGGTTACACCTCTGTTAATGCAGGAATGTTGTTCGGTCTTTCATGGCCATGGTCGGCTATATTAGTAATTGTATGTGTTGGTTCCTTGTCACTATGGGCATATCGTGAAAGTGGTCGGGGCGAGATTCCGAAAATAAAAAAAAAGTCTGCTCTGACTGTAATCCCATTGATGCTATGGATTTGCATAGTTGTATGGGGGGTAGCGGTGACAAGAACCATTGCCCAGGATAAGGTTCGTTTACTGAGACAGCAGGTTTTTGAGGACTCCGCCATTATTTACAATAACAAGGGTATTGCTTATGGTATACACAACCAGAATCAACGGGCCATAGAAGAATTCAGCAAGGCCATAGGCTTGAGACCAACATACGCCGAAGCATACAACAACAGGGCTTTTACCTACTTTAAGATCGGTCAGTATAAACTTGCCATGGAGGATTCCAACCAGGCCATTCATTTGAAACCGGATTATATAGATGCATACAGCAACAGAGCGGTTGCTTATTTAAAACAGGGTAAAAAAGAACAGGGGTGCAATGATGCAAGAAGAGCGTGTCAACTGGGAGATTGTAAAACGTTGGAATCTGCAAAAAGTATGGGGGTTTGCCGTTGATCTCATAGATATTTTCCGTCAATTGCAAAATCTAAAAAAAGAATTCATTATTCAACATCACTCGAAAATGTGATATTAATCAAAAAAAGATAGAGGATCTGTCAATGTATGAAGTAACAATCATCAAATCATTTTCCGCGGCGCATCTGCTGGCCGACATCGGCGGGAAATGTGAAGAATTGCACGGTCATAATTTTAAAGTGGAAATAACCGTCGCCGCGAGAGAATTGGACTCTAACGGTCTGCTCATCGATTTTCGTTTTCTGAAAAAGCATTTAAATGAAATTCTGGAAGACATGGATCACAAGCATCTGAACAAACTGAGTTCATTTGCCGGCATCAATCCTTCCGCGGAAAACATTGCCAGGCATATCTGTGAAGAAATGGCCGCTAAAGTCAAAATGGCCGGTGTGCGAATGGTGCGTGTAAAAATCTGGGAATCGGAAAACGCGGCGGTCACGTATATTCCCGAATCGTTATGAACAATTTAAGAGATTTTTTTCATTATGATTGACATTCAAAGCCAAAAAGATTTTCGCAACATTGACATCAAAAAAGTCGGCGTAAAAAACATCAAATATCCTATTATCGTTCTGGACCGGGCCCGGGGAACTCAACTGGTCAACGCAACGATCAACATGTACGTCAACCTCCCGCATCATTTCAAGGGCACGCATATGAGCCGATTTGTGGAGACGCTCCATGAATTTAAAGGACAAATCAGCATCAAGACTTTCCAATCCATTTTAGAGAAAACCCGGCAGAAATTGCATGCCCAGTCCGCTCACATGGAAATCAACTTCGCCTATTTTCTCGAGAAAACCGCCCCGGTTTCCAAAGCAAAAAGTCTCATGGAGTATGGCTGTATATTAATCGGAGAAAGCAGCGAGGAGAAGTCTGATTTTCTGGTAGGCGTTACGGTTCCGGTGACCACCGTCTGCCCCTGCTCCCGGGAAATCAGCCAATACGGAGCACACAATCAGCGCAGTATCGTCACGGCAAAAGTTCGTTATAAGAAATTTTTCTGGCTTGAAGATTTGATAAAAATTGTGGAAGATTCCGCCAGCGGCGAGGTATATTCTCTCCTGAAACGGGTGGATGAAAAATATGTCACGGAAAAAGCCTACGAAAACCCAAAATTCGTGGAAGATGTCGTGCGCAGCATAGCCGTGGAATTGAACAAAGATGATAATTTCACCTGGTATTGCGTGGAAGCGGAAAATTTTGAAAGCATTCACAACCACAGCGCATACGCCCTGGTAGAGAAAGGATAATTCTATGCCTTCGAGAAAAAACGAGCATTTCTTCAATCTTTATCATCAGGGTTTTATCCGCGCCGCTGTCTGCATCCCTGAAGTTAAGGTGGCCGATATTCCCTTCAACACGCAAAAGACGATTGAACTGGCCCGGAAAGCCTCTACCAATAAAGCCATCATCGCTATTTTCCCGGAGTTGGGATTGTCCGCATACTCCAATGATGATCTTTTTCATCAGGATACGCTTTTGCAAAGCGTCCGGCAAGCCATTGCTGAAATCAAAAAAGCCTCTGTAAAGATGAATCTGATACTCGTTGCCGGCGCTCCCCTGCAGGTTGGCGGCCGACTTTTCAACTGCGCGGTTGTCTTTTATCGGGGTAAAATTCTCGGTGTGGCGGTCAAATCATACTTGCCCAATTATCGCGAATTTTATGAAGCGCGGCAATTTACCCCTGCTTCAGTCGCTTTTGATTCCGAGATCGAATTAGCCGGGCAGAAAAACATCCCTTTCGGTGCGGATATCATTTTCAAAATTGCCAATGTCAGGAATTTCAATTTCTTCCTGGAAATCTGCGAAGACCTCTGGGTTCCCGTGCCGCCATCCAGCTTCGCTTCGATGGCGGGCGCCAGTATCATTGGCAATCTCTCCGCTTCGAACATTACGATCGGCAAATCGGAATACCGCCATCAACTGGCCTCCAATCAATCGGCACGATGCGTAGCTGCTTATCTTTATGCCGCCGCCGGTGTCGGCGAATCCACAACCGACCTCGCCTGGGATGGCCACGCCATGATTTATGAAAACGGCAATCTGCTTGCCGAATCACCCCGTTTTTCACAACAAGCTCAGATCATCTACAGCGACATTGACCTTGACCGTCTGACCCAGGACAGAATGCGTTTAACCTCTTTCAGCAAGAACGCCGCCGATCACAAAGACAGAATCTTGTCCTTCCGCAGGGTTGAATTTGATGTTCATATCCCAGCCGGTCCCATTCTGCTCCAGCGGGAGATTCAGCGTTTTCCATACATCCCCGCCGATCTTTCCAAACGCGATCAGCGATGCTATGAGGCATACAATATACAGGTACAGGGACTGGCCAAACGTCTGAAATCCTCCGGCATTCCCAATCTGGTCATTGGTGTTTCCGGAGGACTGGATTCAACCCACGCTTTAATTGTCGCCACCAGAACCATGGACACGCTGGGATTGCCCCGCACAAACGTTAAGGCCTACACCATGCCAGGTTTTGCCACATCCAAGAAGACTTATGACAATGCGCTGAAGCTCATGCAGGCACTGGGTGTCGAAGCAAACGAAATAGACATCAGGCCGGCCTGTCTGCAAATGCTTAAAGACATCAAGCATCCTTATGCAAAAGGCAGGAAAACTTTCGACATCACATTTGAAAACGTCCAGGCCGGACAGCGATCGGCGCATCTTTTCCGGCTGGCCAATATGCGCCACGCTCTCGTCGTCGGAACCGGCGATTTGAGTGAACTGGCGCTGGGCTGGAGCACTTACGGCATCGGCGATCATATGTCGCATTATAATGTCAACGCCAGTGTTCCCAAAACCCTTATCCAGCATTTAATCCGCTGGGTCGCGCAAACCCATCAGTTTTCAAGAGAGGTTTCCGAAATTCTCATCGACGTCCTGGAAACGGAAATTTCTCCGGAGCTGATTCCGGGCAAAAAGAAAGGCCAGAACGTTCAGAAAACAGAAGAGACCATCGGTCCCTATGAACTGCAGGATTTCAACAATTTTTATATCACCCGTTTCGGGTACCTGCCAACCAAAGTCGCTTTTTTAGCTTATCACGCGTGGACGGACAGGAAAAAAGGCCTCTGGCCGGATATTGCCGAAGACAAAAGAAACGATTACACGTTAAAAGAAATAAAAAAATGGCTTCATGTTTATTTATATCGATTTTTTAAGACGTCACAGTACAAACGATCCTGCGTGCCCAACAGTCCCAAAGTAGGTTCCGGCGGATCGCTTTCTCCGCGTGGCGATTATCGGGCGCCGAGCGACAGTGAAGCCGTCATCTGGCTGGAAAACTGGAAAAACATTCCGGAAAAAGAAGATAAAAAATGAGAGAGACCTATAAAGACTTCGATGCCACGGAGTTGTTTTGTCCCCAATGCAAAAAGGCGGTGGCCGTGAGAAAAAGACTGTTGCTGATTCTTCAGGAAGGTGAAAAATACGATTATACGTGTGTTTACTGCGGAACCTCAATCGGCGACAAGCTGGTTAAAGAAAGAAAAAACTCCAAACTGATCATCCGCTGAACTTATTGCCCCTATTCGTTCTTTTGCAGGGCTTTTTTTAATTTTTCGGCCAGCAAGCCCGATCCGACCGTTCCCTGAGAATCATTATAGACCAGGCCGACTTCTTTCCCGCGTGCGTCACCACCGAGATACTCAGCCAGAACCTCCCGGCTGTGGACATCCTCATGACAGTAAACGCAAAGATTTTCCCAGTTGCTCCCGTCGGCGGGATTATTAAAATGATTGCCGTCTTTGTGGTGGACCGTTAATAATTTTCGCTGAGATTCGGCAAATTCCCGCCCGCAGCGCGCGCAGATCAAGCCATTGATAGCCAGTGATTTTTCTCTGTAATCTTCATTTGCGGATGATTTCTGCGCCATTTTGATTTCTCGGACAACATCCGCCGCCGATTTTTCCGCGTCGGCAGCGGACGCCGCCGATTTCTTCTGAACCTTTACACTGCCCCATTTACTGGAAAACGTTACTTTAGCCACAACCATTACTCCATTTTCTCTTCTTTTGTCTTGTTGAGCAACACTCCAACAAAAACACTCAATCCTTTTGCGACCGCCATTACGTTTCGGACGATTCGAAAAAGCGGCAATTTCAACGCCAGCGGAGCAATATACTGCAGGTTGTTGATGAGCTCATTCAACAATAAACCGGAGCTGCCGGATGCACCGGCAAAGGTTTGGAGTCTTTTATTGACCACAACCGAAGAGCTGTTGACATTGGTCGTGATTTCCTCCAGATTCTTTAATATCAGGGGAAGGCTCTGATTAAGAGTCTGCACGGTTTGTGAAAGATCTTTTGATACACGCCATATTTGCAGCAGAAGCGGAATACAACAAATCACTATTGCAATAAGGATAACGACTAAAATCAACAGGGCAATATCAAGATACATAATTCATCTCCTATCAAGGGAATCTCTGGCTGTGATTGAAGCCATCCACCCGGTGTGAAATCAAACTTTTTCCTTACCGGTTTCTTCTTTGTAAGCATCCATCCCCGCGTCGATCGCTTTCTGGAGCCTGTTTTTATTGCTCTGAATCGTTTCAACGCCATGCTGGGTCAGCTCACTCACCTTGTTCCCTAACTCGCCGGCTTTTTCTTTTGTCCTTGCATTGAACTCCTTCAAATCATTTAATGACGCTTCATAAATTAATTTGGCTTTTTCTGCCGCCTTTTCATATTCCTCTTTGGCTTTGTCCAGAACATCACTTGTTTTGCGGGCAATATCTTCACGCGTTTCCTTTCCGCTCTTGGGTGCAAATAAAACCCCCAGGGCGATGCCGATGAGTCCGCCAATAAACAAACCTTTTAATAAATCATTATTATTCTCTGCCATAAAACACCTCCTGATAATTTTAGAATATGCGTATTTGATTGATTATGGAATAAAACGCAACCCTTCGTTTACAAGTCATTCAAACTTTTTTATAATATACCATATTTTTATAATTTTTACTCTTCAAGAATAAAAAATCGGACATTCCACTAAAGAATGTCCGATCAATGTATCCTGCTGATTCATTGGAATCAATTATTTTGCAGGTGCGGGTGCAGGTGCTGCTTCGGGCGCGGGAGCGGGTGCTGCATCAGGAGCCGGAGCAACGGGAGCAGGAGCTGCTTCAGGGGCCGGAGTTACAGGCGCTTCAACTTTAGGAGCCTCTGCGGGTGCAGGTTCTTCAGCTTTCTTGCAGCCGACGACTGCAAAAGATAAAGAAGCAACAAGAACCATCGCGACAAGAATGGCAAATATTTTTTTCATGAACGGCTAACCTCCTTTCAAAGATTTTCCATGGCTTGACTTTCATCAGCCAAGCCTTGACATTGGCCGGCAAGAATACGCTTTTTTCAGAGGTTGTCAAGAATAAAAATTTTTTATGTCAAAAATTTTACCCCATTCTCAGCAATGCTGAAATTTTGTTCATATTGTCAGCAAAATCTTTATGTGCTACGAAACCATTCCAGACGAAACGCTGGAATGGTTTGCAAATGAAAACAGATAATAAAGATGCAGAAAAAATTAAGGACGCGATACAAATCATCAGGAAACTGAGGGCGCCCGACGGCTGTCCTTGGGACCGGCAGCAAAAAAAAGAAGACTTCGGCAAATATATTCTGGATGAGGCCTATGAAGTTGTGGATACGCTGGATGACGAAAATCCGCAGGACTTAAAGGAAGAGCTGGGGGATTTGCTTTTTCAGATCTTGTTTCTGTCGGAAATATGCGCGGAATCAGGTTTGTTTTCACTGGGAGATGCCGTAGACGGTGTCAACGAAAAAATGATCCGGCGGCATCCGCATGTTTTCGGCGACGTTCAGGTCAATTCCGTTCAGGAAGTAAAAAGCAACTGGCAGCTCATCAAGAATGAAGAACGCCGCGGCAAAAAAAATAATAAAGATATTTTTGCCGGCATTCCCCGTTCCATGCCGGCTTTGAAACGGGCTCAGAAAATTACAGCCATTGCCGCCGCTCACGGTTTCGACTGGGACAACATGCAGGGCGTTATGGAAAAACTCAAAGAAGAGTTCCAAGAATTTGACGGCGCCGTTAAAACAGGAGACAAAAATAAAATAGAGGAGGAGCTGGGCGATATGCTGTTCACCCTCGTCAATCTAAGCCGTTTTTTCGACATGGACGCGGAAACCGCTTTATCAGAAACAACCGGAAAGTTTCTGCGGCGTTTTTCCTACGTCACAGAGAGACTTGCCTCCATGGGCCTCACTCCCGCGGAGGCGACTTTAGCCCAGATGGATGCCTTCTGGGATGAATCAAAGACAAAGGATTTAAAATGAAAGACTTGCTTTGCGTGTTAGGCCTGATTTTTATTATTGAAGGGCTGCCCTACTTCGTTTTTCCTGAAAAAATAAAGCTTTATCTGGCCAAAGTTATCATTCTGCCGGATTCCACTTTAAGATTTGCCGGCATCACCGCAATGATTGTCGGACTGATTATCCTTTACATTGGAAAAACATAAAACAATAGCGTTGACACCCCTATCATAATCTGCTTATTTGCCATCATTTCCTCATTTATTGAATAGCCCTATGGAATTAAAAGATTTTTCATATGACCTGCCGGACGAACTGATCGCTCAGCATCCCTGCGCCAGGCGCGACCAGTCCCGACTGCTTTTGCTGGACAAAAACAAAGAGGCATGGACGGATTTATTTTTTTTCCATCTCCCCGATTTATTGCGGAACGACGATGTTCTGGTGGTGAATGATTCCAAGGTCATCCCCGCCAGACTTTTCGGCAGGAAGCCGACAGGAGCCTTGATGGAAATCCTGTTGCTGACCCAAAAGCAATCATCTGAATCCTCCCAAATATGGGAAGCATTGATAAGGCCCGCTAAAAGACTGCGCGAAAACGACGTGATCCATCTTGGCCGGAACGCTGAAGCAAAGGTTCTGGTCCGCCTGTCCGAAAAAAAATGGCTGCTGGAATTTTTTGCGCCAGACGGTTTTGACAGCTATCTGGAAAAATTCGGCAGAGCACCTCTGCCCCCTTATATCAAACGCAAGAAAAATAATTCTCCTGATATAACGGACCTGGAGCGCTACCAGACGATTTACGCGCAAAATCCCGGCTCCATTGCGGCTCCCACCGCCGGCCTGCATTTTTCAGAGGCAGTCATGGAAAAACTGCGAGCCAGAGGGATTCGGATTGCCCATGTGACCCTGCACGTCGGCTACGGGACATTTGTGCCGATAGAAGTCCATGACGTCGAAAAGCATGTGATGGAATCCGAGTATTATGAAATCAGCAGGGAAAGCGCGGAGATGATCAACGGCGCCAGGCGCCTGATCGCCGTGGGAACGACATCGACCAGAACGATTGAAAGCGCGGCCGACCAAAGCGGCTGTGTGCGGGCCCAATCCGGCTGGACCAACCTTTTTATTTATCCCGGCTATCGCTTCAAAAGAGTGAACGGGCTGTTAACCAATTTCCATTTGCCGCAATCGTCATTATTTTTGCTGGTCTGCGCTTTCGCCGGCACGGACTTCATTCAAAAAGCCTATCGGCACGCCGTTGAAAACCGTTATCATTTTTACAGTTACGGCGATTGCATGCTGATTCTCCAGGACTAAAACAAAATGCCCTTTCAATTTGATTTAATAAAAAAAGATACCGCGACTTCCGCCCGTCTGGGCAGTATGACCACCGCCCATGGCGCTGTACAGACACCGGCGTTCATGCCGGTGGGAACGCAGGGAACCGTCAAGTCCATGTTGCCGGAAGAAATCAGGAATTGCGGGGCGGAAATTATCCTCAGCAACACCTATCATCTTTATCTGCGTCCCGGCCATGAAACCATTCAAAATCTGGGCGGCCTGCATACATTCATGAATTGGCCGGGGCCCATTCTGACCGACAGTGGCGGTTTTCAGGTTTTCAGTCTGGGAGCTCTGCGCAAGATTACGCCGGATGGCGTAATGTTTCGTTCCCACATTGACGGTTCCAGACACTTTTTGACTCCGCAAAAAGCCATTGAAATTCAGGAAGCGCTCGGCTCTGATATAATGATGTGCCTTGATGAATGCACACCCTATCCCGCGACAATCGCTGAAACTGAAAAATCGTTAAATCTGACGGCCGCGTGGGCGCAATTATGTAAAAACTCGAAGAAAAAAAGCGAACAGGCTCTATTCGGCATAATTCAGGGCGGCTCCTATCTGGATTTGCGCAGGCAATCGCTGGAAAAAACTGTTCCTCTGGACTTCGATGGTTATGCCCTGGGAGGCGTCAGCGTCGGCGAACCCAAGGAAATTATGTATAAAATCACCGACGCCATTGCCCCCTTGCTTCCCGCGGATAAGCCGCGTTACCTGATGGGCGTCGGTACACCCGAAGATATCGTTTTCGGCGTATCCTGCGGAATCGATATGTTTGACTGCGTGATTCCCACCCGATGCGCCCGCCACGGATTATTGTTTACAAATTCAGAAAATGTTGTTATAAAAAACGCCCGCTGGCGGGAAGATAATAATCCCATTGATGAAAATTGTGATTGTTATACCTGTAAAAATTATTCCCGGGCATATTTAAGACACCTTTATGTTGCCGGTGAAATATTGGCTATGGTGTTGAATACCATTCACAATATTCATTATTATATGCGGTTGATGAGGGATATCCGGCAGGCCATCAGCGATAATGGTTTTACAAAATTTAAAGAAGATTTTTTAAATAAAAAGATGACTTTATAGAAAAATCTGATAAAGAGCGTTTTTTTAAGGAGGAACTTACATTGTTAACACTGGCATACGCTATGGGACAGGCACCGGCCGGTAAGGCGGCCGGAGGCGGTGGAGACTGGGGCTTTATCATCATGATGGTGATGATTTTCGGTATTTTCTATTTTCTGATGATTCGTCCTCAGCAAAAAAAACAGAAAGAACTTCAGGCGATGCTGAATAATCTGGCCTACGGTGACATGGTGATGACCACCGGAGGCATCCACGGCAAGGTTACCGGTCTGGCGGATGCCGTCATCACGCTGGAAATTGCCGACAAGGTGAGAATAAAAGTGGCCAGGAGCGCCATTGGAGCCGTTATTCAG
This sequence comes from Deltaproteobacteria bacterium, assembly GCA_022710585.1. GTDB lineage: Bacteria > Desulfobacterota > Syntrophia > Syntrophales > Smithellaceae > Smithella. Next base: position 21,827 of record JAKLGV010000024.1, on the reverse strand, counting down.
AAATCCGGATCAGCCGCTCCTGCAGCGCCGACAAAGTCATAATATAAAAGAAAGGGGTATTTCATGTTCAAATCTTTAAAGCTCAGAGGAGCCATCACATTAATTGTTTGTCTCGGTGCTGTATACTTCCTGATTCCGACATTTTTCCCGAATATTCCCTCATCCTGGAATCAGTATATGTTTAAGGACAAGATTCATCTGGGTCTGGATTTGCAGGGCGGCACGCATCTGGTTTTGGAAATTGATACCGACAAAGCGCTGGAAACCATGCTGGAAAGAACAGCCAGTGATCTGAAAGAATCATTAATGGACAGTAAGGTCCGTTTCCGCAATCTGGAAAAAGCAAAAGGTGCCACCATTTCCATGGAATTGACCGATGCGGACGGAAAAAAGGCTCTGGACAATGTCCTGCGGGACAAATTTCCTGAACTGGAAATAGACTCCACGAGTGCAAAAGAAACCGCTCAACTCGTCACATTAAAGATCAATGCTAAACGGGCAGTTGAACTCAAAAAGCTGACCATTGAACACTCGCTGGAAACAATACGCAACAGGGTTGACCAGTTCGGCATCGCTGAACCGGAAATTATTCCCGAAGGAGAAAACCGCATTATTATTCAGCTCCCCGGCATTAAAGATCCGGAAAGGGCCAAGAACCTGATCGGCAAAACAGCGCTTCTGGAATTCAAAATTGTTGACGATGAAAATTCTCTGGAGGAAGCGCTCCGCGGCAATGTCCCGGAAGGCGATGTCGTTGCGTATGGATTGCGTTCTGATAAATCCACGGGCGAGCGAGGCTCTTCCCCCTATTTGTTGAAGGACAAGGCGCTGATCACCGGCGCTTCTCTGGAAACAGCCAAAGTCCAGATCGCAGATCGCTTTGGCGACGTCACTGTCGGCCTGAAATTCAACTCTCAGGGAGCGGTTGATTTTGAAAGAATCACCGGGGAAAATGTCCGCAAGCGATTGGCGATTGTCCTGGACGGTGTCGTCCATTCCGCTCCCGTCATTCAGGAAAGAATCGCGGGCGGCCAGGCGCAGATTACCGGTAATTTCACAATGGAAGAGGCGCGTGATCTGGCCATTGTTCTGCGCGCCGGCGCTCTTCCCGCTCCGGTCACCATCCTGGAAGAAAGAACCGTCGGTCCGTCACTGGGAAGTGATTCCATTCAGCAAGGCGTTCTGGCAACGATCATCGGTTCCCTTTTGGTTATTTTATTCATGATTGTTTACTATCGCCTATCAGGCGCAGTTGCCGATATCGCGCTTGTTATCAACATCGTTTTGATCCTGGCCGTTCTGGCGGCTTTCAAGGCAACGCTCACACTGCCGGGCATTGCCGGCATGCTCCTCACCGTCGGCGTCGCTGTGGACGCGAACATTCTGATCTTTGAAAGAATTCGTGAAGAGTTGCGGACGGGAAAAACCGCGCGTCTGGCTCTGGATACAGGTTACGACCGGGCATTTATCACAATCATTGACACCCATATTACGGGGATTGTCGCTGCCATCGTTCTGATCTTTTTTGGGACAGGTCCGATTAAGGGCTTTGCGGTAACGACCATTATTGGTCTTCTCGCCAGTCTTTTCACCGCCATCTTTATCACACGGGTAATCTTTGATTACTTTATGTGGAATTATAACATTAAAAAATTGAGCATTTAAAATTCAAGCGCAAGCAGGAGATATAAAATGAGCATGGAGTTGATCAAACCAGGAGTTAACATAGATTTTGTCGGTAAAATGAAATACGCGATGATGCTGTCCGCCTTGCTGATCATTATCGGGATCGGGGCGATTGTCTATCATGGCGGCCTTAATCTCGGGATCGACTTCGCCGGCGGATCAATCATTCAGGTTAAGTTTTCAAAAAATGTCTCCGCGGATCATATCCGATCGGCATTAAAGTCAACAAAACTTGAAAACAGCACGATTCAACAATTCGGCGTCAATGAATTTCTCATTCGCACCCATGAATCATTTTCCGATCAAAAAATGCTGGACGTCAACGTTAAACAACCGCTCAGCGCTATGTTCAGCCAGGATTTTGAAATACGTCGTGTGGAAGTCGTCGGCTCCAAAGTCAGTTCTGATTTCTCAAGAAAAGCAATCATTGCTGTTATTTTCTCCTGGTTGGCGATATTGGTTTATGTGACCTGGCGCTTCGAATTCCGTTACGCAGCCGGAGGCATTTTGGCTCTGGTTCACGATACGTTGATTGTAATCGGGGCTGTGGCTTTTATGAATATGGAATTCACGATCAACATCCTCGCGGTGCTCGTCTTCGTTATCGGTTTTTCCATTAATGATACTATTGTTACGCTGGATAGAATCCGTGAAATCGTCAAACGGAATACCAATCAGAAACTGGGCGATATTATCAATTTGGCCATCAATGAAACTCTCAGCAGAACGATTTTAACGTCTCTAACTGTTTTCTTCACGGTTTTAGCCCTGTATATTTTCGGTGGTGCGGTCATCCGTGATTTTGCTTTTGCAATGTTGATCGGCACCGTCGTTGGCACCTACTCCACCATTTATATTGCTTGCACTAGCGTTCTGTTTTTTGAAAATCTGCAACTTGCTAAAATGAAGAGGAATAAATAATTTGTCTTTTTTCGCTGCCGCGGGATTAACCGTTTTTATTCTGATCCTGTTTGCAGGAATATTCTTAAACTTGTTTGGATTACCCGGCACGGTTGTCATCTTTTTTGACGTATTGCTTTACGCGCTTTTGACCGGCTTTGAAAGCATCGGCATCAAGATTATTTTATTTCTCTTCTTTTCGGCGGCCATTGCTGAAGCCATTGAATTCTTCTGGATTGTCAGCGAAACGCCGCAGCAGCAGCAAACCGCCCGTCCCCGAAAATCTTTGAAAGCAGCGGCTTTGGGAGCGATTGTCGGGGCTTTTTTGCTGACGCCACTTTTCTGGGGACCGGGTATGTGGATAGGATTTTTTGCGGGCGGCCTGGCCGGCATTCTCATTGTAGAAATTATCCGGCAGTATCAACTGAAGGCTCCCGACCGGACACTCAGCAGCGTGATTTTAAATATGGTCGGAAAAAATATCGTGAAAGGCTTCATTTCCCTTTGTATGATTGCCTTTTCTCTGTCTAATATTTATTCTTAGGAGACATGTAGCCCATGGCTAACGAAGAAAAAACGAAATCAAAAGTCAAAGAATATGTTGAATCCATCATTATCGCGATCCTCATCGCTCTGTTTATCCGCACGTTCATCGTCTGCGCCTATAAAATACCGTCCCGTTCCATGGTGCCCACGCTGCTCGTGGGCGATCACATCCTCGTCAGCAAGTTCCTTTACGGAGTCAAGATTCCTCTCTTGAGAAGAACCATCATTCCCGTCAGTGAACCGAAAAGAGGAGAAATCGTCGTTTTCATTTATCCCAATGACCGCTCGAAGGATTTTATTAAAAGAGTGATCGGTGTCGCGGGCGATAAAATCGAAGTCAAAAATAAAAAGATATTCATCAATGATCAGGAATTTAAGGATCCCTACGGAATTTTCAGCGACAGCCTGATTTTACCCAAATCTCTGCAGCCCCGCGATAATTTCGGCCCTGTGGTGGTTCCGGAAAAATCTATCTTCGTCATGGGCGATAACCGCGACGAAAGTCTGGACAGCCGGTTCTGGGGATTTGTGCCTCTGAAGGACGTAGAGGGAAAAGCGTTCATCATTTACTGGTCATGGAACCGCGAGGAAAGCAACTTGCGCTGGAAGCGCCTGGGACATCTTTTGCATTAAGAAAACGTCCCGTTTCCTTATAAAAACAGCATTTTATCCAAATAATCGGGGCGTGAATCTCTCACTTCAATTTTAATCTTGACACTTTAACGCCCAAGTAATATAGACAATTAAAATTGAACCCTTTTAATTTAATCCTGCGAGATTGAAAAAGGTAACTGCGATGAAGAAAAACATTAAAATATTATCAAGCCTTTTCCTGAGCAGGGAAAGGCTTTTTTTATAACCATGCCCGGAGTCGGCGCTTATGTCTGATCAAAAAAATAAAAAGACCGTCATGGACAAAGAGGGAATCGAGCGATGTCTGACCAGGATCGCCTACGAAATTCTCGAAAAAAACAAAGGCATGGAAAATCTGGTGCTGGTGGGCATCCGGACCGGCGGCGTTTTTCTGGCCCAGAGACTGCAGAAGAAAATGTCCGATATCGAACAGGGGAAGATTCCGCTGGGCATACTGGATGTAACGCTTTACCGAGACGATATCACGGCATCGAAAAAGAAGCCATGTCTCGGGGAGACGAAAATTAATTTTTCTCTGGACGGTAAAATTGTCATCCTCGTTGACGACGTGCTTTTTACCGGCCGGACCATCCGGGCGGCCATGGACGCCTTAATTGATTTCGGCCGTCCCAAAATGATTCAGCTCGCCGTTTTAATTGACCGCGGCCACCGCGAACTGCCCATCCGGGCCGATTTTGTAGGCAAGAATCTGCCTTCCTCGCTCTGGGAAGCGGTGCGCGTGGATCTGGTGGAAAAAAGCGGGGTGGATGAAGTCGTGATCGAAGAGGGACCATAAATATTGTTCAAGGCTTGTAATGAAATTTGAACGAAAAGACATTCTGGGAATCAAAGACTTATCCGTCGATGAAATCAATTTCATCCTGGAAACAGCCGAGTCCTTTCTTGAGATTTCCACCCGCACGATCAAGAAAGTGCCCACCTTGCGCGGCAAAACCGTCATTAATCTTTTTTATGAAGCCAGCACCCGCACCCGAACATCCTTTGAAATAGCCGGCAAACGCTTGAGCGCCGACACCATCAACATTTCGTCCTCCACCAGCTCCGTCGTCAAGGGGGAAACGCTCATCGACACCGCCCGCAACCTGGAAGCTATGAACCCCGATGTCATTGTCATCCGCCACAGTGCCGCCGGAGCGCCGCATCTGCTGGCCAGTCTGGTCAAACAATCTATCATCAATGCCGGCGACGGCGCGCACGAGCACCCGACGCAGGCGCTTCTGGATATGATGACCATCAAGGAACGCAAGGGAAGCATCGATGGATTAAAAGTGGCGATCATCGGCGACATCGAGCACAGCCGTGTTGCCCGCTCCAATATTTACGGTCTGACCAAAATGGGCGCGAGTGTGGTCGTGGCCGGACCCGCCACCATGCTGCCGCGTGATATTGAAAAAATGGGCGTCCAGGTTCATTCCCGACTGGAAGACGCCATCGCCGGCGCCGACGTGATCATGATGCTGCGCATTCAACTGGAGCGACAAAAGCAGAACATTTTTCCGTCGCTGCGGGAATACGCCCAGCATTTCTGCCTGAACCGCCATAACGTCAAACTGGCGAAAAAAGATGTCATTGTTATGCATCCGGGACCGATCAACCGCGGCGTGGAAATATCACCGGACATTGCCGACGATCCTTCCTGTTCGGTCATTCTCGATCAGGTGAACAAAGGCGTGGCGGTGCGAATGGCTCTGCTGTATCTGCTCACCGGAGGTAGCGAATGAAACTTTTGTTAACCGGCGCCCGCATCATTGATCCCGCACAGAAAATAGATTCCCGTCTTGACGTCCTTCTGGAAAACGGCAGGATCATAAAAACGGGCAACAATCTCGCCAGGTCAACCAGATCTAAAGATACGGAGAAAATAACCGAATTGATTGACCTGGAAGGGATGATTCTGGTCCCCGGCCTGATTGATATGCATACGCATCTGCGCGAGCCGGGCTATGAATACAAAGAAACCATTGCGACCGGAGTCACCGCCGCGGTCACCGGCGGTTTCACGTCAATTGCGTGCATGCCCAACACCAATCCGATTAATGATAACCGCGCGACTACAGAGTTTATCAGAAGGAAAGCCGCTGAAGTAGCGCTGGCCAACGTTTATCCGGTCGGCGCGATCAGCAGAAACTCAGAAGGTTCGCAATTGACTGAATTCTGGGATCTCAAGGAAGCGGGCATTGTCGCGCTTTCCGATGATGGCAAACCGGTGATGAACGCCGGCTTGATGCGCCGGGCCATGGAGTATGCCCATTCCCTGCAACTGCCGATCATTTCGCACTGCGAAGACATTCATCTTTCCGCAAATGGCGTCATGAACGAAGGGTATTATTCCACCATCCTGGGGCTGAATGGAATCCCTGCGATCGCCGAAGAAGCCATGATTGCCCGCGATATTTTAATCGCCGAATTCACGAAGACGGCTGTACATATCGCCCATGTCAGCACGGCCGGTTCTGTTCGCCTGATTCGCGACGCCAAAGCCAGAGGGCTGAAAGTGACGGCGGAAACAGCGCCGCACTACTTCACCCTGAAAGATGAATCGCTGCAAAGCTACGACACAAATTTCAAAGTCAATCCTCCCCTGCGGACTGAACGGGATGTCCATGCCATTAAAGAAGGACTGGCTGACGGCACAATTGACGCCATTGCCTGCGACCATGCCCCTCACGGACGCACGGATAAAGAAGTCGAATTTGAATACGCCGCCAACGGCATCAGCGGCCTGGAAACATCACTGGGGCTCAGTCTGAATCTCATCCACAGTAAAATTCTCACCTGGCCGGAGCTCATCGCCAGAATGAGTTTGAATCCCGCGCGCATTTTAAATCTGCCCAAAGGAACGCTGGTGACGGGCGCGGACGCCGACATTACGGTGATTGATCCTCTGCGTCCATGGACGGTTGATGTGCAGACATTCCGCTCCCGCGGAAAGAATTCTCCTTTCAATGGACGCCAGATGCAGGGCAAAGTTATTCTGACCATTGTCGGCGGTGAAATAAAGTACGATGGCCGTTAGGGAACAGTCAAAAACAACCGGATTCGTCCTGCGCACTCTGAATTACAGCGAATCGGATTTAATCGTCACCTTCTACAGCCACGACTTCGGCAAACTCAAGGGTATCGCCAAAGGCGCCAAAAGAAGCAAGAAAAGGTTTGCCAATGTCTTTGAGCCTTTTTCCCTGACGAATATCATCTTTACCCGTAAAAGCCGTGATATGCTGGCCTTCATTGAATCCTGCGATATCATCGACCACTTTCCCGCCATCCGTCAGGATATGGAAAAGACTTTAATCGCTTCCTATTTTATTGACCTCACGGATCACTTCAGCCCGGAAGGGAAAAAGAATGAAAAAATCTTCGAACTTCTGCGGGACTTTCTTCTCCTGCTGGGAAAGGAAAAAGCATCGGACACCCTTGTGCGCTTTTTTGAAATGCGCCTATTAAAGCTGGCGGGATTTGACCCGGTTCTGGAGCACTGCATCGTCTGTAAAACGCCGGTGACCAACGGGAACGCCTATTATTTTCATGCCCAGGAGGGCGGCATCAAATGCGGCGCCTGCGCCAAAGTTCCGCGATACGAACAGCCCATCTCGGCGGGCACCGTTCGCACCTTGCTCCTGGGGAAAAAAATGGATATTGATAAAATCAAGCTTGTCGCTCTGACGCAGTCTCTGGCCATCGAGTCGCGCTGCATTCTCACCAGCTTCATTACTCACGTCCTGGGACGGGAAGTCAAATCGCTGAAAGTCATGGAACAGGTGCGCAAATACTGCGCATAAGGAAAATTGATATGCATCGTCCGGAATTGCTGATCCCCGCCGGAAACCTGGAAAAACTGCGCACGGCCCTGCTCTATGGAGCGGATGCCGTTTATGTCGGCGTGGAAGGGTTGAGTTTAAGGGCCAGTTCATCGGAAATGTCCATGACCGATTTAGCCGCGGGCGTCTGGGAAGCGCACGCCAAAGGAGCCAAAGTTTATGCTGCCGCTAATACTTTTGCCCGCAATACCGACTTGCAAAGAGCAAAGAAAATCATTCCCGAAGTGGCCCAAGTCGGCGTCGATGCTCTGATTGTCAGCGAACCGGGAATGCTGAAACTTGCCCGAAATCTGGCGCCGCAACTGCCGATTCACTTGAGCACGCAGGCCAATACCACGAACATCGAAGCGGTACATTTCTGGAAGGAACAGGGCGTCCGGCGCATTGTCCTGGCACGCGAACTCAATTTAAAAGAAGTTGGTGAAATCGCCTCGGCTGTTCCGGAAATGGAGCTGGAAATTTTCATCCACGGCGCAATGTGCATGGCCTACTCCGGCCGCTGCTATCTTTCAGCTTTTCGTAACCGCCGCAGCGCCAACGAAGGCGATTGCTCCCAGCCCTGCCGCTGGGAGTACAAGCTTTACGAATCAACCAGGCCGGATGATCCTCTGATTCTGCAGGAAGATGACCACTACAGTTACCTGCTCAGCTCTAAAGATTTATGCATTATAGAATATCTGCCCGAGGTTCTGGCCTCCGGCGTCGCCAGTCTGAAAATCGAAGGCCGAATGAAATCGGCGTATTATGTCGCGGTGGTCACACGAACCTATCGTCAGGCGCTTAACGCCCTGATGCGGGAGAAAGAAAATGATCAGTGCCGCCGGGAATGGATTGATGAACTGGAAACCGTTTCCAACCGCGGTTATACCACCGGCTTTGCTTTTGCCGAAGAGAAAATAAACGAAACGAATCCGGACATCAAATATGTTCAGACTCATGAACCGGCGGGAATAGTCCTGAAATATGATCCCAGCAGAAAGAGAATGCTGATCGGCGTCCGGAATCATCTGGTCGCGGGTAATGAAATAGAATTGCTGCTGCCTGATAAAACAATCTCCATCGATACGAGCACATTTATTGATGTAAACGGAAAAATGCTCAGCGAAGCAAATAATGATAATCAGATTTATCTGCCTCTGGAAAATGAAGCGCCGGTTGGCGCTGTGCTTCGCCAAAAAGTCAAATAGCCCCTTTTAATGAAAGAGATATCCCAACGCGATTAATATTGTCGCGCCAATCATCATTTACGCTTCGGCGGCTGTATCCTCACAATTCTTTCCGCGCCTTTCACCATGGTGATCGCGTTTTGCGGACAGAAATGCGCGCAGACGCCGCATCCGATGCAGCGGTCTTCCTTCCGGCGGGCCTTCTTGTCGTCATTTAAGTAAGCGGCGTACGTGTGACATTTCTTCACGCAGGTGCCGCAACCGATGCAGAGGTCATCGTTCACCACGGCCATAAAATTGGTCACATTGGCGATGGGCGCGATCATATGATCCACGGCGTTGCCGCAGCAACACCGGCAGCAGTTGCAGATACTGGTTTCATCCTTGCTGGTATCGAAATTGGGATGATAGGCCTTGTGCACCAGACCCGCTTCCTCGGCTTCTTTCAGGACTTTCAGGGCCTCTTCTTTCGAAATCAGTCTCGAAAATCCCTGCTCGGACGTAAATTTTGCCGACTTGCCGAACGTAAAGCAAGTCTCCCTGGCGTCGGTCTGTTTGCAGGGACTTCCCTTGATATCCTCGTAATGGCGACAGAAACAGTGGCCGAGGGCGATTTCGTCAAACTTCTGAATGAGTTCTTCTACCCGCTGAGAGGGCACAACTCTGTCTTTTGCTTCTTCGAGTTTTTCATCGATGACGATTTTAACCGGCTCGCTTTTGGGTTTATTTTCCCAAACAGGCACCGTTCGGTCGATAGCCGGTCCCGCCATCAGCATGGGAATAATCGCATCGTAATTGTCCTGAACCATGTTGTTCAAATCCGCAAACATCTGATTGAACAGCGCCGCGATTTCCTTATTTCTCTGATTGATCTCCAACTTGCCCATGAAATTGTATTCGAACGTTCCGACGTTAAACAGCGGCAGCAGCCTGAAAACCATGATGCCCTTGCTGTTGGGCTGATTGAAGATAACGCCCCTGCCCGCCAGATCTTTCACTTTTTTATTGATTTCATCTTCCGTCAAACCGCTGGACTGCTTCAATTGCTCCATCGTCTGGGATTTCTTTTCTGCAAAAGCGGCGATAAAATCAAGTTCATCTTCTCTGATAAAGTATTTCAGGAGTTTTACCAATGTGTCATTGACGGGAAGCGGCGTGCCCCCGGCTGTACTGATGATCTGCCCGGCTTTTTGATATTTTTCATCAACATTCATCTTTCAGTTTCCTCTTCTGTGCTTTTTAAAGCTCAAGTTGGTTTATTTGGGTTAGAGCTATTCTGTCATTTGCGGCAAGTATAGGAAAGCGCCCCCCGTCTGTCAAGAACATCTTGGCGTTTATTCCAGCGCTTATTCCAACTTTGAAAAATGAAAATAGTAACACACAATTTATGTGCGAATCCATGATGCTGATTAGGCCCCATAAAGTGCTGATGATTCTCGCCGTCATGACTATTCTCTTACAAAAAGCCTGAATATTTTTTTCAATTGACTCATTGAAGAAAAAGCAATAAGAAAAAGCAAAAAAAGGAGGTGAAGTCGGGCATTACGATCAGGCATAGAAAAAAAGAGGGTAAACAGACAAAGATAGTCAGTTACCTTCCGGTAAGGTAAACATAAATTCCATTAACAAAAATTTAAGGAAAGGGAGAATCATCATGACGAAGAAAATTTTTTGTTTGGCAATGGCATTGTTTGTAAGTGTATTTTTTCTGATGTCCTGCTCCGGCGGCAAGAACGCCGCGGATGTGGCCATTAAGGCGGCGGAAGAAGCGGTCAACGCGACGAAAGCCGAGGCCGTGAAGATCGTGCCCGATGAAGTCAAATCTCTGGACGATGCGCTGGCATCGGTGAAGGATAAATTCACCAAAGGCGAATACAAAGCCGCTCTGGAAGAGGCAACCGCGCTGACCGGCAAAGCCAAAGAAGTCCTGGCAGCCGCACAAGCCAAGAAGGAAGAGCTCACCAAAAAATGGGCGGAAATGAGCCAGAACCTCCCCAAAATGTTTGAAGAGATTAAAGCCAAAGTGGACGAACTGGCCAAAGCCAAAAAGCTTCCGGCCAATCTGACCAAAGAAAAGCTTGAAGAAGCCAAAGCCGGTCTTGCTTCTGTTCATGATGAATGGGGCAAAGTCCAGCAGAGCTTCACCGGCGGAAACTTTATGGATGCCGTCAACGGCGCAAATTCCCTGAAAGAGAAAGCAGGGAAAATCATGGAAACGCTGGGGATGAGCGCTCCCGCGGCGGCTCCAGCACCTGCTGCTCCGGCAGCCACACCGGCACCGGCAGTTCCTGCTCCCGCCGCTCCTGCAGCTAAGTAATATTTACAGATTCATTTAAAACTTAAGGGATATGTTCTGATGATTAAATCGGAACATATCCCTTATCATCGATCATCTTCCGATTATTTAACCTGCTTGTGACGGCCGTCTCCCGAAAATCAACCGGCCTATTTTTCTGAAAATAAAAAAACAAAACACCGCGACGCAGATCAGGCAAAGCACGGGCACCATAATCGCCAGCACCGCAATGAAAATCGCGCCGGCCAGTTCAAAAGTTGCAAAAAAAGGATTTCCAGCGCCGGCCGTGGCCATGGAGGATTTCGCGCGCAGCGCGACTGTCGATCCCTGCACCAGTCCCGCTATTCCGCCTCCGGCAATCAGCGCCAGTGTCCATTTGAGAAAAGGCGGCAGATCTACGGCCATGGATGCCGTGGTCAGCGTTCCGGCAACCACCGCGGCGGGCGTAGCAATCACATCCAGCAGATGATCCACACCGGGAACGTAATAGCCGATAATTTCCACAACCGTTGCCGAGCCGAAGGCCATCGTGGCGTAAGTGCTGCCAATCCAGGAAAAGTTTTCCGGCAAATGAAGTTGTCCGCTCAAGGCGGCCAGATTCATAATCAGCAGCGGCACAAAAACGCGGAACCCGCACGCCGCGCTTAAACCGATGCCAATGATTATGCCTAATGCTGTTTCCATATCATCTTTCTCATCCGGACAGATGCAATGCTGAAATCTGATTTCACCCGCAGAAAGTATAAAAATAATAGTGAGGCATGTCAATCAGAAGCTATGTATCAACGTAACATGCACAACTGCCGGCTGTGATATCCGTCATAAAATTCATTCAATTAATTTTCAGAAAGTGCTATAATTAAAATAAATAAAAATGATTTTATCAACATGGAGACAAGATTATGATTACGAAACTTCTTAAGCAATGGATGATTTGTATACCCTTGGCAGCTGTTTTGTTTTTAAGCTCTTGTTATTACTACCCCGCTGAGCATGTCGTGACGCAACCCAAGCCCGTGCCCGATGAGAATATCACCGCCATTACGCAGATTTATTTTTATCCCAATAATAATCAATCAACCGAGCAGCAGTCGCGTGATCACTACGCCTGCTATAACTGGGCGATTGACCAGACCGGATTTGATCCCGGCGTATCGGCCATTGAACCCCAGCAGCGCGTCCGGGTTGTTCCCATGCCGCCTCCCGGACAGGACACCATCACGATGTCTATTGCCGGAGCAGTGCTGGGAGCCCTGATTGGCGGACCGCATCATGCCGTGGAAGGGGCGCTGATCGGATCAACATACGGCGCTCTGGCCGGAGCCACATCTGATCTTTCCCGCCAGGAATATGCCCGGCAGATGGAGGAAGCTTATCAAAACAGGAATCAGGCGCGTGATCTTCATAAAGAGAAGAAGGCACTGCAGTTTCGTCGTGCGATGTCCGCCTGTATGGAGGGACGCGGGTATACCGTCAAATAAAAAAGAATATGATTTACAGACTGAAGCATTTACTTTTTAAGCAGTAAATATAATTCCCCCTTTTCCTTGAGCATTCCGGCTGTATATTCCGCCGCTTTGCCGAAGCCACAGAAAAGATCGACCCGGCCGGGGCCTTTGATGGCAGAGCCCTTGTCCTGACTCAGCACAAAGCGGGAAAAATCAGCCATACCCTGTAAGTTTCCCTCGTCATCAAAAAAAGGTTTCTTCAAATGGATAAAGGCCAGGGCGCCTTGCGGAAAATGTTCCGGATCGGTCGCGATCGATCGGCCGGGCGTTACCGGTTCTCCCAAAGACCCCACAGGGTCGCCGTCCAGAAAACGAAAGAATGTATAGCGTTCGTTGTGGCTCAAGATATCATAAATTTCCTCATCACTTTTCCCCTGCAGGAAATCATGCCGGTAATTCGCATCGGAACTCTTTATCCTCCCCTCCGCCAGCATAAACTTTGTTACACTGCGAAAGGGACGGCCGTTGGTCTGGGCAAAACCCACCGATATGACCTGACCGTCTTCCAGCCTGATTTTGCCTGACCCCTGAATGTGCAGTGAGAACAATTCCAGAGGATCGGCAACCCAGACCAGCTCCAGATTTCTGCCCCGCAAAACACCATCCCCGTCAATCTCGCGGCGGTTGTAGTAAGGCACAAATTCACCGCCATCCAGACGGCCGATCTGATTCCCTTGCTTCATTAAATCGGGCGGTACCCGATAGAGAGGATATCTGAATTGATCGGTGCGTCGCAAGGAACCGGACAGAAGAGGTTCATAATAGCCGGTGAAAAGCACGCTGCCTTCCGCATCAGAACCGGCAACGCGATAGATATTAAATTCTGCGGCAATTCTTTTTCTGAAATCAGTCGGATGATCCTCTTTTCTCAGGATATCGCGAAAGGCCATCAACGTTTCTTTCAGTTCCCTTACGTCCGTCTTCCGGCCATGGATATGATAAACTTGATGGCGGGCGGCTTTTTCATAGAAATGAAGGCTGCGTTCGATCGCCATCTCCAGCGATGCTTTGTCCAGATCATCGGCCCAATCTATATCCTCAGCATCCGCCAGAACAAATGCTTCGGACGATTTCACAAACGTCGCCGGCACGGCCCGGAAGCAGCCGTTGATAAAGGCGATCATGAGAACGAGAAGAAATATTTTCAGAAAATATTTCATAGCTCCACAATCATCGCCGTTTCATCGCAATAATCAGGATATTTGGAGCAGTGGAAGCAGTCGGACCATATTTTCTCGGGCAGGAGCCCCCGGTCAATTTCCTTGAATCCAAGCCGGGCAAAAAATTCTTTCTTGTACGTCAGGGTGAAAACCTTGAAAAGGCCGACCGTTATGGCTTCTGAAATGCAGGCCTCCACCAGCTGCCGGCCGATGCCTTGCTTCCGGTGGTTTTCATCAACATAAAGCGAACGTATTTCCGCGAGGTTTTCCCAGATAATGTTCATCGCGCAGACGCCTATAATCCGCGATTCATTCTCGTCATAAAAAACAAAAAAATCCCGCAGGGATTTATAAATATCCGTCAGCGCGCGCGGCAGCATTTCGCCCTTCCCCGCCGATGAATTGATCATCCGATGAATCGTCTTGACATCGTCAATGCGCGCTTTTCTCAACATTTCTTTCTCCTTTCTTCACCGGAAGCGATTGAGCGTTCATCATCATTTCCCGGGCATGTTCCCTCGTCGTTCGGGTAACGCTGACGCCGCCAAGCATGCGACTGATTTCCTCAATTTTCTGATCCTCCGCCAGTTCCTCGACCGACGTGACCGTGCGGCCTTTGACAATTTTTTTGGCCACATACATATGCTTGTCACCGTAGCAGGCAATCTGAGGCAAATGGGTAATGCAGATCACCTGATGGTGTGCGGAGACTTCCTTGAGTTTTCGGCCCACAATCTCCGCGACGGCGCCCCCGATACCGTTGTCCACTTCATCAAAAACAACAGAGGAAACGGAACCGGTGCGGGACAAAACATTCTTCAGGGCCAGAATAATTCTCGATAATTCACCGCCGGACGCGACCCGGTTGAGGGGACGGGATTCTTCGCCCTTATTGGCGGAGAAATAGAATTCGATATCGTCAACACCCTTCGGCCCGAAGGATTCAGGCCCATCATCGTCCGCTTTTTTAAACGCCACATCAAAAGACGCATGCGGCATATTTAAAGCGCGGATTTCCCGGTCAACGGCTTCTGCCAGTTTTGTCGCCGCTCCCTGTCTTTTCCGGGAAAGCTTACCAGCTTCCTTTTTCAAGCCGGCCCTGATTTGAACTTCCTCCTGATACAGCTTTTCCAGCTCCGCCTCCAGGGAAAAGACGGTTTGCAGGGACGCCTCGATTTCCTGTTTCTTGTTCAGCACAGCGTCGATCGTTCCGCCGTGTTTTCTTTTCAGACGATTGAGCGATTCCAGACGATCGTTGATAGCCGCCAGCCTGTTTTCATCAAAATAAACATTTTTTAGATAATCGCGCAACGTCAGCGCCGCCTCCTGAAAAGCAATGATGCCGCCTTCCAGATCGGCATCGGCAATGTTCAGGCGGGGATCTATCTTCTTGATCTCTGCGATCTGATGTCCGGCTTCTTTAAGCTTCACCATGGCGCAGTCCTTGTCGCCGTAGAGCAGATCATAGGCTTGATGGGCGCAATCTGTCAGTTTCTGCGCGTTAACCAGAGCTTTTTTCTCGTCGGCCAGCGTTGTATCCTCAGCGGGTTGGGGATCAATGTCCAGAATCTCTTTGAGTTGAAATTTATACAGATCGGCTTTTTCCTCCCGGCTTCTGTTCAAATCCTTCAGGCGCTCGATTTCACTTTTAACACGCAGAAACTGATGGTACTGCTCTTCGTAAGTCGTTCTCTGGGGCAGACAATCGCCGAACTCATCGAGAATATCGATATGATTTTCGGCGTTGAGAATCACCTGATGCTCATGTTGGCCGCAGATATTGATCAGCAGTTCGCTGACGGTGGACAGGTTCGCCAGCGTCGCCGACTGTCCGTTGATAAAAGCTCTGTTTTTGCCGGAACGGGAAATCACCCGCCGGATGATCAAGTCCTCCTCTTGTGTGAAACCCATCGCGGTAACCTTTTCCTGCAAGGGAGTGTTGGCGGAAATATCAAAAACCGCTTCCACGGCTGCCGTATCCGCCTGAGACCGGATCATGTCTGCCGTCGCCCGGTCTCCCAGAAGAAGACTGACCGCGCCGATAATGATGGATTTTCCCGCGCCGGTCTCGCCGGAAATGACATTCAGCCCCTCGCCGAAAGTAACACGAAGCTCGTCGATAATGGCAAAGTTCTTGATGCTCAGCTCGTTAAGCATTTTTTCTTTTCCTGGCTCCCGGCGGTAAATCGCCCCATCCCAGTTTGGAACGCAGGATATCCCGGTAGCTGCGGAACGGGGAAAGTACCAGCATCGTTACATGTTTTGATCGATTCACCAGAACGACATCGCCGGATTTGATTTTATAGGCCTCCTGACCGTCCAGCGTCAGCATAGCCCCTTTATCCTTGGACCAGAGCGTTATGGCCAAACTGGAGTCTTCGGAAAAAATGATCGGACGATTTGTCAGGGTATGGGGACAGATAGGATTGACGATAATCAGGTCCTTGCCCGGAAAAACAATGGGCCCTCCGGCGGATAAGGAATAAGCGGTGGAGCCGGTGGGCGTGGAAACAATCAGACCGTCGCCCTTGTAGGTGGTCAGATAGTTGCCGTTGATCTCCACCTCCAGTTCGTTCATGCGGGACAGATCACCGCGATTAATCACGGCATCATTCAAGACGCTGCCGACGTGACGGGTGTTTTTTCCCCGCCTGATGCCCACATCCAGCATCATTCTTTTTTCCGTGACGAATTTCCCCCTGATAATTAATTCCAGCGTTGATTGAACTTCATTGAGATTCACTTCGGTGAGGTAGCCGAAGCTGCCCAGATTGATGCCCAGGATGGGCACCCGGTGTCCGGCCAGGTAATGCGCCGTGCGCAGCATGGTTCCGTCTCCGCCGAGCACCACCACCATCTGCGACCGGCGCGCAAGCTCATTCCACGCCAGTCCGTCATGCGATGAAATTTTTCTGGCAATGTCCACCTCCAGAAAAACCTGGACGCCCTTTTCTTCCAGCCATTGCTTCAACGAAAGAACGTGATCGGCAATGCTCTCTTTTTCAGTGTTGGCAACAATGCCTATTTTATCTATTTTCATTGGAGTTACCTCCGACAGGATACGACATCCCGCTGCCTCAAGACCGCAAATGACCTCGCGTGAAACAGCGATTTTCAAGCCGTATTGCTGATTTTATACCTGCAATTTTGAGTTCCCCTAACACAAAAAAAAACCTCTGTCCACGGATAAATATTGCGCCGCGATATCGATAAAAATAATTGACTTTTCATATAAAATCCAGAGCATAAATTCTTGACACCCATCCCCCTCTGTAATATAGGCTGCAACCCTGATAAGGAGTCAATTATGGGCTTATTAAAAGGCAGCTTTTCTTTCTCCCGTTTTCACGTGGAGGGCCAACTACCGCAGTCATTTTTAAATTTTGTCAACAGCCGCATCAAGGCCTGTTCCTACCAGTCCTCTTTCAAATCAACGGAAGAGAAAACCATGGGCTGGGTTTCCCTGACCGACATCCTGGACAGTGATTTCAAAAATGCAAGTTACGCGCTGGGGGATTATCTTATTTTTTCTCTGCGTGTTGACCGCAAATTGATCCCGTCTAAACTGATGAAGATAAAAATCATGGAGGAAGAGCGGCGCCAGCTTGCCGAGAGCGGCAGGGGCAGACTCAACAAGCAGATGGCCTCGGCCGTCAAGGACAAGATTAAGCTGGACCTGCTGAAAAAAATCGATCCCGTCCCGTCTTTTTACGATGTCTGCTGGGCGGTCGGCTCGAACACGCTTTACTTTTCATCGTTTTCCGACAGTGTCGCCCAGGATTTTGCCGATTTGTTCAAGAAGACGTTTTCGCTGACGCTTAAACGCTTTTCCCCGCATGAGCACCCTCTGATGGCGAAAAACCCGGATTTCGCGGAAAACACGTCCCTTATCGGCCGGGAATTTCTGACGTGGCTCTGGTACAAAGCGGAAGAGCGCAACGGCAGAATCAAAGTTTCCGGCAACGAGGAAGTGGAATTGCATTTCCTGAAACGCATTGCCCTGGAAGCCGGTGAGGGCGAATATTCCCAGGGGGTTGTTTGCCACGGTCTTCACGCTGAGCTTAAGGAAGGCAAGGAAGCCATCCGCCAGGGCAAAAAAGTGAAGGAAGCAGGCATCAAACTGATTGACGAGCATAATGAATGGGAGTTCACATTCAAGGCCGATTCTTTTGACATGCAATCTTTGAAATTGCCGGTGCCGGCCTGGCAGGAAACGCCGGAGGATTTGGCGGGGGGACTGCTGGAAAGGATTTACCTGATCGAAAATGCGATCGGGATTATGGACAGGCTTTTCGAATCCTTTTTGCAGATACGGCTCTCTCCCCAGTGGAAAGAAAAAGAAACAAAGCTTTTGAATAAATGGCTGGAGCAGATCCGGTAAGTCGCGTCAGCGCGTTCGCTGCTTTACGGCTGTTCTTTGTTTTCACCGGTCAGACGTTTGACGATCCGCCCGGAAATATCCGGCAGGGGCAACACGTCGCAGACGGCACCCATTTTGACCGCTTCGCCGGGCATGCCGAAAACCACGGACGTCGCTTCATCCTGAGCAATCGTGTAAGCTTTATTATTCCTCATAGCTAAAAGACCTTCGGCACCGTCAGCCCCCATTCCGGTCAACAGCACGCCAATCGCGTTGGCTCCGGCCTGCTTGGCCACGGAATGGAACAGGACATCCACGCTGGGTCTCTGATGATGCACCATGGGGCCGCCCTTTACCCTGACCTGATAAAAGGCTCCACTGCGCTCCAGCAGCATATGTTGGCCACCCGGCGCAATCAGCGCCAGACCCGGCACCGCCGTGTCGCCGTCTTTCGCTTCCCGGACTTCAATTTTGCAGAGGCTGTTCAAGCGCTCGGCAAAGCTGGCCGTGAAATATTCCGGCATGTGCTGAACCACCAGAATCCCGGGAATGTTCAGCGGCATGGCGGTTAACAGTTTTTCAATGGCGATGGTACCGCCTGTGGACGCTCCTACGGCAACCACCTTGTGCGTGGTATTCAACTGAATTTTGTAGCCGGGGGTGTTTTCTTTTTCCACCAGATCCACCGCGGCACTTCTGCCCACCTGGGCCTTGGAAGCCGCCCGGATCGCGTTCACGAGTGTCTTGGAGATATCGGGAGCCGAAAGGCTGGAGCCCGGCTTGCAGATGACTTCCACAGCGCCCAGTTCCAGCGCTCTGATGGCATTCTGGCTGTTTTTCGGCGTCAGAGAACTGACGACCACAACCGGCATGGGATGAAATTTCATCAGTTTGGCTAAAAACGAAAGTCCATCCATCCGCGGCATTTCCACGTCCAGCGTGATGACGTCCGGCTTCAGACGCACGATTTTGTCGCGGGCGACATAGGGATCAATAGCGCCTCCGACAACCTCGATATCGCTGTAGCGGGAAAGCTCCTCGGTCAGCACTTTGCGAACCAGAGCCGAATCGTCAACAATTAAAACCTTAATCACTATTCTGCTCCTTCGCGGCAATGTAACCGTCCACGTAAAATTTGATATCGGCGCGTCCCTCGAAAAAATTCAATGTGATGCCGGCGACGCAGGATCCGATATCCTCTTCTGTCTGCAGTTCCTCCTCGCTTAAGAACTTCGGGCTTTCGATTTTGGACACTCGCCCGTGTCTGCCCAGAGAAATCACGACATTGCCGCAGATGATATTGGCTATTTCTCCCAGAGCGTCTTTTTTCTGCTGCAGGCTGGGTTCATCAAGGCTTAAGATATTGGAAGCGATGGCCTCCAGCATACCTCCTCTGGTTTCGATCAACAGTTTCCCTGTCCAATCCCCCCGGTAGCGGGCCTCGGAAGCCGCTTCCAGCGGCAGCTCTTTCTGCTCTTCTTCCATTTCCGGCGCCAGATACATAAAGCAGGTGTCCTCAAACGTGCTCACCGAAGATTCGTAGAGCGTTCTTTCTATTTTTGCCCTGACATCACAATCAATCTGTGTATTCATTGCTCACCCCCGTCACTGCAATCATGACTTCTTTTAAGGTTTCCGGTTTGAAAGGCTTATGGATGAAGGTGGCGCCCTTTCGGTGCATCATCTCGATTTTGCTGGGATCGCTCTCCGAACTGACCACGATAACGGGCAGATTCTGATACTGTTCGTTTTCGCGCAGATGGTTGATCATTTCCTCGCCATCCATGACCGGCATATGGATATCGACGATGGCCAGATCAATCCATTGTTCCTGCAGGATACGCAAGCCTTCCGCACCGTTACTGCCTTCCCAGATTTCGCCCAGAGGAAGCCCTGTCATTTTCAGCGTCTTAATAACGATCGATCTCATGACTGAGCTGTCATCGACCACGAGAATATTTAAAGCCATTTCATTTTCTCCTCATTTAATCTTATGCTTTTATCTTAACCCTGAAGAGCGGATACCGCCTAAAGCTCTTTCAGAGAACCTTGAGATTTTATAATCATCTTGCCGTTTGCGATTTCCAGCGTCACGGTCCGCGATCCGTACCCCCCGACATCAGAAGCCTTCAGCATCAAACCTTCATCCCACAGATACTTGCGCAGGCTGACAAAATTCCGGCGGCCGATTTGAAAAAAGTCTTCCGCCTGATTCATTTTTGAACTGGCTCCTCCAGCCACCCGAATAATGAGGTCATTTTTTCGGGAGCCATTTCGATAAAAATTGTCCATCATGGCTTTCATTCCGGTATCCACATAGACAGAAGGGTTGCCCGCTGCTTTTTCCCGGTCAATGCTGGAATCCGGCAACATGCAATGCAGCAGGGCGCCCTTTTTCTTTTTGAAGTCGTAAACGGTGACTCCAAGGCAGCTGCCCAACGCATAGGTGATCAATAAATCTTCATCATCTCCAGATATTTTGGTATCGGCCACTCCCACTGTATAGACCATGATAATTATTTCCCTTTTATCCCCGCACGCTTTTTCTGATCAGCTTCCGATGGCTTCACTTTCTGGTAAACAGCCGGCTGCAGATAGCGGTATTCGTGTTTCAGAAATGTCAGGCTTTCCGAATGCCCCACAAACAGATATCCGCCCTCGCGCAGCATGGACCAGAACCTTCCGACCAGTCTCTCCTGAGTCGGCTTGTCGAAATAAATCATGACATTCCGGCAGAAGATCGCTTCAAACGGCCCCCTCATCGGCCATTCCTCCATCAAATTGAGCTTGGCGAAGCTGATCATCGACTGAATCATTGGACTCACTTTGTTCTGTTGCCTGGAACCGGCATAGGAACTCTCAAAATACTTTTGTTTCAACAGCGGAGGCAGAGTCTTGACGGCTTCTCCATCATAGATCCCCTTGCGGGCCTTTTCCATCATCCGATCCGAAATATCGGTGGCCAGAATCCTGATATCCCGTATGGCGATATCGGGAATCTCCTCAAATAAAACAATGGCGATGGAATAGGGCTCCTCTCCGGAGGAGCAGCCGGCGCTCCATATTCTGATCGGCCCCCTGCCGAAATTGGGAATCACTTTATCCCGTAAAAAATCCAAATGCTCGGACTCTCTGAAAAAATTTGTCTTATTGGTGGTCAGGACGTCCACCATCGCCCGCAGCTCTTCTCCGCTTTTATCATCATTCAGATATTTGATGTAGCGCTCGAAATTCGACAGTTTCAGATGCCTGAGCCTTTTGATCAACCGTGCCTTGACGAGTTCTTCCTTCCCCTCGTGCAAATCTATCCCGGCAATCTGATAGACCAGTCCGCTGATCTTTTCAAACTGTTTGAGTGAAATTTCCAGTGAATAATAATCGGTTGTATTGCCAGCTAATTCCGAATCCATCTCGTGCTCATCATCAACCTTTTATCGTTTTTATGCCCTGTCGATAATCTTAACCCCTCAGCGCCGACCTAATTAAAACTTATTCAGGATATCGTGATCGGACTCATCCAGCGGAATCACTTTTCTCGGATCAGGATGGAGACCGGCGATCGCCTTGCCGCCTTTCTTCCCCGCACCCCCGTACGGCGATTGCCCGCCGGATGGCAGTGCCCTCGAAAAACCGTCGGACACCGACAGCCGGAAGCCCGCTACCATGCTCCGCATCTCTTCGGACTGCGAAGACATCTCCTCGGCGGCGCTGGCCGACTCCTCAGCGTTCGCCG
>JAKLGV010000023.1 GCA_022710585.1 Deltaproteobacteria bacterium | reverse complement strand
TTTTGAGTTAAACACTATGATACAAATGAAGCTCAAAAAGATTACCCGGCTTCGGTAACATCTTTTATGAGGCAACGTTCTCTCCACTCGCTCTTCTTTCGGTAACATTTATTAATGAGGCAACGAGATTATTTGCCTTTAAATATCGCGGCGCGGCGTTCAATGAACGATTGGAGGCCTTCTTTCATATCCTCGCTTCTCATGACTTCGGCCACTTCCTGATAAATGACCTTCCTGGCGGCGATTTCTCCCTCTTTTTCCGCCAGGCGCGCGTTTTTGAGAATACTGCGCACACCCAACGGAGCGGCACTGGCGACTTTTCTGGCCAGTTCCATCGCCTTTTCGAGCTGTTTGCCCGGCTCGGTCACATACTGCACCAACCCCATCCGATAAGCGTCTTCGGCGGTCCACTGATCGCCGGTTAATAGATAGCGCATGGCGTTGGACCAGCCGATATCTCTGGCCAGTCTGAACGTCGCCCCTCCGCACGGAAAAAATCCGCGCCGCACTTCCAGCATGGCAAATTTCGTATCGGATGCCGCCACGCGGATATCCGCATTCAGCATCACTTCCGGCCCCCACGTAAAGCAATAGCCCTGAACCGCATAAATAAGCGGTTTGCGGCAGCGTTCCTCATTCATCATGTAAAAAGGATCAATTTCGTTTTCACCGCCCAGCGGAAATCCGACGCCGTTACTGAAAGCATCCGACCAGTCAGTCAGCTCCAGACCGGAGGTAAAATGCGGGCCATTCGCGTATACAACTCCCACCCACAAATCGTCGTTACGGTCGAGTTCGTAATAAGCCCGCGCCATTTGCGTGTACATGTCGCGTGTCATGGCGTTGTATTTCTGGGGACGATCGATTTCAATCAGCATGATATGGTCTTCTTTTTTAATATTGATGGTCATGGCAGGTTCTCCTTTATGATGATTTACTGGAAGACAGTATAAGAAAAATTTGTGCCCGGTGTCAACTTAAGAAATGAAAAATCTGGATGAATATGGAGGACGGTTTGTTGGCTTTATAAATCAGGCTCGAACTTATAGCCGACACTGTAAACGGATTGGATTAAGGTTGATTGAGGATCAATCAATTCAATTTTTCTGCGCAACTTTTTGATGTGACTGTCCACCGTGCGGTCACTGACAAAACGCTCTTCCTGATAAATTTTGTTCATAATCTGCTGGCGGCTGAAGATGCGGCCGGGATGCTCAACCAGCAGTTGCAGCAGCTTGAATTCGACCGCGGTTAATTCCAGATTCCTGCCATGAAAAGTTGCTCTGTAGGTTTTTTCATCGAGAACAAGCCCTTGTGCCTGTATCGCCTGCCCGTCACGGGTCCGCCGCAGAACAGCCTTGACTCTGGCAACCACTTCGCGCGGACTGAAAGGCTTGCAGATATAATCGTCCGCACCAAGCTCCAATCCCAATAAACGATCAATTTCTTCAATGCGCGCCGTGACCATGATGATGGGCACACGGGAAAAAGCCCGGATTGCCTTGCAAATCTCCATGCCGTCTTTGCCGGGCAGCATGATATCCAGCAGGATCAGACCGGGTTTGTTCTCCCGTACCCAGGATTCAACCCCGGTTCCCTCGGCGATGATGAAAAAATCAAAGCCCGAGGCCTTCAGATAGTCGCCGAGCAAAGCGGCTAGTTTCGGTTCATCTTCCGCAATCAGAATATTTTCTTTCATGTGTGGTCTCCAAAGACAGGGATGCTGATGCGGATCAGTAATCCGCCCAGAGGGGATGAGTGGGCGGATATTTTTCCTTCATGAGCTTCAACAATGTTTCTGCAAATGGCCAGGCCGAGGCCGGCGCCGCCTGACGCCCGGCTGCGCGAACCATCCACGCGATATAATCGGTCGAACAGCTTCTCCATATCCTGGCCGGAAACGCCCGGCTTGGAATCCTGAAATTCGATAATCATGACACTGCCGCTGACTTGCGCAATGATTCTCAGCATACCTCCGGCATCTGTGTAGCGCAGTGTATTTTCCATTATATTCGTGAAAAGCTGTCTTAATCTTTCCCGATCGGCAAAACACGTCGTTTTTATATCCTTGTCAATATATTCCTGAAGGGCAATCTCTTTGCGGCTAAATTCCGCAAGGTAAGATGCTATCGATTCTTTGAGCACTTCCGCAAGATTGAGATTTTCCTTGCGATAGTTCAGCGCGCCAAGATCGGAAAGAGAAATCAGATGGAGGTCTTCCACCAGACGCTTCAGACGCAGTGTTTCCGCGTGCAGTGAGCGGATGGTTTCCTGGTTGATGGGCCGGATGCCGTCCATCAGCGCTTCAATTTCGCCTTGAAGCACAGCCACCGGCGTGCGCAATTCATGCGAAATATCGGCCACCCATTGACGTCGCTCCTTTTCGTGCTTTTCCAGCGTCAGAGCCATCGCGTTAAAATCGCGGGCCAACTGCCCCAGTTCATCATGAGATAAATCAGAAACCCGCGTGGCATATAGTCCCGAGGCAATGCCATGTGTCGCCGCAGCCATTTCTTTGATCGGTTTGACCAGCCGCCGTGAAAGCGGGAATGTAATCAGCATAACGATCAACATCATGCCCGCGGCTGCCCAGAGAAGGGCCAGTTTTTGCCGGCTGAGAAAGTTCATCTGCATCGGATCGAGAAAATGCGTCGGTGACATAAGAGCAACAAAACCAACTGTGCTGTTATGAACAACAACCGCATGCAATTTTACTTTCTCGTCCGGGCGATAAGACCCGTAAACCGGCTTTTTATCCGCAGTTAAAATCACGAGAGGATCGGGAGGTTCCTTTTCGGGAGGAGGTAGCCCCATCGGTTCGTGCTGATCGTGTCCGTTCCTGTCCGGTGGCGGCAAGGGGGGGCGATCCATTTTATTCCCGGACGGCGGCTCCATCGGAGGTTTTTTATCCTCCATAGAAAATGGCGGCCGATCAGTGTGCGGACCACGAGAAAACTCTATGTCGAACTGATGCCAGAGCGGAGGTTCGTGTTTGAGAAAATCCCAATTGCCGTTTATCTCGTATTGCTTTCCCAGATAATCGACAAGCTCAGTCAACTTTTTCTGATCAACATTTCCAAGGTATTGATGGAATCCTCTGTTGATATTCCACCACATAATCAGCAAAAGAAAAAGAACGGCCAGGCCGGTAGCGCACAGAATGAGCAAAAACAGACGATAAGTGATTCCCATCTTCATGTTTGGATCTTTCCTCTGTATGCAGTTTATTAATCTGATGATTAAGCGTCAAGAATAAATATCTGCCCGCAAACATCCGCTCTCCATACATTCCGGCTTTTCAAACAATGATAGTCATTTATTATTAATGACTTGGGAAATTCAAGACCTGTGTAAACGCGGAATTCATTGTCTGATATTTCCTCATTTCTTCCATATTTTCGTCATATTTGCCTGCTATGCTTCTTTCCGTAAAACGAATTAAGAAAGGACATGCTTATGGAAAATAATCTCGCCGGTTTCAGTGGAACAACTCTGCACAATATCGAAACAATCAAATTGATGAAAAGGTTTGACACAAAATTTATTTTTCACAGCAACAAGCTTCCGGCTGTCTTTGATTATTTACGCCCACATTATCAGGTCCTGGAAATCAACGGCAAGCGGTTTTTCCGGTACGAAAATCTGTATTACGACACGGACGATTATTTCTTTTATCATCAGCATCACAATCAGAGACTGAATCGATATAAATTGAGATACAGAAAATATCTGGAGTCCGATGACTGCTACTTTGAGATTAAATTCAAGAACAACAAAATGAAAACGATCAAGAGCCGCATCCGTCTTGAAGATAAAAATATTCACGATGAGCTGCTCCATGAGTCCAGAGATTTCGCGAGAAAGTCTGTTGCCGTTGACCATGGAAACATCGTCGACAAAGTTCAGCCTGCCCTGTGGATCAGATTTAACAGAATCACCTTCGCCAATATCATTAAAAAAGAACGTCTGACCTTTGATGTCCATCTTGCCTACACGGGCAGAAATTCTCACAGTTGCAAAATCAATCATTTAATTATCGCTGAACTCAAAAGCGAAACCGCTTCCCCGAATTCTCCATTTTTTCAATACCTGAAAGACTTAAGAATATTTCCTTCACCTTTCAGCAAATATTGCATGGGCGTGGCCCTGACGGACAATAAGGTAAAAAGCAACCGGTTCAAGAAAAATTTATTAAAGCTTCATCAATTCAATTAAGGAGATTTTTCATCATGATTTCTAATCTTGATCAGTATTCTGTTTTAGGCATTCAAATAATGAATTTTTATAATCTGGGACATCTGTTGATCAAGTTGGCGACGGATGTTTTTTTCACATTCATCATCATCCGACTGATTTTTTATCCCATCTATAAGGATCGAGACTATTTGTTTACCAGCTTCCTGATTAACATCGCTATTTTTTTGATTTGTTTTATGATGGCCAGTATAAAACTGAAAATCGGTTTTGCTTTCGGACTCTTTGCCGTTTTCTCCATTATCCGCTACAGAACGGAACAAATTCCCATCCGACAAATGACCTATATGTTTGCCGTCATCATTGTGGCAGTCTTAAATGCCCTTTCAGATGAAACAATCAGCTATGCGGAACTGATCATCGCCAACGTCGTCATTCTTCTGACCATCTTCATCCTGGAAAAGAACCTGTTACATAATCGGGATATGGTCAAAATCGTTAAATATGAAAAGATCGAATTTATCAAACCCGAAAACTACGACCAGTTGCTCCAGGATTTAAAAGAACGCACCGGCTACAACATCCACAAGGCTGAAATCGAATCCATCAATTTTCTGAACGATACCACGCAAATCAAAATCTATTACCAGTTCCCCGGAAACGCCTCGAAGAAGAAGGAGATATAAAATGAAAAGCATCTTGACTAAGCGATCATTAGCGGTCCGCATATTATTTCTGGTAACATTTTTAACAGTCCTTCCCTGCCTCGGCCAGTCGGAAACGGCCAATAACGAATCTTGTTTGAATCGGGAAACAGACGATCAGGACAAAGCCTACAAACTGCATTTATATGCCGAGACCGGTTTGGAATATACGGATAACGTCTTTCGTCTTACGGATTCTCAGATATCCAGAATGAAGGCCAAAGATTATGAAG
Organism: Deltaproteobacteria bacterium; assembly: GCA_022710585.1. Lineage (GTDB taxonomy): Bacteria > Desulfobacterota > Syntrophia > Syntrophales > Smithellaceae > Smithella. Next base: position 46,260 of record JAKLGV010000023.1, on the reverse strand, counting down.
ATGTTGTCAGCAGACGCTATAAAGACATGGATTCCGTATCCGATTACATTGTGGAACCTGAAATAGGATTAAAATTCGGTTGCGATAATCCGTTGGGGGGCAAATTCGGACTGAAATCATGGCTGAAATATAATTACTATACGCAAAACGAAGAAAAAAGTTTTCCGGAAGGTGGAATCAAACTGAAAAATACCATCGGAGAAAAAGGCGTCCTCATTCTGGGAGGAAAATTTCTATCCGGCTTTTTCAAGAAGAATTATCTTTCCGATGTTGATGATGCAGATGATGACGGCAATATTCCCCGGGAAGAGCGCATCTATTCATCGGCGACTTATGACGAATACGAAGGAATAATCGCTTATGAGTATGAGATAGTGAAAGCCAAATCCAATACAATTTCTGGCTTTGATATTTACCCGTTTGCAGGCTATCGTTCCCGTATTTACAATTCAACATTCGATAATCGTGATCAGGATATTGGATTCCTTGGTCTGGGAATCCGTCTTGAGTTCATTTCCAGGATCAATCTGAACATGATTTATCAGTATGAAAATGTTGCCAGTCCTGGCTATCATGAACTTGTCTTGTATAACGAATATGTTTCCGGAACGGATGTCAACGGTGATGGTGTCATAAAAAAAAATGCGCCGCTTATAACGTCCGTTGACCGGTCTTCGAACAGGCATACTCTGGAATTCAATTCCGCCCTGAAATTGACAAAACGCTTCACGCTGTCTCTGGGATATAAAAACAGGTGGACATCATACACGTCGGACAATCCGTTGGATATTGATCATTATGAAAATGATGCGCACCGTCAGGAAATCAAATCCGGCATCAGTTATGATTTTTCGAAAACATGGTCTGCAAAGTTTGAATACAACAGAACAGATGATCACGACAATGAAGATGGCGATTATTCACAGAATAATTACCTGTTTACCATAAGATATAATTTTATCTGATATGCAACCGCGGCGCTCACTCATATTTCCTCATTTCCTCCATTTTTGCGCCATATTTGTCTGATACGGTTCAAGTCAGAAAAAATAATTTACCCATAGGAGATCATCATGAAAAAGAAATTACTGCTGGTTTTTATGATTTGTTTGATTTGTCTGTCCTGCTCCGGCTGTGGGTCAGACAGCGATTCAAACGACTCGGGAACTTCAGAAGGGTCGTCATCCTCCGATTCTTCAACAAATGCTTCAGCTGTGATAGAGCCGGCTTCCTTCGCGACGTCGGTCGCGAAAACAGCAAGAACTTATGATGCTGACGATATTGTTGAAAACGCTTCTTTCGATTACATCATCAATATCGATTTCTCGGAAAATACCGTTCAACTCTCGTCTGGCGATGTGATGACCATTACGACAGTCGGCGTAACGCCGCTTACGGTCGGCAGCACGGACGTTACCGTTGCCCATACCGATGACGGAATAACCATTCAATCAACAGTGAATGCCAATATCAGATATAATCTGACCGGAACATTGGCGGGTACGTTAACGGTTTCCAGTGCCAACCTGTATCAACTTTACCTGAACACCGTGACCATCAACGGCTCCGCAGGGCCCGCGCTTGATCTTGAATCATCGGAGAAGGTTTTCATTGTCGCGGCATCCGGCACAACAAACACCCTCACAGATTCAGCCACCCGCAGCATGACGATGAAGGCTGCCGTTTACGGCAATGGCCCGATGATTATCGGCGGCGAGGGAACCATCAATGTTCGCGGAAGCTACAAACACGGCATCTTCAGCGAGGATTACATCCGGGTCGACGGCGCGAAGCTCAATGTGACCGTCAGCGCGAAAGACGCGGTTCGGTCAGTCAACGGTTTTATCTTTGATGAAGGAAATCTGACGATCAGCGCCACGGGAACCGTAAAAGACGACGAGAGCAAAGGCATCATCGTTGAAGGGGCGGAAGGCACGGGCACCAACCAGGGATATATCGTCGTCAACGGCGGATACATCACCATCACGTCCGTCGGCAAGGCGATCACCGCGGGGTGGGATATCGATGAGGACGCAACGACTTCCAGCACTTCGGATGATCCCGATCCCTATGTCATCATCAATAACGGCGTCATCACGATTACCACAACCGGCACGCCGTATGAATACATGACCGCCGGCGGCACGGTCAGTTGCAGCCCTGAAGGGATCGAAGCCAAGTCCGACCTCACGATTAACAATGGCTATCTCATTATCAATACCACGGATGATGCCATGAATTCTGGAAATGCTATGACCATCAATGGCGGATATATCTACTGCAACAGCTCCGTGAATGATGCAGTGGACACCAATGGAAAATTCACCATCAATGGCGGCGTTATGGTCGCCATTGGCTCCCGGGCGCCGGAAGGGCCTTTTGACTGCGATGTGAATACTTTTGCCGTTAATGGCGGCACATTTGTGGGCATTGGCGGTACGGTTAGCAGACCTACCGCCGGCTACGTCACGCAGAATCTCGTTGTTCTCGGCAGTTTGACCAAAGGCTCCACGATGGCCCTCAAAGCCGGCAGCGGTTCTGTCGCGTTCGCGTTCACCATTCCGCAGTCCTACGCGACCATGATTATTTCATCTCCGGAAATTGATACGGGAACAAAATACACCGTCTATACCGGCGGCACGGCTTCAGCGGATAACGTCTTTAAAGGTTTGTATCTTGGTTCCCTGGGTTATTCCGGCGGCACAGCCGGGAGCAGCTTTACGGTATCGTCAAAGATTACCAAAATCGGCGGCGCGTATTTTTAGATCCCATTGATCAGACAGACACTAGGATCTCAGTGGATATAATCATTCTGAACTTGGATGACCATAATTTATGAAAGGATATAAAAATGAAAAAAATAGCGAGCTTTCTCATATTATGTCTTCTGATCTTATTTGCCATGACGCAGTTTTCATACGCGAGGCCCGATCTTCCTGTTGATGAAATGGACACAGGCATTCCTGATGACGGACCTTTTGCAATGGGACCGCCGATGATGCCCTGCAATCCCGGATCCATGAAAGAAATGCCAGGGTTCAGGGATTCTCATTGGATGCGTTTTCAGGACCTTCACCTTGATGAAAAGCAGGAAGCGGCAATAAGAGAGGTGGAAAACATCGCGGTGAAAGAGTTCATTAAAAAAAGAGCCGATGAACTGATCGCTGAAATCGAATTGCGAGAGCTTCTGGAAATGGGCCATGTTGATCTGAAGGCCGTTGAAAGCAAACTCAAACAGCTGGAAGCCATTAAAACAGAACTGCTGTTAATTCATTTCAGATTAATCGAAAAGATGAAAGCGAAACTGACGTCGGAACAGTCCGGCAAATTAAAAAAGTTGCGATCCATACATCACCCCCGGATGAGGCAGCCTTGGAGAGGAGACATGATGAATGATGAAACAAAACCACAACCTTCTACCAGGGAGAGAGGGAAGTAAAATCATGACTCCAATCAAGGATGCCTCATCTTAATAACGGTAGTTGCGGGACATGTTCAAATATTTTCCTCTATTAATGTTCCTGCAACTGCCATCTTAAGGCTTTTCATCCAATCTTTTCCTCTTGCGGGTCGGCAATAAATATTGCCGGCCCGCGCTTATGATAATGCTTATAATTCGAAAATGAATTGCCGGTTAATGCAATCCTTTTCGTTTACGTTTGACTGCCAACAGACATTTCACATCCCTGATGATCTCATTATTATCGATGGTCAGAAGCACCCATTTTCCGTCGTGATAGACAACCGCTTTATCATACGCTTCCTGCGTTTGCCGCGAGAGATTATTTTTGATGCCTTCCACTTTTGCCCGCTCTTCGGCGCCGAACACGATGAGCAGCGCAAAGCGATTCTTCTCGGGAATCAAAGTACAAAACGATTTGCTTTTTTTATATCGGAGAGACCAGCCATGCTTCTTACCGCCATAAAGCCATTCCGGCTCAAAGACAGCAGGATAGAACTGCTCAATGAATTTTGTAACCTGCTGCCAGTATAGATAAGCTTTCCTGCCGATCCAGCCGCTGATTTCAGCATCCGTCGGCGGCTTATCGGGTTTTGTTATGCGAAGATCTGATTGTTCCATAGATTCCTGTTAAGAGATTGTAAATCAACCGACTTAAAATTTTCTGCTATCATAGGCCCAGTTCAGCAGCGCCTGTCTTTGTTTCGGGCGGCAATTCACATTGCCCTTTTTGCAGTGTTTAATGATTTGAGAAATATGCCTTTTCATCGCCTTCCATCTTTTAATCTGCCTTTCATCATCGGGGCACCTTCTGCCCATATAATACCGGCAATACCATTGGAACCAACCACGGGGATCTTCGTGATAGATCCAGCCCTTATTACGCCAGACCGATAAAGGTTGTGAGGCAATAACTCCAAAGAAGTTCAGTTGCGGATCATGAAGCTCTTGACAAAGTTTGGCGCGGGTAAACCAATTTTGGGGGAATTCTTCGCGGCAATCGGTCATGTATTTGCCGCCGAATATGCCCATCTCCAGCATTTGCTTCGGCGTTAAATCGGGTTTGAACTCCGGATGAAAGTTTTTTCCAATCGGCTCGGTAAGATAATAGACATAGTTCTTCTGCATCAAGTCGTTGACAATAATTTTGCGTTTTCTCATTTTAACAACCCGAATTGTTTATATGCATCGCGGAAATATTATTAAATTCTGACAAATTGCTCAATAGACCGATCTGCACTCGATCCCCAACCGGTTACAATCCTTTGCCATCTTACTTCCAATAACTTCAAAATATTCGGCCATATTTTTATCTTTCCAGCCATATCGTTCGTAAATCTTAACGGCATGGAAATAATTCATCCGGTCAAGAATGATGTAATCAACCTTTCCGGCCAGCATTTCAATAAGATTCTCGGCTTCCGGGAGTATCGGCGCAATCATCACATATGTTCTGATGACGTTTTGGTGCAATGTTTCGATGGCGTTTAATCGTTTTTCAACCGGCGGTGCATAAGGCTCAAATATTTTTCTGATCCTGTCGTTTGCCGTGGTGATGGAAAGACCCACGTCGATATTTTGTGTTTTTTTGAATATATCGATATCCCGGACAACCATAGGGGAACGTGTCTGAATAAACACCGGCCAATTATTCTGGACAAGGATTTCCAGACATTTTCGTGTTAGTTCGTATCTTTTCTCCAGCGGCTGATACGGATCGCATACGCCGCTTACCCAAACAGACCCTACCCTTTTCCTCTTTATTTCCCTGCTCAGCAGATTAGGTGCGTTAATTTTCACATCGACAAAATCACCCCAGGGTTCTTTATGACCGGTGAAGCGTTTCATAAATTGGGCATAGCAATAGAAGCACGCATGCTGACAACCCACATACGGGTTGATGACGTAGTCATAGACTTTTGATGGAGACAGAATGGATTTGGAATGGATTTCTTTTATTTTCATGAATGATAAGAACCAATGTTACTTAATTTCAGTCCCTTCCTTCTATCATCCGGGCGATGTATTCAAAACCATTATGCCGGGCATAGGAGGCGGCATTATTGCCTTGCCCGTCCTGTATGGATTTATCGGCATTCATTTTTACAAGCAATCTGACCACTGATTCATGTCCTTTCATCGCTGCAATCATCAATGGCGTTATGGTTCTGCCGTTGGTGTTATATGTGGCATTAACGAAGGCGCCATATTCAATCAGAAGCTTTGCTGTTGCCGCCTCACCTTCCAGACAGGCAAGCATCAGCGGTGTAAAACCGGTTTCGTCGGAAGTATTGACATTGGCGCCTTTGGTAATCAGTATGGCTGCCTGCTGTCGTTCATGCCGCTTAATTGCAATATGCAGCGCATTGATTTGCTTATCGTTGGGCGTGTTGATGTTGGGAGAGGAGGATGTCAGCAGAGCCACTGTTTCGGCATTGCCGCTCAACTGAGCATACATAAGAGCTTGATTGCCGTCCGTTGAACGAATATCGGGATAGGCGCCTTTCGCGAGAAGAAGACGGACAACTTCAGCCTGCCCGGCACTGGCGGCAAACATTAAAGCGGTCATCCCCCTTTGCCCGGTTGCAATTAAATTAGCCTCCGCCCCGCTGTCGAGCAGAACCTTCACGCAATCGGCATGACCGTTGAACGCCGCTCTCATCAGGGCGGTAATACCGGTGTTGTCAGTCGTATTAACATCTGAACCTTTATCCACCAGCATTCTGATTATTTCCGCGTGCCCGGCATGAGCGGCAATGATGAGCGCGGTGTAACCATCTTCCGCGGTTCTGGCTTCTTTGTTGATTCCGGCGCTGATAAACTGTTTGACCGCGTCGGTATCGCCTTCATACGCTTTTTCAAGAAACTTCTGCTCGGTAAAGGGTATTTTTCTGCGTTCCAGTTCCCTCAAGGCTGACTTCTGGGGATCACTGGAACAGGAGCAAATAAACAGTAAAGCACATAGAATATAAACGCAGAATGTTGCGCGCTTCATGGCCATTATTTTTTTACTGCGATCTCTTCAACGATAATCGGCTTTTGCAGGTCGTCGCCATAACCTTCGACGATCAGCGCATTTTCCTTATTACCCGGCAGTATGAGCAACGACCATGGTTGCAGGCCTTGACGATCGCTGTAAACCGAGGGATAACTGCCATCCTCCGGAAGGCTGGAAGTGTAAAGCATAATCATTCCCTCTGGAGTATTCGCCTGGTAATGTTCAGCAGCAAGCTTATCGGCGGGACCGGAGCCCGTCAGACTGTGCATAAAACGGATTCCTTTTTCCAGCTTCACCTGGCGTTCATCCTTGCCTTTGCATCCGAAAACCATAAACAGAACCAACAGACAAGCAAACAACAAAAGAATGCTTTTTGACTTTTTCATGTGCTTTCCCCCTATGTTTTTTATTGGTGCTTTAAGCGATTTGTTTAATTTATACTCAAAAACATCATATTTAACAATCATCAATTCATTGGTTAACTTTTCGCCGCTGATGGAATTGCGATTCGTACGACCATCATACTATTAATGAGATTGCGTTTTGATTTGCAGGGCGGAAAAGAAATTCACCGCGGCGATTACGGCGCCCAGCAGAAAAACATACTGATAGCCCCATTTCACCCAGACAAAGCCACTCAGCAGGGCGATAGCTATGGAAAAAATGTGATCAATGCTCACACCCATGGTCAGCGTCTGCGAGACATCCTCCGGCGCGACGGCAATTTTCTGCAGATAAGTCGCCCGTGCCATAGAGACCGCGACCAGCATTTGGTCGATAATGTAGCAGGCAAAGACAACGTAGATGGCTGTTGTTTCCGGAAAAATACTTTTAGCAAAACCATAACCGATGCAGACAAAAATCAGGATGGCCGCCTCCGACGCGAGGATGAGCTTCTCGCCCAATTTGTCAATTGCCTTTCCGAGCATGGGTTTGAAAAAGATGCCGATCACACCGCCGATGGTGAGCAGCGTGGCCAGAACCTGAGTCTTTTGCTGAAAGACCGTCACCAGCACCCACGGCGCAAAAGTGAGAAATAATTGCTTGCGTGTTCCATACAAAACGGTCAGCCAGTAATAAAGTTTGTATTCGCGGCGAAGCTGAAACTTCATCCGTACAGGAATCGGTTCGTCTTTTTTCATCATGAAGATCAGCGCCGCCACCGCGAGAAATCCCAGAAAGGCAACGATGTAGGAGATTTTAAAATCCAGATTCAGAAATTTGAATCCGATGAAAACGGCAAAGCTGCCGATAATCATAGCGACATTGGCCACGGCGCTGAATTGGCCGAGTCTTTTACCGGTTTCTCCTTCAACCGCCAGCTCCATGCCGATGCTCTGATTCAGCGGAATGAACAGATGCTGCCCGATGCTGAAGATAAACAGCCAGATCAGCATCACGGAAAAGGTTGGCGAGAACAATCCGATCAGGAGAATCCCTGCGGCGCACAGGACATTGGCAACCACTGCTTGTCGCCGTGAGCATAAAAAAAATAAAATCGCGGAAATGACAATCGTCAGAAGACCGGGCAATTCCCGAGGCAATTCCAAAAGCCCGCGTTGAAGATTATCGATGAAGAAGGTTTCATTGAGAAAATTATTGAATGTGGAATCAACAATACTCTGCGAGAACCCGAAAACGAACGTCGCCGCCAGAAACAACCGGAAATCCCGAGGCAATTTTGATAGAGTATTTTTCGTTCGTGTAATAATGGAATTAACCTTAAATAATTTGTAATCCTTGACACGTCTTATATCTTTCCATATATGTTGTCCGATTAAAAAAATAAAGGATATTCTCTTCATGTCCAAGCCACGCATACTTTTTATGGGCACGCCAGATTTCTCGCTGCCAGCATTGCACCTGCTGCATCAGCATCACTATCCGATCATCGGCGTCGTCACTCAACCCGACCGCCCTAAAGGGAGAGGCTTAAAAGAAGTAGCGCCGCCGGTTAAAATTCTGGCGCAGAAGTTGGGCCTGCCTGTTTATCAGCCGCCGAAAGTCCGGGAGGAATCTTTTCTGGAAGTTTTCAGAAACCTGAGTCCGGATATGGTCGTGCTGGTGGCTTTCGGCCAGATCCTTCCCAGGGCCATCATTGATTATCCGCCTTTAAAATGCCTGAATATCCACCCCTCCCTGCTGCCCAAATACCGCGGAGCAGCGCCGCTCAACTGGCAGATCATTCGCGGGGAAACAAAAACCGGCGTCAGCATTATGATTATGGACGAAAGCATGGATTCCGGCGATATCCTTCTTCAGGAAGAAACGCCTCTGGGCGCCGCCGAAACTTTCGGCGAACTGCATGACCGTCTTGCCCAACTGGGCGCGCAACTGCTCATCAAGTCGATTGAACAGGTTGCCGGCGGAACCGCACAGCGAAAACAGCAGGATGCTTCGGATGCGACACTCGCGCCGCGTCTCACCAAAGAAACTGGAAAGATCGACTGGAACAATAAAGCCGGTAACATTATCAATCTCATCCGCGGGTTGAGCCCCGCGCCAACGGCCCACACAACGCTGGAAGGTTTGCCTCTGAAGATTTTTAAAGCCGTTGCGCAGCCCGGAAAAGTTGAAAATTCTCCAGGCACAATCGTTGAAGTCAATTCTGATGGCCTGACGGTAGCGGCAGCCGACGGTTACGTAATATTGAGAGATATTCAACTGGCTGGAAAGAAAAGAATGACGGTTGCCGATTTCCTTCGCGGCCACCATGTGAAGGTGGGAAGTATATTAAATTGAAACGCACATGACGGTTCCGTCGCAAAGAGTGACGAAAATTGTAACGCGGACATTCATGTCCGCTATTCAATCGGGTCTGAAAACCCGCACTACTTATGCATTGAACCGTTTACTTAATGTGCCCTTCTGAAAAAAAGGATTATGACAAAAACAATCCGCCATCTGGCGGTTGACATCTTAACTCAAATACAAAAAAGCCGGGAATTCGCCAGCCCGCTGCTGGATGATTGTCTGAACAAACATCACTTGTCGGGAACGCCCGACGGACGTCTGCTAACGCATCTGGTTTATGGCGTCCTGCGCTTGCGAGGTCACCTGGACGGGATACTGACCAGACTCTACCGCGGCAATTTTGAAAAGCTGGATGAAGGTGTTAAAAATGTTCTGCGCGTTGGATTATATCAGCTGAAATTCAGCGACCGCCTGCCGGATTTTGCCGTCGTCAATGAAGCGGTCAAAATTGCTAAAATCATCCGGCCCGACAAAAGCGCTTTGGTAAACGCTGTTCTGAGAAATTATCTGCGCCGCGCGGATCAAATCCCCTTCCCTTCTCATGAAAAAAATCAGACTCAATATATTGCCATAAAGCACGCGCACCCGCTCTGGCTCGTGAAAAAATGGGTCAAAGTATTCGGATCGGAGGAAACAGAATCTTTATGCTCGGCCAATAATCAATTGCCGCCCTTAACGCTGCGTGTCAACACGCTGAAAATATCGCGAGCTGAAATAAAACAAAAACTCGGCGAGGCCGGTTTTGACACAAAAGAAACCCTTTATTCTCCTGACGGCCTTATCCTCAACGCATCAGCCTCTCCCGTTCAGAAAACCGATTTTTTTGACGCGGGCTTCCTGCGCCTTCAGGATGAAGGAGGGCAGCTTATTTCCTATCTGTTCAATGCCGGAAAATCGTCGTCCATACTCGATGCCTGCTCGGGCAGCGGTGGCAAGGCTACGCACCTGGCTGCCTTGATGAAAAATAACGGCCGGATTGTCGCTATGGACCACAGCGCGGAGAGAATTGCAGAACTGACGCGCGAAGTCCGTCGCCTGGGCATTTCTATTATCGAAGCGCAAATGGCTGATTTAAGCGTTGAGCTGCCGGATTCCATCAAAGAAAAATTTGACGGCGTTCTGGTGGACGCACCCTGCTCGGGAACAGGAACGCTGCGCCGCAATCCGGAAATCAAATGGCGCACCACTGAAAATGATGTGACCGCTTTTGCCGTCGCTCAGAAGAACATTCTGCAAAACGCATCCGCGGCCGTTAAAAAAGGAGGGCGTCTAATCTATTGCACCTGTTCGCTCCTGCCTGATGAAAATGAAAATATCATTGAAGATTTTTTAAAGCATCATCCAGGCTTTTCTCTATGCCCACCGCCGGATTCCATACACCCGACGCTCGTTGACACCCACGGCTTTTTTCATACCTATCCCCAACGACACAACATGGATGGATTCTTCGGAGCAATCCTTATACGTTCATAATATCAATAACTTACATATTTAATTAAATTTGACGTTTTCAGCATAAAAATGTTATGACGTGTCCACTTTTATCCCGGGAGTTGGAAGATGTTTGTCAAACAAATGCAGGTCAGCTCAATGGCGGTTTTCGCCTATATCGTTGGAGACCCGATTACCGGCGACGCCCTGGTGATTGATCCGGCGGATAACATCAAGGGGATTGTCACCGAAGCAAAAAAAAATAATCTGCGGATTAATTATATTGTCAACACACACGGACACGTTGACCATATCAGCGGCAACACAGAGATGCAGAAGGCAACCGGAGCAAAAATCATTGTTCATCAGGATGACGCTATCATGCTGACGGATACGCCCGCCATGATCCTCAGGATGTTCGGAGCCAAGGCATCGCCGCCCGCCGATATTCTGGTCAAAGAAGGCGATGTCATTTCGGTGGGCAATGTTGAACTCAAGGTGATTCATACACCGGGACATTCTCCGGGTGGAATCAGTTTATACGCGCCTGGCTATGTCTTTACCGGTGATACGCTTTTTGTCGAAGCGGTGGGCAGAACGGACCTGCCGGGCGGCTCATGGGAAACATTAAGTAAAGCCGTAAAAGAGAAACTCTTTAAATTGCCGGACGACACAAAGGTTATGCCCGGACACAATTACGGTCGCATGCCCAGTTCGACGATCGGTTATGAAAAAAAACACAATCCATTTTTCCAATAAAAGGAGCATGTCTTTATGACCAAGAGCATCCAAAAAACAGACTTCCTTGGGCTGAAACTGATGGGCCGGGGAAAAGTCCGCGATATTTATTCCGTCAGAGATTCTCTGCTCATCGTGACCACCGACCGCATTTCCGCTTTTGACGTCATCATGTCTGATCCGGTTCCCGGCAAAGGTGTGATTCTGAATCAGATGTCCGCTTTCTGGTTTGATCAAATGAAGGATATCATCGACCATCACATTATTTCTATTCATCCTGTCGACTATCCGGAAGAATGCGCGCCTTACCGCGAAAGTCTGGAAGGCAGAAGTATGCTGGTGAAGAAAGCCGCTCCGCTTCCTGTGGAATGTGTCGTTCGCGGTTACTTGAGCGGCTCCGGTTGGAAAGACTATCAGAACAGCAAAACGGTTTCCGGCATCCAACTGCCGGACGGACTGAAAGAATCGTCCAGACTGTCCGCACCTATTTTCACACCCAGCACCAAGGCGCCGGAAGGCGAGCACGACGCGCCCATCAGCAAAAAAGAAATGACTGATCTCATCGGCGCCGAACTGACCGACAGAGTCATTAATATATCTCTTGCCGTCTATGAAAGAGCGGCGGCAGCAGCGTTAAAGGCGGGCATTATTATTGCCGATACGAAAATGGAATTCGGTCTTTTAGGCGATCAACTGATTCTTATTGACGAACTGCTGACGCCCGATTCTTCCCGTTTCTGGCCGGCTGATGATTATCAGGAGGGCCGGGCACAAAAGAGTTTCGACAAGCAGTTCTTGCGCGACTACCTGCTTTCGATCCACTGGAATCAGAGGCCGCCGGCGCCGGTCCTACCTCCGGAAATCATAGAAAACACGAGAAAAAAATACGAGGAAGCGCTGAATCGTCTGGTGGGCTAACCGGGAAGCAATATTGACGAACGTGATTTGATTGTTAAATTATTAATAAATCCAATGGGAAGAAGACGGAAGGAAAGTTTCAAGTTTGAAAAAATATTTCTTTGCACAATAGGCTATGCAAAAAGAAAACAGCAAGAAAATGATTTCTGCATTATCTGTAATGGTGGAAGAGGTTAACCTGAAAAGCATATGACAACGAAGAAAGATTATTACGAAATTCTGAATGTCTCCAGAACGGCTGCGGACGAAGAGATCAAAAAGAGCTACCGGGCGATTGCGATGCAGTGTCATCCGGACAGAAATCCGGGGGACAAAAAAGCCGAGGACCGCTTCAAGGAAGCCGCCGAAGCCTACGAGGTATTAAGCGACAGAGAAAAGAGAGAAATCTACGACCATTACGGCCATGAAGGTTTAAACAGCACCGGCTTCAGGGGCTTCAGCGGATTCGATGATATCTTTTCCCATTTCAGCAATATCTTCGACGACGTTTTCGGCTACGGCAATATGCGGGGCCATTCACGCTCCTCGGCCGCTGCCGGCGCCGATTTGCGCTACGACCTGAAGATTTCCTTTCTGGACGCGGCGTTTGGACTGACCAGAACCATCGAGGTTGAAAAATCAGCAGGCTGCAGGAAATGTGGCGGTTCGGGAGCGGCGCCGGGATCCTCTCCGGAAACGTGCCGCACATGCAAGGGGCGCGGCCAGGTAATACAATCCAGCGGCTTCTTCACGATCAGCTCCACCTGTCCACACTGCAACGGCTACGGCAAGGTGATCTCCAAACCATGCAGCACCTGCCGCGGCACAGGCAGGGAACTCGTGACCAAAACCGTGCAGCTTAAAATTCCCGCCGGCGTCGAAACAGGATCGAGGCTTCGTTTAAGGGGCGAAGGAGAAGCGGGGAGCAAGGGAGGACCGGATGGCGACCTTTACGTGTTTATTCACGTCGAAGATCACGAGTTCTTCACCCGATCGGGCAATGACATATTTTGCCGGATTCCCGTTTCTTTTGTTCAGGCGGCCCTAGGCGGAACCGTTGACGTGCCCACCCTTCAGGGAAAAGAAAATTTAAAAATTCCCCGCGGCACACAAAACGGAAAAACCTTCCGGCTGAAGGGCAAAGGATTCCCTCATATACGCGGCTTCGGTCACGGCGATCAAATCATCGAGGTTTACGTGCAGGTTCCCACCAACCTGAGCAGAAAGCAGGAAGAGCTGCTCATGGAGTTTGAAAAATTCAGTTATACCAAAAATTAACCGCCCATTGGTATGCGCTGCCATAATAGCCGTTGCAATCAGCGGCGACATATGCTTTAAAATCAAAAAATAAATCTTCCGGAGCAAGGAATATGAAGAAGTTTTTTTTGCAGTTTTTTATTTTAAGTCTGTCGGCACCCTTTCTTTTTTCCGGATGCGTACCCCTGCTGGTTGGCGGAGCGGCTGCCGGCGCGGGAACCGCGGGGACTTACTTTTATATCCAGGGCGAGCTGAAAACCGATTACCCGGGATCATTCCAGGCGGTATGGACGGCCTGCGAAAAGACCATCGCCGGCATGAACGGAACTGACGTGGTTCCCCGGAAAGAAATTGCCAAAGGAACGATTGAAGCCGTCATCAACGGCGAAAAAGTCAAATTCGACATCGCCTACAAATCCAAAAATCTGACAACGGTCGCCATTCGCGTCGGCTTAATCGGCAACAAACAGTCTTCCCAACTCCTGCATGATAAAATCGCCGATTACCTGGCCAGGGGCTGAATGCGCGCAAATAAGAACATCCCGGTCCATTCATGAATAAAAAAGTCATCTTCGGCATCCTGATCAGCGTTGTTCTGGTCTATCTATCCGTCAGGGGAATTAATTTTCAGGAAGTCTGGACGGATCTCAAAAAGATTCAGCTGCCTTACGTCATTCTCTTTCTCCTGCTGGTCACTTTGATGCAGTATCTGCGCTCCTATCGCTGGGGGGTGATTCTGCAGCCCATGGAAAAGATCGATCAGCTTTCTCTTTTTTCGGTCACCTCGGTCGGTTTTCTGGCGATCGCCGCGATCCCCGCGCGCATCGGCGAACTGGCGAGGCCCTATCTGATCTCCAGAAGAAGCTCCATCAAGATGTCCGCGGCGCTGGGAACTATTATCGTGGAAAGAATCCTGGACAGCTTTACCGTCCTGACCATGGCGGTGATCGTCTTGCTCAACACCGACCTGCCCTCTTGGATGATTCGGTCCAGTATTCTTTTTTTTCTGATCGCGCTGGCTCTGTTCTGTTTTATTCTTTTTCTGATTCTGCGCCGGGAAAAAGCGTTGAAATTTATCAACGCCATTCTGGACAGGCTGCCCGGAAAGTTCGCGAACAAAATCGACGGAATCATCCATCATTTTATTAACGGTCTGCAGATTGTCACGAATGTTCGTTTGCTTTTATACCTGTTTTTTCTTTCCGCGGTTATCTGGCTGGTCGATGTGCTGACGATTTATGTGTTGCTTTTATCGTTTGGGTTTTCGCTGCCGGCGATGGCTTCGTTTGTTTTAATGATCATTCTGATCGTGGGAATCGCGATTCCGACGGCGCCTGGCTTTATCGGCAACTGGCATTTTGCCTGCATTCTGGCCCTGAGTTTTTACGGTTTATCCAAAGCCGAAGCCCTATCATTCGCAGTCGTCTACCATTTTCTTTCCATGGTCGTTCTGGTGGTCTTTGGAGCCGCCTTTCTGCCGTTTAATAAATTTTCGATCTCCGACATGACCAGGCAAATGAATCATGACTGATCAAAGCGCTTTTAATCATCACCCCTCATGGTAACTTTGAGGCTTTTGAGCTTCTTGTGCAGATGGCTGCGCTCCAGACCGAGTGCTTCCGCGGTTCTGGAGATATTGCCTTCGTTTTCTTCCAGTTTTTTCAGAATAAACTGTCTTTCAAAATCCGTTTTGGCGTCCTTCAGCGAGTCGGCCGTTGCCGTCTGAATTTCTGCCGCCGCGCGATTTTCTCTGACACTCAAAGAAGGAATGTCCTTCGCCATGATTTCATCGGACGGTGTCAAAATGATCAGTCGTTCAATGATGTTTTTCAGTTCCCGGACATTGCCCGGCCAGTCATGCTTCATCAGAACATTCAAAGCCTCTTCCGTCAGGGTCTTGGGCGGAATGCCCTCCTTGGACGTAAAATCCAGAATAAAGCGCTCCACCAGAGCTCTCATATCTTCTTTTCTTTCGCGCAGCGGCGGGACAACCAGCGGGATCACGTGCAGACGATAGTAAAGATCCTGCCGGAAGCGTCCGGCCTGCATCTCTTCCTCCAGATCCTTGTTGGTCGCCGCCAGGACGCGGACATCCATATCGATCAGTTTATTGCCGCCGACCCGCTCAAATTTTTTCTCCTGCAGAATGCGCAGGATCTTCGCCTGCGCCCGTAGACTCATATCCGCCACCTCATCCAGAAAAATCGTTCCTTCATGGGCCAGATCGAATTTGCCGCGTTTTCTTTCCGTTGCGCCGGTGAAGGCGCCCTTCTCATGGCCGAACAGCTCGCTTTCGATCAGCTCTTCGGGGATCGCCGCGCAGTTGACCTCGACGATATCCTTATGCGCCCTCAGACTTAAATGATGAATGGAGCGCGCCACCAGCTCCTTGCCGGTACCGTTTTCCCCCATAATCAGAATCCAGGCGTTGGTCGGCGCGACAATGCTGATCATTTCCTTGAGTTCGGTAATCGCCGGGCTCGTGCCGGTGAGTTCATACTGATGGCGGGACACCTTCTGTTTTAATAAAACATTCTCCTCCTGCAGGCGCACCATACTCAGGGCGTTATTGACCAGAATGATGATCTTATCCAGGGAGAGCGGCTTTTCGATGAAATCAAAAGCTCCAAGCTTCGTGGCTTTCACCGCCGTTTCGATCGTGCCGTGGCCAGACATGATAATCACCAGGGTTTCAGGCTCGATTTTTTTGATGGCCTTGAGCGTCTCCAGGCCGTCCATACCGGGCAGCCAGACATCCAGCAGCACGAGCTGCGGCGTTTCTTCTTCCACGATTTTTACGGCCTCTTCGCCACTGCCTGCCACCAGAACGTGATAGCCCTCATCGCTCAGAATTCCCCTGAGCGACTGGCAAATGCTCTGTTCATCATCAACGATTAAAATTTTCTCTCGCATTTTGTCTCTTTCCGTCTAATTTTTTTACACCCCTCATCCTTTACGCCGTCACGACAGGCAATTGAAAAGAAACCACCGTTCCGGTTGGCACATGATCGGCAATACTGACCTGCCCGTGATGATCGGAGATGATGGAGCTGACAATGGCCAGCCCCAGCCCCGTGCCGGATTTTTTGGTCGAAAAATACGGCTCAAAAATTTTTCTTTTATAACTCGCCGGAACGCCGGCGCCGTCGTCCGCGACCGAAACGCTGACCCAATGATGTGGTTCATCATAGGTCACCGTCACTTCAATATTCCCGGTCTTCCTGCTGATGGCCGCGACGGCGTTGTCCAGGAGATTGATCATCACCCGATTAATCTGTTCCGCGTCCAAATCAAATTTCGGCAGTCCCTCCGCTGTTTTTAAATTGAACGTGATATCTTTATGCGCATCCTGAAAAAGGGAGACCGCTTCGGTGACAATCGCATTTAAGTCATTAGGCGTCGGCGTTGTGACCGGCATCCTCGCGTAGCGGGAAAATTCATTCACCAGATTTTTCAGCACCTCGACCTGATCGATAATTGTCTGCGTGCATTCCTTGAAGACCGACCCGTCCTCGCCCAGTTTATCTTCATATTTGCGCTGCAGTCTCTGCGCCGAAAGCTGAACCGGCGTCAGCGGATTTTTGATTTCATGGGCCATGCGGCGGGCCACCTCGCGCCAGGCCGCGGCGCGTTCCGCCTTCTGAAGCTGAGTCATATCCTCAAACACGGCAACGGTGCCCGACTCATGGCCCGCTTCATCCTGAATCGTCGTCATCGTTACGAGCACCGTCAGGGCTTTGTCTTTCAGCATGATTTCCAACTGCTTTTCCAGAAGGCTTTCATTTTTTTCTTTCATCTCCTGCAGGAATTCATCAACCAGAGCAATATGCTCCGGCATCATCAGGTCGCGATAATTCTGTAAAAGAACATTCTCGGCTTTGATGTCAAACATCTTCTCCGCGGCGCGGTTGAGGGTGGTGATGATGCCATTTTTGTCCGCGGAAATAACGCCGGCGGAAACATTGCGCAAAACCGTTTCCATATACTGGCGTCTTTGATCTAAACGGACGTTCGCTTCTTTCAGGCTGTCCTGGCTCTTCTTTAAATCCTTCGTCATCTGATTGAAGGATTTCACCAGAATGCCGATTTCGTCATCCGCTTCAATATCAATCTGGCTGTCCAGATCCCCCATGGTGATCCGGTTCGTCGCGCTCACCAGATCCTGAATCGGCCCGGTAATCCCCTTGGCCAGCGTCAGTCCGAACCATGTGGCCAGAAAAATGATCACCAGCGTGACGATGGACAGCGTCACGATGTAATTCAGCTTGATCGGTTTTTTTAAAAGCTCAATTTTCTGATACTGCTCTGACGCGTCGGCAATGCCTTTTAATTTATCCACAAATCCTTTGGGAATCAGGTAACTGACCGAAACCCGGCCGATCACTTCCTCGGGAATCGCGGACGCAAAGACGGGGGCAATTCCGACAACGATATCCCCTTTTTCTGAAGATTGAATGATGGAGTCTTCTTTGCCTGAATAAATGTCCTCCGTCATTTTGGGCGTCAGTTCCTCCGGCATGAGATCAGGATGATCGGCATCGGGAAAAACAAATTTTTCCTGCTGAAAATCGAAATAGGTTTCAATCATCCCCTGCTGATAATTCTTCTGGCGCTGCTCAATAAATACTTTCAGATAGTCCACGCGCTCTTTTTCATAAAGGCGGTTGCGGGTGATATCGGCGCTGATCTGACGGGCGTTGAATTTGGCCTGCTCCTGCCTTTGCTGATAATAAACCTGAGCAACTTCCAGCGATCGGCTCAGGCTCTCGCCGATCTTGATATTAAACCAGAAGTCGATGCTGTAGGAGAGGAAATTGATAGCGAACAAAAACAGCAGAATGGTCGGAACCAGAGACAGACCGACAAAGGTGGCGACCAGTTTTGTCCTGAGCCGGGAGCCGATCACGCCCCGGCGGTGCTCGTAAAAAAGCTTGACGACATTCCGGATAATCAGGAACAGTAAAAGAACGATAAGGATGAAATTGATGCTGGTCAGGCCGAAAACAAAGATATTGGTGGACAGCGATAAATCATATTTATTGAAAAAAGTGCTCGCGATGAGCGTGAAGACGATGGTCAGAATCCCGACAATCACAATGATAATCAGTTCACGGCGGCGTTTCTTCATTTCGCCGGCGTCGATGATTTTGGGAGCGGATTTCTTTTTCATACGTCAATAATGATTTTCAATGATGAACCGGTAAAAAATCTGTTAATAAGAAAACTTCTGCCGATACCACGAGGTCTCGAAATCCCAGTAGGAGACAAAGAAAAAAACATACTCCATATGCAGGGGCAAACGCACCTTGTCCATTTTGACCTTCACCAGAGCGTAATAGCTGTTTCCCCTGGTCAGGGCGGAAAGCGGCACGATGGCAATGCCGTTAAAATCGGACATCGCCTTTTGCGCATTTTCAAAATTATGAAAAACAACCGGCTCGCTTTGCGTCGTGAACACGGAATAGGTTTTTGTTAAATTATCATATTTCAGCGTACGCGTTATCTCCCGCGTTTTTATTTTTCTGTCCCATAAAAGAGGTCTTTCCTCATAAACCTCAACCCATAGGGTAAAAGCAGCCGATATCCCCGCCGAAACGGCCATCTCCATTTTCGGTTTAAACCCATTGACCAGCCGGGCATATAAGAGAACATTCTCGAAATCATTGGTAATCAGGATGTCCATAATCCTGGGGTTAGCAGCGTGATTCAAAGCGGGAAAGCATAAAATGGTGACCAGCAAAACGCTAAAAATGACGCCGAAAAATCTATTTTTTAATCTTTTCATAAATTTCGTTATATCGAGATGATTCTGCGCGCATGGCGCTATCAGCCTTGATGGCGGAAATCAACGCATAACTCATCCTTCTCGCCCTGGATCTAATGAAAAACCGCTCCGGAGACGCATTTCCGCCCCGGATGAGATTTAAAAAAGAATACTAGGCAACAAAGGGATAAAAATCAAGATGATTTTGGCTTAAACGCGAACGGCGTCCAGGGTTCGAAACGCGGGAATCTGGAGGTGATGAAGCTTTTGATGGGTCTGCCTGTCCGTGCCGGTAACGATTTCCCAGCACTCGGGCTGACTCATCAGCTCTCTGAGCAGCAGATTGTTCAGGCGATGACCTGATTTGTAGGCGATAAAGTGGCCGATGATCGGCATGCCCAGCAAAAACAAATCACCGATGGCATCCAGTATTTTATGTCTGACAAACACAAGGGGCATGCGTTGTCCCTCTTTATTGATGATCTTCTGATCATCCAGAACAATGGCGTTTTTCAGAGAGCCGCCCAGCGCCAGGCCTCTGGCCTGCAAAAACTCCAGATCCTTCAGGAAGCCGAAGGTCTGCGCGGCGCATATTTCCTTTTCGTAGGCCTCATCTGAAAACGTCATATCGAAAGACTGTTTGCCGATGACCGGATGCTGAAATTCTATTTCATAGCTTATTTTAAACGTATCCGCGGGCACAAACATCGCGCTGGAATCGCCGCTGCTGACCGATAGCTGCTTTTTGATGATCAGCATCTTTTTGTTTTTCTTCTGAACATGCGTTCCCACTTCTTTGAGCATATTCACAAAGGGGAGCGCACTGCCGTCCATCACCGGCACTTCAAAAGAGTCCAGTTCAATGAGCGCATTGTCCACCCCCATGCCGCTGAATGCCGAGAGGAGATGTTCGACTGTAGAAACTGTCGCGCCGTTGAAACCGATCGTTGTCGCCAAGGTCGTGTCAGAAACATTATCGTAGCGCGCGTAAATGGGAGCGGAATCCGGCAGATCCTTGCGGACAAAGACAATGCCCGTATCAGCCGGCGCCGGTTTGATCTTCATATTGATCTTGCGCCCGGTATGCAAACCGATACTGAAGCAACCTGTTTCTTTTTTTAATGTCCGCTGTAAATGCATTATATGAACCCCCAATTACTTGTTCACATTATCAGCAATTAGCATGCCATTACCATAAACATAAAGAATAAAATCTAAGTTATTGCAATAATTAATATTATCGAAATGCTGGCGTGATTTAAAACGATTATTTCCTTCCGATGTGTGTCAAAATATATACACATGATGTATTAGATGTGCAAAGAAACGCATCTACCCGTAATACGTTTATTTTCTGAGTAAATGATGAATGAATTCTGCTTTCACAGGCCCTTATTTCAGCAGAGGCCCCATGAACTGAAAAACTTCCAGATTGTTGTGAAGGGGACGTGCATCCTTCATGTCACTGATCCCGGAAAAGTTCTCAGCCACTTCCTCGGCGGAAATATCGCGCGTTCCGTCACCCAAACATACGCCCGGAGCGCAGACGATAGCCGTTTTGGCGTACCAACCGGCCCCCATGGTAAAGACGGAACCATTCTCTTTGCATTCTTCCGAGCACAGATAGACCACCATCGGAACGTTGAACTTGGCCTGGAGCTTCGGAGCAAGCTCTTTGGGGATCAGAGTCTCCGTCATGCGCGAATAGGCGTTGGGCGCGACGGCGTTGATGTGCACGTTGTATTTCGAAGCTTCCAGTTTGAGGACGTTCATCAACCCCACCAGACCCATCTTGGCCGCGCCGTAGTTGCTCTGGCCGAAATTTCCAAAAAGACCGGACGTGGAGGATGTGACAATAATCCGGCCGTAGTTATGTTCGCGCATCACGGCCAGAGCAGGATGCGTCACACAGAACGCTCCCCGCAGATGAACGCTCGTGACGGCATCCCATTCTTCGATCGTCATCTTGGCAAAGGTTTTGTCTCTTAAAAATCCGGCGTTGTTCACCAGCACATCGACGGTACCGAACGCGTCCACGGCGGTCTTCACAATGCCGCTGCCGCCCTCGGGCGTCGCGACGCTGTCGTAGTTGGCAACTGCTTTTCCGCCAAGTTTTTTGATTTCATCAACAACCGTGTCGGCCGCGCTGTGGGTCGATCCCGATCCGTCCAGGGCGACGCCCAGATCATTAACAACCACCGAAGCGCCTCTTCTGGCAAATTCTAATGCATATTCCCGTCCCAAACCGGCGCCCGCGCCGGTCACAATGACCACCTTACCGTCAAAACTTATGCTTCCCATGGCTGCTCCCCTTAGATTATTTTTCTAATTTCTCGAAACCTCATCCGTTTAAAATATTTCTCCCTGCCTCGCGCCGGCAGCTTTCAAACCGAAGTGCTCGTAGGCTCTGGCGGAGGCGATGCGCCCCCGGGCTGTCCTTTGCAGATAACCTTCCTGGATAAGATAAGGTTCGTAAACATCTTCAATGGTAACCCTCTCCTCTCCGATGGCCGCGGCAAGGCTCTCGACACCGACCGGCCCGCCGTTGAATTTTTCAATCAGCGCCAACAGCAGTTTCCGGTCCATCTGATCAAAACCTTTCTGATCAACTTCAAACGCATCCAGCGCTTCCCGCGCTATTTTCGCGTCAATGGTTCCGTTGGCTTTCACTTCGGCGTAGTCGCGAACCCGTTTGAGCAGACGGTTGGCGATGCGCGGCGTTCCCCGCGCGCGCCGGGCCAGTTCGTCCGCGCCGGCCGCGATCAGTTTGACATTGAGAATGGAAGCGGATCTTTTCAGAATCACCGCCAGGTCCTGAGCCGTGTAAAACTCCAACCGGAAATGCATCCCGAATCGGTCGCGCAGAGGCGATGTCAGCGATCCGGCGCGGGTCGTTGCTCCCACCAGTGTAAATTTGGGAATATCCAGTTTCATGGAGCGGGCTGACGGCCCCTGACCGATGAGAATATCAATATGAAAATCTTCCATGGCCGGATACAGAATTTCTTCAACCACATGAGAAAGCCGGTGGATTTCATCAATAAAAAGAACTTCGTGCTCCTGCATATTCGTTAAAATCGCGGCCAGATCTCCCGGTCGCTCGATCACGGGACCGGACGTCACCTTGATGTCCACGCCCATTTCTTTGGCAATGATGTACGCTAGCGTCGTCTTACCCAAGCCGGGCGGGCCATATAAAAGAACGTGGTCCAGCGCTTCCCGGCGCTTTCGCGCGGCTTCAATAAAAATCGCCAGATTGCTTTTGACTTTCTCCTGACCGATGTAATCTTTCAGTTTTGACGGACGCAGCGTCACTTCATAATCTGTTTCTTCTTCAGCACAGGAAGGGCTGATCAGCGTGTTTTTCGGGAGTTTATCCATATCGCACCTGAACCGATCAAATTAACCGGCAAGAATTTTCAGCGTCTTTTTCAGAAGCATATCCATACTGACGGCTTCATCAGCGGAGCGGATCGCCTGATCCAGGGCATCCTTTGCGACGTTGTTTTTATAGCCGAGATTGATCAGAGCGGAGAGAACATCTTCTTTGATCAGATCGTCAGCGCTGCTCTGAACATCCGCTTCGGCCGTTTGATCCAGCGTCATTTTCTTGATGACTTTTTCCTTCAGCTCCAGAATCAGACGCTCGGCCATTTTTTTGCCCACGCCAGGAATGTTGACCAGTTTCCCCACATGGCCGCCGGATATGGCGGTCATTAAATCACGTGCCGCGATGCCGGACAGGATATTCATGGCGATTTTCGGTCCGATGCCGCTGACGGAAATCATCAGTTGAAAAAGGTCTCTTTCCTGATCCGTGTAGAAGCCGAATAGATTGATGCCGTCCTGTTTGACGTTGGTGTGAATGTGCAGGGTGATATTCTGGCCCGGCTCCGGCAATTCATAGAAAGTGGTCAGCGGGATGAAAACGCGGTAACCGACGCCTTGAACATCCACAATGACGTGAGCAATGCCTTTGAATACAATCTTGCCGCTGATTAAAGCGATCATCAGATGGTGTTTCCTTTTAGAAAATTGGCGTGGCAGATCGCCGTTGCCAGAGCATCCGCCGCGTCTGCCGGGGGAAGCTCCTGGAGATTCAGGATGGCTTTGACCATCACCTGCACCTGCCTTTTTTCCGCCCGTCCGTAGCCCACGACCGCTTTTTTAACTTCCAGAGGAGAGTATTCAAAAACACTGAGACCTTTGTCGGCGCCGGCAAAAATGGCCACTCCCCTGACCTGAGCCTGTTTGATCAAACTGCGCACATTCTTTCCGTAAAAAATATTTTCCAGCGCCACGGCTTCCGGAGACGTCCGCGCAATCAGATCGGAGAGCTGCTGATAAATGGAAATCAGCATCGCGGAGAGCGATGAATCTTTTTTCGACTTTATTTCACCGTGAATAACGTGCCGTAAATGATTGCCCTTTTTGTCAATGACGCCATAGCCGGTCACATGGCTGCCCGGATCGATGCCTAGAATTCGCAATTTCTTATTCCGTTCATCTGATTTTTTTAAATTTTAAAAAGCAAAAGTCTTCCGGTTCCCCGGGCTCATCAACTCAGCTTTTTCATGACCTCTTCATCGATATCAAAATTGGAATAAACGTTTTGCACATCATCGTTGTCTTCCAGCTTCTCCATCATTTTCAGCATCGACTCCGCCTTGCCCGCTTCCAGTTTCACGGTATTGGCCGGAATCATACTGATTCTGGCCTCCAGATGCTTAATACCCTTTTCATCCAGATGTTTCCTGACCACTTCAAATGAAGCGGGATCAGTAATCACTTCGTATTCGGTGTCTTCACTTTTCACATCTTCCGCTCCGGCTTCCAGAGCCAGCTCCATCAGCGCATCCTCGCCAATCACTTTTTTGTCGATCACGATGCTGCCCTTCTTCGCGAACATCCACGACACGCAGCCGTTTTCGCCCAGGTTGCCGCCGTGCTTGGAAAAAATATGTCTGATTTCCGCCACCGTTCTGTTTTTGTTGTCGGTCATGATTTCCACAAGCACAGCTGCTCCGCCCGGTCCGTACCCCTCGTAGGTAATCTCTTCATAAGCCGCCGCCCCCTGGTCACCGCCGGTGCCTTTCTTGATCGCCCGTTCAATGTTGTCTTTGGGCATATTTTCTTCTTTGGCCAGCAAAACCGCCTGCCTCAAGCGGGCATTGCCTTCAATGTCACCGCCGCCCAGCCTCGCGGCAAGCGTGATTTCTTTGATAATCTTGGTAAATATTTTGCCTCTCTTGGCGTCAATCGCGCCTTTCTTCCTTTTAATGGTACTCCATTTGGAATGGCCGGACATACATCTCTCCTTCTAAAATATTGAACTTTCTTTCTTTACAAAATATTTTCTTCTCAGAAAAAATTTTTACTGTGCTGAAAATCCGCCATCCACGGGAATAATACCGCCGGTAATGTAATTGGACGCTCGGGAGGCCAGAAAGACAGCCAGCCCCTTGACATCATCCTCTTCACCGTACATTTTGAGTGGAATTGCGGACACCGTCAGATCGAGAATGGCTTTCATTTCCGGCTTGAACAAATGTCCCATCATATCCGTTTTAAAGAATCCCGGCGCGATGCAATTCACATAAATCTTGTAGCGGGCCAGTTTGAGCGCAAGCGTTTTCGTCAATCCTTCCACGGCAAACTTGGAAGGATTATACGCCACGGCGGGATGCTCCTCTTCATTGGAGCCGCGGGAACCATAAATAGATGAGACATTAATCATCTTGCCCCCGCCTTTTTCTTTCATGATGCGGGCCACCTGCTGGGATAAAATCCAGACGCCCTTCACATTGACATCGAATATTTTCTCCCATTTATCCAGCGGATAATCAAGGGTCGGTGCCCCCCAGGTCAGTCCCGCGTTGTTGACCAGAATATCGATCGTGCCGAATTTATCCATCGCGGCTTTAATCAGATTGTCAATATCCTCTTTCTTCGCCAGATCGCATTTCACCGCCAGAGTCCTGACGCCGAGCTTTTCCAATTCCTGAGCTTCCTTCTCCAGATTCTCCAGTTTGCGTGAGGCAACCACCACATCGGATCCGGCCTCGGCCAGCCCTGTGGCGATAAACTTTCCGATTCCCCTACCCCCGCCGGTGACAACAGAAACTTTTCCTTTCAAATCAAATAAATCTTTTAGATGCATTGTGGGCTCCTTTTTTCATGTCTTTTTTATTGTTGTTTAATTTCCCGTGAACATCCGTCACATTTTAAATAAAATTAAGCCCCGGTATATCGATGTGACTAAACTTTATTTCATATTTTTTTATGGAAAGATTGGGACTCGCTCCCACATCATTTCATCCTGTTTCCTGATACATAAGGAAGAATCTGTCTGCGACATCAAGAAGCTTTGCCTGAAGGAATGGATCCTCTATGAATTTTCCTGTTCCATCACAACACTGGATTGAAGGAGCGGCACCACCAGACGGATGTGCTGTCTGGCCAGCATCAGCACCGGTGTGCCCCAGTCTCTTCCCGAACCGTCCAGCGCGTTTAATTCCACATTCAGAAGAATAAGAAATTCCTGATCAGGACGGTTCAGATAATCGGAAAGCCGGCTGCGATAACCTTCCTGGGGCAAGGTGATATCGCCTTCCACCCGATAGCGATCAGTCTCCACAACGATTCTTTCGCGCCGCACATCCAAAGCAGGCATCCCCATCATCTCCTTAACGGAATTTCATGTGTATCTTCAGCTTGTCAGTTGCAATCTGCCGCAGTCTAAAAACAAACATCCTTTCTTCGCGACGGATTATAGAAAATTCACTCTTCTATGTCAACGCAATATTTATGTAAAACAATGAAATGCCGCACTTTTCATCATAAAAAAACGGCGTCCGATGATGAACGGGAAAAGAAAAAAATGAAAAAGTGACCGAAGCCCTGTAAGCGTTTTCTTTTTATCCGATTAATTCCATCAAAAGCCGGTTGGCCCTTGTAAAGTTATCGTACTGGTCATGAATCTGATTCTGCCAGTGTTCCCCATAAAAAAGATTTTGCCGGAGACGATGAATAATGACCAGACATCCGATTAATTCGTCTTCCTGGGCGTTGCTGTTTCCCCGCAGCATATTTTCCACATATCCCGCGCCTTCATGATTATGATCCATTTTTATCGCTTCATAGGATTCGTTAAATTCATCGGCGGCGTAGTATTTCATCCGCAGATAGCGGATATAGCTGGCGATATTAAATTGATAAAGGGAGCCGTCACATTTAATGGATTCCACATATTTTCTAATTGCCGGCACACCAGCTTGATGGTTAAGTTTCGTGCCCTCAAAGAAGCTCCACAGCACCAGAAAATCCTGAATGGCCTCTTTATCGCCTTCCGGCAGGGCGCCGAACTCAGGAATCCTTTCCGATAGCCAGGCCAGAATTTGGAATCTGGATCTCGCCTCTTTGCGCTTGCGTTCGGTAATGTCCGTATACAATCCAACGCAGCCCAGAATTTTACCCTCATTGTCTTTTATCGCGTCCGCGCGCAGCAATGCGATAGACACTTTGCCGCTTTTGGAAGTCAGTTCGATTTCTCCGGTCCATGACCCCTGATTCATCACCGCGTCGAAAACCGCTTGAGCGGTCTTTTTATTTCCGTAGACGCTGAGTCCGCCTCCCAGCGCCCTGAGATCATCCGTTGTATAGCCAACCAGTTGAGTGAACGCTTTGTTGTGATAAAAATGATTTCCCATAGGATCCGTTAAGACAATCGCGTCAGGCGCGGTTTCGGCCGCTTTCTGGACAATGAAGAGGGTTTCCTCCGCTTGCTTCAGCTTCCTGGCCGTATCCTGCAGTTTTGCTTTTTGGGTTTCCCTGCTTTTTCTTTTTTTATCAAAAAACTTCATAGATTTAAAAGGATGTAAAGGATAACTTGTGTTTCAAATGGATCAACATCATTCCCGCAGTGTTCATTTCTGCTGAATAGCCTCCTATTGAAGACTGATCATGAAAACATAACAGACGTCGCCGACTGTTGGATTATTTTTTCACAATTTTTTTGATCTCTTCAATTTTGTTGTCAATGATTCTCAATCGTCTGCTGACGACTTTCAACAAACCCATCAGGATTTTTGCGGCGACATGCGAATCCGACCGCAATATTTCGTTGAAACTTTTTTTGGATATCACCAGCAGCACGGAATCTTCAAGGGTGATGGCCGTCGCACTCCGGGGTTCGGAGTCGATCAGCGACATCTCGCCGACCATGTCACCGGGAACCATAGTGCCCAGCACCAATTTTTCATGGTTTTTGGTCTCCTTGGTGATCTCGACGCTGCCCGACAGAATAATATAGAGCGACTCTCCCGGCATGCCTTCCACAAACAACACGTTGTCTTTCTTCACGCTTTGCTCGAAAACGTATTGAAAGACACTCTCGATCTCATTTTTATCAAGATCTTTGAAAACGGGAAGGGAACTTAATCGCTGATGGCTCATTTTCTCGGACATGCTGCATCCCTTACACGATACGGTTGATGAAATAATATCACTTGCCGGCAATTCACCCTATAGAAAATCTGTTTTGATGTCAATTCTATTTCAACACAGAGGGTCGCTTTCGCGGCCGCTTCCGGGAAATTCGATTTCAGGCAAGCTTATAGCCCTTGCCTCTGAATAATGTCAAGCAGGCGTCCACGACCGCTTCATCATAAAGAATTCCCTTATGTTCCTCAATTTCCGCAAGCGCCTTCTCGATTCCTAAGGCGGCGCGATAAGGCCGGTGAGACGCCATGGCATCCACCACATCGGCAACAGCCATGATCCGCGCTTCCAAAAGAATTTCATCACCTTTCAGATTTTTGGGATAACCGCTCCCGTTCATTCTTTCATGATGCTGATAAACAATCTGCGCCAGCGGCCAGGGCGATTCGACATACTTCAGCATCTCGTATCCGGTCTCGGGATGCTGCTTGATCAGGGAAAATTCAATATCCGTCAGCTTACTGGGTTTGGTCAATATTTCCGTGGGAATCGCCAGTTTTCCGATGTCATGAATGACGCCGGCCATATGGATCCCTTCGATTTTCTCCTGATCCAGTCCCAACTCCGCGGCAATCGCACAGGACAGATTCGCCACCTGCGTCTGATGACCCGCCGTATAGGGATCTCTGGACTCCAGCACGGAAACCAGCACCTGAATCGTCGTACCCACTGCTTTTTTCAAACTGTCGAGCGTCTGCTGCAGCTTTTCATCTGCCCGTTTGCGATCGGTTATGTCACGCAAGAGACCCCGAAATCCGATGTTTTCACCCGCCGCATCTTTGATCAGCGACACCGATGCTTCGATGTATCTTCTGGTGTTATCTTTCCTTAAGACCTGCCAGTCAAATCTGTCTTCGGGCTCACCGGTTATGTAAACTTGATTAAATAATTGAAAAACTTTTTTTGAAATTTCCGGATCGGAAAACTTGCTGTAATTCTGACCTAATAATTCATTTCTGGAATATTCTGTGATCAGACATAATGAATCGTTACAGAAGGTCAGGTTACCGGTCAGATCGACTTCGTAATAGGCCTCCTGCATATGCTCCAGAATGTTTCGATATTTTTCCTCGCTTTGACGGATTTTTTCTTCCGACCTTTTGCGCTCGGTGATGTCATGCGCAACAACATCGGCACCAACAATGCCGCCTTCCGCATCATAAATATTCTTAATATTCAGTTGAATATAGAAATGCCGACCTTTTTTATTTAAAATTTCAAACTCGACGGTCTCCGGAACTTTCACGCCTTTTGATATCTTTTCCAAGCGCTCTAACAACAGTTTCTGGCTGTCCTCAGTCAAAATATCAAAAGGACTCAAGGCGGTTATTTCTTCCTGGGTACATCCGGCATATTCACAGAAAACATCATTCGCTTTGACAAATTTTCCAGTTTTGAAATTAATTTGATAGATGCCGGCAGGAGAATTTTCAAAAAGCTGACGGTAATTGGCCTCGCTCTCCCGCAGCATTTCTTCCGTTTTCTTGCTCTCGGTGATGTCCGTATGGACGCCGATGAGAGCGATCACTTTTCCCCTGTCATCTTTCACAGCATCCGCGCTCATCAGCGCCAGAAATCTGTTGCCGTTTTTCGCGATAAACCATGCTTCTCCTCTCCATGACCCTCCGTTTTGAATGGTTTCGAAGATCGTTTTGCCCAAACCTTTATCGGCATAAATGGCCGGTCCGCCGCCGACGGTTTGAAGCTCTTCGGCTGTGTATCCGAAAAGATCGGTAAAAGCTTTATTATTATAAAAATGATTCCCCCGCGGATCGGATAATCCGATGGCGTCGCTGGAGCTTTCCATCGCCTGCTTGATGATAAAAAGCGTTTCTTCCGTTTTTTTGCGATCCGTAATGTCTCGGTCGGCGCCCTGAAAGCCCTGCATATGGCCCGCATGGTCCAAAATTGGAACAGCATTGCTTTCCAGGTAGCGCAGCGTCCCGTCTTTGTGTTTCCATCGTAAAACAAGATTGGACCAGCCCTGCTGGCGCTCAACAGCCCGATGCAGTGTTTCGGTGAGCAGGGAAATGTCTTCTTCAAAAACCATATTTCTGGCAGCGCCCAGTTTAACGATTTCATCGGCCGTGTAGCCGAGGATGTTTTCAATCGCGGCATTGCTGTAGGTATGTTCACCATTCTTATCAGTCGCCCAGATCCATTCCTGACTCGTCGCCACAATGGATTCGAACTGCGCTTCCCGGATTTTCAGTTTTTCTTCAGCATGTCTCTGTTTTGTTCTGTTTTTTGCATCTTCCAGCTCCCGGTCTATCGCGGGGCAAAGGCGGGAAAGATTGTTTTTCATGATATAGTCTTTGGCCCCCAGGCGCATGCATTCCGTTGCCGTTTCTTCTCCAACAGCGCCGGTGACGACAAAAAGAGGGATGTCGATATTGGCTTCTTTGAAAAGGGCAATAGCGGCCGGCGCGATGAGGTCCGGCAGATTATAATCGCAGAGAATGATATCCCATTGCTTTTCCCGGAGTGCCTTTTGAATGCCCGGAGACGTTTCCACCCGCTCATAAACCGGATTATATCCGCCTTTTTTAAGCGCGCGGATGATCAGAAACTCGTCGTCTTCCGAATCCTCAATCATCAATAACCGGAGCGGTTTATCTGCCATAATTTTCTTCCTTCTGTATCGCCTTGCCCGGTTTTACATGAACCTACATCCCACATTTCGGACAGGTCATAACCGCCTGTCCCAAAGGGCTGATGTGTACCTCTCGAATCATGTTAATGTTCTTTTTTTAGACTGTGTTCCTTTTTAGAGAAACCTTTTCTTGTGTCAGGATTATAGAAAGAAGTATCTCTTCTGTCAATAAAATACAAGGATCGGGAAATACGAAGGTCGGGATCGCCCTGGCTGGCGCACACAAAAAAAGCCGGGCAGCCATCAGGCCGCCCGGCATCTTACTCATTGATCACAGTGATTCTATTTCTCTACGGATAAGAAACCTTTGGGATGGAAATCTTTTCCTGTAACCTTTTTCGAAATTCCTTTCTGATCCAGGTACGGGGTAATACCACCCATGAAGAACGGCCAACCGGCACCCATAATGACGCCGGTATCCACATCTTTCGGTTCCGCCACGACACCTTCTTTGAGAATCAAGTCAACTTCTTTGGCAACACGATCCAACACACGCGCCTTGATCTCGTCGTCGGTGAACTTCTTGTTGCCCTGCGGCCAACCGGCTTTGATCTCGGGATCCACATCAACGCCCTTGTCCGTGAAGGTAACCATCTGTTTCTTGCCCTTGGCCACCAGATTCTTAAGTCCGGTATTGACCGGGAACCTGTCGGGGAAATATTTGTTGAGGGTTTCCTGAACGTGCAGCGCGATAGCCGGACCAACCAGCGCGGCCAGCGTGAACGGCGACATGGGGAAGCCCAGATCGAAGACGGCGTTATCGACCTGCATGAAATCGGCGCCTTCGTCGATGCACTGGAAGATACCATCCATCCAGGCCAGCAGAATTCTGTTGACCAGGAACGCGGGCGCATTTTTCACCAGAACCGGCGTCTTCTTGATCTTCTTGGCAATGTCAAATGCCGTTGCCAGAACGACATCACTGGTCTTGTCGGTCTTGATGATTTCAACCAGCGGCAGCACGGCGATGGGGTTAAAGAAATGGAAACCTACCACGCGGGAAGGATCCTTCAGGTTCTTGCCCATCTCGGCGACGTCAAGAGAGGATGTGTTGGTCAGGAACAGACACTCAGGTTTGCAGGCTGCTTCCAGTTCGCCGAAAATTTTCTGTTTGATGCCCATTTCTTCGAAAACGGCCTCGATGACGAAGTCGCAGTCCTTGAACGGCTCATAGGTTAAGGAGCCGGAGATAAGATCTTCGCCGATCCACTTGGCATCAGCCGCGGACAGTTTGCCTTTCTTGGCCGTTTTGGCCAGCTGTTCTCTGCAGTAAGCCAGACCCTTATCAATAAATTCCTGTTTGATATCTTTCATGACAACCGGGCACTGATAACGCTGGGCGAATAACAGAGCCATCTGAGAGGCCATGAGGCCGGCACCGATAACGCCGATCTTGTTAACCTTGTTGCCCTTGACTTCCTTCGGCGGTCTGCCGGGAAGCTTCTTGGCACGGCGCTGGGTAAGATCAAATGAGTAAACCCCGCATTTGAACTGATCGGACAGAATCATGTCGGCCAGGATCTCCGTTTCCTTCTGGAAACCTTCATCCAGTGACCATGTTCCCGCACCCTTGATGAGTTCCAGCGCCTGATAGGGGGAGATCGCTCCTGAATGAACCTTACCGGTAATCATTTCTTTGGTTTTGTTGTAGAGCTCATCACTCATCTTCGGATCAACTTTCTTGCGTTCGATCTTCTCTTCGCCGGTGATGATGCGTTCCAGTAGAGCGACGGACTCATCCATGAATTCTGCCGGAGCAATGAGTTTATCCGCCAGGCCCATTTCGAAGGCCTTCTTGGAATTGATCATTTTGTTCATGTTGAGCGGGTTACTGATAATGAGCTCAATAGCCGCTTCCGGTCCGCACAGTTTGGTGACCAGCTGGGTTCCGCCCCAACCGGGCACGAGGCCGAGGAAGCACTCAGGCAGCGCGTAATGATCGCATCCACCCGGGCTCTTGGATATCGTGCGGTAGTCATGGTACAGACCGACTTCGACGCCGCCGCCCATGGCTGCGCCATTGATGGCGGCCAGTGTCGGGATCTTGAGATTCATGATTCTCTTAAAAGTACCATGTCCCATCTCACCGATCTTGAGAAGATCCGCTCTTGTCGCAGTCGGATCCACGCTCATGATGTCGGCGCCCACATTAAAGATGTAGGGTTTACCGGTCATGATCCAGCCCTTGACATCCTTGTCTTTTTCCACAGTGTCGATAACTTTGTTTAAAAATTCAAAGGCCTCAACCCCCCAAGTGTTGGGAATATTGTAGAACTGGCCGTTGTCCATCGTGACAATCGCTATCTTGCCAGCCTTTTTTGACTGGAAGAAATTGAGTTTACATTCTGTTATATATTTAGCCATAGCATTACCCTCCTATATTTTTTTCCCTACGACGTTTTGCCAAATGATAGAACCACCCATGCCGAGACCGACACACATGGTGGTCAGTCCGTACTTCGCCTTCGGATTCAACTCGAAGTCCTGCGCCAACTGCATGCTCAGGCGCACGCCGGAACTGGCCAGCGGATGGCCCATGGCAATCGTTCCGCCATAGGGATTAAGCCTGGGATCGACAGGAGTCTTCATACCAAAGTGCTTCATGAAACCGACAGCCTGTACAGCAAAGGCCTCGTTCAACTCGATGATGTCGAGATCATCAAATTTCATATTGAAGTTTTTAAGAACCTTCTCCGTGGAAGGCACGGGACCCCATCCCATGATGGACGGATCCACACCGACGAAGCCGGCGCCGACAAACTTCATCTTGGGTTTGATTCCCAATTCTTTGCATTTCTTACCCGACATGAGCAGCGACACGCACGCACCGTCATTCAATCCCGAAGCATTGGCCGGGGTAACGCGGCCTTCCGCCTTGAAGGGGAATCTTCGGAGATTTTTAATGCTCTCCAGGGTTGTTCCGCGCTTGGCCTGTTCGTCATAATTGGCAACTTTCCACCCGGTGGGGGAAAATACCGTCATGTCAACGCAGTGTTTGGCATAGTAACCTTCATCCAGAGCTTTAAAATATTTTTCCAGACAATAGAAGGAGTATTCATCCGCTTCTTCTTTCGTCACCGGCTGCTCACCGTTTTCCGGCAGCCAGTCATGGAGTTTTTCCGCCGTGTTGCCCATGTTAAAATACTTGACCTCGACCATCTTCTCGGTAACGACCCGCGGGTTCGGGTCTGCGCCCGCTCCCATGGGGTGGTGAGCCATGTGCTCCACACCACCGGCAATGATGATGTCGGCACAGCCCGTCTTGATGAACGATGAACCGATGGCCTGGCAGGTCATACCGCCTGCGCACATTCTGTCCACAGAGAATCCGGCAACTTTGTCCGAGAGGCCTGCGGTCAAAACCGTTACCCGGCCCATCGTGGTGCCCTGATCCCCGACCTGTGTCGTTGCGCCCCAAATGTTGTCGTCTACTTCATCCCATGGAACTTTCGGGTTTCTTCTAACAAGTTCTTTCATGACTTTCGTCACCAAATCATCTGCGCGTGTGGTCCAGTAATGGCCGTCCTGCCTGGACTTTCCGAACCATGTACGCACTCCATCAACAAAATACGCATCTCTTAAATCCATAAAACATCCTCCTTGCTTTATATCGGTGTTCTTTTAATGATTTAGATAGGAATAAATGACCACCAATAGTTTTTTAGATAGGGATAAATGATCACCAACTACGGTAAGACCTCTTGATCCTTAAGCTAGGATTTAATAACATTATGGGAGAAGTTTTGTCAATGAACTTCTGAATAAAAAGTGACTTTTTTTTAGCACATTCCCCCGGTCGACGCGAGCATAGCTGCAGGAATGAAGTTACCGGAAACACAGCAGAATCTTTCAAATACCAGTATAATGACCTGGAGAAAAGGAAAGGGGTTGCAGACCAAACCGCAACCCCTTGATTTTAATGGTAGGCGGTGCTGGGATTGAACCAGCGACTTCTACCGTGTGAAGGTAGCACTCTCCCGCTGAGTTAACCGCCCTGAAGGTGCTATGCTATAACTTAAAGCGTATCTTATTTCAAGGGAAAAAGTTTTTGATACGATGGAAATCTTATATTGCTTCATGAGATAGATCCCTCTGCATCCCCGGTAAAGAGGATGACAGAGGGATCTAAAGAAGAGTTATAGCTTTTTTTCAAAAGCTAGGAAGGGGCTATTTTTACAGCATCTCATAGATCGCAGCAGCGCCCATGCCGCCGCCGATACACATGGAGACGATACCACGTTTGGCATTGCGACGCTTCAACTCATGAAGCAGTTGAGCCGTCAGTTTTGCGCCTGTGCATCCCAGCGGATGTCCCAGCGCAATCGCACCACCGTTTGGATTGATGTCGCCGGCATTCAGACGATCTTCAATGCCCAATTCTCTGATACAGTAAAGAGCCTGGGAAGCAAATGCTTCATTGATTTCGAAGACGTCAATATCCTTTGTTGTCAGACCGGCAAGTTTCAGAACCTTGGGAATGGCGTATCTCGGACCGACGCCCATTTCTTCCGGTTTACAACCGGCCACGGCATAGTAGGCCAGCTTGGCGATGGGTTTCACACCGATGGCATTGGCTTTTTCCGGAGTCATCAGGAGCGTGAAAGCGGCGCCGTCCGTCATCTGAGAAGAGTTGGCAGCAGTGCAGTTTCCACCCTGTTTGAAGGGAGACTTCATTTTCCCCATGGCGCCAAGATCTGAAGGCCATCTTACTCCGTCGTCCTCATCGAACACGAATTCCGTACGCACACGTTTCCCATCCTTATCCTTCTTATATTTGAAGGCCTTAATGGGAATGATCTCTTCTTTGAATTTTCCGGCCTGAATAGCTTCATAAGCCCGGCGATTGCTCTCTAAACCAAATTTATCCATATCTTCACGGGAAACGCCATGATTCATTGCAACGTTTTCCGCCGTATTACCCATGTTCATGTAAACATTGGGCATGGTGTCCCACTCCCAATCAGGGTTGGGACGGAAGATGCCGCCGCCCATGGGGATGTGGGTCATGGACTCGCAACCGCCGGCGATAATAACATCGGACCAGCCGGCGCGAATCTTCGCCGTGGCGTCGGCAATAGACTGAACGCCGGATGAGCAGAAACGGTTGAGAACCATACCGGATACCGGCTCAGGCAATCCGGCGCCAACAGCCAGTACTTTACCGAAGTTCATTCCGGCTTCCGCTTCCGGAAAAGCGCAGCCAACGATCACATCATCAATATCTTTAGGGTCTAACTGGGGAACTTTTGCCAACAACCCTTTAATCACCTGAACACCAAAGACGTCCGCTCTGGTTTCAGACAGGCCGCCTCTTTTATATCTTCCACCGGCACTCCTTACGGATGCGACAATAACAGCTTCACTCATATTATTTTCCTCCTTACAGGCTTTTGTTATGTTAAGGGTCGGAGGCTTGGCTTTCAGGCCTCCGGCACATGATTCATCCTAGTTGCGCAGGGGCTTGCCGGTTGTCAGCATCGCGGATATTCTATCCTGCGTCTTCTTCTCACCGCAGAGGCTCATGAACGCTTCAATTTCCAGATCCAGCATTTCCTGTTCCGTTATCCATGTTCCTTCCGCGCAGGTACCGCCGCCTAGGACATGAGCGATCTTCATGGCAATATGAACATCATACTCGGAAGCGTATCTTCCAGCCTTCATATTACTGAGGATCGCGCCCGCCAAACCTTTCAGATTTTCGCCCATCACGGGAATCAAAGCGGGCTTCGGCGGTTTGTAGAATTTGGACATACCCAGAACAATCTGTTTGGCTTCGTAAATCTGCATGTCTCTGCTCATGTTGATCATGTTGGTTTTGCGGATATACCCCAAATCCTGAGCTTCCTGAGCGCTTGTCGCAACCTTGGCGGTGGCAACATTTTCAAAAACCTTGCCGTAATGATACTGCATATTCAGGCCGGACTCCACAACACCTGTGGGAATGCCTTCCGTCGCGCGGATGGCCAGTTCTTTGCAGCCACCGCCGGAGGGAATTACACCGACACCCACTTCAACCAGACCCATATAGGTCTCGCCATTGGCCAGACAGTAGTCGCCGTGCATGGCGATTTCACAACCGCCGGCCAGCGCCATACCTGCCGGAGCAATCACAACCGGTTTGGGCAGATATTTCATCTTCATATTCACGATCTGTAATTCTCGGACCATGGCCTTCAATTCATCCCACTTGCCTTCCTGAATCGCGACCAGCACCAGGAAGAGATTGGCGCCGGCGGAAAACATACGTTGATCATGATTGGCAACCACCATTCCCTGGAAATCTTTATTGACGATATCGCAGCCCTCTGAGATCATCTTCATCATATCGGGATCGATGGAATTCATCTTGGTATGGAATTCCAGGCAGGCCACACCATCACCGATATCGACCAACGACGCGCTGGGATTTTCTTTAATGGTCATTTTTCTTTCTTTGAGACCGGGCAGCAGAATGATCTTGGCATTTCCTTCCAGTTTGACATAGCCCTTCTTTTTGAAATCATAGTAAGATTTGACGCCTTTCTTGTCGACTTTGTAGAAAGAGGTGCATTTCTTCTTTAACATTTCATCGATTTTGGCCGGAACTTTTTTGCCCAGCTTTTTCATCACAGCAACAACTTCCTTCACTCCAATCGCATCCCATGATTCAAAAGGACCGAGTTGATGATTGTAGCCCCACTTCATGGCGTTGTCGATTTCAACGATGGTATCGCAGATTTCGGGAATGCGGTTCGCGGCATAGATAAAGTTATTGCACATATATTCGCGCAGATAATCACCGGCGGCATCCTGTCCGTTGAAGGCGACTTTCATACTATTGGCAACACCGAAATCAACCCATTTTTTGGCTTCAGAAATGGATTCAAATTTCGGTTTCTGAGCCGGGGCATATTCCATGGTCTTCCAGTTGAGAGCGTATTTGACATTCTTGCCCTTTTCGTCCTTGACTTTCTTATAGTAACCGCCTTTGGTTTTGTTACCCAGCCACTTGTTAGCCATCATCTTTTCGGCGAATTCAGTCGGTAAAAAGATATCACGGCACTCATCCTTGGGAACGGCATCATAGAGGTTCTTGGCAACATGAACACCGATATCGAGGCCCACCAGATCCATGGTCCCGAAGATGGCGGTGCCGGGGCGGCCGACAACCTTGCCGACAATGGCGTCGACTTCTTCAACGCTCATGCCTTTTTCCACCATGACCCTGCCCGCATTGGACAAATCATAAACACCGATACGATTGCCGATGAAGTTGGGAACGTCTTTACATACGACAACGCCTTTGCCGAGGACTTCCTCGCTGAACTGGCTCATGTAAGCGACAACTTTTTTATCCGTTTCTTTGCCGGGAATGATTTCCATTAACTTCATATAACGGGGGGGATTGAAGAAATGAGTTCCCAGGAAACGTTTTTTCAAATCTTTACTGAAATTGGCGGAAATATCCTTGATGGGAAGACCGGATGTATTCGTGGAAACGATACAGGTCGGTTTGATAACCTTCTCCACCTTGGCGAAAAGTTCCTGTTTAACTTTCAGGTTTTCAATGACCACTTCACAAACCCAGTCACAATCGGCCAGCATATTCAGATTGTCTTCAAAGTTGCCGATGGTCACCATGGAAGCGTTGCTCTTGGCATAAAAACTGGCCGGCTTCGACTTGGTGGCTCCGGCCAACCCGTTGGCAGCAAAACGATTGCGCCACGCCGGGCTTTTCTCGGTTAATCCTTTTTTCTTATCATCTTCGGTAAGCCCTCCCGGGGGAATGATATCCAGCAGATAACACTGAATGCCGGCATTCGTTAAATGGGCCGCGATGTTCGCGCCCATAACTCCCGCGCCTAAAACAGCTGCTTTTTTGATCTCAAATGACATGTTTTGCCTCCTTTGCCTTTTCTTGCTTAATCTTTTGGCTGATTATAAAATCCTTCACTATTCATCAGGCCTTTTGCAAACCCCGGACGAATATCTCCAATGCTAATTTCGTTGTGGAATATATTTTCTCTTTTCTGTTTACGGGTGATCCTGAAAAAACATACAGAGAAATAATTCCGTTGAGCAACCCCCAGAATGCGCTTTGATTTTTCTTAATGTTCAGTTCCGGGGAAAATTCTTTTGTGTCAACCCCCATCTGCAATACACTGCCGATAACATCGATGGACCTCGCAATGGCGTTCAGAATCTCGGCATTAAGCTTTTCGGTTAAATTCATTTTTGCCGGCTGAAGCATATAAGTAATTAATATTCTGAACAGCTCGCTGTCATCAAGAAAATAATCAATATATAAGCGCGACAACTCTTTCAGCAAATCGGCGGCTGTGCTTTTTCTTTCCAGCAGGACATCAACTTTTTCGTTGAAACCGTCTATATCATTTAAGAGAATCTGGGCGTAAATTTCTTCTTTGCTGTTAAAGTAGAGATAGATGGATCCTTTGCCCAGTTCTGACGTTTTCGCTATCTCATCAACGGTTACTTTTGTAAATCCTTTTTTGAAGAATAAAGATCGGGCAGCCTTGAGAATATTTTTCTTGCGATTATCCTTTTCCTTGCCTCTACGCTCCCGAAGTCCCACAGCAATATTCTTCCTTCGAAAAAACAAGCACTTGCGAAATAACGGTCAGTATCTGACCAACGGTCACGTATCTTTTAGAACAATCAAAATTGAAAGTCAAGCAAAATAATATGAAGATTCAACATGGCATATATTTCAAGCATATAGGTATACAGCGATTCCATTAGAGCTTTAAAATACTCCTTGTGGACGGCTCTTGATGTCCTGTTCCGTTAATAAAATAATGTCCCGTGAAGTATTCGTATCGCTTTTCCAGAAGGATACCATTGACATATGTTTTTAATATTGTTAAATATTCCAAGTATTAGGAATTGTGTCAGCCATGTTTATTAACAGTAATCGAACAGATCATCATCTCTTGGCCGCCATTACCGGCCTGGCGATTTTAATTTTAGTCGTCGTTGAACTCGTTTTAAATCTGACTCCTCCGATATCGAGAGACGCCCTCATTCATCATTTAGCCATTCCCAAGCTATGGCTCCGGCACGGCGGTTTCTATGATACTCCTTGGTCCGTCTTTTCCTATTATCCGATGAATGTTGATTTGCTTTACCTGATTCCCCTTTACTTTCAGAAAGATTTTCTCGCCAAATTCATTCATATGAGCTTCGGCCTCGGCACGGCAGTCATGATTTATCATTATTTAAAAAACAGATTTCATCGCGCCGCGGGGCTTCTGGGCGTTCTTGTTTTTCTCAGCACGCCGGTTGTGGTTCGCCTATCCACACAGGCTTACGTTGATCTCGGTCTGGCTTTTTTTACAACCGCCGCCATCCTGTCTTTTATCCGCTACCGGGACGGCCGATTCACGCAATTCCAATGGTTGCTGGTTTCATCCGTCGCCATGGGCCTGGCCCTGGGAACGAAATACAACGCGCTTCTGGCCTGGTTTTTTCTTTCGGCGGCCATTGTATTTATCTATTCCAAAGATACCGGCGAACAGTGGCAGGCGCTGAAGTGCGGTTTAATATTTTTCTTAATTTCACTTTTAATATTTTCGCCGTGGCTGTTGAAGAACGCGATCCTGACGGGAAATCCTCTATTCCCGCTGTTTCAGGGCATGTGGAACATTAACACCACCATGGCCGGTGAAGAAGGCACCTATTCGATGGTGGCAGGTGGCACGACGAAAGGGATCTTTCAATTCCGGGAGATGATGTATGGCGAGAGTTTCTGGGACACGCTGTTGATTCCCTTTCGCTATTTTTTCCAGGGGCAGGATCACAGCCATCGCTATTTCGACGGGGTTCTGAATCCTGTTTTGATCCTATTCGCTCCTCTGGCTTTGATCGATAAATCTTTCCTGCGCGACAAACTCCTTTTCATCGGCTTTTCCGTTTTTTTTGTCCTCGCCGCGACTTTCCTCGATCAAACCAGAATACGCTATATTCTGCCGGTGGTGCCTATTTTATCCATTCTGACCGTCATGGGAATCATCAACATCCTGAATCTGAAGATCAACCTGTCCGGCCGAGTCAGGAATTTGCTAGCCTTGTTGGCTCTCGGCCTATTGATCTTTTTCATCACCCAGAATTTTATTTATCTGAAAAATTATTATCAGTCGATCAGCCCTTGGAAATATATTTCAGGCAAGGAATCGAAAGATGAATTCATCGCCCGCCATGTGGGTATCTATCCTGCCATGAAGTATATCAATGAGCACACTGCGGCCAATGCCCGTGTCAAACTGATTCTGGTGGCCGGACGCGGATATTATCTGGACAGGGAGTATGATTACGACCGGAGTATGGGAATGGGCTTTATCAGCAATCTGGTCAACACTTCCCGGGAAGAAAACACTTTTCCGGGCTATGTGCGTTCGCTCGGATTCACGCATCTCTTGGTGCGAACGGATTTGTATTACAAATACCTGCGTGATAATTATTCCGCGGAAATCGTGCAAAACTTTCTACGGCAAATGAATCAAACAACGGAAATCATGTTTGAAGCCGGCGGCCACACCGTCATCAGACTGCTTCCCGCCGGCACGGCCCCGCGTTCCTGATGAGCGGAATGAACAGGCCGTTCAGATAAATTTTATCCGGCGCAATGCAAAGAAAACCATCCGCAGCAAAAGCCAGCCGTGGCTCCAGCGGCTGATATTGGTCGCTCCGTAGGTTCGCTCCCGATAGCGGATGGGTATTGCAACAATCTTTAAATTTAATTTGGCGGCGCCAAACAGGAGATCAAAATCGCCAAAAGGATCAAAATCGCCGAAGTAGGAGCGATTTGCCGCGATCTTTTCGTAATCTCTCTTCCAGAGAACTTTTGTTCCGCAAAGGGTATCTTTGATCGGCTGTCCCAGAAGCCACGAAAATACCAGACTGAAAAATTTATTGCCCACCAGATTTAAAAAGCGCATCGCTTCTTTTTCCATCGGGTAAACCAGGCGAACGCCGTTGACGAATTCCGCTTTGCCGCTGTAAATGGCTTCGTAAAAGCGAGGCAAATCTTCCGGCGGCACCGTCAGGTCGGCATCCAGAATCATCAGAATATCCCCCCCGGCCTGCTGAAATCCAAGGCGGACGGCGTCGCCCTTCCCTTTCCCACTCTGCCGGAAAAGCTTCGCTCTCCGCTGAGGATTATTTTTGATGGTTCGCTCTATGACATCATAGGTATCATCCGTGGAACCGCCTTCTACAAATATAATTTCTGTCCCGCCCCCCATTTCCGGAACGCTATTCCATATGCGTTCAATATTCCCCGACTCGTTGCGCGCGGGCACAACGACCGATACGACGGGCAACGCTTCGGCGCCCGTCACGGCTTCCACCGGTTTGGCAACCATAAAATGCGTCAGATCAAAGATCCGGAAAGGCCAGAGTTTCGCGACAAAACGATTGGCCAGAGAATCCATCACCGGCGTGCGGACCGGCCAGATGATTTCTTCCCAATGTCGGATCACTTCACAACCGGCCAGAGACAGAAGTCCGGTGATGTCTTCCACCGTGAGCCAGTTCTGCATCAACATTGGTTTGACCAAACCTAATTTTCTGACGAGCGCCAGCGGCAATTCCCACAGTCGGCTGTAAAAATTGATGATGATTCTAGATTGGGGTGTTGTCCATTCATTGATTTTCTGCAGCACGGCTTGCACATCCCATAGTTCATTCACCACATCAGAAAGAATGACAAAATCAAACTTCTCTTTCACATCCAGTTCGTGTGCGTCCGCGCAAATGAAATGCAAATCGGGATGCCTGTTTTTTGCCCGCCTGATCATTTCCGCGGAAAAGTCAATTCCGACGCCATAGCCTGGCTTAAGAGACGCCAGCAGTTCGCCCGTCGCACAGCCTATTTCAATGACGCGCTGACCGGGCGGCACAACAAACTTCATTACCTCCAGTAATCTCCGGAGGTAATACCGGTTGCACCGATTCCACCGGTTTTCCTGAGAGGCAATTTGATCCCAGTGGTCCATACGATTCTTCTGATATTGCTTGTAAACGGACTGTCTATTTTCGGTGGAATGATCTTTCATAAATAAGAATGATTCAATTGGTTGATCGGTGTCATGGGAAACCTAGCGTTTTTGAAAACTGTAAAACAGGCGTGAGCCGCCAAAAAGGATAAAGACAGCCGCCAGAACCAGCATAAAGAAGGAATAAACGAGAGACGGACTTCCTCCATACATTGGAATGCTACGCCTAGGATTGGACTGGTCAAATCTTATTTCCAGCGTATCTTCAACTTTTAAGATATCCCACTGCTGTTTGGCTATCACACTGCTTGTGCTGACCTTACTGCCGACGGCAGACATAAACCAGTAGTCGACATAGTAGTTGCCGCCTCCATCAGATCCCAGTTTGGAATACTTGTTCGTGATGTGGCCAACGGCCCGGCCGTTATAATTTTCAATCCGTTTGTATTCCGAAAAAGACCCCCAGCTTCCCGTGAGCAAAAACAGGCCGATACCGATACAAAGCAGTCCCCAGAAAATACCGGAAAAGGAAACTTTCAATCATCATCTCCAGAAATTTTAATGAAAAGAGATTTGCCTTATTTCAGAAGAAAACACAACCCTTTATTTCCGTGATTTATTTACGGCACACCAGATCTTTCAATTTTTCATTGATGGATAGCGGGATAATGTCATGCCATGGATCTTTTATGTCCGTCTCCGAGAGAAGCACATTGCCGTTTTCATCATAAATATCCATCGCGGCAATTCTATATTTCGCACTGGCACAATCAAATTCCAGTAAAATTAATTCCTGGCTCAGAATGGCGGGATTGCCGGGAGCTTTGCCCTGTTTTTGAAGCATCGAAAAAACGTCCGCTTTACCCTTCTCGTTTAAAATGGTTACTGTCCATACCTGAACAATATTTTTGGCGACTTTTTTAATGCTCTCTTTGTCATAATAGCCCGTTCCTCTGGGCAGCAAACCCCTGATGCCCCAATCAGCAGCCGCCGCCGGATACCATGATAAAATGACCGCTGCCAGGCATATGACGACCGCGACATTTTTAATTTTGATCATCCTCTCCTCCGTAAACCGTGTCACAATTTTGCGTCTTCAATCACTCCGGATTTATTTGTTCTGAGCCTTAGATAAACTAAAGCGGAAAGCAGAAGCAGAACCGTCATAACCGGCAGATAACCGGAAATCAGCAGCAGCGAAAATCCTATCAGAGGATATAACGCCACGCGGACCAACATTTTTGCCAGAGGCTTGTCTTGAATGAACTTCGCCGCCATCGGGCCATTGCGGTAATACCAGGCAACAAATTTCTTTCCTGCCGTGTTGGTGAGCAAATGTCTGTCCCGGAATTGC
Source organism: Deltaproteobacteria bacterium (assembly GCA_022710585.1). Taxonomy (GTDB): domain Bacteria; phylum Desulfobacterota; class Syntrophia; order Syntrophales; family Smithellaceae; genus Smithella. Next base: position 2,462 of record JAKLGV010000023.1, on the reverse strand, counting down.
CGCAGGATTTCGACCTGCTCCGCCAGAGGAGAGCCAAAAGCCGCGGTAGCAATGAAACATCCTCCTCCGCCACCACCGTCATCTTTGCCGGAAGGCTTATCTTTTGTGGTAACGCTGAAAGTGTCGGATACCCCGCCGATCGTCAGCGTTGTATCCGTCGTCGTGGAGTAACTGCCTGATGACATTTGCTGAACTGATACTGTATCACCATCTTCAACCGTTCCGCTTTCATTTGTGTAAGGACCGCCATTAACGGAATAGGTGCCGCCTGTAATCGAAATGGGTGCCGGCAAAACAATGCCTGATACCATTATGACATTCGATATTAATGTTGTATTTAATGACACACTGATTTGATCGACAAAGGTGAATTGATCGGGGATTATCGCGCTCCTTGTCTTGACATTAAATGTGTCGGATTCTCCGCCCATCACAAGCGTGGCTGAAACCTCTGTCAAATAACTGCCGGATGACGTCAACTGAACCGTAATTTTATCGCCGTTGTTAACCTGGCCGTCTGAATCTGTATACGATCCGCCGTTAATTGCGTATTTGCCGCCTGCGATGGAAATATTTACCGCTACGTTGATACCCGAAACCGTAATCGTATTGGATGTAACAAGAATATTCCGGGCGACATTGGTCTGATCCTTAAAAGAAAAAAGATCCGGGATTTTATCAATGACGACCTCGGCACGATAACCCGCAACAACATTCATCATATTTTCGATCGTCCGTGCATTATCTCCATCAACGGCATGACCGGTAATGCCTCCTTCATATCTGATGTCCGGATTGGAGAAGTAAGGGGTTTCTATGTATGTATTACCATATCCATCTTTGTTGTAGGCCATGATGGTACCATAATCCATGGCATCTGTTCCCTCAAAATACCAGCCCGCGGAATAACTATACAGTCCCGGCCCTTGAGAATCTTTCTGATACTTGCTGTGACCGCAGCCGAAATTATGTCCGACTTCATGGGTCAGCGTATGGCTTATATCAGCAGATTGAATGGCACTGACAGTAAACGCATAAGCGGGATCTCCTAGTGATGAAGTCAACTCATATCCCATCCCGACTGAGCCCGAAACCGAACCGGTATCCACCAGCATCGTTACCAGATCAACCCCATAGGTGTTGCGTAAGATATGAACATTATCCATATAACCATCGCCGGTTCTTCGAAGTCTGTCCAGGTCTGTTTCCAAATTGCCATTATGCGTATAAGAAATCACCGTAGCGTGCGCCAATCTGAATGTCAGATTCACGCCGCTGTTCGCCGTTGATTGGTTCAGTTTGGCGATAACCTCAGCAGCAAATGTATTCATCCCTCCATTGCTGTCGACCCACGTTTTGGCCGTCGAATCGAAAACAATCATCACATCAACCGTCGCGCTATAGGCGGATGGAACTAAACAAAGAAGTGCCAAAAGAAATGTCCAAATTCTGAGAAAGACCTTAATTTTCTTCATCCAATTCTCCCGACTGACATTTTACATCCTATCGGCGGAGGTGCAGGCAATCCGCGGTATAAAAATATTTCCACAGGCGTCTGCCCGCGATCAGCGAATCACGGCCGGCATCTTCTTCATATCAATCTCTGTCACCGAGCCTGATCCGTCGCCGGAATTTCCCCGCAAGCGATAAAGTAATCCTTTCTTTATGTCCTGCAGCGTTATCAGATACCCATCAGGACCAATTGTCATAATCACTGTTCTCATTTTGTGATTTTTAAGCTTTCCACTGACAACGACCGTTCCATTCGCATGACGATTGATGGAATCAACTTTCACATCATATGCAATGTCACTGAATAAATTAAGGGAGATGTAATTCCCTATTGAGGGAACGATCTGTGCACGACGATTTTGTTTTCCGGCAATTGGCGGCAGGACATCCTGACTGATCAGAATTTTACCTTTGCGGATTTCGTGAGGTTGCAGGACCATCTTGGATTTCGTCTTCGCTACGCCTTCTTCTGCGGGCCAGACAATTAATTTATTGGCAGCCTGTGCCACGGATATTTGCACAAAGAAGGTCAGAATTGCCAACAGGATCAGCCTTTCGCATTGATGCACGATCATTCTACCATGGTGAATCATATATTACTCCATCGAGTTTTATTTACTTAAAATGATTAGACCGACAACAACAAACTGAACACTACGTTTGGAAAGAATTATAGCTTAATTGATGAGTACGTTCCACTGAATTCTCTTCTGCGAATTGCCTCAAATAAAATGTTACCGAAGGGTTGCATAAAAGGGATACGTTGCCTCATAAACCGATGTTACCGAGAAAAGATTCGGAAACGGAGGTTTAGCGATGAGTTCCAAATCCAAGGAAGAGTATTTTGCGGTTCTTTATAAGCGATATAAAGAGGCATCTCGTAAAGAAAAGACCGTTATCATCGATGAATGTTGCGCTGTTTGCGGTTACCATCGGAAACACGCCATCCG
>JAKLGV010000022.1 GCA_022710585.1 Deltaproteobacteria bacterium | reverse complement strand
TTTGAGCTAAGAAACATCATTGAAATGAAGCTCAAAAAGATTACCCGGCTTCGGTAACATCTTTTATGAGGCAACGTTTCCTATCCACTCTCTTCGCTCGGTAACATTTTTTAATGAGGCAACAGGGGCGAGCGTATAAAAATCGAATAATTTAAATAAGTGATATTTTTTAGATCGGATTGGGTAATTTTTTATGAGAATAAGCCAGCATGATCATGCCGAAAACATAATCTTTTTGAAAATTTAGCTTGTTTGATTAAACTACAGTGTGTTATGCGTCTCAGCACAAAAAATAGCCAACAATGTTAATTTCACATTTTTTTTTAAATTCCCGGCGGAAAAAGTCTAGGGAAGTAAGTTTTTACTGATTGAATTAAACGGTGCCCTTAAAAATGAATAGATCAGCTTTACCTTATTGAAAGGACTGGAAAAATGCCGGCTGAATATTTTATTGTCTACAACCCGCTTACTTATCAATTGATGGATTTAATGAAGAGCCATTCAATAGATCCTTTCGATGTTATTTCGTATTTAACCGGCCGGGATGCGCGTAATATAAATTTTGAGAACTTCCTCAATTTTGTTGATTTTCAACCGGAGAAACAACGGGCGACCATGGTGGATGCCCTGGCGATTGAAATGTATGCGGGCCTCTATATCCAGAATCAACTGGCACGGCTGGCGACAGATCACATCGTCGTGATGGTGGACGGCAAGCGCAGATTTTTTTCTCAGGTCATTCGGGAGAAAAAGAACTTGCCGCGGGCTGTTTTTATCTCAGCGATGAGTTCCAGTTTTCCCGCCGCGGCCGCGGCCGCGATTGTTTTAAACCATGCTCGAATCCCGGTGATCATCGGCGGCATTCATGTGTCGACGATGTCCGAAGACGTCGACACATTTATCAGAAGCCACTGCCCTCACCCGGAACTGGTTTCTCTTGTCAAAGGGGCGGGCGATTCCAGCGTGATGAACGATATTCTGAAAGACCTGAAAAATCACGCGCTGAAAAGTGAATATTCAGGAACCGTGCTGATTGAAAACGGCGTCTGGGGAGATTTTAAGAATCTGGAGCCGCTGGAGCCGCTGAAGATAAATCTTTTAAACAGGTTGCCGATTATCAAATACACCCCCCTGAAGGATTTCCGGATTAATCCGGTCGCCCCGTTTACAGGCTGTCCGTTTTCCTGTAAGTTTTGTTCCATCTCCACGCTGCCGAAGCAATATAAAACGGTGCAGTTCCGAGATCCGGATGATTTTGTGGAAGAGCTGCGCTCCTATCAGAAAGGGAAGCTTGATTTCAAAAACCGGTATTATTTTTTCACGCCGGATAATCTTTTCACCAACAAAAAAGAACTGACTTCTTTTTTAAAAAAAATCATCGCGAGCGATCTCAGTATCAATTACGCGGTGCAGATCTCCATTGAAGTGGCGGATGATGAAGAGCTCCTGAAATTGATCCGGGCCTCCGGCGGCACGCACTTTTTTATCGGTCTGGAGTCTCTGGATATGAGCAATTTAAAGCATATCAATAAACACATCGTCCGGGATATCGAAAAAAGCGGCATGTCGGTGAAAGAATACTACGCGTCCAAGATTAAAAAGATCCACGCGCATGGCATTTCCGTTCATGGATCTTTCATTGTCGGTCTGCCCTACGACTATTTCAATTCCGTGACGGATAACACCGGCGTTGATATCGCGGATTTCTGCGTTCAAAACAGGATCGGGGCCCAGCCGAGCACGATCGTCGATCTGCCCGGATCAGTTTTCTTTAACGAAAGCCAGGAGAATCATCAATTCATTTACGGAAAAAAAGGGACGATGGATTACTTTCTGTCCCTGTCCATTGCCGATCTGGCCGAAACGAACAAAATTCCGCCGGATGCTCTTTACCGGAGTCAGCTGGTGATTGCGTCCATGGTGTATGAAATATCGAAAACAGTCGGTGCGCCGGTTCGGGCGGTCATCAATTCTTCCATCATCTTTATGAGATCCTTCATGAATCCGACGAAAAGCGGGCAGGGATTCAGAGTGTGGCAACGGTTTATCGACGCCCTGTGTTCAGCGGTTTCTCAGACGGCTGTCGCCCTTTACAAGGAACAGGGCGAATCGCTGGTGAAATCCAGATACGGCGTGCGGGGCATCATGGAGCGGCTCTACGACGAGGAAAAGAATCCGGAGATTAAAAAACAGTTTAAAAATTACATTCCCCGGTTTATCGAGTAGTGGCCCGATGGAAAAGTCTCTGGACATAACCATGTTTTCAAGACCCGGAGAATCTATCGATGTCTGAAAAATTGAAATGGCCGCTTTTTGCCGTTGGTTTTCTGTTGATTCTTTTTATCATGGCTGAACTTTTATTTCGCTATTTGTTCCCCATGATCAGTCCCTTTGACGAACGCATTGCCGTTCGTTATGCCGCGCCATACACAATGTTCAGCACCTTTGACTATGGAACAAAGGAAAAGGAAAAGGCGCAGGGACAAATCAGAATCATGATGCTGGGCGGATCAACGGTGGCTTACGGCAACCCGCCCCTGCCAGTCTATGTCGAACGGGAACTCCACAGACGGGGCATCCACGGAGTCCGCGTGTTGAACTACGGCGTTATTTCGCAGAATTCCAGCCAGGAGCTTGCCCATCTGGTGTTTCACATTCTGGATTCCGAGCCCGACCTGGTTGTGATGTATGATGGCGGCAATGATATTATGGATCCGCTGCTTTATGATCCCCGTCCTGGTTATCCGTTCAATTTTCTCGCTTATGAAAATAATGTCCTGTTCAAGGACGTCAAAGAATATCCGTGGGCGGCGCTGATGGCCTACGGCAGTGAAATGTTCCGGCATTTATTCCGCGGATATTTTTTCGAAAAGTTCGGCAATTTTTCCGCGTTAAGAATGGCGGCGGATTATGGAGAGACTTCATGGTCGGAGAAAGTAGCGGAAATTTATGCCGGCAATCTGGCCAAAGCGGCCCGCATCTGCAGTACCTATGATGTTGGCTATGTCGCTGTCTTTCAGCCGATCATTTTTTATAAGCGCCAAGCCGTTTCGGATGTGGAAAAGAATATCCTGGCGGGATGGCCGGAGACGGAGGCGAAAATCGTAGGGCCCTATACCCATGACGTCAGAACGAGAATTCTGCGTCACATCAGTAAAGAACAGAAAAGATTTTCCTTTGAATTCCATGATCTCAGTGGCATATTTGCAGGCTCAACGGAACCTGTCTTTACAGACTACATTCATATAAACGATGCATCGAACAGAAAAATAGCCACAACCATCTGCGATCATCTGATGGATACCGTTGCCAGAAGAGCTAACAAACAACACTGAATAATGCTGACGTTTATCAAGGAGGAAAGAAAGTGAAATTATTGTTACTATGCGGCGCGTCACTCATTTTGATATCCATAGCGATCGGCTGGCTGATCATCGCGAGAAAATATTTGTCGCTGGAAATCTTTATAAGAATAATTCGTGATGATAAAAAACTCGTCAAAGCCCACATTGATTATGTCATGATGGCTCTCATCCTTTTTGCTTTCTTCTTTATCGGCGTAAATTTGCCGTTGCCTTTGATTTTGCTTGCCTGCGCGGGGGCGTTGGCCGATCCGGCTTTATTCATCTTCCTGTCGGTCAAGCCTGACGTCAATAAAAAGATAGGCAGTCCTTTCAGCATTATCAGCACCATAGTATTTTTAATGACCACCGTTGGAATCGGCGGCTCTGCATTTTTTATTATCCTGGAATTCATAAAATAATGTATAACATAAGTGAATTGTAACCGTCATCTACCGGAATGAGACATTTTCTTCGACGGCAGCATGTGAACTTATTGTATGAAAGAAATTAACGCCTTAAAAGATAAAATCGCTTCCTTTCCGAAAAGCCCCGGCGTTTATCTGATGAAGGATGTGGCACGAAAGATTATTTACGTCGGCAAGGCCAATGATTTGAAAAGCCGTGTGATGTCCTATTTTACCGGCAAGGATACTCGCCCGATGGCGCCGTTTTTGATGGTGCGGGTTTATGATATTGAATTTATCAATACCGCCACGCCTAAAGAGGCGTTGATTCTGGAAAACAATCTCATCAAGCGTCATCATCCCCGCTACAACGTGACGCTGCGCGACGACAAAACCTATTATCATCTGTCGCTGGATCCGACGGAGAAATATCCCCGTCTGCAACTGGTCCGCAAAAGATTGAACAACGCCGCGCTTTATTTCGGCCCTTACCCTTCGGGACTGGCCGCTAAGGAAACGCTGCGTTTTGCCCAGGAGATTTTTCCGCTGCGTACCTGCCGCAACCGGGATTTTCAGTTGCGATCACGACCATGTCTGGAATATCAAATCGGGAAATGTCCGGCGCCATGTAAAGGGCTCATCGATAAGGAAGCCTACGGGAAACTGGTGAAGGGCGTCATTGCTTTTCTCCAGGGACGACGCCGTGAACTTATCGCTGACTTGAAGAAACAGATGGTGGAAGCATCGGAGTCCCTTTGTTATGAGGAAGCGGCGCGACTTCGCGACCGCATTGCGGCGCTGGAGCACGCGCTGGAAAAGCAGAACGTTGATTGGGGAGCGGACAAAGATCAGGACGTGGTCGGCCTCTATGAGCAGGATAATCATTTTCAACTTTGCATTTTGTTTGTGCGCGGTGGCAAGCTTCTCGGCAGCAAATCATTTGTGGAGGTTAAAACGAAAACGGACGCGGCGGAAGTGATTTCATCCTGTTTGACTCAGTATTATGACGGCGAAGTGATGATACCCGATGAAATTATCATTCCTTGCCGTCTGCCCGATGAAGAAGTGATTATCGAATGGCTGACGGAAAAGAGAAATAAAAAAGTTATTTTGACCTTGCCCGCCATCGGGATCAAATATTCATTGCTGGAAATGGCGAATGAAAACGCCCGCAATGTCTGGGAGGCCGCGCATCGAAAAGAGGAACAGAAGGTTTCCTCCTTGCAGATTCTTCAGGAAAAATTGTCGCTTACGAAGGTGCCCAAACGTATTGAGTGCTACGATATTTCCAACATCAGCGGCACAAGCGCCGTCGGTTCCATGGTGGTGTTGCAGGATGGAGAGCCGGACAAGAAAAGCTACCGCCAGTACCGGATCAAGTCACTCTCAGAGCCGGACGATTACGGGATGATGCATGAAGTGCTCTCCCGCCGATTCGCGCATACAGAAAATTTGCCTGATCTGGTGGTGGTGGACGGTGGCAAGGGGCAATTAAATGTCGCGCTTTCAGTGTTCAAGGATTTGAAAATCAGGCTGGATGTGATTGGTCTGGCCAAGGAAGAGCGCTCTTTTATCTCCGGCAGAGGCATAACCAAAAAAAAAGCGTCAAAGTCCGAAGACCGTGTTTATCTGCCGGGGCGGAAAGACGCTGTTTATCTGTCCGCTTGGCCGCAGGCGTTGCGGTTGCTTCAGCAGGTTCGCGATGAGGCGCATCGCTTTGCCGTAAGCTATCATCATCAGATCAAACGAAAAGATGATCTGAAATCTGTTTTGGACGGCATTGCCGATGTTGGAGAGGTTCGTAAAAAAATATTGCTCAAACACTTCGGTTCGGTGAAGGGAGCGCGGAAAGCATCACTTGATGAATTGCAAAAAGTTCCGGGAATTGGTAAAGCACTGGCGGAAAATATTTATAACGAGTTAAGAAGCAGAAAACAATAATAATTATCTTCTATGAGTTTAATAACCGTTTTATTCATCGCAGTCGGGCTGGGTGTTGACGCTTTTTCAGTGGCTATCGGCATCGGCGCGGCTAACCATAAAAAATCGTGGACGCCGGTCTTACGGCTGGCGGCTTCGTTTGGTTTATTTCAGTTTCTGATGCCCATCATCGGTTGGCTGGCCGGTCTGATCGTTGTTGAAATGATTGCCTCATTTGATCATTGGATTGCTTTCGGCCTTCTGGCGCTGGTCGGCGGGAAAATGATCTGGGAAGGATTTGAAAAAGAACATGACGAGGAAAAAGATGATCAAACCCGGGGCTGGCCGCTGCTTGTGCTCTCCATTGCCACGAGCATTGACGCGCTGGCAGTGGGTTTCAGTTTTTCCGTTCTGAAAAGTCAGATATTGCTGCCGGCGATCATTATCGGCATCGTCTGTTTTCTGATGACCGTTATCGGTATGATCTTCGGCAAGGTGCTGGCCAGAATCTTCGGCAAAAAAGTGGAAATCTTCGGCGGCCTGGTTTTAATTTCGATTGGCATCAAAATTATGATGGATCATATGGCGTAAAGATGGCACGTTCTAAAGAAGGTAAGGGCGGGTTGATGATGAAAAGAAATAATCCGTATGCGGCCCTGAAAATATGGGGGATGATTTTCATCATCCTGATTTCCCTATGTTCCTGTTCAGCTCTTTACCCTGATAAACTCAACGCCGGTGTTGCCCCGTCCCGTTGCCTGCCCGATTTTCCGGATAAAGACGGGTGGTATGGAGGCGACGGCGCCTATTCCATCCCGCTGGACAGCCGACGCACGCTCTGGCTGTTCGGGGACACGTTTGTCTCCTGCCCCGGATGGAGAAGCGACCGTGTGGATATGGACGTTGTGCTGGGAACGACGCTGGGCATTTCCACCTGCTCCAGGGACAATGAATTCAAAATAAAGTATTATCTGGAACACAAAGACGGAAAATTCGTTTCATCCTTCAGCGGGGAGGAATGGCTCTGGCCGCAGGATCCTTTTATTGTCAACAATGTTTTATATATCCCGCTGATCGCTGTGGCGCCGGCGAATCAGAAAGGCGAAGTTTTCAATTTCAAAGTAGCCGGCCATAAATTTGTGCGGGTGCGTGATTTTTCCGCCGAGGACCCGCGTGCGTGGCATTATGATTTTGTCGATTTGACGTCCAGTCTTCCGATGGAGATATCCGCTTTTGCGACAACGTCGGTGGTCCATGACGGCTATGTTTATTTTTATCCTTTCTACGTCCGGTTGAAGGAGAAGCCGCATATTTTCGGAAATATTCTGGCGCGTATTCCCGCGAATCAAATTGATCATCCTCAGGACGCCATAGAATATTTTACCAGAGACGGCCGGTGGGAAAGAACACTTGAACCTGAAAATATAAAAGTGGTGCTTGACGCCGGCGTTTCGGAATTAAGCGTCCGGTATCACGATGCCTGTAGAAAATGGGTTGCTGTTTACTTGACCGTCCGGAACAAGGGGAATCAGCTTTTATATCAGACCGCCGATCGGCCGGAAGGCCCCTGGAGTGTCCCGAAGGTTCTGGAGGTCCGGATTCCCGAACTCGATCCCCAAAGCCCTTTTTACGACAAGGGCAATTTCTGCTATGCCGGCAAGGAGCACATTGAATTTTCCCGGGATAAAAATCTTGTTGTCACTTACGTTTGCAATTCGTCAGAAGATATGGAGAGCCAGACCACTTTCATCCGCCGCAGCCTGTTTCTATACCGTCCGGTGGTGAGAGAAGCGGCTTACGAATAAATCACACGCGGCACGGCACGACTGGCAGGCGTTTCAGATTCCCAGCCATCGGACAAAGTTATATGCCGCAATGCCGCCCAGATACGAAATGATCAGCGTCATCACGATGGATCCATAAAACCATTTGCTGTTGTTCATCTCTTTTTTCAGAACGGCGATGGTAGCAGCGCAGGGAATAAAAAGCATCATGATCACCAGAAAGGCCGCAGCGGATTCGTGATTCATGATGGTGGGCAGCATATTGGAGAGACCGTCTCTGCCCAACGAATAAAGCACGCCCAGTGTGGCGACAACGTTTTCCTTGGCGATCAGGCCGGTCAGGAGCGCGGTGATCATCTTCCAGTCCAGACCGAGCGGCACACCCAACGGCTGAAGCAATTTGCCGAAGCGCGCCAGAAAGCTTTCTTCCACAACGCCGGTCGGAAAATAGGACAGCAGCCAGATGATGACGGAGATGCCCAGAATGACCGTTCCTGCTTTGCGGATAAAAGACAAGAGTCTGGTCCAGATGACCAGAAGAATCGTTTTTACATCCGGCATGTGATAGATGGGTAACTCCATGATGAAGGGAGCATCCTGCTTCCGGAGGGTTTTGTTGACAAAAATTCCGACGATCCCGAGCACGGCGATATTGAGCGCCACAATGCTCCAGGAAACAAGAGCTGCCTGCGATCCGAAGATGGCCGCGGAAACCAGTGTCAACACGGCAAGTCGGGCTGTACAGGGAACAAATGGAATTAAGAGAAGCGTGATCAGTCTGGCTTTTTGACTTTCGATGATCCGTGCTCCCAGAACGGCGGGCACATTGCAGCCGAAGCCCAGAAACATGGGAATAAAACTTTTGCCATGCAGACCGACCAGATGCATGATTCTGTCCATGACAAAGGCCGCGCGCGCCATGTAGCCAATATCTTCCAGAACCGCCATGATAGCGAAGAAAATTAAAAGGACGGGCAGGAAAGTCAGGACGGAACCCGCTCCGCCGATGACGCCGTTGAGCAGTAATCCGGAAAGCCAATTCGGCCATCCTGCTGTAAAAGGTTCACAGCATTTTATGAGGTTCTGAATCTGATCGCTCAGCCAGCCCTGGAGGGGGACGCCCACCGCGTAAGTCAGAAAGAAGACGAGCGCCATCACGCCCAGCAGGACAGGAATACCGAAGATCGGGCGGGTTAGAATATGGTCAATTCTATCCGTCAGCACAACCTCACCCATCTTGAATCTGGAAACGGCGGCACGGGTGATCTGCTCAATCCAGTCATAACGGCCGTTCACCACGGCATGGAGAGCATCTTCATGTTTGATGAGCAGCTGTTCGATGCTGTCACGCGCCACTTTTGGCGCGTTGCTTTCCACCACCCTGGATACTTCCGGATCGCCTTCCATTAGTTTGACGGTCACCCATTCCGGGGAATAAGGCTCCTGAATATGAGGCCGAATGTGTTGTAGAATCGCCTGATAAATCTGCAGGTGATCGGCGGAGACCTGCGGCAAATCGGGGTTATACTTGTCCTCACAAAAAGCAATGGCGACAATCTGATTGACCAGTTCCCGGATGCCGCTGTTGCGCTTGGCCACCATGGGAATTACCGGTATTCTCAGCGAATCCTCCAATGCTCTGGTGTCAATTTCGATTCCCTGATTGGAAGCTACATCAAGCATATTAATGGCAACAATGACAGGACGGTTCAATAAGAGAACCTCGGATAAAAGATAGAGCCCTCGCTCCAGCGCGGCTGCATTTAAGACCAGGACAACCAGGTCGGGTTTTTCCTGTATGATAAAATCACGGGTGACTCTTTCTTCCTCCGAAAAGGCGGTGAGACTGTATGTTCCCGGGAGATCAACAATTCTGATTAAAACATTTTCCGCGCGGTGGGTTCCTTCTTTTTTCTCTACCGTTTTTCCGGGCCAGTTGCCGACATGCTGTGATAAACCGGTCAGAATATTAAAAATAGTTGATTTGCCGACGTTGGGTTGTCCGACCAGGGCTACAAAAACTTCCTTTTCCACGGGCGGCAGACAGACTTCGGCTTCCTCGGCGACTTTATAGACCATAATTTTGGAAGCTTCCCCCTGACCGAGAGCGATGCGGGTGCTGCCCACCTGAATGACAATCAGGCCGCTGCTCATCTGGGAGACGCGGAATCGGGCATTGACGGCAATGCCCAGTCCGGCCAGCCGGCTGGTCATGGACGTTCCACCTTCCAGGGCGTGAATCACGCCGTGATCCCCTTCGCGCAATGATGTGATGTTGACCGGTCCGTTCATGAATTCTATGGTCCTGTTGGTTTCAGTCCGACGCGATATTTTTTCAGAATAAATTCCGGCCCGTATGATCTTTTGGTTCGCCGCAAGTTTTTATTTCCCATATCCTCTTCCAGATTAAGGTATTTATACCGTGATTGTAGTCTCTTCGCGGTGTCGTTGAACATAAATTCATAAATGCCGTGATATTGCCTGGATGCCTTGGCAAAATGCAGGCAGAATGTTTCGCTGTTCAATGCCTCTCCGATGATGAAGCCTGCAGTATTGTTATCAATGTAATATATTGTTCCCCATAGCGCAAGCTCTGAGAAGTGATGGAGCGCTTCGCTACATTGCTCAAAATCGGTTTTGTCGGCTGCGGTCCGGGAGCTGTTCTGCCATTCCTGCAAAACCGTCAGCGCATCCTGATAATTGCCGGCGGATAACGCGACGCCCTCGGGTTTGTATAAAGATAAAAACTGGTTTAAGTGGTTCCGATGGCGGACGTATTGTTTGCCTTTGAAGCCGGCCATATTGGCGGTGAGGTAGATATAATCGGATTCGCTGTCTTCATAAGTGACGGTAAATTGATCTTCCGGAAAATACTTCAGCCATCCTTCCGGAACGGGAAAGAAGAAATCGCGTTTTTCGAGAACGTCACGGAATGTCTGAATATCGCATCCAGCCGGATCATTGAGCGGCATGACATAATTCTGCCGCTGCCTGTTGCGGCCGGAAACGAATAGTCCGCAGTCTCTGGTGACGAACTCATAATGGCTGATATTACGAAACAGATAAACGTTGGCAAAACTGTAATCCGATATTTGCAGATTCATTCCTTGAAAGCGCTCGGTCAGGCAACGATGGTGCTTCAGATCAATGATTTCTATTTTTTCCATAGGGCTGTTTCTTTATCCTCTTCTGAGATCAGCTTAAATGTTCAACAGTTGATGGTTGATCCTCAGCCAGCGCCGATGTTGATGATAATCCGGAATTATGGACTCCACCAGCCGCCAGAAATCTCGTGAATGATTTTTCTCCCTGATGTGCGCCAGTTCATGGACAATCACGTAATCAATGATTGCCGGCGGCGCCATGATCAACTGAAAGCTGAAGGCCAGCCGGTCGTCTTCTGAACAGGATCCCCAGCGGCTCTTGGCCGATGTTATCCTGATATTTTCAGGCTGTGATTTAAGCATCCGGCTATAAAGATCAACGCGCTGACGGAAATATTCAGCAGCTTTTTTCTTATACCACGAAACAAAACAGCGTTTTCTTAATTCCGTGTCTTCGCGTGCGTTGAGATAGAACCGGCTATTGCTGAATACAACGCCCTCGCTTTCAAACGGTTCAAAAAATACTTCCAGCGGATACGCTTGTCCCAGATAGAGAAAGGTTTCTCCCGCCTGATATTCCTTGGTTTTGTTTTTTAAAGCGGCATCCTTTTGCTGCCTGAGCGTTTTCTGAATCCAGTTCTGTTTCTCTTCAATGAACCGGCTGATTTCCGCCGCTGGCGTGAAATAGGGCGCTGAAACAATGATTTCCGATTCGCTCTGTATCCGCAATGAGATCGTTTTCTTTCTTTTTTTGCTTTTATGAATTCTGTAATTGACGTCCATCGTATCCAATTTTCTTCAACAATTTGTTCTTGAATACCATAAATCAGCATGTAAAGCGAGACCGGAAAGGTCTTTTCATTCACGGAAATATGTGTTAGTCGACAAGCAAAATTCCGGGGAAATAAAATGGGAAAAATGACCAGATGCCCGTGGGGCAGTTTCGAAGTTTTATCCGAGACGCGCGGGCATAAAGTGAAGAGAATCACTGTCGAGCCGGGTGGATCTCTGAGCCTGCAACTTCATCATAAGCGGGCGGAGCACTGGTTTGTGGTGGCCGGAAAAGGCGAGGTGACCGTTGACAGCAAAAAGAAAACGCTGCAGGCGGGCAGCGCGATCGACATTCCGAAAAAAACCAAACATCGTATCCGGAACTCTTCAGCGGAAAACCTTGTGTTCATTGAAGTGCAGACCGGCGAATACTGCGGCGACGACGATATCGAACGTTTTGAAGATATCTACGGCCGGGTCTGATCAATGCTCCGGGCATCCCATCACGGTTTCCGGTGAAATCTGACGGAAATAAAATCATGCTGGACTATGTTTATCACGAATCCTTTGACTGGACGGCCATGTTTCAAGCCGATCAGCTCAAAGGGTATGACCGCCGGAAAGCCGGCATTGCGGCTTGCCTTGCCCGGGACAGCTATTTTAACGATTTGCGATATGGCCAGACGCTGCTGACGCTGGGTTTTAATGATGTCCGGCTTTTTTACACCGGCAATTTGCAGGCCCTGATCGGATGTCGGGATATCCGGACATCTGAAGGGCCTTTGGCATTGATGACCATTGTGTTTCGCGGCTCGGATCAGATTCAGGATTGGCTGGACAACCTCGATTTCCGGATGACGCGCTTTCTGAACAGGGACCGTTTTCCTCTCTTCAGCAGGATCCGGGTTCATAACGGCATTTTTGAAAATGTGCATCATTTTGAAAACAGCGCCCAGAAAGTTGTGTTTGATCACGGCGCTGTGAAGGGCAGCCTTGCTCAAATCCTGAAGGATGAAACGAAGAGGCAACAGTGCTTCTTCTGGATGATCGGCCATAGTCTCGGCGGGGCGATGGCGACTCTGTTTGCGGCCCGGTTGTACGACTACTATGGCGTTTCCCCGGATAGGATATTGACACACACCTTCGGAGCTCCGCCGATCGGCAACCGGTATTTTGCCGCTCGTTACGGACACCAATCCGTTCTCAGTATGGAAAAGAATCTAAAAAGGAACACTTTGCTGAATCTGGTGCGGTTTGTTAATTCAGAGGATCCTGTGCCGGCGCCGAGATTTATTGATCATGCCCGTGCGGAGGCGGAAGGCGGCTCCATCACCCCGCCTCCATACAAAATACTGGGCTTCAAGCACGTGGGCCGAGAAGTGCGCTTTTCACCCCGCAGGCTTTCCGGATTTTATGATCAGTACCAAACCTTCACCGGCCGGAGATATAACAGCGCCAATTTTATGAAAGTTCATTTTATGGAAGCCTATATGACCGGTTTGGCAGCGCTGGGAACGCCCTATTAATTATTTCCAAGACTCAAAGAAAGAGAAGCACGGCAAAAAAATAACTCAGTGCTGTGTCCGTACGAATTCCCTCCCGCCTTATTTTAGGCTTCTCTGTATCTATGGAAAATTTATTTCTTCTTCCATGTTCCGGTAAACAAGGAAGAAAATATATCCTTGCCTGCTTCAAATTGAATGGTTTTTCTTGAAACCGTCCCCTGGGTATTGCCATCCAGAGCGGTGATCAAAATCGTGTCATCTTTTACAGAATAATCGAATTGAGTGGTATACATCACACCTTTACCATTGTTGTACAATATCAATTCTCTGCCAGGATTGTTTTCAAGCTGGTATGTTCCAGTCACATCACCCTTACCACATCCAATCAATAGAAAAGTAGCCAATAAAACCAAAATGAATATGCAACCTGTTAATCGTATTTTTTTCATGTGAATCTCCTTTATTGTTACCTTACAATAATCATTATTTTAGGTTCGGCCGACAAGAAGGACAGCAAATTTGCAATGATCACGCACTGAATATCGGTGATAAGACCCTCCTTTTGGCTGAACGACGTACATTAAGTGAACTTATATGTCAAGGGGGAGATCATCGTTTTTTCAAACCCGCCAGCCTTTACTGTACGAATCCGTAATCAACAGCATAGCCGGTTGTTCCAACTTTCCTTTCATAATGAAATCATCAGTGGAAGATTTTTCTATCCGGTATTTTCGCCGGCCGTAATTGTAATTCGGAAGCACAATTACAACCTGGCCGTTTAGATTATGAACGATCATAAAAATTTTTTCTTGCTTCCTCAAGTATCTCGGTTTATTGGTTTCAAATCATATGGAAATTATTTGAAATTCATCAATGAGGGAAAGATGATCATGTCACATTCTTTGATACAGGAACTGGGCCATTCCGTGATGATCGGCAGCGGGGCGATCGGGACATGTCTGCGCCAGGCCGGCGGCGCTGGCAACGAACCCGTTGAGCTTTTAAATATCAGGTACCCTGAGATGGTCAGAAATCTGCATATCGATTACCGGAAGGCGGGCTCACAGATTCTGGTGACCAATACATTTGCCGCCAATGCCGTTGCCCTCGGAGAGGCCGGGTTTGGAGAGTTGGTTAAAGAGATAAGCCGGGCAGGTGTGACGCTGGCTCGTGAAGCCGGGGGTAGAGAATGCGTGATCTGGGCGTCTGTTGGGCCTTTGGGACTGGGGCTTCGCTTGGAAGACTACACCGACGACGTCCTTCTGGGCATCTATCGTGAGCAGTGCGGCATGCTCGGTGACGCGGACGCATTGTTACTGGAAACATTTATCAATCTCCGGGAAGCGCATGCGGCTCTGCAAGCCGCATCGGAGACGGGCCTGCCGGTGATTTTCCAGATTGGCAATACGGGCGGAGGAAATCTGAAGTGGCATCGCGTGGATCAGTTGCTTGTGGAGGCCGAACGCGCCAGGGTGGTTGCCGTGGGGACGAATTGTCATCATCCGGACGAAATTGTCCGGATGGCATCCTACATCGGCGCCCGCACGAATCTGCCCCTGACCGCTTCCCCGAACGCCGGCCATCCGAAAATCGAGCGGGGGCTGGTCGCCTATGAATTTACGCCGGATGATTTTGCCGCTGCCGCCCAGGCTTTATACGAAGCGGGAGCTTCGGTCATTGGCGGCTGCTGCGGGACGACGCCGGATCACATCCGCAGGGTGGCGAAAATGCTGGGCGGTAAAATCGTCCAACCGAGGACGGGCATCAAGGTTTCTGCATCGCAGCCGTCTGTCCTGACCGCACCAGCGGAGGCAAAATCCAATTCCTTCCGTTCGATGATCCAATCGAATCGTTTCCTGATCAGTGTGGAGATTCGGGCCGATCGAACAAGGTCTCTTGATGAAATCGTTGAAGGAGCGTCAAGAATCGCGGCGGTCGGGGTGGATATGTTCGATGTCCCAGACAATGCCGGGGCAACCGTCGGACGGGATGCGATGGTCACAGCCGCAAAGCTGCAAAGTACCCTTCAGATTCCTTCCCTTTGCCATTTAAGCGTGACGCAGTCCAATTTGATGCGGCTGCACTCCACACTCATCGGCTGCTGGGATTCCGGGTTGCGGGGCCTGTTGGCGGTGACGGGCGATGCGCCGTCGATGGGTCACCTGGGCAATCTGGCGCACCGCGTTTTGGATTTGCGCAGTTCGGTGGAGCTGCTGCGTCTGATTCGCGAACTACGCGGCGGCAGGATTATCAACGGAGAGGGTCTGGCGGATCCGCCGGATTTTTGCGCCGGCTGCGGCGTCGGAGCGCCGAACGCAGCGCAGATCCGCTGGCTCAAAACCAAGATCGATGCCGGCGCCGAGTTTGTCTTCTCGCAGCCGGTCTTCACGCTTGACGACTACATGAAACTGCGCGACGCCCTGAAAGGGTTTCCGCTTCGCCTTTTTCCGGGTCTCATGCCGTTGGTCAGTCGACGCAACGCCGAATTTCTGGCCGGCGGCCGCATTCCCGGTATCAGTGTGCCCGCGGATATCGTCGCGGGTTTTGAGCGGTATGATTCGCCGGAGGACCAGCGCCGCTATGGCCTGGATCAGGCCGGCCTGCTCGCGGCCGGTATTGCGAAGGATGCAGCCGGGCTCTACCTTATCATGCCTTTCGGCAAAAATTGCTATGATGATGCGGCCCGGATTGTCCGCCATGTCCGGGAACATCGCCCCGCGCCGGTTCTTGCAGCAGCGGACAAGCATGATTTATGAAGCGTCCGTGATCACGCGGGGGGGCAGCAATCAAAAAATTTATTTGAAGAATACCCGGCTGTCCACGATAGAGCATCCTTTGCCGGTTTCGTGAACGATCACGGGATTCAGATCGATTTCGGCAATATCCGGTTTTTCGGCCAGAAGATTGGACACACGGCAGATAACATCGACCAGGGCATCAATATCCGACTTCTTTTTTCCTCGGGCGCCTAGCAGCAGCGGATAAGCCATCAATTTGCTCAGCATATCCATGGCTTCGCTTTTTGTTACCGGCGCGAGGCGGATGGCCGTGTCCTTAAAAATTTCCAGAAAGATGCCGCCCAGGCCCGCCATGACAATCGGCCCGAAGACAGGATCCTGACGGCCGCCGACAAAGCATTCCACGCCGTCCTCTGCCATTTTCTGAATCAGAAAACCGTCCAGGGTTGGAAGGGGGATGAGGGCTTTTAATTGCTCTTCCATCTCCCGAATGGATTGAGTCAGTTCTTCGCGACTGCGAATATTTAATTGGACGCCCCCGACATCCGATTTGTGCGAAGCGTCGCGGGAAAGAAGTTTTACGGCAACAGGAAAATCAATTTTTAAATCTTCTGCTTCATTTGCCGATTTAACGGCAAACCCGGTAACGCAAGGGATTCCCGCGGCCGCGACGATTCTGAGGGCTTCGTCCGTCAGGGGAATGCGCTTTTCAGCACCACAGATGTCTTTGATGGTTTCTATTTCCGATACCTGAATATCGGTGGGAACGAGTCTGCCTCTGGCGTCCCGCGCTGTCTTTTCTTCGAAATAGGTGGCGGACATATGGAGCGCCTTCGCAGCCATCAGCGGTGTGGTGAAAACGGGAAATGTCTGATTTCTGGAGATATTCAACAATTCCTGCGTGTCGGTAACCATCGTCATGGCCACCGGTTTCTGATACTGTTCCACCAGCCGGCTGACATTGCTCAAGAAATCGCGCGACATTTCACCTTCGTAGCTCGCGATGTAAAGATGGTTGAACAGAACGCCGTCTACATCCGGCAGTTTCAGGGCTTCTTCCAGAATTTTGGTGAAGATGGTGTAGTCGAATATTTCACCCAGATCCAGGGGATTCTGATGGGCAATGACCCGCGTGTTGTAAATGGTTTTCAAATTTTCAATGAAAGCCGGGGGGAAATCCACGAGGGAAAATCCGAATTTCGCACAGGCATCCACGCTCATTACGGCATGTCCGCCGGAGCGTGAAAGGACGGCAACCTTTCTGCTTTTCATCAGAGGCAGCCGGATGATTTTTACCGCGTTGATAAAATCGATATCATCTTCCGCCCGAATGACGGCCGCTTGCCGGAAAGCGCCATCGACCACGGTGTCGTCGGCGGAAAGCGCGGTGGTATGGGACTGGGCGATTTTGGCGGTCAGATTGCTGCGGTTGGATTTCTGAATGATCAGCGGTTTGCCGGAATGAACGGCCAGATCGAAAAAAGCCCGGCCGCGTTTGAACCCTTCCAGGTACATTGCGATGATATCCGTCTTCTCGTCCTTGAGCAGATAATCCAGAACATCGACCTCATCGATCTGCAGTTTATTGCCCAAGGCGGCGAATTTTCCCGGAATAATCGCGTTGTCGCCGAATTCGCCGAGATAGGAGCTTCCCACGCCGCCGCTCTGAACGATCATGGCGACGCGCCCGCCGAAAGGCGTTGCCGGAAAGAAGCCGAAGGGCATCATCATTTTAATGTCGAAATTGATTGTACCGATGCAGTTGGGTCCGATGAAACGGATACCGTATCGTTCGGCAATATCGAGCAGCGTCTTTTCCATTGTCTGCTGTTCATTCGAGTATTCGCTGAAGCCGCCCGACTCAATGACGATGCGTTTAATGCCCTTCTTCCCGCAGTCATCCATGAAAGCCGGCACGGTGTGGGCGGGCGAAATGATGATGGCCACATCCGGAACCTCGGGAAGCTTCTCGACGCTGTCATAAACGGGAGCGCCGGCGATATTTCCCTCTTCCCGTCCGACGCCATAGATATTGCCTTCATAGCCTTTCTGGCGGTTGTTGAGAACGATGATATGTCCCAGATTCAATCGGGTGACGGAGACGCCGATCACGACGATGCTGCGCGGGTAGAAAAATTTTTCCATTTTATTTTATACATCCTTTCCGACTATGCACTTTAATATCTGCGCGAATCACTTACCGATCTTGGATTTAATCCGGTTTTGATATTCCAGAATCTCATTGCGCAGAATGTTCAGATCCGCGATGCGGTCATCGAGCCGGGAGAGCTGACTATTTAAAATCTCCATCAGACGCCTGAGCACCTTGTCGTTTGATTTTTCGATGGTCCACATCGCTTCCAGCTCCTGCATTTCCGACAGGGTCATGCCCATAATCTTCAGACGTTTGATTAATTTCAAACGCCGCAAATCCGCGTCGGTATAAATCCGGCGTCCGCCTTCAACCCGTTTGATGGAGTTGAGCAGGCCGATTTCTTCATAATAGCGGATCGTGCGCTGGCTCATATCCAGTTTTCGGGCGATGTCTCCAATGGAGGTAAAAGTTTCTTTTGTTTCTTCCATACGTGAGCACTCCTGTCCGTGTTATCCGTTGAGCTGCGCCTTGAGTTCCCGTTTTAATATTTTCCCTGACGGATTCTTCGGCAGTTTATCGACGATAAAAACTTTCTTGGGGCATTTGAAACCGGCCAGGTGCTGTTTGCAGTGGGCGATGATGTCCTTTTCACTGAGTGTCGCGTCTTTTTTCGGTACGGCCACAACCGCCACAATTTCGATCCACTTGGGATCGGGCAGGCCGATCACCGCCACCTCTTCGATGCCCGGATACTGATAAAGCACTTCCTCGACTTCGCGCGACGCCACGTTTTCTCCGCCCGTTTTAATCATATCTTTTTTGCGATCGACCACGTAGAGGTAACCATCGCTGTCGAAGCGCCCCAGATCACCGCTGTGGAACCAGCCAAACTGAAAAGCTTCTCCGGTCTTTTCCGGATCGTTCAGATAACCGGTCATCACATGTCCCGAGCGGTGGACGATTTCGCCTACGTCGCCCACGGGAACGAATTTGCCGTCGTCATCCATCAGTCTTGTCTCTACATTCAAAACCGGTTTTCCCGCCGAGCCCGGTTTCAGAAGCTGATCCTCCGGTTTCAGAATGGTTGCCACCGGTCCCATTTCGGTCTGGCCGTAGTAATTCCAGAGCTTCAAACCGTGAAAAGCGACCGACAGTTGTTTGATGATTTCCACCGGCATGATGCTGGCACCATAGGCCGCCTTCCTGAGGCTCGCGTGATTATAGTTTTTGAATCTCGGGTGGTTCAGAATGCCGATCCAGACGGTCGGCGGCGCGAACATGTGCGTGATCTGATACTTCTCAATCAGCCGGATCATCTCGGCGGGATCCGCCTTGTGCATAATCACATTGGTGGCGCCGATATACAGGTAGGGCATCAGAAAGCAGTGGAGCTGCGCGCAATGAAAGAGGGGCAGGGCATGCAGACTGACGTCGTCCGTCTCATACTGACCGTCAAAGATGCAGCTGTGGTATTGTGACATCAGTGCCCGGTGCGAGAGCATGGCCCCCTTCGGTTTTGCTTCTGTTCCGCTGGTGTAGGGAATCTGCACAATATCTTCCGCGCTGACTTCCACCTGCGGCTCGTCATAGGGCATTTTAGCTGTTTCAGTAATGACGTTGAAAAAACCTTCCGGAAGGTCATGGTTTTCCAGAGGAATGAAGCCCCATTTCTCGACGGAGGAAAACTTATCTCTGCAGCCGGCTATCATTGGATAGAGGGAGTCTTCGACAATAAACATTCTGGATCCGGAATGGCCGATGATAAAAGCGATTTCTTCGACATTGAGCATGTAGTTGATGGGAACCTGAATGGCGCCGATTTTGGCCAGGCCCATCATGCTGATGGGGTAGTAGTGTGAGTTATAGGCATAGACGGCTACCCGGTCGCCCTTCTGGATTCCGTAGCGCGTCATCAGGTTGGCGAACCGCCTGGCCTCGCGCTCCAGGTCATAAAACGACAGCGTGACATCGCGGAAAATAATGGCGGTTTTGTCACCGTATTTGGTGGCGGCCCGGCGGGCCATATCACCGATCGTATCCCGATTGATTATGTTGCTCATCTTTCCTCTCCTTTTATGCATGATGCATTTTGATATTTTTTCGCAAAGGCTTCCTTCATCTTGAATTTCTGAATCTTGCCGCTGGCGGTCATCGGATAGCTGTCCACAAACTCCCAGTATCTGGGAATTTTATGCCGGGCAATTTTGCCCGTGCAATAGTCGGTAAACTCTTCGGGGGTCGCCGACTGTCCGGCTTTGAGCTGAATGGCGGCCAGGACCTGTTCTCCGTATTTTTGATCGGGAATGCCGATGACCTGAACATTCATCACCTTGGGATGCCTGTAGAGAAATTCTTCCAGCTCGCGGGGATAGATATTTTCACCGCCGCGAATGATCATGTCCTTGATGCGCCCGGTCACTTTGAAGTAGCCCTGCTCATCCACCTCGCCCAGATCGCCCGTATGCAGCCAGGCTTCCCTGTCAATGGCTTCCGCGGTTGCTTCCGGCATTTTATAATATCCTTTCATCACACAGGCGCTGCGGGTCACGATTTCACCCTGAACATTCGCGGGAAGGTCGGCCCCCGTTTCCGGATCAACAATTTTTCCTTCAATATCCGGCAGGAGCCTGCCCACAGTGGCCACGCGCATCTGCACCGGATCATCGCGCCGTGTCATGGTCATCACCGGAGAGGATTCCGTCTGGCCGAAGGCAATCACGATTTCGGAGCAGTGCATTTTTGTGCGGACCTGATTCATCGTTTCTTCAGGGCAGGGGGCGCCGGCCATAATGCCGGTACGCAGAGAGGTCATATCATATTTTTCAAAGTCAGGATGATTCAGCATCGTCACAAACATGGTCGGCACGCCATTAACAGCGGTGCAGCGCTGGGTGGCGATAAACTGCAGCGCTTTGAGTGCATCAAAAGATTCCAGGATGACCATAGTTGAACCATGATAAATGCAGTTCAGGGTGCTCATCACGCAGCCGAAGCAATGGAAGAAAGGCACCTGAATCAGCAGACTGTCTCTTTCGGTCATGCCCATGACATCGCCCACCATCCGGGCATTATTGACAATGTTATGATGGGTAAGCATTACGCCTTTGGGGAATCCGGTCGTGCCCGAGGTGTACTGCATATTGATCACATCATCATCGGCCAGAGAGTTGATACGTTCATCCAGCTCAGCCTCGGTTATTTTTTCTCCGGCTTTCATCATAGCGGAAAACGTCAACATGCCGGGAGTGACATCTTTCCCCCCGATGTAAATCACATTTTTTAAAAGCGGCAGGTTTTTCGTGATCAGTACCCCCGGTGCGCAGGAATCCAATTCCGGAACGATTTGGCGCACCGTATTGTAAAAGCTGGTGCCGCGGTATGAATCAATCAGAAACAGGGTCGTCGCGTCGGATTGTCTGAGAATGTAATCCAATTCGTGACTCTGATAATTGGTGTTGACCGTGACGAGTATTCCCCCGGTCATACCCAGCGCGCACTGCAGATATGTCCATTCCGGAATATTGGTTGTCCAGACGGCGACATTATCACCCCGCTGAATACCGATGGCCATCAGCCCTTTGGCGACTTGCCTGCAGGTTTGATAAAATTCAGCATAGGTCTTACGGATTCCAAAATCCGGACAAACCAAAGCCGTGTTCTGCGGATAAAGTGCGGCTGTCTCCTTGACTAATTGACCGATTGTCTTTTTGACGAAAGCGGACATTTTGTACCCCCGATTCTTAAAATTATTTCTTTTAGATCAAAGCATTATGGTCATTTTCCTGAAAACATCAAATGAGCGAATGCTTTACTATGCGATTGGTTTTTAAGCTAAAACCACCTTACGTTAACTGGGATGATACATCCGCAAAATCATTCTGTCAAGAGATTTTCATACATTTCAAACGTGCTGGAAATTCAAACGAATTTTGTCATAACATCGCTTTCAGAATTATGTAGATTATTGATCGGAAAATGAAAGGTTTAGGGAAAGTTGATTCAGTGGGCTTCGTCCCAGTTTTTGCCGGAGGCGATTTCAACTTTGAGCGGGACTTTCAGTTCGATGACTTCTTCCATTTCTTCTCTGACCAGTTGTATAACGTCTTCTTTTTCCCCGGCCGGGGCTTCGACAACCAGTTCATCGTGCACCTGCATGATCAGACGGGCGGCCATTTTTTTCTTTAAAAATAAATTTACGATATTGACCATGGCCACTTTAATCAGGTCGGCAGCCGTCCCCTGAATGGGCGTGTTAACCGCCATGCGTTCGGCAAACTGGCGCACGGAAGGAATCTTGCTTTTTAGCTCCGGCAGGTAGCGGCGGCGGTTGAGCAGCGTGCAGACATAACCGTCGCGATGAGCACCTTCCAAAATTCCATCCAGATAAATGCGGACCTTTTTATACCGATTAAAATATCCATCGATATATTCCTGAGCGGTTTTCATGGAAACGCCCAGTTCTTTGGCCAGACCGAAGGCGCTCATGCCATAGAGAATGCCGAAATTGATTACTTTGGCCTGCCGGCGCATATCGGCATTCACCATTTGAGGAAAAACGCCAAACACATCTGAGGCGGTTCTGCTGTGGATATCTTCATTGGAAGCGAAGGCGCTGATCAGTGTTTCATCTTCCGATAAATGCGCCAGAACGCGCAGCTCGATCTGCGAATAGTCAGCCGAGATCAAATAACAGTCCGGATCGGCGATGAAAGCCTGACGGATTCGTTTACCTTCCAGCGTCCGGATGGGAATATTCTGCAAGTTGGGATTGGAGCTGGAAAGTCTGCCGGTCGCCGTCACGGTCTGATTGTAGGAGGTGTGGATTCTGCCGGTTCGCGGATTGATCAAAGCGGGCAGGGCATCCACATACGTGGATTTGAGCTTGGCCAGAGAGCGATAAGCCAGAATCTCCGCGGGCAGTTCATGACTCCGGGCGAGGTTGGTCAGCACGTCTACGTCAGTGGAGTAGCCTTCTTTAGTTTTTTTGCCTGCGGGGAGCTTGAGTTTTTCAAATAAAATGTTCTGAAGTTGCTTGGGCGAATTGATATTAAATTTTTCTCCGGCCAAACGGTGAATTTTTTCTTCGGACAACGACAACAATTGCCCCAGATCCGTCGACATCTGTTTGAGCAGAGTGTTGTCAATCAGCACGCCTTTCTTTTCCATATCGACCAGAACATGCAAAAGCGGCATCTCCACTTTGCTGTATAGATCCATAGCGTCCGTATTTTGTAACTGATCCGTCAATACCGGAGCGAGCTTGTAAAGCGCGTCAGCACGCTGACCAGCGTAAGCGGTCATTTTGTCGACAGGAACGGAAACCAGCGTGTAATTTTTTCCTTTGCCTCCGGAAACGTCACCGGGTGCGGAAACGCGTTCATGCAGGTATTCCCAGGCGACTTCATCGAGATGGTAAGAGCTTTTTGCCGGATTGAGAAGATACGCGGCCAACTGCAAATCATCGGCGGCCCGGATGGCCAGGCCATCCAGAATCACCAGCGTTGTCTTCAGATCATAGACATATTTTTTGATATCCATATCGCTCAAGACTGGCGTCAGCGCTTTGAAAACTTCTTTTGCCGGTAGCTGATCCGCCATACCGGAATGACCGACGGGAATATAAAAAGTCTCCTTGCCGTTGCTCAGCGCGATGCCGATTAAATCTGTTGAGGGACTTTTTTCGAAAATGACTTCCAGAGCGATTTCATTGCCTTTTTTGAAAAGGACAACAAGATCATCGAGTACCTTCGATGTACTGATACGCTGGTATTCTCTGACCGGCTTTGCCTTGTCCTGTCTGATTTCCTGTAAGAGCGAGGAGAATTCAAATTCGCTGAAAAGCCCGGTCAGCGCTTCCTGATCCGGTGCTTTGACCACCGCTTCCTGCAGATCAAAATCAAGGTCAATGTCTTTTCTGATGTTGGCCAGTTGTCGGCTGAGTCTTGCCTGTTCGGCATACTGACGAAAACTATCGCGC
Organism: Deltaproteobacteria bacterium; assembly: GCA_022710585.1. Lineage (GTDB taxonomy): Bacteria > Desulfobacterota > Syntrophia > Syntrophales > Smithellaceae > Smithella. The sequence continues at coordinate 28,293 of JAKLGV010000022.1, read as the reverse complement.
AGTTTGACATTTTTTAAATGTTCGGCATTTTTAATGACCTCTTCGACGGAGCCGTATTCTTCAATCAAACGCTGCGCTGTTTTGGGGCCGATGCCGGGAACGCCGGGAATATTATCGGATGTATCGCCCATCAGTCCCAGAATCTCCACCACCTTATCCGGACCGACGCCGAATTTTTCTTTCACGGCCGTGGCATCGTAGGTCTTCTCTTTCATCGTGTCGATCATCGTTACATGGTCATCCACCAGTTGCATCAAATCCTTGTCACCGGAAATAATGGCCGTTTGCCAGCCTTTTTGATTTGCCTGGACCGTGAGTGTCCCGATAATGTCATCGGCTTCGACACCCTGTTTTTCAAGAATGGAGATGGAAAATCCGCGCACGATTTCCTTGATGAAAGGCACTTGCGGGATAAGATCGTCCGGCATGGGTTTGCGTGTGGCTTTATAATTCTCGAATTCTTCGTGGCGCGTGGTCGGCCCTTTGAGATCAAACGTCACTACAATATAATCCGGCTTGAGATCGCGCCTGAGCTTCATCAGCATGTTGGTAAAGCCGTAAATCGCGTTGGTGGGGAAGCCTTTGGAATTGGTCAGTGGAGGCAATCCGTAAAAGGCGCGATAAATATAATTGCTGCCGTCCACCAGCGCCAGCAGAGGTCTTTTATTTTGTTCGCTCATACATTCCTGAAAGCTTTTTCTTTATGATGAAAATATTTGATGTTTCAAAATCAACCCGCGGGCTTTACCGGGCGGAGAACTTTATCGATTTCTCTCTGCCTGTCTTTTCATTTCTTCAGCCTGTTCGCGTAATTGTCTGGCCATTTCTTCGGTCTGCTCGCGCATCTCGTCAGCGGACTTCTGCATATCTTTTGTCTGGTCCTGGTATTCTTTGCGCACTTCTTCTCCAGCGCGCAGCCACTTTTCCATTTCGGATGACATATGTCTTGCCTTGTATTCTCCGGAAACACCGATGATTGCAAGGATTGCGCCGATGATGCCGAATACCAGCCAGGAATTTTGCGCCGGAAGATTATGAACGTTCACACTGGCAATCACCAGATAAAATACGTAAATGGCCATGCTGACCATGCCGCCCAGGTAGGGCACCGCTCCGATGACGGATGTAATCGGAGCCAGTGCGGACAGATAAGCGCCACAGCGATAGGCTGTTTCATAATTACCCTGTGAGCCCATCAGCTTCCAGATCACAAAAAGAATGGCGCCGCCGATGAAACTGCCGATGGCGATAAAGATCGGCATGAAAATGATGATGCCAAAGCTGGCCATCATCGATCCGCCGTAACCCGCAGCCGGTCCAAATCCGATAACATTTAATAACGCCTGAATAATGCCGCCGATAAAACCCATAATGACAGCAAAAACAAGCGGCTCCAGAAATCCGCCTGTTTTCGGCATGCCCTGAAAAAATTCCGTTGGTTTTGTGACGATGTTCACCGCTGTCTGTGGCATAGCTGCGAAGTTAATATCCTTCAGGTTCATCCTTTCCTCCTCCTTTTTGAATGTTGAAAAGTTCAAAAAACGAAAGACTCTTTTTATTAACAATGTGTCACAGGGCTGCAGACGCTTCCATCAGTTTTTATAAATCGAATGATGCGTTTATTTTAAAGGTTCTCACCGCGCGCATATCCAGAATATCCGTTATGCCGGTTTGCGCCTTGACATCTTTGAGGAATTTCTCCAGTTCTTTAGCATTTGCGGCGCTGACTGTAAACCAGATATTGTATTCGTGATTGCGCTGGTAGTTATGGGTGACATTCTTGCTGGCATTGACGATTTTTACGAAGCTGTCTATTTTGTCTTCCGGCACGCGCGCCGCGCAGAGTGTGCTGACACGCCCGAGTTTTTTGCCCTCAAACACTGCGCCGATGCGGCGGATAATTCCTTCTTTTTTCATCCGCTTGACCCGGCGGATTGTTTCATCCTCGCTGATGCCGCACCGCTGACCCACAATTAAAAAAGGCTGCTCTTCCAGCGGGAATTCTTTCTGTAAAATGTTTAATATTTTCTTATCGATTTCATCCATAATCTATTTTGCTTTGGGTTGGTATAAGCACAGCGGCTCCTCCGCCAGATAATCCCCCGTTGCCTCATAAGCACGTGCCCGGCATCCGCCGCAAACTTTGATAAACTCGCAGCGGCCGCATTTGCCTTCATATTTACTGTAGTCGCGCAGGTTGCGGAATACCTCCGAGTTATCCCAGATATCGGAAAAACTCTTTTTCTTTACATTGCCGCAATTCAGTTCCAGATAGCCGCAGGGTTGAACCTGCCCGACATGGGAAATAAAACAAAACGTGATGCCGCCCAGACACCCTCTGGTCGATTCGTGAAAGTGACCTCCCGGTTTCTTAGCCAGCTTTTCGCTTTTGGGTTTGTTCTGATGCATGATGCGGAAATAATGTGGGGCGCAGGTGGCCTTGAGCTGGATTTCACAGTTCATGCTTTCCTGATGAAACCACATCAGGGTCTCTTCATAATCGGCGGCGGTTATGGCCTGCGCGGCAAGATCTTTCCCGCGGCCTGTGGGGACCAGTAAGAATATATGATGCGCGGCCGCGCCGATATCTTTGGCCAACTTTAAAATGTCTTTAATCTGTGAGAGGTTATTGGTTGTGATCGTCGTGTTGATTTGGAATTCCATTCCGGAATTTTTAAGAATCTCAATGCCGGACATTGCCTTATCAAACGCGCCTTTCTCTTGCCGAAAGGTGTCATGACTGTGCGCGTCTTTCCCGTCAATACTGATGCTGACTCTCTGAATGCCGCTTTCTCTCATTTTCTTTGCAACTGCCGGTGTAACCAGTGTACCGTTGGTTGCCATCACCATTCGCAATCCCTTGCTTGTTCCGTAGGCAGCAATTTCAAAAATATCCGGCCGCAGGAGCGGCTCACCGCCGGTCAAAATAATCACCGGTGAAGATGTGGCGGCGATTTCATCAACGAGTTTGAGGCACTTATCCGTGGAGAGTTCTCCTGGATAAGGTCCGCAACTGGACGCCGCCCGGCAATGCACACAGTTCAGGTTGCAGCTTCGCGTCACTTCCCACGCGATCATACGGACTTTATTGTCAAGAGATACAGGCATCATTGTTTGATCTTATTTGTTTAGCAGTTTTGCCACATCCGGGGCGAAGTAGGTAATGATAATATCCGCGCCGGCACGTTTGATGGCGGTTAACGATTCCATCATGGCTCTTTCTTCATCGAGCCAGCCGAGCTGAGCGGCGGCTTTAATCATCGAATATTCACCGCTGACGTTATACGCCGCCAAAGGCAAGTCGAATTCCTGTTTCGCGCGGCAGATAATATCCAGATAAGCCAGCGCCGGTTTCACCATGATGATGTCTGCTCCCTCATTCACATCCAGTGAAATTTCCCGTATCGCTTCGTCAGCGTTGGCCGGATCCATTTGATAAGCTTTCCGGTCGCCGAACTGCGGCGCGCTTTCGGCAGCGTCACGGAACGGTCCATAAAAAGATGAAGCGTATTTTGCAGCGTAGGCCATGATGGGCACATCCTCAAAAGCGTTTTCATCCAGCGCTTCGCGGATGGCCGCCACCTGTCCGTCCATCATCGCCGACGGCGCCACCATATCGGCTCCGGCACGCGTGTGTGAAAGAGCGGTTTCAGCGAGCACTTCCAACGTTTCGTCATTTTGGACGTTGTCTTTTTCCAGCATGCCGCAGTGGCCATGGCTGGTGTATTCACAAAGGCAGACATCCGTAATCACCAGAATGTCGGGAACTTCATTTTTAATGCGCTTGACGGCCTGCTGGACAATACCGTCTTTGGCAAAAGCGCCTGTGGCCATTTCATCTTTTTTGGCCGGAATGCCGAAAAGCAGAACCGCAGGGATTCCCAAATCATGAGCTTTTTTCGTTTCCTTAACAATATTATCGACAGACAACTGAAACTGTCCGGGCATGGACGAAATCGGTTTTTTGAAATCCTTGCCGGGTACCGCAAATAACGGATAGACCAGATCGTCAACGCTGAGTTTTGTTTCGCGTATCAGGCGCCGGAAGTTTTCATTTTTTCTCAACCTGCGGGCACGATATTCCGGAAACTGCATAATTATTCTCCTTTCCTTTCAATTTCTTCATCTGTCAGATAACAGGCGGGATCGGATCCCCAGAGATCGCCTTCCGATTCCGCGCGGGCGCGGAAATTGCCAGCGCAGACATTCAGCCACAGACATCCCGCGCACCTTCCTTGGACATGTTTCTTTTTATCTTTCATTTTCATCAAAAATTCATTTTTTTCATCCGTCCAGATTTCGCTGAAAGGTTTCTTGCGGATGTTGCCCAGAGACTGGTTGCGCCAGAACTGATCCGGATAAACCTCGCCGTCCCAGCTCACGCAGCCGATGCCGACGCCGGACGAGTTGCCCTCGTTCATTTCCAATAATTCAAGGATCTCTTTTGCGCGCTCCGGATTTTCTTTTTTCGTCTTTAGATACAGATACGGACCGTCCGCGTGATTATCCACCGTCAGAATTTCTGGAGACAGGCCTTCGTCAAACATCTTTTTGGTCTCCGCGGCAATCAAGTCGATCAAGGCGCGGGTTTCTTTATGTGTCAAATCTTCCTCGCGCAGCTTGGAGCCGCGGCCGGTATAAACCAGATGATAGAAGCAAAGCCTTTCGATTTTTTCTTTCCGAAGCAGTTGAAACATCTCTTTCACATCGGCCAGATTGTGCTTATTGACCGTAAAACGGATGCCGACCTTGATTCCCGCCTCGCGGCAGTTGCGGATTCCCTCGATGGCCGCGGCAAACGCGCCCTTCTTCCCGCGGAAACGGTCGTGCGTTTTTTCGATGCCGTCCAGGCTGACCCCGACATAGGAAAGACCGACTTTCTGAAGTCTGGCCGCGATGTCTTTGGTGATCAGCGTCCCGTTGGTGGAAATGACCGCCCGCATGCCTTTGTCCCTGGCGTACTGGGCAAGCTCCAGCAAATCCTTGCGCAGCAGCGGTTCGCCGCCGGAGAAAAGAATCACCGGAGAGCCGAAGGCCGCCAGATCATCAATCAGTTTTTTCCCTTCTTCGGTAGTCAGTTCATCGGGATAGTCGATATCGGCGGAATTGGAATAGCAGTGAATGCATTTCAAATTGCAACGGCGCGTCATGTTCCAGACGACAACGGGTTTTTTGTCCGCTGAAAACTGAAGAAGATGCGAAGGCAAATCACCCGATTTGCGATTGTAGCGCAGAACATCGGACGGTTCCACCGCCCCGCAATATAATTTGGAAATTCCGATCATTTACTTCTTACCCCTTTTGCCCGCCGTTTTTTTTCCAAAATACGCATTTAAGGCGCCGACAAGCCCTTCCATTGTATATTCTTCCTGATGAATATCAACGGAAAATCCGGCCTTTTTGGCCGCCGCTGCCGTCACCGGTCCGATACAGGCGATTTTAACACTCGTGAGCAGTTTAAAACCGCTTCCCATTATTTTAATAAAGTTATTTACTGTTGATGAACTTGTAAAGGTGATTACATCCACCTGATTGTCTTTAAGCAGCTCTTCCAGTTCGTTTTTCTTTTTTCCCGAGTTGACCGTCACGTAGGCGGTCGCAACATCAACCTTGGCGCCGAGTTTTTTCAATCCTTCGGGAAGAACATCGCGCGCTTCGGCTGCTCTGGCGAGAAGTATTTTCTTCCCTTTCAGGTTTGTGCGGGCAAAGGATTCCAGGATTCCTTCAGAAATGAATTTCTTGGGAACCAGATCAACCTTGATTCCTCTGTTGGCCACCTGCTGAGCGGTTGCCGGGCCGATACAGCAAATTTTAATACCCTTCAGATCGCGGATGTCCTTTTTTTTCGCGAATAATCTTTCAAAGAAGAAAACCACGCCGTTGGCGCTGGTGAAGATCAGCCAGTTGTAATCTTCCAGATTTTTTATCGCTGCATCCAGTTCCCGCCAATCAGGCGGCGGGACAATTTTAATGGTCGGAAAATGAATCGGGTTGGCACCTTCCTTCATGAGAAGTTTTGCCAGATCGTCCGCCTGCTTCTCCGGCCTCGTGATGACCACGCCTTTGCCGAACAACGGCCTGGAATCAAACCACTGCAAGGTGTCGCGCAGGGCAACAACCTCGCCGACAACCAGAATTGCCGGCGGCGCAAACTTGCGCTCCCAGGCCAGTTTGACAATGTTGGAAAGATTGCCTTCAAGAATTTCCTGTTTTGGCGTTGTGCCCCAGCGAATAAGCGCGGCAGGCGTCTTAGGCGACCGGCCGTTGTCTTTTAATTCTTGCACTATTTTTTCGATATTCTTCACACCCATCAGAAAAACCAGTGTTCCGATGCGGGACAATGCCGGCCAGTTGATGTCGCTTCTTTCCTTGGTTGGGTCTTCATGGCCGGTGACAAAAGCCACCGTGGAAGTTAAGCCCCGATGCGTGAGCGGAATTCCGGCATAAGCGGGTACGGCAATTGCCGAGGTGACGCCGGGAACAATTTCAAAAGGAATCTTGTTTTCAGAAAGTTTTTCCGCTTCTTCCCCGCCACGGCCGAAAATAAAAGGATCGCCGCCTTTGAGACGCGCAACAATGTTCCCGGCCTTGGCTTCTTTTACCAACAGGTCGTTGATTTGCCACTGCGACAGGGTATGCGCACCGCCCTGCTTCCCCGCGTAAATGAAACGGGCGTCAGCTTTGGCGTATTTTAATAAGTCCTTGCTGACCAGATAGTCGTAAATGACAACATCTGCTTCCCGCAGACAGTCAACGCCTTTGAGCGTCATCAGCCCCGCATCGCCCGGCCCCGCTCCAATGATATAAACTTTTCCTTTTTTGTTTTTTTTCATAATTTTTAAAGTATCAAATCCAAAAGTCTTCGGCCACCTTTGTCCAGAACGATTTCCGCCAGCTTCTTTCCCATTTCTTCCGCGTCTTTTATCGTACCGTTAATTTTTTCACGAATCATTGTGGAACCATTCGGGGCCGCAACCATTCCTTCCAGCGTCAGCATTTGGCCATCCAGTTCCCCCAGCGCCGCGATCGGCAGACGGCATCCGCCGCCCAGCGCCCTCAGAAACGAGCGTTCGGCGGCAACTTCCGCCGCAGTTGTCGCGTCATTCAATGCGGCGCAGGCCTTTGCCAGTTCGGTATCGTCCTTGCGAATCTGCAATCCCAGTGCGCCCTGGCCGACCGCCGGAAGCATCGTTTCCACCGGCAGGAACTGAGTAATTCTTTCTGCCAGTCCCATTCTCTTCATTCCCGCCGCTGCCAAGATGACGCCGGTGAGATTTTCTGTCTCGATTTTTCTTAATCGCGTGTCGATGTTGCCGCGAAGCGGCACAATGTTGATATCGGGCATCATTGCTTTGATCTGAGCGCCGCGCCGCTGCGAACCGGTTCCAATTTTCGCGCTTTTGGGCATGAATTCCAGTTTCGTGTTGTCGCGCGAAACCAGAACATCACGGATGTCTTCTCGCGGCAGAATCGCCGCAAACGTCAAGCCCTCCGGAATGTCACCCGGCACATCCTTCATGCTGTGCACCGCCAGATCAACCTTACCCGATAATAGGGCTTCTTCAAGCTCCTTGACGAAAACGCCCTGGCCACCGATGGTCAAAAGCGATACATCCTGCATAATATCGCCGCTGGTCTTGATGACACAGATTTCAATTTCCGCGTCCGGTATTGCCTTCTTCAATTTATCGGCAACAAAATTCGTCTGCGTCAATGCCAGTTTGCTGCCGCGTGTACCTATTTTTAAGTTCATACAAATCCTTTCAGCTATTAATCCAACCTGAAAAGCCTCCGCACAGCCGCCACAATGTCGCGGGAGCTGATATCGGAGCTTTCTTCTTTCATCACCGTTACCGGAGAATGCAGTACCTTGTTTACGATGGAGTGAACCAGCGCCTCGATTTTCTCCTGATCCTCTTTTGTCAAATTTCCAATCCATCCGGAAGCCTTTTCCATCTCGGCCTTGACGATATCTTCAGCCTTGTTGTGCAGGGAAACGATGGTCGGCACAGATTCAAGTTCCCTCTGCCAGTTGACGAATCTTTCCACTTCCTCATCCACAATCTTTTCCGCCCTGATTGCTTCCTTACGGCGGGCATGTACGTTTTCATCGACGATGTCCTGAAGATTGTCGATATTATAAAGATAAACATTTTCAAGCTCGCTGGCTGCCGGTTCGATGTCGCGGGGTACGGCGATGTCAATCAGAAACAGCAGGCGGTTGCGGCGCTGATGATGTATTTTTTTGAGCATAGCGGCGGTCACAATAAAGTCGGGAGCGCCGGTGGAACTGATGACGATATCCGTCTCGACTAATTTTTTCTCCAATGAATCAAGCGATACCGCTTTGCCATGGAATTTCTCCGCCAGAAGCTCGGCCTGTGCCAGCGACCTGTTGGCAATGATGATCGACTGAGCGCCTTTTTCAATGAGCTGCGTACCGGTAAGTTCCGCCATTTCTCCGGCGCCGATCAACAGAATTTTCTTACCGTCCAGCGAGCCGAAGATTTTCTTGGCCAGTTCCACGGCGGCGTGGCTGACCGATACCGGATTGACGGCGATGCCCGTTTCGGAACGGACGCGCTTGGCCGCTCGGAAAGAGCAGTGCATCAAACGGTTCAGGACAACACCAGTCGCGTACTTCTCCAGCGCGTCGCGATAGGCATCCTTCACCTGTCCTAGAATCTGCGATTCGCCCATGACCATGGAATCAAGACTCGACGCGACACGGAAGATGTGGCGCACAGCTTCCTCGTCGCGGTATTCGTAAAAACACCCCGCGGCCTCCTGATCGGTCAGTCCGCCGTTTTGTGCCAGAAAGGCGCTTAACGCTTTCAAAGCCTTGCCGTCCTCCGCAATGCTGGCAATTACCTCCACGCGGTTGCAGGTAGAAAGATACAGGACTTCCTCCACACCGACGATGGAACGCAGCGCCGGGAGCACATCCTTTTTCTCCTGACAGCCGGCGAAAATTTTTTCCCGGACAGCGACGGATGCTGTTTTATGATTCAGACCAGTCAGTGCAATCATGTTTAAATAAAGTTATGCAACGTTGGAAAACAAATTTTTACACCAAAGTAAGACACCAAAAGAAGAATAAAGGTGATGCCGGAAAACAACGCCATCCGGTAACCCTTCCAGCCGATGGCCAGGCGCTGATGCAGCAGGAAGCCGTAAATCATCCAGGCGGCAAACGTCCAGACGATTTTCGGATCAGTCAGCCAGCCGGTCTTCCAGCTTATTTGGGCGAAAATTACGCCGGCGATGACGCCCACACTCAGAAGTGGGAACCCCCACAAAAGACAAAGGTGATTAATTCTATCGAGATCGTTTAATGAAGGCAGCAGCCTGCTCATGCCGCTTAACTTTTTGCTCTTCAGCAGCCGGTTTTGCATGATGAACATCAGTCCGGCGCAAGAGGCGATGACAAAAAGCGCCTCACCGAAAATGGTCAGAAACAGATGCAAGGCGGTGAGTCCGCTTTGCAGATTCTGCGGACGGATAGATTTGCCCGCCTCCTCGCCTGCGGCGGCAATCATAAACAGCAGGATCAACGGCGAAATAAATGCGCCGAGCACCCGGGTTTTCGTTTTAAATTGCAAAACCAGATAAACCGCGCACACCGTCCAGGCGCAAAAGGAAAGAAAATCCCTCGAGTCAGGATTCAGAAACCACGAGGAATTGATGATAACAAACAGAAATTTAACCGTCAGAAAAACGAAAGCAGTGGACAAAATCCAGGTAGAAATTTTAGCCAGTTTCACTCTTCTGACAAGGAGAGAAGAAAGATAGCCGATCGTGCTGACGGCGCAAAGGATCAGGGCAATCTTAAACGAAATCAATTCCAGATTATTTAAAATCAATTTCCACCTCCTCGCCGGTAATATTCTTCACAATCTCCTTCACTTTGTTGATGTCTTTATCTTTGATTAAATCCAGTATGCCCAACGCCATGAGAGAAGTGAACCAATCCTTGCCGATGCCGGCGTTCTTTTCCATTTTTGTGCGCAGGTTTCCCAGAATATTTAAAAGGATTTCATATTCCCTGCCGTATTGTTTTTCCAATTCTTCTCTTAAATAGCGTGCCAGAGCCGGGCTTTTGCCGCCAGTGCCGATAGCCATGACCAGATCGCCTCTCTGCGCGATGGCAGGCAGAATAAAATCACACTTTTGCGGATCATCAACAATATTGACAGGAATGATTTTTGCGCGTGCATCCTGTGATATGCGGGCATTGGTCTTTTCGTCGTCCGTCGCGCCGATCACTAGGGCAGCTTTGTCGATCAAGTCACCGGAATATTCGGCGGAGACATGAGAAATCAAACCTTTATCGTTTAGCGCTGAGAGTTCCGGCGTCAACTTCGGGCTTATAATGGTAACTTTCGCACCGCAATCCAGGAGCCTTTCAGCTTTTCTCAAGGCAACCTCACCGCCGCCGACGATCACGCAAATTTTGTCTTTGATATCCAGAAAAACCGGGTAATATCTCAATAGGACCTTCCTTATAATAGCGCGAATAATCTTTTTTCAAGATTATCGGGAAAACTACCACGAAGGGGGGTAAAATTCAAGAACGGATAAGATAAAAGCATCGCGGCGACCGTAAGCGGACGCCGCGATTTGTTCAGGATTTCTCTATGAAGAAACTGTTAAAAGATGAAATCGAGTAGGGAGGTCGTCACCTTTTCCGGCTCGCCGTCATTTTGCACAGCCGCCGCCGTCAGGACGTCCAGATGATTATATCCGGGGGTAACGGGCGAATCCGGCGGCAGCTGGTCCAAGCCGAGCTTAGCGCCGTCTCCCGCGACGATATTAATAACGGGCCGTTGGGAAATACCATCCGGATGAACAATCACATCACTGCCCATCATAGCCTCGACCGCCAACCGCATCGGGAAATATTTTTCCACGAAATCCATCGGTAGCGCGCCTAAAGACCTCGCCAGGTCATTGGCATCGGTGACTTCCTTGGCGGCAGTTGTAAAGGGCATGCCGTCGTTGTTGTACGGAATCGCAGCCCCTTCGATTTCATCGTAATTGATCCATCGATAGAGCGGTCCTTTTCTCAGAGCAGTGCCGCTATTGTTGGCAATGGCGAGTGTTCCTCCGCTTCCGAAGGGAAACTTTTTTTCCGCGACCGATCCACCCGCAAAGAAGCCGATGCTTGCCTGGATGATATTGATCGGCATCGCATTGTCATCCATAAACAGAGCCATCAGGGCCTGGTTGGTGTACCGGAACTTGTAGATAGAGGGAGTCACTAATGCGTAATCCCATATATTTTTCGAGTGGTAAAACCGATAGCAGTTTTTAACGCTGATGGAGGCCGGCAAATATGATACTAAATCTGATTCCGCATTCGGTGCGACCATAGCAGCATAGCCGACGCCGGTCAGAAGATTCATGATTTCAGGAGTAATAACGCCGGGAAGGAAGATAAATCGTTCAAACAATCCCTTCCGCATTAAATAGACAGCGCTGTCGGGTATCTTGCCGATAAGATAGCCCAGAGTGACCGAGTCACCTCCCTGAACGGAAAGCAACGTATCGGATGTAATCAGGGAATCCAGAGCGAAGTAGCCGGCGGCCTGATTGTATCCCGCGTCAGCAAGCGTTGTCTGGTCCCCGTCAAAATCGGCGCAGGCATAAGCGCCGGTGATGAATCCGCCAAGAGAGTGACCGCCGATGTAGACTTTCTGCTGACGAACCGACGGGTCGGGAATGCCGCGCGTGATGACCTCGTTCCAGTCCTTCAGGGTCTGTTCCATGCCCATTTCCGCCAGCCATTTCACGTCGTCGGTCAGGGGTTTAAAATACCCCTGGAAATACTGCCCGTGGTATGGTTTGCTCCGGTAATAATAATCCACCATGTCGTGTAGCTTGCCGGTTTCCCTGGCTAGTCTGAGGCCGTTCATATCTTCGAGACAATTTGATCGTCTGTCAATCGCCCAAAATTCAACAAACTTGCCTTTTTCATTGTAGGCCCGCGTCACCAGATTGGCCGCGACATTATAGAATGCCGATGCGCCTTCCAGAATACCCGGTTGCGCGATCAGAATTCTGTCCGCGTTGGAGGGATTAGCCGGTCCGTTAATATGCCTGATTCTGAGAAACTTGAGTTTGTCGCACGCTGTCGGGTGAGATGGACACGAAGCCGGCAGTGGTGCCAAAACAGTCACAGCCGTTGCCTTTGTTAAAGGAAACGCTGTGTTCTGATCCGCGACGCTTTCCGTGAAGCCTGCGGGAGGCCAGACGGCAGCCATGCCGCTTACGGCCATACAAAATACCAATACAAAAAAAGCTGAAAATACAACGATTTTTTTCATAAACCTTTCCTCCTTAGACTTAAGAATGAAAAAATCCTGCACAGCTAGCGATACTTAATTTTATTGTAAAAAAATTATATTTGTATGGATTTGGCCGCGGGTAGAAACGTACAGCGTGAGATGCATAACGTACAATCTGGGTTACACCTAAATGATATTTCGATTTTTGTAAAGAGGAAAAACACAACTTGAAGAAATTGTAACCGGGGCAGCGCTCTGTTTTTTTCATACAATCAGGCAAGATGATATTTGGATAATATTTGCCAGAGAAGGACTATTTATTCGGAAACTTCCACACGGTTACGCCCGTTTTTCTTGGCTTTGTACACGGCTTCATCCGCGCGGGAAATTGTTCGATAGACGCCTTCGGTTTTTAAATGTTCGGCCAGGCCGATCGAAACCGTGACGTGGGATTTTTGCCCCTTTTCCGTTTCGAACACCAGGCAATCTTCCACGCATACACGGATGCGTTCGGCGAAGACCTTTGCTTCTCTCAGATTGGTTTGTGTCAGAACGACCAGGAATTCTTCGCCTCCATAACGGCCGCAGAAGTCTGTCTTACGCAAAACATTGCGGATGATATTGGCAAAAGTCATCAGAACAGCGTCTCCCGCCTGATGCCCCAACGTATCGTTGACACTCTTGAATTTATCAAGATCCATCATGGCCAGTGAAAAAGTCGCTCCCGTACGCGCCGCTCGACTGCGTTCGTTTTCAATAAGCTCCATCAGGTGACGACGATTATAGAATCCGGTCAGATCGTCCTGGATGGCCATTTCCTGAATTTTTGCCAGAGACTCCTGAATTTTTTTCCGGCTGCTGCTCAATTCCCGGCGCAGGGCGCTGATATTACCGCCAATAAAAGAAACTGAAATCAGCACAACGGCCAGGGCCGTCCACTGAAAAAATTCACTTTCAAGAATAATATCGTGCGGTCTGAAAATTTTCAGCAGGGCAATATCGATGCCGTACGTCAAAAGAATAAAGGCGCTCACATAGAGAAACTGCCGGGTATCCAGACGAAAAATGCCGAACAGAAGGATCAAAACGTAAACGGAAAGCAGAACACCTCTTGCCTGATAGACGAAAAATATGCCGTACATCACGACAAGACTGGCAACACAAATCTGGAGAGCCGTCAGACTGGGGTCTTTCATCCTCTTGTTCCAGCCGGAACGAAAGGCGATGTATAAAATAATATTCACCGAAAGGATAAGAAGCCAGTTCCCGTAAAGCGCTTTTAATTCCATGATGCCGGCCTTGTAGCCTAAATAAGCCAGGGAGAGGTTTAAGATATAAATTCCCAGAGATATAAAAAAACGGCGCAGGCGCAGGGCCTGTTTGGGATCGTTTTTGGGGATGATGGAAAAATCCTGTGCCAGCACAGAGATGTTGTAGCCCAGTTTGGAGAACTTCCTGGCAATGCCGTTCACATTTAAAGAGATGCTTTTATGTGCCATATAAAAAATCAGCCCGAGGCTGCTTTGGAGAACGTTTGAATAAATTTTTGCTCATCACATCAGAGAGGGCAAAGCGACAGAATGCCCGGTCTTCCCGCGCGATTGCATCATGGATGCCAGAAAGAATTTCTTGCGGCGACTATCCCCAGAAGATGGTTCGTCTGCCGTTGTATCTTTCGGTATCGTAATATTTATTGACATCAACAAGCTTTAATTTATTGATGATGCCCTGCAGAGGCGCCGTGGTAATCTCGCCTCGGTCCAGACTGACCATCCTTCCGAAATCACCGTTTACGATCATATCGACGGCGGCAATCCCGAACCATCTGGCCATCAGGCGATCGTGAGCCGATGGCGTTCCTCCGCGCTGCAGATGACTGAGGGTAATGGAGCGGGCTTCCAGACCGGTTATTTTTTCAATTTCTGTCGCGACATAACTGCCGATTCCGCCCACCGAAACATGCCCGAAGTCATCCACGTGGCGGTCCTTGAGAAATTCGTCGCGTCCCTTCAACTTTGCGCCTTCGGCGACCAAGATGATGGAATAATTGATTTCCCGACCTTTTCTTTCCCGCAAAAGCTCACAGACCTTTTCCATATCAAAAGGAAGCTCCGGGATGAGAATAATATACGCGCCGCTGCATTCGCCGCCGCGCAGAGCCAGCCATCCGGCATGGCGCCCCATCGTTTCCACGACAAAAATCCGGCCATGGGAACCGGCCGTTGTTCGCAGACGGTCAATCTCCTCCATAATAACATTCACCGCCGTGTCAAAGCCGAGAGAATATTCCGTTCCCGTGAGATCCATATCGATTGTTTTGGGAATGCCGACCGTTTTGACGCCCATCTTGTAGAGTTTATAGGCCACGCCCAGCGTGTCCTCGCCGCCGATCGCCACGATGGCATCAATGCCGAGCTTTTTGATGTTCTCTATGACCTTTTCCGAACGGTCATTTTTTGGATTGAAGGGATTGGTTCGCGACGTTCCCAGATTGGTGCCGCCGTAGCGGTCCCAGGCCCGGACGATTTCTTCATCAAGCGGTTTCAGCCAGCGGACGCAGCTTTTGGGATCGTCCGGATCCACTTCAACGAGTCCTTTCCAACCCTCCACAATGCCGACAATTTCAAACGATACGGAGCGGGTCGCGGCGATGCGGGGATCAAGGGCGCTTTTGGTCACCCATTTGATAGCTCCGTTTAATCCGGGACAATCCCCGCCACCTGTCAGTACGGCGATTTTCATTTTCATATTTTTCTCTCCAAAATATTGAAAATTAAAATAAATAAAATCTGGAAAACGGTTGGGAACATAGCGATGTCTGATTTATAGAAAAAACTTGCCCGTAAGTCAATATATAATCATGCCGCGTCCAGCCGGATTTATCGCTGAACGTGTTCAGGAGGCTTGAAATATTGATGAAAAGAATATATAGATAAACAAAACATTTCGACAGGATTTTTCATGACAGAAAAAGACACGGGAAAATGGCTGAAAGTTGAAGTGCTGGCTCACCCGGAGCTGATGGACGCGCTGGGAAATTTTCTGACCGAATCCGGCGCGCAGGGTGTTTTTCAGGAATCTCTGGCGCCGCAGCAAACCGAAGGAGATTTTCCGGAACCGGCCGATGAAGATATTTTGAAAGCGTATTTTCCTGATGAAAGCCGCAATGAAAAAAGACTGGCCGCGCTTCAGAAGTATATCAACAGCCTGGCGGAAATTTTTCCCAACCTGGCCAAACCTTCGTTTACCACGGAAACCATCTGCGATCCCGACTGGGGGGAACAGTGGAAAAAATATTTCATCCCCGTGCGGGTCAGCAAAAATATTGTGGTCAAGCCGACGTGGGAGCGATACACGCCGGCCAGCCGCGATATCGTCATTGAAATTGATCCCGGCATGGCTTTCGGAACAGGTCAGCATCCCTCGACGCGCATGTGCATCGAAGCCATTGAAGATGTCATTATGAATGACCGCTCCATACAGGAATGGAAGGTGCTGGATGTCGGCTGCGGCACGGGCATCCTGGGCATCACCGCGGCTAAGATGGGCGCGCAGGATGTCATCTGCATCGACAACGACAAAAAGGCCGTTGAAATCGCCGGTGAAAACGCCGCGATCAATAACGTGCAAACCTCCTTACGCATTTTGAATAAAACGGCGGCTGCCATCGACAAGAAGCGCAATCTGATTGTCGCCAATCTGACGTCCAACCTGCTCATCACGCTCCGCCCGCATCTGGCGGAATTGCTTCTACCGGAAGGATACCTGATTATTTCGGGCATCATTGAACAGGACGCGAAAAGAATCGAAAAAGAATTTTTTGTCGCTCCCCTTTCTCTGCATCGGATAATCACGGAGAAAGAGTGGGTCTGTTACGTGCTCCGCAGAAATCCATAAAAAATTCGTTTTCATCTGCCCGAAAATAATAGTGAAGGATGCCCCGATTTGACCATTCCCCGCATATACAGTCCGCAATCTCTGGAAAACAAAACAGTCTGTGAACTGGGCGAAGATAATTTAAAGTATCTGAAACAGGTCATGCGGCTTCAACCGGGGGACAGAATCAATGTTTTTGACGGCTACGGCCGGGAGTTCGAGGCGGTCATCAGGAACTTCTCTGCCGGGGCGGTTTTGGCCGAATTGGGAAAACCGGTTCCTTCAGAGGCCAGAGAAATCCGGCTCACGCTGGCACAGGCCCTGCCCAAAGCCAGGAAGATGGACACAATCATCAAAAGCGCCGCGGAACTGGGGACGGATGTGATTATTCCTTTTCATGCTGCCCGCTCGGTCAGTCATATCAACGATGAAAAAAGTGATTTAAAGCTGAGCCGCTGGCAGAAAATCGCGCAGGAAGCGGCACGTTCCAGCCACAGCGCGTATATCTCTGACGTAGCGAAGATTTCCTCTTTCAGCGAGATGCTATCACTATCCTGTCAGAGTTCCTTGAAATTAATCTTCTGGGAAGAAGAATCCCGGAAAACCATTAAAGATGTTCTGGCCGACGCATCGCTAATCGACGCGAAAGATATTTTTATTGTCGTCGGGCCGGAAGGCGGTTTTACCCGGGATGAGATTCAACAGGCCACGGAAGCGGATTTTATCTCGGTCAGTCTTGGCAGGCAGATTTTAAAAGTAGAAACGGCGGCAGCGGCTATCGTCGCTATTATACAGTATGAAAAAGGCATCTTCAGCAAGAGCACACAGGAGGAGACAAAATGAGTTTTTATAAATATGCCGGATTCTGGCGACGGCTGATCGCTTTTACGATTGACGGGACAATTATATTTTTCATTTTTCTGATTTTATCTATTGTCGCTTCTTTCGCATTTTTTTCCGGCGCTCTTTCCGTAAACAGCGACAGATTTCTTGCGGATTTAGAAGGGACGGCACATTTCTCTCCTTTGATGCTTTATTTATGGGCATTTTATTTTGTCATCAACATCATCTATTTTACCTATTTTCATGGCGCGACAGGCCGGACACCCGGAAAAATGATTCTGGGATTGCAGGTGGTGACCGAAGAAGGCAAGCCCATTTCTTTCGGCACGGCGTTTTTAAGATCGGTCGGCTATTTTATTTCCAACATCTTTTATCTAGGCTTTATCTGGGCCGCTTTCGATCGCCGAAAACAGGGCTGGCATGACAAAATCGCCGGAACGGTCGTCGTCATTAAAGAAAAAACAGATCACAGCGCCGGCTTGTCGATTCCGGATGAGGGCGCTTCCGAGGCGGCAGTGCAACCCGCGACACCGCCGGCAACCGACAATAATTAAACGAAGAACATCTTTGAGTGAGGCAGAAAAAGACCTTGACAAACGATATCTTATTCTATAGACGGTTGCATAATTTCAGGGATTCATTGATCCAACGGGTCGGTAGCTCAGTCGGTAGAGCATCGGACTGAAAATCCGAGTGTCGACAGTTCAATTCTGTCCTGACCCACCATTAAAATCAAGGGGTTGCAAGTGCCAGTCATTTGCAGCCCTTTCGTTTTTGTATAGTTGAGTTTTTATTAATGGTGAATAGGTTCCTGGATAAGTAATCTAAACACGGCTTTCTGGCGCTTTTTGCGGCAGGCCGAAGGCGAGGATCAGTGCTGAAGTAAGCGAGAGACCTGCCCCCAGCGCGAAGGGAATCACCGGACCGACGGAGTTCCAGAACTCTTTTTCTTGTCGATTGGGAACCGGGTCAATTGTGGAAAAAATTTTCCGGGGGGGGGCTGGAGACTTTAATCAATCCGCCGCCCCATATTTTCCGATTCCGGAAGATTCTATGGAGCTATGTAATGTCATTATTGCATATTATGTTTGTGTTTCATTCAAGACATGATATAAATGACCCAACAAATCCTCAATTGAGAATCACATAAATTAAAGATAGCATTTCCTTACAGGGAATGAGTTTAGATTTTTTCGGAATATGGAAACTGAAGGGTTGGCGCTATGAGTCCGATCGCGGAAACTTTTTATAAACCGGATGAAAAAAAAGATTTTTCGTCTGATGAATTTGCCAAGGCGAAAACCGTATGCGATTTTGTCATTGAATTGACCAAAGCTATATCCCGAAGTGGTTATTACGACGCCACCCATCCCGTTTCTCAGGAGGTCAAAAAAGGTCTTTATCAAACGTTTCAAACTGCTCTGGGCGCATCAACGGAGTTTATGCTTACCTGTCATGAAGCAGGAGATAAAGTTGATATCCACATCAGCGGGATACTGGAGGAACCTTTCAATATCAGAAAGCTGGCCAGAGAGAGCACGTTGGATTTATTCGTTCCGAAACTGAAGGATTATTTTGAAAGAAAGAATCTCAACAGTTTTGTCATCAAAAAGTATATCACGCCTGAACACTTCGAATCATTTATTGATCTGATGAGCGAACCGATCCCCGAATCTGCGGATATTTCCAAACTTGGCGAGTATCTGACAAAATCTCTTGCGGATTTGGATATTACGGAAGTGTCCACAATTTTCAAGACGGATATCGTGCTTTCCAGAGGAAGGCTTCCCTGGCGTGTATCGATTATATTGCGCCGTCTGGCTAAAGATTTAAAAGTGATACCGATGTTTCGCTCAGCGTCGGCGGATAAAATGAAATTGATTAAAACGCAGATTGTCGAGGATATTATCAGGCCGCTTCACAAATCCGACGTGCTCAGAGATCTTATCATTAACGGGGATATCATCGTAACCCATATCTCGCATATGCTGGAAATTGACGAACTGGAAAAACTGATTATACATTCTGTTCCCCAGGATGCGATGGTGCCGGTATCCCGGGCTGTTTTTGAAGCTTACAAGCAGATAACAAATGAAAAAACGGGTGAAGATGATTCCTCCTATGAACAGAGAACGGTTTATTTGAAAAAAGTCTTACATATCGCCACTCAAAGAATTATTGCGGAGAATCTGTCGGATGCGATGGATCTTTTTGAGCCATTATATGAATATAAAATTGTTGATTTCAATATGCTTCCCGAAAAGCTTCGCCGTGACATCCAAAACAAAAAAATGGGTGGTGAAATCATTGCTCATATAGACGACTATCTTCAAAAGGCCGCCGCTGCTTCTTCTGATCAAGAGATGGAAGATTATGCTGAAAAGTTCAAGATCGTCATGCCCGAATTTATCATCCAGAGACAATGGTCTGTCATTGATAATATCATAAAAGTATTAATGGATTATTTAGTAAATAAAGATAATGTTTCAGAAGAATCTATGCTCTTAAATCTGCCCGACGCTGTTTTTAGTAATTGTGAAATATTACTTGCTGATGAATATGTTCATGCTGATCAGGATTTAAGAAATCGGATCAACGGTGTTCTTTTACAAATGAAATCGTCATTTATTAAGATCATTAATATTATATTTAACCAATGCAATGATCCCCTGGTTTTGAAAAGTGTTACAGAACTTCTTTCAAAAAAAGGCGAGTTGGCCAGACAATGGTCGATGGAAATATTGGGCGATCAAAGTCAGCCTCTCTCGATGTTGAACATTGCTTTACTGGTCATCGTCAATGTCGGTCAGAGTAGCGATTTCAATATCATAAAAAGGTATGTTAAATATCCCAATGCTAGCATTAAAACCAAGGCGTTGATAGCCGTTGCAAAATTGAATAAAAATGAAGCTGAGAACATTTTAATCGAAACGTTGCGGGATGAAGAAGAAAAGGTGCGAAATCAGGCGGCAAATATTTTGGAGCATGAGATAGCTGTTTCGGGGGAGTCGGTTCACAAACTTTTGTTATTGGCGAGAGAAAAACTAAGCAAGAAAGACATCAAATTTAATGAAGCCGCCTTTATTGCGGGTTTATTGAGAGCCGCCGGTAAAACTCAAGATACCGTTTATAAAGAAAATGTGGAAAACGAGATTATCAGTATTGCTTCGGATATATTGAAAGAAAGAAAAGGCTTTTTAAAATTAATCAAGTCCGATTTGAGCAAGGAACAACTGGAAATTTTATGTGCCTGCGCCTCAACGATGGGTAAGGTTGGCGCAAAGAAATCCAGGGAATATTTAAAAACCCTATTGAACATTGATGAAACATTAACTCGTCTCGTTCGTGAGGCCATGGCTGAGCTGGATAAAAAATGAAAGAAATATGGATGATCCCTTTTCTTCTTAAGAGAAAGGAAGGATGACTGATTCAGATTGACAGGGTCAGGAAAAATGTGCTTTTCTTTGCGCCTTATCGCGCCTTATCAGGGAGAAATAAGATTTGAAAAAGAGCAAGACGGGTTTCTTTTGTCAGCATTGCGGTTATATGTCGCCCAAGTGGCTGGGGAAATGTCCCTCCTGTAACGGGTGGAATTGCTTTGCCGAGGAACTGATTGTTGATACGGGGACCGACAGCCGCGCGGAGATGCGATTTGACGGCAAGCCCCTGCCGATTGAGGAAATTCCCATCGAAGACGGCAAGCGAACCGTTACGAATATTGCGGAAGTTGACCGGGTGCTGGGCGGAGGGATTGTCGGCGGTTCGGCGATTTTGATCGGCGGTGAGCCGGGGATCGGCAAATCCACGCTGATGCTGCAGATGATGCACAACCTGGCGCAGAAAGGGTTGAAAGTTTTATACGTGTCCGGTGAAGAATCCGCCAGCCAGATTAAATTGCGCAGTGACCGGATCGGCGCTGCGGCCAAGGATTTATTTGTTCTGGTCGAGGTCTCCCTGGAAAAAATTCTAGAGCAGATCAAAGTCATTGCTCCGGCCATTGTGGTCATTGATTCCATTCAGACGGTTTATGCTTCAGAACTGATGTCTGCACCGGGAAGTGTCGGGCAGGTGCGCGAAACGTCCTCGCGACTGATTCTCTTTTCTAAAAAACACGGCATCCCTGTTTTTCTGGTGGGCCATGTGACGAAGGACGGCTCAATTGCCGGTCCCAAAGTGTTGGAGCACATGGTGGACACGGTGCTTTATTTTGAGGGCGATTCGTCTCATTCTTACCGGATTGTCCGGGGAATGAAGAACCGTTTCGGCCCGACCAATGAAATCGGTGTTTTTGAAATGCGGGAGAAGGGATTAATCGAAGTTCCCAATCCCTCCACTTTCTTTCTGGCGGAGCGGCCACAGAATGTTGCCGGTTCGGTCGTTGTGCCATCTCTCGAAGGAACCAGGCCGATTCTGGTGGAAATTCAGGCGCTGGTCAGTTCCACAAGTTTCGGAACTCCGCGGCGAACAGCCATCGGCGTCGATTACAATCGCGTTTCACTGCTGGTAGCAGTGCTGGACAAAATCTGCGGCCTGCACCTGGGCGGATCGGATATATTTATCAACGTGGCCGGCGGGGTCAAGGTGGAGGAACCGGCGGTTGATCTCGGCATCGTTGCCGCCATGACATCCAGTTTTCTGGACAGACCGATTGACTCCCGGACCATTGTTATTGGGGAAGTGGGCCTGGCCGGGGAAGTCCGGGCGGTGTCGCAGATGGAGATACGCGTCAAAGAAGCGGCTCGTCTGGGTTTTACACGGTGTCTGATTCCCAAATCAAACGCGGCTCAACTGGAAAAAACGGCCAAAATAGAAATCTGTAAAGTCGGTTCCCTCAAAGAAATGCTGGAAAGCTTATTGTGAAACTCCAATTCTAAAAGTGAAGTGTGAAAAGGGATCAAATGTAGAAAGAGATTGGAAATGCGGTCGGGGGAAAAACTGATATTTCAAGATCTGGTCCCATATGTTCACAGGAGATACCCTGACCTGTTGCCAAAATTTTCTTGACACACAAGAGTGCGTTTTTTATACTGCCGACCACTAAAAGGAAGTTCTTTTCATATTCGCAGATTAAACATATCTGTGTTGATCAGGGGCTGATTCGTTCAAAGAAGATACAGATTAATATGCTTGTCCATGATTAGTGATTAGCATATCACAACCAGTAAGTGTTCGTCCGGAGCAGTTTTTCGTCATGGTGCTCGTTTTGCTTTGACAATTGATCTAATCGAGTTAGGATTGTCGAAAATTTATTTAGAGCTTAGTGTTTTTCCCGACTTGATCCCGATGACGGCGTGAAAATGCTGCCGTTTGATACTGATCCAGGCTTGTAAACGAACTATGTCAAGAGTAACGCTCAACAGGACGAAAAATCCCTATGACATTTATGTCGATAAACATAAGTGTCGCCGCTGTTCGTACTGCATCCGGGTCTGTCCGACTAAAACCATCAAAGCAATAAAAAGCGGTTTTGAAGTTATTGCGGAACGATGCATCATGTGCGGAGGCTGCATAAGGATGTGTCCCCACGGGGCGCTGACCTACCATGACGGCTTTTCCAACGTGCAGGATTTTTTGGCCGCAAAGACGAACATTGTCGCTGTCCTGGATCCGGCGTTTCCTGTTGAAACCGAGCTGGGGACGCCGCGACAGGTCGTAAGCGCGCTCAAGCAAATAGGATTCGCTGAAGTCTGGGAAGGGGCTTTCGGGGCCGACCTCATCAGCAGGGTTTATTTCAGACTGCTTCATGAGGAGACCATCACCCCCATCATATCGTCTTTTTGTCCGGCCATTGTCTTCTATATCCAGAAATATTACCCCCAACTGATTCCAAACCTTGCCCCGGTGGTTTCTCCAATGATCGCCGTCGGCAAGGTTGCACGCGAGCTCAAGGGCGCGGATTGGAAAGTGGTGTACATCACTTCCTGCTTTGCCCGTATGGGAGAAATGGTCACTCCCGAGGTGGCGGGATATATTGACGAGGTCATCACGTTCGATGACATACGCAGACTTGTTCATGAAGCCGGCATCGATCAGGCGACGCTGCCGGAGACGGAATTCGAAGGCCCGAGACCGTACCGGGGCAGAATCATCCCGGTTATCGGGGGACTGTCCAGTACCATGTGGGAAAGTCTGGACTTCCTCTCCGATGAAATCAGCATCACGGGAGGGAACAGGCAGTCGATCAGTGCGATCGGACAATTAGCTCAGGGCGATATTCAGGGCAAGTTTCTCGATTGCGTTTTTTGTAATGGTTGTGTTGATGGTCCTTTTGCCAAGCGCAACCTGTCCATCCTCGCCAGTCGGCAGATTGTGGCCCGATATACAAAGTCGGAAATGGACAAGCAGGACTTTTCAGGCGCGATGGCGGAACTGGACCGGTTCCAGCATATCGATCTGAGCAGAAGCTTTCAGAGCCTGGAGCAAAAGCTGCCGACGCCGACGGAAGAAGAGATCGGCGTTGTGCTCAGGAAAATCGGGAAACTGCCGCCGCACCAAAACCTGGATTGCAGAGCGTGTGGTTATTCATCGTGCCGGGACAAGGCCATTGCCGTTGTGCAGGGCATGGCCCATGAGGAATATTGTCTGCCCTACCTGTTGGCGGAAAGCAAAAGAATCTATCATGAGCTGGAAAAATCTCACGAAGATCTGAAAGTATCGCACCAGGATCTTGAGCAGGCGCAAACGCAACTGATCAGGGCCGAGAAAATGGCGTCTATCGGTCAATTGGCGGCGGGGGTGGCCCACGAAATCAATAATCCCCTCAGCACGATTCTGCTCTATTCCCATATGTTTCAGAAAAGCCTGGCGCCTGATGATTCGCGCAAAGAGGACATTGCGCTGGTTATCAGTGAAACCAACAGAGCCAAGGAAATCGTCCAGGGCCTGTTGAGCTTTGCCAGGGAAAAAAAGCTCCGGGTTTACGAAATCAATGTCAACGATATTCTGGAGGATGTGTTGAACCTGATTGTCAATCAGTCATTATTCCTCAACATCGAAATCAAAAAATTCCTGGCTCCGGATATGCAGACGATCGTCGCTGATGAAACACAACTCAAACAGGTCTTTCTCAACATCATTCTCAATGCCGCCCAGGCCATGGGGGGCAACGGCACCTTAACGATCAGCACCACCTTCGACTCGATGCAGGTGAAGGTCAAGATTGCCGACAGCGGTCCGGGCATCACCCCCGAGGTCATGGCAAACCTTTTTCATCCTTTTTTTACAACCAGGGAAAAAGGAACGGGCCTGGGATTGGCGATATCTTACGGCATCGTCGAGCGTCATCAGGGAAAAATTGATGTTGAAACAGAGTTGGGAAAGGGAACAACATTTATTATTACTCTGCCGGTTACCGCCATTGCGGAGACGGCAGGGGTAAAGTAGGGACAAACGGATATGCATTTAAAATTTCATGAAACGGCAGGGAGAAAAAACCATGAGTGAAAAAGCCAAAATATTACTGGTTGACAATGATGTTGATTTTATTGACCTGAATAAGGCCGTCCTCGAAAATAACGGATTCGATGTTGTTGTCGCCTATTCAGGTACCGAGGGTATTGACCGGGTCATGTCTGAAAATCCGGACCTGATTGTTCTGGACCTGATGATGGAAAAACATGATTCAGGTTTTACCGTCGCCAAAACGATCAAGGCCGATCCGATCTACAAGCACATCCCCATCCTGATGCTTACGGCAGTGGGTAGCGAAACGGGCACGGAATTCTCTCAGAAACTTGACGGCTACTGGATGAAGACCGATGATTATGCCTCCAAACCGTTGGCGCCCGAGGATCTGGTAAAGAAAATCAACGAACTCCTGGCAAGAAAAGCGCGGGGATAAAAAAGATAAACAGGATCGGAACGCTGACGATGGCAGAAACGGCAAACATACTTGTGGTTGACGATGAGCGGGGCATCCGGGAAGGATGCCGCCGTATCCTCGCGAGTGAAGGTCACGCGGTGGATGTGGCCGAAAACGGCGCAGAAGGCTTCACGCTCGTCGGGTCCAAACCTTATGACCTCATTTTGGTTGATCTGATGATGCCGGTCATGGGCGGTCTCGATATGATGGACAAGGTTCGGGAGTACGACCCGGAAATCATCATGATCGTGATTACCGGATTCGCCACCATCGAAACGGCTGTTGATGCCATGAAGCACGGCGCCTACGACTATCTACCGAAGCCGTTTACGCCCGACCAGGTTCTCGCCGTCGTGAACAGGGGTTTCGAAAAAAGGCTTCTTAGCCTGAAGGCCAGGAAGCTCATGGAAGAGAGAGATCAGCATCTCCTGGAAGTCGCCCGCGAGGAATCCAAAAGCCATACCATCGTGAATTCGATGGCGGATGGAATCCTTGTGACGAATAAGGAACATCAGCTGGTTCTCTGGAATCCCGCGGCAGTCAAGATGCTTAACCTCAACGGAAAGCTGGAAGCGGGCAGGGATATCGGGGAGATCATTCACGAAGAAAGCCTGGTCGCCCTCATCGACAGGGCTTTATTGCCGGACTCCTCGCAATATACAGCCATTTCCGAAGAAATAGAGATAAAAGAACCTGAACCGAAAACCCTGATGATCAATGTATCCGTCATCCGGGACAAACACGGCCTGGAACTCGGCGTCGTGAGCACCCTCCGGGATATAACAAGCATGAAAGAACTTGATCAGGTCAAGTCTCAGTTTATTTCCATGGTCACCCATGAATTGCGCGCGCCTCTCTCCGCCGTGGAGGGTTATCTTTCAGCCTATTTAAGCGGCGCCGCCGGCACCGACCCCCGGACGAATCGCCAGATGCTGGAGCGGGCCAAAGCCAGAACCCACTCGCTCCTCGATCTCGTGAATGACCTTCTTCAATTCAGCAGGATGGAGAGTAAGCGGGTTGAGCGAAAAAAGGAATTGCTGGACGTGACGGGCATTATTGCAGGCACCGTGGAACTCCTGAAGAACCGGGGCGAGGCGAATGAAATCCAGTTTGAGACGAACCTGCAGGAAAAATTGCCGCTCGTGGAAGCGGATCGTGTGGAAATGGAAGTATTGTTTACCAATCTCATCTCGAACGCCATCAACTATAATGTCAAGAAAGGCAAGGTTACAATATCCGCGGATGCGGGCGACCATTACCTGAATATCAGGATTGCCGATACAGGCATTGGAATAGCCAAGGAACACCTGTCCAGAATTTTTGATGAGTTCTATCGCGTCAACAGTCCTGAAACCAGGTACGTAACCGGAACAGGCCTGGGGCTGTCCATTGTGAAGAGAATCGTGGAATCACACTACGGGCGCATCGATATCGCAAGCGAGGTCGGAAAAGGCACGACCTTTACGATAAAATTACCTGTTAAAAAAGAACAGCAGCGGGCATCGGAATAATGCCCTGCAATATGAATAAGGGAGAAATTATGGCCAGAGAACTAAAATTAAATGAAATTGTCGAAAAACGTACACCGGCACCTTTACTCACTCTTTTTAAACTCTATGTACCCGACATTGCCAGGAAAGTTCAGGCAGGCCAGTTTGTCGTCCTGCGGGCGGATGATTATGCGGAACGCATCCCCCTGACCGTGATGGAACACGACAGAGAGGCCGGTCTGATCAGCGTCATCTTCCAGGCAGTCGGGTCATCCACCCAGAAGATGGAAAAATACGAAGTCGGACAAACAATCCTTGATGTTGTAGGCCCCTTGGGAAAACCCAGCCACATTGAAAAATTCGGGACCGTGGTTTGCGTGGGTGGGGGCGTTGGCGTTGCCCCGGTTCTGCCGATTGCCAAGGCTCTTCATGAGGCGGGGAATAGGGTCATTTCCATCATCGGCGCCAAGTCAAAAGAAATGCTGATTCTGGAAGACGAAATGAAAGCCGTCAGTGCACAATTATATGTCACCACCAACGACGGCAGCTATGGCCACCATGGTTTTGTTACCGATATTTTAAAAGAGCTCATTGAAAAAGGGGAGAAGATTGACGAAGTTGTCGGCATCGGTCCTGTGATTATGATGAGCGCCATAACGGACGTCACCAGGCCGTACAATATCCGCACGATCGTCAGCCTGAACACCATCATGGTGGATGGAACCGGTATGTGCGGCTGCTGCCGCGCGACCATCGGTGGGGAAACGAAATTTGTATGCGTGGACGGGCCTGAATTTGACGGCCATCAGGTGGACTTCAAGGAACTGATCGACCGGCAGAAAATGTATAACCGCGAAGAGCGGCGGGCTCTGTGGGACCATCAGTGCAAGCTTGAATTCCAGGCGCAACAGTTGAAGAAGAAAACGAAAAGGCGTGAAAGAATGCCTGAGCAGGATCCGAAAAAGCGGATTCAGAACTTTAACGAGGTTGCCCTCGGCTATACAAGGGAGAATGCGATCCGGGAAGCCTCCCGCTGCCTGCAGTGCAAAAAAATGCCCTGCGTGGAGGGCTGCCCCGTGAACATTATCATCCCGTCTTTCATTAAGCAAATGGCGGAAGGTGATTTTATGGGCGCCATCCATACGATCAAAGACACGAATGCTCTCCCGGCCATATGCGGCCGCGTCTGCCCGCAGGAAACGCAGTGCGAGGCAAAATGTGTTCTGGGCAAGAAAGGCGAACCGGTGGCCATTGGACGACTGGAACGTTTTGCTGCCGATTATGAAGCCCACCATGGCGATATCAGAGTGCCTGAAGCAGCCAAACCGACCGGGAAGAAAGTGGCCGTTGTCGGCGCGGGACCTTCCGGTCTTACCGTTGCCGGCGAACTTTCCAAAAAAGGCCATGATGTGACGGTTTTTGAATCGCTTCACAAAGCCGGCGGCGTTCTGGTTTACGGCATCCCGGAATTTCGTCTTCCGAAGGCCATCGTCCAGAGGGAAGTGGATTACGTCAGTAAGCTCGGTGCAAAGATAAAGGTGGATGTGATTGTCGGACAAACCGTTACGATTGATGAACTCTTTGCTCAGGGTTTTGAGGCCATCTTTGTCGGAACCGGCGCCGGGCTGCCTTACTTTCTCAACATCCCCGGTGAAAACCTCAATGGCGTCTATTCGGCCAATGAGTTTCTCACGCGGTCAAACCTGATGAAGGCTTATCTCTTTCCGGATTACGACACCCCGGTACGGATGGGGAAAAAGGTTGCGGTCATCGGCGGCGGTAATGTTGCCATGGACGCCGCGAGGGTGGCGAAGCGACTGGGCGCGGATCAGGTTTATCTGGTTTACCGGCGCTCCCGGGCGGAAATGCCGGCGCGGGCGGAAGAGGCCCATCACGCCGAAGAAGAGGAAATTGATTTCCAGCTCCTGACAAACCC
>JAKLGV010000021.1 GCA_022710585.1 Deltaproteobacteria bacterium | reverse complement strand
CACCGTGAGCATCCCTTTCTGCCTCCTTCTCCCGTATTTATTACAGAATAGAAGGCTTCCAGGACTGGGTCAATTTTGAATGCCGATTTTGCCTACTGGTGGGTCATTATTGCATGCCGATTCACATAGATTGGAGATTTATGGAAAATATTCTTACAGTGACGGGTTGTCAGCACAAAGTATAAATAAAATGGTTCCACGGCAAAAATGTGGCCAGTCGCGCTGATCGTGGGGCAGCCGGGAGACCAGCGTATATGGTTCTTTGCGTGGGATATGTCCGACGACAATGCCAGCGAATACGAAGACGGCGACGCTTTCTGGTGTATCGTCAACGGCAAGCCCACTCTGAACGTCAACATCACGAACCCCGACAGGGAGATATACTCCGACAGCTTGTACGGCGAGGCAATGAAGCAGTTCACGTTGGCCCGGGATCAGCGATACGTTGTCTCATCGGTCGAGAACGCATTAATGCAGGCCCGCCAGGCGCGGTTCGAGCACGGCGAGAAGCCGCGGGTTATATCGGGCAGTGCGCGGGTGTGAGGTGAGGGGGCACAAGCAGTATATACCTACTAAGGTGCGGTCGTGATCAGTTTTCAGAATTGAGGATTACGGATGGAAAGAGAGCAAAACATATATTGGCTAAAGACCGTTTCAGTTTTCATAAGTGGCATATTTGATATTATTCTTACTGCTTTTTTTTACTGAGTACATTAAATCATCCACTATTTTTATTGCTTCATTTGCTGTTGGCGGCGTATCAAAGCATGTTAAGACACCGATGCTAAGTGTCACGGGCCAATTATTTTTTTGCATCCCGGCTAAAATATTGTGTTGAAGTTTAGAAAGAACAACTTGTGCAGATTTCTGATTTGTTTCTGGCATAAGCAACGCAAATTCATCACTTCCAAGCCTTGCAACCACGTCTACTTTTCGCAGACTATTCTTGATTTGATTGGCAACAAAACATAATACTTTGTCACCTGTAGCATACCCGAACTCGTAATTCACAGTTTTTAAATTATCCAGGTCAATATAAGCTATAGTAAAAAGATTTTTATATCTCAGAGAACGGTTAATTTCCATCTGCAAAACATTATAAAAGAAGAGTGAATTAAGTGCTCCTGTCAAATAGTCTGTATGGGCTATTTCTCTTTGATGTTCCAGTACGGTTAATAACCTTGACAATAAAAACGCTATTGTTAAGAAAAAGCCTAATCTGATGAGAGTATTCCATGCATAAATGGAAAGCAATGTTACATTTCCAGATAATACATCCGAAAGAAGCCATACTAAGGCACTTATGAGAGAAAATACTATCCCAAGACCAAGACCTGTGTGCCAAGTAACTATGAGTATAGGTATCACATAGAATAGAGAAAAATCTAATTCTTTACCGGTCAGGGTGTCAATAATACCTAATATACCGATGATTATATATCCTATTGCTATTATTAAAGATTTATTTTGTTTCTCAATATTCTCTAAAAAGTTCAAAAATCACCTCTATTTGTATTATTCATGGAGTTTGAAGGCGTCCCATATGCCAAGGAGGCCGCCAATGGTACTTCCTGCCAATCAAGCGAAAAAAGAATCGGCACCGAGCGACCCAGACACATACCCTCTGACCATCGCAATCATTATAAAACTTTTTCTAGACATCGCATCTACGATTAGCGCTCTTCCTGATTAGTTAAATATCATAATAACACTATTCATTATTTTTAAAAGAGGTAAATAGCTTTATTGATAACGGGTCGGAAGCTTGCTTTTTTGTCTAGGGTGAGAGCTTGTTTCTTTCAGGAAGCAGTTGTGACTTGTGATTTTTTTATAAGTGATTTTAAGAATACTCTGTCAAAAGATATTTTTAACTTTCCTTTAACCTAAACCTTCTCCTCATTAATAAAGAGCTGATAATATTCAATAATTTTAATTACCGGATCGGTTCGATTCCCATGCACTTCCGCCATATTTTTTCCTTCCTGATTGTCTGTCTGGCAGCGGGGACATTGCATGAGTCATCTTCTCCGGCAAAGTGAACGGACACATCTTTATGCAATTGTTAGGTGATCTTGTTGATTTAAAGAAACATAGTCATTCACGGGAGCGGCATCACTGTTCACGGATAGGCCGCAACCGTCGTGGTCTTTAACCGCAATGACGGCCAAAGACTTACCGCACGGCCCGCGTTTCCTTAATCAGTATGGGTCGCCGGCGCGTCGCCCTCCCGTACAAGGATTAATGAAAGCCCCACGGGATGGAGTGGCCGTTAATCACTAGTTCTTCTATCTCGCTTTGCGGAAAATCAAACCGGCCGAAATATTTCTCGCCCGGCTTGAAATCAATCGTGGTAAGCGTCGCGGCATATGAGCCGTTTTGAGTGACAACGATAACTTCCGGCTGGGTATCGGCATCAAACACGGCGAATCTGATGATTTTCCCGTTCGGGCCTGAAATCGGGGACTCGGAAACCAGAATCTCCGCCGGACAGTCGGGGCAAAAAGTGATGGTGTCCAGTTCGCATCCGTCAACATTATCGCCGCATGTAAAGGTTGCAGCGAAGCCTCTGCTGAAATACCAGTAAGTGTGGCTGTGATAGCTGCCTGATTCAGCCGGATCGATATCGATTTCATCGGGCTCTCCGCTGACGGCAATCCGCTCGCTGATTTCATCATCGCAATTACTTTGATAGTGATCGTCTTCAACATCACCACAAGACGTCATCGCAACGAGACAGACCGATACGAAGAAAAGCAGACCAAAAATTTTGATCCTATGCATCAGTTTCATCCAGCACACCTCCGTTATATAATATTGTCAACACTGATCATACAGCCATGAAACGGCTTAAAAACCGTCATTCAGATCAACACAAATCCTGATGAATCGTAAAGTTGATAATGATTGCTTTCGGGTGTTATTTTTATCTCTAAATTCTCTTAAAAGTCAAGCGGCAAATTTTAAATGCAAACGATAAACGCATCCTCACCGCGGATCGGTGCGCAGGCTTGAATCCTCTGCAAATGCCGAAAAGCCATTGAACCATCACCGCTTTTTTCGAAAAACAAGTTTGAGCGGCACGCTGTCAAAACCGAATTCTTCGCGTATCTGATTCATCAGATAGCGTTCATAAGAAAAATGAATCCCTTTGGTGTTGCCGACAAAGAATACAAAAGTCGGCGGCTTGATGTCCGTCTGGGTGGCGTAGGCGATATGCATGACCCTGTTCTGATAGCGCGGCAATGGATTTCGCCGGATGGATTTTTCAATCAGGCTGTTTAAAGGAGACGTTCCGATTCTTTTCGTGTACTGTTCATAGACCTGATCAATCAGATCAAAAACTTTAGGCGCTCGCTGGCCGGTGACCGCTGAAATGAAAATAATCGGCGCGAAGTCCAGGAATTTGACTTTATCCTTGATGTCTTCCACAAATTTCCCGACCGTGGAATTGTCTTTTTCTATTTTGTCCCATTTATTCACCACAATGATGCAGGCCTTACCGCGTTCATACGCCAGCCCGGTGATCTTGGTGTCCTGTTCGGTGATGCCTTCCTCGGCGTCAATCAAAACCAACGCGATGTCGCAGCGATTGATGGATTTGAGCGCCTGAACGACGCTGTATTTTTCCAGAGTCTGGCTGATTTTGCTTTTGCGGCGAATTCCCGCCGTGTCAATCAGCAGATAACTTTTTCCATGCACCCTGACGCTGGAATCAATGGCGTCACGGGTCGTACCGGGCGTGGGATTAGCGATGCTTCTTTCCCGACCCAGAATTTTGTTCACCAGGGATGATTTGCCGACGTTGGGCTTGCCGACAATCGCCACCTTGATTGGAGATTCCTTCTCTTCTTTGTCTTTAGCGGCCTCCGGAAAATCAGCCGTAATGCTGTTGAGCAGTTCGTCAACGCCCGAACCGTGCTGCGCGGAAATCGAATGAATTTCATCGATGCCCAGCCGGTAGAAGTCGGTCAACAGCTCTTTGTGGCGATCTCCGTCAACCTTGTTCGCCACATAAAATACGTGCTTGCTTTTTCCCCGCAGTTGCCTAGCAATTTCCATATCCGCATGGGTCAGTCCCTCTTTGCCATCCATCATGAAGATGATGACATCCGCCTCTTCAATAGCCAGATTACTCTGTTCGCGCATCTGCACGAGAATTTTTTCTTCCGACAACGGCTCGAATCCACCGGTGTCGATCAGAGTGAAAGCCCGGCGATGATAAAGACAATCCATGTAATTGCGGTCGCGGGTGGCGCCCGGCTCGTCAATCACAATGGCTTTCTGTTTTCCCGCGATTCTGTTGAAGAGCGTCGACTTGCCGACATTGGGGCGCCCGACGATAGCGATAACCGGCTTTAATGGCATGTGAACCTCAATGTTTTAATATTCCGAATTCCTGAAGCATTCTCTCGGAGCAGGTCCAGTCTTTTCTCACCCGGACGAAAAGTTCGAGAAAAACCCTGGCGCCGAATAATTTCTCCATATCCAGCCGGGCCTGCGTGCCGATATTTTTGAGCATGGCGCCTCGTTTGCCGATGATTATCGCCTTTTGCGACTCCTTTTCCACATTGATCGACGCGCTTATGCGAATCAGATTTTTTGCTTCATCCTCTTTGAATAGATCAATTTCCACGGCAATCGCATACGGAATTTCCTGCTTGGTCATCAGCGTTATTTTTTCCCGGATGAATTCGGCGGCAATGAACCTTTCCGTGGCATCCGTCTGGATATCGTCAGGATAGAACGGAGGGCCTTCCGGAAGCAGGACTTTGACGGCCTTCAGCAAATCGTCAATCCCGTCGCCTTTCAGCGCGGAAATAGGAAAGATTTCCCTGAAATCGTAAAGCTGACGGAACTTATCCATCAGCGGCAGAAGATATTGCTTCTCGATAAGATCAATTTTATTAATCACCAGAATCACCGGGGCATGGACCGGCGCCAGCGATTCAATCAGGAAAAGATCGTGGGGATGAACATCGGTATTGGCCTCCACCAGCATCAAGAGCACATCGACGCTGCCGATGGTGTCCCGGGTGGTCTGCACCATCGCCTTATTCAGCGGGGTCTTCGGCCGGTGCATGCCGGGCGTATCCAGAAAAATCATTTGCGCATCGGGATCATTTTTAATGCCCGTGATTTTATTGCGGGTCGTCTGCGGTTTGTTCGTGATGATGGATATTTTATCGCCGATGATCGCGTTAAAAAGTGTTGATTTGCCCGCGTTCGGACGGCCGATAATGCCTATGAATCCTGATTGAAACAATTTAATGATCTCCTTATCTGATTCCCGGAATTTGCAAATTCATCAGCGCTCCGGTATCCGTCTCTGCGGATATTGCGCCGCGCTTTTTTCCGGGGACTGATTCTATAATTAAATGAACGCGCGGGTAAAGCTTTTTTATGGCCTTAATGTTGAAATTGTTCAAGCCGCGGAAGTCGGACATATCGCGCGGGGATAATCGAAAACGAACCTCCCGGACATCATCAGGAAGCTCTCCTAGAAATCTAATCGTATGAAGATAAAAAACTCTGGAAAGCACAAGGCTTCCAAAGGCCGGATGGACGGGACCGGCCAGGATGGCGCCGGCTTTTTCCATTTCCGGAGTCACTTGCAACCCCATTCTGATGACCCGGATTCCAACAGCCGACAACATTTCCCAGGCCAAAGCGCACCATTCAACGGCTTGAGGCAGTTCCAGCGGCCGGTATTGACCGCGATGGAATTCCTCCGCCAATACGGTATCGCGAAAAACCGTGACCGGGTGGATTCTCGCCGTATCCGGGCGAAGACACACCGTTTTATTGAGCGATTCGATCCATCCTTCCTTTGTGTCTCCGGGAAGTCCGGCCATGAGATGCAATCCTGTCCGTAAACCGTATTCCTTTAGAACGCTCACGGCCCTTTCGATGTCATCAGCATTATGCCCCCTCTGCACCCGCCGCAACACGCTGTCAACAAATGACTGCGCACCGATCTCCACGGTCCGGACGCCGTACTGTTTCAGCAATGGCAGTTGATCCTCCGAAATGTAATCAGGCCGTGTTGATATTCGGATGGCCTGAACCAGCTTCTTTTCAATATAGGCATGCGCCCAGGTCAGCAACTTTTCCTGATACGCGGGCTCAACGCCCGTGAAATTTCCGCCGTAAAAGGCGATCTCCACATTTTCTGATTGCTGTTTATTCCAGGCCAGATACGCGCTAACTTCCCTGTCGAAATACTCCCGGGTGATTTCCGCCGGGAAATTTCCGGCTGTGATGGTCTGATTGCAGAAGGTGCAGCGGTGGGGACAGCCGCGGTTCATGATGAAAACAGGAATAATGAAATGACGGGCGCTGCCCGGAGCCCCGGAATCAGTCTGCTTCATTTTGAAGTATTTCCCACGCCTTTTTTGCCGCCTGTTTTTCGGCCTCTTTCTTGCTTCTGCCGCTGCCGTATTCCGTCAGTTTATTGACGACGGCTATCTGGACATTAAATATTTTGGCGTGTTCGGGACCCTTTGAATCCACGACTATATAAGCGGGAATGGTTTTGTATCTTTTCTGGCAGAGCTCCTGAAGCGCGGTTTTATAATCAAAGAAGTCCGCCGATGACGGATGATGGTCCGGCAGCCGCGCTTCGATCAATTTAATAATGACATCCCTGACGGTGTTGTAATCGGAATCAAGATACACGGCGGCAATCACCGCTTCCATGGCGTTGGCCAGAAAAGATTCTTTATGGCGGCTGCCGGACGTCTCTTCCCCATGACCGATTAAGAGACACTCCCCCATCTCTAAATTCGCGGCCAGTTGCGCAAGATTCCTCTCACCGACCAGCGCGGCGCGTATTTTGGTCAGGTCCCCCTCCGGCGACATGGCGTATTTTTTAATCAGAAAGTCGCTCACGCAGAGGCCTAAAACGCTGTCACCCAGAAATTCCAGCCTTTCATTATCGGACAAATCGAGCTGGGGATGCTCATTGATATAGGAGCGATGCGTGAGAGCCGTGGAAAGAAGATGCTTATCCCGGAAGACATAGCCCAGCCTTTCTTCCAGTTTATTTAAAATGTCTGTTCTTCTTTGTTCCATAGCATGATTCAGCTCAATGACGGCTTCGGTCCTTTCGCTGCCTTTCTTTTCCATAAATTACTCAAAATAACGGGGATCTGCAATAGATATTTCCGTGACATTTTTTAGTAAAAATATTCTTTCCGAAAAGAAACAGCATCTGCTTCCGGATGAAATCTTTTCTCTTTAAAATAACATAATTTATGATAAAATTATCAAAATAATTGCATAAAGGAGTTTTGCCATGGACGCCATCACCGGCTATATATCGGCTCATCCGACCGTTCTTGTCATAGGGATTGTCCTGATTGTCATCATTGTCCTCAACTTCATATTTAAAAGTATGCTGAAGCTCTTAGTTGGTCTATTAATAGTCGCGATAGTTGCTTTCGGTTATTTCTACCTGAAAAATCCGAACGATATGCCCGATTCAGCCGGCCAACCGGTCAAAATAATGAAATCCAGCATCAATCAAATCAGGGACAAGAGTAAGGGCTTTGTGGAAGAAGGCAGGGATCTATACAAAAAGACAAAAAACGCCCCCAAAGATGTGGGTAAGATGCTGGACTCTTCCAAGAAGGACCTGGACAAAGAATTTAAGAAGGAATGATTTTGCCGGAATCTGAAATTTAAGAAAAAGACTACAGCAGATCGATTTCCATCGCGCGAACGGGACAGGCGGAAACGCAGAGTTCGCAGCCGTTGCATTTTTCCGGATCAAAGACCACTTTCAGCGATTCCTTTTCAAAAGAAAGTGCCCCCGTCGGACAGAAGGCGGTGCAAGCGCCGCAATGAACGCACTTATCGTTGTTCTGACTCACGCTCTTCGACAGGGATTCAACCTTGAGCCCCATGTCCTTGAGAAAACGGACACCGTGGTCGAAATTATCTTTTGTGCCGCTGAGCTCCAGAACGATAACGCCTTCACGCCGGGGGAAAATTCTGGCTTTGAGAATATTGAACACCAAATTGTATTGTTTGACCAGTTGATAAATGACCGGCTGCTGCACCGTATCGGGAGTATAGCGAATAACGATTTTTTTGGAAAACATATCTGACAATCCATTCAAATTTGCGCAACACTAAGATAACAACAACATCTTGTCAAGGTAATTTGTACCCTCCTTATTCGTCTGACGCCAGCAGACTCTGCCAGTCGAGACGTGGAAAGGTTTCCCGCAGAGGATGGTCGTCTTCAACAAAATGATGCTCAAGACGGCTGAAGTATTTCAGGGCAATTTCCTTTACCTTGTGCGGATCGACCACATCGTCCCCGGTCCCGTGATAGACAATGACGGGGATGCGCAACTGTTTTTTTTCGAATGTCTGGAATTCGGGAAGATTTAACGCGGGAGCCAGCAAAATCATTTTTTTTACCCGATCTTCATTTTCCATCGCATATTGAACCGCCATCAGTCCGCCGTAGCTTGATCCGACCATGATCAAATCATTCTTTCCAGAAAGAAGACCGCGCAACTTTTTCATTCGCGATTCCAGATCTCCCGTAAAATCTTCAATCATCATCTGCGGAAAATGCTCAGCAAAATATTTGCCTTTGGCGCCCTGCGCCGTGCTTTCCAGACCGTGAATAAAGACCAGCGTGTTTTCCATGTTATTTCCTTGAGGATGAATTTTATATTGTGAAGATTATGTCAGTATGTTATCTGTTCCGCAAGAAAATATTTATCAACAGGAGATTCATTTATGGCATTAGTTTTACCTTTCCCGGCGGTACGGCCGGACAAAAAATTTGTCTCTCAGGTGGCAGCGCTTCCCTATGACGTTATGACCAGAGAAGAAGGTCAGAAAGCCGTAGCCGGCAATCCGCTGAGCTTCATGCACGTGGAAAAATCGGAGATTGACGTGCCGGATCATACCAAAAGCAATGATGACCTGATTTATCAGACCGCCAAGCGCAATTTTATTGACATGCGGGTCAAGGGCATCCTGATCCAGGATGAATCCCCGCGCTATTATATTTACAGACAGCAGATGGGGTCTCAGGTACAAACCGGCATCGTCGGTGTCATGAGCGCGGCGGAATATGACGCCGGGAAAATCAAAAAGCATGAACTGACGAGACAGGATAAGGAAGAGGACCGCATCCGTCACGTGGACACGGTCAACGCTCAAACCGGTCCCGTCTTTATCAGTTATCGAGAGCGACCGGGATTAAACGCGATTGTCGATCAAATCACCGCCGGGATCCCCGAATATGACTTCACCGCCGAAGACGGGATTAAGCACACGGTCTGGGTCGTGGCCGACGCCGGAAAAATCGAAGGCATCAAGAAGGAATTTCTTGCGATCGATGCTCTGTATATCGCCGACGGTCATCACCGGGCCGCCGCAGCGGCAACCATTGCGCGGAACAGACGCGCGCAGGAGACATCCAAAGCATCGAGCAGGGAATTCGAATCCGTGCTGGCGGTGCTGTTTCCCCACACCCAACTGAAGGTGATGGATTACAACCGGGCGGTAAAAGACTTGAACGGTCTGACGCCGGAACAATTTATCGACAAAATCAGCGCGTCGTTCACCGTCAGTTCCAATTTCAAAGAAAGATCACCCCGGCAGTTTCACGATTTCGGCATGTATCTGGGCGGCCAGTGGTATCAATTAACCG
Organism: Deltaproteobacteria bacterium; assembly: GCA_022710585.1. Classification (GTDB taxonomy): domain Bacteria; phylum Desulfobacterota; class Syntrophia; order Syntrophales; family Smithellaceae; genus Smithella. The sequence goes on along the minus strand of JAKLGV010000021.1, from coordinate 43,139 downwards.
TTAAAGAAGGAACGTATGACGCAGGCGATCCCGTGGCCAGTCTCGACGCGGCGATTCTGCAGGCCCTCCTGCTGGATCCGGTTCTGGGCATCAAAGATCCGCGCGTGGATGACCGCATTAAATTCATCGGAGGCATCAGAGGCATGGATGAGCTGGAAAAGCTGGTCAATCAGGACGGATTTGCCGTTGCCTTTTCCCTCTACCCGACCAGCATGGAACAGATCATCAGCGTCGCCGACGCGGGAGCGATCATGCCCCCCAAGTCCACATGGTTTGAGCCGAAACTGCGCAGTGGTCTGTTCACCCATCGGCTGGATTGAAGGCTTTTGATGATCTAAAAATGGAAGAAACGCTCGATGAAATTCTGAACGGCGGCCTGAGATTTTTCCAGAAGAAGAAAGGGTACCGCTTTTCCATCGATTCCATTCTGATCGCCCATTTCGCTTCTCTAAAAAAGCGCGCGAAGTTTATGGATATCGGCTGCGGCAGCGGTGTGATTCTGCTGATTGCGGCCAAACGTTTCCCGGGAGCCGGTGGCGTCGGTCTGGAAATTCAGGAAGATCTCGCCGCACTGGCCAGTAAAAACGTTCAGATCAATCATCTGGAAAACCGCGTGGACATCATTCACGGCAGCGCGCAAAACGTGAAGAATATTTTTGTGGAACGCTCCTTTAACTCCGTCATTTTCAATCCTCCCTATCGAAAATTAAATTCCGGCCGGACGAATCCCCTGGAAGAGAAAGCGATTGCCCGCCATGAAATCAAAGGCTCTCTGAAAGATTTTTTGCAGGCCGCGAAATATCTGCTCAAGCCCGCGGGAACGGTTTTCACGATTTATCCGGCAAAGCGCCTGGTCGAACTGATGTGTCTGTTTCGGGAAAACGGCATTGAACCGAAAAGGATGAAACTTGTTTTTTCCGATACGTCTTCGGACGCCGAGTTTGCGTTAGTGGAAGGAAAAAAAGGCTCCCGGGAAGAGCTGAAGCTCGAGCCCTCGTTGATTATTTATGACCGGAACAGAAAATACTCAACAGCCATGAACGATATCTTCAATGAGCTTTCTCATTTTCCCGCTGACGGCGGCGGCTGATTTCCAACTGCATAATGCGCTTTAAGACATCGGCCAATTCCTGATCCGCCAGAGCATTGGTGCATTCGGCGATCATATCCCTGTCTCTTTTTTTCAAAACCATTTTCCTGGCCACCTCCACCTGCTCCCCGGCCTTTTCCGTGACCGGTGAATGGCCAACGACAAAACGGATTTCTTTGATCAGTTTTTTCCCCGACAGTTTATTTAATTGATTGAGAATTTCTTCCCTCATGAAATGCAGCTGCTGCACCCAGACTGAGGAAACCGTCTTGACGAATAATGTTCCGTTTCTCAGCGAATCAGGTTGGGTTTGAGCGGCGATTTGAGGACCAACAGCTTTCAGCCATAGTTTGCGAATGGCGCTTTCCTCAATTTTCGAGGCCATCCCTCTTTTCTTTAAAATCGGCAATAATACATCGCCAATCGATTGTAACTGCTTTTGCGATTTTCGTCTGGTCATGCCCTCTTTTGGCATAAATCGGGCGAGAGGTCAAGGAAGCTGATCGCCGTAAGAAACAAAAAAGCGGGGAGGTTTTAAGACCTCCCCGCCCGTAAAGTCAGTTTCTAAAGAAACATTGTTTAGACAGCAAATGATTCTTCAGGAATATTCATACAACTCTGTTCATCCTTCTTCAGGTTCTCCAGTTTGGCCGGAACCAGGTCGGTAATGCGACCGATAAAGAATCTGGCTGCTTCAATCTTACCGCGATAGAAGGCTTTGTCCTGTTCACCGGTTTCCGCAGCAAAGAACTTCGGAACAGCGACCAGAGCTTGCTTAAGCTGCAGCCAGCCGACAATGACATCACCCATACAGGCCAGGAAATCGCAAGCGCCAATCAGAGGAACATAAGGTGTGACTTTGATCATCTTGGCGAAAGCCATCGATGTTTCTGCGCATGCATTCAAAGCTTTTTCGACGGTTTCTGCTTCTTTCTTCAAAGCGTCAATCTTTTTGCCTTCTGCAATGGTTTCATTGATCATCGCCATCAGATTCATGAAATAGAGGCCTTTCTTCATACCGAGCTTCCGACCCAGCAGGTCAAGAGCCTGAATACCATTTGTTCCTTCGTAGATCTGATTGATCTTCTGATCTCTCATCATCTGCTCAACCGGATACTCGCGGCAGAAACCATAACCGCCATAGGTCTGTACGGCCAGCTGGCAGGCTTCCATACCCATATCGGTACTGTATGCTTTAACGATTGGTGTGAGCAGTTCGATGAAACCATGCCAGTAGGCCTGCTGTTCTTCATTCTTGTCGATCATGGCGTTGAATTCATTATCCATGCAGAAGTAACAGAAGAAGCAAAGCAGACGGCAGCCTTCTGCAATGGCTTTCTGTTTGAGCAGCATTCTGCGGACGTCCGGATGACCAATGATCGTAATGGGTTTGGGGTTTTCAACCTTCATAGCCATTTCGATGACGTTCGCGCCCTGAATTCTCTGTTTGGCGTAATCAAGGGCATGGAGATAAGCCGCACCCGCAAGAGACGCGCCCATCATGCCGACGCCCTGACGCTCTTCATTCATCATGTGGAACATGATCGGCATACCTTCACGCTCTTCACCCATCAGATAACCGATGCACTTGTTGTCCGTGCCGAAGTTCAGTGTACAGGTGGCGTTGCCGTGAATACCCATCTTGCTCTCGATGTTGCCGCACTGAACATCGTTGAATTCTCCAATTTCACCCTTCTCGTTGAATCTGTATTTGGGAACCATGAAAATGGAAATGCCCTTGGTTCCAGCAGGATCACCTTCGATTCTGGCCAGAACAGGGTGAATAATGTTCGGGGTCAGATCATGATCGCCGGCGGAGATGAAGCTCTTGGTGCCTACGATGGAATAGGTGCCGTCAGCATTCTTCTTGGCGGTTGTCTTCAAAAGACCGACGTCGGAACCGGCGCTCGGCTCAGTCAGACACATCGTACCCGCCCATTCACCGGTGTACATTTTTTCCAGAAGGATGTCGCGCAACGGATGTTTGAAGAAATCCTCCATCAGTCTTGCCGCACCGTGGGAAAGACCGGGATACATGATGAACGCCTGATTGCAGGCCAAGAACATATTTGCGCAGGCAGCAGCGATAACGGCGGGGAATCCCTGACCGCCGACTTCGGGCTGATCAGCTGTGGCCATGTAACCGGATTCACAATAAAGTTTCCAAAGTCTTTTGTAAGATTCTGGTGTCGTTACTTTGCCTTTGTCGAATGTTGCTTCGACCGGTTTACGATGAACCTCATCAGGATAAGTGGGAGCAAGCTCCACTTCCGCAAATTTTGCGGCCTGGTCAATAACCATTTTGCATGTATCAGCATCATAATCCGTATAACGGCCCTTGCCCAGTAATGTTTCATCAATCTTTAAAACTTCAAACAACTGGAATTTAATATCCCTTACATCAATCCACAAACTCGCCATATAATCCTCCTTAAACTTTAGTTTATGATATTTTTTTGCTCGCTCAAACTGAGCGACCACTCTTACACTTTTCTTAAAATTTTCTACTGCGTTTCCAGAAAAAATTGAGATTAATCTTAATGCAGTATTTTGCCATGAACCTTCTTGACTGAAAGTCATTTTGCAGTCTTATACATCCCAAAATTTACTCTGTCAACATATTAAATAGAATTTGAGTATTTTATTTACCGATTTTTATGATCATTTTATAATATCTAGTATTATTAAATACTTATGATATTTAAGGCGGCATGAACGGGGACAGAAAAAACGTGCCGAAAATAAAAAAAATCCCCGGATTATAATGATGAATCCGGGGATTTTTATGATGATTTTGCTGTTATTATTTTTTACTACTTCGCCGTTTCCAGATAGTACTGCGTAATTTCGTAAACGGCGTAGTCCATCATCAGCATAATGCGCATGATGCTGTCGATCGCCTGATTGTGTTCCAGGGCATCAACAAAGATCGCCTGAAAATCGGCATAGAGCCACATATGGCGTCTCATTAAAATAAGCCCATAAATCGATTCCTGCAAAGGCAGCCCGATTTCATGACATTTTTTAGCGTATTTTTTAAAATATTCCTGGGTAAATTCAACGCGGTCCTCAGGAACCAGCAATTTTCTTAAATTTTTGTAAAAATCAATCGCGTACACCACCAGCTTTTCTTTCTTGATATTCTGATAATGCGTTGTCCTCTTATTTTTCTGGACATCGTCCGCCCAGGAGGCGGCAATTTCCTCAGCGTTTTGTTCGGTCACGTCAAGCAATTTAATCGAGTCTACCATAAGAATCTTCTCCTTTCTCTGAGATTAAGTCCGGCATTCCAATATTAACTATTCCAATAATCTATTTTTTCCCCTGTTTCATCAGTTCCTGATATTCCTTGGTGACCTCATAGGCGGCGTAGTCAAACAGAAGGATCGTTCTTCCGAGGGTATCAAGGGCCTGCATCTGATCAATACTGGAGGTGAAGATGGCCTGAAATTCAGCGTACAGCCAGATATGCCTGCGCATCAGGATCAGAGCGTAAATAGTCTCTTTAGCCGGAATACCCATCCTGTAGCTGTCCTGAGCGTAGCTGCGAAAATATCTCAACACCTCATCCGTTATTTTTTCATCCAGAAACATCTTGCTGAAATTCTGATAGAACCGGACACATTGATAATGGAGGTCTTCGTCTTTCAGATTTTTATAGGAGGGAGTTTTCGCGTTGCTTTTAACATCCTTGGTCCATCGTGCCGCAATTTTTTCCGCATGCTTTTCCGCCAGTTCCAGATACTTAATGGCATATGTCTTCATACCTGTTCTCCTTTCCAAAATATTTAGTTGGGATGCTTGACTTTAATATAAATCATGACATTCGTTTTGACAATATATTTTTGAAATTATTTATCCGGAGGATCCTCAATTTCTCCCGGCAATACCATCCCCGGTTCAAAATGAATATTTCATTGACAGAGACTATTTAAATGTCTATAGTCCCGCATCAAAATCACATCGCAATGAATTTAAAAAAATAACTTAAAGAGAGCATGTTGGATATGAAAAAGATCATTCTGTTTTTGTTAGCCTTTATGATCACCGCCACCATGGGATGCACGCATCTGGGAATGACAACCATTCCCATGGAAAGATTAAAGATGAAGTATGCCGATCAACAATCAAAAATCATCCAGATTGACGACATGAATATTCATTACAAGGACGAGGGTCAGGGGCCGGTGCTCATTCTGCTGCATGGCGTCTGCGCTTCGCTGCATACGTGGGATGGATGGGTTGCCCGTCTGAAAGACCATTATCGCATCATCCGTCTGGATATCCCGGGATTCGGCCTGACCGGACCTGCTTCCGACAAGTCCTACTACAACATCGATAAGGCCGTCCATCTATTCGATCAAATCGTTGAGGAAAAGAAACTGGACAGGTTTTTCATAGCCGGCAATTCTCTGGGCGGATATATTGCTTGGAAATATGCTTTGCAGTACCCTGAAAAAGTGGAAAAACTCATCCTGATTGACTCTGTCGGTTTTCCTCAGGATATGCCCGGCATCATCAGTCTGGCCAGCAATCCCGTTATCCGACCCTTCGCCCGATACATCATGCCGCGATGGATGATTGATATGTCCGTGAATCAGGTCTTCGGAGACAAATCCAAAGTGACTCCTGAACTCAAAGACCGCTATTTCGATCTGATGATGAGAGAAGGCAATAAAGGCGGGGCTGTCGATGTCTTTACAGAGTTTAGAAAACAGAGCAAAGATAAAAATCTCGCCGCAGGGATCAAAGACCTGAAGCCGCCAACGCTGGTGATGTGGGGCACCAAAGATCAATGGATTCCGTTCAAGTATTTTGAAAACTGGAAAAAGGAGCTTCCGATGGCGAAATTCATTCAATACGAAGGCGCCGGACACACTCCGATGGAAGAAATGCCGGATGAAACGGCACGGGATGTTGATTTGTTTCTTTCAGGCAAGCTGTAAAATCATCATCCAAAAGATTCAATTATTAATTCAGAAATGAAAGGGAGCTCTTCAATAATGAAAAGCTCCCTTTTTAATTTAAACGTGATCAATAGCTATTACACTCTGCTCAACATGGTGGCGCCGGCATTACCAAAAGCGCCGCAAAGGGTAGCCACGCCGTACTTGGCATCTTTCAGCTCATTCTTCATGATGCTGTGCAGGGTCACCAGGATGCGGCATCCGCTTTCTCCCAACGGATGACCGAGGGCCAGAGCGCCGCCCCAGATATTGACGTTGTCGAAAGGAGCGTTCTGGGCAATTCCCAATTCTCTTACGCAGGCCAACGACTGGCTCGCGAAAGCTTCATTGAATTCCCAAACCGCGATATCGCTGACTTTCTTGCCTGTACGCGCCAGAAGTCTCTGGACAGCGGGAATAGGACCGATACCCATCACGGTGGGATCGCAACCAGCTAAAGCGCCGGCTTCATATTTAATGCTGTAAGAAAGTCCCAGCTTATCAGCTTTGGAGCGTTCCATCAAAAGCATAGCGGCCGCGCCGATCGTCAGGGGTGAAGAAGTTGCCGCTGTGACAACTCCATCCGGCTTGAAAGGAGTTTTCATGGTTGCCATCGACTCCATCGAAACGTCGCCACGGATCCACTGGTCGGTGTCCACCATGAAGGGCGTGCCGTCGTCTTTCAGACCTTCCATCGGGATGATCTCACTCTTGAATTTTCCTGCCTTGGTGGCGGCATCGGCTTTTTTATTGCTCCAGAAAGCCATGTTTTCCATGTCTGTGCGGTTGACTTTATAGACTTCCGCGACCTTTTCTGCGGTATTCCCCATGGGCAGATCAAGAATGTTGTAACGCTGGGCCAAGCGCGGCGCGAAATCCATATGCATGGCCATGAAAACTTTCTGCATGTCTTCAATACCTGAAGCAATGTAGGTGTCGCCTTCGCCGCACATAATGGCGCGGGCGGCATGCTGGATGGCTGCCATCCCCGAAGGACACTGCATGGTCAACGTGTTGGTGGGAACGGATTCCGGAAAACCACCGGCTAGCCAGGACAGACGTCCGATATCGTTCTGCATGCCGGTAATGTTGGCGCAACCGACAAATACGGACTCGATATCTTCGGGTTTTACTTTGGGGTTGCGGGCAAATAATCCGTCATAAACTTTTGTCAAAACCTCATCCGGCCGGAGAGCTCTGAACCAACCTTTTTCATTGTGCGCCCTGGAATTAGGCGACCTGACACCATCAATAATGACACATTCGCGCATTGTATAGCCTCCTCTTAAATTATTGTTTTTTCTTTTCTCATCAAAATGGAGCTTTCATTGATCAGGCCATCCGATAATCCTGACGGTATTTTTCATATCCTCTGGCGAGGAATCGGGATTTGCTCTTCCGCATAGAATGTCGGCAAAATATTAAAGCCGGTTAAAGCTTCTCATAATTTGTCCAAGATCAGCAGCAGATAGATTGCAAACCGCCGGTATCGGATATCTGATAAATGATTGCTTTTTGACGGCGGGAGTATAAGCAGAAAGAATTTACGTGTCAATAGATTATTTTCCAACCGGTAAAATAAAAAAATTTAAAAGCGGCATGACAGAATTTTCACATATAAAATAATTATTTATATGTATTGATTCATTGTTTTAATAATATCTTCTTCCAGGTTCCCGCCCCTGGCGCTATATTGATCGATGACCGATTTCAATCGAAAATAAGTCTCCCGATCCTCCAGATCATCGAGCTTTCGGTAAGCGCCGGTGCGTCGTCCCAGTCGGAAAATCTGCCTATCTATGTCGGGAAGCTCAAAATATTTTTTGATGCGTGATAAAATTTTATTTTTATCTTCAGGAAATTTTCCTTCCAGCTCTTCCAGCAAATTTAAAATATGATCACTGGCCAAATAGGTTCCCCGAACCTCAAGATGCTCGATGAATAAATGAATTTCTCTGAGAATATCTTCATCCCCGAGCGGCTGGAATGCTCCCTGCTTCACCAGTTCATCCAGACCGGTGCCCGGCACGACATGCAGCGTGCGCAGACGGACAAAATCAGGATTAATGGCATTGATCACTTTCGCCGTTTCCAACGCGTGTTCGCGCGTGAATTGTTTTCCGCCCAGCCCGGGCATCACATATTCACTGAGCTCTATACCGGCCTCGCGGATGTTTAATCCGGCCTTGATATGATCCGCGGCGGTCACGCCTTTGTGAATCAACGATAAAACGTCATCGCTGCCGCTTTCCATCCCGATATGGATTCGGGAAAGACCGGAATCTCTCAGCTGTTTAAATTCATCGACGGTTTTCCTCGCCGCCGTATGCGAACGGCAGTAAGAGGTGATCCGTTTTATTCCGGGAAACTGCTCCTTCAAAAAATCAAGAATCGCGGTGAGCTGCTCGGTCTTGATAATGAGCGAATTGGCATCCTGCAAAAAAACACTTTCCCCACCGAAGTAAAGCCACGCCGCCACAGAGTAGGTATAATCATTATGATAATCGTTACTATTGTAAATGTGTCTTAATACGTTTCGATTGACCTGCCCTCCCTCGCCCAGTTTCCAGGAAAGACCGACGACTTCATCAGCAATCTCCTTCATCGCCTGAATATCTTTTTTGACTTCGTCGACATTCCTGAGCTCAAATTTGGTTCCCTGATAGGTGTGGCAGAACGCGCATTTGTTCCAGGGACAATTTCTAGTCACGCGAAGCAACAGGCTTGTCGCCTCGCTGGGCGGGCGAATCGGCCCCTGTTCAAAATAATAGTCCATAACGAGTCCTTTGATTTCTTTGGATGATCTACCGGGGAAGGCGCTGTTTACGCCTTCCGTTTTTTATTTTTCGATTCGATTTCCCGGTATAGATCCAGAAATTCACACGTCAGTTTGTGTTTCGGATCAAGAAAGATCATGGGTTTGGCCGATTGGTGGGATTCCCTGATCTTCACCGATGAAGAAAGACGGGTGGAGAGAATGGGAAGGCCATCGGCCTTCAGAGACTCCACGATTTCCCGGGGGTGTTTCGCCCTGGACATGAACTGATTGACCACGATGCCCTCCACATGGAGATCGCGGTTGTGGTCGCTCTGGATATCTCCGATATGCTGCCCCACATCGTAAATCGCCTCCCGTGAAAAGGCGTCGCAGTCGAAGGGGATGAGGCACCGCGAGGCCGCAATGAGAGCCGACTGGCTGAAGAAATTCAAGGCGGGGGGCGTATCGATGAACACGGCATCGACCCCTTTCATAGCGTCCAGCGCTTCGCGGAGTTTATAAATTTTATGCTTGCTTGCAAGCTGGGTTTCGATTTCAACAAGAGCAGGATGGGAGGGAATCATCCACAGATTCTTGTAAGCGGTTTCATGAAAATAATCGCCGAGATCATTTTCATTTCTGTCGCTCCGCGGAAAAAAAGGATTGAACACGAAGGCGCTTCCCGCATCCAGCGACGCTTTGAAATAATCGTAGATGGTTTTCTTCTGTTCCCTGGCCGCTTCGTACTGTTCGTTCATCAGGTAACGGCTGGCGTTTCCCTGCGGGTCCATATCGATCACAAGGGTCTTTTTCCCGCTTTGGGCGCTGATCGCCGCCAGATTGCACGCGATGGTCGTTTTGCCCACGCCCCCTTTTTTATTAAAAATCACCCGACGTGTCATGGATTCCTCCTGATTTCATTGTATTGGTTTGATGGGTTACGACCCGATTATGGTCAACACCGTGACCATCTGATTTCAGTCAAGTTTAATAAACTACGGCAGGAACAGCAGGGGATCGCGCGCTTTACCCTGACGGCGGATTTCAAAATTCATATACACTGCGCCGTCTTCATCCTTTTCTCCCAGGACCGCAATCGTTTCACCTTTTTTCACGCTCTTATCTATTTTGACATTCCGCTTTTTCAGATGTGTATAGACCGTGGCAAAATTATTCTTGTGACGGATGATAATGGTTTCTCCGTAATTTTTCAGTAGGGAAGAAAAAATAACCGTGCCGGACTCTGCCGCTTTCACTTTCCCGCCCGCCGCGGAAACAATCTTAATCCAGTTATTAAAAGTCTTATTGGGCTGCTGACCGAAATGAGCCTTAACTTTGCCCCGAACCGGCCAGATAAATTTATTTTTTCCCGATGTTATTTTTTCCTCGGACTCCGCTGCCGGCGAGGGCGTCACAATCTTTTCTTCCGCGATTTTTTTATCCGCTACTGTTGCCGCAATGTCTTTATTTGCCACTTTTTTCTGTTCAGGGGCCGGCTCCTTGACATCCGGTTTTACGATATTTTGGGCTGTTTTCTCTTCAGGCTCCGCGATAATGACAATTTTTGATTTTTTCTGTTCAGAACTTTTGGCCGCATCAACCGATTCTTTCTTCTGTTTGCCAACTTCTAAATCCGTGACTTCCACTAAAGGCTTAACAACTTTGTTTTCTTTTTTAACTGTTTTTTCTTTAACGGTTGAAGGATTGCTTTTCTTAACTTCTGCTGCGGAAACGCTTTTCTTGACTTCTTTTTTGGCGGCGGCCGTTCTGGTTGCGGTATCTTTTATGACTTTATCTTCCATCCGGCTTCCCGATGGAATGAAGAGGACCGACCCTTCCTGAACAGGGCTTCCGGCTTTGATGTTATTGATTTTTGTTATCTGCTGCGATGAAATGCCGTAGGTTCTGGCGATTCCTTCGATGGTTTCATTCTTCTTGACCAGGTAATAGACGCCTTTTGACGTATCTCTATGCGCTGAGTACGGAGAACACGCAAAAACCAGAGGAACAATCAGGATGATCCATAAAAACTTTATTTTTTCCATCCACTTTCTCCAATCAGACTGACAAAACGGCAGCCGCCCAAATCTTCTTTGATGATTTCCCCGGGATTTTCTTTCGAGCGCGTCAACTTATAGAGCGTCTGCACATCGCGGCCGCCGGCCGGAACCACCATTCTTCCGCCGGGAACAAGCTGATCCAGCAGATAGGGAGGGACATCCGGAGACGCGGCTGTTGTAATAATGGCGTCAAAGGGTGCTTCATCGCTCCAGCCGTAGGAGCCGTCTCCCACCCGGATGGCCACATTATAAAAATTAAGTTTGTCAAGAATCCTGCGCGCGCCGGTTGCCAGAGACGCAATGCGCTCCACGGAAAAAACCCGATCAGCCAGAGAAGCCAGGATGGCCGTCTGGTAGCCAGACCCGGTGCCGATCTCCAGAACCCTTTCCCTTCCCTTCAGCTCCAGGGCCTCGGTCATCAGGGCCACAATATAGGGCTGGGAAATGGTTTGATGCTCGCCGATGGGCAGAGGACTGTCGCTGTAAGCCTGTTCAATCAATCCTTCATCAACAAAAAGATGGCGGGGAATTGCTTCCATCGCCATCAGGACACGTTCATCTCTGATGCCCCGCGCCCTGATCTGAGTTTCCACCATCCGCAGCCGCGGTTTTCTGTATCTATCCATTGTCCAGTTCGTATTTTTTCTTTTTATCCGGAATACGGTATATTTTTTGAACCATTTCATGACGGCGCAGCCCCAGAGCTTCGCGCGTCACAATCAGATAATAATATTTCAGTTCAGCTTTCTTGCGGACAGCATTGAATTCATTAATGCTGCAATTTATTTCTTCGCAAATCAACTTTCTCCGACGCCATACATCGCGAGAATCTTCTTGACCTCTGGTTTCGCTCAAAAAAGATATTTTTAATTGTATGGTCCCGTCAATGAGCTCCAGCTTCGCGAGCAGTTCTTCAACGGCCCAGCTGGCTCTCGCCAAAACCGCGGCTTTTTCCCGCCGCAGTTCATCCAGAATATTATCCTGGTGGTCTTTTCTTATTTTCTGTATGGTTTTTTGATCCATCTTTCCATACCTGATTCAAGTAAGCAAATATCATTGAAGCGCCTATTTTTCAACTGAAAATGGGCAAAAACGATTTAAGAATGAACAATGACTCTTAATGGCTGATTCTATTTCTCTCCCCGATAAACACAGCCGGATTCCGGACTTTCCTGGACGACAATTTTGCTCAACTGCGGCAAACCGATACACAGGCGTTCCCAGATCCATCGGGCGATATTTTCCGAGGTGGGATTATTCAGCCCCTCAACATCATTCAAATATTTATGATCCAGTTGATCGAGAATCGGCTCAACGGCTCTGCGAATATCGGCAAAATCAATCACCCAGCCGAAACGGGGATCAACATGCCCGCTGATATGGACTTCTATCCGGAAAGAATGGCCGTGAATTTCGGAGCACTTGTGCTGCTCGCCGACACAGGGCAGGCGATGCGCCGCGTCGAATTTAAATACTTTGAAAAGTTCCATTTCAGTTTCCTATTTTATTTTTAATATCTTTTGCGTCTGCAAACTCAGACGCCACCGCGGATGGGACAGAACATATTCCAGAGCCCGTTTTGTATTTTCTGCGGCATCAGGCGAATCCATCGGCTGCAGAAAAAAATGGCTGAAATTCAGATGCGCGTATTTTTCCGGTTCCGCTCCCGGCTGAGGATAGACCAGTTTCAGCTCGTCTCCGGAGCGCAGCAGCAAATCCGCGCCGGCTTTAGGGCTGACGCAGATCCAGTCAATGCCTTCCGGCGGCAAAAGGGTTCCATTGGTTTCCACGGCTACTTCAAATCCCCTGTCATGCAATGCTGAAATCAATCCGGCATCCAGCTGCAGCAACGGCTCTCCGCCCGTGCAGACAACAAACGGTCGAACGGAATTCAGATCTTTCTGCGGCCAGAATGTCGCGATCCGATCCGCCAAATCCATGGCCGTCTTGAAAGTTCCCCCTCCTTCTCCGTCGCATCCGACAAAGTCCGTGTCGCACCATTGGCATGCCGCCTTGTGCCGGTCGGCCTCTTTTCCCGACCATAAATTACAGCCGGAAAAACGGCAGAAAACCGCCGGACGCCCGGTATGGAATCCCTCGCCCTGAATCGAATAAAATATTTCTTTGACGAAATAATTCAAGAACAAATTCCTACTTCAAATATCTGACGGGATCAACGGCACCGGCGTCTTTAAACCCCTTCCGACGCAAAAGACAGGAATCGCATTCGCCGCAGGCCCTCCCTGAAGGCGACGGATCATAACAACTGTGTGTCAGTCTGTAGTCCACACCCAGTTCCAGACCTTTTCTGATAATGTGAGCCTTACTCATCTTGATGAGCGGGGTGTGAATTTTCAGTTTTTGTCTGTCTTCGACACCGGCTTTCGTGGCCAGAGAGGCCATCTTTTGATAAGCGGCAATATATTCCGGACGGCAATCGGGATAGCCGCTGTAGTCCAGAACATTCACGCCGATAAAAATATCATGGGCGCCGATAACTTCCGCCCAAGCCAAAGCATAGGAAAGAAATATCGTGTTGCGCGCGGGCACATAAGTTACCGGAATATTTTTTTGCAAAACCTCAGAGCTCCTGTTCTTCGGCACCTTGATATTTGACGTCAGGGCGGAGCCGCCGATTTTATCCAAATCAACATCCAGAATCAGATGCCGGGCGACATGTTGCGTTCGGGCGATGCGCCTGGCCGCCTTCAGTTCGATGGCGTGCCGCTGGCCATAGCGAAAACTCAAAGCATAGATTTCAAATCCCTTATTTTCAGCAATCGCCAGCGTGGTGGCGGAGTCAAGACCTCCGCTCAGTAAGACCACCGCTTTTCGTTTATTCTTTACCATGGAAAGCTCTTTAAACAATTTACTGACCGGAACGGGCGGAAGAGTCGATGCCGAAAAGATTCAACGCATTGAGGGATGTCTGCCGGGCGACCTCTTCCAACGGCATTCCTCTGATCTCCGCGACTTTTTTAGCCGTGTGAATCACATAAGAAGGTTCGTTTCTTTTTCCGCGATGCGGCACCGGCGTGAGATACGGCGCGTCGGTCTCCACGAGCAGCGAAGAAAGCGGAGTGCGCGCCGCCACATCCTGAAGAGTCTTTGATTTGTCATACGTGACGACGCCGGGAATGGAAATGTAAAATCCCAGATCGATGCACTTTTTAGCCATTTCATAATCACCGGAAAAACAGTGGAAGACGCCGCGTCTCACGCGCGACGCCTGAACGGTTTCCAGCGTCTGCCGATGCGCTTCCCGGTCGTGAATGACCACGGGAAGATTGAGCTCACCGGCCAGTTCCAGCTGCCGTCCGAATAACTCCAGTTGCTGCTCCGGCGGAGAAATGTTGCGAAAAAAATCCAGACCGATCTCACCGTAGGCAACGATTTTTTTTTGCTTCCGGGCCAGATCTTTCAGCGCGTCCAGCGTGTGATTATTGATTCTCGCCACATCATGAGGATGAACGCCGACCGTCGCGTAGATATTTTCATATTGATCGGCGAGCGTCACCGCTTTGAGGCTCAGTTTGAGGTTGGTTCCGACGGTGATGATAAAATCGATCCCCTCGCTTCCCGCGCGCCTAATAACCTCTTCGCGGTCGGGATCGAATTCTTTCATCTCCAGATGAGCGTGGGAATCGACAAGCATGAGATTTTAATGGGCGTTGGTGTCGGCGTTTTCGCCGGCGGTTTCAACCTGATCTTCGGTTTTATTTTCGCCCTGGTTTTCGCTGAGAGTAACTTCTTCAGCATTTTCGGCAACATCGGGCAGTTTTTTTGTCAGGGCTTGAATATCCTTGTCGGATATTTCACCCTGCATCAGCTTGCGCGAAAGAATGCGTTTATCGTTGCTGATTGCTTCAGCATTGACTCTTTTTGACATGGGACATCTTCTCCTTAACGTAAAATGAACGGTTTGTTTCCTAGTATATTTTTATGATTTAATCAAGAATGAACAATCCGACAAAGAAACGCCTATTTTTTCAAGCGGGGATCCAGTAAATCCCGGATACCTTCCCCCAGAAGATTATAGCCGACAACGGTCATCAGAATGGCCAGGCCCGGATAAAGCGAAAGCCACCAGGCGATATCGATGTTATCCTTGCCGGCGGTCAGGATGTTGCCCCAGCTCGGTGTGGGGGGCTGCACACCGATGCCCAGGAAGCTCAGCGCCGATTCGGTCAGAATCGCTCCGGCAATCCCCAGCGTTGCCGCCACCAGAATCGAAGCCATCGAATTGGGAAGAATATGCATAAAGATAATCCGCAGATCACCTGCCCCGATCGCTTTGGCGGCATGAACAAAATCCCGTTCCCGCAGGGAGATAAAATCAGCCCGCACCAGCCGCGTCACGCCCATCCAGCCGGTCACGCCGATAATGATCATGATATTCCAGATGGAAGGCTCCAGAAAGGCGATGACCGCCAGAATGAGAAAGAACGTCGGGAAGCAAAGCATAATATCCACAAAACGCATAATCACGGAATCCACCCAGCCGCCGTAGTATCCGGACACGGCGCCCAGAACCGTCCCGATCAGGATGGCAAAGCCCGTCGCCACAAAACCGACTTTCAGGGAAATCCTCGCTCCCCAGATCATCCGGGAAAGAACATCCCGTCCCAGTTGATCGGTGCCGAACCAGTGCTGCATGGACGGCGCGGCCAGGACATTGTTTAAATCGATCTGTCCCGGATCGTAGGGCGCCAGCCACGGTGCCAGAATGGAAATCACCAGGAGCAGAAGGACCAGACCACCGCCGGTCAGCATCAGTTTATTTTTATACAAGGATTCCCAAAAATTCATTTTAAAATAGCCGTCAAGATATTCTTATCCGGGGATCCGCCACCGCATACGACACATCGGCAATCAAATTCCCCGCCAGCGTTAAAATCGCGCCAATCAATAAAATCCCCATAATGGTCGGATAATCCCTGGCCATCACTGACATATAAAAAAGCTGCCCCATTCCGGGAATGGCAAAAATGGTTTCAAAGATCACGCTCCCGCCGATCAGGCCGGGAATGGAAAGCCCCAGGATGGTGATGGCCGGCAAAAGCGCGTTGCGCAGCGCGTGCTTGTAAATGACGTCTCGCTCGCTTAATCCTTTGGCGCGGGCCGTCATCATATAATCCTGCTGGATCACCTCCAGCATATTCGCCCGCATATAGCGGGACAGGCCGGCCAGACCGCCGAACGCGGAAACAAAAACTGGCAAAACCAGATGCTTCACCACGTCCATCAGCCGGTCTGTGGCGCTCAGATATTCATAATTCAGCGAACGCAATCCGGAAATCGGCAGCCAGTTCAAATGACTGCCGAAATAAATCATCAGCAGCAGCGCCAGCCAGAACGTCGGAACGGCAAACCCGATGAAAACAAAAACAGTCGTGGCCTTGTCAAACCAGGAATCTTTGTGCACAGCTGATAAAACGCCGAGCGGGATCGCCACAGCTATGATAATGAAGAGCGACAGAAGATTGATCAGGATGGTGACGGGCAACCGCTCCATAATTTTATCGGCGACCGGACGATGGTCGGTGGAGAAAGACGTTCCCAGATCGCCCTGGCTGATCTTCGTGAGCCAGGACGCGTATTGGACGTGAATCGGCTTATCCAGCTCATACATCGTCCGGAGACGCTCTTTCATTTCCGCTGACGCTTTCGGATTCATCTCGGTCTGCAAATCCGTCGGAGACCCCGGCGCCAGATGCATCACAAAAAAACAGATCACCGTAATCCCCAGCAGGAGCGGAATCATAAATAAAGTTCTTTTAATGATATACCTGAGCACGCCCTTCCTCTTATTTTAGAATTTTCGCCAGTCCCATGCTTTTGATATTCTCCATCGATCGCCAGAGATTGTTCGGATTGTGCGCCTCGAGCGTGATCGTCGGTTTCGCCTTGATTTTCCGGAGAGACTCAAAAAGTTCCGCGAAAGGAAAGGTGCCTTCACCCACGGGAAGGTGCTCGTCTCTCTTGCCCTGATTGTCATGCAGGTGCAAATGCCCCAGATATTTTTCCAGGACCTTCAGCCAGACGCTCAGAGGCTCATGGGCAAAAGCATTGAAATGACCGGTATCAAAACAAAAGCAGATTCTGTCCGACGACAGCGCGTCGAACAGGCGGCGCAAAATATCGGGATTCTTTTCGTAAACATTTTCCAACGCGATGACGGTGTTGACGTCTTCGGCCAATCCGATCAACTCCGTCCATGTTTTAACACTGTTCTCCAGCCACAGCTCATCGACGAAAACATAGTAGCGTTCGTCAAAAGAAGCGTGGCAAACGATTTTCAGCGGATGAAAATGGCGGGCGAGTTCGAAGACCTGCTTGATTCTCTCCACGCTGGTGCGGCGGACTTGATCATCCAGCGCTCCCGGACGCAAATCCATAAAGGGCGCGTGAAACGTGATTTTTAATCCGGCATCGGCGAGAAGCCGCGCATGTTCCACACACTTCGCCTGATCCAGTTTTTCCAGTGCCCAGTGATGAAAATAAATTTCCAGATTCAGCTTCCGCCTCAATATCATTTCCAGATGCTTCGGCAGAAGATGATAAGGCATATGAGCGTGAACGCGACTTACAGTGTCCTGCATTCAGGTAATCCTTTTGGGTAATCAGATATATGAACGGGCAGGTTGTTACCACAGCTCAATTTTTTTCACAACGGCCAAATCATTTTCCAGCGGAAAGATGGATGGAATGAGCCACCCGATGAGTGCCACGGCGTCTCACCGAATAAAAAATATTGTATTTTGTTCTAAATTAAAATATTTGTTTTTGTGAGACAAAGCGAACATGGATAAACTTAAATTTTACGTCTCTCAGATGAGACGATTGCATATTGCCGATAAGAAAATGAAGTCCTAGCACTTTCTTTATCGATTATTTCAACCCGCCGTGGACGACCCTGGCGGGTTTTTTTATCGGCTAATATAGAGGTCCCCATTGGAGTCAATGAATGAATAATCGACAGCAAGCGCCAATTTCAGAAACCGATGCGGCAGCGCCATCCGGCGGCCAGGCTTTAGAAAACGATATAACGCGCGGGACGATCGGCACGTTCATTGCTGTTGTTGTCGCTCACCTGCTGGCTGATTTCATGGGAACCAGCGTCTGGCCGGTTTACAAAACACTGGCCGGTCTGGATGTTGCCAAAGCCGGATGGATCGCCACCGTTATCGCAATGAGCGGAACGGCCATGCAGCCTCTCTTTGGTTCCATTGCCGATCGTTTCGGTCCGCGTCGGGTCATTCTGCTGGGCACCCTGCTCCCCTCTTTCGCTTTGCTGCTCGGTCCGCTGACCGATTATCAGACAACGCTTGACCGCATGCTGCCGTCACTGTTTGGACTAAGCGGCTTTTATCTGGTCGTTTTCATCATCCTGGCGGCCGGAAGGCTCGGGCAGGATATGTTCCACCCCGCGGGCGCCGGACTGGCGGGAAGCTTTTCCGCGCGTCGCGGCTCGACATTCCTGGCCATATTTATTGCTGTGGGCAGCATGGGCTACGGTCTCAGTCAGATCGCGTTCGGAGCCGCTTACCGCCACTTTGATCATCACACCGAAATCCTGCTGATTCCCGCGGCCATTCTCTGGGTATTAATCTGGAAATGGTGCCAGCCCGCGGAAGCACTTCAATCCCAAAGAATGTCCGTGATGGACTCGCTCCGATCCCTCCGTCCGGTTGCCGGATCAATCCTGGCTTTGTTTCTGATCCTGGCCATTTCGGCCGGAGTGAACAGCGGCCTGTTCTTTCTCATGCCGGAATTCGCCCTGGAAAAAGGTTATCCGGACTGGATCGGGCAAGGCGGCGCTTTCGGATTCATCATCTTCGGCGCCACAGTATTCATGGTGCCGATGGGACACCTGGCCGATCGCATCGGACGTCGTCGGACACTGATCGCGATGACGATTTTATCTGCGATCAGTTATCACGCCATCGTGCGACTGACACTGCCGGTCCCGGCGTTTATCCTGCTTTGCATTCTGGGCGGAGCGTTTTTGGGAACAGTGAATCCCCTGGGCGTTGCCTTCGGACAACGGATTGCTCCGCGGGAAAACGTGAGTATCGTATCCGCCATTCTGATGGGCTGGGCGTGGTGCCTGGGAGGGACTGTCCCCAGCATCGTGGGGGAGCTATACGTGCGCCTTGGTCACAATGCCTCGAAAACTTTAATATGGCTGGGCGTTGCCAATATCGTGATGGTTCTGATCAGCTTCCTGCTGCCTCAAGCTGAAGGCAACACAAACTAATTTATTGCGTCTCACCCTTCTCTACAATGCTTCCATTTCAAAGCATAGTAAGAAATTGAATCAGTGTGAGCATTCAAACAGATATCTCACCGGCACCGGTTTTGGCATGAATGTCATTCCAAATCCCGCTACAAGCGGGTGAGGAATCTTGGATTATCCCGTACCATCCCTTATGCTTTCGTGAATTGAATGGCCGAAGGCGTTTCTGGAATGATTTTTTCTTGCAATGTTTTTGTGAAGTTGTATTATTCAGCCGTTCCAAATTTCTAGAAAAGAAGAATAAATATAATTTTAAGAGGGCAAGCGCATGACTGGAACTGACCGCTATGATGTTTCCGATTTCATAGAAGTACAATATCAGCCTCGCTCTCGTGGACGCGTTTTGCGAAATTTGCCTGGTATTACCAGCAAGCGGATCATGGATGAGATCGAAGCCAGGGAGCAGAAGCGGGCATTGCAGGATATATTCTCATTATACAGTTCACATCATCGTTTCAAAGCTACGGATATATGCCGAATACATAAGATGTGGCTTGGTGAAATATATCAATGGGCCGGGCAATACAGGCGTGTCAATTTGACGAAAGGGACTTTTCCTTTTGCTGCCGCTGAGCAAGTTCCTCATCTTATGGCTGAATTGGAAAGAAAATCCCTGAGGCAATTTACGCCTTGTCTGTTTAAGAAAAAATCAGCTGTGGTTCACGCTCTCGCTGTTGTTCATACGGAATTGGTGCTCATCCATCCTTTTCGGGAAGGCAATGGACGTGTAGCTCGTATGCTGGCTATTGTAATGGCGATACAGGCGGGATTGCCGCCACTTGATTTTGGGAATTTGAAAGGTCATAAAAGGCAGAATTATTTCCGGGCAGTGCAGGCGGGGATGGATTATAACTATGAACCGATGGAAGAAATATTTACCGGTGTTATCGAGAGGACTTTGAAGAGTGGTTAATAACTTTAGTTCTTTTGATATTTCTTTTGATCCCGAATGCACGACATGCGGCTGTATGGACACCTTCTATAGCCGAGGAGGATATTACGGAACGGATTAAACGGGATTCCCGCTCCCGATTATTCTTTAAGTAAGGATTTGTTTTTATAAGTGTAAGAGAGTTATTTCTCATATCAATGCCCTGTATTTGTTTGAATACACATTAAACGAATTACCGGAAATGCGCAACTGTTTTGTATCCATTTTTATATGATATAGGGCATTTTTCAAGTAGAATGTAAGGCACAACATCAGCAAAGCCCACAGCGTGTGAGGCGCTTCGACCGAACAAATGCCTTAAATTTCTTCTGCTGGTGTTTTCTCTTTTTCCAGCGGGCATTGCTTATTCTTGAAAAATTCAAAGTAGAGCAAGGGGACGGCAATCAGGGTGAGGATGGTTGAGGCCACGGCGCCGAACATCATGGCGATGGCCAGCCCCTGGAAAATGGGATCAAAAAGCATGACAAAGGAACCGACGACCACGGCGGCAGCGGTAAGAACAATCGGCCGGAAACGAACGGCACCCGCCTGAATCAGCGCTTGGCGAAGATCTCCCTTTTCCTGCCATTCCATCTGAATAAAATCCACCAGCAAAATGGAATTGCGCACAACGATGCCCGCCAAAGCGATAAACCCGATCATGGAGGTTGCCGTAAAGAAAGCGCCGAAGAGCCAGTGTCCGGGCAGTATGCCCACCAGCGTCAGCGGAATGGGCGCCATAATCACCAGCGGCGTCACAAAATTTTTAAACCAGGCCACCACAAGAATATAAATAATCATCAGAACGGCGGCAAAAGCGACGCCCAGATCGCGGAACACTTCATAAGTGATGTGCCACTCGCCGTCCCATTTCATCGAGTAGCGGTCTTCCAGCCACGGCTGGCTGGTGTAATGCTGTTGGAGTTCGTAACCTTCGGCCAGCGGCAGTTTGGCAATGGCTGACTTCATTTTCAGAATGACGTAAACAGGGCTTTCTTCCGTTCCCGCCACATCTCCCGTCACGTACGTCACTCTTTTCATGTTCTTGTGATAGATGGCCTTTTCTCCGGTCTCCTGCCGCGTCTTGACCAGTTCGGCAAGCCGGACCTGGTGACCGGATGCTGAAGGAATCGTCAGAGATTGCAGGTCGGTCAGATTGGAACGCTGTTCGATGGGCATGCGCAAAAATATGTCCACCGGTTCCTTTTCCGTTTCCATGTGCACCAGGCCCGCCCCGGCGCCGGACAACGCGATTCCCAGACTCTGCGCGATGGCTTCTGTCGTGATTCCGCTAGCGGCAGCCTTTTCGTGATCGACGTCAAACGCAATCTTGCGCTGATCATCCTCCACAAACCAGTCGACGTCCACAACGCCGTCCGTTTTTTCAAAGATGTCCCGAACTTTTTTGGCGATTTCAATCTGACGATTGGTGTCCGGTCCGTAAATCTCCGCAACGAGGGTGCTTAAAACCGGCGGGCCGGGCGGAATTTCCGCCACCTTGATACTGGCTCCGTATTTATCCCCGATTTTTTTCAACTGAGGCCGTAGGCGCTTGGCGATGTCGTGACTCTGATCGTCGCGTTCATCCTTGGTGACGAAATTCACCTGGATATCGGCGACATTGCTTCCCGCACGCAGGAAGTAATGTCGCACCAGACCGTTGAAGTTGAAGGGTGAAGCCGTTCCCACATAAGATTGGAAGTCGGTGACCTCCGGAACGGTTTTCAAATACTCCGACATTTCCCGGGTGGCGGCGGCCGTTTCTTCCAGCGTGCAGCCTTCCGGCATATCAATGACCACCTGCAATTCGCTCTTGTTATCGAACGGCAGCATTTTCATGGTTACCTGTTTCAACGGCACAAGGAGAAGAGAAATTAAAAGGAGTCCGAGGATAACGGACAAAGCGACGAAACGTTTTTTCCTGACATCAATCAGGGGAGTAAGAAATTTTTCATAATGCCTGGCGATGCCCCGCTCTTCTTTTTCTTCGCCATGATGACGAACATTTTTCAAAACAATATAAGCCAGCCAGGGACTGACGATAAATGCCACCAGCAGGGAAAAAAGCATGGCCGCCGAAGCGCCCACGGGAATCGGTCGCATGTAAGGCCCCATCAGGCCGGAGACAAAGGCCATCGGCAGCAGGGCGGCGATAACCGTAAAGGTCGCAAGGATGGTGGGATTGCCGACTTCGTCCACCGCGTACACGGCGGTGAGTGGTTCAATCTTATGCATCTTGAAATGGCGGTTGATGTTTTCCACGACAACAATCGCGTCATCCACAAGAATGCCGATAGAGAAAATTAGCGCGAACAGCGTCACGCGGTTCAGTGTGTAGCCGTAAAGATAATTGATGAGCAGCGTCAATGCCAGCGTAACAGGAACGGCAACGGCCACCACAATGGATTCGCGCCAACCCAGGAAAATGGCAATCAGGATGATGACCGACGCGGTGGCGATGAGCATATGATACAACAACTCATCGGACTTTTCCTTGGCCGTTTCGCCGTAATTGCGGGTTACCGTCACCTGCACATCATGGGGAATCAATTGCTTCTTCAGCGCTTCCACTTTCTTCAATGCTTCCTCGGCAACAACGCTCGCGTTGGCCCCTTTTTGTTTGGCGATGGCGATGGTCACGGCGTCATACTGACCGGCGGATTCACCGGTTAATCCTTTTTTCGCCGCCGCAGGTCCCATGCTCATGAAGACATAGTGGGAGGGTTCTTCCGGCCCGTCGGTTATTTTGGCGATATCCCGAAGATAGACCGGACGGCCGTTGAAAACATTAATGACGAGATTCCCGACGTCCTCCGCGTTTTTCAGAAAACGTCCCGTCTCAACAATGGTTTCGCGGTTATTAGCTGAAAACGCACCGGAGTGAACGACAATATTGGATTTCTCCAAGGCATTCATGATCTGGAAAGCCGACAGGCTGTATGCGCGCAGACGCTGGGGATCAAGCGTCACACGAACCTGGCGGCGGTGTCCACCGATAACGGAAACCTCGGACACGTTGGCATTCTTTTTGAGTTCCCCGCAAAGCTCCATCGCCACACGTCGCAGTTCATAACCTGTATATTGCGGAGATTTACTCCAAAGGGTGAGCGACAGGACGGGAACATCATCAATCGATTTGGCCTTGACCATCGGCTGGGAAACACCGGGTGGGATCCTGTCGTAATTGGACATCAGCTTGTTGTAAAGCTTCACCAAGCTGTCTTCCATGTCTTCGCCGACATAGAAGCGCACGATCGTCATGTTGAAACCGGGTTTAACGGTGGAATAAACATATTCGACACCCTTGATTTCCGAAAGGAGCTTTTCCATCGGAATGGTCACCCGTTCCTCCACTTCCCTGGCGGAGGCGCCGGGGTAATTGACAAAAACGTCAATCATGGGGACAACGATTTGCGGTTCTTCTTCGCGCGGCGTCATGGTCACGGCAAAGAAACCGAGCAGCAGGGCGGCAATCACCAGTAACGGGGTCAGCTTCGATTTGATGAAGGCCTTTGCAATCTTTCCGGAAATTCCAATCCCTGTCATTTAATCTTTTCTCCTGAGATCACACCACCATCAACAACCTTTTCGATGCCTGCCGTAATAATCCGGTCATTGGCGTTCATGCCGGAAAGAATTTCCATACCGGCGGCAGATGACTTGCCGGTGCGGACAAGGCGGTACGTTACCAATCCCTGATCATCAACGGCATACACGCCGGTCAACTGCCCTTTACGGACAACGGCCTGAGCGGGAACAATCATGACTTCTTTTTTCCCGATGGGAATTTGCACCCGGGCAAATAAACCGCTTCGGGGTCTTGCATCCTTAAAACCGATCTTGGTTGTAAATGTCCGCGACGCCGGATCGATTGCCGGAAAAATTTCCCTGACGATTCCTGCCACGGGACGGTTTTCCGGTTCAATTGTGGCTTCGACGGCCATGCCCGTTTTTACTGAATTTCCGATGCCGGCATCCATCGACACCTCAATGTAGGAACTGCCTCCCCCCTCGATCACCAGCAGGGGCATGCCGGGAGTCGCCATGCTGCCCGCATCGATCCGTTTTTCTGTGATTCTTCCGGCAACCGGCGCAGTGACTTTAGTAAAAGAAAGATAGGTTGCCGCTTCGTCCGCCATGGCCTTGACCCGGTTATATTCGGCGTCTGCAACCTTTTTCTGCGTCTCTACACGATCCATTTCCTGACGGGAGACAACATCACCCTCATGGAGTTTTTTGTAGCGCTGCCATGTTTTTTCGGCCAAAGTCTGGCTTTGCTTTGCTGCCTCCACCGCCATCTCGGCGGCACGAAAACGCTGAACAGCGTCCCGGTCATCAACGGTTACCAGCAACTGCCCCTGCTTCACAAAATCTCCTTCCCGAACATGAACTGCATTAATCACACCCATCACACGGCTTGCCACCAGGCTGGTCTGGTTGGAACGGACGGTCCCGGTGACCTCATAGATATCATCAACCTTCGAAACGGCAACCGGTTCAACCTTCACACCGGAGATCTCCGGCCGTTTAACAGATTCTTCCTTCTTGGATTTGCAACCGACAGTCACGAAAGCAAACAGGATGAATAAAGTTATCAAAAAAACTATGTTTAACCCGGTACGATTTCGTTTAGTCATGGTCTTTACTCCATCAGTGAGTTTTGTTATCAATATTAAATTTATTCAATGAAAGGATTATTGCGGCAACCCATCGTTCCATAATCGTAGGCTCATATCTCCTGCTGTTATGTACTTCAGGTCATTTGTTTTTTTATAATACAAACTTTTCCTGCTGTCTACTGAATCAGGAAATATTTTGCTCTTTCTTCTTGTCCTTGACCGGACAAGCTTCTTTTATTCAGGTGGAAATTCCCACCCGCGGCAATAACCAGCCTTGCAGGAAAAACCATCCGGCCAAAATTAGCAGAAAAATTAATAAATCAGACATTTTTTTCTCCTTTAGTTCAGTTTTTATCAATCAACGCCCTCAGTTGATTTTTAGAAAGCAACCCGACCTGAGTCTCCGTAACCTGACCGTTTTTAAGAAATATTAGGGTCGGTATGCTTTTAACGCCATATTGAGACGCGGTTGTCGGATTATCATCCACATTAACCTTTACAATGTTCACCCGATCATTATACTCAGTCGCCAACTCCTCGAGAATCGGACCGATGGCCCGACAAGGGCCGCACCACGGCGCCCAGAAATCAACCAGCGTGGGCTTCGATTCTTTTAAAACCAGTGTGCTGAAATTACCGTCATCCGCGTGTTTTACAAATTCCGAATTACTCATTTTTTATTCTCCTCACATAATTTATTTTGTTTCTCCCGTTTGTCTATGGTAAAAAACAACGAATTTTTATTTTTTAATACACGCAGATGTGTAAGATTTCATTGATCTGAATCAACATAGGAGATTTTTTTATGGATATCGCCGGACAGATAAAAGACATCGTCCTGTTTCAGGGTGTTTCTCAAGAAAAAATTAAATTTCTGGTTTCTCAGTCCATTATCAGGAAGTTCAAACAGGGTGAAATGGTTATCGGTGAGGAAGATCCGATCCGGTCTTTTTATGTGGTCATCTCAGGTCAGCTAAAGTTATACCGGAGTTCCGTCGAGGGTAAAGAACAGACATTGCAACTGCTCGGACCGGGAGATCCTTTTGGTCTCTGCACGGCGTTTGCAACAAATTCGTTTCCCGCGAACGCGATGGCCATCGTCGAAAGCTCCGTCCTGCTCATTCCCGGCACGGTGATGGAGGAAACAGCGCGGCAGGAACCGGCCATCCTGTTCAATATCATTCAAATCCTGTCCCAGCGGCTCAAGGATTCCATGGAAATGATTGAATCGCTCGCTTTAAAGGAAATTCCCGGAAGATTGGCTTCATTCCTTTGCCATATGTTGCCTGAAGAAACCTCGAATCAAAAAGCGAGTGTGGAATTAACGATTTCGCAGCGTGAACTGTCCAAGATTCTGGGCGCCACGCCGGAAGCGCTTTCCCGCGCTTTGAGAAAAATGGCTAATGACGGTGTACTCTCTACCGCCGGTCGGGTCATTACCGTCTTGAATCGCCAGGCTCTGGAACAACTGGCCGAAGGCGAATAAAGTTACATTGTCCGGCGAAGCGCCTGGGCGGCATTGTGAATGATGTCCCATGCCGCGCTGAACGGCGGCGCGTAAGCCAGATCAAGATAACTGATTTCGTCCAGAGTCATACCGGCCCACAATGCGACGGAAAGCGTATTGATTCTTCCCACCACATCGGCAACGCCAACGGCCTGCGCTCCCAACAATTTGCCTGATGATTTATCAGCGGTCAGCTTCAGTCCAATTTTTCTCATGCCCAGAGCAGGCGCCATGGCGCTTCCCCACGTGATATTGCTCACGGGAGTATATCCGGCGTACAGAGCTTCTTTTTCCGAAAGTCCCGTTGCCGCGCATTCCAGATTGAAAAGCCGGAAAGACTGAGCCCCGACAACTCCTTCAAAGGTCAGCGGCTTACCGCCGATGTTTCGCCCTGCCACGCGTCCCTGTTTATTGGCGATGTCGCCGAGCGGAATATTGACCCAACTTTTACTGACCTTGTGAAATGCTTCACAGCAGTCTCCCACCGCATAAACATCGGGCAATGATGTTTGCTGGGCAAAATTGACAGCGATGGCTCCCGTTTTTCCGATTTTGAGATCTATGGATTTCGCAAGTTGCACATCCGGCCGGACACCGATCGCCAGCAACACCATATCGCCTTCGAACGCGCCCTTGTCGGTTATGACTCTAAGATTTTGTTCAGTGCGTTTTTCAATCGCCTGGGCTGAAGCATGGGCCACAAATTGCACCCCGTGGGTCTGAAGTTCTTCCAGCATCAAGGACGAAAGAGCCGCATCCCAGCGGTTCGCCGGCAACGCGTCTTTGTGAATAATGGTGGTGGAAATTCCCGCGGCGTGCAGCGCTTCGCTCATTTCCAGGCCGATAAAGCCGCCGCCGACAATCACCACTCGCTTCGCATTTCGCTTCCTCAACCAGCTTTTAATATGGATGGCATCTTCCAGATTTCTGAGGGCATACACACCGGGCAGATCGATGCCGGTCATCTGCGGAAGGATGGCTGATGTTCCCGTGGCCATGACCAGAATGTCATATTGAAAATGGCGCCCGTCTTTCAGATCAAGGACATTTTTAGTTGAATCGATATTGATGACTTCCGCGTCAAGTTGAACGTCGATGCCATCCCGGCTGAACCTTTCCGGCGTTCGTGCAACCAGTTTGGTATGATCCTTGATGAGATCGCCAATATAATAAGGAGTCGGGCAGGATGCGTAAGAAACAAATTTCCCTTTTTGCAGAATGGTGACATTCAAAGAGGAATCATTTCGTTTGGCTTCGGCCGCCGTGGAAGCGCCCCCTGCCCCTCCGCCGATGATCACTAAATTTTTGCCCATCTTGACGCCCCCTTTTTGTACATTCTGTTCTGATTTATGGAACTTAAGGTAAACATTTCACAACAAAAAATCAATCACTGTTGATATTTTATCATTGTTGCCGGAACAATGTGTAAATTATGCCTTGACAAGTTATGAGCATATGCTTATTATTATCAACAAGGAGCAAACAAGCAAAATGCCCAGGCCAAAATGCCGCCGCAATGTTTGCGGGATGCCAGATAAAAATTATTTCAAGCCACGGGGAATACCCACCTTGGATTTGGAAGAAGTAAACTTAACCCTGGATGAATTTGAAGCAATTCGCCTGGCCGATTTCGAACAAATGTATCAGAAAGAAGCGGCGAATCAAATGAATATTTCCCGCCAGACCTTTGGCCGAATTATCGAAGAGGCGCATAAAAAAATCGCCGATATTTTGATCAACGGAAAAGCCCTAAAGATTGACGGAGGAGAAATTTCTTTGGATGAACCCCAACCTTCCTGCAAAGCCAAAAAACGCAGGGCAGGTACAAATAATTAATGATTTTAAAGGAGAAATTTATGAAAATCGCATTACCATCGTACCAGAATCAGATTGACGAACATTTCGGGCATTGTGAGTATTTCACGGTGTTCACAATTGATGAACAAAAGAAAATCGCAACCGAAGAAAAAATCGCCTCACCGGCCGGTTGCGGCTGTAAATCGAATATTGCCCAGGTCCTTGCCGAAAAAGGCGTGAAGCTCATGCTGGCCGGCAATATGGGACAGGGCGCCGTGAATGTCCTGAACAGCCATGGCATTGATGTCTTACGCGGCTGCGCCGGCGATGTTAAAGCCGTCACGGAAAGCTGGCTTGCCGGCGCTCTGAGAGATTCGGGCATTTCCTGTGCCCAGCATCAACACGGCTGCCACGAAGGATAATTTCTAATATTGATTGATGAAATATTCATGAACAAGAAGTATCTGTATATTGAAACGTTCGGCTGCCAGATGAACGTGCATGATTCCGAGCAAATGGCTGTTCTGCTTGAACCGAGCGGCTATACCCTGACCGATGACGCGCAAAAAGCCGACTTGATTCTAATCAACGGCTGCTCCATCCGGGAAAAGGCGGAGCAAAAGGCCTTCAGTGAACTGGGGCGCTTAATCAGATTAAAAGAGAAAAAACCCGAGCTGATCGTCGGTTTCGCGGGCTGTCTGGCACAGCATCTGGGCAGGAAAGTATACAGCAGAGTGCGGAATGTTGATCTTGTATTCGGCACACACAATATCCATCGTTTGCCGGAGATGATTTCCGCCTGTGAGCAGGAGAGAAAGAAAATCACGCAAACCAATTTCTCTTCGAAAATCACTTCGCTCAATATCTTCGCCCCTCCCCTTCATGGATCCATCAGCTCCTTTGTTTCCATCATGCAGGGATGCGATAACTATTGCGCATACTGCGTGGTGCCCTATCTTCGCGGACCGGAAATGAGCCGGACACCGGATGATGTCATCGTGGAAATTCAAAAGCTGGTTGAGAGCGGCATCAAGGAAGTCACGCTTCTAGGGCAGAACGTTAATTCTTACGGAAGAAAATTGCAGCAGGAATGCAACTTCGTTTCACTCATTAAAAAAATAAATGACATTGACGGTCTGGAAAGAATCCGTTTTACCACGTCACACCCCCGGGACTTATCTGATGATTTGATCGACTGCTTTGCCAGCGTGCCGAAATTATGCGAACACATTCATATGGCGGTTCAATCTGGTTCTGATCACATTTTAAAACAGATGAACAGGGGATATACCGCGGAAGACTTTCTGGAAAAAGTTGAAAAATTGCGGCACGTCTGCCCGCACATCAGCATCACGTCCGACATCATCGTCGGATTTCCCGGAGAAACCCAAGAAGATTACCAGGCGACCATTGATTTGATGGAGAAGATCCGGTTCGACCTTCTCTTTTCTTTTAAATACTCCGCGCGCGCGGGAACAGCCGCCCAAAAGCTGCCAGATGATGTCCCAACGGATGAAAAAAACCGGCGGCTCAAAGATCTTCAGGCCCTGCAGAATATCCATACCCAGGAGAAGCATACGGCCCTGGAAGGAAGTGTTCAGGAAGTCCTGGTAGAAGGCCGAAGCAGAAACTCCGAACAGGACATGATGGGGCGGGCGCGTTCCTGGAAAATCGTGAATTTTAAAGGCACTCCGGAAACAATCGGACAACGGATCAATGTTGAAATCACCCGCGGCTATTTACATTCCCTGCGGGGCAAGATAAAGGAAAACTGATGATTGGTGAAGACCAAAACATTATTCTGGACTCTATTGCCGACGGCGTGTTCACGGTGGACAACGATTGGCGGATAACTTCCTTTAATAATGCCGCGGAAAAGATTACCGGCGTAACGCGCGCTGAAGCGATCGGCCAGCTATGCAAAGATGTTCTCAAGGCGGATATCTGTGAGAAAAACTGCTGTCTGAGGGCCACGATGAAAACCGGTGAACAGATTATCAACAAAAAAGTAAATATCATTAACGCGGAAGGCCATAAATTGCCGATCAGCATTTCCACCGCCCTCCTGCGTGACAAAAAAGGAAAATTATTGGGCGCGGTGGAAACGTTCCGCGATATCAGCATCGAAGAAAATTTGCGCAAGGTTATTGCTCAAAAATATAACTTTGCGGACATTATATCGAAAAACCATAAAATGCTTCGGTTGTTTGACATCATGCCAGACATCGCCGACAGCGGCAGCAGTGTCTTAATCGAGGGCGAAAGCGGCACCGGCAAGGAGCTCATTGCCCGCGCGATTCACCATCTCAGTTCCAGAAAGAAAGCTCCTTTCATCGCCGTCAATTGCAGCGCGTTACCCGATACCCTGCTGGAATCGGAACTTTTCGGGTATAAAGCAGGCGCATTCACCGACGCGAAAAAAGATAAGCCGGGCAGATTTAAATTGGCGGAAAACGGAACTCTTTTTCTTGATGAAATCGGCGAAATCACAACTGCCATGCAGGTAAAACTACTGCGTGTGCTGCAGGAGAAAACCTACGAACCCCTCGGCGCAACAGAAAGCCTCCAACATAATGTGCGCATGATCGCGGCAACCAACAGAAAACTGGAAGAAATGGTTAAAGAAGGTCGTTTCCGGGAAGATCTGTTTTATCGCATCAATGTTTTTAAAATAAGCCTGCCGCCTTTGCGTGAACGAATGGAAGACGTTCCTCTTTTGACTGATCATTTCATAGACCGCTTCAACACACTGCAAAAGAAGAATATTGAAGGAGTCAGTGAAGAAGCCATGTCTGTTTTGATGGCTTATTCGTATCCGGGCAACATCAGAGAACTGGCCAACATTATTGAGAGGGCTTTCGTCCTTTGCAAGGCGGGCATCATTGAAAAAAAACACCTTCCGGATTTCCTCTCTGCCCGTCAGTCTCATGACATCAACCATAAGGCCGAATCGCTTCGCGACGCTGCCCGTGTTCATTTAAGCAACATTCTGAAACAAAACAACTGGAATTGCCCCCAAACGGCCAGGCAGCTCGGCATTCACAAAAGCACTCTGTACCGGAAAATCAAATCCCTTGGAATAAAAATTCCCGGATAAAGTGATTTATCGCATTTATGCGACTGTCGCGCGACTATGGTCGCATAAATGCAACCATCATCTTCCGTTGATTTGTCAGAAAAATATTCAACTATTCAATATCTATCATCATTTATTTTTTATCCGTTCTGGCATTAGTCTTGCTGTAATACTTTGTGAATAGTTGTTACACAAAGGAGCATAGATGAGACTCGCCCTTTCGGTATTTAAAGATTGTATTTCCACCGTGTTTGACGCGGCAGATCAGTTTTTGATTGTTGAAACGGATGGAACGAATAATTACAGAAGAATATCTGAAAAATTCCTTGCGACAGATCCGACCGGTCGGGCCGCTCAGCTCAAGAACCAGAGCGTTGATGTCTTAATTTGCGGAGCGATTTCAAGGCCGATGCAGTTCGCTATTATATCGCAGGGCATTACGGTTCATTCATTTATCAGAGGAGAGGTCAACCATATTATTGAAGCGTATCAAAACAATCAGCTTGGCGGAACGGCGTTTCTCCTGCCCGGGTGTCGCAGAAGAGCAAGGGGAAATGGATTCGGAAAAGAACGCGGCGTTCGCTGCCGATGGCGATAACACGTTGGTTTGATACGGCAGCCAATAGCCGGCTTCAGGTGAATCGATAAGTGGTCTGGTGAAAGAAAATCTTTTTCTTAAAAAGTAATTTTTTAAAGGAGATTATAAAATGTTTAGATTGCCCCAAATGATAAAAAAATATCGCAATATCATAACAATCATTCTGTCATTGGCGGGAATCGGCATTATGGCCTATTATAACAATTGCGATACGGAATGCAGCTATCTCAAGGGCGACATTCTGGGCATTGATCTGAAATGGATCGGAATGATTTACATGGCTGCGGTTATTCTTTTTGCCGCATGTAACCAATCCTCTTTTGTCAGAGCGCTGCTGGCGGCAGGACTGGGCGTGGAAGTCCATCTTTACGCTTTTCAGATTAAAAATGATGTCTATTGTCCTTTTTGTCTGGCATTTTCCGTCGTGTTAATTTTGGCTTTCATCATTAATTACGAGCTTCCGTCTGCGTGGCGTGAGCAACGGAGCCGGATGTGGCTTTATTTTCTGGGAGAGGTTGAATTTCCTTTTATCGGACTGCGGAAGCTGCCTTTATTGCTATTCAGTCTTCTGGGTTACCTGACGATCTTATTTACCTTCTCCGGATCTGTAACCCCGGTTTACGGACAGAATGCCCCTCATTCCATTGAAGAACCCGATAAAGGACTTTATGAAGTTATTGCATTGGCCGATTTAAAAAGCAAACCGGAAGAGAATAGAATTAAAATGAATATTGCAAAGGAGAAAAAAAGTGAATCAACGCATTCCTAAAGAATTGTTTTTTACCAAAGGGGTCGGTACGCACCGGGAGCAGCTTCATTCTTTTGAACTGGCCCTGCGCGACGCCGGCATTGAAAAATGTAACCTGGTGCAGGTTTCCAGTATCATGCCGCCCGGCTGCCGGATTATTTCGCGGATGGAGGGTCTGAAAAAACTGAAACCGGGCGCCATTACCTTTTGCGTGATGAGCCGCTGCTGCAGTAACGAACCTCATCGTCTGATTTCGGCGTCCGTCGGTTGCGCGATTCCCATGGATAAGAAAACATACGGTTACATCAGTGAACATCATTCCTTCGGCTATAATGAAAAACAGACAGGCGACTATGCGGAAGACCTGGCCGCGGCCATGCTGGCCTCCACGCTGGGCATTGATTTCAACGTGGACGAAAGCTGGGATGAGAAGAAGGAGCTGTTTAAGATCAGCGGGAAAATCGTCGGAACAAGAAATACAACACAATCGACTGTTTTAAAAACAAAAAATTACACAACGGTGTTGGCGGCCGCTGTCTTTGTTTTTTAAATTCGAGGGAAAGCAATAAAGGAGAAAAATCATGACGGAAAGTAATCGTAGCGGAAAAAGAATTGGAGGCGGCCAGAGACAAGGCGCCGGGATGGGCCGCGGCCGCGGAGGTCAGGGGCGTATGGGTGGCCCCAGAGCCGCGGGCCCTGTCGGCAACTGTCTTTGCCCGCAGTGTGGTCATCGTGAGGCCCATGAAAGAGGAGTCCCCTGCATTAAGACAAAATGTCCGGAATGCGGAGCGGCGATGATCAGAGAATGAATATTTATATAAGGAGGTTTGATTATGCCAAGAGGAGATACAACAGGCCCTATGGGAATGGGACCGATGACAGGCAGAGGAGCCGGATATTGCGCAGGTTACGGCATGCCCGGTTATATGAATAACGTTCCGGTAAGAGGTTTTGGAATGGGTTTGGGACGTGGCGCCGGCTTTGGCGGCCGAGGCGGAGGTTTCGGCTTCCGTAATCGTTTTTACGCTTCCGGCGTGCCGGGACGGGCGTGGTATGGAAGCGGTATGGCGGCATCTTATCCAAATCAGGATCCGGAAACTGAAAAACAGTTTCTAAATAATCAGGCGGAACTCCTGCAGAAAGAGATGGACGCCATCAAACAAAGATTGGATGCTCTAAGTAATACGTCGCAAAAAAAATAGCCTCTTTTGCGAAGCCCGCATGGAGCTCATCCATGCACGGCGGTGATGGCGTGTAAGTCGCCGCTTTGCGCCGTCACCGCAACCATTCATTGCAGATAAAGGAGATATTAAAATGAAAATCGCATTAACAACATCAGGCGATGATTTAAACGCAACACTGGACAGTCGTTTTGGAAGAGCGCCGAAATTTCTTATCTATGACCTGGATGCCAAAACCTTCGAGGTCATTGATAACGAACAGAATCTCAACGCGGCTCAAGGCGCCGGTATTCAGTCGGCACAGAACATCGCCCGAAGCGGTGTGCAGGCCATCATTACGGGCCATTGCGGCCCCAAAGCTTTTCGAGCGCTTCAGGCGGCAGGCATTAAGATATACAATGCCGATGCTGCGACAGTCACGGAAGCGTTGGATCAATACCGTACCGGGAAATTAATGGAAGCTCAATCAGCTGACGTGGATGGTCACTGGGTATGAATAAATGCGAAATTTTATATTGGACGATCGGCATCATCCATAGTGAGCATAAAGAAGAGGATAAAACGCCCGTTCAACCGGTTTACGCGAAAGGCTGCAAAGGCTCCGTTGAACTGTTCCCGGAATTTGTGGAGGGACTTCGTGATCTGAATGAGTTTTCACACATTTATCTGATTTATCATTTTCACAAAGTGCAGCAGGTCAAACTGGTCGTGAAACCCTTCTTGCAGGATGTTTATCATGGCATTTTTGCGACACGCGCGCCTTTCCGCCCAAATCCTATCGGATTAAGTGTCGTGGAACTGCTCGGCATTGAAGGTAACATTTTGCATCTGGATGGCGTGGATATTCTGGATGGAACGCCGCTTCTGGACATCAAACCTTACACGGCCAAGTTCGATCTTCACGACGTCAAAAAAAACGGCTGGCAGGACGACGTTGACGAACAAACCGCCCACAAAAGAGGAAAAAGAGGATATCGTTCATGAAAATGTCTCTGGATTGCATACCCTGTTTCGTCCGTCAGGCAATGGACGCGGTAAAAATGTCGGCGTCATCGGATGAAGTGCGGCAAAATCTAATGCATAATGTTTTACAATGGTTGGCTGACGTGGATTTGAATCAGACACCGCCCGCCGCGTCACAGATCATTCACCGGCGCCTGCGTGAACTTTTATCAACCGATGACCCTTATCGTTCATCCAAGAGCATGCACAATGAAATGGCGGCAGCGCTGGTTCCCGCAATCCGTAAATATATTGAACTATCATCTGATCCTTTTCTCATGGCGGTTCGTTACGCCATCACTGGCAACATCATTGATCTGGGGGCGAAAAACAAAATAGGCTACGGAGATATTTATGAAGATCTGCAAAATGCTTCGATACAACCCATATTTGGCGACATCGAGGCTTTCCGGAAAGCCGTTTTAAACGCTGAAACAATATTATATCTGACCGACAATGCCGGTGAAATATTTTTTGACGGTTTGCTGATTGAGCAGATGAAAAACGCACGTGTGACGCTCGCTGTCCGCGGCGCTCCGGTCATTAACGACGCAACCCGTTCAGATGCACAGGCAGCGGGACTTGATCAAATCGCTGCAATTATCGATAACGGCTCAGATGCTCCCGGAACAATCCTGGACGATTGCAGCAGCGAATTTCGCCGTATTTTTAACGAAGCGGATGTGGTCATTGCCAAGGGGCAGGGAAATTTTGAAAGTCTCTCCGATGAACCACGCGAAATCTTTTTTCTTTATAAAACCAAATGTCCTGTGATCAGCCGGCATTCGGGATTTTGCATGGGAACGTATGTTTTAGCGCATCGCTCTCACGGTCAGTCTATGCTTGAGGCAAGAAGTTAACGATGAGAGCAGGGGTCATTGCATCTGAACTCAAAATTCACGCGCCATTTACGGCTTTTGGTACCGTGACGGGGATTATCATTATGGCTGCTTTCATTCAATTTAAGGTCTCCAAAGAAATTTCTTCGGGTTTATTCTGGACGCTTCATCCTCTTCATGTGCTGGTCAGTGCGTTGGTCACCACCGCCATGTACCGTTTACATTCAAATGGCGGAATATGGCGCACAATCGTCATCGGCTACGTCGGTTCGGTAGGCATTGCAACATTGAGCGATTCGCTCATGCCTTTTGCGGGAGAATGGATGCTGAACATGCCTCATCGGGATATCCATCTGGGATTTATTGAAAAATGGTGGCTGGTCAATCCCTTGGCTTTTGCGGGAATTGCCATCGGATATTTATGGCCAAAAACAAAAGTATCCCATGCGGGACATGTTTTTTTAAGCACATGGGCTTCTCTTTTCCATATTCTGATGGCCATGGGTCCAACCCCGGACGTTGCCACCGCCGTGCTTATAGCCTTTTTTCTATTTTTAGCAGTATGGGTGCCCTGCTGCACCAGCGACATCGTTTTCCCTCTTCTTTGGATTAACGAAAAGGAGACCAACGCGTTATGAAAATAGCTGTCGCATCAGGAAAGGGAGGAACCGGTAAAACAACTGTCAGTGTTAACCTGGCACGTGTGTTTGCAGGAGAGGTGCTGCTTGGTGATTGCGATGTGGAAGAACCCAACGACCATTTATTTTTAAAAACATCCGGTCACACGGAAAAAATCATCGGCATTCCGGTGCCGGAGGTCAACGAAGACCTCTGCAACTCCTGCGGTGAGTGCGCAAAAATCTGTCAGTTCTCCGCCATTGTCACATTCGGGACAACACCGCTTGTGTTTCCGGAAATGTGTCATGGTTGTGGTGGCTGCACCCTAGTCTGTCCCACCAAGGCTATCAGTGAGAAAAATCGCCCCATCGGCGTTATTGAAATATCGAAAGCGGGTAATATCAAGCTTATAACGGGTAAGCTATTTGTCGGAGTTGCTCTGGCTCCGCCGCTTATCCGTGCCGTAAAAAATACGTTGCCGATTGATGTTTCGGCCATTTTGGATGCACCGCCCGGCACATCCTGTCCGGTCATTGCCGCGATCAGGGATTCGGATTTTGTTCTGCTGGTGACAGAACCGACGCCTTTCGGTTTGCACGATTTATCGCTGGCGGTGGATATGGTCAGAGAGTTGAATCTGCCCTTTGGCGTTCTTGTCAACCGAATGGGCAGCGGGGATAACCGCGTTCATGAATTCTGTCGAAAGGAAAACATTCCCATTCTGATGGAAATTCCCGATGACCGGCAAATCGCGGAAAATTACTCACGGGGCATTCTGATGGTGGACGCCCTGCCATACTACCGGGAACATTTTGAAAATCTTCTGGAGAAGATAACCGATTTGAAAAAGAAAGGATAACCTAAAATGCCGACTTATGAATATGAATGCAGCAAGTGCGGTCTGCATTTTGAAAAACAGCAAAGCATAAATGATGAGCCTTTATCAGTCTGCCCCGAATGTCAGGGTGACGTAAAACGGCAGATCAGCGGCGGAAGCGGCTTCATTATGAAATCGACAGGTACCAGTCGTCGCGATCACATGAAAGGTTGTTCCCTCGAAGAAACGGGAACAACCTGCTGCGGTGCAAAGCAACGATGCGGTCACTCACCCTGTGGAGATTAAAATGTCAGAAAGAGTTTATCAATATGTCTATGGTCCCGTCCCGTCCCGCAGGTTAGGGAAGTCCCTGGGAGTAGACATCGTACCGTATAAAACCTGCACGTATGATTGCATCTACTGTCAGTTGGAAAAAACGACAAATAAAACGACCGTGAGGCTCGACTATGTTCCTGTAGCTGATGTGTTGTCGGAAATCGAAGAAAAGTTATTAACGAAGGTTGAATGCAATTACATCACCATTGCCGGTTCGGGAGAACCGACCCTGCACGCATCCATCGGTGAAATCATCGGTAAAATAAAAGAGAAGACGAACATTCCGGTAGCCGTTCTGACCAACGGGTCTCTGCTTTATCTGCCGGAGGTCCGCCAATCATTGATAAAGGCGGATATCGTCATTCCTTCGCTGGATGCCGGCAATGAGCAACTTTTTCAATATGTCAATCGCCCCCATCAGGATATTTCTTTTGACCGGATGGTTCAGGGGCTGATTGATTTTTCAAAACAATTTACTGGGCACATCTGGCTGGAAGTTCTCCTGGTTTCAGGAATTACCGGCCTTGCGGAGGAAGTAAAAGAAATAGCGGCATTGACTGAAAAAATCCGCTTGGAAAAAGTTCAGCTCAATACGGTAAGCCGTCCGGCTTATGAAGATTTTGTCAGCGCCGTGAATTCAAAACAAATGAAGGAATTGGCCGGTTTGTTTTCCTGTCCCGTGGAAATTATTGAAAATACATCTTTGGCCGAACTTTATGATACCTCTCTATCAGAAACAACTGACCAGGATATTTTAAATCTCTTGGCCAGAAGGCCATGCACACTCGACGGAATCAGTACCGGACTGGGAATGCATCCGCACGACGTGGCGAAAAAGCTGAAAAGTCTTTTAGATAAACGGCTCATCACCGCGTCGCGAGCCGAACATGGTCTGTTTTATAAGACTACAGAAACAAACCATTCTTGAGATGACTATGGAAAAGAAATTTAAAATACCGATTGCAGCCGAGGGATTGAAGCTTATCTCTCTAGTGCTAATTTTTTCCGCTTGCATGTTTATTTCGGGATATAACGTTATAGGATTAATATCATTAATCATTACATTGTTTTTCATGTTCTTTTTCCGGGACCCGAATCGCGATGTTCCAGAGGGAGATCATATCATTGTCTCACCTGCCGACGGGAAAATAGTTTCCATCAAAGAAATTTTTGAAAATGATTATCTCCACATGGATGTCAAGAGAATAAGCATATTTCTTTCTGTATTCAATGTGCATATCAATCGCATACCCATCGGCGGCAAGGTGGAGCGTGTTCAGTACATCCCCGGTAAATTTCACATAGCGGCTGTGGAAAAGGCTTCGCTGGAAAACGAACAGACAGCGATTGTTATATCGGACGGTCAGCGGAAAATGCTTGTAAAACAGATAGCCGGAATCATAGCTCGCCGCATTGCCTGTTATGTGAAGCCGGGGGACATGGTACAAAAAGGTGCCCGCTTTGGCATGATATACTTCGGTTCACGGACAGATATTTTCCTGCCTAAGGATGCAGAGATAAAAGTAAAATTGGGCGATAGGGTCAAAGGGGCAAAGGATATTATCGCTATATTAAAATAGATACTTTGATGGAGAAAGAAGAACAGGGTTATTATGATCGAAAACGAATTAATGGAAAATCATCAGCGTTATTTGGATCGGATAGAGCTTTATCGGAAATTCGGATACGATATCGATCTGGAACGTTCTTTTGTCATTGGAAAATCGATGCCGGTATCGGGCAACATTCTGGAGGCCGGTACGGGCAAGGGCTATTTCACGCTCGCTCTGGCGCGGGCAGGATATAAATTTTTTTCTTTGGATATTTCCGCCGTGGAACAGAAATTCGCCCTGCTCAACCTGATGTATTACGGATTGCAGCCGCAGGTGACTTTTCTCGTCGCCGATGTTGAATCCATCCCCTGCAACGACGGTTTTTTTGATGTGATTTTTGCCGTGAACATGATTCATCACCTTTCCTCTGTCCGCAAGGTCTGTGATGAATTTATCCGGATTCTATCGCCGGCTGGTAAAATCGTATTGAGTGATTTTAACGAAAAGGGACTCGCGATATTGGACAGGATTCACGAGCGCGAAGGAAGACGCCACGACGTCAGCGGCGGCACCATGGCGGAGATGAAGACCATCCTGATTGAACGCGGATTCTCCATCAAAGAATATCGGAGTACCCTGCAGGATCTGATTATTGCATGTCCCCTGATTCAATGATTTCTCTGGAAAAAGAAGCGATGATTTATAAAAAAATACAGGAATCATAAAAATGGAAAGCGCGGAAGAGACAAAAAAATATGTGGATACCTGCAAGAAAGCATTCTGGCAGAATGTTTTCCGGGTTGAAACAGACTACCTGCTTTCGCATCTTCAGGGCAGCCATGACATTTTAAGCGTCGGTTGCGGACCGGCGATGATTGAGGGTAAATTGAATGAGAAAGGTTTTTGTGTCACCGGTCTGGATATTTCCACTGAAGCGTTGAAATGCGTTCCGGGTAGCATTAGAACCGTGACAGGCCGGGCGGAAGATATGCCGTTTCCGGAATCTTCCTTTGATGCCGTTATTTACGTTGCCTCACTCCAATTTATAGATGATTACCAAGAAGCTTTGCGTCGATCCGCATCCGTTTTACGAACCGAGGGCAGAATCATCGTCATGCTGCTGAACCCGCACTCTGATTTTTTTAAAAAGATGCGCGCTGAACCTGAATCATACGTTAACTTTATCAGACATTGCGATTTGCATGGCATTGAACGTTTGATGGCTGAACTCTTTTCCATTCAGACAGAATACCTGCTCGGAATTGAAGGCGAAAAAATATTTGAAAGCAATGACCCGTGCAAGGCCGCCCTGTATGTGATTAATGGAACGGGAAAAAATAGAGTTATATGTAAAGATACTGAGGAAAAATGTCCATGAGAGAACTCGTCATCATAAGCGGCAAAGGAGGAACGGGAAAAACCAGTGTGACGGCGTCTCTGGCGGCGCTGGCCAAACGTTCGGTCATCTGCGACTGCGATGTGGATGCGGCGGACCTTCATCTGGTGCTTACGCCGCTAATCAAAGAAGAGCATGAATTCATCAGCGGTCACGAAGCTGTTATTCGGCAGACCGACTGCATCGGCTGCGGCATTTGCGAGGACGTTTGCCGCTTTAATGCGATTCACAGCAAACAAACTCATAAGGGAGAACTTTTATTTTCGGTTGATCCGATTGCGTGTGAAGGCTGCAAGGTGTGTGTGGAAATGTGCCCGGAGAAAGCGATTGATTTTCCCGATTGCAACTGCGGCAAGTGGTTTATCTCCGAAACGCGTTTGGGGCCAATGGTGCACGCGCGCCTGGGGGTTGCTGCTGAAAACTCCGGCAAACTGGTTTCCACCGTGCGGCGGGAAGCCCGTTCCATCGCGGAAAAAGAAAATTATGAATTGATTATTGTGGACGGTCCTCCCGGCATCGGCTGTCCGGTCATTGCCTCGGTGACAGGCGCCTCGCAGGTTCTGGTTGTTACCGAACCGACGGTTTCGGGAGAGCATGATCTGGAACGGGTGCTGGGCCTCACCCGTCATTTTCAAATTCCCGCGGCTGTCTGCGTCAACAAATGGGATATCAATCCCGACATGACCGTACGCATCGAAGAAAGAGCTGTCAAACTGGGTGCGAAAATTGCGGGGCGCATCCGATACGATAGCGCCGCAACGAAAGCCCAGATTCAGCAAAAAGCCGTGGTGGAAATAGAAACGCCAAGTGCCGAAGACATTCGGCAACTTTGGAAAAATCTAAATATTAGGGAGGAATAGGATTCATCATGAGTGAGTTAGTGAATCTTGAAGAAGTTTATGCGACGGCAAAAAAACATGCCGACGCGCCTCATCATATGGGACCAATGGACTCTTTTAGCGGTCACGCCAAAATTACAGGTCCCTGCGGTGATACGATGGAGTTCTGGATTCTGATCGAAGAAGACAAAATCCGGAAAGTCTCTTTTATCACGGATGGTTGCGATCCTTCGAAAGCCTGCGGCTCGATGACAACCTGTATGGCTAAAGGCAGGACTATTGCAGGGGCAAGAGAAATCAGCCAGCAGGATGTCCTCAATGCTCTGGACGGGCTTCCCGAGGATCATGAACATTGCGCTCTTCTGGCAACCAATACGTTGAAAGCGGCTTGTGAAGATTACATTTTAAAAGAAAAGTCAAAAGGAGGATGAAGTAGTGGAAGAGAAAAAAACTTGTGATACGTGCGGCGATTCCAGCTGCGCGGCTAAAACGAAGAAAAAGGAGGAAACTCCTGAGGAATACGCTGATCGCCGCAAGTTGCAGGCGACGCTATGCCGCATTCAGAAGAAAATCGTCGTTCTTTCCGGCAAGGGTGGCGTCGGCAAAAGCACTGTAGCCGTTAATCTGGCCACCGCGCTTGGGCTGAATGGCCTGCGGGTCGGTTTACTGGATGTCGATATTCACGGCCCCAGCGTGCCCACCATGCTGGGCTTGGAAAATGAGACCCTGAAAGGCGGTCCGGACGGACTTTTCCCGGTTGAACTCGGTGGATTGAAAGTCATTTCTCTGGGGTTTTTACTGCAAAATCCAGACGACGCGGTTATCTGGCGCGGTCCGATGAAGATGGGCGTCATCAAACAGTTCCTGACTGATGTGCATTGGGGCGACCTGGATTATCTAGTTGTTGATGCTCCTCCGGGCACGGGTGACGAACCGTTATCTTTGTGTCAGTTGATTCAACCGCTGGACGGCGCAATTATTGTTACCACGCCGCAGAAAGTGGCGGCTGTCGATGTTCGCAAATCCATCAGTTTCTGCAAGCGCCTTGATGTGCCGGTGCTGGGTGTCGTCGAAAACATGAGCGGATTTGCCTGTCCGAAATGCGGAGAAATCACCCAGATTCTGCCCTCAGGCGGTGGAAAGAAAATCGCGACGGACATGAATGTGCCCTATCTGGGCGCGATTCCGATGGACCCGGCCATCGCCCAGTCCGGGGACACCGGCAAAGTGTTTGTGTACCATTTTTCCAAGACCGCCACCGGGAAAGTGATGCAGGATATTATTAACCGGATCACTGATGATCTTAATAAAACAAAAATTTTGAATTCATAAGGAGAGGAAATCATGAAAATAGCCATACCGTTAGCAGAAGGGAAACTGACCGCGCATTTCGGACACTGCGCCGGTTTTGCGATTATCGAAGTCGATGACCAGACAAAAAAAATCATTATGCGGGAAGACATCCCCGCGCCACCCCATCAGCCGGGGCTCCTGCCTCCCTGGCTCGCCGAACGCGGCGCAACGATGATTATCGCGGGCGGCATGGGGCAGCGTGCTCAGCAATTATTCGCCGAGCAGGGCATTCAGGTGGTTGTCGGCGCTCCCGCGGAGTCTCCGGAAAAATTGATTACCGAATATTTTGCGGGAACGTTGCAGACGGGAGAAAACATCTGCGACCACTAAATCCAAAAGGAGGATGGGCGCCATGACAAAAGCTGTTTTAAAACCAGTCGATAAGGTTGAGATTTTAACGTTACAGGATAACTACATTGATATCACGGCACTGGACAGCAATGCCGTCGTCATGCGCGCCACACCACTCAAAGACGGCGAAATCGCCGCCTCTGTTCTGGCGGAACACGGTTTTTCGGCGCTCGTAAGAACCACCACGGATGGAAAAACGCATACGCTGCTTTTCGATTTCGGATTTTCCGAAAACGGCGCGGCGCAGAATGCGGCAACCCTGGGCGTTGATATGACAGACGTGGAAGCCGCGGCCTTATCCCACGGACACAGCGATCACACGGGCGGCATGGAAAAACTCGCGGCCATGATCGGCAAAAAGAATATCCCTTTTTTCGCCCATCCGTCCGCGTTTAAATCACCGCGCTACCTCAAATTCGGAGAGG